>QCDI01000001.1:0-274390 GCA_003280965.1 Prochlorococcus sp. AG-355-B18
CATAGTGATTTATTAAACTCATTTAATTCTGCTAATGGTTATACAACTAGAGAGTCAAAAGTAGCTGCAGCAATTCAACACTATAACGATACTGGAAATGCAGAAGGAAGATCTTTGGATGTTTTTGATGCATGGGATTATATTGCTAGTCATGTAGATTTAATTCAAGAATATGGTACTGATACCGCTAGTGCGGCGGATCATTATATCGAGTACGGATTTAATGAAAGCAGATCTCTTGATTCCTTTGATGAATGGGCTTATATAGCATCAAATACAGATTTAATTGAAACTTATGGTACTAATATTTCTGGAGCAACAGAGCACTATGTAGTTTCTGGATATTCACAAGGTAGAAATATTAATTCTTTTGACGCCTCAAGATATATTTCTAACTATAGTGACCTGCAAGCAACTTATGGATCGGATTTATTTGGTGCAACAGTGCACTATGTAGTTACTGGATTTAATGAAGGTAGAGTTATTTGATAATCATTTTTCCATCGTTAATGGCAAAATTTACTAATGAAAATTAAAACAATTTATATTTTTTAATCTAATTTTAAAAAAAACTTTAACCTTAAAAAATTATGACTGATAAAAATAAATGGGATTACTTTGTTTTACATATAAATTTTGAAGAAAATAAAAATGCAGATATGCAGAATTCACAAAAAGCTAGTGAAAAATTGGGAGGATCCTTAAGTAAGGAATATCTAGAGAAGGAATTCCCTAAACAATTTAAATCAGTAAATCCTGGATTACACCCATCAAAACAACTTCAAATAATCTTAAATAAATTTGGGGAAGAAGGTTGGAAACTTGAGACCACTGAGAGAATTGGTAACTTATTAATGTTCATTTTCATTAGAGAGAAAACTTTATGATATAAATTTGTTCCCAACTTTTTAATAAGTATTGAAACCCTCTAATTCATGGTTTTTGTAAAAATGGAGAAAAAGTTAAGCTATTTTATTTGAATTTAATTAACTCATAAATATAACTTACAATTTATTTCCAAGCCTCTCAAAGTTATATTCTTTAATTGACATAGTATTCTCGTACCACTCTAAATGATTGATGTACCAATGAACTGTTTTTTCTAAGCCATCTCTGAATGTATATTTAGATTTCCAACCCAGCTCTTTTTTTATTTTTGTAGGGTTAATAGAGTATCTTTTATCATGACCAGGCCTATCAGATACGTAGCTTATTAAGTTTTTATGGGGAGCGTTAAAAGGGATGATTTTATCCATTATTTTGCAAATTTCTAGAACAACATTTTTATTACTTTTTTCACCTTTACCTCCAATACAATAGCTTTCTCCTATTACTCCTTGTTTAGCAACCAAAAGTAATGCGTCGATATGATCATCAACAAAAAGCCAATCTCTAACATTTTCCCCATCTCCATAGAGTGGAATTGATTGGTTTCGATACGCTTTATATATTGTTAGAGGAATTAATTTTTCAGGAAATTGCCATGGACCATAATTATTTGAGCAGTTTGTTAGAACAACAGGTAATCCATAGGTATGGTGCCAAGACAAAACTAAGTGATCACTCGATGCCTTTGATGCTGCATAGGGGCTTCTTGGTTTGTATGGAGTCTCTTCTGAAAAACTTCCAGTCTTTCCAAGTGATCCAAAAACTTCATCGGTACTTATATGGTGGAATTTAAAAGTACTTTTCTTTTTTTTATCAAATTTCCTCCAAATTTTTCTTGAAGATTCTAATAAGTTAAAAGTTCCAATAATATTACTAGCTATAAAACTATCAGGACGGTCTATAGATCTGTCAACATGACTTTCTGCTGCAAGGTGCATTATTAAGTCTGGGGATACATAATCTAATGCATTTTGTGTATCTAATTTGTTTTCTAAGTCAACGTTTAGGAACTCATATTTGCCTAAAGATTTTGAGTTAATATTTTCTAATAAATTATCTATTGATTTAGTGCTACTCGCATAACCCATTTTATCAAGATTAAAAACTTTATTTTCTTTATTTAGAAGTAACCTTTGAATTAAATTACTTCCAATAAATCCTGCACCACCAGTTACTAGGATTCTCATTCAAAAAATTCCAACTTTACTCAGTATAAATAAAAACGTTTTCCTAAAAAATAATTATCTAAAAGTAATCTTAAAATTTTAAAGTCTGGATTTTATTTTTGTGATGACTTTTGATAATTCAAAAGTCCAATGCTCTCTTTTTACTTTTGAAGCTTTGCAAGTGTCTTCGCAATCTAATAATGAGAAATTTGGTCTTTGTGCTTTCGATGGAAATTCTTTAGATTTTATAGGGACGATTTCGGGTAAAGAGTTAATAATTCCCTCTCTAAAAGCAATTTGAGCAATTTCAACAGCAAAATCATACCAACTAGCTATTCCCGAATCAGACCAATGATTTATTTTGGGAGTTTTCATAAAGATTTCTTTATTTAAAATTAACTCCCAACATAATCTGGATAAAGAATATGTACTAGTAGGACAACTTATCTGATCAGATACGATTTTTAAGGGAATATGATTTTTTGCATTTTTCTCAAGTAAATTTAATATTGTCAAACAAAAGTTTTCTCCAAAAGGACTGTATAACCAACTTGTACGAATAATTTTTGAATTATTAAGTTTAAGTAGTAATTTTTCACCTAAAGCTTTTGACTCTCCATAAATACCGAGGGGGGAAACTAGATCTTTTGGTTTATATGGGTAGCACTGAGATCCATTGAATACAAAGTCAGTACTTATTTGAATGAATTTACACTCTAATGATGCTGCTAAAGAAGCAATTTCGAATGGAGCATAAGCATTTATTTTCTCAGCTAATTCTTTTTCTGATTCTGCTTTGTCTACATTTGTATAAGCAGCAGCATTTATAATATGAGTTGGTTTTATATTCTCTAGATTTTTGATACTACTTTGCATATCAAGGAAGTTAAATTCACTGCTCGAAAAAGAAATTAAATTAATATTTTTAGGTTTTGTTTCGTTAATAGTTTTAGCTAGCTGTCCATTAGCTCCCAGTAAAAGAATTTTCATTTTTAGAAGATTTTGAAAGATTACTATTTTGTAAATTTCTTTGATATTAATAATTTCATTATATTTTTTTTAAATTAGGTTCTTTTGAAGGATTTAAATGTTTTAGCATTTTTATCTTTATCGCTTATTTTAAGAGTTTCATTTTTTAATGATTCTAAAGGCCAGTTAATTGAGATGTCACTGTCATTCCAAAGTAAGCTTTCTTCATAATTCTTATTCCAGTAATTGGTTGTTTTGTAGTTTACTTCAGCATATTGAGAGATGGTTAAGAATCCATGTGCGAAACCCTCTGGAATCCAAAATTGATGATTATTTGAAGAATTTAAATAAGTTCCAACCCATTCTCCATATGAAATCGAATTCTTTCTTATATCTACAGCTACGTCATATATTTCGCCAAAAATGCAACGCACTAACTTAGCTTGAGGATATGGTCTTTTTTGAAAATGTAACCCTCTTAAAACTCCCTTGCAGGACTTGGAATGATTATCTTGGCAAAAGTTTTGAGGTACTTGATTATATTGTTTTAAAATCTCCTCCCAATCTTTCTGATTCCAGCTTTCAAAGAAAAAGCCTCTCCCATCTCTAAAAATTTTGGGTTTTATTAATATGGGACCATTTACCTTGATACCTTTTGTTGTAGATAGCTGCTCATGATCAAATTTCATTTATTCCTCCAATAACGATAATAAATATTCTCCATAACCACTTTTAATATTTTTCTTTGCAATGATCTCTAATTGTGTATTTTTTATCCAGCCATTTCTCCAGGCAATTTCCTCTGGACAACCTATTTTATATCCTTGACGATGCTCTATTGTTTTTATAAATGATGAGGCTTCTCCAAGCGAGTCAACTGTGCCAGTATCTAGCCAGGCAATTCCTCTATTAAAAACTTCTATATTTAAAGAATTTTCTTCTAAATATAATTTGTTAAGGTCGGTGATTTCTAACTCACCTCTTTTTGACGTTTTTAAAGTTTTAGCTTTTTTTACAGCAGAATTATCGTAGAAGTAAATACCGGTAATTGCAAAATTGCTTTTGGGATTATCTGGCTTCTCTTCAATACTCTGGGCTTTGAAATCTTTTGAAAACTCAACTACCCCATATCTTTCTGGATTAACAACTCTGTACGCAAAAATTGATGAACAAGTTTTTTGATTTGCATTCTTAAGAATATTAGATATTCCTTGTCCATAAAAAAGGTTATCTCCAAGTATTAATGCTACAGGAGAATCTGATATGAATTCTTCTCCAACAATCAACGCATGAGCAATTCCTTTGGGTTTTGATTGTGTTTCATATGTTATTTTTACACCTATTTCTTCCCCATTACCCAACAATGACTTAAAACTTTTTAGGTCTTGTGGAGTTGTAATAATCAAAAAATCTCTTATACCTGAAAGCATTAATGTTGAGAGAGGATAAAAAATCATAGGTTTGTCATAAACAGGAAGTAATTGTTTACTAATAACTTTTGTCATAGGAAATAATCTTGTACCCGTACCTCCCGCAAGAATTATCCCTTTTCTTTCTGACGAATTCATTCTCTGAAGTATTTGTAAAATCTCTTAACTATAATATCTTTTAAATTCTTAGTAATTTTCAAATGTAAATTCATTATGAACTTATATATGAGTTATGGTTTAAATTTTTTTTATAATAATACCAATAAGCAATATGATATTCTCAAAAAATGTTTGTCTAGTCACTCCAGATTTTTTAAAATAAAAAATATCTAATAAAAAAAATGATTCCCTTGCCTTAACAAAATTTTTGAGAGAGTTTCTATTATTAAAAGTAAGAAGATCACAATTATTGATCAAAGAATTCAAGTTTTTATTATTTTTATTTTTAAATTCACCTTTTATAATTTGATAAAGTCTAGTTAATTTACTTTTAAGAGATGTATTTAAGCCTATAAGGTTTTTACTATGTTGCCTATATTTTAGGAAAATTCTTTTGTCATAAATGACATTTCCTCCATTGCCACTAATTATCTGATAGCACCACCAATCGTGAGATGTTATTTTATTTTTTTTAATTGATTTGCAGATAGTTTGCTTAGCAAGATTATTAAATACCATAGTATTCCCTCCAAAAATGTTCTGAATAATTGCATTTTTAAATGAAGGTTTTCTTTTATGAAGTTTTGATTTTCCGAGTTTAATATTTTTATTTTCCCCTATTAGTTCTGTCCTACACCCATATAAGGAAGGTATCTTTGAAGAATAAAGTTGTAATGAATTTATAGCATTTTTTAATTTATCTTTATGCCAGATATCATCTTGATCAGAAAAAGCATAATAATCGTAACTATTATCTATAGAATTTAATGCTTTAAGAAAATTAAGTGTATATCCCAAATTTTTATTTCTTTTTGAATATTTTATTTTTGCTTTATCTGAAAAAGATAAGTTATAGTTTTCAAGAGAGAACTTTTGAGTTGAACAATCATCAAATATAAAAAGGACAAAATTTTTGTGACTTTGATTAAAAATTGAAAAGATTTGCTCGGATATGAATTCATTGCCATTATAAAAAGCCAGGATTATTGCTATTTTTAGATCGCATGTTGTATCTTCTTCATAATTTAACTTAGATTCAATTTCTTTAATCATTTTCTTTTTAATTTTCTAAAGAATATTTAATCAACTTAATACTACACAATTAGGTATGATCCTTTAAGATATTGGTATAGTTATACGTATTTTATAAAGAATCAAATTGATAATTTTTTAAAATCTACAGGATGTCTTTGCGGTATATATTTTTCGATAATCTAATAGGCTTTACTTAATTATTATTAATTAATTGACTTCTAAATAAAATTAGCTTTTTGATAATATAAAACTGATTGCTAATCCCATATAAATTCAATGAATACTTTTAAAGTTGTACTTATTACTGGATCTGCAGGTTTTATAGGTTCATCTTTGGCACAAAAATTTTTATCTAAAGGTTTTAAAGTTTTTGGGGTAGATAATCTTAATGATTATTATGAAATAGAATTAAAGTACGATAGGTTAAAACAAATTGATAATTATGCAAAAATTAAAAAAAGAACTTGGAAATTTTTTAAAGCATCTATAGAAGATAAAAGTTATATGGAGACAATCTTTAAAGAATGTAAGCCTGATATTGTAGTGAATTTAGCTGCTCAAGCTGGAGTTAGATATTCGATAAAAAATCCAGAAGCATATTTCAAGTCAAATTTAATTGGCTTTTTTAATATTTTGGAATTATGTAAAAAATACGAAATTAAACATTTTATTTACGCCTCAAGTAGTTCTGTATATGGAGGAAATAAAAATTATCCTTTTTCTGAGAATCAAACAATAAATAATCCCGTGAGCTTTTATGCGGCCACAAAAATATCAAATGAAGTTATGGCTAATTCATACAGTGAAATCTACAATTTGTCGATTACCGGATTAAGGTATTTTACCGTTTATGGTCCTTGGGGAAGGCCTGATATGGCACCAATGATTTTTGCAAAGAATATACTCTCTAGACAGCCCATATCAATTTTTAATTTCGGAAGCATGAAGAGAGACTTTACTTTTATTTCCGATATTGTGGATGGAACTTATTTATGCTGCTTGAAACCCCCAATAGATAAAGGTTCGCCATTCTCTAATAAACACAAAGTTTTTAATATTGGAAATGGTAAGCCAATTGATTTGCTAAATTTTATCGAAAGATTAGAAGATGCAATTCAAGTTAAAGCAATCAAGAATTTTGAACAGTTGCAACTTGGAGATGTTGAAACAACTTGGGCAGATACATCTTCTTTATTTAAATGGGTAGGGTATAAACCTAAGATCTTGATAGAAGAGGGGATCCCCTTATTTGTTAATTGGTATTTGGAATACTTTAATTAAAATAATTCCAAATCAAATCGCAAATAATCTAAAGAATCTAATTATACTTTTTAGGTAATGAACCTTTGGCATTTAATACTAATCTAATTGTTTTAAAAAATATTAGAAGATCGAGTAAAATTGAAAAATGAGTTATGTAATAGATATCGTAACTTAGTTTTTTTTGAGTATCTGAAATACTTGCTCCGTAAGGGTAATTTACCTGAGCCCAACCACTTATTCCAGGTCTTAAAATATTCCTAAAATTATAGTAGGGTATATTTTTTAACAATTCATTCTCTATTTCAGGTCTTTCAGGGCGAGGTCCTACAAGACTCATAGTACCCTTAATTACACAAAAAAGTTGAGGTAGTTCATCTAATCTTAGTGCTCTTATTATTTTCCCAATACAAGTTATTCTTGGATCTCTTTGCTTTGACCATTGGACACCACATTTCTCGGCATCAATTTTCATACTTCTAAATTTTATGATTTTAAATGGATTACCATTACGACCTGTTCGAGTTTGGGTATAAAATATTGGACCATTATCTTCAGCTAAAATTAATGCACTTATTAGTATGAATAGAGGTGCTGTAATGATTAATAAAAAAGTGCTTACTAATAATTCACCAATTCTCTTGGTTCTTAATTGATAACCGTCCTCAATTGACTTAAGTTTTTCGACAAGTTGATTTTTATTTTCAATTATATTAGTTGGCATTCTATGGAATTCTTTTTCAAACCATGATAAAAGACCTTCAACTACAACTCCTTTTAACTTTAATTTGAATATATTATCTAAATTTTTTTGGTTTATATCGTCTAAATTTCCAATAATTATTCCCTTAGTAGTTTGTATGTTAATGCCTTCAAGATTATCCTGGTTAGGATGCCAAGATAAAATAAGGTTCTTTTTTAATCCCCCAATTTCTTCCATTATTTCATTAAACTTAGCTTTGGACCCATAAAATATCCATACCTTCTTCTGGTTATATATATTATAAGTAATGATGCTGAAGAAATATTGAAGAAACAAGCTAGCAATCGCTATGTAAGTTGAGACCCTTATAAATAAGTTACTCAATTCTCTTGATAAATAACTAGAAAATTCTGGTGTATCCCAATAAAAAGTTAAAGGCACAAACCAATTTATCACGAGATAAATAAAGTTGCAGAAAATCAACATGAATATTATTTTTATAGCTGCCTTCGCAAAACTTATTAATGTAATATTGGAGATTTTTATGTATCTTCCTAAAACATAACTTATAATTATCCAAGAAAAACCTAGGCCGATGGATACTATTTGACTAGGATATGATCCAATTTCTTTGTTGAAAACATAATTATAAATAAAGATATTTATAAAATAATCTAAAAAACTTCCTATCAACACCCTTCTTCTACTTATTATCCAAGGAATTCCAAAAGACATTAGTAGAGTGAATATTAGTAATATATTACCTTATTAAATAGATCTTAAAAGTAGGAAATTTTAAAAACTTTAGATATTATTCTTTTAAAATGTTCGTCGATCCTGAGACTAATATCCATAAAAAAATACTAATTCTTCCATCAAAATATTGAACATCATACATCTGCGAAATTATAAGAACTATTAGAGAAGTTATCCAAGACTTATCAAATATTGAAACTTTATTTTTATTTAAAAGGATTTTCCTTGAAGACATAAAAACAATTATCAATATTGGAATAATTATTAGTAAAGCAGCTGGAAGGCCATAACTTATTATTAACTCTAGAGGTAGATTGTGAGAATGACCTTTCCATAAACCTGTTTCATGTATGTAAATTTGTTGAAAAGAGCCTGCACCACTCCCAAATATAGGATTATTGTAAACCGTATTTAATCCTGTTTTCCAAATACTTATTCTTGAATACTGAAAATCACTAAATTCCATCCAGATTGATTGAGGGATAAAAGATTTTAAAACTGTCTGCATTTGAGTGCCTAGAATTGAGGTTACTGTTGAGGAAATTACTAAAATAAGTAAAAATAATAAAGCTAGTAAATATCTATATATCCTTTTACCGTACATTAGTAATGTTCCTAGAAAAATTCCTATCCAAGCTGATCTTGAAAAAGTAAAAATTGTTGCTAATGATATCCCTAAAATAAAAATATAAGTAGATAAATTTTTAAATATATTTTTATTCGAGTCAATTAAACATGCCAAACCTATTGGCCAAATAATATTCAACCATGCACCCATATAATTAGCGTTATTAAATAAGCCCGTCAATCCAGATAAATTTTCTATTGGTCTTTGATACCAAACTATAAAACCATTTAGAAATTCAAATGGTCCGTACCATCCGAAAAAATATTGCCCTATCCCAGTAAAAAGGACAGGCAAAGATCCGCATAATAATGCTATTGATGATAATTCCCTTTTTTTTGTATTATTTAAGAATGGTTTGAAACCTGCATAGCACCAAAATAATGGTAGCCAATTTCCTAATCCTATCCAGCTAAGTGATGAATTAAGATTATATATATTAAGGTGATCGTTATAAGATGAATGGATAATACAGCTAATTATCATTAAAAAACTTGCAAGTAAGAAGCAAATATTCCATTTGTCAAATACCAATTCTTTATTATATGTAAGTGTATTTGTTAATAATGAAATTAATAATAATATAGCTCCAATGGTAAATGCAGAGGGTAAAAAAAATAGCCCAAAAACAAAAATATAAAAATTGATTCCATAGTTATTATTTTTATATTTTTTAAATTGAAAAATTCTCAACTGTTAAAAAATAAGCAAATTAATTATATAATTATAAAAAAAATAGTAGATTAATTCTTGATATTGTTAAACAAAAATTTTAGTTATTTAGGATAAAAAGGAAAATACTATCAACACTAAGGGATTTATTTCCATTTTTTTACAGATAGATTTATTAAATTGATAAATATTATTTATATTAGTAAAGAGATATTTTATAATACCAACAGAAAATTAAAAAATTATTTCATTCCTCTTAAAGAAAATTTGCTGTATTGGTGCGGGATATGTTGGGGGACCAACAATGTCTGTTATAGCTGATAATTGTCCTGATATTGAAGTTACACTTGTAGATATAGATCATAAAAAAATTGCAGCATGGAATGATAAGAATTTAAATAATTTGCCAATTTTTGAGCCAGGGCTTAAAGAAGTCGTTTCGAGAAATAGAAATAAAAATTTATTTTTTTCAACTGATATTGAGAATTCTATAAAAAATGCCGATATGGTTTTTATATCTGTGAATACTCCTACAAAAAATAAAGGGTTTGGAGCAGGATATGCAAGTGATTTGAAATGGGTTGAGTCCTGTGCAAGACAAGTTTCAAAATATTCCAAAGGGCATACAATTATTGTAGAAAAGAGTACCGTTCCTGTTAAAACTGCCGAACTGATTGAGGAAATTTTGGTTTCAAATAAGAAAGTAAAAAGTGTTAATAAAAAAACTTTTTCTGTTCTTTCAAGTCCTGAATTTTTAGCAGAAGGAACTGCTATCAAGGATCTTGAGAATCCAGATAGAGTTTTGATTGGAGGCTCTGATAAATTTGCAATAAATCAATTAAAAGATATTTATTTAAGATGGATTCCTGAGGAGAAAATTTTGTTGACAAATATTTGGAGTAGTGAACTATCTAAATTAATCGCCAATGCGTTTTTGGCTCAAAGAGTAAGTTCTATTAATTCAATATCAGCATTATGTGAATCGACTGGGGCAGATATCAAGGAAGTTGTAAAAGCAATTGGTTCAGATAAAAGAATAGGTAATAAGTTTTTATCTCCAGGCCCAGGTTTTGGAGGAAGCTGTTTTAAAAAAGATATTTTGAATCTTGTTTATTTATGTCGATTTTATAAATTAGATACTGTTGCAGAATATTGGGAGCAGGTGATGCTAATAAATAATTGGCAGAAACAAAGAATATCATCGCTTGTAGTTGAGAAATTATATGGAACAGTTTCTAATAAAAAAATTTTAATGCTTGGATTCTCCTTTAAATCAAATACAAACGATACTAGAGAGTCTCCTGCTATAGGAATAGCAAAAGATTTAATTGAGAATGGTGCAGAATTATTATTAAATGATCCTAAAGTTACAAAAAATCAGATTGAAAAAGAAATAGGAATAAGGGAATTAGAAATTGATAAAAGTTCCTTTGGTAAATGGGAATTCGTCACTGACATTTATGATGCTTCTACTGGAGCAGATGCAGTGATCTTAATAACAGATTGGGATAAGTACGAGGATTTGAATTGGGAAAAGATATCTAATTTATTAAGGAAACCTTCTTGGATATTTGATACCAGAGGCATAATTTCTGATGATTTATTACATAAAATTGATAGTAATTTTTGGCAAGTTGGATATCCAATACCTAATTGTTGAAACAAAAATTAAAAACGCTTCCTGCAGGATTCGAACCTGCGGCCCACTGCTTAGAAGGCAGTTGCTCTATCCAGCTGAGCTAAGGAAGCACATATTTATTATATCGGACAATAAGGTCTAAAATTTACAAAGATATGTTGATAACAATTTTTTTATTTGTGATATAACATTCTTTTTTAGGATAATCTCCTAAAATTAAATTTAATGTTGTTATTTTGATTTGGCTAAAAGACTTACTGAAAAACAAAAAGAAGAAATAAAAATTAATTTTTTAGATAATCAATCTGTTGAGTTTTTATCTGAAAAGTTTAACTGCACTAAAGCGACGATAATAAGAAATTTAAAAAAAAGCCTTGGAGAAATAAAATATAAAGAAATTCTCAATAGATTTAATGCAATATTCGATATAAAAGATGAAAAATTGCTTGAAAATGAAAAACAAACTAATGAGAAAAATAAAATAAATAAACCTGAAAATAATTCAATATCAACAGGTAGATCAAATGAAGATAAAATTGATCCTTTTGAATCTTTTATAGAAATAACTCCTTTGGATCATGACTTTGAAGATATTTCTCAGAAAGATATTTCTTCGATACCTCTCTCAGAGATAAAATTACCTAATTTAGTTTTTTTAATTGTCAAAAAAGAAATTGAACTAGAGACTAAGTATTTAAAGGATTATCCTGAATGGCAATTTTTACCTCAAAATGATTTGAAAAGAAAAACTATAGAAATTCATTTTGATTTGAAAACCGCAAAGCGTATGTGTAATAAAGACCAGAAAGTGATAAAAGTTCCTAATACTGATGTATTTAGAATTGTTGCTCCTATATTGATCTCACGTGGAATATCTAGATTAGTTACTGCTGAAAATTTGATTTCTATCTAACTATCAATCTTTTTGTTATTAAAGAAAATAGGTATACAGCTTCCTGTTATTGAACCTGTTATGAAACTTAATCCAACAATAAAGCTTATTGGTAAGGCTATAGTTTCATTTTTAAACAATTTAACTTTGCTTTCACTTGAGCTATTTTGTATGCCAATTATCAAAAATAAGAATAAACATGAATTGAAGGTAATTGAAAAAAATAATTTTTTAAAAGCCTCAGACATATCTTACATGACCCAATATTTCTAATATAGATTATAAATTATGTTTTTTGGAATACCATTTTTTTTGGCTAAGTATTTAGATGCCGATGATAAATTTAAACCTGCATTAATCAACTCCTTAAGTTCATTCTTTAAAATTATTAGATTTATATCTTGATTTTTTGAATGGTTTATTCCTCTAATCAATACAGTTATCTCTCCTATAATTTCTTTATTTTTTATATTCTCTATAACTTCATTAATGTTATTGCCCATATGCTCCTCAAACTTTTTGGTTAATTCGCGATAAAGTTGAATTTCTCTATCACCTCCGCAAAAATTTTTTAAATCTACTAAGAATTTATTAATTCTATGAGGTGACTCATAAATTATGGTAGTTTTAGTGTTTTTGCTGATATCAAAAAGTATTTTATTTCTCTCACTTTGTTTCTTTGGTAGAAAACCCTCAAAGATAAATGTTGATGACTCTAGTCCACTAGAAACTAAAGCGGTCAGAGCTGCGCAAGGGCCTGGGATACAAATAGTTTTTAATTTATTTAATTTTACTTCTCTGACAAGATTTTCTCCCGGATCGCAAATGCTTGGCATCCCTGCATCACTAACTAGTGCAATTGAATTACCGTTCTTGAGTTGATTAATTATTATTGGGATTTTTTTTATTGAGTTGTGCATATTAAAACTTATAAGATTATTTTTTATTGAATATTTATTCATTATTTTTTGAGTATGTCTAGTATCTTCGCAAGCTACCAGTGAAACATTTTTAAGAGTATTCAAAGCTCTTAAAGAAATATCATATAAATTTCCAATAGGAGTTCCTACTATATATAAAATTCCGCTTTCAGGTTTTTGATCTATATGAGAAAATAGAGAATCGATATTCATTTATGTGACTAAGTTACCTTTTGGTTTAGATATTAATAATCTTATCGATGATTTGAGGATTTTAAGCTGGGAAGCCGCAGATATATTGATTTATTATTCAAATCTCATTAGAAATCCAAAAGAAAAAGCTAATATTATTCAAAATAAAACTCCTGAGGATCCCGTAACTCTTGCAGATTTAAAAGTAAATGAGATGATCATAAATGGAATAAGTAAAAATTACAAAAATATTGGTTGGGACATTTTAAGCGAGGAGAATGCAAAGGACGAGTCAAATTTTTTTGAAGCAAAATCTGACTGGTGTTGGGTTTTAGATCCTTTAGATGGTACAAAGGATTTTATCCAAGGAACTGGTAATTATGCGATGCATTTGGCATTGAATTATAAGCAAAAGCCGTTAATTGGAGTTGTTCTTATCCCTGAGAAGAATCAATTATGGATCTCTAATGGTAGAAAAAGTTGGTGTGAATCAAGAGATGGAACTTACTTAAAAACTGATCTTCTGCAAAATAAGAGGAGAATTCATGATATGACAATTGTTACAAGTAAAAATCATAGTAATCAAACTCTAAAAAAGGTAATTGAAAAATTAAACTTCAAAGATCAAATTGTTATGGGAAGTGTTGGGTGTAAAATTGCTTCAATTTTAAGAGGAGAGAGTAATATCTATATTTGTTTGAGCCTGCCAGGTAAGAGTTCTCCTAAAGACTGGGACTTTGCTGCTCCAGAAGCCATCTTAAAAACTGCTGGCGGTTCTTTGACAAATCTAAATAATGATGAATTATCCTATGGAGGCTCAAATTTTGAGCAAGGTGGAATAATAGTTGCTACAAGTGGGAAAATTTCTCATAAAAGTATATGCTCGCAAATAATGCAAGTTATTAGAAAATTCGATTTATATCCTTTCGATTAATTAAGAGGTGCTACTGGTGTTGGAGTTGGTTCTGGATAGGACATCCCATTATTCTGACCAACACCTCTAAGGGTTAAATTAATCCTGCCTCTACTATCAATTTCCCGAACTCTTACTGTTACCTCATCACCTTGCCTAACAACGTCCTCAACCCTTTCGACTCTAGCCTCTGATAACTGTGATATGTGAACCATACCCTCTTTACCAGGTAGTATTTCAACGAAGGCTCCTATAGGAATAATTCTTGTAACTACTCCTGAAAAGATTTCACCTTCGTGAACCTTTCTTGTTAGGCCTTCTATTATCTTCTGAGCTTCCTCTGCAGCTGCTCCGTCATGGGAGGCTATTGTAACAATTCCCCCATCTTCGATATCAATTTTGGTATTTGTCCTTTCTGTAATACCTTTGATAGTTCTTCCACCTGGACCGATCACAGTACCTATAAGTTCAGGATCAATTCTGAAACTTAAAAGTCTTGGGGCATGAGGAGATAATGATTCTTTAGGTTTTTCAATTGCTTCCTGCATTTTTTCCAATATATGTAATCTTGCGGGACGAGCTTTTTTTATGGCATCGGAAATTACAGAAACTGGTAATCCTGTAATTTTCATATCCATTTGCAATGCTGTTATTCCTTTTTCAGTTCCTGCAACTTTAAAGTCCATATCTCCAAGGAAATCTTCAATTCCTTGAATATCTGTAAGAATTCTAATCTCTTTGCCTTCTTTAATTAGGCCCATCGCAGTTCCGCTCACTGGGGCTTTTAAAGGAACACCAGCATCTAGTAAAGATAGCGTACTTCCACAAACAGATCCCATTGATGTAGATCCATTAGAACTTAAAACTTCACTTACTACTCTTAGAACATAAGGGAATGTTTCTTTCCCTGGTAGAACAGGTATTATGGCTCTTTCAGCTAGGGCTCCATGACCAATCTCTCTCCTTCCAGGAGTCCTCATTGGCCGGGTCTCACCCACTGAATAAGGAGGAAAGTTATAGTGGTGTAAATAAGTCTTTTCAGTACTTGGATTAAGATCATCCATCTCTTGAGCATCACTAGGAGTGCCAAGCGTAGTTGTTGATAATACTTGCGTTAAACCTCTTTGAAATAAAGCTGAACCGTGAACTCTTTTTGGGAGTATTCCTGCAGCAGCTGATATTTTTCTTACTTCGTCTAGATCCCTACCATCAACCCTTTTCCCATCATTAATGATTTGTGATCTCATTAATTTTTTGGTTAATTTTTTAAAATCAGAATGTATTAATTTATCATTTTCTGCAGTGAGTAATTTCAGTTGATTATCATCTTTAAGAGAATCTATTTTATTTTGAACATCTGCTTTTACTTTCTCAAGTTCTAGATCTCTTTCTTCTTTTGACTGATCAAATTTCTTTAAAATTAAATCAATAGGCTTAGAGCAATTTTTCTCTAGATAACTTATCAGGGTGTCGTCTTGCTCAGGATCTTCAGGTTTTGCTTGCTTGATCCCTAATTCTTCCAGAAGGTTTTCTTGAGATTTAATTAATTCAGTAACAGCTTCATAACCGAAATCTATAGCTTCAATAGTGTCTTGTTCAGAAAGTTGGTTTGCACCAGCCTCAATCATTACAATTCCTTCGTTTGACCCTGCGACAACTATATCAAGATCACCCTTTTCCATTTCGCGGTAACTTGGATTAAGGATAAAATCATCTCCTAAAAGGCCAACTCTTACTGCAGCCATTGGCCCGTAAAAAGGTATCTCTCCCAATAGTGTTGCTATTGATGCTCCAGTCACAGCAAGAACATCTGCAGGCACCCTTTCATCCAGAGAAAGACAAGAAGCTACAATTTGGATCTCATCTCTCATCCAACTAGGGAAAAGTGGTCTCATAGGCCTATCAATTAATCTTGCTATTAATGTGGCTCTTTCTGGAGGACGCCCCTCTCTTCTCATGAATCCACCAGGGATCCTACCTGCAGCATATAGTTTTTCCTCATAGTCGCAGATTAGAGGCAAAAAGTCTGAAGCTTCTTTTTTTGTGGTTTTTGTTGCAGTAACTAATAAGGAGGTGTCTCCACATTCAATCAACACTGATCCATTTGCCTGAGGAGCATATAGTCCTGTAGTTAGTCGTATCTCTCGTCCGTCAAACGTGATCGACTTATTTTGTCCTTCCACTTTTTAAATTATGAATTCGTATACATAATTTATTCTTACATTTAATAGGGACATATTGAGTATTTATTTAAATATGATTTAATTTTTCTTTGGAGTTAAACATTGAAACTGTCTACCATCCCTTCCGAGAACTTGATTTTAGAAAAAATCAGGTGGTGAAATACTAATAAAAATTTATTACCAACTTGATTTTACAACGCCTGGCAATTCTCCATTATGAGCTCTTTGCCTTAATTGGTTTCTACACAATCCAAAATCTCTATATACACCTCTAGGCTTGCCAGTTGCCCAACATCTATTTCTAACTCTATTTGGAGCTGAGTTTCTAGGTAATCCTTGAATCTTTCTATGAATTTCTAATCTTTCCATAGGATCTTTCGCAGCATTAAATTCATCTAATAATGATTTTCTTTTTGCAGCATATTTCTTAACTAGCTTTTTGCGTTTGACCTCTCTAGCGATCATGGACTTTTTCGCCATTTAAATAATTTAAAAACTTTTTACTATATTAACAGCTCGAATTACTCTTTTTGAAATTTATTTATTGGTTTAATAATCTTTGTACTATCAAAAGCTGACTAGTATCCCTAATAATCAGGAGTACACTTAGTCCAACTAGAAGAAAAAAACTGGATTGAGTAACAACCATCTGTACCTTAACTGGAACAGGTTTTCCTCTAAAACCCTCAATCAAAGTGAAAACAAGTTGTCCACCATCCAAAAGTGGTAAAGGCAATGAATTGAGTACAGCTAAATTTATAGAAATTAAAGCGGCAAATAACAATATTCCAGTTCCGCCTTGTTGAGATAGTTGAGCACCAATTTCAACAATCTTGACCGGTCCGCTTAATTGTTGAGCTGTTGATGAGAAATTTGTTATTAATCCTTTATAACCTTGAATTGTTTTTACCAAGAGAGATGAAAACTGATTATTGGTATATTTAAAAAGTTCATAAATGTTTTTTGTTTTTTTAGTTTCTTTTTTTATATTGGGCTGCAATTGAGCACCTATGGTGCCTTTTCCATCGATATTTTTTGGTATCAAAGTTAAATCTTTAAAAATTCCATCCCTCTCAATTTTTATTGAGATTGGTTGCTCTGATGAATTTTGAATCTCTTTTACTAAAGTGGAAACAGCTTGATCTCCAACTCCTAGAGTATTAGTTTCAATTGCTAAGATTTTGTCTCCTGGCTCTAATCCTGCAAGATAAGCAGCCTTCTCGGGCTGTGTAGCTAACACTAAAATACCAGGTTCAGGATCAAAAGGAATTCCCACAGTAGTTACATTTATAATCAATATTGAATATGCAAGAATTAAGTTGGCGAAGACTCCAGCAGAGATTACAATGACTCTCTGAACTATTGGCCTATTTTTTAAAAGATTTGGATCTTTAGCATCAATATTATTAAGTTCTTCATCAGGGAAGGAAACAAAGCCCCCTAAAGGAAAAGCTCTAAATGAATAAGTAATATCTTTATATTTTTTCTGAATTATTGATGGTCCAAACCCAATTGAGAATCCATCAACATAGATACCCTGTAAAATGGCTGCAAGAAAATGTCCCATCTCATGAAAAAAAATGAGAAATCCCAGAACTGTTATTGAGGTTAAAACATTCATTTTTTTATGTTAATTAGTTTTTAAAAAATTTGACCCAAAATATGGAACTAAAGCATCCGGAATCTTCACGCTTCCATCAGTTTGTTGGCCATTTTCAAGAATCGCAGCCATTGTTCTCCCAATTGCAAGGCCACTGCCATTTAGGGTATGCAAATATGTATTTTTTTTGTCAATTTTTGTTCTTATTGATGATCTGCGTGCTTGAAAGTCTAAACAATTGCTGCAACTTGAAATTTCCCTATAACATTTACTACTAGGCAACCAAACTTCAAGATCAAAAGTTCTACTAGAAGAAAACCCTAAGTCTCCTGTACATATATCTACCAATCTGTAAGGTAGTTTTAGCTTTTTTAAAATGCTTTCCGCATCAGAAGTAATATTTTTATGAGCTTCTTGGGATTTACTTGGGTCACAAAACCAATATAGCTCAACCTTATTAAATTGATGAAGTCTTATTAAACCTTTGGTATCTCTCCCATAACTTCCAGCTTCTCTTCTGAAACATGGGCTATATGCAACATACTTAATAGGTAAAAGTTTTGGATCAATAATCTCATTTTTATGAAAAGCAGTTAGTGGAACTTCAGCTGTTGGAGAAAGCCACAAATCATCATTAGAGCACTTAAAACTCTCGTTGGAAAATTTAGGTAATTGCCCAGATCCTTGAAGACTTTCTGAATTTATTAAAGCCGGAGGTATTAACTCTAAATAACCATTTTTAGTATGCATGTCGAGCATGAAATTAATCAATGCCCTCTCTAATTTGGCGCCATTCCCAATAAGTGTAATAAAACGACTTTTTGAAATTTTAGTTGATTTTATAGAGTCAAAAAGGTTTAGACTTTCGCCTATTTCCCAGTGAGATCTAAGGTTATCTTTTCTTAAAGGATCTCCCCAAGTTTTCACTTCGATATTATTACTTTCATCTTTTCCAATAGGTGCATCTTTGCTCGGAAAATTTGGTAAGTTACTAATCTCAATATGTATTTGTTTGTCTAATGTTCTTTTTTTCTCCTCATATTCAGAAATTCTGGTTCTGTAATCGTTTCCTTTTTTCTTTAAATTAGTTAGTTCTGGAGAATTATTGTTTTGTGATTTGCTAATTTCTTGACCAATTAATTTACTTAATTGTTTGCTTTCAGATTGGAGACTGGATATTTCTATATCAATCTCTTTTTTTTTAACAGTTAATTCGTGAATATGGGATATCTGATAAACTTTTCCTCTTAGGGATAAATTCTCTTCAACAGATGTTGGATTTTCTCTTATTAATTTTTGATCTAACACTCTTTTTTTGTTTTATACCCTTAATTAAGATAGTTAATCTAGAATCATTATTAGAGATTTTTGATGAAAAATTAACTTAATTAATGATTCCTAACTTATGCAGTATTTTTAACAAATTAGAATCTTCTTACGATGCAGAACGAGCCCTGCCTGTAGATGACCATTGTTTTAGTAAATCAATTTGCTCTTTGGCTGTTCTGGATAAAGGAACTAGTTCAGAAACTGCCTTTATTAAATCTTTCTCCATAAGCTCTCTATTTTCAGAGAATGAAATGTGCATACCCTCTATTACTGCTTGTTCAAGTTCTGCCCCAGAGAATCCATCTGTTCTGTCAATAATGGTGGAGAGAGGGAAACTATAATTTGGTCTTCTTTTTTTTAAGTGCAAATCAAGAATGCTCGATCTTTCTTCTGAATTTGGTAAATCAAGAAAAAATATCTCATCAAACCTCCCTTTTCTTAATAATTCAGCAGGAAGCTTATCTATTGCATTAGCAGTTGCTATTACAAATACGGCAGATTCTTTTTCAGACATCCACGTTAGCAAACTTGCCAATACCCTTTGACTTGTCCCTCCATCGCTTCTAGCGTCGCCACCAAAGCCTTTATCAATTTCATCAATCCAAAGAATACAAGGGGACATTGCCTCAGCTCTAGAAATTGTTTCTCTTGTTCTTGCTTCGCTTGAACCAACAAGGCTAGAAAATAGTCTTCCCACATCTAACCTTAAAAGCGGCATAGACCAACTCTTTGAAATTGATTTTGCCGTAAGAGATTTCCCTGTCCCTTGCGCTCCAACAAGTAAGACTCCTTTTGGGATAGGTAGTCCATAGTCTCTAGCTTCTTTAGAAAAGGCCCTGTATCTTTGATTAAGCCAAACTTTTAAAACATTTAAACCACCAATATCATCCTGACTTGATTTGGCTTCAAAAAATTCCAAAATTTCACTTCTGGCAATAACTTGTTTTTTCTCTTCAAGAATATCTTTGATATCCTTTTTACTTATTTTTCCTCTTTGAGCAAGTGCCTTCGCAGTTACTTGCTTTACTTTTATTTCTGTTAATCCGCTTGAAGCTATAGAAAGTTCATTTAAGTCTTGTTCATCAAGATTTGAATTAGTATTGGCAGCAATTTTTTTTATTAGATTTTTTAATTCATTTTGATTAGGTAAAGGTAAGTTTATAATTGTCATTAATTCATCAAGCTCTTCTGATGAAGGAAATAGATGTGAACTAATTATTAGATTATGACTAGTTTCCTTAAGCGCAGAAGATAGTTCTTTGATAGTTCTATTTATATTTGGATCATCATAAAATTTATGAAAATCTTTAACCAATAATATTGTCGATGCTTCAGGATTTTGTTCTTTAAGCCAATTAAGCACTCCTAATGGATTGTTAGAAAACTTACCTTTTTCATTTATTAATCCTCTAATACCACTTACACAATCCCAAGAAACGAATCTTTTGATATTTAACTTTTCACAAGATAAATTAATCAACTTTTCTAATCTTTCCTCTTCTTTAGTCCTTATCCAAATTAATGAAGTTCTTGATTTTATAAGTAATTCTAAATTTCTACACCAAGAATTCATTATTTAGGACTAAGACTATTTTTTGCTATTAGGTTCAAAAGGTAATCTTTTATTTGAGACAGTTGAAGCTGAGGTTGTTATTACTTCATTTTTGGCTAATAATTGTTGATCCAAAATTTTCTGTAGATTCTCAGGAAGAGCTTCCTTATTAAGAAGAAATGTCTGAAATGCTTGAAATATATTGGCAACAACCATATATAGTAATACACCCGCTGGTAAAGGGAAAAACAGAAACATACCAGTAATCATGACTGGCGTAATTTTGTTTGCTGTTGATTGCTGTGGATTTGCAGGCATACCCTGACTAGACAGAAGTTGAGAGAGAAGTAGGGTTAATCCAAAGGCGCCAACAAGTGCAGCAATATCCCAATTAATAGCCCCATCTACATAAAAACCAACCTGACCAAGAGCCTTAATAAAAAGAAAACCGCTTTTCGCAGCTAAACCAGGAATCTTTGCCTCAATTGTTGCATCTCCTGGTTTAATAGCAGTTACCGTACCATCTTGGGAAACTTTTAGATTTTCGGATCCCTTAGAAACCTTCCAAGTAGGAAGAAACTTTGATCCATTATCGTATTTTGATAAAACTTCTGAATAACTATTTCCATTTGTTGTTTGCAAATTTATTTTGATTGATTCTTCTGTTCCTAATTTTGTTCCATTTGGTATGGTTGCTATTACAGGAAAATGAGATTTTTCTGTAATGAATATAGAGTGCCTTGGGGATTTGTAAGGTTTTGGATCAATAGCTGCAATTTGATCCTGTGGAACCACCTTAAGGTTTATGTTGTAAGGAACATCAGCAAATGGTGAGCCTCTTAAAGTAGCAAATAATGCAAATAATACAGGCATTTGTACAATTAATGGTAGGCAACCCGCTAAAGGGCTTCCAAACTCATTCATTAGTTTTCCTAATTCTTCTTGCTGTTTCTTTGGATCACCTGAAAACTTAGATTTAATTTCTGCTTGCCTTTTTTGCATTACTGGTTGAGCAATCTTCATTCTTCTTGCACTCCTAATGGAACCAGCGCTTAAAGGGAAAAGTGCAATTCTAATTACAACTGTTAATGCAACAATTGCTAAACCATAACTGGGAACTAAACCGTAGAAAAAATCTAGAATCGGGATAAGTAGTTTTTCAGAAATGAACCCTATCACGATATTAAAGAGAGTGTAATTTTACTAGACATTTTATTTTACAGGAAAAAAAGGTTTTTGTAATTAATTTAATTAGGATTTAGTAGCAAATCCTTCTACCTCGTTGAGATTTTGGATTTGTGATCTTTTATTTATATTATCTTCAATAAATTTTTGCTTTTCTCTGAATAAAGGTAATGACTTCATTTCAACTTTTGATTCGTCATTAAGAATAAGAACCATATCACCATATGATCCAAATCCCCTTGGGATAGATCTAATTTCTTGGATATTACTTAATGATACTTGTGTTTTGTTTTTACCAAACCAACCACCATCTATTGTAATTCTTTTGTTTGTAATTTTATATCTCAACCACAATGCTCTAACTATTGCAGCAAAGGTAAATGGCAAACCAAGAATAGTTATGCCTGCTAACAGATTTATGATTAAATCACTTTTAGCAGGACCACCTTCATAAAAGGTTTCTTCATTCATGTTAATCATTTGATTAGACGAGACTTGAACATTAAATTTTGAAATTCCTCCAAAAGTTTAGTTTTATCATTGCAGAAATCTCCATATCTAAGGTTAACAAGTAACCAATAAGGTTTGTGGTTATTAATTTTTTGAATATTTGTTAATAACCACTCTTGGAGAATTCTTCTTAATTTATTTCTTTCTACGGCTTTTTTTGAAACTTTTTTGCTAATAGCAATTGCAACTCTAAAATTGTTTGAGCAATTTGTGAATTTATGAGATATGAGGATTTTTGGGT
This sequence comes from Prochlorococcus sp. AG-355-B18, assembly GCA_003280965.1. Lineage (GTDB taxonomy): Bacteria > Cyanobacteriota > Cyanobacteriia > PCC-6307 > Cyanobiaceae > Prochlorococcus_A. Next base: position 22,820 of record QCDI01000001.1, read on the forward strand.
TTGATTTTGCTACCTTAAATGTCATTAATTTTCCATGATATTTTATGGAATTTTTATGAATATAATTAAAAGTCCTGTGACCTTTTAAACGCATATCTTTGGGTAAGGCCATCAAGATTTGAAATTAAACAGCTATTCTTTCTCTACCTTTTTGCCTTCTACTTTTAATAACTCTTCTGCCAGTGTGAGAACGCATCCTCACTCTAAAACCAGATACACGTTTTCTTTTTCTTGAAGTTCCGCCAAAAGTTCTTTTAGTCATTTTTTTAATTACCCTTAATTAATTTATCATTTAATCGATCACTATAGTCCAGCTTCCTAAATAACTTGAAACTGATTTCCCCTTAGACTGACCATATGAATGGAATTGATATAGTCCTGTTCTTTTTGGATTAATTACTTTTTTTAATACAATTGCATAACTTTCTTTATCAGAGGGGATTGGACTATAGGGGTAAATGTTTAATGAACTCAAGGATGATTCATCAGTATTGATTTCAATATCGGCTGGAAGATCCTCTAAACATTTAGTGCGACTATCAAAACCACCTATTTTTACCTTGCAAAGACTTATTTTTTCTTTATTTAGAGTTGTTTTAAAAGTCTTAGGGATTGCTAAATTTATTTTTAAAAGGTCAGTTCTTCTGTCAGATGGTCTCAAGAAAAAATAAATCGTATTTCTAAATTTTCTTCTGTCTTCTTTTTGAAACCACTTTAATTGTCTATGCCCAGAGTCTTGATCCCACTGGAATTCCAAAACTGCTTTAGCATCTTGGAGTTTATTAAAAAATGGAGTTGAAACTAAAACTGTGGGGATAAGAAAAAATCTTAAAATTTTAAAATTTAAAGCAAGTTTCTTTGTTTTTTTTAACATTGATTAAATAAATTTCTAAAGGATTAATTAGGTCTTTCCAAATTTAAAGTTGAAAATTGTTTTAATAAGGTTAACATCTATCTGTCCTTAATTTTGAAGCTCCTCTTAAATAAGGATGCTTTATAGGATTATTTGGCGGTAATAAAACTTGTGCCATTATTCTTATACAAAAATCTATATCGTCAGATACGTACATTTGTTGACAGTCAATAAAAGCTACTGAATCAAGCCCGTTACATTTCCTTGCGATTGAAGCAGGGAAACATGCATCTAAATCTTTTGTTGCGGTAAACGTTATTGATAATAAGTTTGTTCTAATTAGTTTGTTACGTGAAATTAATTCATCTATTAATTCAACTACGGCATCCTCAATTTCTTTAACAGAATTCCCAGATGCTGTAGTGGCTCCTCGAATAAATGTAATTTTATAATTATCTTTCATTTTTTCGTACATATAGATCTAGGGCTTATATAACCAAAGTATTTTATTAGATGAATCAATCTCAAAAAAGATATTGTTGATAACTTTTTGAATAATTTTACCTCCTGGAATTAGTCCAAGTATTTTCTTTTTTTTCTTTCCAAATGTTAAGGGCTCAATTTTAGGATCGATATTCACCATTTTTGCAGCAAGTTCCCTGGCAACAAATTCATCTCCAACTTCATCAACAAGACCTAATGCTTTTGCTTGCGTGCCAGTAAAAATTCTTCCATCAGCAAATTTTCTGACTTCTTCAACAGGTAAATTTCTCCCTTCAGCAACAGCTTCTGTAAATTGTCTGTAGCTTTCATCAATAAGGCCTTGAAGTAGTTTTCTACCTTCCTCACTTAAAGGTTTATCTGGAGAAAGTATATCTTTAAATACACCGCTTTTAACAGTCTCAAATTTTATGCCAATTTTGTCTAACAATTCAGATAAATTATTTCCCCTTATAATTACTCCAATAGATCCTGTAATTGTGCCAGGATTTGCAACTATTTTGTCAGATGCAACACCAATGTAAACACCACCAGATGCTGATATGTTTCCAAAACTAGCAATGACTTTACATCCCTTATCTTTTAGTCTTTTAATGGCAGAATATATTTCTTGGCTATCCCCAACAGTACCTCCTGGAGAATCAATTCTCATGATTAAAGCAGGAAATTCTCTATCCTCTATTTGTTTAAGAGCTTTAAGGACAGAAACTCTTGTAGAACTTGTAATAGGCTCATTAATTAAAATACGAGCCATTCTTTTTTTTGACTTTCGTCTAAAAGGCCAAATCATTCTTTTTAAGTAAAAACATAAAACTACTTTAAAAAGATTATCAGCAGACCTAATGAATTCAATCCTAAATTGGTTTTTAATGATACTCCCTTTCGCACTTTGGGGTACTTCAATGGCCGCCATGACTCCTTTAGTATCTAGTGCTGGACCTGAGTTAGTGGCTTCTTTGAGATTACTACCTGCAGGAATTCTTGTTCTAATAACAACATATTTGTTAAAAAGAGATTTAAAAATTTATAAGTGTGATTTGAAGTGGTTTTTTGTTTTTACAATCGTCGATGCTACTTTTTTTCAGTTGTTTTTAACTTATGGGATTGCAAAAACTGGGGCAGGTCTCGGGTCCGTATTGATTGATTCTCAACCTCTTTTGGTGGCAATTTTAGCAAGGGCAATTTTTGGAAATTTAATTAATCCAATAGGTTGGTTAGGTTTACTTTTTGGCTTGGGAGGAATTGTATTTTTAGGTGTTCCTCAAGAATTTTTAGAAAACTGGTGGCTTATGTCTGATAGGGCTATGAGTGATGTGACCTTTAACTTTGGAGAACTTTGGATGCTTGCGGCTTCACTGGCAATGGCACTAGGAACAATTTTAATAAGGTTCACATGTACTAAAAGTGATCCAGTTACAGTTACTGGATGGCATATGGTTTTAGGAAGTGTGCCCTTAATTATCAAGCATTGCTTACAATCAAATTTTCAAATAATTCCAAATTGGTCAATATTTGATTGGGGTCTTATGTCATTCGCAAGTATCTTTGGAGGAGCCATAGCTTATGGATTGTTTTTCTACTTTGCAAATAATAAAGAAATAACTGGATTTAGTACTCTTGCTTTTTTAACACCTGTATTTGCTCTTTTAAGTGGAGGCATTTGGCTAGATGAGAGGCTAACTATTATTCAATGGATAGGAGTCGTTTTTGTTCTTATCTCGGTATTTTTTGTTAGCCAGAGAAGGTCATTATGGGAGAATAAATTTACTGACACTACTATTTAGTAAGTCTCTGAGTGTAAAAATATAAAAATGCGAATAGTTTTCATTAGTACTCCAATAGGTTTCCTGGGAAGCGGTAAGGGCGGAGGAGTTGAATTAACTTTAAATTCCTTAGTTTCTGGTTTGCTTTCTTTAGGTCACTCGGTAGATGTGATAGCTCCTAAAAATTCTAAATTAGACGAAAGTAATGAAAAAGCAAAATTACATTTTGTAGAGGGTGAAGATCAAGTCAGTTGGCAGCATCAAAATTACAATTCTCCTGTCAGTATTCCTGACAATTCGCTTCTCGCAGGAATGCTTGAAAAAGGATTAGATATTGCCAAAAAAGCAGATGTATTGTTGAACATGTCTTATGATTGGTTACCTATTTGGATGACATTAAATGTAGATATCCCCATTGCCCACCTTATTAGTATGGGTTCTGAAAGCTTAGTAATTAGTAATTTAATCTCAAAGGTATATACAAAATATCCATATAATTTTGCTTTTCATTCTAAAATACAAGCCAATGATTATTCATTCATAAAAAAACCAACAATAATCGGGAATGGTTTTAAATTAGACAATTATATTTTTCAAGAATCTATTAAGGGACCATTGGGTTGGGTTGGGAGAGTGGCTCCAGAAAAAGGTCTAGAAGATGCAGTTTTTGTGGCAAGCGAACTTGGAGAAAAACTAAATGTTTGGGGAGTCATAGAAGATGAGAACTACGCCTCAAAAATAGAACAATCATATCCTCTAGGAACTATAGATTGGATGGGGTTTTTATCGACAGATGAATTACAAAAAGAACTTGGTAAATGTAGGGTTTTGCTAAATACCCCTAAATGGAATGAAGCATATGGAAACGTTATTGTAGAAGCTTTAGCCTGTGGGGTACCAGTAATAGCTTACAAAAGAGGAGGGCCTAGTGAAATTATTCAGCATGGTGAAACAGGTTATCTTGCGGATCCTGATGATAGAGAAACCATGCTTTCTTATGTAGAGATTATTGAAAAAATAAAGCGCAAAAAGTGTAGAGAATGGGTAGAAAAAAATGCTTCTACAGAGATATTTGCTAACAAGGTTGTGAACTGGCTTAATAAGGTAATTAATGAATATAAGTAAAAATAATTTAGTCAATGATTCTTCTTAACTCAAAAAAAAGGCTTGCAACTTTATTGATAGTTTTAATCTTTGGGATCATTATATTTATTCTTGATTTAGGGGCAACAGGATTGGTAGATGAAACGCCCCCTTTATTTGCAGCTGCAGCAAGAGCAATGAGTGAATCTGGTGATTGGTTAACTCCAAAAGTTAATGGCATATTTCGTTTTGATAAACCTCCATTAATTTATTGGCTAATGGGTTTTTTTTACTCATTACCGAAAATTGAGATTTGGGATAGTTTAGGGACTCTCTCTGCGAGACTACCTTCATCTTTGGGATCACTATTTTTAATGTTGATGATTGCAGATACGTTGTTTTGTTGGCCGCAGAAAGGTGATAAGCAATTTTTTACTCCAATAGCGGGATCACTAGGCTTCGCTCTATCTCCTTTAATAATTATCTGGAGTCGAACTGCTGTAAGTGATGCTCTTTTGACTGGAACTTTAGGGATCAGTCTCCTTTTATTTTGGAGACGAATGGCAAGTGAAAATAATGATAAATGTATTGCAGCATGGGCATTTTTGGGTTTCGCAATTTTAACTAAGGGACCTGTTGCATTTGTTTTAGCAACATTGACTATCACATTTTTTTTAATTATTCAGAAAGATTGGAGAAGTTTGCTTAACAAGATAAACCCTAAGAAAGGTTTTTTAATAACAATCCTCATAAGTGTTCCATGGTATGTCTTAGAATTATTAAGAGAAGGAAGGCCTTTTTGGGATAATTTTTTTGGTTATCATAATTTCCAAAGATACACATCTGTTGTTAATAATCATTCGGAACCGATATGGTTTTTTCTTTACATAATGATTTTGGCTTCGTTACCATTTACCCCTTTTTTGTATCACGGAATATTTATAGCCTTTAGGGAGTTCTTGAAAAGTTTAAAAGAGAGTTGTGGTGTCCCTGATAGCCTTTACACATATTCACTATGCTGGCTATCAGCAGTTTTAATTTTCTTTAGTATTTCTGCAACGAAACTGCCAAGCTATTGGTTGCCAGCAATTCCAGCTGCGGCGATACTAATCAGTAATAGCTTTATAAGCTTAAAAAATACAAATAAAACTTATGTATATTTATGGATTTTTAATATTTTTATTTTTTTCGGAGTGTCAATAGCATTCTTTTTCTCAAATATTTGGTTAGGTTCAATAAATGATCCTGAGATGCCTAATCTTGCATCTAAATTATTAAGCTCTGGAATAATTTTTAAAGCCAAATTGTTTTTCTCTTTATTCACACTTTTTGCAATAATTCTATTTTCTTTAAAATCCAAAAATATATTTCTTTATCTCCAAATTGTACTTATTATGGGCCAATATTTTTTGATGTCTCCAATCAGAAAATTAGCAGATACTTCAAGGCAATTACCTTTAAGGAATATCTCTAAATTAATCTTAGATACTCGCCAAGGAAAGGAAACTTTAGCAATGATTGGGATAAGAAAACCATCTTTACATTATTATTCTCGACAAATAGTTTTTTATGAACCTAACACCCAAGAAGGATTAATTAATCTGAAAGAAAGACTAAATAATGATAGAAGAAAAAATTATCAGGATGAGCCTGATTATCAATACAAATCTTTATTGATAGTTATAGATGATTATTCTTCCCAAGAAGAGCATTGGTCAAATTTTAATCATGAGAAATTGGGGAAATATGGAATCTATAACTTGTGGCGAATAAATAAAAAAGATTTGAACGAATATTCAGAATTTTTAATTAATAATGGGTATAAATCTAACTGGAAGAATAGACAGGTTGAGAAATTTTAACAAAGCCTTTTTTTTAGGAGCTCGTTTTTTAGATCATCAAGGCTGCACTTATTAGGTATTTCAATCCCATTCAAATCTTCGAGCAATTCGAGATCAATGACAGAATCTTCAGCTAAAAAACTAAAAACTTCATTAATGCTTATTCCCATATCTTGCGCCATCTCTGCGATGAGCTTTAAAGTATCTCTCCTCACAGAAATCCTAATATCTAAAGGAATATATTCATTTCCTGGGTTTGCTTGCTTCATAACCTAAATCTTAAGACATTATGTAGTTTTCCGGACATAATCTTTACAATTCAGGTTAATCGTGCATTATCTGTTCTTATTTTGTTTGATTAAACATATTTATAAAAACCTTTAAAAGAGGAATTGTAACTATTGAAATTAAAGTTGCAGTAAAAAGTATTTTAGAAGCTATTTTTTGTTTTATTCTGTATGCCTCTGCCATTAAAATTGTTGATATTGCTGTTGGTGTACCTGCTTGAAGAATTACTGCTGCTGATTGATTGAAGTCAAAATCTAATAACTTGCTTACTAAAAAAATTATAAAAGGGAGAATAAATAACTTTAATAAAATTGAGAATTTAATTTCTTCATCAAGATCAAAAAATTTACCCTTTTGATTAGTTATTAATCCAAGTCTTGTTCCCACAATAATTATTGCTAGAGCAATAACTATTCTTGCAGGTATCCAAAGAAAATTGCCTAATATCTCATCTATTTGAAAAATGTATGCCAAGAGTACTCCTATGATCCCTCTTGAGGCAGGACTATTTATCAAGGCATTTAGTAATCCTTTGATATGTGGAATGTTATTGTCTAAAGATTTTTCTTGAAGAAAAAAAGGTCCAAATATCCAAGCAAATAGTGTTGTTCCTAAGTCAAATCCTATAGTAAAGTTGATTGTTTTAGAAGGTAGAAGTGCCATTGCAATTGGTATCCCAAGAAAAGATGTATTTCCTATTAGTCCTGCCAGCTGCAAGGTGTAATTTGGAAGTCTTTTTTTAAAAATTGGGCATATATTTATTAGCACTATTAAAAATCCAATTATGGAAAATGCTAAGAATGCACTTTTAATGAGGTTTATATCTATACCCTCTTTTAATAAAAGGCCCATTACACTAAGTGGAATGCCAAATCTTATTAGAGGCCTTGCAATATATTCAGAAATTTTTGGGTTTTTTTTTCCAAGAAAAAATCCAAAAATCAAGAAAGGAATAATATTTATAAAAAGGGAGTAGATTTTATTAATTCAATATTTAATAAAGCAATATTAACTCGTTAAGGCGCAGTAAAAAAAGTTTTTTAATTTTGTATGGATAATTTAAATTATTTTCCAAATTGCATTATCGGGAATTATCGGAGATTTATTTAAATCTTCTGGTTCTTTAGTCAAGACTCGCCAGTTTGGAACTCTACAAGATACGTAAGCAGGACTTTCTATAAATACCCCTGGTTTCTCATCAAAAGTACAAGTAAAACCTTCTTTCCAATAACCACCGTTATTAAGGCTACCTTTGAACCAAACCCAGCATTTTGAAGTTTTCAAGATAAAAAAATTTAAACTTATAATAATCAAGATTTAAATAATGTATTGGTAATTTAACACTATTAGTATGATTATCTTTAACTATAGCTTTTTGAAAAATATATCTTTGAAATTAATATCAAAAGATTTAAAATTAATGTTATTAAATTTGCTATTAATATTGGAATTGACGAAATTTTATAACCGTAAATAATCCAACACAAAACTCCGATAATAAACATAATTAGAGTTACCAAAGACACATCATCTGCCTTTTTTGTTTTTAAAGTTTTGATCAATTGAGGAAGAAATGCAGCTGTTGTTAAAACCGCTGCAATATATCCGAATATTTCTATATTCATAAAACGTTCTAACAATTATTCTTTAACTAAATTAGATAAAAATCCTAAAGGATCTCTCATATTTGAAGAATAGCCAAGTACATCACTCGAAAAAAATTTATAAATAACTTGATTTTTATCATTTAATAAAAAAGAAGCTCCTCTTTGAGGAAGGTATTTTTCATGAAGAATGTAATCCTCCCAATTTTGGATTATTTCGTACATATTATTCAATCTAAACGTTGCCAATTCAAATGGTCTTAAATAACCATCCCCGAAAACCTTTTTAAAATTATTACCTGAAAATTTTATAAATTTTAGAACGTCAATCTTGTCAACTTCTGAATAGATTTGCTTTGCTTTACGGTCTCCTGTGTAACCTCTAAAAACTTCTTTTATTGTTTTAAAAGAATTTATTCCAGACAGCATCAATAGCATATTGATCCAACCTCCTAAACCTATATCTAATCCTCTTGAAACTTTTAAATTATTATGAATTTGGTTATCAGAAACAACTATTAAATTGTTTTTACTAAAGCCAGTGAAGTTACAGAATTTTTCTTTACCATTTTGATTCCCAATACCAAGGGCAAAAATATCTAAATTTTCAGCTTCATTATTATCGATAAAGTTTTTTAAATTTATTGCATATTCAAAGCTATCAAAATCTCCTAATAATCCAAATAAAACAATTAATTTAAATTTTTTTCCCCCCTTAAAATTAAATTTCTCAGCAAGACTCTGGATATCTTTTTTTAAATTATCAGTCACGATGTTTTAAATGTTTTTTAATAAATTGCTCTCAAAAAAATTTTCTTACTTTATTTAGTATAAAATTTTACATGAAAAAGTTTTTAAAGAAATTAATTTAACGTTTTTAGATTTTATTATTTTAAGTTAAACATTTTGAAGTTATGACTGTAGGAATTTATTACGCAACTACAACAGGAAAAACTGAAGACGTAGCTGATCGTCTTCACAACTTTATCTCCTCAGCAGAAGCACCTAAAGACGTATCTGATGTAGATGATCTGTCAGAATTTGAAGGCCTTGATGGAATTATCTGCGGCATACCTACTTGGAACACCGGAGCAGATGAAGAAAGATCAGGAACTGCATGGGACTCAATCCTAGAGGATATTGGTGAATTAAGTCTATCAGGAAAGAAGGTTGCAATTTTTGGGTTAGGAGATTCTTCTACCTATACAGAAAATTATTGTGATGCCATGGAAGAACTTCATAGCTATTTCACTAAAGCAGGTGCAGAAATGGTTGGTTATGTAGATAAATCTTCATATACATTTGATGAGTCTAAAAGTGTCATTGGAGAAAGTTTTTGTGGATTACCTCTAGATGAGGATAGTGAATCTGATTTGACAGATTCACGTCTTGAAACATGGGCTTCTCAACTAAAGGGTGAAATCCCTTCACTGGGGTAAGCTTTCAAAGATATTACTTGCCTGATTTGTAACATTTGTTCTTTCTCAATATGTTTTTTTTACATAAGTAATTAAATCTGTAAACAACATGTAAAAAACCATACTCATTAGCAATATGCTCAACTTGCTGTTTACTTAAATCAAATGTTACAAACTTACGGAAAATCTGATGTCACCTATGACTGGTACGCAGGAAATTCTGGTGTTGTTGGCCGTTCAGGTAAATTCATAGCAGCTCATGCTGCCCATGCAGGATTAATGATGTTCTGAGCAGGAGCTTTTGGATTATTCGAACTAGCTCGTTACGACGCCAGTATTCCAATGGGTGCACAGAAAGCAATTGTTTTGCCTCACCTAGCGGGTATTGGAATTGGAGGCGTTGAAAATGGTGTAATTACAGAACCATACGGAATTGTTGTAATTTGCACATTACATCTAATTTTTTCAGCAGTATTAGGTGCTGGTGGATTACTGCATTCCAATAAATTTGCAGGTGATCTTGGAGACTATCCAGAAAATAGTAAGCCTCAGAAATTCGATTTTGAGTGGGATGATCCTGATAAATTAACTTTTATTCTTGGCCATCATCTAATTTTTCTTGGTCTTGGAGCAATAATGTTCGTGGAGTGGGCGCGCATTCATGGAATTTACGATCCCGCAATCGGATCTACAAGACAAGTTGTCTACAATTTAGATATTGCAGCTATTTGGAATCATCAATTTGATTTTTTTAAAAATTGATAGTCTAGAGGATGTCATGGGAGGACACGCTTTTCTCGCTTTCCTTGAAATAATTGGAGGTGTTTTCCATATTTGTACAAAACAATTTGGAGAATATACAGAATTTAAAGGTAAGGGATTACTTGGGGCTGAGGCAATATTGTCTTACTCAGTAGTTGGCGTTTCTTATATGGCTTTTGTAGCTGCCTTTTGGTGTGCTTCAAACACAACTATATATCCAGTTGATTTATATGGAGAGCCTTTAAAGCTTCAATTTGAATTTGCACCTTATTTTACTGATACGGTTGATTTAGGTTCAGGAGCGTACAGCTCAAGAGCTTGGCTTGCAAACACTCATTTCTATTTAGGTTTCTTCTTCTTACAAGGTCATCTTTGGCACGCATTAAGAGCTATGGGATTTGACTTTAAGAAAATTGGCTAAGCATTTGACAACATAGAAAATACAAAAATTACACAAAATTAGTTTAATTTAAAAAACCTCTCTTCATTAATAGAGAGGTTTTTTTGTAGAATTATTTTTACGCGTTTATAAAAATTTATGGAGAATCTAAGAGAAATTAATTGTAAGGAAATTTTTCGAAAGGCTTATGAAAATAGGTACACCTGGAAAAATGATTTTAATGGTTACCAAGGTAAATGCACTTTTATTCATAAAAATAATATTCATGAAGGTAAGTTCTTTTTAGGCAAAGACTTTAAACCAAATATTCAAAAAATAGATGATGTGAATATCGTTAAAAGCATTGCCTCTCAATTGTTTGAAGTTTCAATTCACAGAGTAAGAAGAGATTTTCTTTCTATACATTCAGAGAATAATTTTAATCTAATAAAGAGTTCCGAAAATGGAATAGAAATGAAAGTTTCAGGTAAAAATGATGGAGATAAATATAGGGTCAAAGATCTTGGGATTAATATGGTTTATAGAAAAATCCACGGAACTATAATAGAAATTTTTGTTGAGGACTTTTTAAACACAGGTGATGGTTTACTTAGTAAAAAATATACAAGTCAACAAGTTGACCCGAATACTCTTAAACCGAATTCTCAAAAATTAGAATATATAGATGAATTTATAAATATAAGTACAAATGATGATTGGATTTTGAATTCAAGAACAATAAAATACTTAAACGATAACCAGGAAGAAGAAATACAGAAATTTGTTTTTGAAGAACTAAGTTTATTGAATTAGATTGCTCTATTCAACCAATCTAAATCCTTTATCAAGTAGTTTTTGATAGAGAAGTCTTGCTCTAAAGGCTAAAATTTGTTCTTCATTTTCATTGCTTATTACATGAAAATAATTATTATCCAATTTGTTTTTACTAAAGCATACGTTTGCTTCTCCTAATCTTAAAGTCCAATTTTCTTCTTTGGCTAGATGTTGATTAGGGCCGAGGTCCCATGGGCATTTTTCAGGATATTTTTCTCTTTTAGAACCCATAATTATTAATTTTAACTATCCAATATTAGTAAAAATTTGAAAGTATGGCTATGGAATATGATTTATTCCATTAATTATCAATTCACTCAATTTGATATGGGATTTATCTACTCTTTAGTTGCAATCAAACAATAAAAAGGATCTTTATTTAAAAAATAAAAGATATTAAGGGCCGGTTGATTAAATTTTTTTATAATATTTGGTTCATTAAATCCGTTTGTGATTAATACTTTTCGTACATACTTAATTCTCTCTTCCTCAGTAGAAGTGGTCCATATATTTGGAGCCTTATGCCAAAATGCTCTATTTGAAAAAGCAATTATAAATTTGCCCTGATCATTCAAAATCCGTGCGATTTCTTTAGTTAAATTCTCTGGATATTGTAAATATTGCCAACCAGCCACCATTAAACAATAATCAACGCTTCCGCTATCAAGAGGAATTACTTGATTTAAATTGAAATTTTGTATCCAAAAAGAATCAAAAATTTTGTTTTTTTCAAGTTCTTGTTTGTTTAATCCATGCCCAATAACTTTTTTGTATTTTTTTTCTAAAGGTAAATAACTGTCCCAACTGGACATTAAATCAAGGACAGTTGAATAATCTGCAATTTCATTTTTATAAACATTCGATAAATTTTGTCTGAAATTTGCATCCAGATGATAAACAAATTTTGGGTCAGAATAAAATTCTTCATCATTAGTTTCATCAAGTTTTTTTCTTTGATAATTATTTAAAACTTCCAAAACATTTATTATTTGATATGACTTAAATTTAGTAAATAGAAATTTATAGTGTGATTTAGATAGGTTTTTTATATTTATATTAATTAAAAATTTTTTAAAAAACCTAGACATATATTCAAAAAAAGTTAAATTATTGGTTAATAATTTAATTAAATATGATTGAATTCAAAAGGAGCAAAAAAAGTAGATCTAAAAATGCCCTTTTCAATCCCTATAAAAACGGAATAAGCTCATATGATATGACATATTTGTCATCAAAAAAAGTCCAAAAATCTAAAACTGTTCATTTAGAAGGTGATTCCCAAAAAGATTATTTAGCTGCATAAATATGCCTTATATCAATGTTTCTACTTCAGTCAAGGTAGATGATAAGAAGAAATTACTTGAAGAAATTTCAATACTTGTCTCATCACTAACTAATAAATCGAAAAGATTTGTAATGGCTAAAATAGAAGATAATTCCCAAATGTATTTTGAAGATGAAACCCCTTGTTGTTTTTTAGAGATTAAGTCAATAGGCTCTTTAAATCCATCTGAAATGGCAAAGCAAATATCTAATTTTGTATATGAAAAAATGGGAATTCCAATAGATAAAATTTATATTTCTTTTGAGGATGTGCCTGCTTCAATGTGGGCTTGGAATGGAAGAACCTTTGGATAAAAACTATTTTTAAATATTAATTTAATGGAAATAAATAAGTTAGTTGATTTAAACACTTTCAGAGTTGCTCCTAAATTGAACAATAGTCAAATAAAAAAACTTTTTGGAGAATTAGAATCAAATATATCTAAGGCAGATTGGATGACAATAGGAATAATGGCACCTAGTGATATTAAGGCTGTTGAAGCATTGCAATCAATTTCTAAAAAATACTCTTCAATCAAGTTTGGTAATTTAGATTCTCTTTCTGCTAATGGAAGTGTTTTTTTAAAAGCTAATCAAAAAACTAGTAATGTTTTTATTAGATCTGAAAATGGTATTGGAGAAGGAATTTTAATAACATGTCAGTATGATGAAAATGCTTCAGAGTCAAATACTTTTGGACCATTGCCATTAGATTTTTTTCATAATTAATTCCTCAGTCATGTCTTAATAAAGAGTTTAATTTTATGAAAGTTTTTACAAGATAATAATCTTCAGAACTCAGAGTTGAAAACTTTTTTGCTTTTAAGCTTTGTTATTATATTTACTGGCATTGATCTAAATTCTCCACTTTTTTAAAATTTGATGTTTTTTCAGGATATAATCCAAAATCTCAATAATTTCTGGTCTGATGAAGGTTGTTTGATTATGCAGCCTTACGATACGGAAAAGGGTGCTGGCACAATGAATCCTCATACTTTCTTGAGGGCTATTGGACCGGAACCTTGGTCCGTTGCATATGCCGAACCATGTAGAAGACCTACAGATGGAAGATTTGGGGAAAATCCGAACCGTGCTCAACATTATTTTCAATATCAGGTAATAATTAAGCCTTCTCCTGATGGGATACAAGAAAAATATTTGAAATCTCTAGAATCTCTTGGAATAAATTCTAAAGATCACGATATTAGATTTGTTGAAGATAATTGGGAGTCGCCAACTCTTGGAGCATGGGGAGTGGGCTGGGAAGTTTGGTTGGATGGTATGGAAGTTACTCAATTTACTTATTTTCAACAATGTGGCGGTGTAGATTGTCAACCAATACCAATTGAAATTACATATGGTTTAGAAAGAATTGCAATGTTCTTGCAAGATCAAGAAAGTATTTGGGATTTAAACTGGAATCAAAATCTGAAATATAGCGATATCTGGCTCCAATTTGAGAAAGGGCAATGCTCATATAACTTTTCTGAATCAAATCCCGAAAATCTCAGAAAATTATTTGAAATCTATCAAGATGAAGCGAATTTATTAATTGAAAAGAAACTAACTTATCCTGCCCTTGATTATGTTTTAAAATGTAGCCACACCTTTAATTTGCTTGATGCTAGAGGTGTAATTTCAGTAACAGATCGTGCTCAATATATAGAAAAAATTAGAAAGTTAGCTAGAGAAGTTGCATCTGCTTGGTTAGAGGAAAGAGAATTTATGGGTTTCCCATTAGTAGAAAAAAATAAATAGCAATTTCAAAGATTAAATATTTGTACGATGTAAAAAATTATACATTGATGTGCATCTATTAGTCCTTCTCAAAAAAGTTACCATCGATACAATTTAATTACCCATTTCTATGGGCATTTTTCGTGTGAGGTAAAATGAAACTCTTCCAAAAACTTTTGGTTGCTAGTACTGCTTTGGGCTTATTAACCCCAATCGCAGCGCAAGCTACTGAAGCTGTCAATCTTGATGATATGGATAGCTACCGTCGTAGCTCATCTAAAGTCAAAAAATTTGATAGCAATACTTTCGCTAATGAAATTAGTGAAGATGTCGCAACCCTAAATGGTCGCGTTGATGGTCTTGAAGCTAGACAAAACAATTTTGAAGCTGGATCTTTCTCATCTACTACAACTATGGATGGAAAAGCTGTTTTCGCAGTTGGTGGCGTTGATGGCGGTGATACAATAGGCGGTTCAGAAGCTCTTTCTTACGCTTATGTATATAAGATGAACTTGAATACAAGTTTCACTGGTGATGACAATCTTTATGTAAGATTATCTGCGGGTGATTGGGGTTCTAACTTTACTAAAAAGCCAGGTAATTACCATATTGAAGCAAAAAATACTAACAACGAACTCAGACTTGACAAAATTTGGTACACATTCCCTCTAGGAGATAATGCAACTGTTTGGGTTGGCCCTATGATAGAAAACTATTATATGATGGCTGCAACTCCTTCCATTTATAAGCCTGGCGTATTAAAAGCATTTAAACTAGGCGGTAATGGTGCAGTTTTCGGTGCTAGTACTGATGGTGGTGCTGGACTTAAGTATGAATTCGGTGATAGTGGCTTCGCAATGAGCACAAACTACGTTGGTAAGGGTAGTGGAACATCTAAAGGGATCTTAACTGATTCTGATAAGAGTAAAATTGATACTATGATAACTTTTACAAAGCCACAGTATCATGCTTCTATAACTTACTCTAAGCAACATGCTGGATGGGATGCCCATGAGTATTATTCAACAGAACTTATTCATGGTAATGTTGGTACTTCTACCAAATTGAGTTCAGATACTAACGCTGATGCATATGCATTAAGAGCTTACTGGAGACCAGAAGATTCAGGTACTGCTATGCCTGAAATATCAGTTGGTTATGATTCAATTAGTTTTGATAATCATCCCCTGAATGTATCAGAAGGCTCTGGATATTTTGTTGGACTAGGTTGGCAGGATATGATCCAAGCTGACGATAGAATAGGAATAGCCTTAGGACAACCTGTTAAGGCAACACAAGTTTCTTCTGGAACTTTGAGTGAAGTAGAACCTTTCCTATGGGAAGCTTACTATTCATTCAAGCCTAACGATTCAATTACTGT
Source organism: Prochlorococcus sp. AG-355-B18 (assembly GCA_003280965.1). GTDB lineage: Bacteria > Cyanobacteriota > Cyanobacteriia > PCC-6307 > Cyanobiaceae > Prochlorococcus_A. The sequence goes on from QCDI01000001.1 coordinate 38,587, forward strand.
TACTTCTGCTGTATGGGGAGGAACTGATGTTGAGTCCTCAACTGACCAGGATGTCTTTGGAGCAATGCTTACCACAGTATTTAAGTTCTAAATAAAAGAAAACCCCTCAAAAAGAGGGGCACCTTTTTTTAATATTAAAGCCTCATTGTATGGGGGTTTTTTTTTACCAACAATTTTCTCCTTCACCTATTGGAACGCACAAATTAGAATTTTTTGCTTCGTCAGCAATTTTTTGAGCATCATCATCAAGGACAAAATCTGCATCAATTGACATATCAGTATTCCACTCCTTAAGTCCACCTAAATCTTGTCCTCCTGCATTTACAGGTGATGAAATTGCTAGCGCACTTGTCGCGGCTATGAATACTGTAATTGAACTTTTTCTTGGCATTTTTTACTTTTATTTATAGTAAACATTCTAAATATTTCTAATAACTTTTTCTATTTGATGTATAAAATGATCTATTAATTACCTAGTATTCTTAACAAATTTGAATAGGATTTGAAAATTAAATCAACCTCATCTGATCTCCCATATTTTGCTAAGAGTCCTCTTGCTCCTGCATCAAGATCAAATAAATATTCCCTTTCCTCAGTCGATTTAACATAACTTTCTATCCAGCCTACACAAACTAATCTTTCACCATCAGTTATTTCATTTACTGCATGTAAATAAGAACTTGGATAAATAATAATCTCTCCAGCATTTAACTTAAATTTCTCTTCTGAATTCATTGTTTCAATAATTAATTCTCCACCTTTGTATAAATTTTTATTCGTTAATGAAAGAGTAAAAGATAAGTCTGATCTCCCTGAAGACATGTATGGATTATCAATATGTCTTCCATAATGCATATTTTTTGATGATTTTGTAAACATTATTCCATGGATTCTTTTTGGTAAAGAAAAACTTTTTATTAATTGGTTAGTGAGGATTTTTTTATTTACTATTTGAGAATATTTTTTTGATGCCTCTGAATTTCTATTTAGCTGCAAATTATTTTTTACTATTGAAGCGTGACTGCCGGCTGTTTTTTTCCCATCTTCCCAATCTTGGGGATATTTCTCTAATTCTTTTTTTATTAAATTTATTTCTTCAGTGTTTAATAACTGATGGATTAAATAATTCATATGAAATATAAAAAATGATACATCTTTTGTATAGAAGTTCGCTTTTGAAGTTTGAACTGTTTTTATAGGTATAAAGTAACCATAGATACTATTTTTAAAAAGTGCAAAAACTTAAAAAAGTAATTTATTCGGCATTGGCATGTACATTTTTATTGAACGTTAATATACCTGCTAATTCAACAGAAAAAGAAGTCAAAGTTTTTTCAGGCAGACATTACAACACAGATAGAAGTGTATATAAAAAATTTGCAGAAGAAACTGGGATAAAAGTTCGACTAATTGAAGCTGCTGGTATCTCCTTAATCGAAAGGCTAAAAAGAGAGGGAAAAAATTCTCAAGCCGATCTAATTTTGCTTGTTGATGCGGCAAGAATTACTAATGCTGCGAAATTAGGCTTGCTACAGAAGATTGATTCTAATAATTTAGAAAATGATGTTCCAGTTGGATTAAAAGATCCTGATAAGGAATGGTACGCATTAACAAGAAGAGTAAGAGTTATGGTCGCGAATCCAAAGGTGGTAGATGTAAGCAAAATTAATGATTACACTGATCTAGCGGACCCCTCTTTAAAAGGAAAAGTATGTTTGAGGAATAGAAAAAGTCCATATAATCAGTCTTTGGTAGCGAATCAAATAATTAATAAGGGTGAAGAAGCAACTAAGAATTGGCTTAATGGGATGATTTCAAATGTATCAAAACCTTTTTTTCCAGGGGATATTTCTATCGTAAGAGCAGTTTCTAAGAAAAAGTGTGGAGTAGGAATTGTAAACCATTACTATGTTGCAAGAATGCTAGCTGGTGTAAATGGAAGAAGAGATGCGTTATATGCAAAAAAAACAACAGTCCTCACACCTAATCCTGCACATGTAAATATTAGTGCTGGTGGTGTAGCTAGATACGCAAGAAACAAAACTGCAGCTATAAAGCTACTTGAATATTTAGCTTCTCCTAGTGGAAGTGAGGGGCTAGCAGCTCCTACTTTTGAACATCCATTGAAAGAGGTAAATCAAAGTCCTATTGTTAAAGACTTTGGATCATTTATTCCTGATAAAGTTACAGTAGAAGATCTTGGTGTTAATAATTCTCTTGCAATAAAATTGATGAAAGATGCAGGCTGGGATTAAAGCCGAATAAAAACCTAAAATAGAATCAGAAATATAATATATATAAGTAAGGAGAGGTGGCTGAGAGGTCGAAAGCGAACGACTCGAAATCGTTTAATAGGGAACTATTCGTGGGTTCGAATCCCACCCTCTCCGTAAAAAATTTATTTTGATACTACATTTATGCTGTAATCAATCCTCCAAATAGACTGCAATTACAGGATAGTTGAGAAAAATACTTATGGTCAGATAACTTTTTGATTTTGAAATATAAGGTATTTCTAGGGAAAATATGGGTAACAAATAAGTGGTACATGTTTTATTTCCATGGGGTATGAAAAGCACCCATGGGGTACATAAAAATACCAGTGCGATTTCAGCAATTTAGGAGATAGTTCAAGTGACACCTTCTTATGATGGGGGACAAGAAATTTTGATGTGGTACAGAATATTTTGATGGGGTTTATTGGTTGACAGTTGATCTAAAATTTAGAATAAACATCTATTTTATATGGTGTATTCAGGTGACATTTAGAGAACGCGAGAATGATATCGACTTAGTTACATCAAATTTCAAAATTTTTTTCGGACATGAAAAAACTTGTTATCCTTTTTCTCATATTGATATGTTTTACCAGTGGTAATTCATACTCAAAGGGTCGATCTCCTTGGAATTTCTCTGAGGACTTTGAAAATGAAAAAGAAGGAAGATTGAGAACCAACAAATTTACGACCAACAATAAGGGTACAGGTCGAAAACCATTCAAAATTAGAAAAGATCCTGATGGCAATCAGTATCTTGAAGTGACAGTGAAAGATGGATGGAATGTTGATCAAAAAGGAAGAGAAAAGGAAACAACTGAAAGAGCAGAATTTCAGGTCAAACCCAAAAAAGCATTAGGTAAAGAAATATGGATCAGTTTCAAAAAAAGACTTCCAGAGGATTTTACTCATATCGACGACAGAGTATTATTTTTTCAATTCAAAAACACAATGCATATTGATGATGGAAAAAATGGTCCTCTGATAGGATTACGTTATTATGAAAATGGAAATAGATTGCAAATAGGAGGAGATACCGGAGGAGATGCAGGTCGATCTATAAGTCGAAAGGAAGAGCGCCTTCATCGTATTGAAACAAAGTATAAAAACTATGGAGGAAAATATTGGTTTCAAAAATGGAAAAAGTACCGAAGTGAAAGTAAAGACAGAGATGTTGATGGTACAGCGAGTGTCACTCCATTAGGGAAATGGAGTACATATAAGATTGGAATCCATAATACAAAGAATGATGATGGTTTTGTGAAAGTTTATAAAGATGGCGAATTGATGTTTGATTATAATGGTGTCACTTATGATTGGCGTGGACGTTATTATCAAAGTCATATCAGAATCGGTATCTATCGAGATCGAGTATTTGGAGTGAGTTACCCCGATCAAACAATTCACTTTGATGATTTCATTGTTGTTTCAGATGAAAAGACTTTAGATCAGATACTCGCCAGATAGTCTGCGATCTTTTGATGAGCAGGTTCAAGTGGGTGTTTCTCGGTCGTGTTGATAAAGTGTTTTATTGCAGTTCTAGTCTTGATTTCTCAGATAGAAATGTTTATATTTTTTGATTGATTTCTTATCTTTACTGTCGGAAAGTAATAGATTATTCTTTTTATAAAGAACTTAAAAATAGTCCGACTTAGATACCAATATTATAGTATATAAACTCAGTTATATCAACCGAACTGACGGAATTTAGAGTATTATTTTAGCGTTCCCTAACACCTAAAAAAGTGTTATTTTAGGGGGCAGACAAAATAACACTTACCGATTTCATGTGGTACAAAATGGGGTTATTTTTGTAATTTCTCTATTCTTTCCCTAAGATTAGTGATGTAGACAGGGATGTATTCTGAGTTCAGATTACACCCTCTCCGTTTTATAAATCTATTCACTTCCAAGTAGGCAAAAATTATAAATTCTTTTTTTAAGTGATTAAATCTTTAAGCGCGGCGAAGTTATATCTACTTCCAAATTGCAGAACACATTTTACAGTGGGGGCTTTTTTGTCAGAATTACTTAAATCAATAAACTGGCATATGTGACATTTAGGTAATATTTTATTCTCACTTTCCACGTGAAAGAAATAATTTGCCTACCTTATAAAAGTAGAGGAGTTGTTTTATTGAATTAGTGGAAACAAGGAAACACTTTATTCAGTAAAACTAAAAAAGACCCCTGTAATTAAGGGGTCTTTTTTTTTGCCTATTTACTACTGTTGTTGGAATTTTCATATCATTAAAATTATTCCAGTTCAAATAGTATAAATTTTAAAAATTTCTAGATTAATAGCTATAAGTCAATTTCAACTTTATTGAAATTTAAATTTAATATCTAATTAATAATAAAAGAAGATTTAGTTTTCCCAGAAGGGATCTGTAGTCAAAGAAACCTTTAATATATTTTTTTTATTATTTTTAATACCACTTATACAAGCTCTTACTGTTTCTCCATTTACATCTATTTCACAGGCTCCACAACTTCCTGTAAGACAACCAGTTGGAATTTCTAAACCTGCTTTTTCTGCACTAGAGAACCAATCATCTCCCTCTGAAACAAATGTTTCAATATTGTTTGGCCATAAAATTTTAATGTTTGTTTCTTTCAATTAAAAAATGATGTGAGATTTAGATGTTTATCGAATTCATTCGCAAGATTATTGATAATAGATTCTCTTTTCTTTTTATAAGATATAGATTTTTTATTTAATATTGGTAAGTTTTTTCTTTTCCTTATTAAATTAATATATTGATCTCTCCATCTATCATTTTCAAAGATCCCATGAATATATGTTCCTGCAATAGTCCCACCCCCATTATTCTCTTTGTACCAACCTAGATCTAAGTCTTTAAAAATAGTTTTAATCTTTAGTGCGCTTTTTATGCCTTCTAATTCAGTTTGACCATTATGAATTTCAAACCCATTAATTTTTGATCTACATGGCCATACAGATTCAGAGTTTATCTGACGTGTTAGTTTTTTATCAGAGAAAGTAGTTTTTAATGGTAGTAATCCAATCCCATTAATTTTTTGTTCAGAATAATTTTTGGAACCCTCTTTAAAATATGGATCCTCAAGTGTTGTCCCTAACATTTGTAAACCTCCACAAATCCCAATAATATTACCCTTGTTATTTGAATATTCCCTTATGTCGTCAGATAAACCAGACTCTTCAAGAAATATTTGATCTTTAATAGTTTGTTTACTTCCCGGGAGAATAACAAAGTCATACTCGATCAAGTTTTGCGATTCTTTAATCCATTCAATTAATATTGATTCCTCATTTTCTAATGGATCAAAATCTGAGAAGTTACTTATAGATGGTAATTTTATAATTCCAACTTTAATCTCAGGATTTTTAAAATGAGATTTTTTTTCTAATAAGTCCAAAGAATCTTCTGGAGGGAATGAATCATTTAACCATGGAATAATACCAATTACAGGAATTTGAGTTTTATTTTCTATCCAATTTTTCCCTTCTTGAAATAATGAAAGGTCCCCTCTGAATCTATTTATAATAATCCCCTTAATAAGTTTCTTTTCTTCAGGTTTCATTAATTCGAGAGTTCCGATTATTTGTGCAAATACCCCCCCCCTCTCAATATCAGTGACTAAAATGCAGTTGGCTCTTAAATACTTTGCAATTCTTAAATTAGTAAGGTCTCTATGAATTAAGTTCATTTCTACTGGGCTGCCAGCTCCTTCGATAATTAAACGACAATCTGGATTTTCTTTATAAATAAGGTTTAAACTTTTTTTAATTACTTCCCATCCTGGAATAAACCAATCTTTGTAGTAACTTTTTGCAGTAGTGACCCCCATACTTTTGCCAAGGTGAATCACCTCACTTATTGAGTTTCCTTGTGGTTTTAATAAAACGGGATTCATCTCTGAAGAAGGTTTAATACCACATGCGAATGCTTGAAGTGCTTGTGAATATGCCATTTCTCCACCTTCCCAATCAACCCAAGCGTTGTTACTCATGTTTTGTCCTTTAAAAGGTATTGGTTCTTCTCCTAAATTTTTAAGAATCCTGCAGATAGCAGTAACTGTTAACGATTTCCCTGCTCCACTGGAAGTACCTAAGACCATTATTGGTTTCTTTATTGCATGTAATTTCGCTTCTAGCTCCATTCGTAATTTATACTAATTTTAAAATTAATTAATCAGTAAATTGAATTATAATTTGGTAAAAAATTTGTGTTAATTCTAGCCTCTGCTTCTCAATCTAGAAAGAAATTACTAGAAAATTGTCAAATTCAATTTATCCAAATATCAAGTGACTTTGATGAAACTACTATTCAAGAAGAGAATATATTTAATTTAGCTTTGGAATTATCTTTTCAAAAGGCTAATAGTTTATCTGAAAATATTCCTACAACATTATTTCCTAAAGAATTTAATTATGGTCCATTGGAAATACTTGGGTGCGACTCAATTTTTGAATTTAAAGGGGAAGCTTATGGAAAACCATCTAATAAAGAGGAGGCATTTAATAGATGGAAAAAAATGTCTGGAGAATTTGGATATTTACATACTGGTCATACTCTAATATTTGGCAATTTTGATTCAACTTCCAAAATTTTTAAAATCACTGAAATAATAAAAAAAACAGTAAGTTCAAGAGTTTATTTTTCTGAGTTGGAAGATTGGGAAATCAAAAGTTATGTAGATACAAACGAACCTTTATACTGTGCAGGTGGATTTGCTTTGGAAGGAATAGGCGGTAAATATATAGAAAAAATAGAGGGTTGCTTCAGTAATGTTATGGGGTTGAGTTTGCCATGGCTAAGAAAGAATTTATATAGATAATTAATATAAAAAAAATAAACAAAAATAACAAAAAAAAACCCTATCTTTCGATAGGGTATTTTTGTGAAGTAGAGATTAATCTAAATCAGGCATTTCTAGAGCTGGTTCACTCTTTCTGTCGATTCCTTTCTCGAAACCAGCAGCGGCTGCTCTAGCACGTCCAGCATGCCAAAGGTGACCGATGAATGTAAACCATCCTAGGAAGAATTGAGCTGCAGCTAACCATTGTCTTAAGTTAACAAAGTTAACAGCATTTGGCTCTGTAATGATTCCACCAACAGAGTTGATAGAAGCGTTGGGAGCATGAGTCATATATTCAGCAGCTCTTCTTACTTGCCAAGGCTGAATATCATTTTGGATTTTCTCGAGGCTCAAACCGTTAGGACCTCTTAAAGGCTCTAACCATGGACCTCTGAAGTCCCAAAATCTCATTGTTTCACCACCAAATATAATTTCACCTGTAGGAGATCTCATGAGATACTTACCTAAACCTGTTGGTCCCATTGTTGAACCTACGTTAGCTCCAATTCTTTGGTCTCTCACAAGGAAAGTAAAGCTTTGAGCCTGTGAAGCTTCAGCATTAGTTGGGCCATAAAACTCTGAAGGGTAAGCAGTATTATTAAACCAGATGAATGTTGAAGCAATAAAACTTGCTACACAAATTCCACCTAGAGCGTAACTTAAGAGTCCTTCACCATTCCAGATGAATGCTCTTCTTGCCCATCCAAAAGGTTTGGTAAAGATATGGAATATTCCTCCAATAATTGCAGTAATACCCACATAAACATGTCCACCAACAATATCTTCAATGGAGTTAACACCGATTATTGAACCAGCACCTCCCCATGGAGATCTAAATAGATAACCAAGAATAACCCTTGGATCTAAAGTTGGGTTAACAAGTCTAACTTCTCCACCACCAGGAGCCCATGTGTCATATGCACCGCCAATAAAACACCAGTTAACTGACCATGCCAATGCACCTACACCAAGGACAATCAAATGATATCCGAGGATATTAGTCATTTGATTTTTGTCTCTCCAATCAGTGGAGAAAAATGGAAAATCTTCTTCAAGTTTTTCTGGACCTGCTAATGAATGGTAAATACCACCAAAACCAAGAACAGCAGAAGCTATCAAATGAACCACACCTGCTTGGAAGAAAGGCATGATGTCAGTAACTTCACCACCAGGGCCAATACCGTAGCCAAACATCGCAACGTGTGGCATACAGATTAGACCTTGCTCCCACATTGGTTTATCAAAAGTAAAATGATTAACCTCAAAGAGCATCATTGCTCCCGCCCAAAAAACTATTAGTCCAGAGTGAGCAATGTGAGCTCCTAATAAACGTCCAGATAAATTGATTAATCTAGCATTACCTACATACCAGGCATAGCCAGTTTCTTCAATACTTTGGTTTGGAGCTCTTAATAAATTATTAAAGGGCGTTTCCACGTGGAAGAACCTCCTCAGGGAATACAAAGTTTTCGTGTGGTTGATCCACAGAAGACATCCATGCTCGCATACCTTCGTTCAAAAGTATATTTTTTGTATAGAAAGTTTCAAATTCTGGATCTTCTGCTGCACGTATTTCTTGGCTTACGAAATCATAAGCTCTTAAATTTAGTGCTAAGCCGACAATACCAATTGAAGATGTCCACATACCCATAACAGGTACAAATAGCATTAAGAAGTGTAAAAAACGCTTGTTTGAGAAAGCGATACCGAAGATTTGACTCCAGAATCTATTCGCTGTAATCATTGAATAGGTTTCTTCTTCCTGTGTTGGGTCAAAAGCTCTAAATGTTGAACTCTGAACCTTACCATCTGTATAAATACTTGTATCTTCATACAAAGTATTTTGTACTGTAGCTCCATGAATAGCGCAAAGTAGAGCACCACCAAGAATTCCAGCTACTCCCATCATGTGGAATGGGTTTAAAGTAATATTGTGAAAACCTTGAATGAATAGGATATAACGGAAGATTGCTGCAACACCGAATGAAGGTGCGAAGAACCAACTGTGCTGTCCTAAAGGGTAAATAAGGAAAATACTTGTGAAAACTGCTATTACTGCTGAAAAAGCTAATGCGTTGTATGGTCTAATTCCAACAAGGCCAGCAATTTCAAACTGACGAAGCATAAAACCAATTAGGCCAAATACTCCATGTAATGCAACAAAGTTCCAAAGACCACCAAGTTGTAGCCATCTTACGAAACTACCTTGGGCTTCAGGACCCCATAAAAATAGAAGACTGTGTCCCATGGCATCACCAGGGGTACTTACAGCTGCTGTTAAAAAGTTACAACCTTCAAGGTATGAGCTTGCAACTCCGTGTGTGTACCAAGAGGTAACAAATGTTGTGCCGACAAACCAACCGCCTATTGCAAGATATGCACAAGGAAGTAAAAGTAGTCCGGACCAACCAATAAATACAAAGCGGTCGCGCTTCAACCAATCATCAAGGATATCAAACCATCCTCTTTGTGGGGCGCTACCAACTGCGATCGTCATGAGAAATCGTTTTTAGCTTCGGGATACGCAGTGACTGTAACAAAGATTGAGAGTAATGTGGGGAAATATTTGTATATCTGAAATGCCTTGTAAAGCTTTCCTGACTTTTTTATTAAAAATTAGGTAAGAATACTCCCTTACTTTGTTAAATTATCTAAATTAGGCCCTAAAAAAAGCTAAAAATGAATTCAGACCTTACGTCATTCGATAAAATCGAACAAAAAATTGGCGGTTCAAGAAAAATTTCAAATTATATAATTGGTGGAATGTTAACGATCGGTGGTATTGGTTTTCTTTTGGCCTCATTATCAAGCTACACAGGCAGGGATCTATTACCTCTGGGCAATCCGTCAACTTTATTATTCATACCTCAAGGAATAATAATGGGAGCGTATGGAATAATAGCCAATTTATTGAACTTTTATTTGTGGTATTTGGTATTTATTAATTTTGGTTCTGGAAGTAATTCTTTTGATAAATCTTCAAAATCTGTTGAGATAAAAAGAAAAGGGTTATTTAAAGATATTGAAGTTAAGTTGAATTTTGATGAAATTAAATCGGTTAAGCTAGATATAAGTGAAGGATTTAATCCTAGAAGAAGAATCGCACTAGTACTAAAAGGTAGAAAAAAACCACTCCCTTTAAGCGGTGCAGGTGAACTTAAACCACTTCTTCAGGTTGAAGAAGAAGGAGCGAGGCTGGCTAAATTTTTGAATGTTAATTTGGAGGGACTAAAATAAAAAAGGTATTTCCATTTAAAGCATTATTTTTAATCCAGATTTTGTTTTTTGTACCAGCTTGTAGTTTTAAAAATGAGATTGATTCAAATTATTATTGCCAAAAACTTAAACTAACTTGTACAAAAGGAAATAAAATAATCTACTTTAAAACCTCAAAAGGTGATTTCGAGGTTAAATTATTAGGTAAAGATTACCCAGTCACAGTCTCTAATTTTCTAGAAAATATTAATAATAATATATATAAAAATAAAAAATTTTATAAAATAATTAACTATCCCCAAATAAAATTTATACACGGAGGAGTTAATCCAGAAAATGAATTTTACATTGAACAAAATCAAACCCTAAATAAGACGAGTGCCTCAATACCCTTAGAAATTAAATTCAAAGAAGAAATTAAACCAAGATATAACTATCAAATAAAAAATCCTAATGAAACTATAAATTTAATTAATACTTTTGAGAGTGGTTCAATCGCTATGGTTAAGAGCGGTAAGAAAAAGTCTTCAGCTACTGAATTTTTTTTTGTAACTAGTAAAATCCCAGAACTCGATGGAAGATATTCGATTTTTGGAAAGATTATTAAAGGATTAGATGTACTCAAAAAAATAAATGAAGAAGACTATATCAAGGCAGTCCAGATATTTAATTAAATTTCTAGAGAATATTTGTTTATTTTCAACATTTCTGTATTAACTCCTGAAGAACGTTTAAGAGCAACCTTACCAGTCCTCGCTATTTCAAGGATGCCGTATGGCTCTAGTAATTTCTCTAGAGCGACTAACTTCCCAGGATCTCCAACTACCTCGAGAGTTAATGCTATATCTGATACATCAACAACTTTTGCACGGAAAATCTGCACTATATCAAGGATATTACTTCTGGTATCTTCTTTCGATGAAACTTTTAGTAACATCAATTCCCTCTCAACAGCTGCGAGATTAGTAAAATCTACAACTCCCAGAACATTAAATAACTTATTAAGTTGCTTAGTCATTTGTTGAAGAGTTTCATCATCACCCTCTACTACCATGGTTAACCTTGAAATCCCTTTAGATTCTGCAGGTCCTACTGCAAGGCTATCTATGTTGAAACCCCTTCTAGCAAAAAGACCTGAGATTCTACTCAAGGCTCCAGATTCGTCCTCTACAAGAACTGATAATGTATGTTTCATATTTTAAAAGGTTTTTAAATCTCTAATCCATTGATAAGAGATACTATTGAATATTGAAGGATCTTCATCATGTATGCAATGCCCTGAGTTGGATACTATTTTTAATTTTACCCATCTATAGAGATTTGCAATCTTTTTACCAAGAAATAAAGGTATAAAATTATCTTTATCGCCCCAAATTAATAATAAAGGTACTTTTTTTGAGGTACTAAGTTTTCTTAAAAGGTAAGAGACTTGAAATTTTACATCTCTTGTTGACATTCCAATACACATTGCTCTTAATGATCTGGCTGCAGTCCTCCTTAAAACGGGTTTTGTTACTAAATCTATTAGTTCTGGATCAATATTACCTTTTTTGAAATAGGCAGAATTTAGCCCTAGCCTTATAACCCCTAATTTTGCAATTAAAAATAAAATAATCTCTAAAGGGAAAAATATAAAAAATATTGTTATGAATCTATCTTTAAATTTTTTTAAAAATGATTTCTTTTTTTCTTTCTTTACGTTTTTCTTAATTTGATCAGGTAGAGGAGATGCAATAACTGTTGCAATCTGGTCCTCTAATAAAACACCACATGTTAAAGCCACTAATGATCCAAGAGAATTACCAATGAGAATTACTTTCCCAGAATTCTTTGGTCTTATAACCTGTGTAATAAAGTCTTTCACTTGATTGCACCAAATCTCATTATTTAATCTCCCAATTTGTCTTATACCAGGTTGATCTGAATCTCCAAATCCTATTAAATCCAAAGAATAAGAGGCAAAATCCCTTTTTGCAAAATACTCTAAATTGTTTCTCCAATGTTTTCGACTAGCACCAAATCCATGTAGAAAGATAATTGGAATTTTATTTTGTTCTCCAGTAACACTCCAACAAATTTTAAAACCATTCCAATTCCAGTAATTAGGGTAGTTAATATTTTCTTCTTTAAAATTGGTGTTCATATAGGCAAAATTTTCAAGTTATTTGCATTATCTACTTTTTTAACAAATAAATGTATATTGAATGTAAATTATATTAATCATTAAATTTTACTATGGCTAAAGAAATTTTTAGTATTGCAGCAGTTTTTTGGATATTGATACCAATAGGATTGGTTGGTGGTGCATTACTATTAAAGTTTCAGGGAGATTGATTCTCACGAATACATAACAAATTGAGTTATGGTCTACAGGTTAAGTAAATCTTAAGTATGAAGATTCTTTTAGTAGGAGCAACAGGGACTCTTGGTAGGCAAATAGCAAAGCAAGCCATAGAAGAGGGACATGAAGTAAGATGCTTTGTCAGAAACCCAAGAAAAGCTTCTTTTCTACAAGAGTGGGGTTGTGAGCTTACAAAAGGTAATATATTAAATTCTTCAGACATTGAATATGCATTGCAAGATATTGAAGCAGTTATTGATGCGGCAACTAGTAGACCTGATGATCCAAAAAGTATTTATGAAATAGATTGGGATGGAAAACTTAATTTGTTCAATGCTTGTGAATCCCTAAATGTAAAAAGGGTGATATTCCTTTCAATACTATTAACAGAAAAATTCAGGAACGTTCCATTAATGGACATTAAACACTGTACTGAAAAACTTCTTGAGAAATCTGATCTAGAATTTACAATCTTCAAATGTGCAGCATTCATGCAAGGAGTTATAGGTCAATTTGCAATCCCAATCTTGGATAGTCAAGCAGTATGGATGAGTGGGACCCCAACAAAAATTGCTTATATGAATACTCAAGATATGGCAAAAGTTATTGTCGCAGCAGTGAATAATCCAAAAACTCATAGAACTTCATTGCCATTGGTTGGCCCCAAAGCATGGGATTCAAACGAAGTCATATCCCTATGTGAGAAATTTAGCGAAAAAAAGGCAAAAATTTTTAGAGTTTCTCCTTTCCTGATTAATATTACTCAGAAAGTAGTTTCTTTTTTCCAGGATTCTTTAAATGTTGCCGAAAGATTGGCTTTCGCTGAAGTAACAAGTAGTGGAGAATCATTAGATGCTGACATGAGCAAAACTTACGAAATATTGGATCTAAAAAAAGAAGATATGACATCACTAGAGAGCTATATCAAGGAATACTATCAACAGATACTTAAGAGACTAAGGGAAATGGAAGCTGATCTAAACATTGAAGAAAAAAAGAGATTACCTTTTTAACATTGCAATTTTGGACTTATATAGTATATTTGTACTAAATATATTAGTACTCATGTCTGTTTCAAAATCTAAAAATCTTGAACGAAAGCTAGATAATTTTGCAAAAGAAGCAAAAAATGAATTGAATAATGTATGCGGTTCTTCATTATGGGAAAGCCTGGGATTTGTTTTTTTTGATCAATTAGAAGATTCTGAAAAAATTGCGAAAGCTAATTTTTACTATGGTCAACTTCAAATAATTAATGAAATTAAATTTTCAATTTGAAGTAAATTTAATTTTTTTAAGCATGTAATTTTTCTTAAATCAATTTTGGCCAATCTTTTTCTGATATTATTGATGTAGTAAAAGCTTAATTAATGATTGAAACTTCAGGTGTAATAGAAAAAGAGCAGGGAAATGGATTTTATTTGGTTACCTTAGAACAACCTGAAGGACATCAATGTTTATGTAGAGCTGCAGGTAAGTTAACAAAATTTAGAATTAAATTATTGGCCGGAGACAAAGTGTTAGTTGAGATAAGTCCTTATGATCTTTCTCGAGGGAGAATAACCTATCGAGAAAGAAATGCAGGCGGTGGTGCTAGACCTACTACCAATAAAAACAACCCTAAGAGGAATAATAAGTAAAAAGTTACTTTAAAGAATGTTTTTTATCGCTTCTTTAAACTCACTTCTTTGTTTAACACCCTGCCATTGTTTTTTTAATAATTTTTCTTTAAAAAGTTGAACTGTTGGTGTGCCATTGATACCAGCTTGTTTTGCAATATCTTGATCTTTATCAATATCTATTTCAACGCCTAGCACTGCACCATCAAGTTCTTTAATTACCCTTTTCAACTGTGGTTTCAAAACATGACATGGGCCGCAGCTTGGAGAACTAAAAATTACTAAGATAGGTTTTTTACTCTCGTGATAAAGTTTCCTTAATGCATAACTACCTTTTTGCCATTCAGAGTTTGAATCGAAGGTATCTTCATTAACTTCTTCTTCATTAAAATCTGATGAATTAAGTTTTTTTTCTGGTTCGGGTGTTTCTCTGACTATAGTTTTTGCTAAGTTTTTCTCGGCTAGCCACCTTTCGGTAGCTAAAGCTGCCATGCATCCAGTTCCTGCAGCTGTAACTCCCTGTCGCCACTCAGAATCAACAACATCACCCGCCGCAAAAATGCCTTCAACAGATGTTTCTGGTCTTCCTGATTTGCAGGCAATGTATCCCTTATTATCAAGATCAATTTTGTTATCTAGAAACTTCGTATTTGGTGTATGCCCTATTGCATAAAAAAGACCCTTTATATTGATTTCTCCTTTGCCTTTTTGAGAGTGAATAGTTTGTATTTTCTCAAGCCATTCAGAACCATCAGCTTTATCAACTTTTGTGTTCCAATGGATTTCTATCTTTGGATTAGCTTTTACTCTATCAACCATAGCTGCGCTAGCTCTTAATTTTTCTGATCTAACAATCAAATGCACTTTGCTGCCATACTTTGTGAGGTATGCCGCTTCTTCACATGCAGAATCCCCTCCTCCTATAACAGCTAATTCTTCATCTCTAAATTGTGGGGTAGCTCCATCACATATTGCACAAGCACTTATTCCTTTACTCCAGAATTTATCTTCATTTATCACGCCTAATCTATTTGCACTTGCTCCAGTTGCAATAATAATTGAGTTAGCTTTTATAGTTCCTTCTAAAGTTTTTAATTCAAAGGGATGTGAATCAGTATTTATTGAGACGATATCACTTTCGTATAAATTAGTACCCCATCTTTCTGCTTGAGCCTTCATTAGATCCATCAATTCAGGACCTAGCACTCCATCTGGGAAACCTGGATAATTTTCAACAAATGTTGTGGTCATTAATTGTCCGCCAGGAATGCCACCAGAACTAAATCCTGTTACGAGCAAAGGTTGAAGATTTGCTCTTGCTGCATATATTGCAGCTGTATAACCTGCAGGTCCAGAACCTATAATTACAACATTTTCTACATTAGAATTTTTGTCTTTATTTTCCATTTATTTTATTATTTCACTTCCAATATTAAACAAGAAACCCAAATAATGTAGGGCGGATTTCACTCGATCGATTTTTTATTTAATCGTTGACTTGCTGGTCTAATAATTTTTTTAATTCCTTTGGGAAGTTTAAAACAGAATCTTTTAAATTTTCGTTCTTTTCTCCTATGTGTAATATCCACTCTCTAAATTCTTCTGCGATTGCGTAACTGTCTTCATATCTTTCTAGAGTATCCATTGCAGAAATTCTATTGGTAGCCCAACAGGTCGCAATGTCGATTCTTTTTCTAATGAAATTGTCCATTTAAACTAACAAGTTTAATATACATAAACACATCAAAAGGTATAAGTATTGTCTAAAAAGTTACAACTTTGTACTTCCAAACAATAATTTAACATTTAATTTATATTTGAGCTAATTTTTGGACGAATTATAAAGAGAATATAAAGAAATCGTGTTAAACTGCCTCGCTATGATTAGCAAGCAGCCTTTCAACTTCGTCAAAACCCTCTTTAGCTGAATTTATTGCAAGTTCCTCGCTAACTTTTTCTTCTAATACTAATTTTGCGGATATTTTTCTCAAAAGAGTTTCTTTTTTTTCTCTTAATGAGCTAACAATTTCCTCTTCTATAATAGATTTTATCGCTTTAGAAATTATCTTTTTGTCATTTGCTTCTTCAAATGTACCTTGCACTAATTCCTGAATAAATAATCGATGTACTTCACTACTCCTTAAAAAGCTTTCTGTGGCATTGATAATCCCTTCAACTAAAGCTTCATCAGGTTCGGAATCATTTTCTGCCAGTTTGAATTCCCAATCTAAATGTCTTCTTTGCCAACCAGCGGAGTGGAGACTGGGCATCACTGTTTGTGAGAAAGTATCTACTGACATTTCATAAATTCTCTCTGCTAATTTCTCGCACCAGTCTTTACCATGCTTTTCTAGATTTTTTTGCATAGCTTGTCTAGGGACAGCATGACCACCATGATGGCTGTGACATACTCCATCTGGACATTCGATTGCTTTTATACTCATTGGATTATTAGTGCTTATATATTCTAGATAGCTATTTTTTGCAAAAAAGAAAATATATTTTTAACAAAAATCCAAGACTTTTGACTATCTTCAATTTATATTTAGTATGTCTAAAAAAATAAATAAATTGACAAAGATACTTATTCCTTCCGAAACAAGCCCTGGAGAAAGGAGAGTTTCAGCTTCTCCAGAGGTGGTAAAGAAATTAAAAAGCCTTGGTTGTGATATTTATATTGAAAGTGCCGCAGGAAAATTATCAGGGTTTAGTGACGTATCCTATAAAGAGTCAGGGGGAACAATAATTAGTGATTTAGATCAGAACATTTGGAGTGAAGCGGACATAATATTTTGTGTTCAAACCCCTTCTGAGGATAATTTAATTAAATTAAAAAAAGGCGCTATTCTAATTGGTCTTCTTAATCCATATGGTAACAAGGATCTTCTTAAGATTATAAATAGCAATAAGATTTCAGCTTTATCACTAGAGTTGCTTCCTAGAATTAGTAGGGCACAATCTTCTGATGTTCTTTCTTCACAAGCCAATATCGCTGGTTACAAAGCCGTTCTTTTAGCTGCAAGTGAATTAGATAGATATTTCCCTATGCTTATGACTGCAGCAGGTACGGTTCAACCGGCTAAAGTTGTTGTTCTTGGAGGAGGGGTAGCAGGGTTACAGGCAGTTGCTACAGCAAAAAGGCTCGGTGCAATAGTTTTTGTATCCGATATAAGACCTGCTGTTAAAGAACAAGTAGAGTCACTTGGAGCAAGATTTATAGAGCTTCCTGAAGTTGACGAAAAACCTGGAGAGGCTGGAGGTTATGCAAAAGCTGTAACTCCTGAATTCCTTTCAAAGCAGAAGGCTACTTTAACTAAATATTTATCTGAAGCTGATGTTGCTATTTGTACCGCTCAAGTTTTGGGTAAAAAGGCACCAGTTTTAATAGATACTCCAATGCTTGAAAAAATGAGATCTGGTTCGGTAGTGATTGATTTGGCAGTTTTGCAAGGAGGTAATTGTGAAGGAACAAAATCAAATGAAACGATTATCAAAGATGGCGTAAAACTTATAGGGGCTGGTGAATTACCTTCATCAGTTCCTTATGATGCTAGTTCACTTTATGCTAAGAACTTAACATCTTTGATTACACCCTTTATAAAAGATGGTGTAATTAAATTAGATAAAGAGGATGAACTCATTTCTGGATGTTTATTAAGCGATGAAGGAGTTATTCTTCAAAATAAAGTTTTTGAAAATTGAGGTTTTAAAATTATGTCTTTTATAAGTCTTCTGTGGGTCCTATTACTAGGTAGTTTATTAGGCCTTGAGTTAATTGGAAAAGTTCCTCCAACTCTTCATACGCCTCTAATGAGTGGAGCTAATGCAATTTCAGGAATAACAATGTTAGCAGCATTGACTCTAATTGTTAAAGCTGAGGGTAACTTACCACTTTTAATTATTGGTTCTGTTTCTCTCGGATTTGCTCTTTTCAACGTTGTGGGAGGGTTCTTTGTAACTGATCGAATGCTCGCAATGTTTAGCCGCAAACCATCAAATAAGAAGTAATTTTTAGCATGAATCTACCCGTAATCATTAAATTCATTATTGATCTTCTCGCTGTACTTTTACTGGCTTTAGGAATAAAAGGGTTATCAAAAGTAAAATCAGCAAGAGATGCCAATCGATTAGCTGCGTTTGCAATGTCGCTATCAGTAATTGGATTACTATCCTATTATTTGGGGACTTCTGGAGTTACTATTCAATCTTGGATTTGGATAATAATTGGATCAATAATAGGTAGTTTGCTTGGAGCAATCCTTGCAAAGAAAGTACCAATGACTTCTATGCCTGAAACAGTTGCATTGTTTAATGGTTGCGGAGGAATGTCATCACTTTTAGTGGCTCTAGGAGTAGCTATTTTCCCAATATCAAATAGTTTAGAAAATGTTGATTTCTTCAAGTCACTTATTAACGAAGTTTCTATATCTGTTTCTATATTTGTAGGTGCCATTACTTTCACTGGTTCAATTGTGGCTATGGCAAAGTTGCAGGGTTGGTTGTCAACTCCAGGATGGACTCAGAGTAAAGGTAGACATTTTGTAAATATTGTTTTTGCTGTTGCTTCCTTGATAGCTTTTTTCGATCTAATAAACGGTAATACAAGTTCTATTTGGCTTTTAGTTGTAGTTTCTTCTCTTTTAGGAATAGGAGTTACTTTGCCAATTGGAGGAGCCGATATGCCAGTTGTTATATCTTTATTAAATAGCTACTCAGGAATTGCAGCGGCAGCAGCAGGTTTTGTTGTTGATAGTCAGCTTTTGATAGTTGCAGGTGCAATGGTTGGAGCAGCAGGTCTAATTCTTACTCAAGTAATGTGCAAGGGTATGAATAGATCATTGGTCTCAGTCCTTTTTGGAGGATCTTTATCTGCGCAAAGCACGACCTCTTCTGGATCAGGAGAATATACCAATATAACTTCTTGTAGTGTTGAAGAATGTGCGTTGACTTTAGAGGCTGCCAACAAGGTAATAATTGTTCCTGGCTATGGACTTGCAGTGGCTCAGGCCCAACATACATTAAGGGAAGTGACAAAAAAACTAGAGCAAAATGGAATTGAAGTTGTTTATGCGATACATCCTGTCGCGGGGAGGATGCCTGGACATATGAATGTACTTTTAGCAGAAGCAGACGTTCCTTACGAGCAACTTAAAGAAATGGATGTTGTAAATCCTGATTTTCCAGCAACGGATGTTGTTTTGGTTTTAGGTGCAAATGATGTAGTGAATCCTCAGGCAAAAAATGATAGTTCTTCACCTTTATATGGCATGCCAGTCCTTGATGTTCAAGAAGCAAGAACTGTATTTGTAATTAAACGAGGTATGAGTGCAGGTTACTCAGGAATTAAAAATGATTTGTTTGATCTTCCCAATACCTCGATGGTATTTGGAGATGCTAAAAAGGTCTTGAATGATCTTATAGGAGAATTAAAGGATCTTGGAGTTGGAGAAAAATAATACTAGATCCTCTCTTTTTTCAGATTTCTTAAAAAATAAGCCATTTCTGGAGGTCTTACCTTGGATAGGTGGTGATTTACAAACTTTGAGAGATACCTTTGTTATTGATTTTGATAAATCAAAAAAAAATGAAAAAATATTATTTCCAATTAATAAAATTCTGTCAGAATATTTTGAATGCGATTATCTTCTAGGATTTTTAGAATTACCAGATAAATTAAATACTCTTAAGGGTTTTGTTATCGTTACGCATGGGTTAGGGGGCTCAACTAAGCGTTTTGGTTTAAGAAGAATTTCTAGAAAATTAGCAAAAAATGGTTTTGGAGTTCTTAAATTAAATCTAAGAGGTGCTGGTCCTGCAAGATATTTAGCAAAAGGGAATTATTGCGCAAGATGCTCTAGTGATGTTATTTCAGCAATTAAATATTTTAAAAAATTAATAAATTTCGAGTTTAAAGATCTTATTAAAGAAAAAAATAATCTTCCAATATACGGGGTTGGATTATCTTTAGGTGGAACAATTCTTTTAAATGCCTGCTTAGATTACGAAGAGAACAATGGAGAAATACTTTTAGATGGCTTGGCATGTGTAAGTAGTCCTTTAGATTTGTCATCATGTAGTCTCTGTATTGAAAAACCTAGAAATTCTTTCTATCAAAAATGGCTACTTCACCGATTAAAAAATCAGTTATGGAATGGATTTAATGATGAAGGCAAAATTCTTAATAACAAGAAATTAAGAAAAAAAATTATAGGATTAAAAACTATAAGAAAATTTGATGAAAAGTTTACAGCTCCTAGTTGGGGATTTAATTCTTTAGAAGATTACTATATTAAATCTTCTCCAATATTTAGAATCCATAAATCAATAAAAAAGCTACCTTCAACATTGTTTATTCATGCAAAGGATGATCCTTGGGTTCCACATGAGCCAACTTTGGCTTTAAGTAAAGAATTTATAGATAAATTTACTATTTTAATAACTAAAAAAGGAGGACATAATGGTTTCCACTCTATTTATGGCTGCTGGTCAGACGAAGCCGTAAAGAATTGGTTTATGAGTATCTAGGACTATCTGAAAATGGTGTTATTTTAAAAATCCACCTTTCTATTGGTTTACCGTTAATGATATGTGAGTAGAAAATTTCTGAAATTCGTTCAGGAGAAACTTTCTCGTACCAAATACCATCAGGCCAAACAAGTAGAATTGGACCGTTTTTACATATTCTCAAACAGTCAGCTTTTGATCTAAGTATATGAATATTTTTTGAAGCAGGATAATTCTCAAATTTTTTTATAGTTTTTTTCAAGCATTGCCATGACTTTTCACCTTCATTACCTTTAAAACATTTCTGTTTAGTGGGTGTAGCACATAGTAAAAGGTGTTTTTGAATACTGTCTGCCATATTTAAAATCCTTTACCATTTTAGAATTAGTGAATATTAAACATTGTACAAAAATAAAGCTATTACTTCTATGACAAATAGTAAATAGACCTCTTTGCTTTTCATTAATTAACTGTTTTTCTACAATAAGAACGTGAGTAATTTAATAATTTTATTTTGGAATTTAGAGTTATCGGGTTAAATATAAACTCTACCCCTCCACCTAAAGTTAAAGAATCTAATGCGCGAGCATTAGGAGTAAGTAAAGAATTTTTAGAAAATGAGTTTAAAGATTCAATTAAAAAAATTAATAGAAATTTATCTTTGCAAATTCAGGACCTATTAAATATTTATGGCCGATATGGATGGGAACATTATTATCAAGGACAAATTGGTAACCTTATAACTCTTTATTTCAGAAGGGATAAAAATTTAAATCAATCAGAAGTTGATATTAAATTATCCCCGGAAGAGAATGCTATTTTACAATCTCTTGATAGGGATCAAATGCCATGATGTTTAAGTTTTAAAAAAGAAATTAAAATTTACAGCAAAAAAATCTTAGTTTGTAAAAAGTTTGATTAGTAGTTCTTCTAAGTTTTTAGATTTCTATTGAAAATATACTTCATAATTAATTGAATCTTTTAAATATTCGCTTTTACCCAATACTTACATATTTTTTCCCTTTTTTGATTTCTTGTTTGACAAAAAGTCTGGCCCAATTATCCACTTCAAGAATATCCTCCAATTCGGGACTCAAATTTAAATTCTCCATATGTGATTCACAAGCTTTACTTATAAATGTTGGAATTTCTTGAAAAGAAATTTTTTCTTTAAGGAATTGTTCAACAGCCATTTCATTTGCAGCATTTAGCACTGCAGGCATAGTACCAGAAGATTTTCCTGCGGCATAGGCAAGTCCCATGCATGGATATTTAAACTCGTCTGGCTCTTCAAAAGTTAATTTCCCAATTTCACTTAGGTTTAATCTTTTCCAATTTGTTTTAAATCTTTCAGGCCAACTCATCGCATATAAAATAGGTAGTTTCATATCTGGCCAACCTAATTGAGCTAATACTGAAGAATCTTCCATCTCAATCATTGAATGAATAATACTTTGAGGGTGGATAACTATTTCGATATTTTCGTAAGAGGTCCCAAATAAATAATGAGCTTCTATAACTTCTAATCCTTTATTCATAAGAGTTGCAGAATCTACAGTTATTTTTTTCCCCATATCCCAATTAGGATGTGAAGTTGCATCTTCCACTGTGACATGCTTTAAATCCTCAACTGCCCAATCTCTGAAAGCACCTCCAGAAGCTGTTAAATGTATGGCTTTTAAACCTTTAGGTATCTCTCCTGTTGAAAAGTCTGCATTTTCATAATTGGGTAATCCTTGTAAACATTGAAAGATAGCAGAGTGTTCTGAATCAGCAGGTAAAAGCCTACTATTATTTTTCTTTAATGCAGGAATAACAATTGGCCCTGCCGCTATTAAAGTTTCTTTGTTAGCAAGTGCAATATTTTTCCCCGCATTAATTGCTGACATTGTTGGAATTAAGCCAGCACATCCTACTATCCCTGTTACCACAGTGTCTGCCTTATCCCATGCTGCAACAGCATTAATACCCTCCTTTCCACTCAAAACCAAGGGAGCACTATCCAAATCTAAGTTTTTAATATTATCTTTTAAATCTTCTATAAGATTTTCATCCTCAATTGCAACTACTTCCGGTTTATGTTTTTTAACTTGTTCGGTTAATAAATTAATATTTCTTCCTGCCGAAAGAGCTACGGCTTTAAACTTTTCAGGCAGCTCACTAGCTATTTCGAGAGTTTGAGTCCCAATTGAACCAGTAGAACCCAGCACAGTAATGTATTTCAATTTTCTCTGATATTTCTAATATCTTCCCATTTAAAGGTGTATTTAAAAAACAAAAATTTCAAATTGGTTTTTTTCTTAAAATTTAGATCCTTATCCATGTTGTTATTTCTTTTGATTGATCAATAAGTTCAATACCTTTTTCTTTTAATAAATTCCTAATTTCATCGGCCTTCGTATAATCCTTTTCCTTTTTTGCTTTCAATCTTTCATTAATTAGCGTAGATATTTCTTCTTCTGTTATTTTACTTTCTTTTACTAAAACCTCTTTTTTAAGACCAAGTACCTCAGTCAACTTTTCAAGAGTTTTAAAATTCTCAAGTAGAAAGAATTTTTCATTTAGGTCTATTTCAAAACCTTCGACCCTTTGAAATTGGTTTAAAAAGTTTTTTAATGGTTTTGCTAAATCGTAAATAATCGCAATAGCACCGGCTGTATTAAGGTCATTTCCCAGAGCCTCAGAAAATTGAAACTTTTTTTGAGATAAGTCAAAGCTTATTTTCTCTTTATATTCTTCTTCGATAGATTCATTTTTATCAATAGATTTAAAAGCACCTTTTGTAAGGTCCATAAAAGAGAGGGCTACATTAATGTTTTTCCAAGCTTCTGAAGCACTCCTTAAAGCTTCTTCAGTAAAATCAAGTGGTTTTCTATAATTCACAGTCATAACAAAATATCTCAAAGTCATAGGGCTTATACCTGAATTAATTAGCTCTCTGATGGTTTTAAAATTTTTAAGGGATTTACTCATCTTTTGTCCATTTACATTGACCATCCCATTGTGTAACCAATAGTTCGCTAGCTTTTTGCCATTGGCTGCTTCTGATTGGGCGATTTCATTCTCATGATGTGGAAAAATCAAATCAGAACCACCTAAATGGATATCAATAGTATCTCCTAATTCATCTTTAACCATCGCCGAACATTCAATATGCCATCCAGGCCTACCTTTACCCCATGGCGAATCAAAAAATGGTTCATCATCTTTTGCTTTTTTCCATAGTGCAAAATCTTGCGGATTAAGTTTTTTACTATTTTCATCATTAGCCATTCTTCCTTGTTGGTTGATATTTTGTTCTTTTATATTTTGATTACTTAGCTTTCCATAATTTTTATTTTTAAAAACAGAATAATAAACATCTCCATCCTTAGAGTATGCATAACCTTTGTCCTCAAGGATTGTTATGAAGGAGCAGATATTGCATATATGATTCGTTGCTCTTGGCATACTATCCGGACGCATTATTCCTAAAGAATCCATATCTTTATGAAATTCAATAATATTTTTTTCAGATACTTCCTTCATTGAACTGCTTTCTTCTCTAGCTCTTTTTAAGATTTTGTCATCAATATCTGTAAAATTTTGAACATACTTCACTTTGAAATCACTGTAAATTAAAAATCTTCTCAATACATCCCAAGCTATATAACTTCTGGCATGCCCAAGATGACATAAATCATAAACAGTTACTCCACAACAATAAATTTTTACTACATCATCAATAGGCTTAAAAACCTCAACTCTTTTGCTTAAAGTATTAAAAAGTTTGATCATCTTAAATTAAGTATTTCATAGGGTTTATTTTGTCTCCATCCAATTGTCTCCAATACCAATATCAACTAAAAGAGGCACATTTAATTTTACACAATCTTCCATAGTCTTCTTTATTAATTTCGTCGTAATTTCTAAAGAATCTGGTTCAACTTCAAACAATAATTCATCATGTACTTGTAAAAGCATTTTTGCGGGAACATTCATTTCTATGAATTTCTTATTTAGTTGAACCATTGCAATTTTAATAATGTCTGCACTAGAACCCTGAATTGGTGCATTAGCTGCGGCTCTTAATGACTGTGCTTCCATGCCGGCCCTTCTTGCAGATTGCAGATCAATTTCGTAAGGATCTTTCCCAATTAATCTTCCAAGTCCATTTTTATCAAACTTAAATTCTCTTTTTCGACCAAAAATTGTTTCTACAAAACCTTTTGATAAGGCAAGCCTTTCTTGGAGTTCAAGAAATTTGAAAATTTTTGAATATCTTTCTTTGTATTTTATCAGGAATTCTTTTGCCTCTGGAGTACTTACTCCTGTTGAACGGGCAAACTTTTTTATACCCATACCATAGATAACTCCAAAATTTATTGTTTTCCCAACTCTCCTTTCCTCGGATGATATTTCTTCTTTCTCAAAAATTAATCTTGCAGTCAAAGAATGAATGTCGTCATTTTTATGAAACGCATTAATTAGTATTTCTTCATCCGCTAAGTGAGCAAGTATTCTTAATTCGATCTGAGAATAATCAGCTGATAAAAGTTTCCAATTTTTTTCAGGCAAGAATGCTTTTCTGATTCTTCTACTAAATTCAGTCCTAACGGGGATATTTTGAAGATTAGGATTGCTACTACTTAGTCTCCCAGTCGCTGTAGCAGCTTGATTAAAGTTTGTATGAACTCTTCCTGTCTTTTCGTTTATAAGATTTGGAAGAGCATCAATATAGGTGCTAAGTAATTTGCTAAGAGTTCTGTGTTTTATTAAATGTTGGATTATTTCATGTTCGTCGACTAATCTTTCAAGAACTACTGCATCTGTACTCCATCCTGTTTTTGTTTTCCGTGATTTTTTCTTATCCAAATTTAATTTTTCAAACAAGATCTCACCAAGTTGTTTTGGTGAAGATAGATTAAAAGTCTCCTCTGCTAATTCATAAACTTTACTTTCAATATCTTCTAAGGTACTTTTTAGTTCTTTTGAAAGTTTATCTAAATAAGGGATGTCGATGGTTATTCCATTCATTTCCATTTGAGATAATACCGGCTCTAAGGGTAGCTCTATTTCTTCGAACAATTTGTTTAATTCATTTTTTTCTGCTGAAAATCTTTCTTTAAAAATTTTGACAATCTTAAAAGTTAGAAATACATCATAACCGCAGTAAATACTAGCTTCATCAATATCAACAAATGAAAAGTCCTTATTTTTTCCAACTGTTTCCTTAAATGAGGGAGGCTTAAATCCAAATAATCTAAAACTAATTTCACTTAACCCATGCTTCTCCTGATTATTTAGAAGATAGTCTGCTAACAAGGTGTCAAAGGTTACGCCTTTAAGATCAAGTCCGTGATTAAAAAATATTTGCCTGTCAAATTTAGAATTTTGGAGTGCCTTTTCTTTTTTTGGATCTTCTATCCAAGTTCTTAGTTTTAAGAAAACATCTTCAATCGATAATTGATTAGGGGTCTCTTTTTTTGTTTGATGACCAAGAGGTATATAAAATAAATCATCAGTTTCTTCTCCAAGACATAATCCTATCCCAACAAGTTCCGCATCGATGGGATTTAAACTATTAGTCTCTGTATCTAAAGAAACTATCTCATTAGTCTTTTCTAATCTTTGAATTAATTTATCGAGTAATTCAAAATCATTTACAACGGTTACTTTGATTTTAGGGATTTTTTTTTCAATATTTTTTAATTCACTTTTACTAGAGACCTTTGGATCTTTCTCCGCCTCTTTAGCCACGTTATTTTTGTCAAAACCACCTCTACTAAAAGTTGAATTGAAAATATCAATTTGCCGAAGTAGTGTTGATAATTCAAGTTTTTGCAGTAACTCTGAAAGAAGTTCTTGATTTATATTTTTTAATTCATAACCATCACTTAATATCAAAGGCACTTCAGTATTTATTTTTGCTAAATCCCTGGAAAGAAAAGCATTATGCTTATCGTTTCTAAGCTTTTGTATAACAGAACCTTTAATGAATCCTTTATATTTTTTATCATTGTTCTGCTGAATCTTGTCCAAAGCCTGATAAATCCCATCAAGTGTATCGTTTTCTTTTAGTAGATTAATTGCAGTTTTTGGACCTACCCCTTTAATACCAGGAATATTATCAGAACTATCACCAGTTAGAGCTTTAAGATCAACTACTCTTTCTGGCGCAACACCTAATTTTTCTCTTACTCCATTTTCATTCATAAGAGTTGGATTACCACTTTTTGCATATGGACCACCACCCATATAAAGTACATAAATATCTTTTTGATCATCTACTAATTGAAATAAGTCCCGATCTCCAGAAAGAATATTCACGCACCATCCTTTAGAAGAAGCATCATTTGCAATTGTGCCTAGGAGATCATCTGCTTCGTAACCAGGAGATTTAAAAATTGGTAAATTAAGGCTTTCTTCTAAAATGATTTCGAGTTGTTCAATATCCTGAAAAAAAACATCTGGTGCTACATCTCTATTGGCCTTATAATTTGGATCTAATTCATGCCTGAAAGTAGGTTTTTCCGTATCAAAAGTAATACAAACACCCTCAGGACTAATATTTTTGCAATTATCAAGAAGGCTTTTTAGAAATCCATAAGTCACACTTGTTGGGAATCCCTCTTTGGTTGTTAAGCCTCCATCAATCCCTTTGCTAAATGCATAGAAGCTTCTAAAAGCAAGTGAATGACCATCGACTAAAAGTAAAATTGGTTTTTTAGAGTTTTCAGATTTTAAACTCATTTTCTCTTCTTAGCCCAAGGTGGAATATCAATAAAGATTTGCTCTCCAGGTTCTAATCCATCAATTACTGAAGTTTTATTCCCACTACTAATACCAATTTCAATTTTTTCAAATTTGGGAGAATTGTTTTTATCAACTTTCAAAATTCCCTTTTCACCTTTTTCAGTGACAATGGAAACTGTTGGCACTAAGATTTTTTCTTCATTACCTTCGACTCTAAATTCAAGATCTGCAGTCATCCCAATTTTAATTTCTTCAGAAATATCTTTAAAATTTAAAGTTACTTCGAATGAGGTTACATTATTATCTTTTACAGCTCTTGTAGCTATTTTTTTAACTATGGCACTATATTTTTTTGAGGGATAAGCCTCAATTCTTACTGAAGCTTCTTGACCTATTTTTATTCTGCCAATGTCACTTTCAGGGACTTTAGCAACGATTTCTAGTCCCTCTGATAGTTCAAAAATAAAGTTTTTGGTTTTAGGGTCTGAACTTAAGTTTGTACTTGGTGTGACATAAGATCCTATCTCAGCATATTTTGCAGTTATCTTTCCACCATAAGGAGCTTTAATTAGATAGAAACTTTTTTCAGCTTTTGCATCATTAAGTTTTGCGCTACTAATGTTGTAGTTATTTTTATAACTTTCATAGTCTTCTTTACTTACCGCACCTTCTTGATATAAATATTCCCTTCTTAAAAATTCAGATTTTTGTTTTTCTAGGTTTAATTCAAGTTCTTCAATTTTATAGATAAAGTCTTCATCATCAAGAGAAGCTAAAATCTGATCTTTTTTTACAAGATCGCCCTCATCTACTTTGATTTCTTTTATTACGCCTTGCTTA
The DNA here is from genome assembly GCA_003280965.1 of Prochlorococcus sp. AG-355-B18. Classification (GTDB taxonomy): domain Bacteria; phylum Cyanobacteriota; class Cyanobacteriia; order PCC-6307; family Cyanobiaceae; genus Prochlorococcus_A. The sequence goes on from QCDI01000001.1 coordinate 66,963, forward strand.
CGAGGCCCAAGATTGCTTGTCCTTATTGCTTTTACCTCACCACTGGTATTAATTGAATCTGAGAGGATTCCTTTTTCCACTTGAACTACAAAATCAGAAATATCTTTTGATTTATTTTTCTTGAAGGAATTGGTTATAAAAACGAAAAATATAGCTAGAGAAAGCAATATAATTCCACTTCTTAGATTTATATTTTTTTTTATTAAATCAAACATTTCTTTTTAAAAGCAGAATTAGAGAATATTTAGGAACTAAATAAATAATCAAGACGATTATAATTAACTTATCCAAGATTGGTTAAGTAAATACTATATTACTAGAAGATGTTTTCTTGATAATTTTTCCATAAGTTTTTTCAAATGTTAAAAGCAGGTATTATTGGATTACCAAATGTTGGAAAATCAACTCTATTTAATGCACTTGTAGAAAATGCTAAGGCCCAAGCGGCTAATTTTCCCTTTTGTACTATAGAACCTAATAAAGGCATAGTTTCAGTCCCAGATCAAAGGTTGCAAGAGTTAGGTAATATAAGTTCTAGCCAAAATATTATTCCAACAAAAATTGAATTTGTAGATATCGCAGGACTAGTTAAAGGAGCTAGTAAAGGCGAAGGTTTGGGAAATAAATTTTTATCAAATATTAGGGAGGTTGATGCAATAGTTCATGTTGTAAGGTGTTTTGAAGATAGTGATGTAATTCATGTTTCTGGAAAGGTAGACCCCTTGGATGACATTGAGATAATTAATCTGGAATTGAATTTAGCTGATTTATCTCAACTCCAAAAAAGAAGAGAAAGAATAAAAAAACAGGTTAGAACTAGTAAAGAGGCAGCAAAAGAAGACACCTTACTAGAAAAAATTGAAGAAGAGCTAGAGAAAGGCCTTTCAGTTAGATCAATATTTTTGAGTGAAGAAGAAAATTTAATAATTAAGCAACTAGGCTTCCTTACTGCTAAACCAATTATTTATGCAACAAATTTGAATGAAAATGATTTAGCTGAAGGTAATGATTTCTCATCAAAAGTTCAGAGTTTTGCAAGCAATGAAAATACAGAATGTATAAAAATATCAGCGCAAGTCGAATCTGAATTAATAGAGTTAGAACCAGAAGATAAAAAAGACTATCTTATGGGTTTAGGAGTAGAAGAAGGGGGATTAAGTTCTTTAATTAGATCAACATATAAATTATTGGGATTAAAAACTTATTTCACTACCGGAGAAAAGGAGACAAAAGCATGGACCATAAAAGATGGGATGACTGCGCCACAGGCAGCAGGAGTAATTCATACTGATTTTGAAAAAGGGTTTATAAGAGCTCAAACTATTTCATATCAAAATTTAATTGATTCAGGTTCAATAGCCAATGCAAAAACTAAAGGTCTTTTAAGAAGTGAAGGTAAGGAATATATTGTTAACGAAGGCGATGTAATGGAGTTTTTATTTAATGTTTAGTAAGTCTCTTAAGGCTTACTTACTATTTTGCTTTTTGAATTTAAACTCAAAAAATGAAATTAATAAAATTAAGATACATCCTAAGCAACTTCCTATTAACCCAAAAACAATGGTTGTAAAGCCATCATCGTAGCCATATTGTAATTGTGGTAAGTGAGGGGGTATTGGCATTATTTTTCAACAGAATTTTCAATATCTTCCAGTAAATGTTTAGTTGATCTACTAAAACCATTAGTTTTTAAATAGTTTTGGGCCTCTCTAAATTTTTCAGCTACTCTTTTTGCATAAGGCGTATTCATGGAATTTTGAGTCATGTTGAAAATGCGATTAACTTTATAATCTGATTTAGGTAAGCCCTTGATAAGTATTCAAAAATACAAGAATATAAAAATAGGATTTTTTACTTACTAAAAAATTTATTGAGAAAAGTTTTTGATTCTCCAAAATAAAGTTTTATCAAATTAGAAAAATTGACAATGACTAATACATTATTAATTCTTTTTTTTGTACTTTTATTTTTATTATTTTTTTATTCAAAACAAAATAGAAGGTGCGCCCACAAAACAACAAATATTCCAACTTATATACCTTCCTTAAAAGATCAAAAATTTAATCCTGACATAAGTACTGATAATTGGGACTTACACAAACTTAGATTAGATAAATTTAAAAGATCACAATATAAGGGATTAACTTTCTTTGTAAGTTCAGAAAATAGAATTTACTATCTTTCTGAAGAAGGGGATAAAGTTTATTGCTAACAGGTGAAATTAATTTTATAAATAAGGAAAGCCGATAGAAATTAATAATATTAATGAAGTATTTATTTTTATTGTCAGAGAAGTTCTATAGGTTTATCGAATGGGAGTGGAATACCTTAAAAAACCTAAGAAGAACAAAAAGAAAGAATTTTTTTCTAAGAGGATTATTTGCTTTATTTAGTTTATTCTCTATTCTTTTTTTAATATTTTCTCCTCCTATCGCTTTTGGATTTTTATTTGGTGAGGGATTGAGATTTAGTACTTTTTTTATCTGGATATGGATTTTAAATTTGAAGTTTTTTTGAAAATGTATGATTAATTTAACGAGATTATTTAAAATTAAGAATATAAAAAATTTGCCTTATGCCAAAGATATTCAAACAAAATAAGTTCGCTTTGTTGGGAGCAAATATATTAATAATTTTGCTCTGGGTAACTATATCTTCTTTTTTGCTAAATTTATTTCAAAGTGAAAATGCCCCATTTTATATCTATAAAATTTCTTTTTTAATAAGATTCCTTCCTCCTATTTGGGCTACATGGTTCCTATGGATAAAAAGAGGTGGTTTAAAAAGATAAATAACAAAATATTTTTGCGTATTTACTATAAAAATAAATCAGTTAAAATCTGTGAGCTTACTTGAAATTTTCATGTAAGAATTAGGTAATCGAGAGATTGTTTTTAGCTAAGAAACAATCTCTTTTTTTTATTTTTTCTCATAAAAAAGTGCTTGTCAGTATCCCTATTGACAAACACTCATGACGATCAAATTTTTTGGGATTAAACAGTTAATCTATTATCAACTTCGATCACTCCAGAATCCATAAGACGGCCGATTTTAATAACTAAAGCCATATCTAACCTAGAAAATTCGGATTGATGGTTAGTTATCCAATCAAGTTCTGAAAGAGTTATTGCGCCTAAAGTATTTACTTTAAGAAAAAGTAAGCCTAGATTCATTTTAAAAGATTCCTGGAATAATCCAGCCGAATAAGCCATAATTCACAACTAATGCAAATAAGCCCATCATTGCCATTCTTCCATTAGTTCTCTCAGCATTTTGCCAATAAGTTGTTTTTGAGTTTTCCATTTTATTTGGGTTGAAGGTTTTTAGATAGAAAGTTTTAAACGAAACCAGGAATTATTTGACCTGTTGTTAGATATGCTCCAACAGCAGCAATTAATCCAAGCATTGCGAATCTGCCGTTAAGTGTTTCAGCAACAACTTTTTCTTTCTCGATTGATTTGACTTTTGTGTTTGAGTTTTTCATTTGATTAAAAGATGAATAGTTTAAATTTTCGTTTTGAAATTGCTTGGTCAGGTAAGCAACAAGGATAGCTGTAAAGAATACAATTACGGCTAAGAAACCTGAAAGTGGACTCATTAAAAAATGCCAGGAATAATTTGTCCGGTTGAAACGTAAGCACCTACTAACGCAACAAGCCCAATCATTGCCCAACGACCGTTAACTTTTTCTGCATTTTGTGGGTAGCTGTCGTAAGAAACCGACTCGTCTATGTAAGGACGTGTCTCAGTAGGAAACATATTCTGTCTGCCACCTGATTCAGTAGTAACGTTTGAATTGGCCATTGAAGTTGTGTAATTGTTAACTAATGTAACACTACTATTAATAAATGTAAAGTAATAGGTAAAAAATAAGTTATTTTCAAGATATATGCTACATAACTGTATCATATCCGTGACATATACTTTTAAATAATTGTTTTTTAGGCTTGCTACGCTTTACAGATTGGACCTCAAACTATTAAGAGTTCAATTTATGTTGAGTATTTATTTTTGACACCGAATTCCATATTTTAGGAAACTCTTAAGCTCATAAAAACATAAAGGCTTTTTCTTAGCAGGATCACTTATCCGTAATTATGAGATACTTCTGTCCATCCTTTTTGGTGCAGTTCGTGCCACTTTTCCCAGGCTGAATCTATGTTGAGTTTTTCAGAGGACTTGTACCCTCCAGGTTCTCCAAGATGATTTGTGTAGAAAAGATGAGTATGAATTTTTAAATTAGGTTTAGGAGAATTTTTGCATTCTTCGAAAAAGATGATTCGGCTGCCTTCGGGATTTAGTAGGCATCCGTTGGGTTTGCTAGTGCTACAACCAAATGAGTACTTAGGCTCCATACTTTACCTTTAATCGACTGTTTACCATTAATACGTTTGTACTATAAATTATATCCTCCTTTTTTTGCTGTCAATCCTTTTAAGGTTAAGTACTTATTTACTAATAATTATTTTGGTTTTTAATAAATAAGATAATTTCTTTAAGCTTATGAATTACAGGGAAGATCTAGAAATCAAACTACAAAAAGTAACACTTGCAATGCAGGAAGTTGTAGATGATATCCACAAAACTGATCCTGAGAAGCAAAGAATAATTTCCAAATTTATTGAATTTAAAGAAGCAATCATTTCAAGGGGAATTGAACTTAATATTGAATTAGAGGCAGCCTAGAAAAATTCCAAATCTCATGAATGTTTAATAACTTTTAGAATAATGTTATTAACAAAGAAGGGTTATTTATCAAATGCAGCCTGGTACTTTTGAATTATTGATCCTAGTATTTATCTTTTTAGGTCTTCAAGCCTGGTGGATTATCCCAATAGTTATTAAAAATAATAAATTAAATAAGAGAGGTAAGGATTTAGGAGAGGAAATTAAGCAATTAGAAAAGTTATATAAAAAATAAATTAGTTTATTATTTTTGCAAACTACCTATTATTAGTGAAACTCAAATATCTAATGAAAATAAAACCAATTATTCCATTTTGTTTCCTTTTTATTGGGACTTTAGCTTTACCACAACTTTCTCTTGCTGAAGAAAAGATTGAAGTTATACCTAATTATTCAAAGTTCAAAAGGACTAAGTGGTAAAAATTTTAATTATCTCGAGGGTAAGCCTGAATTAAGACTCTTAAAAGTAAAAATTCCAGTTGGGTTGAAAACTCCAATTCATACTCATCCTTCCCCAATGTTGATTCATGTCACCAGAGGAAGATTAAAGAATGTGAGGGGTGAAGAAATTAATTTCTTTAGAGCGGGTGATGCATTTATAGAGAGTAATAATGGGGCCCCACACTATGTGAAAAATGTTGGAAAGAAGCCGGCCATACTTCATGTAGGAGTTGTATCAGTAGTTGGAACGCCTACGGCCATAAATAAATAAGATTTTCTCTAAGTTGTTCTATCAGTATGAGGATTTAACTTTTATGAAGAACAACTGTAATGAGATACTCCTCCATAGTTAAAATACTGGCTTGGCTTTAGCCGATTATATTTTTGATCTATTTCTGGGGGTTGTTCTACATATGGATTGCTAAAGACATCCTGTAATTCTTTTATTTTTTTGTAATTTCCCTTTTCAGCTTCTTCATATGCGGGAAGGACCATCCATTCGCGCCAAGTATAGACTGGATTAAGGGATTTCATTGATGCTGATTTTGCTTTAATATTTCCCTCTTTCTTCAAGACTGATTGCCAGTTTTCAAGCCATACTTCCCACCTATTATTGAGCTCGTCATTAATTGGTAAATAGAAACAGTCTTTTAAAGAATCTATGTTATCAGGTATTTCAGAGAGTTTACGGAACAAAATTGTATAGTCTGCTTTTGAAATGACCATGAGATTAAAAAATTCATTTATTAAGGTTTCGTTGTAATGTTCTAAACCAAGCTTGTTTGTCCACATTTTCATCAATTCTTTATTCATTAATTCGGAAAATTCTTTTTCGATTTGATCTAACTTTTCTTGATCTTGTTTGCTTTGTGAAAGTAACGGGCTAAGAGATGAACAGAATGTTTTAAAGTTGATTGCCGCTGCAGAAGGCTGGTTAAAAAATGAGAAATGTTCACCTCCACCTGTCCATGGCTGAAATCTTGGATCAAATAATTCACAGAATCCAAAGGGGCCATAATCCAAGGTATAACCTCCAGCAGCACAATTATCACTATTGAAATTACCCTGGCAATAACCAACTCTCATCCAGTTGGCTATAAGTGATATAAGTCTTGATTTGTATAAAGAAGCCAGTTTTATTACTTTACTTTCAATTGAAATCTCATATTCAATTTCATCTTTATAATTTCTATCAATTAGATGTTGAACTATCATCTTTAGTTCATTGAGGGCCTCATCATGCGCATTATTACGAACACGTCTTGCAAAAAGTTCAATCTGGCCTACACGTAAAAAAGATGGAGCAACTCTCGTAGTAATTGCCGCTTGATTATCAATCATAATATCAGGTTCAAAATATCTGGACCCTTTGGAATACCACGGTCTTCTAACTATTTCTGAACGTGAGACAAAAAGTGTTAACGATCTTGAGGTAGGGATTCCCAAAGCATCCATTAATTCCTGTGCAAGAAATTCTCGCACACTAGACCTTAAGACAGCCCTGCCATCTGCTCCACGACAGTAGGGAGTTTGACCTCCTCCTTTAAGTTGCATCTCCATTCTTTTCCCATTGAATAAACCTTCAAACACAGAAATTGCTCTGCCATCGCCATAACCATTGCCAGTGCCAAAGGGACATTGTTGGGTATATTCAGTCCCGTAAATTGATAATGCATAACCTGTTGCCCAACCAAAAGGACTCATTGGATAATCAGCAACAGAAATATCACCTGAGAAAAAACTGCAAAATTTCTGGTCTTTTGTAAGATTTGAGCTTAGTCCTAGTTCTTTAAAAAGTTTTTTGCTATGAGAAATATATTCTGATTCTGGAATCGCTGTTGGAACAACTGGTACGTAATGGCCTGAATATACTGAACGAGGTTTATGATCATTTCCATCTTTTGTTGATTGAGGATCTGCTTTAAGAGAATTCAAAAAAGAATAGTCAGAAAGTTGAGAAAACTCAGAAAAATTTTCCGTAAGCTTTTCTTTTAATGAATCAGACTTGGTTGACATTAAACTTGGAATTTATTCTTGATTGCGTTGTAATTTCTTTAAATTCAACACCTAGATATATCTTATATATTTTCTATCAGGGATGGTTTCTGCCGATACTTTTCAGATTAAATAGAAGTTAAAATTTTATATTTACTTAAAAAAGGTTCCGCAGTAAAACATTTTCTAACTTACCCAGCCTTTCAGCAAATCAAACACGCTAATAAATAGTCCGAAACCAATAATTAGAGGCGCTACCCATCTTGTCATGAATTTCAAATAACCTGTTGTTTTGGCTCCAACTTTAGAAACATTAAGTTCTTCATTAAACTTTCCAGGGACTACCCATCCCATAAAGAAAGTAACCAAGAATCCACCAAAGATTAATAATACTCCTCCAAAAATGGAATCAATTGTTCCAAGAATATTTAAATTTAATGCAGAAGGAATGCCAGCTAAGAAAAGGAATAGAGTTATCAACCAAACTGATTTTTCTCTTTTAAAGCCAAATTTATCCATTAAAGAGGAAACTGGAACCTCTAATAATGAAACAGATGAAGTTATGGCTGCAATATAAGCTAGTGCAAAAAATGCAACAGCTACAATTCTCCCGACCGCTCCATATGAACCTAAACCCGTAGGAATTGATATAAATAATGCTCCAACTGTTGATTCAGAAATAGCATCACTTAAACCAAATGTTAAAACAATCGGAAAAGTAATAAGTCCAGCCATAAGACCCACCAAAGTATCCAATGATGCTACTCCAACACTTAGTTTTGGAAGATTACTCTTTTTATTTAAATAGGAAGCGTAAGTCACCATAACTCCAATTCCTAAACTTAAAGAAAAGAAAGCTTGTGTAAAAGCATTTCTTATTGTTTGAGGGTTCCTTAATTCATCAAAGTCGAACTTAAACAAAAATGTCTTATATCCTTCCCATGCGCCTGAAAGTGAAGTAGCCCATATTGCTAGAAATAGAAGAATTATAAAAAGTATAGGCATAAAGAATCTTGTTACCTTTTCGATTCCTTTTTTTACACCTGATGAAACTATTATTGCTGTAAGTACAAGACTTAACAGGTGCCCCAACAAAACACCGCTACCACTGCTAATCGAGCCAAAGAAGGTTTCTGCTTCAGTTAAATTCTTAGGTAATCCAAAAAATAAAGAATGGAACAAAGTATCGGCTGTCCATCCCATTATCACTGAATAATATGATGCTATTCCCAGTGGAGCTATAAAAAAAAGAATTCCTAATGGATACCAATTTTTTCCAGCCAGCTTTACAGGTGCAAGTAATGTGCTTGCCATTGCGTTTCTACCTAATGCCATTTCAGCAACAAATACTGGAAGACATACAATTAAAACTATCAATATATACAAGAGTACAAAAGCAGCACCCCAACTTGAGAGGCTCTTTAAGCAAAACCCCAAAGATTGCCTAGACCTACTGCACTACCAGCAGCTGCGAGAATGAATCCTAATTTACTAGTCCATTGTTCTCTTTGAGAAATTTTTGAGTCCAAAATAAAAATCGTTTTTTATAGTTGATTTATAACTCATAAATAAAAATTAGTTAATGCTTTGCTTAATAAAAACTAATTTTTTAAGATAAATTTTTTAGGAAGATTTAGAATTAAAAAACTTTTATTATTCTTATGACTATTGAAACAACTATTCTAGAATTTAATTTAAGTAATACTTATGAACAGTATGAAGCCTATATGAATGCAAAAGAACAGCAGACAATGTTTAAAGAAATGGGTGTTAAAACTTTTTATATTGGTAAATCATTAGATGACCCTCAAAGAGCAACCGTAATTTTTCAAGGACCAGAAAACACTTTATATGATATTTTTATGAATCCTGAAACAAAGCCTATCGTTGAGGCTTCAGGGCATATTTATGAGGGTACAAAAATAACTCGTTGGATTTCTTGAAAAAAAATTTTTGATGAATTATCAACTTTTAATTGAATCGTATTCTTTTGGTATAGACCTTTCTGAGCAAGAAATAAAGCTCTTAAGCCTCGAACTAGAAACTCAAATGATGAACATTAATATATCTACAGAATTTGTATGTTTTAAATCTGCTCCCTCTCATATTTGTGAAAGACTTAATTTAAAAAAAAAATACATATTGGATAATGTGCCTTGCGGAAATATTAGATTTACATAAGTCAGCAAATTCAGGTAAAACAAAAAGTGTGGAAGTTTTTGATTTGCTTCTTGAAAAAGGACTTGTTTTTGGTTAATTAATTATTCAATTATTTGTTAATCAAAGAAAAGTTGTTTTTTGTATATGCTGATAGGATTAATTTAAGATCAAATTAATAGAAATGAAAGCTACTAGTGCATTCATATTGAAAAATATCATAGAACTTACTATATCAAGTGAGGATAAATTTAAGCAGGGAGATTTTAAAGGGGCCATGGAGGATAAAATTAAGGCTAATTCAATCTTGAAATCTAAATCTTGTGATCAAAAAATTATAGAGAAGTTTAGAGAAGAACTATCTAGATTGTATTCCTCAAAATTCGATCTTATATTCGACCATAAACTTAAAATTGACGAAATAAAGAGAAATAAAATAGTGAGTATGTTGGAACATAAAAGTAAGGAAAAATTAAAAATTCTTGACTATAAAGGTGCAATAAAGGCCTTAAGAAGGGCAGAAAAATATTTATCAAATTAAGAACAACTTAAATATCGATACTAATTAAATTTATTAATTTGAAAATAAAAAATAATTAAAGGGTTGATTTTTCTTCAGAATTCGTTTCTCTGGAAATAGATTATTTTTGCTATTAATTATGGTTATGCCTCAATCTACATTGGAAAGCTTATTATTTTTTTTGATACTTTCTCTTGTTGCAACCTATATTGTAAATCTTAAATATTCCTCAAATTTAAAACCGCAAAAATAGCACTAATTATATTAAGCATCTTTTTTAATCATTTTATTTACCTGGATCACTCCAAGTTTCTTGGTATAACCAACTTAAAAAAGTCAAAGTGAGTATATTTCCAAATGCATAGATTAGTCCTAATAATGGGTTATAAATATTTGCAATAATTGTGGACATTATAAAAACTATTAGCGCTGATACAACCAAATCCTTAATAGGCAAATGGTCTAAATTAATAGAATTTATCATTTGAAAATCGTAGATAAGCTATTAAAGGATTATAAAGCCACATAAAGAGAAATTTACTTAATATTTTTTTCTATTAAAGTTTTTAATGAAGATATATATTTTTTATTGATATTTCTTTATTAACTATGGAAGAATTTTTATAGATATGAATCGATTTAGGATACCTTCGATAATTATTGTTCTTTCATCATTATCTTATTTGAGTGTCACTTTTTTAAAAAATTATAATTCCCCAGAAAATATAGAAAAAAGATGTATTTTAAAATTTGAAAAAGATTTTAAAAATTTTTCCGAGTTATCTCCAAAAGAATGGGATCTTAATTTAGATTTAGCTGATAATAATTATTTAAAATGTATGGGTATACCACTTTATTAATTATGGGAGAAGCAAAGAGAAGAAAAGATCTAGGAATTCCGCCTAGAGATAAAACCGAAGATATAAAGCTACCTCAACTAGATAAAAAAGCGATACAACAAAAAGTTAGGAACACTTTATATAAGTATCCAATTATCCCTTTTCTTTTTTATGGAGCTGCAATAGTGATCTTAGTAGGAGGCCTATTTTATGTGTTCAAATCTTTTGGAATTATTTAATTAAATAGATTGATAATTTTAATAATATTTTTAAAGGATTATGAAATTTAGAAAAAAAAGTGCAAAATTCAATAATAAATAAATTGATATGTGAGAATTTTTTACGATTGACGCCGTCTTAAGATGTTGTAATTTTGGGTTACCTTAAAATTATTTATGCAGAAAAAAAATAAAAAATATGCTGAAATAATGCATCAAGCTGATCAAGCGGTTGGAAGAAAAGAAGTAGTTAGTTTACTAAAAAAAGCTGCAATGATAATGGCAAAATCAGAGGAAAACTTAGCTGCATAATTTAAAAAAACTATTTTATTAGCATCAATAAAAATCCATAAAGAATAATAGAGGAAGTGGCAGCCATAAAAAAAAATGGTAATATCATTCCTGAGTTCAACCATCTTAAAAATCTTATTTTTTTGTTAACTACTCTTGCCATTGTTTTAATTTCTCTTATTTTCAACTTATCAAGTTAACAATATGGGGTAAATGTTTAATTTAATTTTATTTATAAAACGCTTAAGCAATTTTTAATACCAAATTTTATACAGAAAGAGAAATTCATTGTGCCCTAAAAATTTTGAATTTGAAATTTTTTTAGGTAATTAATACCTTGTATTCTTGAAATTTTTAAAGCAATATTTATTAATATAAAGTTTCTCAATAATGATTAAAAATTTCAAAGATAAAAATGAGACTTTAAGAGATTATAACTCTGAATTATTACTTAAGATTCTAAATCAGACCTCTATAGAACCTAAAAATACTAATTATAAAGAACTATTTGTAGATGAAAATTGGAAAATTAATTCAAAACATAGGAATAATATAATTACTCCGGATAATGGTAATTTGAAGAGAATTTTATCAGAAATATTTCCAGATAAAAAAATATCGATTCAGAATAATAATGATGGGTCTCAGACAATTTTTATATTCTGATCTACTTACCATAAAAATTATCTTGAAAGAACAGGCCTCTAGAATTGTCACGAAAATCATAATTTTTGACAATTAAGCTTTAGATTTTTTTATAAGTAATAACTTAAATTAAAGAGATTATTTTTTTGCATAAATAGGTTGTTTATTTTTTAGAAGAAAAATTAGTTAAAATTACTCTCGCATAAATTTTTTGGAGGTATTATTATTCAGTAACGTTCATCCAAGTTTATATATCTGGACGCATGACATGGGAATAGGGAACGGGATTCTCATTAACTGCAAAAGACAATGAATAACCTCTTAAAAATAAGAGAAAAAAAAATCAGAGCTAATAGGCTTTATGAAGCTCAACTTTTGGCTACTAAAAATGGAGAAGTAACTCCATACAGGAGATCAGTCTTCGAAGAAAGAATCAGGAAAACACAAAAAGAAATAGGATCGCAAGATACTAAAAATTAAATTCTCACTTGTAACTGATTAACAAAGAGAGGGATTAAACCCTCTCTTTTTTTTATAAAAACAATTTAACTATTAATTTATTTTGCCAATTATCGATTATTAAAAGAACATAATTTTGATTCTTTGACTATTGCGTTTAAGTATATAAGTGGCAGATTTAATTTAGGAATTAAAAGAAAAATAGTGATGTTTGAAAAGAAAAATAAACAATTTAAAAAATCACCCAATAAATCAAATTTAGATCAAATCTTATGGTTTATAGAAAATTATTTACCTCAGAAGAAAGACCGAAGCGTTCAAAAAAAATTGTATATGGATAAGCTAGAAGCAGAAACTATTATACAATTTTCAAAATTAGCTTCTTTACGTTCAAAAACATTATTCCCAACTACAAAAAATACAACGATCTCTTTTACTTTTGGTAATTGGGCCTTACCTTACCTGAAATTGCTTAAGAAAATAGGGATAGCTAAGTAAGAAAATTGTGATGGACTAAGATAAGATTTATCGTGAAAAAGAAATAAATAATGATTATGAAGTCATACCGGGTGCTTTTAGAAATTTAAGGAGCAAATTTACTTTACATAAAAAATACAATTGCTAAGTTTAAAATAAGAGATCTATTTATTATGTTTCTAAATTATCTGCCAAGTGAAATGGTTGAAGTTGTTGGTTTAACAATGATTTTTTCATTTTTAATTGGAACTATATTAATTTTGTTATTTACATCAGATCAGGCAAATACAAAGAATCTATATCTAAAGAAGGCTAAATAGGTTTTAAATAATTTTTCCTTCTAAATAAGGAATATTAAAAAAAAAATTAACTCGCAGGTTTAGAACATAATTTTTAAAATTTAAGTATAAGAATTTATGATTATGGGCGAAGCTAAAAGAAGAGCAAAGTTAGGATTGCCGCCTAGACAAAAAAACTTTGTATTAAATAAATCTGATAGATACTTTTCATGGCTTCCAATTACCAAATCAAGAATTAAGAGATACCCTTATATGGGTGTCGCAACAATGGCATTAGGAGCGATAATTTTCTTAGTTAGTGGCGGAGCAAATAGAATTAATTAATTAGATTTTTGGCTAGGCTTACAATATACCTAAGTTTTTTTGTAGTAGTCTAATGCCAGATATTACAGAAATTATTGATGCTATACCAAGAAATATCGAGTAAAAAGGTTGAAAATTAATAATGCCAAAATTTCCTGTATGCCATTTGATTAACCAAAAAGCATCTACTCCTAATGGTTGAAGAATACTATAAATAGTTCCACTTACAATGGTAATTAGTAAAGGGATTGCTGAAATTGCCGTTATTTTTCTGTGAATTTTTCTTTTATTAGTTTTTAATTTTTCCATCTATTTCCTCAAATAGATATGTAATTCTTATTCGTTTTTGCATGGCATCCATTTATCTTGGTTCTTATGTATTCCTTCGCAACCAAGTTCTAAAGATCTATTTTCAGCGTCCTCCTCAGAAAGAAATGTCCCTCTCTATTTGATGTTTTAAATATTTAATACATAGATTTTTTTCCTGATATACCTCTGCTATTGGAGCAATCTTTAAAGCAATAGCAAAAGTACCAATAACTAAAAGAATGTTTGTAGCTAGTCGAATGTTTGGTCGAAAATTTGATCTCATTCGTATTCTTTATTTCTGTCTATAACTTCCCTTAAATATATATCTTTTAGCTCGTTATTATATCCATTTTCTTCAATAAATTTCTCTAATTCCTTCAACTCTTTTTCTGTCATTAAGCAGATTTGGATATATTGTTTTTCATATCTTCAATTTGGTTGATTAATTCATCTAACCACTCGGTATTATTTTCGGATCTTTTCTGAAAATATGTAATATTTGGTTGATTGATTTCTAGTGTCTCATAATCTCCACTCATAAATTCCCCCTAAATTTATACTCTGCATAATTTATCTAGATAAATTATGCTCATCAATAGGCTCTAATACTTATTTGTAATTTGCCATAGGTAAAAAACTACTTTTTTAATAGTATAAATATCAAGGAATTTATCTCCCAAAATATGACAACTAATGAAGAACTAGAAAAAAGAATAGAGACTTTAGAAAAAGAAGTAAAACACCTAAAAGCTATTCTGCAGTATCAAATGAGAAATAAGAAAAAGTGATTTTTCATATTGCATAGCAATTACGTTTGGTAGATAAGCATTTTCCCTATGTGGTTTTGGGTACCTAATGTAAAAGCTAAATATTAAAAGTTAGTTCATAATAAGGTACTTTTTAAAAAATATTTTTAGATCATTGATATTTAGAACATATTTGTTTTTATATATATAAAAGTTCTTGATATGATTAACTCAATAGCCATTCCATTATTAGTTTTAGGATTTTTACTTGCTTATAAAAGAATCAAGAGAAAGAAAAGGCGATTTCACGCCCCACCTACAAATCAGCTTCCGAGTTGAAGATTAAATTCCGTCTTCGTCTTCTCCAAAAGGGTTGTATCTAATATCCCAGATGAGAACTACTGCTATAGATAAAAGCAATAGGCCAAAAACAACTTGAGGAGGTGGAAATATCATCAAAATAATCTAACAATAATCTACTAGCTTCGTTTATGAAAATTTCAAAGGGTAATCAATATTTTTTGGTTCTAGATGTTTTACATAACAAGCTGTAGTGCAATCCACTCCTTCACTATTGATACTACAAGAAGTTATGCATTCAAAAAAACTTTCCAAAGCGTCGGAATCTTTAATATTTGAATAAATGTCTTGTTTCATAATTAAAGCTCCGCTTTAAAGCTTTATCTAGCAATTATTTCTTAAAAGTGTCAAATTTTAGGTAAAGTACTTACCTACCCTCTTATTAGAAAAATGTTGGATTTATTATAAGTTTTCTCCATTCTCAATCTATTAGTTTTTATATTCTTTTCTTGATTTCTTAATAGATACACCCCTCCAGCTATTCATTATTGGCTTACTTAACTTTTATTTAAACAATAATAAGAAATAAGAATCATTTTAATCTTGGAAGAGCACTTGAAGTATCTCCAAAAACTTCAAATACTTCACTCCTAAATCTATCGTTATTTATTAAGGTGAATTTTTAAATAACAAAAAGGGGCGTTAACTTCGCCCCAATCAAAAAAGCGGGATAATCCCAATCACCCAGCTTCTTAAAAATCCTAGCACTACATATGGTGTTTGTAAGTAATAAAAATTACCTATTGATGGGGTTGTTTGTTTTAGTTTAATTTGTCATTATAGGAGTCCCCATCACCTAGGCTCGTAAGAGTCTTTTTTTTTTTTTTTTTTTTTGCAATTTTGCTTTTAGGCCTTATCCGTTTTTAATTAGTGTTTAAAGACTTTTTATTTAATTTTTAAATTCGATAATTAATAATTAAATAAATAATTTTTATTCATGCAAACTTACATCGTACACTGGCAGTTTCCAGATCAAGAAAGTCACATGCAAGGGGCCGAAGCTTTTGCGGGTTTTGTGGAAGGAGGATGCGAAGGTGATGAATTTGATGGGTTTAAAGTTCTTAATCGAGTAGTAAATCCTGAGGGAGCTAATGGTTGGGCAATAGTTGAATCTTCAAATCATCAGAACATTTGGAAATGGAGTAGTATTTGGGTCGATAATTTTGGCGTAGAAATTGAAGTTACACCAGTTTTAACAGATAAAGAATTTCTCTCCGTGCATAAAGAAATTTCAGCAGCCTCCAATTGATTAGAAATCTTTTAAGTGATTGAAAGTTGATATAACATATAAGGATAGTAGTTATTTTGTATGGGAAAATTTTCTTCTCAAGAAATTGAAAGTCAATACAATTTAATAAAAAAACTTTTAGAGGAACCTGAAAAGTATATAGATGCCATAAACGCAATAAAGAAAGATATTGCATATATGCCTATTGAGCTTAGAAGAAAGCTTGACGAGGAAAATATTATTTTATGAATGAAAGTAATTCGGAATTCATAATGATCCTTAATTTTAAGGATTAGATTAGTAACTAGCTACCTTCTTAAACTAACCGAGAGAGTCTAGATCTCTTCTATGGTGAACTGTATTTGCTTCATCAGTTGAGATATTTTGTTCTCTCATCAAATCGGCAAGAGTTGGAAAATCTGTTGCATTATCAAGATCTCTTTCAGTTTTATCTTTAATTGAGAATGGTGATTTTTTTAAGTTCATAATTAATAACCTCAAAATTTTTGTTGGATTCTGATCACAGAACCTGGATGATCATGTACGTAAGAGTTGAATTCTCTTGCAAGCATTAGGCAATCGTATGCGTCACGCGCATAGAAGCTGACTTCATGTGTATTATTTGATGAATCCTTGTAACTCAACACATATTTATTACAAGATTTGATTGGTGTAGAAGGCATTTAAACCTCTCGTCTCTACATCTAAAGTTCTAACTAGCTGAACTAATCATCCGACTAAGAAGAATGTACGGTTTGAGGTACAAAAATATACGGATATAGGATCAACGATTAAATTTTAAAATATATAAAATGCACGAGGTAGACTCAAATAAAGTTATTCCTACCACTTTCAATATTTTTTCTCTTTACGGTTAGATTAAAATAAATAATTAAAGTTTCACATTAATAATCTTCAAAGTAAACCTATACCCTTGCCTACGGCAAACACTTTTTTACAATAAACACTTCAAGTATTAACTTTTGTACTGATATCTAAGTCGAGAAAAATTTTATTTAGTACATTCTCATTATGAGCCATAATTAGCTCCTTCTCACCCAATCTGGAGATCCACTAAACCAATCAGCAATATCATCATTCTTAGGATCAAAGTGATTTTCACTTTCTAAACCATCAAGACCAAGTGATTGGATCAGTCCATTTATTCCGTCTGAATTTTGTTTCCCGTATCTCCTTAAGCTGTTAGCTTTCTTAAGCCATGTCCATATAGTTGAATTATGTTTTGCAAACTTTTCTACATAAATTCTTTCTTCCAAAGAAACCTCCTCATCTACTGAAATTCTCTTAACAATATCCTTAATTTTTAGACGAGTTTTGTTTGTTAGGAACATATGTATAAATGAAGTTAATGTTTTATAGAAGTTTTTTTTATGAATGTCTTGTCAATCTTTATTTCAAGAAAAAGTACTTTTTAGAGGGTTTCTAACGAAAAAAATATTCATTTAAGAACACACAAACTCATTTGGTAAAATCTATTACCTAAGACGATTTGAATAACTTATACATAAGCAATATCCCTATAAGATTATCTACTAAATTTAAGAATAAATTTTAAAAAAAAGGCTTAACAAAATTTACATTGACAGTCGAATTAAAATTAAGAGGTAATTGATCTCATTTTGTATGAAGTTAAAAAATATTTTAAAAACTACTGGGGCACTTCATTTACTCTTGGGAGCATTAATTATTTTCCTACTAATTTTTTCTGCAGAAACTATTGCGGGCAATGCTTCACGTGAAACGTTGCTTCTTGTAAGAGGCACTGCTGATGTTGTTGCTGCAAGTAATTTGGGAATTGGTTTTTTATTAATTATTTGTAGTTCTATAAAAGATAAAGTTTCTTTAAGAAAAGTTTTATCAGGTGAATTAGTTTTAATGTTTTGCTTTTTAGCAGTAGCCCTATTTAATACTTTTAATGCTGGGTCAATTGTTGATGGAGGACCTCCTCCTCCATTTTGGATTGTTTTGATAGTCAATCCACTTTTATGTATTTATGGATTATTTAATAATAAAAATTGAACTACCAAATTTATTCTCTAATAATTCTTAAGATTATACGATTTAATTAATCACTAAACTAAGTTAGTATTTCTGAGCTTATAAAGAATCTTTCTCCATCATCATCATCATCATCATCATGAAAGGAAGAGATTAATACATATACTCCTCCCAGTCCCAAAATCATGGATAAATAAAGAATTGGATCTGTCATTTATTAATTTTGGAACATTAAAATTAAATTTGAGGAAGCTTTTCAATATCTATATTTTCTCTTAAGCATTAAATGAATAAATTTCTATGATCGAAAAAATAGGATTTGTTTTTAATATTATTATTGACAGTCAACTTAAAATAATAAGATTAGGTAGTTTTTTTGAAAGACTTTTAAAAAATGTGTGGAAGATTTGAGCTGAAAACTAAGTTTGCAAATTTGCCAGAGGTTTTGAAACAGGACTATCCCATAGGACTTGATTCTAAATACGAGACTCAAAGTTTAATTAGACCAACTGATCCTGTTCTTGTAATTAAAAACGAAGGAAGAATTAAAACTACTTTTATGGCATGGGGCTTTATTTCTCCTTGGGCTAAAGATCCATTTGATAAAAAGAGACCAAGACCATTTAATGCAAGATCAGAAACGGTAGAAGAAAAAAAATTATTTAGTAGAAGTTGGAAACACAAAAGGTGTTTAATACCAGCTAGTGGTTTTTTTGAAAAGAAATATCGTATTCGAAAGGAGAATTATGACACTTTTTGGTTAGGAGGAATCTGGAGTAAGTGGACCTCACCAGATGGCGCTGAACTTGAAAGTTGCTGTGTTTTAACAACTGAACCAAATGCTTTAGTTAAACCTCTTCATAATCGTATGCCTGTTGTAGTCCCTAATGGGTATGAGGAACAGTGGACAGAGCAAGTTAAAGATTCTGATGAAATAAAAGGTTTACTTCCAATTTTGATGGGTTGGTCACCCCATGGATGGCTGGTAGAGGATGTAAAGAAAAAAGAAACTGATCAAATTAGTTTGTTTTAAATGAAAACCATTCTAATGACAGTTATTTTAATAATAGGAATTATTTATGGCTGTGGATTATTTTGACTACTTTGGAATTACTAAAGGAGTAAATTCAATGCCTATTTACTCACAGGGGTAGAACTTTATTTTTAATATTGGGAGAATATAAATTTAATTTTTTGATTTGACTAAAGAAATTTTTAATGAATTAGCTGATTGGATTATCAATAAAGATCCAAATTATCCAACATTTGGAGAATGTAAATTTTGGATTAAAAGACAATATCCTCGATATGTTATTTCAAAAAATGATGAGAAAGAAATTTTAATGTTGTTGACTTATCTTCCTATGAGCCAACGCATGAATAATGTTTTATATGCCAAATATCTTGACCAAATACTTTCTAAATAAATGAAAGAGTGTGATGTATGCAATAAAATAGATGTAATCCATTACAGGGTGAAATCTATAAATTACAAAAATTGGATTTTTTGCTGTAAACATTGTTGGGATCTTGTTTCAAGAGAAAGCCAATATTCTTATGGAGGAACCAGAAAATCAAAGGGTTAGAGCAAATATAAAAATTATGGCTAAAGCTCATTGGTTGATTAATTCTAAAAAAACAGAAGTGAAAAGATTTATAAGAAATGATAAGAGTATTGAGGGTGTTTTCGAGTATATGTTTATAGATACTGGAAAAATAGTTGGAGTATTTGGAAAAGAACCTCCTGTAATGACAACAACTGTTTCTATAGATATTGATTTAGCTAGAGAAATTTATGAAAGATTACTTTCTCAGGGTTGGAGGAAAACTGAAGAAGTTTGGAAAAAAGGGACCTAGACCATAAATTTAAGTCCTACATTGACAATAGATCTAAAATAAAAAAATTAGTATCTTATTTAATGACAAATACTAAATCAATTAAAGATTTAATAGAGGGTTACGCAAATAGCGAAGATTCCTCTTTCCTCATACCAAATGCAACTGAAGATTTTTTAGCAGTCAGACCAAGTGGAAATCCAATTTCTGCAAAAGGGTTAGTTGGAATGTTTAATAGTAAAGACTTAGTTGCAGAGTCATCAGAACTAGTAAAAACCCATAAAATTGAGATTTTTGGTGATATAGCTTATGCAGTATTTACCTTAAATGAAATCTTTAGTTATAAAGGAAATCAAAATAAAGATCTTTCAACTTATACTTGTATTTTTAAACATGAAAATGGCACTTGGAAATATTCTTGGATGCAAAGATCACAAGGTACTACAGACATGAAAACTTGGGAATAAATGAAAAGGTTACTTTTTGGTGAGCTTTTGATAGTTTTAATTACTATAGTTTTTATTTATCTAAAACCAATTTCTAGAATTTATGTCGCTGATTATTTGGAAAAGATATCTTTATTTTTGTTTAGAACTGTCAGTGATGAAGATTTAAATGAGTGGTATGAGAGAAGAGATAAATATAAATTACTTGAGAAATTAGGAGGGTCTTCTTATTAATTGATAATATATCTAAAATAGGAAGACATTATTTAAGTTAAGTAAATAAAAAAGAAAATATCTAAAATGGCTACCAGAATAAACAAATATTTAAGCGAAGTCGGTTTTTGTTCTAGAAGAGCAGCAGATATATTAATTGAAGAGGGAAAAGTAACAATTAATGGTGAAATTACAGAAATTGGTTCCAAGGTGGAAGAGGGTGATCAAGTAGAAGTTGAAGGTCAAAAAATAATTAATTCAATAAAACAAAAAAACATTTACTTAGCCTTTAATAAACCAATTGGTATTGTTTGCACAACTGATAGAAGAGTAGAACCCGACAATATCATAGATTTCATTAAGTACCCTAGAAGAATTTTCCCTATTGGAAGATTGGATAAGCCAAGTGAAGGGTTAATTTTTTTAACTAATGATGGAGATATAGTAAACAAAATACTTAGAGCAAGAAATAATCATGAAAAAGAATACATCGTAAGCGTTAATCGTCCGATTAATAAAGACTTTATTCAAAGAATGAGTAATGGGGTTGAAATTTTAGACACCATAACTAAAAATTGTTTTGTAAAACAATTAGGTCAAAAAAAATTCAAAATCATACTCACTCAAGGACTTAACCGTCAGATTAGGAGAATGTGTGAGTCCTTAGGCTACAGGGTAAAGTCATTAAAGCGTGTAAGAATTATGAATATTAAATTAGATGTACCAATAGGAAAATATCGCGAATTTACCAAAGAGGAACTTATCGAATTAAATCGATTACTCGAAAATTCTGCGAAAACATATTTCTAGTAAAAACCTCCCCCTTTTTTATAAAAATAAATTCTAGATAATTACAATTAATTATAGAAAAATATTATGGTTGCTATCCTTATTAGCAAATAACAATTGAGAATTTATGAAGGAATTAGAAGAAAATACTATTGAACAAATAAGAACTCTTCTTAATTATTTAGAGCAAACAGACTTATTAAAAAATAAAGAAATTCTTAGGTGTCTTGATGTAATAGCCAGGGAGTATGGAGGCGAAGTAGTAGATAAAAATTAAATGGCTAATCCAGATCAAAAAACAATATTGCTTGAGCGAGCTTATGACAAACTTAAATCAGTTTGCTCTGAATTCCAAGAGGAATCGGGGGCAACTGATATGGAAGTAAAAACTTTACTTAGAGAACTTGCTAGGGTTTGGGAAAAAGATATTGATGACGATTACGACATAGATTGGGAAGTTTAAACCTTTTTAGCTTTATTAGCTCTATTAATTACTTTTCTCAAAATATTATTTTTTATTGATAAATCAGAAATACAATCAAGAGTTAAAAGCAAAACTACTTTTGCAAAAAATGAGATTTGCATAATAAACATTCTTTTACTTATAGAACCAAATTTTATTAAAAGTGCCAAATTTTTATTAATTGCCCTTGATTCTAATTAGAAAAAAATAGATAATTTTTCTATAATTTTTATATGGATAAAATCGAGAAATTTACGCTAATAAGTAAAGATAGATCGAGAATAAAAGTCTTTGAACCATTTGAAGAGATTTCTAAAACTTCACTAAGTATTGATGCAATGATGATTTCTTATGGATGTTTATATAAGAGAAGTAGTAAACCAGTTATGAAAGGTTCAAGAGTTGAGACTATAGAAAATGCAAGAAAAGAATATAAACAGCTAATAAAAGAAGGTTGGAAGAAGACCAGTATTTTTAGAAATTATTTTTAAGGATAAAAGTCCACTTTCCAACGCATTACGCAATAACTTAGAGGGTTATATCCATTGCAATTCCAGAACTTGAATATTTTTAAAGCTAAGTGGTGAAAATTAGCATCGTTGAAAAAAGCCCAACCAAAATAGATGGCAAATGCGGTTACTACAAATGCAGCATATTGAAGCCAATGTGTTCCAGATTTATCTAAACCATTTTTGTCAAAATTAGAATTACTCATTCAAAGGATTGGATATGCTATCCATCCAAATAAGGTGTAGTTAATAATGACAGCCATGAAGCCAATCATTGCAAGCCTTCCATTTGTTCTTTCCGCAATAAACCAGTAGGTATTTGGCCATTCAAAATTTTCTCCCATATTAGATATTTGATCTTCTGAGACTGGATTCTCTGCAAGATCTTTTTCATTTTCCGCATAAAAATTACTATCTGGGTAAAAGCTTTCGCTTGAAAAATTATCTTTAAATTTACTCATTTTCTAAAATTAACTTCTATCATCCTAAAAAGTTTTTTTTAATTATGTTGTTATATCTGCTTTTTAATATTTCATTACCATTGCCAAATGGGAATAAACACTAAAAGAGTTTTACCCTTCAATTTTAGATCGACTGTCAATCAAGTGATTTTTAAATTAAGAGCTCTAGAATAGTTTTTAATTATATTTTTTCTATGCTTTTTTTAATTTCTTATAAGTTCTCTGATGCGACCGCGCAAGAGAAGGGAGCTAAAATGCTAACAGAATAGTACGACAAAGGAGGACCGCAAAATAGACCAGAGAATTATGACGTAAAATCTTGGATTTTCTTACCTCAACATGGAAACGGTTACTCTGTTGTAGATACAGATTCTTTAGAAACTATTTGGCGTCAATGGCGACCTTGGAGAGAATTAATGGAGATTACTATTGAACCTTGTGCCGATTTAGATGAAGTAGTAGCTCTATATCGTTAATGAAACGCATACTAATTTGCACTGCTAATAGTTGGCAATTGAGATTCTATATTAAATAATTCCTCTAGCAGAAGTATTCATTTCAAGATCCTTAACTCAATTTTAAATAATTTATCCTAGAAAAGGTTAGTGAATTTATTAATCAAATGAATACTTATTTAGTAACTGCAACTTTTAAAAACGTAGCTCTAATGGGTGCAGCTTATGATCTTTTTTTAAAGGTTATCGAAGATGGAACTTTAAATGATGAGTTTGAAGGATTCAAAGTTTTGGGAAGGTATCATGCCTCTTACTCAAATAATGTTTATATTATTGTCCAAGCTTCAGCAGGCATAAAAATGACAGAACACTTTGCTCCTTGGAAAGTTAAGTTTGATATAGATTTTGATATCAAGCCAGTTATGACTGACGATGAAAAAGTTGCTGAGCATAAGCTTGTTGGTTCATTAATGGCAGCAGAACAGAAAATGGGATTCACAGGTTAATTATTTTATAGAGACTTAGATTATGAATATATTATCTCCGTTTGGAAAGTGACCTAAAATTAGTAATACTACTGGTATATATCGAGTAATTTTATATAAATTCCCAACAGTACTAATATTGCTAGACCTACACCAATAACTTAATTTGGCTGATTACGCCAAAGCTCTTGAAAAATTCCATTAAAGATTAATAAGCAAATTGGTGCTTTTTATATATTTTTCTATAGTCTTCATGCAACCTTTCAGTTGCTAATTTTCTTCTATTCATTGCATCTCTAATTAAATCCATTTGGTTTAATTTTCCATTGATAATAGTGAATGATGTAGTTAGTTTCATAAAACCTCTTTATTTAGTAAAGACTAAAATTAAGAACTCAGTCACAGTAAATTAAACAATTTTGATTTGTTGGATGTTCTCTACATTCTTTCTCCCAAAAGTTTTCAAACTCAGGAGTACATTTCACAAGTTCTTTTGGAGTTTCGTTAAGGTTTAATCCTGCATAATTAAACGCCGTTAAGTATCTTGGAAGAATGTTAAATTGATTGAATAGTTCCATAAGACCTCCTAGATCTATATCTATATTGTCCTCCTTTTTAATTGAAATTCATAGAGTATTATTACCTGAGTAAAAGTGCTTTGTAATTGTTACGACTATCTTTTAGCACTTAATTGAAGTAAAAATAATACAGGAGTCAAAAGTACTTCATCGACTTTGTGCTCAGCGAGGTGCATACGACATGATGTTCAGGCATTACCATCAATTAGCCCTTATTTGTCATCAGAGAATAAAAATATACGAAAAGAGGCAGTTATTACGATTAGATATCTTAATCAATTAACCCATTTTACCCCAGCGAACACTCTTGCTAATGATCCCGATCAAGAAGTAAGAAAGGAAACAATGTTAACTCTTGGGAATTTTAGAGAAGATTGTATTGTTCCAATTTTGTGTAATTCCCTAGAAAATGATGAGTCTTGGGAAGTAAGACGAAATGCAGCCATCGCATTGGAAATGCATGGGGATAATTCTTCTTCTAAATCTCTTTCTTCTGCAATTTCAGACTCGCATTGGCAGGTAAGGAAGTTTTCAATGAGAGCTCTTACAAAAGTATTATCCAAGGAATATTTAGGGGAAATAGTGAAATTACTTTGTGACGATTATTCAGATGTGAGAAAAGAAGCTGCTATCGCTTTAGGTTTATTAGGCTCTAAAAAGGCAATCCCATCTCTAAAACAATCATTAGATGATGCTGATATTGAAGTGAGAATTCAATCTCAAAAAGCTTTAGAAAAATTGAATGTATGAGTAATTCAAAGGAGGATAATAAAGAAAATGAGGCTAGACAGAATCATGTAAAAGAATATTTAAAAACTCTAGAACTTAGAGAAATTTATGGTGATCTTATCTCATCTTGCGTTGTAAGGAATATAAGAGTAGTTGGAGATTATTTATATTTGAAGTTATTTCTTGGATCAGATCAAATTAAATTAAAGGAAATAATTGAGAATAAACTAAAAATTTTTTCATGGGCGAAAAAAGTATATTTAGATCTCAAATTTATTAAAGGAGTTAAAAGGACAATTGCTATTGGTAGTGGTAAGGGTGGCGTAGGTAAATCTTCTGTAACTGTTGGCCTTGCTTTAAATTTAAAAAAAAGAGGTTTCAAAGTAGGTATTTTAGATGCCGATGTTTATGGACCTAATATCCCTAATATTGTTGGATTGAGTAAACAAGACGTATTGACTAAGGAGGAAAATGGAAAAGTTAAATTTATTGCATTAGATCATGAAGACTTGAAAATAATGTCTGTTGCAATGCTTGCAAAATCAAATCAATCACTTGCATGGAGAGGTCCGATATTAACAAGATTACTAAATCAGTTTTTGTATCAAGTTGATTGGGGTGAATTAGATTTCTTGCTTATCGATCTTCCTCCAGGTACTGGCGACACTCAGA
The DNA here is from genome assembly GCA_003280965.1 of Prochlorococcus sp. AG-355-B18. Lineage (GTDB taxonomy): Bacteria > Cyanobacteriota > Cyanobacteriia > PCC-6307 > Cyanobiaceae > Prochlorococcus_A. Next base: position 92,591 of record QCDI01000001.1, read on the forward strand.
TAACTCTTCTTCAAGATAGTCCAATAGTTGGGGTGATTTTAGTTACTTTGCCAGGTTCATCATCTTATTCTGATTTAATAAGAACAACGTCTATGTATGAAAATTTTGGAATGCCAATTTATGGATTGATTGAAAATATGTCTTTCTATAAATGCCCTTGCTGTTCTCATGAGGAAAAGTTATTTATGGACGAAACGATGCCAAATGAAACCATTAAAAGTAAATACAGTCTTTTAACAAGTTTGCCCATTATCAATACTAAATTACGTATTGAGGGCATAAATCTATTTTTAAAAAAAGAAAATAGCAAGTATTTCGATAACGTATGTTCATTAATTGAGGAAAAGGCAAATTTTTAAAATGATTAATTCTCTTCAATCAAAATTTAAATTAGTTTCAATAATATGGATTTAAAAATAATGTATAGAATAGAAATTCAGTCACATCTTACCCAACTTAATATAAGAAAATTTAAAGTAATTTCAAGTGAATTTATCCTCTAAAAAAACTATGAAAAAACTATTAATTCTTACTATCCTTTTAATTTCTTCTTGCAGTACTAAAGATGAACTATCCATTACTGATGAAAATAAATTATTTTCTGTAACTAAAGAAACTGCAGTTCTTGTTTGTGGAGGTAAATCAAGATTAATTGAAAGTAAAAATCAAGAAATAATCAAAGTAGAAATCAAGGATTCTTCGAGTACTGAAAAAGAAAAATTTGTTCAATTTACTGTTGTTGAAACTGATAGAAAAGGCGGCAAATATAGAATTGTCAATTGTTATCCAAATAAAGATCCTAAAAAATCGATAGTAAAAACAATAACTACTAGTTACAAGCTAAATTAGTTCAATACGAAATGATGTAGTCATTTGATAATTGACAGTCTATCTCTTACGGCTATTTTTTAGCCCCTGTTTTAATAATATTTTTTCTTCTAAATTGAATATTTGCTGATATTTTTTCCGCCAAAGTTGGAAGATTTGGTGGCTCCAGCATAAGATAAACTCTTCCTGATTTTTCTAAATAAATATAGTCTTCTAATAAGTTTCTGTTGAGAAGTCGATAGATTGTTTTGGTGGATTTATAGCCTAATTTTTTTGCTGCATGGCTAATCGTAAAAGCTTCAATTTCGAATGACTTTGGTTTCATAATATTCTGTTTGATTCCTATAAGTAGAGTATCCAAATCTCTTTAATCTTCTTTGATGTAATTCCCAATTTTTAGTATTTATATCTGGGCTTTTAAGTTCCCTTTCATATTGAATAGTTCGATAACTCTTAACACCATTTTTTTTTTCTTAATGCAGAAGTAAACCCAATAACTGATAAAAAAAATATAAGTACTATTACAAATCCAACTGTACTTTCAATATCTATTTTGTCCTGATATTCCTCTAATGAACTTTTAGTAGTTGCTATAAAAATTTTTTTCATTTATATGATCGGTGCAAGTAGTGAGCGTTTCATTTTATTTAAAAATCATCAATAATATTTAAAGTTAGATAATCATTTATTTGATCTACATTAACTAAATTTCTTGATGTCATTATTGAAGGAATAAAGACGCAAGTTATGATCAATGAAGCAAAAGTTAGTCCATATACTTTCGGTTTTAACCTAAAACCTTTTAGCCTTTTATGTAAAAAATCTAAGTTAAATTTTTTTGATTCTTGCTTATAAGAAAGTGCATTCTCAATCATTTGATTAAGACGTTCCTTTTTTAATTTAGACATACAATAATTCCTCCAATAAATCCTTAGGCAAAATAGTTTTTAATTTTTTGCGAGCCCGTATAATTAGGCTTTCAGTAGCTTTTTCAGTTTTTTTTAAAATATTAGACACTTCCTTCTGTTTGTAACCACAAAAATAATGTAGCAGAATTGCTTCTTTTTGATGTGTAGGAAGTTTTTGAATATTATTCAATAGCATTTTTCTTAATTCATAATTACTGTTGTTATTTGTAATTTCTAGATTGGAATAATAATCTTTAAATTCATTGGAGCTTTTATGTCTTCTTAGGAAATCCATACAAGTTGAAAACACTATCTTATAAACATATCCTTCAACACTTCCTTTATTTACCCAACGAGGAGCTGATTGCCAAATTTTAATTAAAGAAATTTGTACTACATCATCTGCATCGTCAAAATGCGTTGAACCCAAAAATTTAATTGCTGTTGCATGCATTTTGTATCCCAAAGCATTTGCTATAAAACGGAAGGATTCCTTATCACCCTTAGCAGTTTTAAGCATATAAGAGTTTAATTCCTCAGACATTCTTTACTTCTCTTTATTCCTAAATTTTAACCTTTTTCTTAATTCATACCTAAGTGCGCGTAATTCTTTTTTTGATAATTTACTATCAGCATTTTTATCAAAGTTTATAAATATTTTATCTATTCGAGCACTATGAGCTGACATCATTTCGTCTTTTGAGAGAAGTCCATCTCCATTAGTATCTATCCTTTGAAAACGCCCACGCATCTTCATAAAATTATTCTTCTCATAGATTGGATTGGCATAAGAGGGCAGTGCAATAAAAAAGCTCAATGCCAAAATTAAAATTGAAGAGTTTTTCATAAAGGTAATTAATATCTATAAATCATTAACGCAAAAATTGATAAAATCCTTCGCGAAATCAATAAGGAGCTAAATGCATCTTATTTTAGATCGACTGTCAATTGTAATTAATATAGCTGTGCAAGTAGTAAGCGTTTCATCTAGGAAGTATTCTATTTAATTCGGGATATTCAATTCTTAATTCTTCTATAAATGCATCAACGGTCTTTGATATCTCGTCAGTAGTATTCAAAATAGAATTTTTATATTTTAGATATTCGGAAACTTGAAATAATTTCATAGTTGATTTTGTTAAAAGTAATGTTGCAAGAGGAGATTTATCTGCCAATTTAGTTGAAGGAAAATATTTTATAGTTTCAGGATAAGTTTTTTCCATATCCTCAATATAGTCTTCTATCTTTTCATTTAATTCATCATATTTTGATGATAAAAACTTTTTGGTATTTAAATATTCAAAACCTGCGAATAAAAAACCAATAGGAAAACTTAAAAATAATATTGAAAGAGAAAGCCTAAGAAGATTTTGGGAAAATTTTTCCATAGAAATAATCAATTAAATTTATTTAAAACATATCAAGGTTAAAAGTAAGTAAAGCATGTAATATTTTTGCTTTCTTCTTCCGATCCACTGAAATATTTAATTTTTATAATTTCTATATCGACTGTCAATCGTATTTAATATAGCGGTGCAATTAGTAAGCGTTTCAGTTTTTATTGTTAACTAATCCATAGATACATAAAAGAGGATTCACTATCAAAACAATCCAGAAAGGAGGAGGGGGTCCTCCATCAACAATTGTCCCAGCGTTAAAAGTATTAAATAGAGCTACTGCCAAAAAACAAAACATCAAAGCTAATTCACCTGATAAAACTTTTCTTAAGGAGGCTTTATCTTTAATGGAACTACAAATAATCAATAAAAAACCTATTCCTAAATTACTAGCAGCTACAACATCTGCAGTACCTCTAACAAGAAGCAATGTTTCACTTGAAGCGTTGCCTGCAATAGTTTCCACTGAAAAAATTAGTAGAGAAATAATTAACAACCCCAACAGGATATGAAGCGCTCCAGTAGTTTTTAAAATATTTTTTAACTTCATAAAAAAAGGAGCTTATTTCCCCCTTATTGTAGATCGACTGTCAAATTAATCTGTTTAAAAATATCTACTGTTAATATGAATTAAATTTTTAAATTAAGTTGGTTTACTTTAAGAGAGAGTTTATTAAATCCCTTAAAATAAAAGGCTCTATATTTTTAATTGTGATAATTATTGGATTTATTTACTCAAGTCCAAAGTCAAGGGTAATTATTGCAAATTCTTTTACTTCTTCAGCCAAATTTTTAAATGAAACTGTCGAAACAAAAAATAAAGATAGTTGGTTTTCTGAACCAGATTTCGTATTCAGTATTAGGTTAAGATTACGAGAATTTTTAAGAGGAACTCAAAGAGGTTGAAAAAGAAATAATTGCCCCTTATTGTAGATCGACTGTCAATAATTGAAGTCTTACGTTGACTTATATAGCTCAAAAAAACGTCACATAGAGTTTGACGATTATGGAAAATTTAGACGAAATGCTGCTAAAACTTAAAAAGTTATTACTTATAAAATGTTTTTAGGTGCATCTGTATTTTTTATTGTTGGATTCCCGATTCTTGGAATATTTATTCTTCTGGCAATGATGCTAAACAAGTTAGATAGTATAAGTAGATCAAATAAATTACTTCTTGCCTATATGGTTAATCCTGATTGTATGTTGGAGGCTACTAATTCCGATGTAGTTATTAGTAATGCAATGAAAGCGGCTAAAAAATATAAAGGTGAATCTGCACAAGTAAAAGAATTTTTTAACCAAATAAACCCACTTATTGTTTTTTAGTTCCCATTGGGAATAGTTCGGGAAGTGGTGTTTTGTTATTCATACCAATAGATATAGTCCTATTCCTTCCCGATAGATAGAGATAGGGGTATTTTTTAGGAGCTATCTCTATGTCATGGGAACTAGGAACACTAAATTAGTTGATATAACTACTGTTTGATGACTTCCCTATAGTATTTACTGGGTAATGATCGGGAACTGATAGTTTTTGTATATCTTTTGGATTTAAAGCATAAACACCTTTTTTAGGTCTTCTTAGCTTTTTACTATTAACCATATTGCCAAGCGTATTATCTACAGTTTTTCTTGCTGCGGAAGCAATATTAAATGCAGTAGTGACAATATCAGCCCTTCTTACTTCTGTTTGTCCTTGTTTATAGAAATCGCTCATAATTTCAAGAATTACATCATTGCAACTTCCCACTATTTCTTTATCGTCTTCTAGTACCATTTCGCACTCTTCCAATCTATAAGTAACACGCCTTCTAGGATCTATATTTGCTGCTCTATCTTTCTTAAATTCAGCAGTTACCCCATTTTGTACCTTTGTATCTTCATCAATGTTTGGTTTTAAACTAATAACCATTGATGGTTCTTCAGCCCAACTTTTAGCCCCTGCATGAGCACCTCTAGCAGTTCCGTCATGGCTCAAAATTTCAATATGAGCATTATTAGGTACAGCAATAACGTCTCTTATGACCCTTATAAAATCTCTTACCTGTACATTATCTAAGTAGTTAAATGCACCAGAACTAATACTTTTTGCACTATCAATAACCACATAATCAATACCTTCATATTGGACAAAATTTTCTAATTTAATAATTCCATTGATATTTCCATACAATGCCTGTTGTCCTTGTTTAGAGTCAAAACCCCATACAAATATTTTTTGTTCTTCACCTTCTTTCAATACAGCATCATTTTCAATTCCTAAGTCATACATGGCTTTTTTAAAAGTACTTACCCCACCATCTGTACAAATAAATAAACTTTTACCTTTTTTACATGGTGAACTTCTATCTAAAATATTTTCACCTTTTGCAAATTTATAGGCTTTATATAATGCGTGGGTTGTTTTGCCAGAACCATAAGAACCATAGGTTAAAGAAACATCACCTTTTATTAACCACCCGTCCATTAAATAGGTAAGAGGTTCAACAGTTGTTAGGTCAATAGATTTTTTTAAAGCAGGTCTAAAATCTGACTTCATGTGATAAAAATATTTCATCACTTTTCTTGTTATTTGATCGTCAGAATATTTAAACCTTTGTTTTATCAAGCTATAAATTCTTGCTTCTTCATCTTCATCTACCTGTCTAATTGCAGCTAATAAATCATCAATTAAAAAGGTAATTTTCTCTTCTTCATAAGAGTTCATTTAGACCCCCATTTTCTCATAGGAAGCAATCTTCTTGGCAGCTACATCTTCAGGTACATTTTCAGATTCTTTTGTTTTATCAATCTGCCATTGTCGAATAGCTCTTACATTCCAAAGAACATTGCTCTTAGGTTTACCAGTTATATATAGCCAATGTTCACCAGCTATAAATTCATTGGAGTTTTTAAGTTCCCATAATAAAGATTGGCTTACGCCAATAAGTTCTGATGTCTTTGCGACACCATGCCATTCAGTTAAGTTCATTAGATTAGTTATGTAATATCGGTAGCCCTTGCACAACTAACTCTTTGCCCGAACACACAGTAAATAAGTAGAGGAGTTTTCAGTTGATAGTTCGGTGGCGTTAAAACGCTAGCTGATTCTGACGGAACTCTTGCCCCCTTCTTTTTCCGATTTAACGGGAGGTTCTTTAAGACAAGTCGATCGCTACGAAGCCCCTCTGATGACTTCTTTCTATTCAATATTATTAGGCAATAATTTAGAACTGTCTAGAAGTTTGTGGGAAAGGCAAGAAGCATAGGGGTATACCCGTTAGATATAGTCCAGTTTCTTTTACTAGCTATCCCATTCTTATCCCACAACCAAAATTTAAAATTCAAAGCAATAAAAAAGAGAGTCTGGGTAACTCTCTAGTATAACTTGGTTTTTAAGAGTCGGGGCGACAGGATTCGAACCTGCGACCTAGTGCTCCCAAAGCACTGGACACCCCTAGATGAGCACTGGTGTTACAAGCTATAGCTAATTAATTGCGTAGTATTGCGTAATTTGTATAGACAAACTATTATAAATATGACATAAATATGACATAAATTTAAATGATTGATTGGACTGCTAGTTTACAAAAAAGAGCCAGGAAAATTGCAAGAGAATGTGGCTTAGTTGGTCTTACTCTTATAAAGAATGGTAAGAAGGCACAAGTTAAATATAGAAAGGCTGAAGGTTCAAAAGTTATATCTCAGGAAACAGTAATGCTTGAACATGAGTGGATTCAAGCTAATGAAGATGATATTTACACCAGATTCAGAAATATATGCAAATTAATGGGAGAAAGTGGTCATAACTTAAAAGCTGCTGCTGTTATTGCTAAAGGTAATGCACCAAAAGAAGGAAAAGATTGGAAGAATATATTAGAAAGTTTTAAAGATCAGAAAACCAACTTTGGTAATGCAATAGCTGAGAAGACTTGGAAGAAAGATTATAAGTCTTGCGTAATGGCTGTAGAAGTTATGGCTCAAAAGAATCCTCCTACTAATGCAGCAGATTTAATAGATGTATGTTTAAAAGATTTTGATGCTGGTAGTAGAACAAGACAGATAAGAGCTAGAGCATTAAGTCAGTTTTTAACTCATGCAGTTACTAGAGAGAATCTTCCTGATACTTGGCTACCTCCAAAAGATTTAAAACAACATATTGGAAGGGCTAAAAAAGGAGAACTTAAAACCCAGAAGGGCGACCCATTTAGTGAAGATACCCAAATATTAGATTTATTGGCATCATTACCAACCAATGCAGAATTTAAGCGTGATTCTGAATCTGCTACTAAATGGTTTAATGCTCTTTGCATGATGAGTGAATTAGGTTTAAGACCTAATGAAGTTGGGAAGATGGTTGTTAAAAAAGACCCAGCTACTAAAGAATATTATTGGTGGTGTACTTATGAGAAGAAAGCTGGTGGTGGTACAACTAAACCTAGAAAAGTTGAGCCATTACCTCTAATAGATAGAGACGGAAAAGAAGTTCAATGGAATTTATTAGAAAGATTTAGAAGTAACCTACTTCCATTACCAGAGAAGATGGATGGAGAATCTTGTAAGGATTATTTAAGTAGAAGGCAAGGTTGGAAAGATTTAAAAGAAATGATGCTAAAGAAAGAAGGTGCAAATATTGTTCCTTATTCATTCAGGCATTACTACAGCCTTCGAGGTCATATTGCAGGCATTGATTCTGGAAGTATGGCTAAGAGCATGGGGCATTCAATAGAAGCCCACCATAGAAACTATCCTTATTCTTCAGAAGCAAGTACTACTAACGCATTTAAAAGAGCTAGAGAAAGAGCTACGGCTTAATAATTGACAGTCGATCTACAATAAGGGGGAATTAGCTCCTTTTTTTATGTCTCTTGAAACTACTGTTTTTACATTCAAAATTAGTGTCCCTTATGAAGAATGGGCTGCTGTTTATGACAGTGAAGAAAATATAAAAATGATGAAAGAAACTGGAATGACATGCTTATACAAAGGTGTAAATAAAGATGATCCAACCAGTGTAATTGTCATTGAGCAGGGTGAAGAAGGTAAAGCAATAGCTATGTTTAAAGATCCAGAAGTTAAACCTTTAATTGAGAGTGCAGGTCATATTTATGATTCGACTGTTATATCAAGCTACTTTTAATTGACAGTCAATCTAAAATAAAGGGCAATTAGCTCCTTTTTTTTATGGAAGCAATAGTTATATTATTTTTTTTAGTTCCAATTTTATTTATTGTTTTTCTTGTTTCAGACCCTTTTAAACGTCAACGAGAATTGGCTGCTAATAGAAAGTGGGATGGATGGATTAAGGACAGCAAAAAAAATCCTAAGACTTTTTATAAACTTACAAAAGAAGAACAATTGAGTATGGCAAGGTCAAATAGATACGGAACAAATGAACAAATTGGGAAAAGAGGTGGAAGATATGAAACAAGATATTCTAAAAAAACTGGTAAACCATATAGACATTATTTTTAAATGAAACGCTTACTACTCCCACTAATAGCAGCCCTCGCTTTACCTACTGCTGTTAATGCTGAAACTTTTTATTTAAAATGCACAACCTTAAAAGGTAGAGGAAATCCTGATAAGCCATTTAAAACCTTTGCAGATCCAACAGTTGATAATCACCAATTCACATTAAATGAAGATAATCAATCTGCGGTTTACTACCTTGCTGAAAAAGGCACTTCTATAAAAATAGATAATGTCAACTTCAACCAAGAAAGCATTGATATGAGTTATAAATCAGGAAAAAATTTCTCAGGAGATACTTTTAAGACTATTTCGATTAATAGACTAACTGGAGGATTAGTCATGGAATCTGATTTAGGTTTTCAAGTAATGAGGTTTGAGGGTCAATGTAAAAAATCAGAGCCAAAGAAAACTTTGTTTTAAATGAAACGCTTACTACTTGCATAAAAAAGAGGGTAAAGCTGCACCAAAACCCTCTTGAATACCACACCGTCAAAATCCAATGGCTACATTGAAGTGACTCACTTTTATGATAGCTAGAATATTATTTTTGTAGTATAATTTCAATAATTAAATATTATTTAGTGACTTTAAATAAACAAATTAAATATAAACAATTTAACGAAGTTTATCAAGTCAAAGCCTGCAAAGTTGGGCAACTATATGATACTTTATCCAACCCACAAGCTAGAAGATTAATTAAGGAGGTTTCCTAAAAGATGGATTTAAACGAATTAATTGATAAAACCCACTTCGATTATGAACAAAACGAAACAAAAGCAAAGCAGTTAGAAGAACGAATTTTGAAAGTGCCTGGAATGTTAAAAGAGTATCTTCCTAAGAGAAAATATGGGGAAAATTATAAAGGCGACCAACTAGGTGTAACTGCATCATCTTTAATAGTTAAAGGAGATAAAGCCCTAGCAGCTTTCTTAGGACTTGACCTTAATTATTGGAAAGAAAAAGCAAAAGCTGAAGAAGAACGTGAAGCCTACTTAACCGCCTTTAAAGAAAAGACAGAAGCACTAAGACAAAAGAATCAGGAACAAAGAATGGCTAGAGAAAAAAGAACTATATGGAATCAAACTCATGGTGTAGATCAAAGGAGGTTTTAAATGCGTTTTGCAAGACAGCACCCTTATTACGGTTGGTTGTTTTTAGAACCTGCCGATTATCGAAGGATATATAACCAACTTATTCAAATGAGAGATGCAGATATAAAGAAGGGGGATAACTCCTCAGGGTTTCCCTCTGGTTTTCCTGAGTGGTGTGAAGATGATATTAAAGAATTAGCCAAAGAAGATAAATATAAAAAACGCATAGCTACCCACTTAGAGCAATTAAAAATTTCTATTGAAAATAGAAGAAGAGAACTTGCTAACACCTACCTAGCTGAAGAACTTAAAAAGATGGAAACCAAATCTGAATTTATAGAAAGTTTAGTAGGTTCTTAATGCACACAGATAAACCAACTATTTCTTTAGAGGTTCAAGCCTTATCAGAATGTTTAAAGGTTATCGCAGAAAATGATTACACCTATACAGCGTGTCCTTTGACCATCTCCCTTTTTGCTACTTCTTGGGTCTGGACTTGTAGAGATATTATGGAGAACTATTTATGGCCAGCAGAAGATTTATTGGAGCTACAACATGGCGATAGTAAGTAGAGCAGAACGAAAAAGACGTAGATGTGTTGCTCTCGAGAGATTAACCTCTGGCATGGGGGTGTCTGAAGTAACCAGAACGCTAGTCAGGGACTACGGAATTACTCGTAGAAGTGCGAATCTGGATATCAACTGGGCAAGTGCTCAAATGATAAAGAACCTCGAGAAGTACGAGAAAAGTGATCTGTTGGCATGGCTTGTGACCCAGACTGAGAGGGTATATATTAAAGCCCTGGAATCTAACCAATTAAGTGCAGCTATAGGAAGTTTGAATTTAATGCACAAGATTACGATTGAAGCAGCAGATAAAGGAACAGGCAAATATAGATTTCATGGAAACTATAAACATTAATCTCAGGTGTCTTGGACACGGTTTTCAAAAAACTGGACACAATTCTGCTTATTTAATCTCAAAGTAAGACGTCAAAACCATTGTAAATTCGTTAATCAGTCTCATTATTTATTAGGTGTACTGTCCAACTGACAATACTTTTTTGTGGCATTGTGGCTGTGGCACTAGGGGTTTTATATATTTACTACCCTTTTCCTATCCATATCTATATATCTATTATTTATATAAAATATATGCCACAAGTGGATAAAACCTACTAAACCCAGTTAGGGAGGTTGATTTAGTCTGTGGCATTATCTGTGGCAGTTTGTGGCAGTCTTCTATAGATAGAAGTCTTTTCAGTTTTAGTTGTATCATCTAATTCAAACCTAGCTCTCTCTCCTTTTATCCATCCTAATTGTTGAAGTCTGGTTGCTATTGCTCTTGTATATTTAGCGTCTTTAGTCTTTTGTTGTATCTCGCTATGAATTAATCCTTCATTTAATAATTTAACTACAACTCTTATACAAATATCATCCCTTTTATAGTTATCCAATGCTTCTTCCATCTCTTCTAGTAATGGGTCATGGGCGGCAAATTGCATGGCCTGATTATTAAGGTCAACTATCTCTTTCTTGTCATACCACCATCTAACTCCATCTAAATAGTCATTCTTGGCTGAAGCAAATATCTGGTCTCTATGTTCTTGTACCCATTCAGCATTAATCTTATTGGCACTTATTATTGGAAACCTTCTATTCCCCGTAGGGTCTTTTATAAAGTTTCTTTTATTAGTAGTACCTACGAGAATACACTTTCTATCTTTAAGAGAGTTGGTCTTTTCATGGGGGTATCTAAAATTATCCTTTTGCTCAGACATAAAGTGCTTAATATTCTCTGAGCTTTGCATACCCATAATGCGATCTATTTCTCCCCAGTTATGAAACCAAGCAGAGTGCAGGGTAATTAATGTGTCCTTATGATTATTACCACCTATGCTCCCTAGACTTGAGCAATACCATTCTCCTCCTAATGCTTCCCAGATAGCTTCCTTACCTTCTCCCTGTGAGTCAGTTTGGAGTATTAATGCTGTATCTACCTTGCATGGCTGCTTATAAGTACGAGCTACAGCAGCAATCATTTGTCTCTGGAAATGTACTGAATGTTGAGGGTTTTTACTGCCGAAGATATGGAAGGCAATATTATTCCAGGTGTCTTCAGGTAATGGGTCATTACATCCATTTAGATAGTGTTCTACTGGGTTATATTTATTTCTTTCAGAGAGTAATACAACTACATTCCTCGCATTATTTTCTTTAATATCTAAGCGATTTTTTTCGGCTAGTTCAAGATAAAAGGTACTTAAGAAGTTACCTGAGATGGGCTTACCATTTAACTCTATCTTTCCAGTAATAGTATTCAGTTTGAAATCGTATATATCCCCAATAATTTGAACCAACTTATCTTTTCTTGGTCGGATAAGGCTTTCAACTGCAACTTCTCCTTTTGGCCTTTTCTGTGGTTTGGTTGTTGGTTTTTCTTCAACAACCTCCGCATCTACCTTCTCAATAAAACTTTCTGTTGCTGTTGGTTCTTTAGAAACAATCTGAGCATCAAACTTTCTTAAAAAGGGTTCTAAATTTGGGTTATTCAAGTTACTCATTTTGATTTAGGTCTCCAACCATGTTGTTGAGCTATACGGATAAAAGTGCCTGCCTTTATATGCCCCTTCCTTGATCTGACTACTTGTTCTACATTCCATCCACTTACTTCACCACTTGGGCTATGAGCTTCTAATAGTTGTATGGCATCAGATTCTGAATAACCCATATCAATTAACAGTTCAGTAAAACCCCAAGCCATATTTCTATATTCCTCATAAGTGTTATTTCCTTGAACCCTTGGAGGAATATGATCTAAAGCAACTATTATTTCTTCAATTTTCCAATCACTTTGAACTACTTTTGGTTTATTAGGTTTTATTTCTAAAGGTTCAGGTTTTTCTGGTTCTGGTAAACAATCCTCTATATCTTTATAGGAATATTCTTTTTGAGTGACGTTGATTAACCTAACTCGTTCTGTATGTTTGCCTTGTTTATTGACGTAATAAAACCCAGGTAAACGCATAACCCTAGAAGGGTTTTTAATCATTGGGTCTGACTTGGTGTAATCAACAAGACGTTTCTGAATAGGCTTCCAGATTAGTTGTGATACAGGCTTTTTAAGTACCAAATAACTATGAATACTGTTACCTGTTTCGACTTGGAAGGTAGGTTCTGGAAGATTTAATTCCTTCCATTTATAGACTTGTTCTTTTTTTGGAATATCATCCCATTCAAAAAAGAAAGCACGACATAGAGTAATTTCAATGTCTTTTGTACCACCATCATTAACGACAAAGTAAATTCCCCTTCCTTCTAAATGAGCATTAATAATTGGATCCCAATTTATGTAAATGCCATGACCATTAGGCTTATACTTTGGAAATTTAAATTCTCTGGCTGATAAGCCACCACCTTTATAGGTAATGGCTCTCAACTCTGTATCTTCACAATTTTTATGGAGCAATTCCTCTAAAAAGAAAGAAGCGTAATTAAATGCTCCTCCTTTTAGAGTTCTAGCTAGAATAGTTTTAGAAGTAACTGAACTAGCCCGCCCCGAAAAGGCGGGTTTTTTCATGCAGAAGCAACCTCCTTTTTGTTTTTAAAAGGTGCTGTTTCCATAGACTTTGCTCTTGCACTTGCAAGCCTATTTAAGACTTCATCGCAATTTTCAAGGTCATATAAGGTGTGACTATTTGGGTTTTGTGGAATTTTTCTTCTCCAACAAGTGCCCTCAATAAGCAAACCTTTATTTCTCATGGTTAGTAAGGTTCGTTCTGAGATACCTAACCAATCTGAAGCCACTTTTTGAGTGACCATTTTTTTCGCAGCCATTTTATGTGGTGGCTAAATCTATTTCTCTATATTTCGTAAGTGACGAGGTATTGCAGTTTCATGCTTTTCCTCAATCAAGCCTTTCTCTCTGGCATCTAAATAAGCATCTGCTAGTTCTTGGGTTCTTCCTCTATTGAACTTTGCAGTAGTATCAATAGTTGCTGTATATGCCTTTTTTGGAAGGCGTACAACATGACCATTAACCTTTAGATATTTATCAGATTTCTTACTCATATTTTAAATAGGGGAGACAATTTCAAACCAATTTCTTGGTTTTAGTTATCCCATGCTCCCCTTACATTTCTTCAGGGTAGTCCAAGCTAGAGAGGGCTTGGCGACTCTTTCAAAATAGGCGGCGTTTACCTGACCTAAAGTCCAGAATCGAATAATTACTATTTACTATAAGGGTAAATTGTGAATGTGCAAGACAATTCACGAAATTAATTTTCCTAGTCCCCAACTGGGATATCGAATATCTACAAGTATCAACGCGAATTAACGCAAAGCTACGCAAATGACATAATTATGACATAAATGCAAATATGTCATATTCTCTAAATACCCCAGACTCATTGCTACAACTGATCGGGGCGACAGGATTCGAACCTGCGACCTAGTGCTCCCAAAGCACCCGCGCTACCAAGCTGCGCCACGCCCCGCTTATAAGATCTTAGTTCATAAGAGACATCTATAAAAGACCAAATTCCTAAATTTTTTATAAAAAATCATTTTTGAGGTTAGAAAATGAATTTTTCACTATTTTTTACTAGAGATATTGATGTTTGTAACAAGAAATAAGATGTATAACTTCGTCTACACCTTTATGGGGAAATTGCTCAAGTCTAAATTGTATTAATTCACTCTTTTTATTTGATAATTTAAACTATATTTGTTCAATTGTATTTTTTAATGATTAAAAGAATTCTTAAACCGCTTGAGATTTATATCCTCTCTGTAGCTTTCTTCTTCTCCGTCTCTTTCGACAGAAATTTAAATCTTGAAGATGTTGAAGAATCACCAGTTAAAAAACTTTTGGTAAATATTCATTTAATTTTGGATTCATTTACTAACTATGAACATCCACTTGGAGCTTTGTTTTTGATTTTCATCCTTGGATTAATTATTTGGGGACTTTTAGGTAAAGAATCAAGGCTGGCAAGTGATATTTATGGAATTATTTTGAGCTTTGCATGGTTTTTGGAACTTGTATCGATGAATTTGCTTTTAGTGTCTCCCCTAAAAGACCCTGTTTTACTTTTGGTTGAATTAGTTCTATTTGTACCAATAGTATTAATTGGCTTTTCATGGTGGTATTGGAGACTAAATCATCAATCAAGAATAGGAAAAGGTAGGGAAGCAATTACTTTTGATAAAAAGCCTACTCCTTTTAGTTATTTTGCAAAAACTGCATCTATTGTTGTAAGTGATACTACAGAGCACGGTGTTTGTGAAACAGATGTTGCGCGATTGATTCGAATTCTTAATGGCTTTGTTGTGTTAGATATTTTTGGATTAGCTCTTTCTAGAGCAGTAGGACTAGTTATTGCCTAAATAATGATCTTTAGTTTTAATTTTTATCACCCTATGGAAATATCTGAGTAATAAACTCTTTAGAAGAATTATTATCAAAAATAATGTTTGAATATTGAAGAGTATGGAAAAATTAGAGAGTTTGATTAAGACATATTATGATTTTCCCAAAAAAGGCATAGCTTTCAAAGACATCCTTGGAATAATTCAAGATCCTGAGGTTTTTAGGGAATTAATATTTAAAATGTCATCCAATCATGTAATAAAAAACTCTGAAGCGATTATCTCAATAGAGGCAAGAGGTTTTATTTTTGGATCAGCAATATCCCTTCAAGCATGCAAACCTATGATTGTTGCAAGAAAGCCAGGAAAGCTTCCTGGTGAACTCATTCAAGAAAACTATAATTTGGAGTATGGAAAAAGTTCTTTATCAATACAAAAGGGAGCTCTTGAAAAATTTAATTCTTTCGCAATTGTTGATGACCTTTTGGCAACTGGAGGAACTATTAAGTGCGTAGATAATTTAATTAAGAAGAGTGGTAAGGGAGTATACGGCTGTATAACAGTTGTTGAACTTTTAGATCTTAAAGGAAGGGATAAATTTAAATTTCCTGTTGAATCGATAATTAAAGTTTAAACTAGAAGATCAAAATTTATAATTAGAAATAGTATTAGATGGTAAGCAATTGATATGATTTTTTATACTATTAAATTAAACCCATAGACCCAGCTGTGAAACCAACTATCAAAAAAAATGCAAATTCTGTTAGATCTCTAGGCAGAGAGTTAACAATAAGACTTAATTGAGTCATTTTACCTTGTGCTCCTCAGGTTTATTAATTTTTAAAAATATAACTAAGAAATTTTTTTATTGAGATGAAATCTTGTATTCTTTTCTTTTTCTAAAGATTTAAATGTTAAATCCAAAAAAATTGTTGAGTCGAAAATTTAATATCGCTATTTTTTGCTATATTGATTTCAATTAATAATATCTAGATGGAATATAAAAAAAAATCGCTATCAAATTTTGATATAAAAAGAGATTATGAAGAGATAGATACAAGATTAGCTTCTGGCTGGTACGTAGATGATATTAATACCCCAAAAAAGAAAATTTATAAAACAAAGCAAACGTCATTCAAAATTTCTAAAAAGTTAAACTCATAAAATTAACTTTTAAAATTTGAGTTTAATAATTCATCAATACATTTTCAGCGTGTTAATTTTTTTTATTAGTATCTAAAATAAACTTTCCATTTATGAAGATATTGATTTGAATTTTTAAAATATTTCTCATAATTTTTCCATTTTTCAATTGATGACTTGTAAAGTGGCTGTACAACTTGTGAAGAAGAAGGAGTATTTATTTTTCCTCTTTTGTGAGCAGTATTTCTATAATTTTTAATATTTTCGTCCCAACTAATATTTAAGAAATCCAAAATTTTTAAAATATGCTTATCAAAGTCCACTATCAAATCTTCGTATTTAGATGTAATAAAGTTCATTTTTAAATTTTTCCTGTAGTCCAACCAAATACTCATTGTCATATCATAAATGAACGAAGCCGACTCTATACTTCGGAAGTTAGACATTGCATTGTTTGGCTCAAATGCTTGTTGAAAGCATGACAAGACAGTATCGTATGGGTTTCTATGCGTAAAAATTATTTTTGAATTTGGAAATAATAAATTTATGAGGGGTAAGCAGACAGTTTGAAATGGAAATTTATCTATTAATATTTTTGCTTTTTTATTATCACAATTATTCTTTAATATTTTCAAATAGTGATTCCTTAAAATTTCTAAATCCTTTTTATTAAGTTTATGTAGTTCGTCAAGAGAATATTTGAATTTTGATTTGATGACTTGCTCTACTGAATTAATTAATGGTTTTTCTTCTACAACATCAATTTCTGGATGACTTCTTAAAATAGTATCCAATAATGTAGTGCCTGATCTTGGAAATCCTATTAAAAATACTGGCGAGAATTCATTCTCCTCTGATGAATTGTTTTCTACAACAAAATTTTTATTATCTAAATTTTTTCTGTAAGTATGAATGTAATTTTGAAAGACCTTAGGATTGAAATTTTCATATTTTAGATTTAGTTGACTGTTCTCAAAACATTTAAAGGCTTCATCATAATTTCCAACTTTTTCTTCAATAAATGCTTTATAAGACCAATAAAGGAGATTTGTTTGATGATCAGTATCATTTATCCATTCATCAGAAACTTGGTCAATTGATTTTTTTGCTTTGAGGTAATCTTTTTCTCTAAAACATATTCTCGCTAGAAACAATAATTTTTCATTAATAATGCTTTTATTTTCCTTAAAAGTTTCTAACTTATTCTTTAATTTTTCTATATTGTTCGTTTTCTCATAAAGTCTAAAAAGATTTCTGTATGCATAACCGCAGTTTTCATTAATTTGAATTGCGGTAAGAAATAATTCTTCTGCCTCCAATAACTTATCGAGATCAATTTTAATTGATCCCAAATTAACATAGGCTAACTCAAATTTAGGATTGCAATTTATAGCTTTTTCAATAAATTTTTCTGCCTCAATAAGATTGCCCTGTTTTGAAAGAAGAGAACCTAGATTGTCATAAGCTTGAAAAAAATCTGATTTTAGTTCAATAGCTTTTCGATAATAGAGTTCAGCTTCCTTATTTTTATTTTTCTTAGATAAGATAATTCCTAAATTATTTAGCACCATTGGTGAATTTGGATTTATTTTCAGTGCTTTTTTTAGAAATTTTTCTCCTTCATCAATTTTTCCCAATTCATTTAAAACTGCACCTAAATTGACTAGAGCAGAAATATGTTTGGGATTAATTTCAAGAGCATCTCTTAAGAATCTCTCGGCTTGCTTAGGATTCCCTAAATCTTTTAATACACAGGCTAAATTGACTAAAGTATTAGTATCTTTTGGACTGATTTCAAGACTCTTCCTCAAAAAGAATTCTGCTTTCTCGAAATTGCCTTCTCCTACGAATATTCCAGCTATGTTTGTATGAGGCTTCAAATACTTAGGATTTAACTCAATAACTTTATTCAAAATCTTTTTAGCAACATCACTTTTCCCCTTAATAACCATTACGTTGGCTAGGTTGATATATGCCTCTAGGCTGTTTGGGAATTTTTTAATTGATTCATCAAATAATAATATTGCTTTATCAAACTGCTTTAAATTTGAATAAATACTACCAAGATTATTAAATACCCTAGGATCATAAATTTTATTTTTAATTAAAAAATTATATATATCTGCTGCTTGTTTAATTTTTCCACTTGAATGTAATGAAAAAGCATTGGATATTACTTTATCTCTTTGAAAAGTCCTGATTAATTTTTCTTCTGACTTTTTAGTCTTTCTTTCATTACTCCCAAATCCACTCATTTATTTAGAATTTGATAATTTACAGCTTGCTTTAGAAATTAATTTATATTGGAATTAACAAAAATGTTACCTAGCAATCAATATTTCTTGTGAATTTCAACAATTTAATCAAAAAGTTTTTAGAAAAGGACACTAATATTACCGTCACATCTAGGTATGAATTTCTGATTTTTTTTAATCTTTCTCCTCAAATGCCTTTTATACCAATAGATCTTATCTCCTTTACTTTGTTCTTCCTTAAAAAAGGATAGAAGAATTAAGAACTTTAAACAAAAAGTAGCGGTTGATACTTGAAAATAGTTTAATTTTTACGTTATCTTAAGGTGTCCTTTAAATTTCGTGTGAGGAAATTTATGAAGCTTTTCAAAAGCTTGCTCGTGGCTCCTGCAACATTAGGCTTACTTGCGCCTATGACTGCATCCGCTAACGAAGTAACTATTAATGATTTCAACGCTGCAGAAGAAATTGCAGTAACTAATAGCCGTATTGACGGTTTAGAAGCTAGATTCAATAATCTTGAAGCTGGTTCATTCTCTGAAACAACTACAGCATCATTCGGTGTTGATTTTGTTGTTGGTGCTGAAGACGGCGCAAAATCAGAGGCAACAGCATTTGGCTACCAAATGGGTATCGGTCTATCAACTAGTTTCACTGGTGATGATTCTCTCGACGTAGCTATTGATATAGGTGATGGTTCTTCTGGCGCTTTAGCTTTTGACGATACTTCTGATGTGCTAACAGTTGACGGACTTACATATACATTCCCAGTAGGTGGTGCAACAGTATTGGTTGGTGATTCAACTGACGTTAGTGCTTTATATACTGGAGCTTGTGCTTATAGTTCTTTCACTGATTACATGGGTAACTGTGGAACAGGAAGTACTGTTGGTGTAGGCGGTAGTGGTGTTACTGCTGCAATGTCATATGCATTTGATAGCGGATTCTCACTAGCTGCTGGTGTTTCTTCTCCTACATCTGAAATACTTGGTGCAGGTAAAATTTCAGCAACAACTGACGCAACAACTGGTGTAACAACCAATGGTCAAGATATCTACGGTATTGAAGCTGCTTACACTGCAGATTCTTACGGTGTATCAGTTGCTTATGCTGACTATGATTTAGGATCAACTGCATGGGGAATTAACGGCTACTACGCTTTTGATGCTGTAACTTTAAGTGCAGGTGTTGAATCTGTAGATGATGGTGAAACAGCTGAAGGTTTCTTTGTTGGTCTAAGTTTCCCTGAAGTTGGACCTGGTTCTCTAGACCTAGGTATGGGAACAACAGGTAACTTCAAGGATGGAGCTACTGAGTACTACACATATGAAGCTTCATATGCTTATCCTCTAAATGATGGTGTAACAATCACTCCTGGTGTTTACATCATAGAGGGTGCAACAGACGTTACTGGTGTAGCTCTAAAAACTTCATTTAGCTTCTAATTAAATTAATTTAATTATTAATTAAAACTACACACACAAAAGGCCTACCTTACTGGTAGGTCTTTTTTTAGTTCAAAATCCATGGGGATAAAAAAGAATGTATCATTCATTTAATTGACATCTTTTCTTTTGAATTATTAATGGAATACGATATAGCAGAAATATCAAAATATATTCAAATTGCAAAAGATAAGCATAAAGAAGGAAATTTACATCAAGCAAATGAAATTTATAAAAAATTAATTAATCAAAAGATTTATACATATGATTTACTTATTTCATATGGACTTTTTAATAGAGAGATTAATAATCTAAAGATTGCTAAAAACTTATTTTTTTTGTCTGTTAAGAAATATCCATCAATTATCAAGCCTTATATATTATTAGCTGAAATTTTGAGGAAAGAGGGTAAATTTAATGATGCTATAAAAACACTATTTGCAGCAAAAAATATAGAAAAATCTAATTCCGATATCTATTATAATTTATCAATCACTTATAGAGCTTTTAAATATCTTAAGGATGCATTACTTTCTATTGACTTTGCCATAAAGCTAAAGCCTAAAAATCAAATATATAAAATTTTAAAAGCTGATATTCTTACTGAATCTTTTCAAAATGAAGA
Organism: Prochlorococcus sp. AG-355-B18; assembly: GCA_003280965.1. Classification (GTDB taxonomy): domain Bacteria; phylum Cyanobacteriota; class Cyanobacteriia; order PCC-6307; family Cyanobiaceae; genus Prochlorococcus_A. The sequence continues at coordinate 113,106 of QCDI01000001.1, forward strand.
TGCAAAAGAATTATTGACAAACTTAAAATTATCAAAAGATAGCACTTTACATTTTCAGAGGGAGATTTTAATCTCAAAGATATTTATTAATCAAAAAAAATATATAAAGTCAGAAGAAGTTCTTTTAAAATTAAAAAATTGGTTTAATAAAGAGAAAATTTTATATCTTACTTTGAGTGATCTTTATTTTAAAAATAATGAATTAGAAAAAGGGATATCTATTTTAAAAGAAGGTATAAAACATTTCCCGGATTTCATCCCATTAAGGTTTAATTTGGGAGTCATGTATAGGAATCTAGGGTTATTAGAGTTATCTATAAACACACACATAGAAATCTTACTAAAGGATCACTTGAATTCAAATAGTTTTTATGAATTATCAACTATGTATGATTTCTCAAAGCATAATGAACAATTAAAAACTCTTCTAAACATTGAAATAGAAAAGCTCTCTCCAATGGAAAAAATTTATATATGCTTTTCTAAAGCCAATATTTATCATGCTAAGAAAGATTATAAAAAAAGTGCATATTTTTTAAAAATTGCAAATGAAGAAAAAATAAAACTTCAACCATCTGATTTAAAAAGAAAGTTAAATACAGGAAATCGCTATAGAAAAATAAAAATAAACAAAAAACTTAACTTAGAGAAAAGAATTGATAGTAATCGATATTTATTTATTGTTGGTATGCCAAGGTGTGGAAGCACATTGCTGGAGACCATTTTGAGTCTTAATCCTGAGGTTAAAGATATGGGAGAGGTTTTTTTCTTAGAGGAATCCCTTCTTAAAAATGACGATTTAATAGGTGTTAAAAAGCTTTATGATGAAAAAGTTATGCTTATAGGTTCACAAAAGAAAATTTATACAGATAAAAATTTGTTCAATTTTTTATATTGTCCAATTATCTATAATTTTTTCCCAAATGCAAGAATTATTCATTGTAAAAGGGACCCACTTGATAATATCCTTTCCATTTATAGGACTAATTTTTTGAATCAAAGTTTTACAAGTTCTTTACATGATATTACCGAACTATATCTATACCATTTGGAACTTATGGATGAGTACAAAAACAAATTTGGATCGATTATTTATAGTTATGATCATGATAAGGTAGTAATAAATCCTAAAGAAAATATTCGAAACTTAATTAATTGGCTTAATTGGGAGTGGAATGATAAATATCTCTCACCTCAAAAAAGTAAAAGAACTGTATTTACTGCAAGTAGTGCTCAGGTAAGAGAAAAAATTAATTCTAATTCTTCTGGATATTGGAAAAAATATGAGGATTTATTGAAACCTGTAAGAAATCTTCTCCCCACGTGCGATTAGAAAAATGGCTATTGTCCTTTGCAATTTATTTGAATTGCACTAAAATTAATGGACAACTTAATTCTGTGTGAGGAATTTTTATGAAGTTATTCCAGCAATTGCTGGTAGCACCTGCAGCTCTTGGTCTTTTGGCACCTTTATCTGTTAGTGCTTCCGAAGTTAATTTTGATGACATCTCTACATACTCTAATGATAATTTAGAGATAGATGTTAACTCATTTAACCAAAAATCTACAAACAATCTTCTAGCCGGTGGAGAAGGTTTAGTTGATAGTAGTGATACTATTGGTGGATTCTCTGAAACAACTACAGCATCATTCGGTGTTGATTTTGTTGTTGGTGCTGAAGACGGCGCAAAATCAGAGGCAACAGCATTTGGCTACCAAATGGGTATCGGTCTATCAACTAGTTTCACTGGTGATGATTCTCTCGACGTAGCTATTGATATAGGTGATGGTTCTTCTGGCGCTTTAGCTTTTGACGATACTTCTGATGTGCTAACAGTTGACGGACTTACATATACATTCCCAGTAGGTGGTGCAACAGTATTGGTTGGTGATTCAACTGACGTTAGTGCTTTATATACTGGAGCTTGTGCTTATAGTTCTTTCACTGATTACATGGGTAACTGTGGAACAGGAAGTACTGTTGGTGTAGGCGGTAGTGGTGTTACTGCTGCAATGTCATATGCATTTGATAGCGGATTCTCACTAGCTGCTGGTGTTTCTTCTCCTACATCTGAAATACTTGGTGCAGGTAAAATTTCAGCAACAACTGACGCAACAACTGGTGTAACAACCAATGGTCAAGATATCTACGGTATTGAAGCTGCTTACACTGCAGATTCTTACGGTGTATCAGTTGCTTATGCTGACTATGATTTAGGATCAACTGCATGGGGAATTAACGGCTACTACGCTTTTGATGCTGTAACTTTAAGTGCAGGTGTTGAATCTGTAGATGATGGTGAAACAGCTGAAGGTTTCTTTGTTGGTCTAAGTTTCCCTGAAGTTGGACCTGGTTCTCTAGACCTAGGTATGGGAACAACAGGTAACTTCAAGGATGGAGCTACTGAGTACTACACATATGAAGCTTCATATGCTTATCCTCTAAATGATGGTGTAACAATCACTCCTGGTGTTTACATCATAGAGGGTGCAACAGACGTTACTGGTGTAGCTCTAAAAACTTCATTTAGCTTCTAATTAAATTAATTTAATTATTAATTAAAACTACACACACAAAAGACCTACCTTACTGGTAGGTCTTTTTTATTTGAAAGAGTAAATTGTAAGATTTGAAAATATTGTTATATTAAATTTTGTAAGTGAAATTTATCAAAATATTTAAACTTGATCAAATTTTACAAAAATTCATCCTGTATTAATTGAATGTCACCAATATTTAAGTGTTTGATTTGTAGAAAAGATATTGAAAGATCTACCAAGACTTTTTGGATTAAAAAGGGTCATCTATTATGTTCAACTTGCCTAGACAATATCGACAAAGAAAAAAACCCTTGATAATATCAAGAGTTAATTAAAAAATAAATTTTAATAGTAAATTAAATTTTTATGCTTAGTATCAACCAAATAAATCGTAATTAATGAGGATAGCTATTTAGCGTATCATGATTATTCACGTTGGTTTTAGGTAATTAAAAAAAGGAGTTAATAAGCAATTTTTTTAGCATAAAAAGATTTATGAGTAAAAAATAGAAATTGCCGATTATCTAATGGTATTAATTAACTGTGGCAAAATAAGCTTCTTGAAAAATATTCAAGAATTAAGCTTAAAACCATCCAGGAATAATTTGACCTGTAGTTACATATGCACCTACTGCTGCAACAAAACCTAACATTGCTGCCCAACCATTAAAACGTTCTGCTTCTGGAGTCATGATAATAAAAGTATATTTGTGAACTATTGTAACAGCATTTATGAAGCTTTGTAAAGTACTTCTTTAAATTTTATTTTTGATAAAGGGTTTATTACTTATTGGATTGTTCTCAAGTAACAAAGCTGGTACATTTATGTATTGGAATTATTTTACTTAACAATTACTTGAATAATCTTCTTAAAGTTATTCTTAATTTGTCATTTATTTAGTATTTCGATATCTAATAAATTTTAGTATCTCTGTCATTGAAGACGTTAGGGAAATTTTTTCATAAATTTTATTCTCACAAAAAAAATCAAGATTGATCTAAAGGCGTATATTTTTGAGTGTTCAATTTGAATTCTTAAATAAATATATTTATTTTGTCTTTATTTAAATAATCAAAAAATTCTTAATTGCAAATAATTTACCCTGAAAATCATGGATAAATCAACTTAAATATAGTTGCATGGTTAATTTGATTTTAGATAATGTTTAGTGAATATCTATTTTCTTCGATTAGATAAAGTTGAACTCAATTCAGAAATGTGGGTCGCCTGAGATTCGAACTCAGGACCAGCCGGTTAAAAGCCGGATGCTCTACCGCTGAGCTAGCGACCCATTAGTGTAATATTGATTACATATGAAATTATCCCTTCTTAAGGCCAAAAAAACAACTTTTTATTTCAAGTTGAACAATAGAAAAACAATTCTTAACTTATGAAATAAAAAATTAAAATTTCTCTCTAAATTTACTGTTGAAAGGTAAAATATTTAATAAATATTAGAATTTCAAAAATGCTAAGAACAATCGTAGTTTTCGCTCCAATTATCGCTGCTTTAGCTTGGGTTGTATTTAACATACAAAAACCAGCAAGAGAGCAATTCAATAGAGACTTTTTGGGTAAGGATTAATTTAATTTGATAAAGAAAGAAGTAAGAGTAATTGGGGCAGGTCTTGCAGGTTCAGAAGCCGCTTGGCAAATAGCTAATTCTGGTGTACCAGTAAAATTAGTTGAAATGAGACCTCTTAAATCAACTCCAGCTCATCATACAAGTGAATTTGGAGAATTAGTTTGTAGTAATAGTTTTGGGGCTTTAAGTCCAGACCGAGCTTCAGGTTTATTGCAACAAGAGCTAAGAGCCTTTAATTCATTGATAGTTAATACAGCAGATAAATTTGCTGTTCCAGCTGGAGCCGCTTTGGCTGTTGATAGGTCAAAATTTAGTAGTGCTTTGACTGAAACTTTATCTAATCATCCTTTAATCGAAATTAAGAGGTTTGAACAACTGGATTTCCCATGCGAAGAAAATATTACTATCCTCGCTACTGGTCCATTAACTTCAGACAAGTTGTTCTCAAAGATTCAAGATTTTACTGGTATTGATGTATGTCATTTTTTTGATGCTGCTAGCCCAATAATTTATGGAGATACTATTGATCATGAGATTGTCTTTAAAGCTAGTAGATACGACAAAGGAGATCCTGCATACCTCAATTGTCCAATGCATAAAAATGATTACATACAATTTAGAAATGAACTATTAGAGGGGGAACAAGCTAATTTAAAAGATTTTGAAAAAGAATCTGCTAATTTCTTTGAAGCTTGTTTACCAATTGAAGAAATTGCTAGAAGGGGAGTTGATACTATGAGATTTGGACCCTTGAAATCTATTGGGTTGTGGAATCCAAAATGGGGTGATCTATTCGATAAAGAAAATAGATTGAAAAAGAGACCCCATGCAATTGTTCAATTAAGGAAAGAAGACTTAGAAGGGAAATTATTAAATATGGTAGGTTTCCAAACTAACCTCAAATGGTCGGAGCAAAAACGAATATTTAGAATGATACCTGGTTTGGAGAATGCTGAGTTTGTACGTTTTGGAGTAATGCATAGAAACACATTTTTAGAGTCTCCAAAATTACTCTTGCCAACATTGCAATTTATAAAGAGAGAAAATCTTTTCGCTGCTGGCCAACTAACAGGAACCGAAGGTTATGCAGCCGCAGCTGCTGGAGGATTGCTTGCAGGAATAAATGCATCCTTATTAGCTAAGGGAAAGCAAACAGTAAGTTTTCCAAGTGAATCAATGATTGGTTCTCTTATGAATTTCATCAGTAATAGAAATAAAATAATGTCTAATCAGAAGAAAAATAAATTCCAACCAATGCCTGCTTCATTTGGTTTGGTCCCAGAACTAACTAAAAGAATAAATGATAAAAGATTAAGATATAACGCTTATCAAGAGAGATCTAAAAAAGCCTTGATTGGGTTTAAAAAAATATTAGATTCATATTTTGAAAAAGATCATAAACTTGTCGAGATTTATTAATATGTACTTCTTAGAGTCTATAAAATGAAAACCAATACAAGAAATTTCGATGCAATTGTTATTGGCTCTGGAATAGGAGGGTTGGTAACGGCATCACAATTATCGGCTAAGGGAGCAAAAGTCCTAGTCCTTGAGAAATACATTATTCCAGGAGGCAGTGGTGGCTCTTTCAAAAGAAGAGGGTATACGTTCGATGTTGGTGCTTCGATGATATTTGGATTTGGAGATAAAGGTTATACCAATTTATTAACTCGTGCTCTAAAAGATGTTAATGAAAAATGTGAAACTATTCCTGACCCTGTACAACTGGAATACCATCTACCAAATAATTTTAATATTTCTGTAGATAAAAACTATGAGGAATTTATAAATAAATTATCAGCTTGTTTCCCTAAAGAAAAAAAAGGTATCAAGAAATTTTACGACACTTGTGCAAGTGTATTCAAATGTTTAGATTCAATGCCTCTTTTATCAATAGAGGATCCTAGTTATCTTTTTAAAGTTTTCTTTAAATCTCCACTATCCTGTTTAGGATTAGCTAGATGGTTGCCAGTAAATGCAGGAGATGTCGCCAGAAAGTTTATAAAAGATCCTGAACTTTTAAAATTTATTGATATTGAATGTTTTTGTTGGTCAGTAATGCCAGCTCTCAAAACTCCTATGATTAATGCGGGAATGGTGTTCACAGATAGGCATGCTGGAGGAATAAATTATCCAAAAGGGGGAGTAGGAACGATAGCGGAGAAATTGGTCTCTGGAATCGAAAAGTTAGGAGGTGAAATTCGATACAAAGCCAATGTGAAAGAAATCATTTTAAAAGATGAGAAAGCAGTAGGCGTTAAGCTTTCGAATCAGGAAGAAATTTATTCAGATATTATTGTATCCAATTCCACTAGATGGGATACATTTGGACTTGAAGATAAAAAGAAAGGATTAGTTGCGAATAAAAACGTTCCAAAAAGTGAATATAAGTGGTCAGAAACATACAAACCCTCTCCCTCTTTTGTCTCTATTCACCTAGGGGTAGAGAAGAATATAATAAGCAAAAACTTTAATTGTCATCACATAATAGTTGAGAATTGGGATGAATTAGAAAGTGAAAAGGGGGTAATTTTTATTTCTATCCCTACCTTGCTAGACTCGAGTTTGGCCCCAGAAGGCAAACATATCATACATGCATTTACTCCTTCTGCTATTAGTGAATGGGAAGGTCTATCAAGGAAAGAATATCTTCAGAAGAAAGAAAAATATTTTTCATTTCTTATTGATAAGATTTCTAATATTTTGCCTAACCTTAAACAAAATATTGATCATAAGGAAATCGGAACGCCAAAAACCCATAAAAAGTTTCTTGGCAGATACAAAGGTAGTTATGGGCCAATACCTAGTAAAAAGTTGCTTGGACTTTTGCCAATGCCTTTCAACACTACAAAAATTAAAAACCTATATTGCGTAGGGGATTCATGCTTCCCAGGTCAAGGCCTAAATGCAGTAGCGTTTAGTGGATATGCTTGCGCTCATAAAATAGGTGCAAAACTTAATATAAACAGTTTCAAATTACCAAAGTGAACGTTACCAAACTAAATTCATCCTCTTGAAATGATAGAAAAGTTTAAAACTCTTTTTTTCGTGAAAAGTTCGTTAACTACGTTATACTTAGCGCTTACAATTCCAATACCGTTTATATCAATTGATCAATTAAAAATACTTTCTATAACTGCATTTGTCTTAGGCCTTTATTTAATTATCAATATCACAAGCGACTACGTGGAGACTTGCAATAATAAAATTTCATACAAAACAAGCTTTATTTCTAGAACCTTAGGAAGAAAAAATTGGGAGATTTTTTGGAAAGATATTAAGTTGATTGAATCATTACCAACCAGTCAGGGTAGTAAAGTTTTTTACTTTAATACAAAAAAAGGGGATAATTTTCTTATTCCACAAAGGGTAGAAAATTTTGAAAAATTTTTGTTAATCGTGTCCAAAAATACTGGTATTGCAACTAATGAATTGTCTTATATTTCACCACTTTGGACTTATAAATTGCTTACGTTTTTATCAGTCCTTATGATTACAGGTGAACTTTTTGCTTTTCTGCATTAAATATTATCAATACTAAATCTGTAACCTTGTTGTCTTACGGTTGTTATACCTCCGCCTTCTCCTAATCCGGCCTGTTCTAACTTTCTTCTCAATGTTAGGACTTGAGTATCTACAGACCTTGGACCTCCACTGAAAGGAGGCCAGGCCATTCTTAGGAGCTCTTGACGACTTCTTACCATTCCAGGTGGCATCAATAGAGCGCAGAGCAGTGCAAACTCTCTTGGGCTTAATTCTACAGGCTTCTCGCTTAGTGTGACTTGTCTTAAAAGAAGATGAACTTCCAAAGGTCCAACTTCAACTTTTTCTTGTAAGCCTATTCTTCCTCTTTTTAAGAGGGTTCTACATCTTGCAGCAAGTTCTTCTAATCCAAATGGTTTCCTTAGAACGTCATCAGCACCTTCATCTAAAAGGTTAACTAACGCTTCCACGCCTGATCTCGCAGTCAAAACAATAACTGAACAACCTAATTGTTGAGCGAGTCTCATTGCAGTATTCTGCTCAAGGATTTCTGCACTTACTAATAAATCAGGCGACTGTTCTCTGCATAAATCCACTGCTTCTGCAGCCGATCCAACTGCGGCCGCAAGGTGACCATCTTGACGAAGACGTTGTACAAGCACAGTTCTAAGTGTGGGGTGAGGTTCAACAACTAGAACTCTTGAAGGAGTTTGTGAGCTCATAGGCAATTGTGAACTGCCAAGAGTTGAAGCTAAGATTTGCTCAGTTGATTGCATTCTTAATTACTGTTGGGCCAGGCAATTTTTTATCATCCTTAATAAGGTATAACAAATGCTAAATAAAAATCAGAATCTATCGAATTATGACATCATTTGAAAATCCTAAAGCAATTCGTCATTTTCAATCAATTTGCGATGGTTGCCAAGACTTAGTAACTCGATTTCATCCACCATCTGATCTTAAATTATATAGTGATGGTTATCTTCAAGCTTTAAGGAATTGCAATAGTTTAGAGCAGAGAGATCAAGAGAAATTAGAAAGATTAATAGAAAGATGGATATTAGATCCATCAAGTTTTATTGATCCAGAGGGGGATGAAAATAAAGGTTTTTTTAATAAAAAAAAGATTTAAAATATTAATTTTTATTAACTTAATCAGTATTTATACTTACTAATTGTCTTAAGACGCTAATTCAATTTCTATCTTTTCTTTTAAAGCCCCTGAATTATACATTTCGATAAGAATATCTGATCCGCCAAGAAATTCTCCTTTTAAGTACACTTGAGGAATGGTTGGCCAATCAGAATATTCTTTGATACCTTCTCTGACCTCGAAATCGCTTAAAACATCAAAAGTACTAAATTCCACCCCTAATGAATTAAGTATTTGAACTACGTTGTTAGAAAAACCACATTGAGGCATTAATTTAGTGCCTTTCATAAATACCATCAATGGATTAGATTCAATAAGTTTTTGTATCTTGTTTTTTGTTAAGTTGTCCATAATTTAATTTGGTGTTCCTGTTTTTAATGCCAGAGCATGAATAGCCTCTGAAGCTAACTCTTCTTTTAAAGCAGAATAAACTAGCTGGTGTTGTTTAACTAATGATAATCCATGGAATTCAGACGCAATGACGGTAACCTGCAAATGATCATTTCCCTTTATGTTTTCAACAAAAACTTGGGAACTTGGTAATTTTTTGGTTATTAAATTGATAACTTCTGTTTTAGTAATCATGATTAATTTTAATCATCCCTTATATTTTGTTTCAACAAATCCTAGTTGAATTAATCTTTCATAAGCCTCTCTACCTTCTTTGCTATTGGGTGACATTATTCTAATCGTTTCAACAAGTAAAGGTACTGCTACATCTGGTTTTTCATCTTTTATGTAAAGAGACGCTAATCTTTTATTAGATTCTGCCAAAATTTGTAATGTTTCCTTACCTTTTATTTGCATTTCTTTTGGTATTCTTGCATCAACGCCTTTAAAGGATGTATTTAGATCGGAATAAAAAGATGCGAGTTGCTTTGCTAATTTTCTTGCATTTAAATAAGAATCCTTAGCTTTATCAAAATCACCATTTTTTATAAATTTATCGCCTTGTGTTAAGTAATACTCTACGTTTGAGATAGATAGTTTTTTATTATCATTTGAAAGTACTTTATAGTCTTTTGGATTCTTAACTTCTGCATGAACTAAATTTTTATATGGAAAATTTCCAAAAAATATAAATAAAATTGGGATTAATTTTAGGAATTTCATATTCTCATTGAATTATTAAAATTAATACTAACTTATGACGGATTCATCTACCGACATTCTTTAACGCTATTTCTTCTTCAATTGTCATTTTTTCATTTAGAAATTTATTAAATTCTTCTATAGATGTGTTTAAATAATCATTCATTACAATCGGTTGTCCAAATGATAAACAAAATTTGCTCCTAAATTTCGGGAATACTTCGCTATAGGCAATTCCGATTGGAAGTATAGTTATTGATTTTGTTTTTTTTGTGGCTAATAGCGCTAATCTGTATAAACCTTCTTTAAGGATTAACTTTTTACCGTATCTATTGATTTTCCCTTCGGGGAAAACAACTAGTTGTTCCTTTTTTTCTATAAGATTAATTGCGTATCTTAATGTTGAGAGAGATGGTGATAGTTGATTTATCGAAAAACATCCAAGTCTTTTTAAAAACCAACCTTGTATCCCTCTCATTTCGGAATTAGTAACCATAAACCTACAATCTTTGTTAGTTACTCTTCTGCCCATTGCCATAGTGAGGATTAAGCCATCCCATCTTGATCTATGGGTTGGAGCGAAAATAACAGAGGAGTTTGTAGGGATCGAAAACCCATTATTGATTATTTTCTTTTTACTAAAAAAAAACCTTAAAACAATGTCCTGAGTAACGAACATCGCTAAGAATCCCAATACTGGGTTGATTCTATAAAAAATATCTACGGATTTTTTCTTCAAATTTAACTTACTATATATTAATAATTTAAGTGTTTGTAATTTTTTATTAGCTATTATTGGGCGGTTACTAGATTGTCTAAAAATAAGATTTTTAAATTATGACCACTTTAGGAGTAAACATTGACCATATTGCAAATGTAAGGCAAGCAAGGAAAACAATAGAGCCTGACCCTGTACAATTTGCTTTTTTAGCTGAATTAGGAGGAGCAGATTCGATCACTGTTCATCTAAGAGAGGATAGAAGGCATATACAAGATAGGGACGTATTCCTTTTGAAAAAAACTATAAAAACTAAACTAAATTTAGAGATGGCTGCTACAAAAGAAATGTTAGAAATTGCTAAAAAACTTGTACCAGATTACGTAACGCTAGTACCTGAAAAAAGAGAGGAAGTTACTACAGAAGGAGGCTTAGATGTAAAAGGGAATGTTAATTATCTTAAGAATTTTGTTGAGAATTTAAAAGATTCAAATATTGAAGTGAGTGCATTTATTGATCCTCTTGGTGAACAGATTAATTGCTCTAAAGAAATAGGATTTAACTTTATAGAATTACATACTGGTAAATATGCTGAACTAACAGGTTACGAACAGCACAAAGAGTTACAAAGGATTATAGAGTCTACACATTTAGCAAATGACCTTGGATTAGTTGTTAATGCTGGTCATGGCCTGAACTACAATAATGTTAAAAAAATTGCATCAATTAACAATATGAACGAGTTGAACATAGGTCATAGTATTGTTGCAAGGGCTTTAGCGATAGGATTAGAAAAGTCTGTACGTGAAATGAAGTCCCTTATCACATCAAATTAAATTTCAAAATGACAACATACTTTTTCGTTGCGGCAAGTGAAAAGTTTTTAACAGTTGAAGAACCACTTGATGAAATTTTGAAAGAGAGGATGAGGAACTATAAAGAAAATAATAAAGAAATAGATTTTTGGCTCTTAAAAAATCCATCGTTTTTACAAACCACCCAATTTGCTGATCTAAAAGCAAAAATCCCATCTACTCCAGCAGTTGTTTTATCGACTGATAAAAAATTTATTACTTTCTTAAAGCTTCGCTTAGAGTTTGTTGCTGTGGGGGAATTCGAATGTCCTAGTGCAGAAATAACAGATCCATTTAAAGTTGAGTAAAAGAACTACCTGATAAATTGCTCAATATTTATAAGTCAAATAAAATTGAAGTAATTAGTGAGCTGTTAGCAGAGGAATTAAAAATATGTCCTCCGCCTATAAATGAGAAATTAGAAATAGTAGTCCCCAATTACTTTTTGGGGAATTGGTTACGTGAACAAATAACTATAAAAAACAAAATTAGTGCACTTTATGAATTAAAGACAATATCAACTTATACCGAATCTTTATTGACAAATTTTTTCCCTGCAATTGATATGAGCGCATGGAATTTTGAGTCAATTAAATGGGGCATTATTGATTCCTTGGAAGAATTAAATAGCTTTAAAGAATCATTTCTTCTTAGAAATTGGATTAATAAATATTTGGATAATAAAAAGACAATTGATGGAGACATATTTAATCTGACAAAAAAGATAACGAATAATTTTATTGATTATCTAATTTTTAGACCTGAAATGATAGCTGAATGGAATAGATATGAAATTAATTCACTTAATCTATTTAAGAACTTAAATTCAGATCAATTTTGGCAACCTATTCTATATAAATTATTAGAAAAAAAGATATCTGAAAAACCTTCATGTTTATACATGATTGAAGTAATAAAGAATTTAAGAAAAATTAAAAACTTTCAAATTAAATTACCTAATCAAATTTATATTTTTTCAGATAATAACTTATCTAAACTACATATTAATTTTTATTCAGAACTTTCAAAATTTATTAAGGTAAATTTGTATTTATTATCTCCTGGAGAAGATTTATGGAATAGAGTAAATTATCTTGAAGGTGAGTTGGAATTTGATGATAATGAAAGTAAATTGAATTTAAATAGTACAAATATAGAGAAAATATTTGGTAAATTTGGAGCAAACTTTCAGAAATTAATTGAGGAAAATATCTATAAGGAAGGTATAAATTTAAAAAATAATCTAATATACATTGACCCAACAACTGATTTTCATAATAAGAAAAATATTCCTCTTCTTAATCAAATACAAAAAAGACTAATTGATAATAATAGCGTTGATTTTATAGTAAATGAAAGGGATGATTCACTATTACTTTGTGAGCATTTTAATCAGTATAGTCAATTTGAATATTTAAGAAATAAAATTATAGAAATAATAAATTCTTGCGAGAATATTAAATACAGTGATATTGCTGTTTTATCTCCACAAACAAATTTAATTAAACCTTATCTAAGGTACATCTTTAATAATGAATTAATTAATGGTGAAAAGATACCTTATTTTTTTATTGATGAGGATAATCATGACTCTTCTGGCATTTATGAATTTCTAATTGACATCACTGAAATAGCAAGTGAAAAAATTACACTTGAAAAATTAGATTATATTCTTTCGAAAAAAGTAACTCAGAACATTTTTGATTTTAATTTTACTGAGAAGGATGAAATTATTTTCTTACTTACCCAAGCTGGGTTTCATTGGGGATTAGATGATAAAGAAAGATTAGGTGAAGAGAAAAATACTCTAGATTGGTGTATAAATAGAATTACTTTAGGCATAATTTATGACAAAGAAGTAAATTTAAGAACTTTTAATTTAAAACCATTTAGCTATAAAAATATAAGTTTGGATTTGAATAAATGGGTTAAAATATTAATTCATTTAAAAAAATATATTAATTTGATAAGGGGATCTTTTTCTTACTCGAATTGGGTTGAAAAGATAAAGTTTATATTAAAAAGTATTGCTGATTCTAATCCAAATTTCAATTTAGAAATAAATGAAATAAATAGAATTCTTGATAATCATGCAATACCTTTAATACCTGATGATCTTATCTTGTTAAAAGTTTTTAGAGAAATATTAATTTCTTGCATAAATAAAGCTAAATATCAAAGCAAATCACGAGTCAACAAGATCCTAGTAAGTGATATTGAGAATTCAAGACATATTCCACATAAGGTTATCTTCCTAATAGACATGAATAGTGTTAATTATCCAAAATTACCAAATAGTGAAAACATTAATTTATTAAAAAACAAATATCATTTGGGTGATCCATCTGTTTTTGAAAGAGAGAAATATGCATTTCTGGAGTTATTAATTGCCTGCAGAGATAAATTTATAGTTACTTGGGTAAAAAATGATAAAGACAATAAAAAATTAGATGTTTCTTTTCCTATAAAAGAGTTAATTTCTTTTTTTGATAGTTTCTTAAACCAAAGCCATAGAGAACTAATAATTAAAGATTCTGATTTAAATAAAAATGAAATAATTGATCTTGATAAATCTAAGATTATTAAAAGTAATTATTCTTTAATAAAAGATTTAAATTGGAATGAAAAAAAATTTGATATTAAAAATTACAAATTATCAGAATTGATTTATTGGTTCAAGACTCCACAAAAATATTGGCTTAATAAAAACAATATTTCTCCCAAGGAAATATTTATTCATCATCCAGACGAGGAGTATGTAAGCAATCTGCAAAAGTCGCAACTAATTACAAAAATAATCCAGCAAGTAGAGATTGATAATCATAATATTATTGATGATTTAAATAAATTAAATATTAATGATCAATTGGCTGAAAATGGTATTATTATGCCCAAAAATAGTATTTTTACAAAAGAAAAAGAAATCAAAGACTTATTAAGCAGTCTATCTGCAAGTTTGAGTCAACATAAAAAGATTAATAAAATCTATGTTAAGTTAAATACGAATAAAGAAGAATATTTGATCGCTGATGACACCGTAATTGAATTAATTAATGCGAATTTAAGTTTAAGTCGTTTGACTGAGGCTTGGATAAAATTACTCTTTATTTCTTCTTTAAAGAGGAATATAAAAAGGACTAAAGTAATTTTTAGAACAGAAAATAATTATAAATCACAAATTATTCAGTCACCGGGAGCAACTGAATCAAATCTAATTTTGGAGGAGTACATAAATATTTTTAAAAATTATTCTGAAAAATGTTTACCTCTTCCTCCAGAAAGTTCTTATAAATATGTAGAAGCAAAAATAAAATCAAAAAATGAAAAAAAAGCTTTTACAGATAAATGGATCGGTAATAAAAATTTTTCTAAAGGAGAAAGAGATAATATCGAAATGAAAATGTGTTTTGGTAATGAAAAAGAACCAGATTTCTTTCTTGGAAATAATAATTTTGATCAATTATCATGCAGATTATATGGTCCTCTAATCAAAGCATTAAAGAAATAAAAATGTCACAATTTCAGTTAAAAAATTTTTTTAAAGCTGCTTATGATCTAATGCTTGTTCTTTTACAGTTCTTTATTATTAGTCTTCATTTTTTTCAATGGGAATTTATTCCACAGAATCAAATAATTAAAGCAAGTCCTTTTTCTTATTTCCTGGGTATTTTAATTATAATAATCGCTTTCATAATAATGTTAGTTTCAATTAAAGATTTAGGTAGAAATTTATCCCCTTTCCCAAGACCTATAAATAATAGCAAACTAGTTACTACAGGTATTTATCGATTTACCCGTCATCCTATGTACTATTCTTTAATATTTATTTCCATTGGAGTATTTATAATAAAATTATCTATTTATTATTTATTTTTGACAATAAGTTTAGCTTTAATAATTAAATTTAAGATTACCTTGGAAGAGAAATATTTAATGAATGAATTTAAGAATTACCTACTTTATAAAAATAAGGTAAAAGTTTAATTAAATAAAGAAATGGATATAAATCAAATTAAATTAGATAATAATTTTAAATTAGTTGAAGCAAGTGCAGGAACTGGTAAAAGTTTTACTTTGGCTCACATGGTTTTAAGAAATGTTTTGGAGAAAAAAGTTAATCCAGATGAGATTCTCTTGCTAAGTTTTACTAAAAATACTTGTTCTGAATTAAGAGATAAAATACTATCGAGATTTCATAATTTAAAATTATATTTGCAAACACATAATGAAAGTAAGATAGATAATACTCTGAAGGATTGGTATCTAAATTTTAAGGATAAAGATAAATCTAAGGAAAAAATAATTTCCGATATTGACAATTTTATAAATCAATTCTATAAGTTAAAAGTAACTACGTTCCATGCTTTTTGTAATAATATTATTGATGAATATAGTATTGAAATAGGTGTAACTCAAGATCCATATATTGAGAATAATATTGATAATTTGTATAAAGATGTAATAGATAATTTGTGGATTGATGATTTTCTGAATCTTAATCATCAGCTTATTTCAGCAGTAAACAAAAAAAAAATTAGTTCTAGATTTGGAAGTAGGATTAATAAGTCATTTTTTGTAGAAATTTTAAAAAATATAGATCAAGAAAATATCTGTAAATTTCAAATAAATAATAAATATAAGATTATTGATTTAAATAATTATTTTAATGAATTTTTTTATTTAAATTGGAATGAGTTTTGTTTTGAATGGAATAAGAAAGGTAAGGAATTATTTCTACAACTTATAGAGTTGGGAAAATTAATTAAGGAGAGTGGCGGAAAAAGTCAAATATATGCTGCAAAACCAAGAAATGATAAGTTTAATCAAATAAATTGTTGGATTGAAGAGATTAACAAAAAGCTTAATTCCCAAAATGTAGTTGATTTTATATATGATATTTCTAAGGATGATCTTTTATCTAAATATTTTTACATTGAAAATATATCTAAAGAAATTAATAAACATAATCTAAAATTAGATCTTACTAAATTTAATTTATTGCAAGATAAAATTTATAAAATAAAAGAAGGTTTCTTTACTGAATTTGTAAGAATATTTACCCAATTAGCTTATATAAAATTAATTGATTTAAAGACAAGTTTTTCTATTTTCAACTTTAATGATCTTATAAAGACAGTAGAAAATACATTTCTAGATTCGGAAATTAGTAATAGTAATACTCTATCTAAACTTCAAAAAAGATTTAAATGTGTCTTAGTTGATGAGTTCCAAGATACAGATATTACTCAGTGGAATTTAATAAAAAAGTTCTTTAATACAAAAAATCATTTTTTACTTTGCGTAGGTGATCCAAAACAAGCGATTTACAAATTTAGAGGTGGAGATATTGAAACTTACTTAGATGCAAGATCTAAAGCAATCGAAGTTTTTAGTCTTACAGATAACTATAGATCCTCAAAAAAGTTAATCGAAGTTCTTAATAAACTTTATAAGAATGGACTCAAACAATCTAAACTAAAATATAGTAAATTAACCTCAAGAATTAATGAAAATATTAATCCTGAATTTAAATTTAAGGATGTATTTGAAATTGTAGAATTTTCAAAAAAAGAGACTAATATAGAGGATCTTGTAACTCATTACATAGTTAACTTTATTTTAAATAATAAAGAAATTGATATTAATAAAATTGCGATTCTTACATTAAATAATTCGCAATGCTTAGATTTTAAAAAAAAATTAAATCAGTTTAATCTCCCATGCAAAATTCAAAATAAACAAAATATTTTTGATACAGAAGCAAGTTCTCTACTATTTTTATTCATTGAATGCTTATTAAATCCAAGATCTTTAAAAAATATAACTTTGCTTGCTACTTCAAAATTTATAGAAATAAAATTAGAAGATTTACTTGATCATGGAATTAGTAATAATTTAGAAATTTTAATTAATAAATGCATTATTTGGTCCCAAGAACTAAGAGAAAAAGGTTTTTTAAACATTGTTAATGAACTACTGATAAACTACAAGTCATCCTCGATTATTCAAGATTCAGATTTAAATTCAAATTTATTTCAACTTTCAGAAATTGTTGAAATAGAATTAATAAATAATGATTTTGATCTTAATATAGTCTTCAACTGGTATAAAAATCAGTTAGATCATATTTTAAGAACTTCTACTGGAGAAGAATTTTTCACGAAAGATTATAATCTTCAAAATGGAATAAATCTTTCAACCATTCACAGTAGTAAGGGCCTCGAATTTGAAATAGTCCTATGTCCATATCTCGCAATTATTTCAAATAAGTCAAATAAAATTAAAGGACCTCTTTGGAAATCAACTATTGATAGAAATATATACCTTAATATTTCTAATAATTATGCGAAGGTTGAAAAATTTAAATTGATAGAAGAAGAAGATTTATTTAAAGAGAGTGAGAGGTTAATTTATGTAGCACTTACAAGGAGCAAATATAAACTTATTGTTTTTAATGATTTAGAGGATACAAATAATATTTTAAATAATGATTTACTTAATAATTTGGAAAATATTAATATTTATAAGTCTACTTTTGAAGTCAGGATAGAAAAAGAGAAAATAAAAGAAATTTTTTCTAAGTTCCAAACCAACCGATTGAATAATAATCTTTGGAAAATAGATAACGTTAATAAAAAAATATCTAGTGTATTTAATTCTGATCAATTTATTTCTTATTCAAGTTATTCTTCTTGGATACGTAAAGATAAAAATATTGATGCAGTCATTAATCAATATAAGGATTATGAAGATAATATATCAATTATCAAAGATTCTAATTTTAAGAATTCAAAAAATTATCCTAATTATTTTTCTTATCCAAATCCCTTAAGTGAATTTCCAAAAGGAACTATTGCTGGAACTTGCCTGCACAAAATAATAGAAAGATTTGAATTTAGAAACGATAATAATCACGAATTAATTGATTTAATAATTGAGGAATTGAACTTTCATCAAATCGATACTTCTTTGGCTTTTAAAGTAAAAGATGCGATTTTAAGAATCATAAATATATCTTTAGGAAGAGAATTACAAAATAAGAAACTAGTTGATATTCCAAATGAATACTTAATTAAGGAAGTTAAATATGATTTAACCCTATCTTATGAAGGTAGAAATATTAATTCTAATGATATATCAAATTGCTTTTTTTTAGATCAGGAATATGAATTTGGTGAAGAATATGCAAATAGAATAAATGATCTTCAAATTATGAATAAAGGCTTTCATTCAGGATGTATTGATTGTGTTTTCCCTGTAGGAAATAAATTAGAAGACAGTAAATGGTGGGTAATTGATTGGAAAAGTAATTTGATTTCTGGTAGTGATAATAGTGATTGTTTACCAAGAAACTATAACTATGAAAATATGAGAAATGAAATGATTAAACATCATTATCCATTGCAATCTCATCTTTATTTATTAGCATTACATAGATTATTAAAGTGGCGACTTAAAAATTATCAACCACATAAACATCTAGGAGGATACATTTATTTGTTTTTAAAGGGATTGCCAGATTTTGAATTATTTGAAAAATCTAAGTCTGAAGATATATCTCCAGGTATTTTTATTAGCAAAGCACCTTTAAAAAGAATTAATTATTTAGATAACCTTTTTTAGAATGACTAAAACTAATACAGATATTGAAAGGTTCCAATACGATCATATATTTAATTTAATCTTAAGTATTTTCAAATTTAGTGAAAAAAAATATGGAAATTTCGTAAAAGATGTAATAAGAATTTTATTAGAGTTTGAAAAAAATGGTGAAACTATTATTGATGTTGATAATAGTTTAATAATCTTTGAATTATTAGAAGATGGCTGGCCCAATAAACATATAGATGTTCTAGAAAATATAGGTTTGATTGGTTCCCTTAATTCTCCATTCGTATTAGTAAATAGAAAATTATCCTTATCAAAATGGTCAAAAAAGATAGAAAGAGTTATCAATTCATTTCTAAAAAAAATAGATACCGATAATTTAATAAACTCAATAATTTATAAAGATGATAATAAAATTGATCAAATTAAAAATATATTTAAATATTCAAACTTAGTTTTCCTTCAAGGAGGACCAGGTACGGGTAAATCCACTTTGATAATAAAGTTAATACTAGAACTCCTTCAAGTTGATAACTTTTTAAATATAGGTTTGTCTGCTCCAACTGGTAAAGCTACAGCTCGTTTAAAAGAAGCTCTTAATGATAAAAAAAATATTTCCTTTAGCAAATTTCTAGACCAAATAGAATTTCAAACTTTACATAGATGGATTTTAAATTCTCAAAATAAATCTCTTAAGTTGAAATTTAAACTAAAAGAGCTTGATATTTTCATAATTGATGAAATGTCAATGGTTAATATCGATTTGATTGAATCAGTTTTAAATTTGCTAGCAAAGGACTGTAAAATTATTTTAGTTGGAGATAAAAATCAATTGTCTCCAGTAAATAACTGTTCTATATGGAATTATTTGTTTGAATATTCCGATAATAGTTCAATTAAATCTTGTGAAGTAAATTTAGAAAAAACTTATAGAAATACTGGAGATATAGCATTAATTAGTAGTTTAATATTTAATAATGATTTTTCTTTACTTAATCAAAAGATAAAAGATTTAGAAAAAGATAATAATTCAAAAGAAATTACTATTTCAAAGAGTAAAGAAAAAGATATTCCAAAAGATCTATTATTTTCGATTACAAGTCATCTAAAACAGTTAAATATTTCAACTTCAAATTTAAGTAAAAAAAAATATATATTTGATGAGAGTATTGATAATTTATTGATTAATGAAAAAGATTTAGTAGATAAGATATTTCTGGATTTACAAAGTCACTTGATTTTATGCGAAAAAAATTCCGGAATATGGAGTGTTGAATATTTGAATGAAATAGTTTTTGGTCAAAAAAAACCCTATGACCTTAAAACTCTTAAAGAGGGTGTTCCTATCATGTGTACAAAAAATAATAATGAACTTGGATTGTCAAATGGGGATATCGGTGTACTTATAGGTTTAAAAAATAAAAGAAAATATCTTTTTAGAAAATTTAATGATAATAACGAAGAAATTGTTGCATTAATTGATCCATCTAATTTAGAAAATGTTGTACCAGCAATAGCCATTACTATTCATAAATCTCAGGGAAGTGAATCTCAAAAAGTAAACATTTTGTGGTCCCAAAACTATAGAAGAAATCAATATGTTGAAAAAGAAAAAAAAGATAATCAAAATATCTTTTGCAGAGATAATTTTGAAAGAAGGTTATTTTATACTGCTATTACAAGAGCGAAAAGATCTTTAAATATATATTATTTAAATTAAATTTTATTTTTGAGAATAAATTTTATTTTTGAGAAATTAGTAATATCTTAACCCTAAGATGTTAGATTAATAATTAGGCTCTGCAAGGCTAGTCAACAATTTAAGTAAATTTAGATATTTGTTGAATGCCTTATCAGAAGATCATTGGGCATTTAAAATGGCTTTTAAAAAAGATAGTAATTCTCTTGATAGTGAGCAGGAAAAATCTCAGAATGAAGATGTTTCCCTACTTGAGTTAAAGAAATTGGAGAACATAGCAGAAATTGAATCTCAAACATTGGAACTATCAAAAGAAAATGAAAATGATAATGAGAATGGATTTCTCGATTTTGGGTTTAATAAATCGATCTTAAATTCGCTAAGAAATAAAGGTTACAAAAATCCAACTCCTATCCAAAAAGCTGCAATTCCGGAACTAATGTTAGGCAGAGATTTACTAGGCCAAGCACAAACAGGAACAGGAAAGACTGCAGCTTTCGCATTACCATTAATAGAAAAACTTGCAGATAATAAAGAATTAAATGCCAAGGTTTTAGTCATGACTCCTACTAGAGAATTGGCTACTCAAGTGGCAGAATCTTTTAAAAGTTATAGTTCTGAATCGAGTAATTTTAAGACTGTTGCAATATACGGAGGTACCGATTATCGAAATCAAATTTCAGCATTGAAAAGAAAAGTTGACGTAGTAGTTGGTACACCTGGCCGAATAATGGATCATATCAGGCAGGGAACTTTTAAAATTAAAGACATAAATTGTCTTGTTTTAGATGAGGCGGACGAAATGTTAAATATGGGTTTCCTTGAAGATATTGAATGGATAATAGATCAACTCCCGGAAAATAAACAAATGGTATTGTTTTCAGCAACAATGCCTAGTGAGATTAGAAATATTGCAAAAAAATATCTAAATAATCCAGCCGAAATTTTAATCAAAAGTGTCAAAAAAGAAACTCAATTAATTTCTCAAAAATTTATATATGTACAAAGGCATCATAAGTTAGATGCTTTAAAAAGAATATTAGAAATTAACAACGAGGGAGTAATAATTTTTGTTAGAACAAAACTACTTACTACTTCAATCGCTGAAGCTTTAGAGAATTCAGGTCATACTGTGGCAGTACTTAATGGAGATATACCTCAAAATCAAAGAGAAAATACTGTAGATAGATTAAAAAAAGGATTTATTGATATCCTTGTTGCAACTGATGTCGCAGCTAGAGGATTAGATGTAGAGAGGATAAAACTTGTTGTTAATTACGATTTTCCTTTTGATAAGGAAACATACACTCATAGAATTGGAAGAACGGGAAGGGCAGGTAGATCAGGAGAGGCAATTTTATTTGTGAATCAAAGAGAAAAACATTTTCTAAGAAACCTAGAAAACTCAACAAGAACTAAGATTGAAGAAATTAATATACCATGTAATAAAATAATAAATGAAAAAAGGATGGAGAAACTTATAGATAATGTTAACGATAGTTTTTTAGCTAAAGAAGAAAATGAAGAAAATAAAGCTTTGATTATTGATGTACTAGATAATTTAAAAGAAAAACACGCTATGGATGACTCAAATATTGCAATGGCGGCGATTAATTTAGTAATAGGTAATAAAGCATTTTTTGTTAATGAAGATGATTCTTGGATACATAAACAAAATAATACTGATCGAAATAGATCAAATAGAAATGGTAATAATCGTATGAGAAATTCAAATAGAAGAAATAATTATCAAAATGAATCTTTTGAAACCTATAAATTTAACTTTGGTAAATTTGATGGGGTTAGAGTTGCAAATATCATATCCTCAATCTGTAATTCAACTAATATAAATGGTAGATCCATTGGTAAAATACAGATTTTTAATGATTATAGTTTGGTAGATTTACCAAGAGATCTGCATAGAGAAACTAAAAATAAATTAAAAAAAATTAAAGTCAGAAACTAGGAATAGAGAATGAAAGCTAGCAAATATAAACTCTTTATCTTTGTAAATCTGATGATCCTATTCAACTCTTTTAATAATTATTATTTAGCCCAAACGAAACAAAATTCAATCATAAAATTATTTTGTCTTGAGAGTGTTAAAGAGGAGATGATGAAAGCAGAAATGGTATATAGTGAAAAAATTGCGAATGAAACTTGTGAATGCTACTACGAAGAATTTACACAAACAGCAAGTCATCAAGATGCAAAAACAAAATGTAAATTAGAAGCTAAAGAAAATTTAAATCTTGATAGAGAAATATAATTGTTATTTTATGAGTTCTAACAAAAATCAAAATCCAATAATTAGACTTTATTTGAATCTGATTGAAGAAAGAAGGTTGTTATTTTTTGCTTTTTTTAGTTCCATAATTAATAAAATATTAGATTTAGCTCCCCCTGTAATAATTGGTCTTGCGGTGGATATCGTTGTTAAGGAACAGAATTCATGGATTGCTGGATTTGGTATAAAAGAAGTGCCAGCACAATTGATTTTTCTTGCATTTGCTTCAGGAATAGTTTGGTCTGGTGAATCCTCCTTTGAATATTTATATTCGATTTTATGGAGAAATTTGGCTCAGCTTTCGCAACATAAATTAAGAATAAAAGCTTATGAGCATATCCAAGAATTAGATATGGATTTTTTTGAAAATGATAATACTGGAAGACTATTATCTATTTTGAATGATGACATAAATCAACTCGAGAGATTTCTAGACCAAGGGGCTAATCAGATTATTCAGTTATTTATAACTGTCTTAATAATTGGGGGCACTATGATTTTTGTTGCTCCAAAAATCGCTTTATTTGCATTCTTTCCTATTCCCATCATATTTTTAGGATCAATTAAATTTCAAAGGAAGCTTGCTCCAAAATATAGAGATGTTAGAAATAAAGCTGGACTTTTGGCATCAAGACTAAATAATAATTTAAGTGGAATTCTGACAATAAAAAGTTTTACAAAAGAAAATTGGGAACTAAATAGATTAAATAAAGAAAGTCTCGATTATCAAAGAAGTAATAAGGCTGCAATAAAATTATCTTCCGCTTTTATCCCTCTCATAAGATTCGCAATTCTATTTGCTTTTATAGCGATTCTATTAATTGGAGGTTTCCAAACTTGGAATAAGACACTTGATGTAGGTACTTATAGTTTTTTAGTGTTTATTACACAAAGACTATTATGGCCTTTAACTACTTTGGGGCATGTATTAGATGATTTTCAGAGATCTATGGCATCAATAAATAGAGTAATTGATCTCATAGATACGCCTATAAAAATAAAAGATGGAAAAATAAAAATTGACCCTAAAGATACTAAAGGAGAAATTATTTTTAATAATGTAAATTTTAATTATCCTGGCCGAGATTTAACTTTAAAAAACATAAATTTCAAAATTGAAAATAATTCAACATTAGGAATTGTTGGGTTAACAGGTTCTGGTAAAAGTACAATAATTAAAATACTCCTTAGGATTTACGATAGTAATAAAGGCTCAATAACCTTGGATGGAATTTCTATTAAAGAAATTAATTTGAGGGATTTAAGAAAGTGCATATCTTTGGTAAGTCAAGAAACTTATTTATTTCATGGCAGCGTACAAGAAAATATAGCTTATGGCTCAATTAATCCAAGTTTTAAAGATATTGTTAAGGCCTCAAAAATTGCTGAAGCTCATAAATTTATTGAACAATTGCCAGATGGTTATAAAACTATAGTGGGGGAAAGGGGCCAAAGGCTATCAGGAGGTCAACGCCAAAGAATTGCCTTGGCGAGAGCTGTTTTAAAGGATGCTCCAATATTAATATTAGATGAAGCTACAGCTTCAGTTGATAATGAAACAGAGGCTTTAATTCAAAAATCGTTATCTAAAATCACAAAAGAAAGAACAACTATAGTAATAGCTCATAGATTAAGCACTATAAAAAAAGCGGATAATATTGTAGTTATTGATAAAGGTAAAATAGTTGAAAGCGGAAAACATGAAAAACTATTGGAACAGAACAAAATATATGCTGATTTGTGGAATGTTCAAGTAGGATTCTAGTATGAATTTCTAAACTATATTAAGAAGTTAAATGATTCAATTACATTGCTAAACAAATTATCAACTTTATTCCATCTCTCTTCATTTGTTCCTACAGCGAAAGTATAAAGTGTTCCTCTATCAATTACAACAGTAGCTAATTCATGTCTTGCCTGTTCATTTAAATTTAATTCATACTCTAAATCATAAAAAATATGATTGGATGCTTCCCTCTTATTGGCATTTATAAGTTTTACCTCTCTACCTGAGCCTTCGGGAGCAATGACTTTATCTATTAATGTTTGACCAACTTCGCTTGGGCTCCCTAATTGCTCTAATTGAACCTCTTTATTGACATCAGAAATCACTAAACTTAATGTTTCATTGCTATTGATCAAATCATGATAAATAATTTCAGGTCCTCCATCAACTTTTACTCTAGTCCATCCTGTTGGATACAAAAAGGCATATCTACCATCTGGACTTTGATAAGCTTCTAATCCCGCATTTAGTCCGCCACTACAAGCACTCAGTGTTAAGCACAAAAAAACCAAAAATAAATATTTGAAAGGGTTAAATTTAATATTTTTCATTTTGTTTGAAATTACTAACTAAAAACATAATAAGACATTAAAAGCAAACAATTATGGCAATTCGGAATTTTGCGTCTAAATTATCTCTAGAAATAGTTTAATTTTGATTACTTATACCAAGCCACTTTCAAAATTAATTGGTCATTTTGAGAAATTCCCAGGGATTGGTCCAAGAACAGCGCAACGATTAGCGCTGTTTATTTTAAAACAACCTGAAAGCACAATAAGGGATTTTTCAAAGGCCCTGTTAGAAGCTCATAGTAATGTCGGTCGTTGTAAAAAATGTTTCAATTTGACCTCAGAAGATGAATGTGAAATTTGTAGAAATTCTGAAAGAAACCACAAACTTATCTGTGTGGTAGCAGAAACCAAAGATTTACTTGCTTTAGAACGTGCTAGAGAATTTAAAGGTGTCTATCACGTTATTGGTGGTTTAATATCCCCAATGGATGCTGTTGGCCCTGAACTCTTAGAAATAAGAAGCCTAGTAGAACGAGTTAGTAAGTCTGAAATAGAGGAGATCATATTGGCGTTAACCCCAAGTGTTGAAGGAGATACTACAAGTCTTTATATTGGAAAATTGTTAGCCCCTTTTACTAAAGTTACGAGGATTGCTTACGGTCTTCCAATGGGTAGTGAACTTGAATATGTAGATGAAGTTACGCTTGCTAGGGCTCTAGAAGGAAGAACAAAACTAAATTAGAAATGAGACAAAATAATCTAATCAAGAAAGAAAAAATCTTAAGACTTCCTTCTTGGATAAAATTTCCTATTAGTAAAGCTTCAGAGTTCGAAAAAGTACAAACACTTATTAAGAGATCAAATATTCATACTATTTGTGAAGAAGCAAGATGTCCAAATAGAGCAGAATGTTATGCCTCCGGCACAGCTACTTTTTTATTAGGTGGATCGATATGTTCTCGTTCATGTGCTTTTTGTCAGGTAAGTAAAGGTAGACCTAGTTCTATCAATATTGATGAATGTACTCAAGTCGCTGAAGCAGTGAAAGTACTAAATTTGAAATATGTTGTTTTGACATCTGTAGCTAGAGACGATCTCCCTGATCATGGTGCAAATTTATTTATATCTACAATTGATGAGATTAGAAAAATTGATTCAACAATTAAAATTGAAGTTTTAACTCCTGATTTATGGGGTGGAGGAAAAAATCTTGATGAAGCAAATAACCTTCAGACTGAGAGATTGAAGATGATTTTAGAAAAAGATCCAATATGCTTTAATCATAATCTTGAAACTGTTGAAAGACTGCAAAAAGAAGTTAGGAGGGGTGCAAATTACAAAAAATCCCTTAGTTTACTAAAAAAGTCAAAGGATATTGCTCCTCATATTCAAACTAAATCTGGCATTATGTTAGGACTTGGGGAAACATTGGATGAAATAAAAAATACAATTTATGATCTTAAAAAAATAGATTGTGATCAAATTACAATTGGCCAATATTTAAGGCCCTCATTCAATCATTTGGAAGTTAAGAAATATTGGGATCCATCAGAGTTTGAATATTTATATCGCTTCTCTAAGGAATTAGGATTCAAAAAAATATCTTCTGGCCCTTTAGTTAGAAGTAGTTATCACGCGGGTTAACTTTCTTCAATTAAAGAGAGTTTCTTTTCAAGTCTTTTCAGTATGGAAATAGATTCCCCGTTCATAAGTGTACCTGCACCTCCCCAAACCAATCTTAATAAAAGATCTACTGGGCTAGAACCAACTTCTTTGACAATTTTGAATCCTATTAACTTGAAATATCTTACAAGTTTTTTACTATACCCTTCACTATCAAAAATAGCTAACAGTCTTACTTTGTTGCTTGATTTTTTTTCAATTGCCCAAGCCATAGTTGTTGCCCATATTAATTCCGAAACAAAAGCAGGAGCTTTACTAAGGATTCTTAATGTATCGAGCTGAACACCTTTTTTATTTAAATAAGTCCAACCTTTCATTTCGGCCCAAATCTTAATTATGTTATCTTTCTGTTCTGCAATCACGATTCTAAAGAAACATAATCCGATAGTTTCTCTAACTTGAATTTTAATTAATAATCCAATGGAACCTGCTAATTTTTCTAATTCTTCAACTTTCATGATTTTGAAAATTAGTCCTTAATAGATTTTATGATTTTTCTCTTTTGATCTATCGATTTGTTTTTGTCTTTCTTCAAACCTCTTCCTATCATCATCGCTGAATTGGTCTATGCAGAAATGGCATTGGATACCCTTTCTATATTCTTTTCTTTTTTGATCTTGAATTGAAATTGGCATTCCACAAGCATGACAAATCGAGTAAGAGCCTTTTTCTAAATCTTGATCTAAAGCAACTCTTTTATCAAAAACATAACATTCACCTTCAAATAAGTTTTTTTCTTTTGGTACATCGTCAAGGTATTGAAGGATACCCCCTTGTAGGTGATAAATATTTTTATAACCTTTCTTTTTCAGTAAACTAGTAGCTTTTTCACATCTTATCCCTCCGGTACAAAACATTGCTATATTTGCATTCTGTTTATTTTCTAAATGGGTTTTTAAATAATCATCTACCCACTTGGGGAATTCGCTAAAGTTTCTAGTATTTGGGTTTATAGAGTTCTGAAATGTACCTAAAGAAACCTCATAATGATTTCTAGTATCAATGACTATTGTATTTTGATTTTTAATTAACTTATTCCAATCAGCTGAGTCAATATAGGTCCCATTATTTTCTGCAGGGTTTATTTCAGGGACACCCATGGTAACTATTTCTTTTTTGATTTTTATTTTTAATTTTTTGAAGACTTTCTCTTTTGAAAAGTTTACTTTAATATTCAAATTTCTATTACCTGCATATTTATTAAGTAAATTGATAACAAAATCAATTACATTTTTCTTAGCACAAATAGTTCCATTAATACCCTCACTTGCAAAAATCAACAAACCTGAAAGATCATTTTCATTTTCGATTTCTAATAATTTATTTTTTAGATCAAGAATTAAGTTTTCTTGAAATGAGAAGAAAGAGTAAAGAGAAACTATTTTATAATTTTTGCCTTTCATAAAGAAGATAATGTTTTTTCACTAGTTTCAAAATCTTTGTTAAATGATACTCCTACCTCTTTAAGAAGTTTTCTGTCTGATTGAAAAGATGGATTTGAAGTTGTGAGTAACTCATCTCCATAAAAAATTGAATTTGCCCCACATTGAAAACATAAAATTTGGGCTTCTTTTGAAAGCTTTTCTCGCCCTGCACTTAATCTTATTTTACTTTTAGGCATAAGAATTCTTGCTGTAGCTATCATCCTTATCATTTCAATAGAATCAATTTCTTGATTATTTTCTAAACCAGTACCTTCAATAGCTACTAGTGAATTTATAGGAACACTTTCAGGGTGTGGATTCATATTTGAAAGCACTTCCAAAAGAGATGCTCTATCGCCATTAGTTTCACCCAAGCCTATTATCCCTCCACAACAAACATTTATTCCTGCATTCCTCACCCTTTTGATAGTATCTAATCTGTCTTGATAAGTTCTAGTCGTAATAATATTTTTATAATGCTCAGGACTAGTATCAAGATTGTGGTTGTATGCGGTCAAACCTGC
Organism: Prochlorococcus sp. AG-355-B18; assembly: GCA_003280965.1. GTDB lineage: Bacteria > Cyanobacteriota > Cyanobacteriia > PCC-6307 > Cyanobiaceae > Prochlorococcus_A. The sequence continues at coordinate 142,056 of QCDI01000001.1, forward strand.
ATCAGCCAGTCTGGAAGCTTGTTCTTCTGTAAGCATCCCAGCAGTAACGCATGCTTCCATCCCTAAATCTCTTACACCGCTGACCATCTCTAACATTGCATTAAAAGATTTCCCATCTCTAATTTCTCTCCACGCCCAACCCATACAAAACCTATCTGCACCCTCATTCTTTGCTATTTGAGCTCTTGCTAAAACCTCTTCAACTTGAAATTGTGGATGACTTTTGATTTCGCTAGCACTATAAATTGATTGGCTACAGTAAGAACAATTTTCTTCACATCCACCTGTTTTTACGCTGAACAATGATGCTAATTGAATGTAGTATTTGTTAAATTTCCTGTGAACGGTTTGTGATTCCCACATTAAATCTATAAGAGGCATATTAAGTATTTCTAATATCTCCTCTTTATTCCAATCGAACCTAATTTCTTTTAATAACTGATTATCCGAATTAGCCATTTTATTAGGAAGAATATTGAGAATCTTCATAAGATTCATTTGGTAATGATTCTATACCGCCGAAACGTCTATTCCTTGATTGGTAATCAATTATTGCTTTTAGAAATTCAAACTCATTAAAATCTGGCCACAGAATGTCAGTTATATAAATTTCTGAATAAGCTAATTGCCATAAAAGAAAGTTACTTATTCTTTTTTCTCCACTAGTTCTTATTAGTAATTCAGGATCCTTAATTCCTTGAGTTAATAGCTCTGAATTAAATAGTTCTTCATTAACTTCACTTGGTTTTATTTCCCCAGAAGAAGATTTTAATGCTAATTCTTTTGCAACTTTTACTATTTCTTGCCTACCTCCGTAATTCGCACAAACGTTTAATAAAAAGGAATTATTATTTTTTGTTAGAGATTCCGAGCTATATATTAATTGTTTTAGATCATCTGGGAAAGGAGATAAATCTCCGATTAATTTTATTTTAATTAATTCTTGATGGATCTCTTCGATTTCGTTTTTCAAGACTTCTCTGAAAAGGTTTATAAGGAAATCAACCTCTTTCGTTGGCCTTGTCCAATTTTCAGTTGAAAAAGCATAAACAGTAAGTACCTTACAACCTAAATTTTTTGATGCTTTAAGAATTTCTTTTAATACGCTGACTCCCTTGTTATGACCAAATGATCTAGGTAAGCCTTTTTTTGTAGCCCATCGCCCATTCCCATCCATAATTATTGCGACATGTTCTGGCACTTTTTGCTTATCTATTCTTTTGGATAAGTCAGTATTTTTCTTGTAAATTATTTTACCAAAACTCATATGTTAATCCTTTATATTTGAAAAGCTTTCTGATTTAATTGACTCTTTTTCATTAATATCACTGATAATATTATCATTAGAGTTTGTCTTATGGGATATGGCATTTTTACTTAAAGTTGATTTACTATTACCCATAGAGTTTTGATTTCCAATCAAATTTTCGAGAAGTTCTTGTAATCGACTGCTAGTAATTGGCCTCTCAAGCTTCCCCTGGTTTGCTAATGATAACGTACCTGTTTCTTCAGAAACAACTATACAAATACACCTATCAAATCTTTCCGTAATTCCTAATGCAGCTAAGTGTCTCGTGCCATATCTACTAATTCCTTGCCTTGAGAGAGGCAGTATTACTCCAGCAGATATTATTTTATTACCTTTAACAAGAACTGCCCCATCATGTAGAGGTGTATCTGTTGCAAAAAGATTTATCAAAAGGTCAGTAGATAGTTGAGCTTCAATATTTGTCCCTGAATATAAAAAATCTTCAGGCCTCAAATCACTACCTAAATCTACTACGATTAAAGCTCCTTTTTTATTTTTGGAGAGTTTACCAGCAGCATCAACTAACTGAATAATAGTAGTTGAAGTTGCTCTAAATTCTTTTGGAGGGTTTCCTAGTAAGACTGCTAGCCTTCCAGTCCCTAATAATTCCATTAATCTTCTTAGTTCTCCTTGCCAAAGTATTGCTAAGGAAAGAGAGCAAGCGAGTACTACAGCATCAATTAATTTTGATGTTAATGGGAGGTAAGCATATCTTTGTATAAACCATGCTGATGAAACTAAAAATAAATATCCTCTCAAAAGCCATAATGTCCTCTGTTCTTTAACTCTAGAAAATAATAAAAGTCCAAACCCAACAGCAAATAAGACATCTAATAAAAGCTTTAAATTTATAAACCCCCAGAAATTCACATCAAAATCAAAATTAATCTAAATGTACCTAATTTTGTTTAATAAAGCGATCAGGTAAGACATCATATTTTAGAAGATCTAAAGGACTTTCTCTTTTTTGAATAATCTCAGCTTCACCATCACAAACTAAAAGAGTAGCTGGTCTAGGAATCCTATTATAATTTGAACCCATAGAGTTATTGTATGCACCAGTACCAAAAACACATATTAGATCTCCTGTTTTGCAATTTGCTAGCTCTATCTCTTTAAACAATACGTCTCCTGATTCGCAGTGCTTGCCAGCGATAGTAAATTTATTTTTGGAATTTATATTGAAAGGATTTCTAACCAAACATGCAGAATAACTTGATTGATATGTTATTGGTCTTGGATTATCACTCATCCCACCGTCGACAGATAAATATGTTCTGATCCCAGGAATTTTTTTAAAGGCTCCTATTTTATAAATTGTAATTCCTGAAGTAGATACAATAGATCTTCCTGGCTCACACATCAATGTAGGTAAATCTAAATTATGTTTATTGCAAGCTTTAAGAACCGAGGTGGAAATTGTTCTTACCCACTCATCGATTGAAGGAGGGTCGTCATCTTCTACATATTTAATACCTAAACCTCCTCCTACATTTAGTTTTTCAATGTAATGTCCATATTTTTTGGCGTCTAAAATAACACTAACCATTATTTCACCCAGATCCTTATGTGGGTCTAGTTCAAAAATCTGGGAACCGATATGAGCATGTAATCCATTTAATTTAAGATGTTTGGTATTACTAATTCTTTGAAATAGGGTATTTAAATATTCAATCCCGAAACCAAATTTGCTATCAAATGATCCTGTCCTTATATATTCATGAGTGTGGCATTCTATTCCAGGAGTAAAGCGAATCATTATCTCTAAGTCACGATTAAATGAATTTGAGATTTCTTCCAATCTTTCTAAGTCATAATCGTTATCAACTATTACATTAATATTATTTTTAACTGCAAACTCTATTTCTTTGTCTGATTTATTATTTCCATGAAAAACAATTTTCTCGTTTGGCACCCCACCTTTGAGTGCAGTTAAAAGTTCTCCTTCTGAAACCGCATCAAGTCCTAAACCCTCTGAGGAAACGAGGTTGCTCATGAAGATAGAACTATTTGCTTTAGAAGCATATATTGGAAGTGATTTTCCAGGATAATATTTCTCCAATGCTTTTTTATAAGCTCTACAAGATTTTCTTAAAGTAATTTCATCCAAAATGTAAAGAGGAGAATCATATTTTTTAACTAATTCTTCAATTGAGCATCCACCAATTGATAACTTCCCATCACTTCCGATAGATGTAGTAATAGGGACTATGTTTTTGTTTGGACTGTCTACATCAATCTTTTGTTTTAAGAAGGATTCCTTTTCTTCCATGTGTATATCTTAAATAATGTAATTCTTAATTTGTCATATTTTATAATGACTTTAATTTAAAAATTTTAATATTTGTCTACTATAAAATGATATCCATTAAATCTATAAATGAGAAAGATATTGATTTATGTTATGAATTAGATTTAAATACAATTTCGTTATGGAGTAAGAAGCAGTGGACTAAGGAATTTAAAAAAGAGGGTATAAAAGTCTTTGGGATATTACTTTCAAATAATGTAATAGGGATATGTGTTTTTCATGTGGTTCTTGATGAAGCTCAAATAAATTTTTTTGCAGTAAGTCATAAATACAGGAAAAAAGGTTTTGGAACTTACCTTATGAGTTATCTAATTAATGAATGTAAAAAATTAAATATACATAAATTACTTTTAGAAGTCTCTCATACTAATTCTACAGCTGAGAAATTTTATAGTCGCTTTGAATTTTCTACTGTAGGGATAAGAAGAAATTATTATAAGGACGGTTCAGATGCACTCTTAAAAGAAAAAAAATTAACAACTAAATAATATAAATATTTAATTGTTCGGATAACCAGAATGCTTGAAATTACTGTAATTTATTGCTATATCACTAAAAAAGTTAAATTTAATTCAATAAATTATATTTTTGGGTATTCACAAAAGCTCATTCTGAACACAAAATTGACATATTACTGGTAGGTTATTAGTAGGAATATAATCTTCTAATGTTTGAAAGATTTACAGAAAAAGCAATAAAAGTCATCATGCTTGCTCAGGAGGAAGCTAGAAGACTTGGTCATAATTTCGTTGGAACAGAACAAATTCTACTAGGTTTAATTGGAGAAGGTACAGGGGTTGCAGCAAAGGTTCTTAAATCACTAGGAGTTAATCTAAAAGATTCAAGAATAGAGGTAGAAAAGATAATTGGTCGAGGTTCAGGTTTTGTTGCTGTAGAAATACCTTTTACCCCTAGGGCTAAAAGAGTTTTAGAGTTATCCTTAGAGGAGGCTCGTCAATTAGGTCATAATTATATAGGTACTGAACACCTTTTATTAGGTTTAATAAGAGAAGGCGAAGGTGTTGCAGCAAGAGTTCTTGAAAATCTTAGTATTGACCTTACCAAGGTTAGAACACAAGTTATAAGGATGCTTGGTGAAACAGCTGAAGTGGGTAGTGGAGCAAATCCAACTAAAGGTAATTTAAAAACTGCTACTCTCGATGAATTTGGAACAAATCTAACAAAATTAGCTAGTGAATCAAAACTAGATCCAGTTGTCGGCCGTTATGCGGAAATAGATCGCGTAGTTCAAATATTAGGCAGAAGGACAAAAAATAATCCAGTTCTTATTGGAGAACCTGGCGTAGGGAAAACAGCTATAGCAGAGGGTTTAGCCCAAAGAATACAGCTTGGGGATATTCCAGACATACTTGAAGATAAAAGAGTTTTGACTCTTGATATAGGCCTTTTGGTTGCTGGAACAAAATATAGAGGAGAATTTGAAGAAAGATTAAAAAAGATAATGGAAGAAATCAAATCTGCAGGAAATGTTATTCTTGTCATAGACGAAGTTCATACTTTAATTGGTGCTGGAGCTGCTGAAGGAGCTATAGACGCTGCAAATATCCTTAAACCAGCCTTAGCTAGAGGAGAACTCCAATGTATTGGGGCTACAACTCTAGATGAATACAGAAAACATATTGAGAGAGATGCTGCTCTTGAAAGAAGATTCCAACCCGTCATGGTTGGGGAACCATCTATTGAAGATACAATCGAAATCTTAAAAGGTCTTAGAGAACGTTATGAACAACATCATCGACTAAAAATCACTGATGATGCTCTTGAGGCTGCAGCTCATCTAGGTGACCGCTACATATCTGATAGGTTTTTGCCTGATAAGGCTATAGATCTTATAGATGAGGCAGGTAGTAGAGTTCGTTTGATAAACTCAAAACTTCCTCCCGAAGCTAAACAAATAGATAAAGAATTAAGACAGATTCAAAAACAAAAGGAAGAATCTGTAAGGGACCAAAACTTCGATCAGGCTGGTCAATTAAGAGAAAAAGAGATGGAATTGTCTGCAAAAATCAAAGAGGTACTTGAAAATAAAAAAGAATCTACATCTGAAGATGAATCTATTAACGATACAAACTCAGTAAATAATGATCCAAAACTCATACAAAACCCTATGGTTAGTGAAGAAGATGTAGCTCATATTGTTGCATCTTGGACTGGTGTACCAGTACAAAAATTAACTGAAACAGAATCAGTCAAACTTCTCAATATGGAGGAAACTCTTCACCAAAGGCTAATAGGACAAGATGAAGCTGTAAAAGCTGTTTCTAGAGCAATAAGAAGAGCAAGAGTCGGTTTAAAGAATCCTAATAGACCAATTGCTAGTTTTATATTTTCTGGCCCTACTGGTGTAGGTAAAACTGAATTAACTAAATCATTAGCCTCATATTTCTTTGGCAGCGAAGAAGCAATGATTAGGTTAGATATGTCAGAATTTATGGAAAGACATACAGTCAGTAAACTTATAGGTTCACCTCCGGGATATGTTGGATTTAATGAAGGTGGTCAACTTACTGAGGCAGTTAGAAGAAGACCTTATACTGTTGTATTATTCGACGAAGTAGAAAAAGCTCACCCAGATGTATTTAATCTACTTTTGCAACTTCTTGAGGATGGTAGATTAACAGACTCCAAGGGTAGAACTGTAGACTTTAAAAATACCTTACTAATAATGACTTCCAATATCGGTTCAAAAGTGATCGAGAAAGGCGGTGGTGGTTTAGGATTTGAGTTTTCCGGTGATTCTGTTGAAGATAGTCAGTACAACAGAATTAAATCATTGGTTAATGAAGAACTAAAGCAATACTTCAGACCTGAATTTTTAAATAGACTTGATGAAATTATTGTCTTTAGGCAACTATCAAAAAATGAGGTTAAAGAAATTGCTGAAATAATGTTGCAAGAGGTTTTTGCAAGATTACAAGATAAAGGCATTAAATTAGATGTAACAGATGCTTTCAAAGAAAGACTGGTTGAAGAAGGCTATAACCCATCTTATGGAGCAAGACCTCTAAGAAGAGCTGTTATGCGCTTACTAGAGGACAGTTTGGCTGAAGAAGTTCTTTCGGGAAGAATAAAAGATGGCGATAAGGCTTTAGTTGATATAGATGATAATAAAAAGGTAACAATTAATATTTCGTCTGAAGAATCCCCTCAAGAGTTAGCTGGTGCTAATGTCTAATTATTCAAAGTAGATATGCAATCAATCTCTCCAGAAATTATATTTAGGGGAAATTATGCTTGGCAAAAATCTTTACCTCAAATTACTAAATTAACTAAAAGCCCACTAATTTTAGGTAGAGGTATTCATACGAATAATCTGAGAAATAGAATATTTAATGATTTAAAAAATCAAAACCTCAATGTTAATATTGCTAATTTAGAATTTGATTGTTGTTACGAAGATATTTCTAGAGTAAAGAATATAATTCTAAAGAATAATAATGATTCTTTAATCGCAGCTGGAGGTGGTAAAGTTTTAGATTCTGGGAAATATATTGCTGATTTTCTAAATATCCCTTGTATTACAGTTCCTCTTAGTGCCTCTACGTGTGCAGGTTGGACAGCCTTATCGAATATTTATACAAAAGACGGACAATTCATAAAAGATGTCCCTTTGGGATCTTGTCCTAAAATCCTAGTATACGATCATAAATTTATTCAAACAGCTCCATCTAGAACACTCGCTAGTGGCATAGCTGATGCTTTGGCAAAATGGTATGAATCATCAATAACAAGTTCAACAATAGATGATGGTCTTGTTCAACAAGCTATTCAAATATCAAGAGTTCTAAGAGATCAATTATTAATAGATGGAGAAAAAGCATTCACAGGTCAATTTGAAAATAATCCTTCTTGGCGAAATACAGTTGAAGCTTGTGGACTTACAGCAGGATTAGTTGGCGGCATTGGCGGAGAAAAGTGTAGGACTGCTGCTGCACATGCTATTCATAATGCAATTACTCAGATAATTACTCCAAATAAATTCTTACATGGTGAGATTGTTGGGGTTGGATTATTATTGCAATTAAGACTAGAAGAAATGAAAAATAATAATAAATTAGCTGATCAATTAATTAAACAATTGTTGGTGCTTATGAAGCAATTGAATTTGCCTACTACTATTGCACAACTTGGAATAAATGTTTTTGAAAACAATAATTTAGAGAAAATTGCTGCTTTTACTTGTCGAGATAAATCTGAGATTCACTTTTTACCTTTTGAAGTTCATAAAAAAGACATAGCGGAAGTTATTGCAAATTTTGAACAACAAAAAATTAAAATTTAATCATTTTTTTGACTAAAACCCATTTTGAAAAATTAAATAATTTAAATGTGGAATTTTTTGAAAGTGCAAAATTGTCGCTATTAGACCCATTAGGTCTTTATTTGGCAAACGATGTTAAGTGGATAAAACTCAATCAAAATTGGAACTCTTTAGAATTCCCAGTTGTCATTGGAGGAAAAGGTCAACCTATACTTCTCCTTCATGGATTTGACAGTAGTTTTTTAGAGTTTAGGAGAATATATAAATCATTAAAAAGAAATTTCCAAGTTGTAATTCCTGATCTGCTAGGTTTTGGTTTCAGTCCTAGGTGCGCAACAAATGAATACAATTCCTCTAAAATTATTTCGTATTTAGTTGATCTCCTTAAGACCTTACAAATATCAGAAAATCTAAATATTATTGGGGCCTCTATGGGAGGTTCAACTGCTTTAAAACTAGCTTTTGAGCTTTCTGATTCTGTTGATAAAATAATCCTTTTATCTCCGGCCGGATTGTTCGGAAAACCTAAGAGAATACCATTTCCTCTCAACCAAATTGGAGCCTCATTTCTTGGATTACCGCAGGTCAGAAAAAGTCTTTGTAGGCAAGCATTTGCTTTCCCAGATGAATGTGTCGGCGAGATGGAAGAGCAAATTGCTTCAATTCATTTAGGTTGTAAAGGATGGAGGAATTCACTTGCATCGTTTGCAAAAAGTGGAGGGTTTGCTGGAACACATAAATATATACAAAATATCCCAATTAAAACAGTATGTGGAGAAAATGATCGTATTCTTGGAAAAAAAGAGATTAAAAATATAAGAAAAATTGAAAAATTAAATTTTGTAGGATTGCAAAATTGTGGTCATCTTCCTCATGTAGATCAACCATCATTATCTAGTAAAATCATCCAAGATTATTTTTCAGTAAAAAACTTTCTAAATTAATTTAAATACTTGAGAATTATAAAAATGTAAAATAAAACAGATGGGGTAAAGATATAACTGTCAATTCGATCAAGAATACCTCCATGTCCCGGTAAAAAAGTTCCGGAATCTTTTATTTTTGCATCTCTTTTCATCATTGATTCAATTAAATCTCCAACTAATGCCATAAGAGAAATTAAAATTCCATATAAGATTCCAACTAATAATGGATTTTCCCAGTTAAGTAAAAATGCAAAAAATATTGCTAATAAAATTGAACAGGATATTCCTCCAATTAAACCTTCTATAGTTTTGCTCGGAGATATTGGAGAAAGAGATGTTTTACCAAATGACTTCCCAATGAAATAGGAACCAATATCACTTGCTACAATTAAAAAACAAGAAGTTAAAGTTAAATGAAGACCTGTAGTATTTGATAGGTTTTCAAACGAAATAAAACCTGGATTAGAAATTATTATTACTGAATCTAATTCCCTTAACTTAATCCAGTAACTAGGTAAAAAACCTAAATATAATAAACCGAAAATAGAGGCTGCAATATCCGAAATGGTCCCAGGTTTTGGTTGCAAAAGTAACCATGTACATATTACAACTGAACAGATAGGCAAAATTGAATTTGATATTTCCCCTTCAAGCAAACCAATGGTTTCAAGATAGGTAAAAATTATAATAACGAAAGATGAAAATAATGTGGTTTTTGTGGCTGGTTTTATTCCTTTAAATTCTGCCATTCTAAAAAATTCCAATAATGCTAAATAAGTGAGCAAAGCTATTGCTAATGTAAAAACCCATCCCCCAAGCAAAACAACAATTAAGCCAAAAATTCCTATAAGTAATCCGCTTCTTAATCTCATGTCAAATTTATCTCTTTATATCACTCTTATATTAAAATTTACTAGATCTTTGTTGCATAAACTTTGATTGTTTATCCAGTTAATCCTAGCCATGTCAATTTTTTCTCCAGGAACTATTAGAGGTATCCCAGGAGGATAAGGGCAAATAATATCTCCAGATATTTTATTTAATGATTGCGAGAAAGGAATACTTCGAGTCTCACTTCTCCAAGCAATTCCGATTTCAATTTCGGGTGATTGAACTAATTTAAATGGAGATTGAGGCACCTCAAAACTTTTTAGTTTTTTGGAATTTAATAGTAATTTATTCCACAATTTTTCAAACAAATTAAGAAAATCTTTGTGATTTGCAAATCCTAAGCAAAAAGTGAGAGTCATCATTTCTGGCAATTCAGCAATAAGACCATTTCTATAAAAAAATTTGTCAGCAGTAAAACCATCAATTCCAACCTTAGAGGTGTTTACCACAATTTTTAAGGGGTCTTGGGTTTCTATGAGAGGAATATTCTTTTGGATTAATGTTTTGTAGATACTTTTTGCTTCTAAAATTCTTTTTTGATATTTTGATAAACTTTTTTTATTTAGCCAGTCTTTAATAGATTCTTCACAAGAAGAAATTAATAAGGAACTTGGACTAGTAGTTTGCAACAAATTAATACTCTTCATTAAATTATGCTCATTCACTAGATTTCCTTTGTACCAAAGTACAGCTGTTTGAGTTAAACCATTGAGTGACTTATGCAATGATTGAACGACTAAATCAGCGTTTAAAGATAAAGCAGATTTTGGTAAATTGAGGTTTTCACAAAAAAGGAAATAAGAACCATGTGCTTCATCAACTAAAACAGGTAAATTTTTTTGATGACAAAGATCTATTAAAGGCTCTAAATCTCCTGCATAACCTTGATAAGAGGGACTAACAAGAATTACACCTACAATTTTATTCTCATTAAAATTTAATTTTTTAAATACATTTTCTAGCCAAATTTTTGTTATTGGTTTGTAATGGCCTGTTTCTGAGGAAAATTCCAGATCAAAGAATATTGGAAGTATGTTCTGCATCGCACAGGTTTTGATAACACTTATGTGAACATTTCTAGGCATCAGAATAGTTTCGCCAGGATTTGCCATTGCAATTATCGCTGATTGTATTAATCCAGAAGCCCCATTAACTCCAAAAAAACATCCTTTCGCCTCAAATTTTCCAGATAATTCTCTTTGAGATTTATTAATTAATCCGCTTTGTGATATTGGCGAACCTATCTCTGGAAGTTCAGGCAAGTCCCAATAACCTGGTGGATATTTTAATAATTTCACTAATTTCTTTGGTAAAGCTGCCCCTCTGCTATGCGCGGGGAAGAAAAGTGACTTTAAAAACTTTTTAGTAAGAAAAGATGAAATCCTCATAAAGTATTAATAAGGAATATAGAATATGCTGAATGAGATTCTTTGATTTTTTTTAAAATTAATGACACAAACTTATTCGAAATACTCGGCAAAAGGTGACTTAATTTGGTTGCTTTTGAGACCATGGATTTTTATACCAAGAGTTTTATATATCCTTTTAACTTTTATTTTTCTTTTTTTAAGACTCCTTTTTCAAGGTAACAGTAAAAATAAAAATGTACAGAAAAATATCTCAAAATACCTCTTCGATGTAATAACAGATTTAGGACCATGTTTTATAAAATTAGGTCAAGCACTTTCAACTAGACCAGACCTTGTTAGGCAAGACTGGCTTACAGAATTAACAAACTTACAAGATAATCTTCCACCATTTGACCATAAAATTGCTTTAAAAATAATTGAAGAAGAACTTGGTGCTCCTGCTGAAGAATTATTTGATGAGTTTCCAGATAGTCCTATTGCTTCAGCGAGCCTGGGGCAAGTCTATAAAGCAAAAACAAAAAATAATTCTTATCTCGCGGTGAAGGTCCAGAGGCCCAATTTGTATTTTCTCATAAGAAGAGATGTCGTTATTTTAAGGCTTTTAGCGACTTTTTTTTCACCTTTTTTACCATTAAATATTGGTGTTGGAATAGGAGAAATAATAGATGAATTTGGAAAAGCACTTTTTGATGAAATTGACTATGAAAAAGAGGGTGAAAATGCCTTGAAGTTTGCAGATTTATTCAAAAATAATCCCAACGTTTTTATCCCTAAATTAGAGAAAGCTTTTTCTTCCAAATTGATTATCACAACCTCTTGGATTGATGGAGTTAAATTAAGAGATAGAGCTTTATTGGAGCAGAATAATTTAATACCTGCTTCTTATATAAAAACTTGTGTAATAAGTGGTCTACAACAATTATTTGAATATGGATATTTTCATGCAGACCCTCACCCTGGCAATATGTTTGCATTAAAAGGAGGAAACGCAGATAGTGGTAATTTAGCTTATGTTGATTTTGGAATGATGGATACGATTACAAATTCAGATAGACTTACCCTCATTAAGGCAATTGTTCACATAATAAATGAAGAATATTATCTTCTTGCTAAAGATTTCCAGAAATTAGGTTTTTTAACCGAAGATCAAGACCTTAAAAAACTTGTTGAACCATTAAAAGAAGTTCTAGGAGGATCCCTAAATGCTGAGGTAGGAAATTTTAACCTAAAAAATGTAACTGATAAATTTTCAAAACTAATGTATTCTTATCCATTTAGAGTGCCTAGTAGATTTGCATTAATAATTCGAGCAGTTGTTAGTCAAGAAGGTTTAGCATTAAGACTAGATCCTAATTTTAAAATATTAAACATCGCATACCCTTACATAGCTAAAAAACTTCTTACTGATAATTCTGAAGAGATTTTAGAAATTCTTTTAGAAGTTGTTTTTGATAATAAAGGTAGGATTCAAGTAGAAAAAGTTGAAAGTTTATTGAATATTTTATTTAAAGATTCTAAAAATATTAATTCAGATCTCATTCCAGTTGCTAACGCAGGTTTGAAATTATTTGTAAGTAGGAAGGGATCTGAAGTCAGGAAGAATCTTCTTTTAAGCCTTATCAAAGATGACAAATTAGAGTTTACAGATGCAAAAAAACTCTTAGATTTATTTAGAGATACTTTTAGCCCTTTTAATATTGCAAAAAGTGCAGTTCAAAATATTATTTCTGCAGTTTAGTTTTTTAAAACATATAAATTTGCTTATGATTTTTTACTGTCTAAGATAAAATGAATAAATATTTTAAAAATGACTACTCAAATACTTAATAAATTTGAAGCTATATGATGAATATTTTGAAAAAATATTTTTCATTTAATAAAAAAATTGAAAATAATAAAATCTTGAATTATGAATTGGTTGATAATTATAGAGAAATTGCGAAATTAGTAAAAGAAGCAAGAATACAACAAAAATTATCGATACAAGAGTTATCAAGGATTTCAAAAATACCTGAACAAACAATAAATTCTATTGAAAATAATAAAAAAAATATTAGACCAAAGTTTCCCTTTATAAGATCCATTTTAATAAAACTAGAGGAATGCTTAATATTAAAAAAAAATTCATTAGTAAAATTAGCAACTACAGAAAGAGAAAACTTTAAGAAAGAAAAACCAAATTTGCTTATAAGAAAATTTGACCTTATTAATACTTGGCAGGGGACTCTTTTTTATTTTTTTATATTAGTAATTACTATATTTATTTTAAAAAGATATTTTATTTCAAATGTGCATATTATTGAAATTCAATATATTGAAAATAAAAATATAGAAAAATAAACTTCAAAAATTCCTATTTCCTAGTCCTTCCAAATTTATTTCCTAACTCACTAAAAATTGTAATATCATCTTCAATTTCTTCTAAGGGACGATTCAACTTCCACTTCCAGTTATTTTTTGTAGTGCCAGGTATATTTAATCTACTTGAGTCATCTAGAGATAATATATCTTGTATGGGAGCGATAAAGAGATTGGCATCTGTTTTCATGCCAATTTCAATTAAACTCCACGAAGGATCTTCTGAAAATTTATACTCATCACTTATCCTTTTTTTGGAGTTGCTTTCTAAAGAATCCCACCATGATATAGAAGTAGAGTTGTCATGTGTTCCTGTATAAACAACCCAATTTTCTCCATTTATATTCCTAGGTAGATATGGGTTATCTTTGTTGCCATCAAAAGCAAATTGCAATATTTTCATTCCAGGGAGTTTAAAATTTTTCCTTAATTTTTCTACATCTGGGGTTATTACTCCCAAATCCTCAGCGATAATTGGTAGATATTCTGTCCCTAAATCAAATTTTAGTTTACTTAATAGAGATCTCCCTGGAGAACTTATCCATTTTCCAGAAATTGCAGTTTTAGAATTGCCATTAACTCTCCAGTATCCAGCTAGACCTCTGAAATGATCAAGTCTCAAAAGGTCCATAAGTTCAAATTGCCTTTTAAATCTGTTCCTCCACCAATAGAAATTAGTATTTTTATGTTTTGACCAAAAGTAAGTAGGAGTTCCCCATAATTGTCCTGTTGATGAAAAATAATCAGGCGGTACACCACTCTGAAATATTAAAGTTCCATTTTTAAAAATTGAAAATAGTGATTTATTACTCCATACATCAGCGCTGTCCCAAGAAACATAAAATGGTAAATCTCCTATTAATTTAACATTACATAATTTTGCAAAGTTTTTAATATCTTTCCATTGCTTATCTAAATGCCACTGTATTAATTTTTTAATAAGTATTTTTTCACTTTTTTTCTTAATCCATGATTTTAAAAACTTGTTATTTTTTAATTTAAATTCTTTAGGCCATTGCCACCATGGCATCATATTAAACTCCTCCCTGATTACAGTAAATGTTGAATAATCTTCGATCCAAGAATTCTCACTATTCCATTTATAAAAATCAAGTTTTCTCTCCTCAGATTGAGAATTCCAGCCTTGCAAAAGGAGGTCACCTAATTTTTCCGAATAAGCATTAGCTTCATTAAAATCAAAATAATTTTTAGCCTGATTTGTAAGACCTAATTCTTCTTTCTTTGAAATGAAGATAAAACTTTTCTCTATTAAATCATCCATATCAAGAAACCAAGGGTTTAGTGCAAAACTTGATGGTGAACTATATGGAGACCCTGTAGAGTCTGTGGGTGTAATAGGTAAAAATTGCCAGTATTCAATCCCATGCTTTTCAAGCTTTTTTATCCATTCTTTAGCCCCTTTGCCAAAAGTTCCGCATACCTCTCCTCCAGGGATACATGAGGGATGCATGAGTATGCCTAATGATTTATTTTTAAGAACTTTTTGTTTAGACATGGGTTTAAATTATATTTTGATTATTATCAATCCAGATGTTATTAATTCTCTAAATTCAACCATATACAAATTTTTTTTAATTGACAAATAATAATCAAATTATTTTTCAGAATGAATTTAAAATAAAATTCTATTTTTAATCCAATTCAAATAATGTTTAGCGATAACGAAGATATGACTTTTGAAAAGATCTATTGATTATTTTTTGCGAAAATCATATAAACGACTACGATAAGGATATAGTTTATATTGCTAATTTCGTGAGTAGTTTTATCACGGCAGTGCAGAATAATGAATCTAAGTTTAATCTAACTAATAGTAGATTAGGGTTAGTAAGTGGAACAACAAATCCTAAATTAGCTGAAGAAATTGCATCCTACTTAGGGATTACGAATGTACCATTGATATCCAAAAAATTTGCTGATGGAGAACTTTATGTTCAGATTCAGCAATCAATTAGAGGTTGCGACGTATTCCTTGTACAACCTACATGCGCTCCTGTGAATGATAGTTTAATGGAATTAATGATTATGGTGGATGCTTGCAAGAGGGCATCTGCGAGGCAAATAACAGCTGTTATCCCATATTATGGCTATGCGAGGGCGGATAGAAAGACTTCAGGTAGAGAGTCTATAACTGCAAAGCTCACTGCTAATTTGCTTGAGAAATCAGGAGTAGATAGAGTCCTTGCTATGGATTTGCATTCAGCTCAAATACAAGGCTATTTCGACATACCTTGCGACCATATTTATGGTTCACCTGTTTTGATTGATTATTTAGAAACTTTAAATTTAGAGGAAGTTGTTGTTGTCTCTCCTGATGTGGGAGGGGTTGCTAGAGCAAGAGCATTTGCAAAACAAATGAATGATGCCCCTTTAGCAATAATTGACAAAAGAAGAGCAGCTCATAACATTGCTGAAAGTTTAACAGTCATTGGTGAAGTGAAAGGTAAAACAGCTATTCTTATAGACGATATGATAGATACTGGAGGTACGATTTGTTCTGGTGCGAGTTTATTAAAACGAGAGGGTGCTAAGAGAATATTTGCTTGTGCTTCACATGCTGTATTTTCACCTCCTTCTTATGAAAGATTAAGTGCTAAGGATTTATTCGAGCAAGTTATTGTGACTAACAGCATACCAGTTGTTGTTAAAAATAATTTCCCACAGTTAAAAGTCCTTTCTGTTGCAAATATGCTTGGTGAAGCTATTTGGAGAATCCACGAAGAAAGTTCTGTTAGTTCAATGTTTAGATAATCACTAAAATCATTTTTTGGTTTCTTTTATAATTTGCTTTAACCTTTTTTCATAATCATTTTTTATTCCCTTTGGAATGCTTTCGGGACAAATATTTAGTGCACTTCCAACAATTTGAAATGTGCCTGAGTTATATAATTTTTCTTGGTTGAGTTTTTCATTTCCTAATTCTTTAATAACCCCACCATGTTTGCCAATTATTACATTTGCAAACGTAGCGCTTGCAATGCCAAGACCTTTGTTAAAGTCTACTTCTGCTTTTGAAGCAATACAAAGATAAGAGGCACCCATTTGTCGGTATAAGAAAAGATCTTTTTCTGTTGCAGCAGCAAGATTTTTTTCGGCTTTAAATTGTTTATTTATTGTACCAATCTCGAAAAGTGCGAAAGCTGAAAAGAGGCTAATACCTAAAAGTTGAATAATTTTTTTTGAATAATAATTAATATCCATCAACTAATAATATTTACTATTAAGATAACATTTATACTTTTGACATTAATTGATAAAAAGTACTTACTTAATAATTTTTATTTCATGGTGATTCTCGACTATTTTAAGTTTATTTTTTTCCCATGAATATATAACCCGGAATCTATAATTGTCTAAATCTACAAGTCTTGTGTGCTCAATAATATACCAATCATTATAGGAAGATTCAAAAATCATTTCATGTTCATCGACTTGCTTAATATTTGATATTCCTTCAACATTACTTAAATAAAAATTTTCTCTTATAAGTTGATGTCCCTTTAAAAATGCTTGCATTTCACCTTGTTCTTTATACTGCGGATTCTCCTCGAAGAAATTGTATTTTTTTTCTGGATACCATGTGAATTTATAGTGTGACTCCCATTCTGATTTATTCTCTAGAGCTTCTATATTTAAATTCATACATAAGTTATAAGTTTTTTGTTCATCATCAAGAAAATATGTCCTATTTGATTTCCACAAGCCAATATTTCTAGAAAACCATCTTTTTAAATTACTGTTAATGCTAATTTCTGGGGAATTATTTCCACCAGAATTTAGATTTTCCTTTTGATTGATAACAACCATATATAAATATGTCCTAATTATTCATAGCTTATCTGTAGAATAAATATAAATATCTTAATGTGTTTATAAGGATTAACAGCTTTTCAACACTTCAGGGGCAATCATTTGAATGATAAAAAAGAGCTAAAATTAATACTTGTAGCAGCTAGAAATCAACTTTCTAGTAGTGATATTAAGTCCCTGATTGCTTATTTAGAATCTGATGATTGTGAATTTGAGATATCTCTTCAGATCTCCGAGCCCACGGAACAGCCAGAATTACTTGAATTACACAGATTAGTTGCTATTCCAGCACTTATAAAGGTTTCCCCAGCTCCAAAGCAAATATTTGCTGGTAGTAATATTTTCTCGCAGTTGCAGAAATGGTTGCCGAGGTGGAAACAGGAAGGTCTAACAAAGAATCTAGGGATTAATTTGCAACCATCAAAAATTGATTCAATAAGAACTCAAAAAGAATTTCTTCTGGAAGATGAACTGCTTGTTTTAAGACAAGAAAATGAGACATTAACAAAAAGAATTGAATCTCAGGAAAGATTATTAAGAATGGTCGCGCATGAATTAAGAACTCCCTTAACTGCCGCAACTTTAGCTGTTCAAAGTCAAAAACTTGGACAAATAGATATTGCTAAGCTGCAAGAGGTAATAAAAAGACGTTTAGAAGAGATTGAGCTTTTATCTCAGGATCTTTTAGAGGTTGGAACAACCAAATGGGAAGCTTTATTTAATCCGCAGAAAATTGATTTAGGTAATATTAGCGCTGAAGTAATACTCGAATTAGAAAAATTCTGGAGATTAAGAAATATTGAAATCGATACTGATATCCCATCTGATTTGCCCAGTGTATTCGCAGATCAAAGAAGAATGAGGCAAGTATTTTTAAATTTAATTGAAAATGCTATTAAATTTTCTAGAGACTCTGGTTCTATAAAAATAACAATGATCCACAAGACAAATCAATGGGTAGAAATAACAATATGTGACAAAGGTGCCGGCATTCCATTGAGCGAACAAAAAAGAATTTTTCTTGATAGAGTTAGGCTCCCACAGACTTCTGAAGGAACTTCAGGATTTGGTATTGGTTTATCTGTTTGCAGGAGAATAGTAGAAGTCCATGGAGGAAGAATATGGGTTGTGTCTGAAGTTGGCGTCGGTTCTTACTTTCATTTCACTGTTCCTGTGTGGCAAGGACAAAATAAAGATCAACAATACTTGACGAAAGGCTAGCCTTACTCTTAATTTTTAATAAGCTGTCTATGCTAATTTCCTGGCCCCATCGTCTAGAGGCCTAGGACACCTCCCTTTCACGGAGGCGACAGGGGTTCGAATCCCCTTGGGGCTATTTTTAAAAACTTAAACTAAATTTATTAGGGTTTTTGCTTGTCTATCTACGGCAATTAAATTTTCTGATAGATCTTTTTTTAGTCTTTTCTCTATCATACCGATTGGCATCCACTGACATCCTTGAACAGTGAGATCGTAAATTAATGAATTTTTGGAAGTATTTTTAATATTTTGAATTTTCCAACTACCTTCAAATTTTCTGAAATCTCCTTTAATCAAATTGAATCTTAAAAGGCCAAGCTCCCTATTTTCGAATAAATCAATAGTTACCTCAGCAGAAAATTTCATACCAAGAAAATCCTGAGCCCCCACTTGTTTAAGATGCACATTATTATTTTTTTGATATATTTTTTTACTTGAAAGTAAATTTGGAATGTAAAGATTTAGTCGATCATAATCTGTTAGAACATTCCATAATGAATCTAGACTCGCAGAGGTTGTAAGTTGAGCTGCAAGTCTTCTTGTTCCACCAGAAAGCTTTTCCATCGTTTGCTCAATTGTCCTGTAATCATTGCTTTTAGAATGATCTACTGATTCTTGAGGAATATTCATAAATGAATTTTTTAAATTAGATAAAAAATTATTTCTGTGTAACTATACTGATAAAAACAAAAAATACTGAAAAATTAAAATAATTTCTTTTATTTATCCCGATCTCAAAACGTAACCATTTTTGTAAAATCACTACAAATTAAACTACAAATTGATAATCTTTTATAAAAGAAATCTAAAAAATGTATTCACAAGCAAAAGTAATCGCAGGCGGATTAGCTCATATACCAGTAGTAATAGCTGTTTTTTATTTTATACTCACAACTTTTAATAAAAGAGCTTTAAAATTTGTTGAAGAAGCAAAAACAAAAAAACCAGAGGCAAAAGCTGTGGAACCAAAAAAAGCAGCAGTTTCAAAAATTGAAGCTCCAAAAGCAGAAGCTCCAATAACAGAAGCTCCAAAAACGGAAGCTCCAAAAGTAGTGAAGAAAAAACATGCAGATGTTCCAGTCAATATTTACCGTCCTAAGACACCATACGAGGGAACAGTTATTGAAAACTATAGCCTTCTTAAAGAAGGAGCAATTGGTAGAGTTAATCACATAACTTTCGACCTTAAAGATAGTGATCCATTTTTAAATTATGTAGAAGGTCAAAGTATTGGTATCATGCCAGCAGGAGAAGATGCTAATGGAAAACCCCACAAATTAAGACTGTACTCAATTGCTAGCACCAGACATGGAGATGACTTTAATGGAAATACAGTTTCTCTTTGTGTAAGACAACTTCAGTATGAGAAAGATGGTGAAACCATTAATGGAGTCTGCTCCACTTACTTATGTGATATTAAGCCTGGAGATAAAGTAAAAATAACAGGTCCTGTAGGTAAAGAAATGCTTCTTCCTGATGAAGAGGACGCAAATGTTGTTATGTTGGCCACTGGAACTGGAATAGCACCAATGAGGGCTTATTTAAGAAGAATGTTCGAACCAACTGAAAAAGAAAAAAATAAATGGAATTTCAAGGGTAAAGCTTGGTTATTTATGGGTGCTCCAAAATCAGCTAATTTGTTATACGAAGAAGATCTTCAAAGATACCTTGCTGAAAATCCAGATAATTTTAAATATACAAAAGCTATTAGTCGCGAGCAGCAAAATACAAAAGGTGGAAGAATGTATATTCAAGACAGAGTTTTAGAGTCAGCCAATGAACTTTTTAATATGATTGAAGATGAAAAGACACACATATATCTTTGTGGATTAAAGGGTATGGAACCTGGGATAGATGAAGCAATGACTAAGGCAGCAGAAGAAAAAGGCTTGAACTGGTCAGAATTAAGGCCTCAACTAAAAAAAGCAGGTAGATGGCACGTAGAAACTTACTAAATCATTGATATTTAGATTTAAGTTTCACCTACTAAATACTTTTTGGTTTAGACACAATATGTAGCTAATATTTGAAAAAAAGAGGATTTTAAATAAAGAATAATAAAAATATGCCTTCAACTTTAAGTAATCCTCTAAGATTAGGCTTACGGCAGGAAAGAGTCATATCTCCACAATGCTTAGTAATATTTGGTGCTAGTGGAGACCTTACTCATAGAAAATTAATACCAGCCTTATTTGAACTCTATTTGCAGAGAAGAATTCCTAGTGAATTTGGAATAGTTGGCTGTGCGAGAAGACCTTGGACTGATAATGAGTTTAGAGAAAAGATGAAAGTAAAACTATCAAATCAAATATCTGGCAAAGAAATGGAGTGGGAACAATTTTCTAATTATCTTTTCTATGAACCAGTTGACTTACAACAAAGTGATCATGTCGTAAGGCTTTCTAGAAGATTAAATGAAATTGATAAATCACAAGCTACTCATGGGAATAGAACATTTTATTTATCAGTATCTCCGAATTTCTATGCAAGTGGATGTAAAGCTCTTAAAGCAGCTGGCCTTTTGGATGACCCTAAGAAAAGTCGTTTAGTGATTGAAAAACCTTTTGGAAGAGATTATTCAAGTGCAAAAAAATTGAATAAGATCGTTCAGAGTTGCGCTGAAGAAAGTCAGATTTATAGGATTGATCATTATTTAGGTAAAGAGACAGTTCAGAATATTCTTGTTTTGAGATTTGCTAATACTATTTTTGAACCAATCTGGAACAGAAATTATATATCAAGTGTTCAAATTACTTCATCTGAAACAGTAGGTGTTGAAGATAGAGCAGGTTATTACGAAAGCTCCGGTGCTTTAAGGGATATGCTTCAAAATCATATGACTCAAATGCTTGCTGTTACAGCAATGGAACCTCCTGGAAAGTTTGAACCAGAAGCAATAAGAAATGAAAAAGCTAAGGTTCTTCAAGCTTCAAAACTTGCTGACGAAAATGAACCGTGGAATTGTTGCATAAGAGGTCAATATGGAGAGGGAGGAAATATTTCAAATCGACTAAAAGGATATAGGCAGGAAGATGGTGTTAATTGTAATAGCACTACAGAAACTTATATTGCGACAAAAGTATTTGTTGATAACTGGCGTTGGCAAGGGGTTCCTTTTTATTTGAGAACAGGGAAAAGACTTCCTAAAAGACTTGGAGAAATAGTCTTGACTTTTAAAGATGTTCCTGTTCATTTATTTGAATCAACAATAATAAATCCTGCCCCAAATCAACTTATCCTTAGAATTCAGCCAAATGAAGGTGCAACTTTCAGATTTGAGGTAAAATCTCCTGGTTCTGGAATGAAATCAAGACCTGTTGAGATGGAATTTTCTTATGATGAATCATTTGGAGAACCGTCAGATGAAGGCTATGTAAGGTTATTAGCTGATGCAATGCTTTCTGACCCAACCTTATTCACTCGAAGTGATGAAGTAGAGGCAGCCTGGAAACTCTATACACCATTAATAGAATTGATGGATAATTCTCCTTGGAAGTTACCTATCCATAATTATGAATCTATGACGTGGGGACCTGCTGAGTCTGATCAATTAATTTCAAAAGATAATATTTTCTGGCGTAGACCTTAAAAATGAAACCTCAACTAACACTCCAAACCCCTTTAGAGCTTCCTTATCAGGAAATTTCTAATTACCTTAATAAATTATGGATTTCAGAAGATAAAGATAATAGTGGAGCTAATACTTTTACATTAATGGTCTGGCAGCCTGCTTGGCTAGAACAATGTTTGGTTCAAAAAGGATTAGTAAATGGACCAATTACTGGAAATTTAAGTCCAGAGATAATTGAAGTTGCTAAAAAGTTTATATTAGATCAAGGACTTCCTCTCACTACTTCCCTTAATAGTGAAGAATTATTGAATTTGTTGAAGGAAAATTTATCTAGTAAAGACTATGAAGATTTTAGAGGACAATTTTTTGAATCAACAATAAGTACATTGAATCCAAGAAGATTAATAACCCTAGCGCCAACATTAAGTAAAAATTCAGAAATCAAAACTTTTGTATCCGCTTACTGTCCATTAAGTGATACTCCAGCTATGCAACCTATATGTGGGGATTTAGTTGTTATCAGGGGAGACTCGGCCTCAATATCTAATAAAGGATTAAAAATAATTGATGAATTATCTATTGATGAATTACCTTCATGGTTGTGGTGGAATGGAAGCTTGGATGAATCGCCTGAAATCTTCGAACATTTTACTAATTATGGTCTGCGGTTAATAATTGATACAGCTCTTGGATCGCCTCAAAGATGTTTAAATGTTTTAGATCAATTAAATAACTCAAATAAAGCTATTAATGATTTGAATTGGGTTAGATTGAAAAATTGGAGGGAATCATTGGCAATGATTTTTGATCCGCCTTCGAGGCGACCAATTTTGGATCATATTACTGATATTGACATTGATATTGCAGGAGATCATATTATTCAAGCTTTGTTTTTGATTGCATGGATTAGCGATAAACTTGGTTGGTCTTTTCTAAGAGTTGAAAGGAATACGGAATCAACAAAAATAGACTTTGAAAGAATTAATGGCGAAAAAATTTCTGCTTCAATAAATCCCTTATCTTTGGGAAATCCAAGTATTCATTTAGGACAAGTTATTGGATTAAGGCTGATTTCAAAAATTAGTGAGGTTCAAAAAAATAACACTTGTGTAATACTTGGTTGTGAATCAGTGGAATGTATGAGACTTGAAGCAGGGGGAATGGCTGATATGGAATTAATAGAACAAGTTGTTCCAAACTCTTCTTCTACATCAGAGTACGATGTTAGTAAATTATTGGGAAGTAGTAGAGGAAATACCAGTCCTCTTTTTGAAAATTCTATTAAAATTGCCCTTCAAATATTTAAAGGTTTTAATAACTAGTAGATGCCTTGTGTAATATCTTCTCCTTCAACTGATAGTGGGAAAACCACATTATCGCTTTTGCTTTCTTGTTGGGCGTTTTCAAAAGGTATTAAGATACAAACTTTCAAGGTTGGCCCAGATTATCTTGATCAACAACAACTTAGTTCAATTGGCCAACCTATTTGTAGGAATTTAGATATTTTTTTAAGTGGTGAGGAATGGGTTCAAGAAAGTTTTTTTAAACATTCTTTGAAATATGAATTCTCATTAATTGAAGGAGCAATGGGTCTATATGATGGATTGGGATCATCAACCTATTCCAGCACAGCAAATATCTCTAAACTTCTCAATGCTCCAATAATTTTTATTGTTAATGCTAGAGGTCAAGTAGCTTCTCTTTTGGCGACTATTCGAGGTTTTAGAGATTTCGATAGTGAGTTGTCTATAGTAGGAATTGTATTTAATAACGTTAATTCAGATAGACATAAAAAATTAATCAAAGAAGTTTTTAAAAATGAAGATATTGAAATTCTTGGTTTTTTACCATCTGATCCAAAAATAACTTTAAACAAAGCTAATTTAGGTTTGATATCTCCAATGGATAATGGAAGACAAATTGATGTTCAATACTTTGCAAATTTCGCCGAAAGAAATCTTGATGTATTTTCTCTTATTAAATTCCTGAAATCTCCTCCAAAGAAAATATTTAATTCTGTCAATTTGAAAGATTTTAAAATAGACAAAAGTAAACCTATCGCAATTGCAGAAGATAAAATCTTTCATTTTCAATACCCTGAAACTAAGGAGTTTTTGACTGAAATAGGAATACCATTGATTTCATGGAGTATTTATGATGATGAAGAAATACCTAATGAGGCCTCTTCTCTAATTATTCCTGGGGGATTCCCTGAAAAATATGCTGCTCATATAAGTAACTCTACAAAAAGCTTAAATTCGTTAAGGAAATTTCGTAAAAATGGATTTATATATGCTGAGTGCGGAGGGATGATGATTTTAGGAGACTTTATAAAAGATGAAAATGGTAATAATCATAAAATGAGTGGTATCCTCCCTTTTAGATCAAAAAAAAGTAAGCTTTCAGTAGGTTATAGATATATTGAGGGTTTAAAAGATACTCCGATCATTAAACAAAATCAATTAATTAGAGGACATGAATTTCATTATTGGGAAATTGAAAATAATTTATCTGAAGTTGATTTTGGAAAAGCTAAGCATCTGAAGAAACTTTTTCCCCCTTGGAAAATTAAATCTTGGGAAACTGAATACAAAAATGAAGGCTTTTTTGATGAAAAATTACATGCAAGTTGGATTCACTTACATTTCCCAAGTTCTCCAGAAGTCGCAAAAAACTTTATAGATGCCACCCAAATTGGTTTTTCAAAGAATTATTAATTTATTATCAAATCTAAAATTTTGAGAGGAGAACCTAAAAAAAACATTCCAGGCAAAGTGATTAATGGTCCTAAAAAACTACCCACCATGACCTCAATTTTTGTATGGCCCAAGGTTTCTTTTAAAATTAATTCAGATTGAGGGTCCAGTTTTTTTGATAGTTTATTGATTTCTGCAGCTTGAATCCCAGCTGATTTTCGAACACCACTAGCGTCATACATAACTATTAATGCTACAGCAACTGATAATGCGAATATTGAGCTATCAAATCCTAATTCATAACCTATACCAGATGAGGCACCAGTTATTAAGGCGGAATGACTTGAAGGCATACCACCCGTTTCGAACATAATCCCAAATCTTATCTCTCCAGTTGAAAAGAAATTAAATACAATCTTAAAAAATTGTGCCAGTAAACACGATAATAAGCTCCAGAAAAGAACTGAATTATTAAAAAAGGGAAAAAACTCAGACATAAATTAAAACTAATTATCTGTCTCTATTTGTAATAAAGTCGGCTAACGATATTAAATACTTTGCATCTGCACCCCAAGGTTCAATTGCTTTTTTTGCTTTTTCAACCAAATCAAATGCTCTTTTCTTTGACTCCTCCATTCCAAGTAATTTAGGGTAAGTAGTCTTGTCAGCTAAAAGATCTTTTCCGGCAGTTTTACCAAGCTTTTCACTGCTGGAAGTTAAATCAAGAATATCATCTATTATTTGGAAGGCTAAACCAATTCCCTCTGCATAAGTTGTTAGAGCTTGTAATAGTTTTTCGTTAGCGCCTGCGATCATTGCGCCTGTTCTTACGCAAGCCTTTAATAAAGCCCCAGTCTTATGAAGATGAATATATTCGAGAGTTTCAAGGTCAACTTCTTTGCCTTCGCATTCTAAATCAACTACTTGTCCTCCCACTAAACCTGGGGCACCGGCAACCAAGGAAAGTTCACCAATTACATTTAATAATCTGGTCGGATCAACTCCTGGACTTCTTAAAGAGACCATTTCAAATGCTCTTGTTAATAAAGCATCGCCTGCGAGAATAGCTATTGCATCTCCATATACCTTATGGTTGGTTGGCCTTCCTCTCCTTAAGTCATCATTGTCCATAGCGGGTAAATCATCATGAATCAAAGACATTGTATGAATCATTTCTATCGCTACTGCGGTAGGAACAGCTAAAGAAGGTTCTCCTCCTGCCAGCGAACAAGATGCTAAACACAAAATTGGACGTATTCTTTTGCCTCCAGCTAAAAGAGAATATCTCATTGACTCTCTAAGTATTTCTGGATTTTCTGGGCCTAGGGAGAAATCAAGTGCTTCTTCAACAACTTTTTTTGCGTTTTTAAGATATTTTTCAAAATCTGAAATGTTATTTATAACGTCAGTCATTTTATACCTTTAAAAATAATTTTTCTCATCTTGGAATTTATGGCAAAAGGTCGTTCAGGGTTGATGATAAACCAAATTGTTTTTGCCAGCTAAAAATAGTATTCACCAGTAACATTGTTACGGTCATTGGTCCTACACCTCCTGGAACAGGTGTGTAAGCAGATACTTTAGGAATGACATCTTCTAATGATACATCGCCACATAATCTAGTTTTATTTTTATCAGAACTTTTTAATCTATGTATTCCAACATCGATAATAACTACACCCTCTTTTACAAAACTAGAATCTATAAGATTTGGTTTCCCTGCAGCAGCAATTAGTATGTCAGCTTCTTTACAAACTTTATCTAAATTTACTGTTTTTGAATGAGTCATTGTTACCGTACCATTAAGGTTTAACAACATAAGCGATAGGGGTTTCCCAACTAATAAACTTCTTCCGACTACAACAATTTTCTTTCCTTCAATTGTAATATTTTGCGATCTTAATAAATTAATAATTCCTGCTGGTGTACATGATCTCATCCCAGGCTCATTTTTCACTAGTTTGCCGATGTTTAACTCATTTAACCCATCTACATCTTTGTCTGGATTGATATAACTTATCAGTCGTTGCTCATCAAACTTCATTGGGATGGGGAGTTGAAGCAACATTCCATCAATATCCTTGTCGATGTTAAGTTTTTTTATTAATTGTTCAACCTCTTTTTGGTCTACATCGTCTTTTAGATGAAAGATAAAGCTTTTAATTCCCACTCTTGAACATGCTTTTTCCTTATTTTGAACGTAAACACCACTCGCGGGATCCTCACCTATTCTTATTACAGCTAAACCAGGAGCTCTTTTTGCAGTTATTTTATTGATAGAAATATAGTCATTTAATCTTTCCTCAATTTCAAGAGATAATTTTTTACCGTCCAATTTTAATGACATTTAGAAAAACATCTCCTTTTTACACCTAGCATGCCTATAATTTTAAATTAATCAAATAGATTTAATTATATTCTGTGAAAAACATTACAACTAACATAAAAAAATTGCTTTATCTGTGGAGGAGGAGTCAAGTTCCAATAAAACAGCCAACTAGAATCTCAAAAATTGATAATCTCATAATTTTTTTAATATGCATCTTAATTTCAATAATTTCTTCTTATAAATTACTTCTTATTTCGCCTTTAAATATCTCAAATACTTTTTCTTGGATTTGTAATTTTGCTGAAGCACTTATTAGTTCTGGAATTTTGATATTAGTTTCAAAAAAAGAGAATCCTACAATTTCTTCAAGACAGATTATTTTTATCATAACTCTTCTTCTTGCAGTACAGGCATTAAAATTAGCCTTAGCCTCAAACATAAGTCCATTATCATTTATTATCCCACCGGCTCTAATAATATCTCAAGGAATGGGAAGTATAACGGCTTTAGCTTGGGTATCAATTGCTAGTCTTATTTGGCCTGATCCAGCAGTTACTATAAATAACAATTTATTTTTTATTTTATTAGTTTGCGCTTCAGTAGTATCTCTACTTGGAGCAAGAATAAGAAGTAGAGCACAGTTACTTCAACTATCAATTTTTGTTCCCATTGGATCGTTTTTGAGTCAATGGATATTGATCGGTAAAGATAAAATATCTCTTATTGATAAACAAGAATTTCTTTTTGCTAATGGAGATATATTTTCAGATTCCTTGTTATTAGCAATAGTAATGCTTTTTACTATTTTATTTATTCCTATATTTGAATCTATATTTGGACTATTAACTAAAGCAAGATTACTCGAATTGGCCGATAAAGAGAAACCCCTCATTAGAAGATTGTCTCTTGAAGCTCCTGGCACTTTCGAACATACCTTGTTGATATGTGGTTTGGCAGAAGAAGCAACAAGAATGATTGGTGGTGATATTGACCTAATTAAAACTGGTGCGTTATATCATGATGTTGGTAAATTACATGCCCCAAATTGGTTTATTGAAAATCAGGATGGTTCAAAAAATCCACATGACGAAATAGATGATCCTCTTAAAAGTGCAGAGGTATTACAGGCGCATGTTGATGAAGGATTAAAGTATGCAAGAAAAAATAGACTTCCTAAACCAATAGCAAATTTTATCCCAGAACATCAAGGCACTTTAAAAATGGGATATTTTTTTCACAAGGCAAAAGAAAAAAATATCAAGATTAAGGAAAATGATTTTAGGTATAATGGACCTATACCTCAGTCAAAAGAAACTGCTATCTTAATGCTGGCTGATGGATGTGAAGCTGCATTAAGAGCTATGAATATTAACGCCTCTGATAAAGAAGCTTTGGAAACAATTTCTAAAATTATCTACTCCCGTCAAAAAGATGGCCAATTAGATGATAGTAATTTATCGAAGGGAGAAATTTTTTTAATAAAAAGAGCATTCTTGAATGTATGGAAAAGAATAAGACATAGAAGAATACAGTATCCAACAAGCAAGAATAATACTTTTTCCTAATTATTGTTCAATTAATTTATAGCCTAATACTTCTTCGATGTTTTGGATTACACCAATAAAGTAGAGCTAAGGTACTTAATAATGTTGTTAAAAGAGTAAATCCACCAATTCCATAAAGGTCTTGAAGGGTTATAAGCCTTATCACTGAAT
The DNA here is from genome assembly GCA_003280965.1 of Prochlorococcus sp. AG-355-B18. Classification (GTDB taxonomy): domain Bacteria; phylum Cyanobacteriota; class Cyanobacteriia; order PCC-6307; family Cyanobiaceae; genus Prochlorococcus_A. The sequence goes on from QCDI01000001.1 coordinate 170,905, forward strand.
AAGGACCCATGCCAGAAATTACCATAGATAAAGATACTAAAGTTAAGGTTACTCCCCATTTTCTCTCTGCTAAAAGAGCTGCTGATGAGACAATTCCAACTATCGCAGCGGGCCATCCAAGACTTATGGCAAGAGTTATGTTTGCAACTTTTAACGGAGGTCCATAACTTATTATTAATGCGATTATAGGAAGTGCAATTATATTGCTGATTAACCCAACCCAAGAAAGTGCCCAATAACCAAGTAACCTTTCTCTCATTATTTATTGCTTAAACTAATATTTAAATCTACATTATTAAATGACTATTTTTAATGATACTTAATAATCCTAAGAAATAATTTAATTTGCAGGATTAGATAGAAATGTTTTCTCAGAATTTTCTAAATTATCAAATTGTGGGTGAATTGAATTTTTTTTCTCAGAAAATACAAGCCTATTTAAAGCATTAACATATGCGTTCGCAGCAGCAACCACAACATCTGTGTCGGCAGAATGTCCAGAATATATTTTATTATCCCTTCTTATTCTTATTGTCACTTCCCCCAAAGCATCAATACCCTCTGTCACAGACTTTACAGAAAATTCAATTAATTCATTAGGAACTTTGGCTAACTTATTTAGAGCCTCACATACAGCATCAACAGGTCCAGTACCTAATGATACCGCAGTATCCTCAGTATTATCATCCGTGTTTAGAAGGGTAATTGTGGCGGTAGGTTTAGATGCATTACCGCAACTTACTTGTACAAGTCTTAATTGAAATTTAGCTTCTGGGAGTTGTACTTGTTCACTTACAATTGCTTCTAAGTCTCTATCAGTAATTTCTCTTTTCCTATCAGCTAAATCCTTAAAACGAGCAAAAGCATCATTTAAGTCTTCCCGGCTTAAGTCATATCCCATCTCTTCTAATCTTGCTCTCACTGCACTTCTTCCACTTAGTTTTCCTAAAGATATTTTGTTATCACTTAATCCAACAGTCTTTGCATCGATTATTTCGTAAGTTAGTCTATTTTTTAAGACCCCATCCTGATGAATACCTGACTCATGGGCAAAAGCATTTGCTCCAACAATGGCTTTATTAGGTTGAACAGTCATCCCAGTTAAATTGGAAACAAGTCTTGAAGTTTTTGTTATTTCTTCTGTTCTAATAGCTGTGAGAGGAGTAGGTGAATCTGGGGTTCTTTTGAAAAAACTATTAAAAAAACTTTTCCTAACATGTAGTGCCATTACTAATTCTTCTAAAGAGGCATTCCCGGCTCTTTCACCAATTCCATTAATAGTACATTCTAGTTGTCTTGCTCCATTTTTTACTGCCTCTAGAAAATTTGCAACTGCTAAACCTAAATCATTATGACCATGAACAGAGATTACTGCCTCATCAATATTTGGAACATTTTTATTTATATCAGCAATTAATTTTCCAAATTCACTAGGAGTTGTAAATCCAACAGTATCAGGGATATTTATTGTTGTCGCGCCTGCAGAAATTGCTAGTTTAATCACTTCATATAAAAAATCAGGATCACTCCTTGAGGCATCTTCACAAGAAAACTCAATATCATCTACAAATGATTTTGCATAATTAACCATTTCTGGAACTATTTGAAGAACATCTTTTCTAGATTTTTTAAGTTTATGTTTAAGATGAATATCACTTGTGGCAATAAAAGTATGTATTCTTTTTTTTGGAGCTGGGCTTACTGCTTCATAACATGCTTTTATATCTCCTTTGGAAGCTCTAGCTAAACCACATATGATAGGTCCATTTTCTTTTCCTACAGCATTGGCAATTTTATTAACAGCTTTAAAATCTCCGGGACTTGCAAAAGGGAATCCAGCTTCTATAACATCTACTCCTAATCTTGCTAATTGGTGGGCAATAGCTAGTTTTTCTTCAAGATTTAAGCTGGCGCCAGGAGATTGCTCCCCATCTCGAAGAGTTGTATCAAAGATCAAAATTCTGCCTGGATCTTTGGCCATTTTCTAGAATCCTTTAAACTTATATTAAGCTAATTAAAAAAATTTGACTAGATTTTTTTTAGTAAATTACGGCTATTGATTATTACTTAACAATATTGGTTAAATTTTTAGAAAAAATTTAATATTTTTAATTTATTAAAGTATTGTTTTAAGATTAAAGCTTCTTTTATAAAGAGTTATTTTTTATAAAATTTCAGACAAAAAAATATAAAAAAATATGAATGGCCAATACCCAAAAAAAAATGTTTTAGGCCAGTTAGCGATAGTTTTACATGCTCATCTGCCTTATGTCAGAAAAAATGAAAAAAACTCTTTAGAAGAGGATTGGTTATTTCAGGCGATTTTGGAATGTTACATACCACTTCTTCAGGCAATAGAATCTTCCAAAAAAGAAAATCCTTTAAACACAAAACTTACTATTAGTTTATCTCCCACATTATTATCACTTCTTGATAATAAACAAATTCAAGAAACTTTCCCATTTTGGATTAAAACAAGGAATGATTTTTTACGCGAGTTGCCACAAAAAGAAAAAAATGCCTCTGCATTTTTAATGAATAACCTCAATGACAAATACTCATATTGGGAAGAATGTTCCGGAAATTTAATTGAGAAATTTAGAGTTTTAAATAGATCTGGAAATTTGGATATTCTTACTTGTGCGGCTACACACGGATATTTGCCAATCCTAAGGGAGAATCCTGAAACTGTAAAAGGACAAATTAACACAGCTATTAGGAGCCATGAAAATATTTTTGGAACTAAACCTTTAGGTATTTGGTTACCTGAATGTGCATATTATGAAAATTTAGATGAAATACTATTCAATTCTGGAATTAGATATGCAATTTTAGATGGTCACGGGATTCTTAATGCCACTCCAAGACCTAGGTATGGGGTATATGCCCCAATCTGCTCTAAAAAAGGAGTTGCTTTTTTCGGAAGAGATAGCGAGTCAACCCTGCCCGTTTGGTCTGCCAAGGATGGATTCCCTGGAGATAGAGTTTATAGAGAATTTCATAAAGATTTGGGTTGGGAATTACCTACCACTAAGCTTCAAGAAAAAGGTATTTCATGTAAAAGACCTTTGGGATTAAAGTTCCACAAGATAACAGATGAAAACGTCCCCTTAGGTAAAAAGGAGTTTTATCTAGAAACCGAAGCTATAAAAAAGGCTGAGGAGCATGCTGATACTTATCTTCAATCGAGATTAAAACAATTAGAAAAATTAACATTGTCTTCTTCCTTTAATCCCTTATTGGTAGCTCCATTTGATGCAGAGTTATTTGGTCATTGGTGGTATGAGGGACCTATATTTTTAAAGAATATTTTAAAGAAATCTAGTAGATATCTAATTAAACTTACAAACTTAAAAGAGTTTTTGATGCCAAGTCCTAATCTTCAGATTTGCGACCCTTCCCCATCAAGCTGGGGGCAAGGGGGTTACCATAACTACTGGATTAATGATGCAAATGCGTGGATCGTTCCGGAAATCACTAAAGCAGGCTCAACTTTTGTTGACTTGTGTAAGGAAAATTATAATAGTGATTTATCTACAAGACTTTTTAAGCAAGCAGCAAGAGAATTACTTCTCTCTGAGTCCTCTGATTGGAGTTTTATCCTTAGGGCCGGAACTACCACTGAGCTTGCCAAAGAAAGAATAGAAAGACACTTATTTAGGTTCTGGAAATTAGTTGAAATGATTAAAAAAAATTCTACTATTAATTTAAAATTCCTTGAGGATATTGAGGAAGAAGATAAAGTTTTCCTGGAAATTAATATTGATGATTGGCGAAAATAAAAGTACTAATTTAACTTAAGCATTCCTAATTTTACTTTTAAGGGTGAATTTATAAACATCTTACTCATTACATAGATTAGTTTTGGAAGAGGAAGTGTATTAGTTAGAAAACCTACCCATTCTTTGGTCGATAATCTAAAGAAATTTGAGAAAAAGCTTCTTAATCTACTTTCATCAAAACTCATTAATCTATTGAGCCCATATTGGTAAAGCTTGTGCCTTTGTGTTAATTCGTAAGGCCATAAGACATCCCAACCTTTTGTAGCAAGCTCAAGTGAACTTAAATGAGGTTCTTTTAAAAAAATTGCTAATTTTTCAGCAAGGAGCGGGGCCCTTCTTAGTAAAGAACCAATCATGTATCCTGATGCAGGATGCACCATACTTGCAGCCCCTCCAAAACCAAGTACAAATTGTTTTTTAAATGGGAGGGGTAAATTCATTGGGAAAAGGCAGTTCTCTTCATGAAAGATTTCACTTACTTTAATCCCTTTATTATCTAGTCTTTTAAAAAGTCTTTTTTTAAGATTTTCTTGCGATAATGCTGGATAACTAGCTAATGATGTTTCTTCAACAAAAAATGTTTGATTGCCTAGATCCATTGCATAGAGAAAAGAAGGAGAAGATAATTTTTCTTCACTGTTTAAATGATTTGGACGAAAATCCATCAAGACAAATTGTTCCTTTTTAACTGGTGGAGATGAGAATTTGCCAACAATTCCGTAAGCTGCTTGTTGAGCGATTTTATTTTGAAGTGGTCTTTTTATAAAATTACTTTTATGACCACTTGCATCAATAACTAACCTTGCCTTTATTTTTAGACCTGAATAACAAATTACTTCAGATAGTTTTTTATTCTCTTTAATATCCTGTGCCGTTTCATTCAACCATTCAATTCCTTTGCACTTTTTTAAAAGTTCATTTTGAAAGGCTTCTTGATTTATTAAACCATAATCATAATTATGTTTAGTTGGAATATTCCCTTTTTTATTGTTTCCATTCCCAAAAAAACTAACTGTTTCACACCATCGGTGAGATAACAAAGACTCTAATCCTAATTCCTCTAATTCAGATGCCCATATGCCATAAGTATTCTCCCATTTTTCATTTGGAGATTTTGTTGATATACCTTTTATTTTTAGATCCTGCTTAGCTAATTCAGAAGCTAAACATAATGCTGCAGGACCGGAACCTAAAATTAAAATATCAAGTATTTCCATATTATCTAATAAAGCATTTTCTTTTAATTTTCTTTCTCTGAGTTGAGTTGGTCTGTTTCTTCTGTTTGTTCATGAGGAACTAATACCACTTCTGATAAATGATCACCCTCATCTAATCTTTGTAATTTTACTCCAGTAGCAGCTCGAGATTGCTGGGAAATTTTGTCTGCGTTTGTTCTAACTATTACACCTTTTTCAGTCACAAAAAGCAATTCTTCCCCTTCTCCAAGGACCTTTAAACATACTAGTTCATCATCTTTGATTCTAAATTTTATCGCCCTTAAACCCATTCCTGCTCTTTTCTGTAATCTAAACTGAGTTACGGGTACTCTCTTTCCTAGTCCAAAAGCACTGGCTATTAGTACCCAGGGACCTTCTGTAGAGTTAACTTCGAGATTTTCATCAATTTCTTTAGTAAGATGGTCATTTTTAGCCAGTTGATCAACTAAATCAGATGTTAAAACATCCATAGATACTAGATTGTCTCCTTTTCTAAGGTTCATTGATTTAACCCCCCTTGCAGTCCTACCAAGTGGCCTTAATTCGTTAATATCTAACCTGAAATGTATAGCCATTCCTGTTCTTGATCCAATTAAAACACTATCACCTTCTTTTGATAATCTGACCCATGTTAGGGCGTCTCCATCTTCAAGATTAATTGCTATTAATCCATTCGAGCGAATTTTTGAGAAAGCGGAAAGTGAAGTTCTTTTTATAAATCCAGCCCTGGTTAGCATTAATAAATAACAATCGTCATTAAAAGAATCTACTGCAACTATTGAGGTTATTTTTTCTTCTCGTGGTATTGGAAGAAGTTGAACTGATGGAGTGCCTTTCGCAGTTCTGCTACTCATAGGAACTCTATATGCTGGAAGAGCATAAGCAACTCCTCTATCACTGAAAAGTAAAAGAGTATCATGATCGTTACAGCTTATAAATAATTTAACTTCATCATCTCCTTGTGTCTTTGTTCCTGCTTTACCCCTTGACCCTCGACTGGTAGATTCAAATTCATTAACAGGCATCCTTTTTAAATAACCTGCTTCAGTTAATAAAACAACTGATCTGTCATTGGCTATAAGATCAATATCATCTAGACCACCACCTAAATCTAATATTTCTGTTTTTCTTGGGGAAGAAAATCTTTCATCAATTTTGTTAATTTCTTCAAGAATAATTTGAAGAATTCTTTCTTTACTATTCAATATTTGTTGATAGGAGTTTATTTTTTGCGTTAATTCATCATGTTCAGCTTTGATTTTATCTGCCTCTAGGGCTGTTAATCTTCTCAACTGCATTTGTAAAATTGCTTCTGCCTGCGTGGAGGATAACTCATGATCAGTTTGTAATTGTTCTCTAGCTGAAATTGTATCCTTTGCTGATCTTATTAGATTGATAATTTCATCCATAGAACCTAAAGCTAATAATAGGCCCTTTACAATGTGATCTCTATCTTCTGCCTTTTTTAATAAAAAACCTGTTCTTCGCCTTATTGTCTCTACTCTAAAATCTAGGAAAACATCTAACATTTTCCGAAGTGAAAGAGTTGTTGGTTCTCCTTTAACTAAAGCTAGAATATTTGCACTGAAATTATTTTGTAGAGGTGTTAACTTAAATAAGTTATTTAAAACCACTTGTGGATAGGCATCTCTTTTTAGCTCGATAACAATTCTCATCCCATCTCGATCACTTTCATCTCTAATATCAGAAATACCTTCTAATTTTTTCTCATTAACCAAGTCTGCAATTCTCTCTATCAAGGCTGCTTTATTTGTTTGAAAAGGCAGTTCGGTTATTATCACCGCATCTTTTTCTGCCCTACCAGCTGATTTGATTTGCTCAATATTTGCTACGCCTCTCATAGTTATTGAACCTCTTCCCGTTTTAAAAGTTTCTTTTATACCATCTCTGCCTAAGATTTGACCCCCAGTGGGAAAATCAGGACCTTTAATTAGTTCAAAAAGCTCTCTATCTTCAATTGATGGGTTTTTAATTATTGATTTGAGACCATTAATTAATTCTCCTAAGTTATGGGGTGGGATATTAGTTGCCATTCCTACGGCTATTCCAGATGATCCATTTAAAAGCAGTTGAGGGATTCTTGCAGGTAAAACTGTTGGTTCTTGTTGAGAACCGTCAAAGTTATCGGCGAAATCTACAGTTTCAGATTCAATATCTTCTAGTAAACTTTCATCTGTAAGAGACTTTAGACGAGATTCTGTATATCTCATTGCTGCTGGAGGATCGTTATCTACAGAACCAAAGTTTCCATGACCATCTATAAGTGGCATCCTCATGGAAAAATCCTGAGCCATCCTCACCAAAGCATCATAGACAGCAGTATCACCATGAGGATGGTATTTGCCAAGTACTTCTCCAACAACTCTGGCACATTTTCTGTAAGGCCTACCGCTTGTTAAACCAAGTTCATACATTGCATAAAGAATTCTTCTATGTACAGGCTTTAATCCGTCCCTTGCATCTGGAAGCGCACGACCAACTATAACGCTCATCGCATACTCCAGATAAGAGCGCGACATCTCATTTCTTAAGTCTGTTTGAATAATTCGATCGTTATCTTCGTTTAATCCAGAGTTACCGGAATCTACAATATTAGACATACAAAAAACCTTTCTTTAATAATAATCGGTGATCGTCATTATGAATAAAAAATAAGATATATTTAATTCCCAAATACTCACATTTACACACAAATCAAAATAAAACCTGTTGTTTTTGCGCAAACCTTGGCTTATTACCCCTTTAGTTGTTAACTTAATCTGAATAAATGAAAAATTCCGTGAATATTGAACTTGGTCTAAACAAAAAAGTCAGAAGGGCTTATGGCATTGATGAAATAGCTTTAGTTCCTGGGAAGAGAACACTCGATTACGATTTGACTGATCCTTCTTGGGTAATAGGCGATTTTAAGAGAGAAGTTCCAATTGTTGCTAGTGCTATGGACAGCGTTGTTGATGTAAATGCAGCAGTAGAACTTACCAAATTAGGTGCACTAGGGGTTATTAATATGGAGGGCATACAAACACGGTATGAAAATCCTGATGAAATATTAAACAAAATAGCATCAGTTGGAAAAAGTGATTTTGTTCCACTAATGCAGAAAATATATAGTGAACCTATTAAGGAGGAGTTAATTTTAAAGAGAATAAATGAGGTTAAAGAAAGAGGAGGCATTGCTGCTTTTAGTGGAACTCCTCAAGCTGCCATTAAATTTACAGAAATACTTAATGATTCCAAAATAGATTTATTTTTTCTTCAAGGAACCGTTGTTTCGACTGAGCATCTTGGTATGGAGGGGAAGGAAACCTTAAATATTAAGAAGCTTTGTCAATCTATGAAAGTCCCAGTTGTAGCTGGAAATTGTGTAACTTATGAAGTCGCTAAACTTCTAATGCAAGCTGGAGTTGCAGGATTAATGGTTGGGATAGGCCCTGGAGCGGCATGTACTTCAAGAGGTGTATTAGGAATTGGAATCCCTCAAGCAACTGCGATTGCCGATTGTAGTTCTGCACGAGATGATTTTTTCAAAGAAAGTGGTCGTTATATCCCTATCATTGGAGATGGAGGTATTGTGACGGGTGGAGATATTTGTAAATGTTTAGCATGTGGTGCAGATGCTGTAATGATTGGCTCTCCGATAGCTAAATCCTCAAATGCTCCAGGCAAAGGATTTCACTGGGGCATGGCTACTCCAAGTCCTATATTGCCTAGGGGCACAAGAATTGAAGTTGGGTCTACAGGATCTTTAGAAAGGATAATAAAAGGACCTGCCTTGCTTGATGATGGTACCCATAATTTATTAGGCGCTATTAGAACATCAATGAGTACTCTTGGGGCTAAAAACATCAAAGAAATGCAAGAGGTTGAAATAGTTATTGCACCATCGCTTCTGACAGAGGGTAAGGTTTATCAAAAAGCTCAGCAGCTTGGGATGGGTAAATAGTTCATTTAGTAAAAAATTATAAAAACTTAGAGAATGTAAGTATTAAATTGAACAAACTTCGCATAAGGAGTTATTATTAATTAATGGGGGAAACCCCATACTCCTCACACACTAAATCGCCCGATTAATCGGGCTTTTTTAGATATTTTGTTACTTATATTAGTTTATCTGTAATGAAATCATCACTTAAAAGAATTGCCTGCTAAATTTTCTAAAAGGAATACTTAAATTATGTCATCAGCTCCAGCCGTAACTGATTCTTCATTTGACAAGGATGTACTGCAAAGTGATCTACCAGTATTGGTTGATTTTTGGGCACCATGGTGTGGTCCATGTAGGATGGTTGCACCAGTTGTAGAAGAAATCTCTAAAGACTTTGAAGGGAAAATTAAAGTTTTCAAATTAAATACAGATGAGAATCCAAATGTTGCGAGTCAATATGGAATTAGAAGTATTCCAACATTAATGATCTTTAAAGGGGGTCAAAAAGTTGATACTGTGGTTGGAGCCGTACCAAAGGCAACTCTTTCGAGTACTTTAACAAAGCATTTATAAAAAAGATCTTTGCATAAAATTGGACTTATAGACTATGGGATGGGTAACATTCATTCCGTAACAAAATCTCTAGAAAGTCTTGGGGAGGAAATAATTTTAATTAATGATTTTAATGAATCAAAGGCTTGCAAGGCGATAATACTTCCTGGAGTTGGAGCCTTTGATCCTGCGATGATTAATCTTATAAATACGGATTTGATATCTGATTTGAAAAATTGGATTAATAGTGGAAAGTCTTTTTTAGGGATTTGTTTAGGTCTTCAACTCCTTTTTGAGTCTAGCGATGAAGGGAAAGTTCAAGGACTAGGGATTTTAAAGGGAAAAATACAAAAAATACCTAATATAGTTAATCAAAGAATTCCCCACATGGGTTGGTGCCAACTTTTGCCTACAAAATCAAATACATTATTAGAGTTAGAGGAATCAAATAATTGGGTCTATTTTGTACATTCCTATCATGCAATCCCAGACGATATAAATATTATTGCGGCTCAGGTTAATTATGGTTCTGAAAAATTAACTGCAATGATTGAGAATGATAATTTATTGGCCTGTCAATTTCATCCAGAAAAATCTGGTAAAACTGGAGAAAAACTTTTGAGAAGATGGCTAAGTAATATTCAATAAATAGATAATTACGGATGAAGACAAACTTAAGATTGATAGGAGGTAAGAGACTCAAAAGTCCAAATAATATTTACACAAGGCCCACAACTTTGAGAGTTAGAGAGGCTCTATTTAATATTCTTAATAATAAAGTTGAAAATTGTAACTGGTTAGATTTATTTAGTGGAACAGGAGCAATATCTTGTGAAGCATACAATCATGGGGCAAGAAAAATAATTGCAATTGAAAAAAACAAAAACAACTCAAAAATTTGCCTAAAAAATTTACTTTCTTTGCAGGATATAGATAATAGGAAAAATGATATTGATGTTATTTGTAAAGATGTTTTGACCTGGACAAAACCAAATTACGAGAGAAATTTATCATCTAAAATCATGGACTTAAACAAATTAAAATTTGATTTTATTTATTTAGACCCTCCATATAATGAGAATTTCCATGAGTTAGTTTTAAGTCAAATTTTTAATTGTAATTTTTTAAAAAAAGATTCAACAGTTATTTGTGAACATTCTCCAAACCTAATTATTAAAACAAGTAATTTGTGGGAAACTATAGATGTAAGGGACTATGGACAGTCAAGATTAACATTCTTAATCAATGTCCAAAATACCTGAACCTCTTCTGTATTGATTCCATGCGCTTACGAATAATCCAAGAAGGGTTATTGGAACCAACCCTAAAACAATTCCACATAGAAGAGGCTCGATCATTTTTTTTGCTTTTTTTGAAAATCTCTTACACAATTGTTACATAGAGACTATTTTTTGTGTCAACATCTTCATCATCTGCAGCAGAAAAAGACTCTAAAAGAGAATTCTTGAAAAATTTGTTTATTGTTTTTGTTGTTTTATTTATATTTTTTTTAATATTTTTCGCAAAACATCATGAAAATAATGAATATATTTTTGAAACTCTTGAACTTAATGGCTCTGCTGAAGAAGGGGTTGCTCTTTTTAAGATAAATTGTGTTGGATGTCATGGAATTTCTGCAAGAGGATTAGTTGGCCCAGACTTACACGGAATAACTAAACGTTTGAATGATAAAGAGATAATTAAACAAGTTACTGGTGGTCTTACTCCTCCTATGCCAAGTTTTGAAATTGATCCTGTAAATATGTCCAATTTATTAAAATATCTTCATAGCCTTGAATGATTTTGGAGAAAAATTTTTCTAATTTAAAGGTAATATTAGTTGAACCAAATGGTCCTTTAAATGTTGGGAGCGTTGCCAGGTTATGTTCAAATTTTGAAGTTGATGAATTAAGAATTGTTTCTCCAAAATGCGATATATTCTCTTTAGAAGCAAAAAAAATGGCTCTTAAAGGCCAAAAATTTCTTGATCATTGTAAGATTTTTGATAATCTTGAAAAAGCAATTTTTGATTGTGATTTAGTTCTCGCATCTTGTGGAAGGATTGATATAAGTAAAGATTCATTTTTTGAATCTTCTGAAGATGTATTTAATTGGATTTTATCTTTTAAAAAGATTACTAATTTAGCAATCATATTTGGCAGAGAAGATAGAGGTTTAACTAATAGCGAATTACTTCTGGCACATAAAACTTTTAATATCCCAACTTCTCAGAATAATCCTTCTTTAAATCTTTCTCACGCAGTTTCAATAGTTTTGTATGAATTAAATAAGGCTTCTAATAGAAATTTAAATAGGGATTTAGAAGTTTTTAATCTTGCATCATCAAAACAAATACAAGATTCATTTGTAGAGATAGAGGAAATGCTTCTGGGAGTTGGATACCTTTTAAAACATACCTCTAATGTGAAAATAAGTAAATTTAAGAGTTTTATTTTAAGGGCAAATACATCAATGCACGAAATGAATGTTTTGAGAGGAATTGTTCATCAAATAAATTGGTATTTAACCAATTCAAAAAAAATTAGAAATGAATGAATTAAATTAGTTTTTTTCCTTTCAGAAAATTTTATATTTAATAAGGATATTTACTAAAAACATTTTCTGAAGTAGCATCTATTGATTATTTGAATATTAAAGAAAACAAAAACTGTGAATACAACAAAGAAAAGAAGAGTTTTCCCTTTTACAGCTGTAATAGGTCAGGAAGAAATGAAACTAGCTCTTTTGTTAAATGTTATTGATCCAAGAATTGGAGGAGTGATGATAATGGGTGATAGAGGGACTGGAAAGTCTACTACAATTAGAGCTTTAGCTGATTTGTTGCCTGCAATAGAGGTCGTTAAAGACGATCCATATAATAGTTCTTTAATTGACCCTGATTTGCAGAGCAAAGAAGTCTTGGAAAAAATTGTTCAAGGAGAAAATCTAGAGACTATACAAAAACAAGTTCCTATGGTTGATTTACCTTTAGGCGCTACTGAAGACAGGCTTTGTGGAACTATTGATATAGAGAAAGCTTTGAGTGAAGGTGTTAAGGCTTTTGAACCTGGGTTATTAGCTAAAGCTAATAGGGGCCTACTATATGTTGATGAAGTGAATTTACTTGATGATCATTTGGTTGATGTACTTTTAGATTCAGCTGCTTCAGGTTGGAATACAGTTGAAAGGGAAGGTGTCTCAGTTCGACATCCTGCGAGGTTTGTTCTTATTGGTTCAGGAAATCCGGAAGAAGGGGAATTAAGGCCTCAGCTATTAGACAGGTTTGGAATGAGCGTTGAGGTCAAGACAGTAAAAGATGCTGAATTAAGAGTTCAGGTAGTTGATCAAAGGACTTCTTTTGACGATAATCCTGATGAGTTTTCATTGAGTGTTGAGAAACAGCAGGATGAACTTCAACAAAAGGTAATTAAAGCTCAAGAAATTTTAAACTCTGTTCAAATGGACGATGACCTTAGATTGAATATTTCTGCAATCTGTGGAGAATTAGATGTTGACGGTTTACGTGGAGATATTGTTACAAATAGATCGGCAAGAGCAATTGCAGCCTTTGAGGGTAGAAGTGAAGTTCAAGAGGACGATATAGCGAGGGTTATTTCTTGTTCTTTAAGGCATAGATTAAGAAAAGATCCTCTAGAACAAGTTGATTCAGGTGAAAGAGTTATTCAAGCTTTTTGTAAAGTATTTGATTTAGATGAAAAAGAAAATCTTTCAAAATTTCAATTAAATGCAGAAGCTTAATTACAGTGAGAATAATTGGGATAGACCCTGGATTAGCTAGAGTTGGTTATGGGATTATTGAAATAAAAAATGAAAAAAAGATATTATTAGATTGTGGTGTTATTGAGACAAGTAAATATAAAAAAGAAGAGGATAGACTTTATGAGATATTCAAAGATCTTAATGAATTAATAAATCATTGGAATCCAAATGTAGCGGCAGTTGAAAAATTTTTCTTCTATAGATCAAGTACTACTATTAGTGTTGTGCAGGCTAGAGGCGTGATTATGATGGTATTGGCTTCTAAACAAATTAATGTTAGTGAATATTCTCCTGCTCAAATAAAGTTAACCATTGCAGGGTCTGGAAAAGCATCTAAAAAAGAGGTTCTTGATGCTGTAATGTATAGCTTAGAACTTAAAACCCCACCAAAACCTGATGATTCTGCAGATGCATTGGCAATAGCACTAACAAAATTAAATGAAGAAGGCTTCAACTGAAGATTCAATATGACTATCTTAGAAAGAAAGAAATTGGAGAGGGATACGTTTAGAAAACTTAGAGATGAGATTTCCCTTAATCAAAGAGAAAATGTAGAAAAAAATGTAAAATTGTATGTTGATTCATTTATTAAGGAATATAAAAATATTGGCTACATAGCTATATACTGGCCTCTAAAAAATGAAGTAGATATTAGAAGTCTTAAGGAAAAAATTTCTTTAGCATTGCCCAGATGTAAAAATAAAAAAGAGTTGTTATTTTATCCATGGGACGAAAGACCTCTTACAAAAGATTCTGAGGGAATACTAAGTCCTAATAACTATTTTTCATTAAGTCATAAGCAAATAAGTATGATACTTGTTCCATGCCTCTCTGTAGATAAAAATTTAATAAGGTTAGGTTATGGTGGAGGTTATTTTGATAAATTAAGAAGAGATAAAAATTGGAGGAATGTTCCATGCATAGGGGTATTAACTTCAAATTGTGTAAGTAATATTCCATTAACCAGAGCAGACTGGGATATCCCCTTATCAGGCTTTATCACAGAAGAAGAAATATTTGTATAATAAGGAACCTAAAGGAGGTTTATTAATAGTTTTTTAAAAAATGGAAAATCAAGAAAAATACATTAACTTATCAAAATTAGTTGAAAAGTTGAAGAAATCAGAAGATCCAAGAAGAAAATATGAATACATTTTGTGGTTAGGAAAAAAATTGAAAGAACCAGATAGTAAGATCCTGATTGCAGAAAATAAGGTTAAGGGATGCGTTTCAGAAGTTTTTGTTAAGGCAACTATAAAAGCCGGTAAATTATTTTGGGAAGGATATTCTGATGCTCTCATAACAAAAGGTTTGTTAGCATTTCTGATTAATGGATTAAATGAGTTAACACCAAATGAAGTCATTGAAATAGATAAGAAATTTATAGAAGATACTGGTTTGAAAGCAAGCTTAACACCTTCACGATCAAATGGTTTTTTAAACATATTATTGAAAATGCAGTCTCAAGCAAATGAATTTTTGTAGGTCTAATAATATAAAATTAAACTCAAAGTAAAAAATAAAAAATGAGAAAATGCAAAATCGGCATCGTAGGTTTTGGAACTGTAGGTTCAGGGGTATATAAAATATTAAGTTCTGAATGTGATTCACATCCAATTCTAAAAGAAATAGAAATTGCAAAAATAGCAGTTAAAGACCTAAGTAAAAAGAGGGATATTGGACTAGATAATAATTTATTAACAGATGATCCATTTGAATTAATTAATGACTCCTCCATCGATGTAATTGTTGAAGTAATGGGAGGGGTTGACTTGGCGAAAGATATTATTCTGCGATCATTTAAATCAGGTAAATCTGTTGTTACAGCAAATAAAGCAGTTATTGCAAGATATGGCGAAGAAATATACAAAACTGCAGCAAAAGAAGGAGTTTACATATTGTCAGAGGCAGCAGTCTGCGGAGGGATTCCAATAATTGAACCATTAAAAAGATCATTAAAAAGTAACAGTATAAAAAAGATGGTTGGGATAATAAATGGCACAACAAATTTTATTCTTTCAAAGATGGCAAATGAAAAAGCTGATTATGAGGAAACATTAAAAATGTCTCAAAGCCTTGGGTATGCAGAATTAGATCCCACGGCAGATGTTGAGGGACATGACGCTGCTGATAAGATTTCTATCCTTAGTGAACTCGCATTTGGAGGGAAAATTAAGAGGGATGAAATATATTCAGAGGGCATAAGTAACATAAATTTAAAGGATATCGAATATGCGAATAAATTAGGATTTGAAATAAAACTTTTGGCTCTTTCCGAAAGGCAACAAATTAATAGTAATGATTCACTTGCTTTGAATATTTGGGTAGGCCCTTCATTGATTCCAAAATCTCATCCACTAGCAACAGTTATGGGAGTTAATAATGCATTATTGATAGAGGCTGATCCTCTTGGAGAAATAATGTTGTATGGTCCAGGTGCGGGGAGTGGTCCAACTGCTGCATCAGTAGTATCAGATATATTAAATCTGCATGCTACTTCAGAAAAAAATAATAATTCAATCGATCCATTATTATCTTTTGATTTCTGGAGAAACTGTCATATCATAGAATCTTCTGAAATAAATAAAAAAAATTACCTTAGAATTATTTGTCTTGATAGTCCAGGCGTAATAGGAAAAATTGGAGATATCTTCGGAAATAATAATGTATCAATAGAATCAATTGTTCAACTAGATGCAACTGAGGATAAAGCGGAAATTGTTGTTATAACTCATGAGGTGAATAATGGAAGTTTTGAGAAATCGAAAGATGAAATAAATTCGCTTAGTGAAGTCAAAATTATTGCTAGTCAATTAAGTTGTATTTAGAAAAATAATTTGCAAATATCCTCATAGCTTGTTAAACCGAAGAAAGTAAGTATTTGGTTTTAGCACTTTCAATGATTCCTTCAAAACTATTAGATAATAAAAATGAAAAAAAAAGTTCAATTTTTTCTAAGAATCTTTATAAAGGTGCTTGTGTAAAAATTAAAAATAGTAATAAGACCTTTCAAGTAATTGGTATAAATATAGATAAAAAAATTTGTTGGGTGAGAGAGTGGCCTTTTGCCTTCAATTCTAAAAAAACTTTTGCTTTAGAAATAAGTCAAATAACCTTGCAAATTTATTGCTCAAATCAATATTCAGAATAATTTAGTAATTAAGCAATATGAAAAAAAAAGGATTTTTATCAATTTTTATTATTTTAATTTCTTTGTTACTGAACTCTTGTGGCTCAAAAAGAATATCTAAAAAAATCATAGTTGCAAGTTCTGGAAAAATTGAATCTTTAGATCCGGCAAAAGCTAATACTCTTAAAGCAATTCAATTAATAAGCTCTTTGGGAGACACGTTGTATGAATTAAATTCAAACGGAGAATTAATACCTGAATTGGCATCAGGGATGCCAATTCTTTCAAAGGATAGACTTAAAATAGTTATCAATTTAAGAAAAAATGTTTTTTTTCACGATGGAACTTCATTTAACTCAAATGCAATAAAATTTACTTTTGATAGATTCAAAAGAATTGGAACCATGAATTATATTTTGGGAAATAAGATTAAATCAATAGAAACTCCAAGTGAATATTCAGTAATAATAAATTTAAATAAACCATCAAGTTCCATAAATGGTTTGCTCACATCAGTTAATCTAACGCCAATATCTCCTACATTTTATCAAGAATATTCTGATAAGTTTTTAAATGAAAAATTCGTTGGCACCGGCAAGTATGTCCTTTCTAGTTTTTCAAATGAAGTTCAATCAATTAATCCAAATTTGAATTATTGGGGTGAAAAGCCCTTAAATGAGGGCATTGATTTTGTGGGATATTCAAATTCATCATCTCTTTTTGGGGCTTTAAAAAGTAAACAAATTGATGTGCTCTTATCAAATTCAATTGATGATAGTCAGAGAAAAAGTCTAAATAATTTAAGTAAAAATAAACAGTTTAAAGAAGGTAATAGCCCTTTCACTGAATTAAGTTTTATAAGCCTTAAAACTAGTTCTTATCCCTTAAATAATCTTAATCTTAGATTGGCTTTGGCAAAAAGTCTTAATAGAAAATTAATTAGTGAGAAAGTAAGTTATGGATTAAGGAAACCATCTAGATCAATTATTCCTCCGATATTAAAAAAAGATAATCAAGCACTGTGGCCTAAATATGATTATTTAGAAGCAAGAAGGTTATTGCAAAACGAAAATTATTGTAATGGAAATATTCTGAAAATACCTCTTACTTATAGATCTAATGTGCCAGCTGACAAGCTTATTGCCCTGACATGGCAGCAAGAAATTAAAAATTCTTTGAAAGATTGTATTAATATTGAACTCAATGGGGTTGAATCTACAACAGTTTATAAGAATCTAAGTTTAGGAATTTATACGGCAGTTATTCTCGATTGGACCGGAGCTTATTCAGATCCAGAAGCATATCTTAACCCCCTTTTAAGTTGTAATGAAATAGTTGATGGCATATGTAATAAAGGAGAATCAGTTTACAGCGGTAGTTTTTGGGGATCTAATAAAGTGGAAAGTTTATTTCTTGAAAGTGAAAAAATAACTGGAATTAAAAGATTAGAAAAACTTGTTGAAATTGAAAAAATAGCGGCAGATTCAATCCCTTATATTCCTATATGGATATCATCTCAAAAAGCATGGTCTCAAAATAAAATATCAAAACCTATTTTTAATGGTGCAGGAATAATTTCATTGAGTGATCTAAAGTTAATTGATGAGTAGAAATTTAAATAAATTACTAAATTATTCCTTAATAAAAATTTCATTAATACCAATAATGTTATGGATAATTTCTTCATTAGTATTTATTTTATTGAGAGTTGCTCCCGGCGACCCTGTCGATGCAATACTTGGATCTGGTGCCGATGAAGTTTCAAGGGAATTTCTTAGAAATAAATTAGGGCTAAATGAACCTCTAATAAATCAGTATTTTACATATATTAAAAATATATTGTACTTAGATTTTGGCCAATCTCTTAGTACCCAAGAGCCAGTCCTAAATATTATTCTTAAGTCATTGCCAGCAAGTCTTGAGCTTGGATTCTTTTCAATGTTAAGTGCCATACTAATAGGATTCCCATTAGGTTTAATTGGCTTAAGAAATAGAGGTAAAAAGACTGATTATATTACAAGAATATTAGGAATTGCTACATATGCGACCCCTCCTTTTTGGGGTGCGATGTTAGCGCAATTACTATTTTCTGTATTCTTTAATATTTTCCCAATTGGGGGTAGATTTCCAATATTTCAGCAGCAACCTCAAATTACAGGTTTTCTTGTTTTAGATAGTATTCTTTCAAATAATATTACTGCCTTAAAAGATTCCCTTTATCATCTCGCACTTCCTTCCATTACACTAGGCTTCCTTTTGAGTGGTATATTCAGTCGCTCATTAAGAGTAAATTTGGATAAAACATTAAAAAGTGATTACGTTAATGCTGCTATATGTAGAGGGATATCGAAAAAAAAAATCTTTTTAAATCATGCTTTACCTAATGCTCTATTGCCAATTATCACTATTTCTGGATTGACTATGGCGTCATTAGCAGGAGGTGCTCTATTGTTCGAAGTAACTTTTTCATGGCCAGGTATTGCTTTAAGATTACATGAAGCAATTTCTCAAAGAGACTATACCTTAGTTCAAGGGATTGTAATTTTTACCTCTATGCTTATAGTTTCTTTAAATCTCTTTGTTGATATATTAATTGCCTATTTAGATCCACGTATAGAGTACTAATTTTTGGAAACTTCTTTTATAGTTTCAAGATCTAAAAGATGGAAATTAAGTCCCAAATCTTTTTGGTTTTTAATTACTCTAGTAACCTCTTGGTCCCTAATATTTTCTAAAAATCTGACTAAAAATTTAGCAGATAAATCTTGTACTAAAATTGGATTTGAACCAATAAAAGATTCACTTATTTTGAAGACGTCATTATTTTCTTCATAACTATTATTAATTCTTATTGGAGAAAAATGACTTGCTCCCTCTATAATTAGGAATCTATTTGATGGATTATTTAAAGCAGAAAAAACTCTGAATTGTTCATTTATTAACGGTGTAATAAGGTCATATGTACCGCCTATTAGAAGCGTTGGTGTTTTAATGCCGGAACTATTTTCTTTTGGCCATACTAAACTGCCAAAGGTATTAAATCCTATTATTGCACTTGCCTTATTAGCATTATTTTTCTCAGAGAATGGAATTTCGCTTATTTGACATTGAAGCAGTTTTGATAAATTTGTGACTGCGAAATCTTTGAATGCCGAATCACATCTTTCCTCAAGTTGAACAGTTGGTTTATTACCTTCATATAAAAGTGCTATTAAAGCACCAAGTGAATGCCCCATTAAGATATAAGAATTATTAGGTATACCAAATTCCCCATTCTCATGAGATTTTAATACAGCTTCTAAATCTTTAATTCTATATAAAAAAAAGTCTGCACTTCCTGGAATTGATTGTCCTTCCTCGAGTACTTCAGTGATTGCTTTTAAATTACTTCCTCTATGGTCTATAAATACTATTGGCCAACCCCTTTTAATTAGTGCGTTTCCTATCCACTTAAAATTGTTAATTTCGCCTCCAAGTCCAGGCATAAAAATTATTAGTTCTTTGTTGTGATTTGTTTTATTACTTTTCCATAATTCAACTTCAAGAGGTTTTACTCGGTGAGAAGCATAAATTTTTTTATTTATCTTTGTAAATTCAGATATATAATTATCATCACTTTTTTTAGGTGTTTCATCATTAATTTTTTCAAGATTATTTAATTTCGAAATAAGATTTTGTTGCATTGCTAATTCGTTTTTCCATGATGAAATTATTAAAATTAAATTATCAAGATCTAATGAAATTTCTTCTGAAGGTATTGCCTTTATGATGTCTAAAGTTGAAACTTCTTTTTTCTCCTCTAGTAAATTTTCTATAGTGTTATAAATTTCGATTCCATTATTGTCATTTGGAACTTTAATAGTTTTGCTTAATTCTGTAAGAATATTACGACCTATCCAACTTCTAAGTACTTTTCTATTTAAACCCTCTTCTTTGAATACTGGAAATTCTAAAAATTTTGATAATTCAAAAATTTTAATTAATCCATTATTTTTTAACCAATCTATTAATTCTGTTGAGTCATCTTCGTATTTTTCTAATTTTGATAATTGTTCTATAGTAAAAGGTATCTTCATCTCTTCAAAATTAATATTTATCTTTTCAGCCGCCTTTGAACCATTATTAAAAAATAATCCACAAAAACCTAAAAATATTATAAAAATGTATTTCACTCGTGATTAGTCCAAATAGTTTTCAAATTAGCAAAAATTGGTGGATGCAATTCCCTTATCCTTTGCGGCTATTAACCAAAATAAGATTTTATGCTGCATTTGGAGCAGGAGGTGTTATTTATTTAACATCCCTCATTTTTAATAATATTGGATTATCTGCAACAGATATAGGTTTGGGGTTTACCATATCAGCAATAATAGGTACATTAACGAGATTTTTTACAGGTAATTATCTAAATAAAAAAGGGAAAATACAATTTCCATTAATTGCTTCATCAATACTAAGTATTACTGCAAGCTTATTTCTCATTTTTTCAAGAGAAACTTATTTTTACATAATTGGACAATCATTTGTTGGTGCGGCTGCAGGCATATATTGGCCTGCAGCAGAATTCGGGGTGCCTTATTTTTGCTATCCCATAGATACAAGAAAAGCTTATTCCCTTGTTAGGAGTTCGGAGGCTTTAGGAATATTTTTAGGAGTATTTTTGGGCGGGTTTATGACAAATTATTTATACTCAAAATCAATTTTTATAAATGATATATTTTGTATGTTTGTTATTACTAATTTAATTTCGACAAATAATTTTTCTATTAAAAGAAACCTAGAAAATTTCCAAAAAGAGTCAGTAAATACACTTAAACAGAGACAATTGAAATGGAATAAAAATTCCAAAATAATTATTTTATCTATTTTGTTAATAACTACTTCTTTAGCTTTGATTCAAGTAACTTTGCCTTTAGATCTTGTTAAAGGTGGAGTAATCCGGAATGAATTAAGTAAAGAAATTACTAGTCTTATAATTTCTATTCAGTTAATTTTGTTGTTGTTTTTACAATGGCCTGTAGGTTCTTGGATATCAAAGAAAGGTAGATTATTTGGATTGAAATTTAGTTTAATAAACTTCTCTTTAGCTTCATTTTTATTATTTATATCTAGTTATTTAAATATTACAGCTTTTTATTTGATTTCTTTTTCATTGATATTAGTTAGTTTAGGTACTGCTTCATTTCTTCCAACTTCAACAGATGTTGTTTTCAGAATAGCGCCTTCAAATAAAAAAGGTTTTGCACTTGCGTTATTGTCACAGTGTTTCGCTATGGGTTATTTTTTTGGACCATTTATTTCGGGACGTGTATTAGACCTATTTGGTTTCGCTTCAATAATATGGCTTTCTATCTCATGTTGCTGCTTTGTTGTATTTACAATTTTATTTAGAAGATTATTTTAATTAATCTTTTCTAATTCAATAATTCTTCTCTCTCTTAGAAATAAGAAAAAAGGTGCAGAGAATGCAAATGCAATAAGAAAAGTGCCAATGTAAACAACCCACATATTCTTTATATTCAATTTTTTTGCTTCATTTACTATCCATATAAAAATAGCGCTTGCACCTACTAACAAGTCTCTAGAAATTGACTGAGCTGCAGGGTTGGCATTTGCTAAGGAAATGAAGTTGTTGATATCAAAACTATTTCCATATTCTCTAGCAAATTCGAAATTTGCCATCATTGGAAGGACCGCACCTAAAATAGATAGGAAAAGGTAAAGATAAGATAGGATCTGTTTATTATCTTTTAAAATGTTAAATGAATTCACTTGTCAAAAATATTTCTTTTAATAATAGTATTTAAAAGCTTATGGCTGTTGAAAAGAATAATTCACTTGAAGACTATAAATTTAAAAAAGGGAATTTAAATTTAGCTGTTGTTGGTCACGTTGAGTGGATAAATTTCTTAAAGGTCGATCAATTACCAAAACCTGGAGTTATTTCTCATTCTGAAAAGTCGCTTGAATATCCAGCTGGTGGAGGATCTATCATAGCGAAAACACTTTCTGAACTAACTTTAAATCAAATTCATTTTTTTACAGCTTTAGGTAATGATGATTATGGAGATAGATGCTTCAAAATTCTTTCAAATATGGGAATAAAGTTACATGTTGCATGGCGTGACAAACCTACTAGAAGAGGATTTAGCATGATTGATTCTCAAGGCGAGAGAGCAATAACAGTTATTGGGGAAAGGTTAGCTCCAAATTATAGAGATAACTTAGACTGGGATATTTTAAAAAAAATGGATGGAATATTTATCACTGCATCTGATTCGGAGATTTTTAAAATGGCTAGATCAGCTTCAATACTTTGTACAACTCCAAGAGTGGGAATAAATACTATTAATAAATCGAATGTTAGTCTGGATGGATTAATAGGTAGTAATCTTGATCCTGGCGAAAAGTTTTCTTTTTCTGAATTATTAGTAAAGCCCAAATACACTATTAAAACTGAGGGTGAGAAGGGGGGCATAATATTCCCAGGAGGAAGATATGAGGCTCTTAAAAATAAAGAAAGAAAGGTTGATTCTTATGGATGTGGTGACTCTTTCGCTGCCGGTATTCTTTATGGAATGGCATCTAATTGGAATATAGATAAAAGCTTAAATCTTGCTAAAGTAATAGGAAGAGACTCTAGTGAATTTTTCGGCCCATATGCAAATAGTGATGAAAAATAATTGATTTAAAACTTTTATGACCAACTTAAATAATAAAAATAAAAATATTCTTGTAGAAAACCTTATTGTTTTCTTTATATTTACTGTTGTTTTAGTTTTTAAATCTTTGAAAACTTTGTCTAGGATTTTTACTTATGGAATCTTAAAAAAAGAAATATTAACTACTAAAAGTAACTTAGGTGTAGATATAAAAATAAAAATTAAATAGGTAATGAATATATTTGTAGTTTTTCTAATTTTAGGAGTTATGTTTTTTGTCTATAAAAAAATTAAATCTAAAAAACCAAAGAACTTAAAGTTAGATAAATTTAAAAATAAACTTCTGAGCACGCAAACAAATATTGAAAGAATTTTTTTAAGAGAGGAAGAAAAAACTTTTTCCAACCCAAATATAAATATCTATATTGGAATCTACGATAGTGAAGATAATATAAATAGAAAATCCAATATACACAGAGCAAGACTTTCAAAATTTAAGAAATCCAAATTAAATGGTGAAATGATATTTCAAGACGATGAACAAAGGATTTATAAATTTAATAATGGCAAGAAAGTTTATTTATGAATTTGACTTTCTAACTACACTCAAGACTTTCTCTTGTTGAAACTCCTGTTGTTGGATTAATACCATCAGCAATTTCACAAAGATTTCTTTGGTCTTCACTGTCAAGAATGGCATAAGAGAAATCTGCTCCTTCTATTTGAGCTCCTGCAAAACTGCTGCCTGATGCGATCATATTTATTAAAACAGCATTTCTAAGATCTGTTTTTTGGAAATTAACTCTATCAGAAAGAGTATCGGTCAGGTCGATTCCATTTAAATTAGAACCTTTTAAATCAGATAGGGTTAATGTAGTTCCATGTAAATCAACATCACTAAAATCTGCGTCTCTCGCGACTGCACCAGCTATAGAAGACAAATGAAGATCCTCTCCATGGAAATCAAATCCTGTAATATTAGATCTTACATAACTTGGCACTTCATCTCCCTCTCCCTTAACAGCAACATTCGCACCAGCAAAAACTGGAGAGGATAAAACTAAGAAAGAAAAAGTTATGCATAAAAAATATCTTAAAAACCTAAAAAATTTCATACCAAAAAAGCTCAATATTTTTATTTTATAACAATTAGATAATTTTTTTAAATTGATATATAAATTTAGAACTCCTTTTTAAGATTATTTAACACTATAAATTTTAAATCTAGGCTCTAAATTAGTTATACAATCTAGGAGTTTTTTGTTATCTTTGCTATTCGTAACCTTGAATTCAGATTCTACTGTGCCGCTTTTATCTCTTATTGCTTGATTTAAAACTATAGAACCGTTTTCGTCAGAGACTGATCTATGAAATGTTCCTCTAGGTATTCTTAAAATATATCCGCAAGACTCTAATCTAACTTTATAAAAAGGATAATCCCACCCAAAATTAACAAGAAAAAATGTTCTTCCCCCTGAGATAGCTAATAAATTATCTTCTTGTTTATGGTGTATGTAAAATTGCCAATTATTAAATTCGTCTTCATTTGGCGGACTAACTGCGGGCCCGCTGTGTATAACAAGATCTCTGTAATTTGATTCATTAACACTAATATCAAAAAATCTAACATCTTTTGTATCGCGAAATTTTTCATAACTTATCAATTCAAACATTTTTGATTTGTTCGGTTTGATAACTGGAATTTCTAAACTTGAGTTCAATTTTCTTTAAAGATTAAACAAATGAAAACAGATATATATATTCAATAACGTATCAATTAACACTAAAAAAGAAACATATTTTTAATTATCTATTTCCTTAAGTTTAAAAGGTCAAAAATTTAGTGTTTATTTAATTTCAATAGGTTTAATTTCCCAAGATAAAGTATTTTCTAAATTATTTTTTCCTATAAAGTTTCCCGTAATTACAGAAGTTAAATTAGATTTGGAAGAGGATACCAGTGTTAAATATCTTTCGTCTATTAATCCTTTTCCACTTGGATCGAAACCTCTCCAACCGGCGCCTGGAATATATAACTCAGCCCACGCGTGTAAATCTAATTCAGACGGTAAAGGATCTTCAAAATGATAACCACTTACGAATCTACTCGGAATACCAATAGACCTACAAGCTTCAACCATAAGCATTGCTAAATCTCTGCATGAACCTATACGTTCTCTAAGTGTTCTGCTTGCCGGCCATGCTGGACCTGTGTGTCTTTTAGTATATTTAACCCGATCTTGAATGATTTCTATTAACTGGTAGGTGAATGATAATGCGTTATTAATACTACCCGCCAAAGCTTCTTGAGCAAGTTCAACGGCAGAGGGATCGTGCTGTCCATTTGGCATCCACCCTTCTAGTGCTCCCTGTAAATCTCTGTTAATAATACTTCTACAAAAAGGTAATGTTAAATCTCTATTTTTAACCCCATCGATAATGTTTGGATGTTCAATAGTCTCAACTTCGCTAATTGATTCAATAATTAAATTATCTGTTATTCCATTAAATCTGATTCTATTAATCTCTTCGCCACTTGCAGCCAGTAAGGGATAAATAATTTCTGGTTCTGGGGTTATTTTTAGTTCAAAATTCTTCAGCTTTTGGAATCCATTTGACCTTGGTTTTATACATAATCTATGTTCGCCTAATTGAACAGGGTCTTCATATCTATATTCTAGTTTATGTGTGTATTTAATTCTCATTAATAAATTTCTTAATTAATAAAATATTTTTCTTGAATGAGATCATTTAATTTATTTAAATCAATTTGCAATGAATCGATTGCCTCATGTAATCCATCATTTATTATATCTTCAATCCTGATATAACTCCACTTTGCTTTTAGTAAACCTCTCATGCATTCTAATTCTGAAGGATTTTCAGGAGGTGGCGAGGTATCTATCATCTTAAGAGTATTGCTAATCCCATCAAGACAGTATCTTACAGATCTTGGGAAAATTGGATCAAGTAAAAGGAATCTTGCAACTGAATTAGGCCTTATAGAATTTTGCTCTGCTTTCCTAAACATTTGATAAGCTCCAGCTGAGCGTAAAAGAGCAATCCATTGCAACTCATCTAGGACACCTCCAAGTTCATCCAAGCTGGGCAGAAGTAAGTAATATTTAACATCTAAAATTCTGGATGTTTTGTCAGCTCTTTCAATCAATCTTCCAAGTATGCTAAATCTCCAAGCAAGGTCTTTACTTAGAGTCGCATCTGTAATTCCATAAAAAAGCTGACATTCCCTTCTTATTTCACTTAATTGTTCTTGTCTTGGTTTATTCCAAATTGCCTCTCCTTCTTGCATATTCCAATACAAGATATTAATCTGTTCCCACATTTCTGTGGTCATGACATCTCTGATTTGTCGAGCATTTTCTCTCGCCATTTGAATGCAAGAAATTATGCTGTTTGGATTTAAACGATCTCTTATTAAAAAATTAATAACGTCATCAGGTTTTTTCTCTGGAAATCTTTTATCAAAAGATTCTCTATCACTTGAAGCGTCAATTAATGGGAGCCAAGGTTCTGCGCTTCCCGGTGGACAATCTAATGACATTGCTTCACTGACTTCCACGAAACGAGATATATTTTCTGCACGTTCTAAATAACGATTGATCCAATAAAGAGATTCTGCTACACGACTTAAAAGCATATTATTGACCTACTACCCAAGTATCTTTGCATCCTCCTCCTTGAGAAGAGTTTACGACTAAGGATCCTTTTTTTAAGGCTACCCTTGTGAGACCGCCTGGGCTCACCCATGAATCTTTTCCTCTTAATATGTATGGTCTTAAATCGACATGGCATGGATATAGCTCACCATCGCATAAGGATGGCACAGTAGATAATTCTAATGTTGGTTGGGCAATAAAATTTCTTGGATTTTTTTTAATTTTATTAGCAAATTCTTGAATTTCAGTAGTTGTTGAGTGAGGCCCAATTAACATTCCATAACCCCCTGCTTCAGCTACAGACTTAACAACAAGTTTTGATAAATTTTCTAGAACATATTCTCGATCTTTTTGGTAATGACAAATATATGTTTCTACATTTTTAATAATCATTTCTTCATCAAGATAATATTTAATCATTTTTGGAACAAAAGAATAAATCATTTTGTCATCTGCTATTCCTGTCCCAGGGGCATTTGCTAAAGCAACATGACCTGCCTTGAAAACATCAAGTAATCCTCTAACACCAAGGCATGAATCTTTTCTGAAATTAAGAGGATCTAAGAAATCATCGTCAATTCGCCTATAAATTACATCTACTCTTTTTAATCCGGAGGTAGTTTTTAAATATACATAATCATCATTACAAACTAAGTCATGACCTTGTACTAGTTGGATGCCC
This sequence comes from Prochlorococcus sp. AG-355-B18, assembly GCA_003280965.1. Lineage (GTDB taxonomy): Bacteria > Cyanobacteriota > Cyanobacteriia > PCC-6307 > Cyanobiaceae > Prochlorococcus_A. The sequence goes on from QCDI01000001.1 coordinate 198,333, forward strand.
ATTTCTTGAGCTAAATAACTATGTTCAAAATACGCACTATTAAAAATTCCTGGAGTTAATAGAACTATTTTGGGGGTGTCCGTCCAAACAGCAAGTTCTTGAAGAGTTTTTAAAAGATATGATGGATATTCATCAATTGGTTTCACTATTCTTCCAGAGAAAAGATTAGGAAATATATTTTTCATAACTAATCTATTTTCTAGAAAGTAGGCGACTCCAGAAGGACACCTTAAATTATCTTCTAATACATGCCAATCACCCTTTCTATCTCTTATTAGATCAAGTCCTGAAATTTGACACCATTTATTTAATGGAGGTTTGAAGCCTATCATTTGAGGTCTCCAACCCTCTGAACTCTCTATTAACTCTCTTGGAATTATTCCGTCATTAATTATATTTTGAGAGTTATATATATCATCTAAAAATAAATCAATTGCTTCAAGCCTTTGTTTTAGGCCTTTTTCTAATATTACCCAATCATCTTTACTAATTATTCTAGGAAGTGGATCAAAAGGTAATATTCTTTCAGTACCTTTTAAACCAGTATCGTTTAGTCTAAAAGTTGCACCATGTCTTAGTAATAATTTTTTTGCTGCAGAATGATTCCTGTTTAATTCTTCAAGACCCATATTATCTAAAGAGGCCAGAAGTGGTTCTAATATTTCTCTAGAAGAATTGACATTATCTTTGAAATATTCATCAAAACTATTTTTAGGACGATAACTTGAAAACATATATTTCATCGTTTAATAATTTTTACTTGAGCTTCAAATCTTTATTCGTATTTATGGCTACCAAAAATAATATCTCTCTACTAGATCTATTTCATTATTTCGATCATTGAAGTATATTTCTTAAAAATCTAAAAGGTATGAATTCTAGTAATTGGCAATTTGTTTTTTTTAGATATTTCGCAAGCTTTCTTTTTATCCTCTCTCACAGTTTGCTGGTTCTTGATCATCTACCGGTAGGCGCGGCACTTCACGGACTTGGGGAAGTTTTTATTGCGCCTTGGGCTTTTAGGGAAAGAGCATGGGATCTTGTTGTTATTGCAGTTTTATTTTTCTTCTTCGATATCTGGGGACTTATAAACACTCCTTGGAATTAACTGATATTATTTATCTACTTATTCTGGGGAGTTTATATTAGAAATGATGTCTTTTTTTTATCAAATTTATAAAATAATTTTTCTTTTACTACTGACGCATATTTCCAATTTATATGCACATAATTTAATTAACGGTGGTTGCAATGAACATTGCGGGCAAAAAGTTAAAGTAATAAATAATAAAAACAAATTAAAAAATATTGATGATCAAATAAATATTGAGAGTAAAAATTCCTGTTTAAATAAATCACTTTGCAGGGGTTGAACTGTCATGACTTTTTAAATTGTTCTGTGAAATTGTTTCTTTAAAAATTATCATAAAAATACTATTTGCTTGATAATTTTTATTAGGAGCGTTTATTTGATTTTTAATTAAAAAAATAAAAGTATATATTAATGGTAGAAGTAATGATGATGCAGCAATTAAAGCAATTATCTGATTCAACCTAATAAATGGTTTTTTTACAAGATCCTCTCCGCAGAAGCCACAAATCAAAATTCCTTTTGAGGATTTTTTTTGAAATTGATATTTAGGATTGCAATATGGGCAATAATATCGAACCATTGTTTAGTTTTATCGTTTTAATCATTATCTATAAAAATTGAAGAAAGTCATCTTATTAAAAAAGAGGGCTTATTTAAGCCCTCTTTTATCTCTTACTTATATTTTTTACTGAAGTTAATAACGCAGCTAAATCATGGATCCTTGTTGCTAACTTCTATTAAGCTAATGCTCACCACAATTAACTAATTGTCTTTAACTGGGGCAAAAACTCTAGAATTAAGCTTGTTTCTTAAAGGGCACCTAAACGATGCAGAAGAAGGAAGCTTAGACATTAATAAAAAATAATTGGAGCAGTTAATTAAATTAGTTCGGTTTATTCCGAAATTTCAGGCAGGCTATCGATCATTTTGAAAGACCTCCAAGAACTCAACAATATAAAATTAGGAAAATATTTCTCTAAAGACAATCCGTTTTTATACGCATTGCTTTTTATTTAAAAATGTCCGAGAGTAGTAATCAATTGCTGTTTTTTTGAGATATTTTTAGTAAGTTTTGCTTATTTCTTTTGGTATTCAATTCTACTATCTTAATTTTAATAATTGAGGAAATCTTTCATGAATCATTCGAAAGAAGTAGGTAAAACTGATAAATCTAATCCTATAGACGAATATTTTCAATGTCTTTCATATTGCGATATTCACCCAAAAGGGATAGATAATGACTGTGAGGTCATCTGTATGGAAAGACATTTAAAAGCTAACTATTGGTAATTTATAAGTTTGTACTTTTTATTTAAATCCCTTTGAAAAAAGGTTAGTACGAACTTTAAATTTCCATACATTTACCACACCTTTCGCATTAACTGCTGCAAGTGCGCAATCATCTGGTCTCCAGGATATTGCCCCTACTAAATCTCCGGCGAATGCAGCTCCAACTGGGTCTCCATTACCGTCTTTTTTAAGAAAACTTGCGACAACAGAACCATCTCTAGATCCTGAGGCTACAAGCATACCTTTATTTGAAAAGGCAAGGCTTGAAATAGGTTCTGTATGGTGACAAAGCTCTCCTGGCATAGTCCCTTCTGGACCATTTCCTATAAAACTCCATACCGTAATTCTTTCACTGCCACTAGTTGCTAGTAATTTTCCGCTGTCATCAAAAGAAAGGTGACTTGGTTTTCCAGGATATCCTGTCATTTCTGCATCCATTCCTGTTGATCTTCTCCAAAAATGAACTGAATTATCTTGACTACCGCAGGCCACTATATCTCCATCAGGGCTTAATTCCATCGAGACTAAAGATCCTTGCCACTCGAGTTTTTGATTCGTTTTATTATTAACTATGTCAAAGAATGTCACTCTTCCATAGCAAGCAGTTGCTAGCTCATTTTTATTTGACCATGTTATTGCACTTACCGTGCTTGGATGGTCTTCAGAAATCCATTTCTCTTCACCAATTTCATTAAAAACATATACTTTTTTTGAGGAAGCTATCGCTAGAAATAAACCGTCATTAGACCACTTGAGGTGTTCTACCCAACCCCTGCCGAGATCAAGTGTTTTAATTAATTTACCTTCGTGGCAATTACAAATCTGAACATTTCCATCCTGACCAGATGTTGCAAAAATTTCACCCTCTGGATGAATAGCCATTGCTAATAGACCACCAGAGTGTGTGTTTTCTTTTTTCCAAATAATTTTTCCAGTATCTCCTTCGAATGCAAAAAGACCTCCTGCCACATCACCAACAATAAATTGTCTCCCTTTAAGAGCCCAGCCGCATGCAATGGCGTAATCGTTGACTTCAGCTGTCCATCCTTCATGGAACATGCCTCTTGGGCTAAATGGTTCTATATCAGGCATTTATCAAAGCCTTCTTGCATCTCTTTCTCATTTAGATTTCTACCGATAAAAACAAGTTGATTTCTACGGGGTTCGTTACCCCATTCTTTGTCAGGTTGTGCAGTAAATAACATATGAACTCCTTGAAAAACTATTCTCCTTGGGTTCCCTGAGTAACTTATGAAACCTTTAGTTCTGAATATATCAACCCCTTTTTCTGATAGAAGTCTTCCCATCCAAGTATTTAGTTTTTCTGGGTCAACATCTCCAAAACGCTCTATAGCAATTGAGCTTACTTCATCATCATGTTCGTGCTCTGCTTGCCAGAATCTTTCAGTATTAAATGGAATCTCTTTATTTTCGTTACTTTTAATGACTTTCATATTGAATTCTTCAGCGGTGTGCTGTGTAAACAAACCTATTTTTGTTGGTTTTTCTATGTTCAGGATGAAGGATTTATTTCCTTTATCCTCCAATTTGAGATTTATATGTTCTCCATATGGAATGGTATTTCCAGGATCTAAACTATTTGCTTTTTCTGCATAAAGTCTCACGGAGGATTCAGCACCATCTTTAAGTTCCTCTTCACTCTCTCCTTGGTTAGCGAGGGCTACTAAGGACATTTCTGGATCGGGTCCTTCTTCAAGCATTAATTCATATTTACCTGCATCAAGATCGTAAACACCTGTCCATTCAAAAGGATATTCTGGTTCAAGGAATGTTGGCCTGCGTTTAAGGATCTGATCAAGATCAAATGCACTTAGATTTAAGACTGTTTCAATTGGTACTTTGGCATTCTCAGCTCTAATAATTCGGGTCATTCGGTTCATATCTCTCAATCTCGATTCAAGAGTATCTAGTGCATCATCAGAGACTAAATCAGTTTTATTAAGGACAAGAACATCTGCAAATGCCACTTGTTCTGAACTTTCATCATTCCTGCCTAGCTGTTGATCAATATGAGCAGCATCAACTAAAGTCACAATTCCATCAAGAGTAAATTCAGAACTAATTTCTTCATCCATGAAAAATGTCTGAGCAACTGGGCCTGGATCTGCTAATCCTGTCGTTTCTACTAAAACATAGTCAAACTTATCTCTTCTTTTCATAAGGTTGCCAAGGATTCTTATTAAATCGCCGCGAACAGTGCAACAAATGCACCCGTTTGACATCTCAAACACTTCTTCATCTGCATTAATTACGAGCCCTTGATCTATACCAACTTCACCGTATTCATTTTCAATTACTGCTATTCTTTTCCCGTGCTCTTCACTCAATATTCTATTAAGCAAAGTAGTCTTCCCTGAACCTAAAAATCCAGTGAGAATAGTAACAGGAACTTTATCTTGGATGCTCATTTACTGATTTTTACTAAATAAACAATAGTTTAATAATAGTAATAATTATAAATGAAAACCGTTTTTACTAGAAAAATTTAATCTGAAAGTTTGTACCATTCAGATTCAAGATTGGAGCCAGATTCTTTATCGCAGCTTCCGCCTAATGAATCAACAATTGTACAAGTGTTGTGTACAGCTACTGAAACAGTATTACCATCCATCATCAATCCATCAACAAATATTTGATTAGGAGAAATAGGAATAGAACTTTGTCTGCTTAGATTTCTTAACAGTTTGGAAGCAGGTTTTTGCTCTGGGAAAAGAGCCAAAACATTATCTTCTTTAAGTTCTTTAAGTACAGACTTTATATTTTCCGGTCTTAAGCTTGAGGAGTCTCCAAGAAAGTCAAGTAAACTAATGGTTTCAAAACCAAAAGCATCACCGTAGTATTCCATCGCCTTGTGTTTAGACACAATTACTCTGTTCTCCTCAGGAATGGAGCCTACTTGTTCGACGATCCAACTATCCAAGTCTTCCAAGATAGAATCAGCCTTTTCAAATCTTTCATTAATTTGCTTTCTTATGCTTCTCTTAGAAGCATCCTTCTTTAAACTTTCGTTTATAACATTTCCCATTTTTATAATGTTATGAGGATCATGCCAGACATGAGGATCTAGTCCTCCATGGTCATGATGATGATGCCCCTCTCCTTCATCTGGTACTTGTGCTATTGGCTCTACATCACTATTCAATGCGTCTTTAAAAAAGTGCTCATTTGCCTCAAACTCAAAAGGCATGTGTTCAGTAAAAAATGTGTACTGACCATCTTCTTTAATTTCCACGTTGAAAACTGTGCTTTCTTTTCGTTGATCGAAGTTAAGCACAAAAGCTTTATCACTTGCAGTAAGAGTCCCATTATTATTTCTCCTTGTTGAGAATCTAGATCCTAATAGTTCTTTAGCTAAATCTTCCGATCCCTCTATGTCATTAGATTTTAGAATTACCATTTTCATTGCTGGATCTGCATATTCGCCATCAACTTTTGCGAATGACCATTTGTAGGATCCTTTAGATAACTGGAATTTACCTGCCCATTCGAAAGCTCCTTCAGCGTGGTCATCATGTCCACCATGATCTGAGTGACCGTCATGACCTCCATGATCAGAGTGGTCATCTACCTTAGCTGAATGTTCAGCGTGATCATCATGTCCCGCATGATCAGAGTGGTCATCTACATTTATTGCGCTAACACCTATAACAACTGTTTGCTTTTTGCTTTCCCAATTTCTCATACTTGGAGTCATTTCTTTACCAAGAGTGAATACTTTATCGGCGTTATTAAGTAATTGAGCTTGTCTTGGATTGATCTTAAAGTCATGAACATCCTGCTTTCTATCTACTAAGCATGTAACTTCGTCAGAAGGTAATGCAATTGATTTAACTAAATCACAAACTAGTGGTTCTACTGCTACGTATGACTTTTCCTTAGCCAAAACATCCTGCCCAAAACCAGAAAATATTATTGTTCCTGCTATCACGGAATTTTTGATAATTGAATTAGTTGAACTTGTTTTATTTGTTAAAAGTCTTTCCAAAATTGACATAAAAAATAATTAAATACTTAAAAATGATAATCATTTTCATTATTCAAAGCAAGTAAAGGTATCAAATGTTATGAAAATAATATGAAACTTGTATTATTGGTAAGCTTATAAAGTGACTTTTTTAAAGATTAATTAATGGCTACTTTAGTCGCTGAAAATTTAACCTATTCATACACAAAAAAAAGTAAGCCAGTTTTAAGTAAGGTATCGGTTGAGATTAAACCTGGGACTCTAACAGCGCTAGTTGGTCCAAACGGAGCTGGCAAATCTACTCTTTTAAGAATATTGCAGGGACAATGTATTCCGGATAATGGCCAGATAACAATTGACGGGGAGAAGTTAATTAGACAAAGATCTCAAGTCTCACTTATGCCACAAAGAAGCTCTATGAATTGGAAATTTCCAATAACTGTAGAAAAACTAGTTTCATTAGGACAAATAAAATACTCAAAATCAAAAAGTAGTAGTCCTTTTCAAATAAAAGCTCTTCTTGCCAACCCTAATGCATGGATTAATAAATGCTGCGAATTAGAGGCCACAATGCAAAGAGTCGGCATTGCAAATATTGCTAACAGAAGGCTTGATTCTTTATCTGGTGGACAACAACAAAGAGCTTTATTAGCCAAAACATTAATGTCTCCAGCAAAAATTTACCTTCTTGATGAACCTTGTGCAGCTTTAGATCCACCTGCAAAGGAGGATTTTCTAAAAATTGTTCGTCAACTTGCTGATGCTGGTCTTTCTTTAATGGTAAGCAGTCATGATTGGGGCACTTCGTTAAATAGTTATGATCAAGTTATTGTTTTGGATAAAGCTGTATTGGCCTCTGGAAGTCCTGATTCTATAAAAGATAAATTAGAGGATATAAATATCAGCTCAATTGAGGATAATAGTTGTTGTGATTAAAAAAATATTTAGTTTTAACTTTGTGCTTGATAGCAGTTCTGGCAAAGTCCAAAATACTCCAGGGTATGAAACAACAATTGGAATTTCTTTGGATTTGTTTTGGGTGTATGAATATCTTTTACAGGGCACCCTTCCATTTTTGATGTCTCACCACATTGAACACAAGTCAAATGATGAATGTCTCTGTCTACGGGAGTGTAAAGAACCTCTCCTGTTGGGAGATGTCTAGAACGTATTAAACCATGCTTTATAAGAACTTGAAGATTCCTGTAAACAGTTGTCAGTCCCATAGCTTTTCCGCTTTCAATCAATTGTCTATGCAACTCTTGACCGCTCAGTTCATCATCACATTTATTAAGTTCTTCAAGAAGTTGTTCTTGTCTTTTGGTAATGTCAGTCTTAGTTACCATTGTTTTCGAAATCTTTTTTTGTCCCGTATTTTTGATCATACCGAATCCTTAGATTAATGTCTTTTATTAATAGCAGTTGGTGGCTTGTTCCTTTAATAATAACTATTTTTTCAGGAATTCTTTGTCCAGCTATGGGAACTGTATTAATAACACATAGGAGATTACTTCAAGTAAATTTAATCTCTCACTGCGTTTTGCCAGGGCTTGCTTTAGCATTGGCGCTTGGAATTAATCCTTCAATTGGTGGGGTTATCAGTGGTCTTTTAGGTTCTGTAATTGCAGAAAGTTTAACTAATAAAAAGAGTGAAAACTATGAAGCAATAATGAACACAATATTAGCCGGAATGCTTGGTTTTGGAGTCCTTATAATCCCTTTACTCGGAATAAGGATTGATTTGGAGGCAGTATTATTTGGCGATTTATTGACAGCAAATTTTGGAGATTTACTTAGAACAATAATTGCTTTTTTAGTATTTATACTTTTAATGACTTTTGGATATGAAAAGGTTGTTTATGTTGGATTAGATCCAGAAGGTGCATCCGCGAGTGGTATAAACGTTTCTTTATTAAATCTTGCTTTGAGTTTTACAACGGCATTAGTAATTGTTAGTTCAATGTCAGCAGTGGGAGTGATTCTTGTTATTGCTCTTCTTTCTACCCCAACACTGTTAGGGCTTAATAAGGCTCATAGTTTAAGAATTGCAATGATGAGGTCTTCCTTTTTTGGATTATGTATATCACTTCTGGGCTTTATTCTCTCTATAGTCTTTAATTTGTCGCCTGGACCTGCAATTAGTGTTATTTGTGTCGCATCTCTTTTGATTCCTAAACTTCGTAAATAATTAAATCTTAAATGTCCAATCAGAGTTTAATGCTTGAGCTTCTGGATTGTTTTTTAAAGCTACTTCCATAGCCTCTTTTTTATTATTAGCTATAACAACTTCATCAAATTCCTTTCCATTTTTTTTGAGACTTACTTTGAAACGCATAAAAAAATTTTTAATTAATCAAAAGTTAACCACTAATCAACTAGATTTAAATACTTTTAAAAGTTAATTGATGAAATAGAAACTTTAGTTATTTTGAAGTTTTTCTACTACAGATTCTTTCTCAATTTTAGCTACATCCTGTAATCCATTAGCATCAAACCAAGGAGCGTTTTCCCAATTAAATCCTTCGCCAAACGTATTATCGGGAGCAGCTACGTACCAGTGACATGATGTATCGGGAACATCCACAGCACATTTTGACCAGTCAGCCTCCCATTGTGGAACTTGTACCCACATAACAGACGCTAATAAAAAAGAAAAAATAAAATTCATAATTATCGGTTAGCAAAATTTTGAAAGATTTTTTTCACATTCTTTCTTTCTTTTCTTCCAGTAATTCTCAAGTATTTGATATTTATGCTTATTTTTAAATTGACTTAAATGAATATTATTCTGATTAAGAACTGAAGTATTTTTGATTTTCATGACTCAGGCTGTCTATGTAGAACATATTTAAGACACTTTATAGATTTTTTGAAGTGAATTTATACTTAATTTTTGTCTTACTTTTGTGAAGGTAAGTATTTTTCGGGATTATTTTCAATATAAGTTAGCGAATATTTGACAACAACCACTATTACTGAAAAAAGAGCAATTGCCGAAATAATAAAAATGATTTTTTTGTAAATGTTTTTCATGAATTTTTTATGTTTTTGATTATTTTTTTCATCAACGCCCAATTTCTCAGAGAGATTTAAATAATTAGTAATTTATACTGTAGCCTTTTAAATTACCTACGGAGTAAATTAAAGACATCAGAAACTCCTCACACACTTTTTTCTGATAACTTTAAAAGTACTCGACCGCAATGTTTGAGTACTTTTTGTATTTTTTGCGATGTGACAGTTAAGATAGAGGCCTATTAGGCATTACATATTTTGGAATTAGGTGTGATATTAGAAATGTGTGTAGGAGGAATTGATTTATTTCAGTGGAAACAAGGAAACACTTGATATAAATCATTTTTTAAAGATCTCTCTCTGAGGGATCTTTTTTTTTGGAATTTTTAGAAATACATATATGCTCTCTTCCAAAATAATTAGACACTTCATTACAAATAGGTAATTTAATTCGTTAGATTATGATTCGTTAAATTCTTCTGTTAATGAAAATAATTTTTTTAGCAATTTTAGTTTGTTCAAACTTTTTATTCCCTTCTTCATCATTTGCCTCACATGTAGAACTAAAACCATGTGTAGAGATAGCTCATTGTGTACGAGAAGAATGGGAGGTTAACAATATTGAGAAACCTTTTGAAGAGATTAAAACATTTATCGAAAATACTCCAAGAACTGAGATTGTAGAAATTGATGGCGATTATCTTCATGCTGAGGCTACCAGTAAATGGATGAAGTATGTTGACGACTTAGAAGTATCATTTCTACCTGAATCAAACATCTTATCAATAAGATCTGAATCAAGAGTTGGAGAAAGTGATTTGGGAGTGAATCAAAAAAGAGTTGATTTACTAAAATCGAAAATGTTTTAGGAAGAAAGTTTTAATTATCGAATTTTGTCTATATTGTTTTTTGTATAATTTTCCCACTTCAAAAAAAATTTAGCAGATAAAAAAGTGATAATTATCATCATGCCTTGATAAGGGCAAATTTATTAGATTTTCATTAAAAGGATGATCATAAATCTTTTATATTTATTGTTATCGAGTTTTGTTTTTTTCTGGTTTTATATAAACATTAAAAAAAATGGACTTAAATGGATAATCAAAGGTCTTTTGCAAATTGGAATATTGGTATTGTTCATTGGAGGGTTTTTCAAAATATTTTTCACATTACCCCCAAATTTATTTATAAAAATAATTTTTCTTATTACTTATACATGGTGCACTGTTGGAATTAATGTAAATTTCATGATCCCTTTGATTAGTCTGATTGACCAAAAAATAGTAAAAAAATAAAACTAAATATGCCTTAATTCTTATTAAAAAAATAAATATATTTCCTTAATCTGCAATATTAAAATTTATTAGATTTATTTTTTCCCTTTTGAAAGTCTTTTTCTTGTATACCTAGTCTTTAATGCCAAGTCTGTCATTATATATATTCCAAATAAAAGAATGACTATTCCAATAAAGTATTTCATTTTTTTTTATGTAATTACTATTTTTAAGATCTATTCATAATGCCAACTAATTTTAATATCTATTTCTTCAGATAAATTTCTAGTAACTGGACATTCTTTGGAAGCTTTTTTCAAAAAATCAATAGTTTCATTAGAAGTGCTCTCTGGTAAAAAAATATCTATTATTAGTTCTTTTATCTTCCTCTCGCTATTTTGTGTCATTAGTTTTTCAATATTTAAATATATACCTTTCAAATCAAATCCTTTTGATTTGGCTTTGATTGCCATAATGGTTAGCAGGCAAGTACCTAGTGATGTCGCTAATAAATCAGTTGGGGAAAAACTTTCACCTTTACCACAGTGATCTAAAGGTGCATCCGTTCTAATAAGACTCCCAGATTGTAGATGAATAGCTTCACAGTTTAAATTTCCTAAATAAGAACATTTCACTTTAGTCATTTTAAAAAAATTAAATTAGGAAAATATTATTAATAGGAAAAAAATTATGGAACATAACAATATTATTAATCAGAAATTTTTATCTGCATATTAGTGGAGGATTAAGGAAAATCATCATTCAAGTTTTGAAATCAGTTTTTATATCCATATTCCTCTAAGCAATATTCAATTAATTCAATTGATTTATTAAGTGTTCTTTTATTTTTATTTTCTAGATCAAAGCATTCATTTAAAACACGTATGGATTCATTTAAGAATGATTTTTCTTTATTTTTTAAATCTTGGACTTGATTTATATAAATTAACTTTTTAATCCCAATAAAGGAAAATATGATTATTGATATTGTAAGAATTGCTATTTTGACTTTATACATATTATTAGTTATTACAAATATTTTAAGTTATTTAATATCTAAAAACTTTACATAGGAGATGGAACTAAGTAATTACATATGTAGCTGCTGTTATTGCAATAGCAGTAATTGAAATGAAGATGTATGGAACAACCTTTAAAGGTATATATAGATTATTTTTAGACATAACTAAAACTTTATGTAAACTCTTACATTTTCTTTAAAGTTTATAAGTCTTCAAATATACAAATTAATTTTTTTTGCAAAAATTCAATTCTTTTAAAAGATAAACAAATTTATATTTATTGAATTTTCATTAAATAAAGTATCTCTAAATCCTGTCTTGAGTCTGATATTTTTCTTTTTAAGAAGATTAATTCTTCTTGGCTCAATTTTGATTCTTTTATCATTAATTCTGCTTGTTTGATAGCATGTTCAATATTTCTAATTTTTATGTCTCTTATTGAGGGATCTTCTTTACATGCTTTTTTAGTATTTGCATCCAACATATAAGATAAAAATCACCTTTACTATAAACTAAGTTAAAACTCCATAATCTTGCTATCGCAAATTAAATTTAAATAAATTATCATTGCTTTAGGAACTTTAACCTTAGCTAACCCTCTCTTCAATTGATCGAGTGGGTTTTTTTTATGGTGTAATATACTCCTAGCATTTAATACTAATTTGGAAGATTCAAAACTTAATCCTGAGGAAAATAATTCAACCGAATCGGCCTCCAATTTGAATGAGGAAAATAGAGATCTTAAGGAGGGGAATAAAAAAGAAGAAAATGTTAAGGCATTTACAGAATTTCTAGAGAAAGCAAGTAATCAAGATTCTTCAGAGGAAAAAGTAAAACTTGATTCTGAACAACAAAACCTAAAAATTGACAAATCACTTTTTAAACAATTCCTTAATAATGGATTTGATGGCATTTCAACTAATCCAAACTATAAAATGTTGGCATTACTAATAATCCTTTTAATTAATTTGTCTCTATTTTTTGTAATTGGCAATATGGGTAAGGCGTTTTTAAGAAATGCAGGAATTATGGGTTAGAAATTATTTATTTCTTTTTGGGTATTCATCTTTACAATTTTGATTCTTAAAATAAAACTGTGATATTTTCTTGTCAAATTAATATTTAAATAAAATTTGGATAATAAAGAGCCGGAAAATCCAGTCGTTTATCTTTCTAATTTAGTCAAGAAATTAGATGTAAAGAACAGAAATGGTTTAGTAGCCTTAGCAATAGTAAACCTTTTAGTTATTCTTTTATTTAAATTTTATTTGAAAGGATCTGGATTATTATCTTGAATTTGCCTGCTGGTCTTATAATTCTGCATTTTTAATGGATTTATTCTATAAATTACTAAAAATATAAGTCAGTCTTTTAATTAATTATTAGAGATTTTGTTTGAGTTTAACAAGGAAATTGAAGGCCTTATATAAATAAAAATAGACCCATACATATCCTGCATAATTCTCATTTCTTCGTCTAAATATACTATTGAAACCTGGCAATTTGGCGATTCTTTATTCCAGGGTAACTTATTCCATACCTCTTTAACTGGATACCATCTATCCATTAGTAATTCACTAAATAATGGAATCTTATTAAGTCCATCAACTTTGGAAACTTTGGTCTTTTGTAAGTTCATTTCAAGTAAATTATTTCTTAAAACTAAATCACTCGCTAGGGTTATTACTCTTCCACCAAAAGTAGGTAATAGTTTGAACCAACCTAAGATAGGGATTGTTGTGAGCCCGAATATTGTAGTGTCAAAAGTAGATATAAATTCTTTTTTGTCAAAATCAATCTTTTGAGCAATTCTCCCAATAGTTGATATACCAAACGATCCTACTTGCAATTGATGTAATTTAAAAAAAAGATTACTTTTAAATTCATCATTTAATGCCTTTTCAATAGCAAGGAAGAAAGGAGAACTTCGAAATAATTCAACATTAGAAAAAATCAATTCCCACTCTCCAGACAATGATTTTTCTGATATTTCAAAACTAAAGTCTTTAAGAGCCTCAATCAATTCATCCATTTCATTAGCTTTTTCCTCATACATAGGAGAAATTAATTTATTTAATCTTTGCCCTCTATCTGTAACAGCAGCTATTTTATATATATTTGACTTTATCTCTCCAATTTCTTTCATAACTCCAATACAAGAAATACTAGTTAATCTTAGGAATTTAATTTGAAGTTGATGGCAATTTTAATAATGCTGGTAATAATATCAATTAATATTCTCCCCACCTTTTACCAATATCAAAACCCCATTCAGTGGTTAATTTAATTACTTCATCATGATTTTTACATTTTGAAAGGGATAACTTTTTACTAGGATTATTTTTTATTAGCTCAGCAATTTGATTAAGTTGCTCTATTTTTTTTAGAAAATTACTTAGATCTTTTTCTGACATTTATCTAAGAACTAAATTTTTGATCATAAGTAAATATGTAATAAAGAACCCATGCAACACCAATAATAAGAATTCCAATCATTATATTTACTGACCAAACTACTTCTATCATGTAATTTTTTTGTATATTTTTAATATATCCAAAATTTACAATAAATTAACCGTTAATAATTTAAATCTAGAACAATCCACTACTTTTGCTAAGTGTATAAAATAGTCTTAAATAGATTAAAAAATTATGGGAGAAGCTAAGAGAAGGGAAGAGTTAGGCTTACCACCTAGAGAAAAGAAAAAGGAAAAACAAACATCGAAAAATCAACTAAACAAAATTTTAAATAAATATCCTTATTTACCTTTCATTTTAGGTTTTTCATTACTAGCAATATTAATTATCGACTTAGTTAATTACTACAAATAGATATATAAAAAAGGGATATTTTTTTCTCGAAAAAAGATTATCTTCGCAATTGCGAAATTATTTTTCCATAATAAAAATAAAACTTATGAAACCGATTAGAACCACATGTGCCTCAATTTTAGGAGCACTAACTTTGTTTTCAATATCTAATGCAAATGCAGGTGGCTGCAGTACTCCTACTGAGAAGAAGGCAGAAATTGAATGCTTGTCTGAAGATAAAAAATGTATAGATACGAAAGAAAAAGAATCACTATACAAAGTTGAGGTCTAAATGTTTGATAATCTTGGAACTGCTCTAGTACAGGCATTAGGCTTTTTTGCCGTTTTTGGTTTTTTTGTGTATCAAACTTTATTTGCAGATAGTAAACCCAAAAATTCAAAATCAAATCCTAAAAAAACAAAGATTTCCGACACAAAAGAATCAATCAAAAAAGAACCCAAAAAAGGCTTATTTAAAAGAAAATCTAAACCTGTTGAAGAGAATTTACCAGTCCAAAAAAAGGGATTATTTGGGAGAAAGAAAGAAGTTATTAAAGAAGAGATTAAGCCAAAGAAAAAAGGTTGGTTTAAATAGGTAAAGATACTTAAACTCTATTTTGATATCTTTTATACAAAAAATTTTTTTAGTAACTTTATAATTTATAGAAGTTAATATTAAAAATGAACCATAGAGAAATCACAAAAAAATATAGTGAGTTACTTAACAAAGCTGAGTTTGCTACTGGCCGTAAGGAAGTTGTAGGTCTTTTAAAAAAAGCTGCAAAATTGAAATCTCAGATTGAAATCAATTATTAAATTTACAAATTAGTTTAATTCTAAATGTAAAAAGTTTTTTTAAATAAGTTTTTACATGAGATAATCTGCATAGATTATTTTCCTTATGAATAAAAAAGGTTATACAACCGAAAGTGGTGGTAGACAGAATGGTTTCGCAATAGAACCAGAAATTAACCCCATATCAGAGGGCGAATCAAAGAAATCCCTATTTCTATTTATTGGAATATTATTACCTTTTCTAATAGGCGGTTTTTATTATTTAAGGACTCTAAATATATTCTGATATTCTATAAGCCATTTTTAGCAATATATTCTTCTGAACTAACTATATCTTGCATTAAGCTCTCTGATGAAGGATTAAATCCATTTTGCTCTAAAAAAGATTTAACCTTTTCAAATTTTTGCTGAATTTTTTTTGTATATGGAGTTGTCATCAAATAATCATCTTTTTCTGTTGAATAGTTCATTTGATTAACGGATTACTTTTACATTTAAATTCTGCAAAATATACAATTGCTAGTGAAGTTATAAATATTACATAAATAATTTAATAGTAATAAATACTTATAAGTTGTTTATGTGAGATCGCTATTGGTTGATATTTAAAGCGTACTTATAGTAACTAGTTCCATTAAATCTCTAGATTGCAGATATTTTTGAAATACTTCAGAATAAAATGCTTTTTTAGCAGCAAATTTTGATTCGAATTCTATTACTAATCCAAGCTGCCCTCCGTCCCATTCATTTGAGGTTGATTCTTGTATCAAATCTCTTTTTACTATTACTCCTCCCACAGATTTAATCCAAGGCAATACTGTCCTTATATATTCCAGAAATAAATCAGCATTTGGAATTGAAATTTTCTTTAGCCAATAGCTCTTTGTCATCAAATCAACATATTCCGAGTAGAATATAGCACATTGAGGTAAGTATTTATCCTTAGCTATATACTCAGCGGTTATTTAATGGAATCCGAAGATGATTTATTAAATTTAATTCTTAAATCTCCAAATTCAGAGTGTATAAAGACTATTGCCGAACAACTTGAAATTGATCATAGTTTTTCTTTTAGCAAAGATAAAAATGATTTACAGGGTGTTTGGGAGCTTAGGTGGAGTAGTTCTAACAGTCCTTTTAAATTATTCTCCTTTTATTGATAACCTTCAAATTCTTGATCCCTTTAATTTAAATGGTCTTAATTTACTTAAACCTAAAGGAATAAAATCAATTATTGGTACTGGTATTTTAATAAGACTTTATTACATAAATGAAAAAAAAATTGGGGTCAAATTTACACATGCTGGTGTTATAGGTCCTAAATTTGGAAAAAAAAAATATAAAGGCTATGAAAGAAATAAATAATGAACAATTAGGGTGGTTAGAGATAACTTATTTAAGTAATAAGCTTAGAATCTGCAGAGGTGATAAAGGAACTTTATTAGTTTTAAGAAAAATAAATTCACCGACTTTATTTAAGAATTTTAAGGAATTTATTAAAATCTATTAAAAATATAAATTAATTCTTTATCCAAATAGTCTTTAATACGAAATAAATTGGAAAATATTTAAAAGATTCTTTAGGTATTTCATAACTTAAGAATTTTAGTGCTTCTTCTAACCAGTAACCAATATCAAATCCTAAAAGAAATTTTTCTACAACAAACCAAAATTCTTTATCAAATATAATTCTGAAGTTTAAATAAATATATTCCCAATGAAAGGTATTCCAATATTGGGTTAAAAATGAGGATAAAATAAGCCAAAGCGATATAAATAAAAAACTTTTAAGAAATTTATAAAATTTTTTCATATATCAGCAGCTGTATTATTGAATTTCTAATATCACTTATTATTATTTGGATCAAATTTTATTTCCATGAAATATATCCAAAAAGATATAAAAATATTGAGAAAATAGTAAATTTTCGTGTCATTAACAATCTATCCTTTTTTATTTATATTCTGTGCCTTTAGATTTTTATTCTTAAGAAAAAATCCTAAAAACAGAAAAGCAAAATATATCAGTAAACTTATACCAAAAATTAAAACTATCTTTGAAATATCCATAAATAATTCTTTTAATATAAATTAAAGCATTTTTTGCAAAGTTTTATCTATGGGTAATGATTTTTCATTTATCACGATAACGAGCTTCAATTATTAAGCTAATAATATTATTTAAATCATATGGAAGTAACTTTTGCCTGGAGCCTTTGTATATCGGTTGGGGTTGTTTTATTATCAATTATTCCATTAACTATAGGGAGAATTAAAGCCGGATATTCTGTTGAAAACATGTCAGCCCCAAGGGCTTTATTTGAGGAACTCCCTGATTTTGGTAAAAGAGCAGTTTGGTGTCATCAAAATTGTTGGGAAAGTATCTCTTTACATGCGCCAGCATGTCTTTTTTGTTTGATTACTTTAACCGATTCAAATATTGCAATTATTGCAGCATGGGTTCATCCTATTTTCCGTTTTTTATATATTGGTGCCTATGTTTTTAATATTCCAACAGCAAGAGGTTTAATGTGGGCTTCAGGTATCCTTACAACATTATTGTTATATAAAGAGGCCCTAACCCAATTGATATAAATTATTTAAACAATAAACTTTTCTAAATCTTTTAACTGATATTCATTGATTAGTTCCACTTTATTTGATTTTGCAAGTTGTTGGGCAGACTTTGTAAAGCCAGATTTTGAAACTAATATTGCATGAGTACCTTTCCAAAATAATTTACCTGCTGAAATTTCTTGAACAGCTTTATTTCCAATAGCTTTTTCATGATCTTTGCATTGTATGCATATTCTCAAACCATCTATTGATGCAATTAAGTCAACACCTTGATCCCCAGTACTAGGTGTTTCTTTTACTTCCCAGCCATTTTGTTTAAGAATTTCCATACAATGATTTTCAAATTTGATGCCTTTTTTATAGCTTTGATTATTTTTTTTTGGGTTATTATCTTCTAGGTTTAAACATGATTTCTCTATTTGACTTGCTATAAATACATACCAATCTTCAGTTTCGAGTTTTCTAATTGATCCAATTATCTCATCATTAATAGTAGGATTTTGATAACAATACGATCTCCACTTTTCGAAAAATAATTCCATAGTTCCAAATTTTTTTAAAATTACTTTTTCCCAAAAATATGGTATTCCCTCTTTAAATCGCTTGGATCCATTTAATATATTTTTCTCGATGGCTTTTACATCAAGAGGTGGATTCCCAATCCATTTTTTGTAATCCTCGTTACCATAAGCATCTATTTCCCTTAATCTGATCCTTTCTTCTAACAAATTGTATTTGTTTTCTTCTATTAAATAATTAATTGTTTGAATAAATAAATTTGAATTTAGGGCATTAATTAATTTAAACCTTTTCCTTTTAATTTGATAATCTCTAACAATTATAAAAATTAAAAAAATAAAAAAAATTATTAAAATAAAAAAAATTGTCATTAAAGATTTTTATTTCCGATCTAAAAAGTTTTTGTTTTTCTAATAACAAAATTATTTTTTGTTATTACTGAAGATTCATTTACTTCAAACCCATTAATTGCTGATATTTCTCCTTTTATTCCTTCTAGCGTTAATTGCTCGATAATACCTTTTATCACTTCATCTTCGACCAATTTCCTATCAATCCTTTCAGGTGTAATATCTGTAAGCCATTTTGAGGTCTTTTTTTTCACAACCTCTGTAGGGTTTGTTATTTTTAGATAGATAGCCATTTTTTTAGTCTTTCAGTTGAATTATAAGCATTAATTCTTTCTAGCTTTTATTATTGTCATTACTTTCCCACTCAAGAAATTGAAAGACAAATATTGCAAAGATAGAGAAAAATATTATAAACAATCCTAACCATCCTATGAATTTGTGCTCTGTAAAAAGATTTGTAAGCATAGATTTTTCTTGATATCTTGATTCCATTTCATATTGGTAAGAGTCAATAACTTGAAATATATTCATAATTAATAAATTTAATAAATTGCTCAATTAACTGATAATAATTTCAACCGTTTAATTTAATAAAGGCTTCTGATAGGAAATCTGGTCGTTTTCTTATTATAGAAAAATTCAGTTTATTTATTAAGACTAAATTGACTTCAGCAATAGTTAAGATTTCATTTTTCTTGTTAAGAAACTTTGAAATTACATTAATTCTGGGACTTTTTTCAATATTAAATTCACTTTCGATTGTTATTTTCTCACCAAGAAATAAAGGAGATTTATATGTTATTGAAGTATTGATTAAAGGTAAATCTAAGCCTTTTTTAGTAAGTTCAAAATAGCTAATACCTACTTCTAAAAGTGCATTTATGCGGCTTTCTTCAAGCCAATTAAAATATGTACCGTGCCACATTACTCCTGCATGGTCTGCATGTTGAGGTAAAACAATTTTTTCTAATTTCCAAACTGGTTTTGAATTCATTTTTTAGTTAAAAAATATTTTTATTCAATGAAAAAAGCTTATTTTAATATTGGAGATCAATATTCTTTCTTAATATAAGAATCACCAAAACTATATTAATAAATTTATGTTTAATCGTAATAATAGGGGAAGAAAAATGAAGAAGATTTTTCAATGGGAAGATTATTTAAATTGGAAAAATATGTCAAAAGAACAGAAATTAAATTTTAAGAGGGCGTGTTTATTCCCTTTTCTTGTGTATATAGTTTATATTTTTCTTAATCAGTACTCTTTAGCAATTCTTTTATTATTAGGTCTTTATTTTTTAATTAGATTTAAAAATAGAAATAAGTTAGGAAGATAAATATTTTTTACTTTTATTTATTTAGATTTGTTTTAAAATTTTCAGAATTTTCCAAATAACTTTATTGGCATAAGAAGATAGCATTAGATAAAATTTTTTTATGAAAAGAATTATTTTGTTTTTATGTGTATTAGTTTTTTCAATATTTTCTAATACAAATAATTTATTAGCAAAAGAAATTGGAAATAACATTAAAGATGATATTTCTAATGAAATTGAAGAAATTAAGTCTGATAATAATAAAAAAACCAATATTTCTAATTCTTCTGCAGAAGATATATTTGGTGATGAACAAACATTTCCGTTCGTTGCAGGTTTAGGGAAAAATGCAGCCCATTGATCTTAAAGTTTTTGATCATGTAGAAAAAGATTTTTTTCATATTAATGAAAGGTCTTAGAATCCTAGAGCTTTCTGAAGCACTTAATGTTGATAGCGCTGATTTATTGGCTGTTTCTGCAATTCTAAAAATAAAAGCTACTTCAAGATTAAGCATGCTTTCATTTGAAGAATGTAAAAAGATTACTGATTATTATGAAAATAAAAAATAAATTTCTTCTGATAAAAAAAATTTATTCTTTAATTTCTCTAATCATTGATACTAAAGTTGAATGAATTTCTTCTTCAGATATTTCATTCTTAAAATTGATAAATGCTGATTGGCCATCGTAATTGATTTTTATATAACTGTTATTTATTTCTTCCATATAAGCATTTTCAAAGCTTGATATATTCCCATAATGAATAAGATATTTGTGAACTGAATCCATATGATCTTTGTTCATATGATCACATACCCTTTTACTTGTTTCTTTACTAATTATTTTCATTTGAAGAATAAATTTGCTCTAAGCTAATGTATTTTTTTCATTATTCAAAGTTTTAATCATTTTATTTAGTAAATTTTTAACTTCATTTTTATCAACAGCTCTAACCAAATTATTTCGCAAATTTGATGCACCTTTAAAATCTTTGCATGTCCATGAAATATGCTTCCTGGCAATTAGCAAGCCGTGATCTCCTTTTTCTTTTATTAATTCATCAAGGTGCTCAATAATTAAATGTAGTTTTTCTTCCGCGTTTGGCTCTTTAAAATTTTTATTTTCTCTAATTGCATAATCTATTTCTCCTATCTTCCATGGGGAACCCAGAATCCCTCGTCCAATCATCACACCATCAGCATTTGTTTTTTTTAAGCAATTAAGAGCGTCATCTGGATTTTTGATATCTCCATTAGCAATTACTGGAATTTCCAATAATTTTTTAAGTCTACCAATCATTTCCCAATCTGACTTACCCGAAAATCCTTGTTTTCTTGTTCTTCCATGAAGGGTAATCATTGTTGCTCCCGCGTCTTGAAGCTTAAACAAAAAGTCCTCTATATTTTCTTCTTTACTATCCCATCCCAGTCGTGTTTTTACTGTAACTGGAACTTTAACAGCTTTTACGACATTTTTGACTAATTCTATGGCAAGTTTTCTGTCTTTAATCAAGGCACTGCCTCCACCTTTCTTTGCAATTTTTTTTACTGGACATCCCATATTTATATCAATTAAAAAAGCTCCAGAGTCCTCAGCTTGTTTGGCAGCTTCAGAAACAGCATGTGGTCTATTATCAAATATTTGTACTCCAACTGGACCTTCTTCTAAATTTATTTGATTGATTTTTTGTGCACCAAATCCTTTTTTAAGACTTGTTGCATTTATCATTTCTGTAAAAAGTAAAGAGTTTGGAGCCCATTTACGAACAAGCCGCCTAAAAATGTTATCTGTAACTCCTGCTAAGGGCGATAGCATTACTTTACTCATAATTATCCTGTTAACCCCCCTTCCTTTTAGGATTATATTTGGAGACATATAATTTAAAAAATTTATTTAATCTTAATTTATTATAAATTTCGATATAGGGTTAATTTTATATTTTCTATTTTATTTATTTGAATTCATAATAAGTGCTTTTACTTAAATTCGCCTAAATTATTTCTTTTTTTGCTAGTTTATATTAAGTTGAAATTACAAAAAGGAAATTTTTTCTTGATTATATTAATATCTATTTTTCTTCCAATAATTATTTTTATTGCTCCAGTAAATGTAAAAGCTATCCAAGGTAATTTAGATTTATCGAGTGCTCAAACTTCTGTAGGCAAAAGATTTGCTAAAGTTTTTTGTGATGCTAAGAGGGAAGGATTAGATTCTGATTTTGCTAGTGAATATGCTTTGAATAATACATATCTAAAATTTGTAGCATTTCCAGACGACGACGAATATTTGGACAATTTATGGAACTTTACTCACAACAATATATTAGATAATTGTGGTGAATTTGTAGATATAAATGATTTAAAAGACCTAGAGATTTTTTTTAAAGAAGAGGGTTTAATTGCATCAAATAGGGAACTTTATTTACCAACTTTTGAGAATAATTAGATTAAATTTTTAGCATGTACTAAAATATAAATAGAATATGAAATTTTATGAAACTATTAGGTTTAAATTCACCTGAAATATTCATAATTTTAATCATTTTGCTCTCAATTTTAGGGACAAAAAGAATTGAAAAAGGTTTCTTATTATTCAAAAAACTATTAAAGTATCTTTTAAGTAAAGAAGAAAATCAAACTTTAGAAAATTCAGAAGTAAAATCAGAGGAACCAGAAGAAAGTGAAGTTAAGGAAGAAACAATAGATGCAGAAGTAAAATCGGAGGAACCAGAAGAAAGTGAAGTTAAGGAAGAAACAATAGATGCAGAAGTAAAATCGGAGGAACCAGAAGAAAGTGAAGTTAAGGAAGAAACAATAGATGCAGAAGTAAAATCAGTTAAACCTAAAAAAAAGTCAGTTAAAGATGAAATAATTGACGTAGAAGTGGATTCTGATAATTAATAGGATTTAGAATTAAATTTAATATATTAGACAGGGTTAATTCCAAAACCTATATATTTTGGAGAATAATTTAGTTATTTTTTAATCCAATATAAAAGGTTTTGTTTCTAATTTTTTTAAATTGAATTATCAATAGATTGTTATGAATCTAACGCCACTTCAATAGCTGCGACTAAGTTTTCGTCAAATGGTTTAACGCCTGGTTTAAATCTTGCAATTACTTTACTATCTTTACCTATTAAAAACTTCTCAAAATTCCATTCAACGTCTCCCTCAGGTTCAACTTTGTTTAGAGTTGTGTATGGTTCTGTGGTATTTCCTTTTGCATGAACTTTTTCATAGATTTCAAATTTGACGCCAAATTTTGTAGTGCAGAAATCTTTTATTTCTGAAAGAGAGTCGGGTTCTTGTTTCCCAAAATCATTACATGGGAATGCAAGAATCCTTAGACCTTTGCTTGAATATAAATCATGTAGCTTTTGAAGATCATCATACTGCGCAGTATTTCCGCAGTAACTTGCTACATTAACCACTAAGATAACTTCCCCTGAGTATTCACCAAGCTTTATAGATGATCCGTCTGCTGAAATAACAGTAGTATTTTGTACGTCAACTTGCATGTCTTAAAAATATTGCTTCTTGAAGATAACATTGTATGGCCTTTTTTGTGTTCAAATTACCTGATGATTTTGGTTATTTCTTTTATAAGTTTTAATTTTTCATTTCTTTAACCCTCTATAATTAGTATTATTAGTTAGTTTAAATTTGGACCCTTTAGACCCACTTACTGAAATTATTAATTCCGGTCAAGGTTTTTCACCTGCAATTGCTTTAGAAAGAATTATTTGGGCAATTATTGGAGTATTTTTTTTAGGAGCAATTTCAACATCTATAACAAATAGCATGAGAAGTCAAAATTGGTTTGGTATAAAATCTTTATTAAGTTATTCCAAAGATAAAAAAATTACAGATGATTCATCTTCGAAACCTTCTAATCATGATGAATAAGTTCTATAAATATGAAAGATTCAATTTTTTCTAATAAAAGAATTTTATTGCTTGGTAGTGGAGAGCTCGGGAAAGAATTAGTAATTGAATCCAAAAGATTAGGATTAGAAGTTATTGCAATTGATCGATATGAAAAGGCACCTGCAATGCAAGTAGCTGATTATTCAAGAGTAATTGATATGGGAGATAAAAATATCTTAAAAAATGTTATAAAAGAATTTAAACCTGATTATGTTGTCCCTGAAATAGAGGCACTTTCAATTGAAGCCTTAAAAGAATTAGAGGATGAAGGATTCAATATCGTTCCAAACGCCAGAACTGTAGAAATAACAATGAATAGAGATAAAATTAGAGACTTAGCTTCTAGAGATTTAAAAATAAAAACTGCAAAGTTTGATTATATTTTTGAATCTGATGATTTACAAAAAAAAGCAGATGAAATTGGATTTCCACTTTTACTGAAGCCTTTAATGAGCTCTTCAGGTAAGGGACAGAGTTTGGTTGAAACAAAAAATGATTTACAAAATGCCTGGAAACAGGCACAAGTAAATTCAAGAGGAAAGGTTAAAGGTGTAATTATTGAAGAATTTATTAAGTTTGATTTTGAGTTTACTCTCTTAACTGTAAGAAAAGAAAACGGTGAAAATATTTTTTGTTTACCAATTGGACATCTTCAATCTAATGGAGACTATCAATGTAGTTGGCAACCTATAGAGATCAACGAGTCCCTAATTATTGAAGCTAAAAGAATGACAAGTAGAATATTAAATAACCTTAATGGAGCTGGATTATACGGAGTAGAGTTTTTTATAAAAGGAAATGAGGTTATATTTTCAGAATTATCTCCAAGACCACATGACACCGGTATGGTTACATTAGTTAGTCAAAATATTAATGAATTTGAATTACATTTAAGGGCTTTTTTAAATTTACCAATACCGTATATAGATCTAATAGAACCCTCTGCAACCAGAGTTATACTTTCTAATCAAGAGTGTAATAATCCTATTTATGAGGGTCTTAATGAAGCATTAGAAGTTGAAAAAACTAAAGTACTAATATTTGGCAAACCAGTTTCCAGAAAAGGCAGAAGAATGGGTGTTGTTCTCTCATCAAATTCCGACATTAATTTGGCCAGAAAAAATGCAGATGAAGCTGCTCGTAAAATAAAAGTCAGTTCTAAATAAATATTAAATAAAAATAACGAAAAAAATACTTATTTCCTTAGTTTTTGTTCTCTGTTTCTCTGGGTATTATTTGAGTATGTTCTCTCTTTCTCAATGATAGAAAATTATAAAGGTTGGGAAATAACTTTAAATTGGGATAATAAAGTTTATCTCGAAAGGGATATTACTAAAAGTAATTTTTTTAACCAAAAGGAAAAATGGATTGGTGTCCACATAAATGGTAAAAAAATTTATGGTTCTTCTTTAAAAGAAATTAGGCATATCATTGATTATCCTAGTTTGCATACGAAGTAGGTTAAAAGACTTTTTTTAATTATCCTGATTATTTTCATTATCTTGAATTAGTTCATTAGCAAGTTTTCTTAAATCTCCCTTAATTGAGACCCAAGTAAAAGCGATTATAAAAATTGAAGCAGATATTGCAACAGTGATTTTTTCGATAGGGGACATTCCAAGTGCAATAGCAAACATTTCAAATCAAATAACAATTTTTTATTATATTAAATTTTTTTAGATAGTTTAAATAAAATTTGTTTTTGAAATGATATTTAATTATTCAAAATATAATAAATTAAATTTAAATTACTTATTTTATTTATTTTTTCTGATTTCAATTTTATTCAGTAGTATTAAATTATGGAAAAAAAAAAGTGCCCACAATGTAAAAATTTAATTTCAAAAAATTCTCCAACATGTTTATATTGTGGCAGACCTAATAAATTTATAACGAAGGAATACGTCAATAAAAAGTGGAATAAAGATAGTTACAAAAATAAATTTGATTATATTTTTACTAATAAGTATCTTGTATTTATTTTAATATTAATATTTACGATTGTTATTATTATATTTAGTTAAATATAAACAATAAATCAATCTATTATTGCATCTAATACTTCTTTAGTATTTGTTGATAGTTTATTTTTCTTAATCTGCTTTATTGTTTCTATCATATTACTTTTGTAAGGGTCTGAATAATAATTATATCTACTAAATACTTTTACAAAACGGGAAATTACAATTGGATTTAATTTATCAAAGTCAATTATCTTTTTTGCAATATATTTATAACCAGAACCATCCATTGCATGAAAAGTACTATTTCTAGTTACGAAAGTATTTAATATAGCTCTCAAAGTGTTTGGTGATTTTGAATCAAAAAACTTATTTTCAAATAATTTTTCTATACCACTAGTTTTATCATCAGTTTCTATAGATGCATTGAATGAGAACCAACTATCCAAAACGACACTATTATTTTTCCATTTATTGAAGAATATATTTGAAATAATTTTTCTTTCAGGGCAATTAATTCTACTGAAAGAATTTAATGCAGCTTTTGCTAAAGTCATCGAATTACTATCGACATAATTAATTATTTTGCTTTTAATTTCCTCATCATCACTGTGTAAGAGTAGTTTCCATATAGTTTCGATTAGTTTTCTTTCATTTTTACCGTCTGGCCAGACTTTATCTAGATTTTTCTCTATTTCTTGGAGCTTAGAATATAATACTTTTTTTAATTTGTTACCGAATATATAATTTAATTCGTCAATAGTTTTATATATTTTTAAAGGGTTAATATTTTCAATCTCTGATTCAATTTCAGCAAATGTCGGAATACTCAGTAATTCTGATAAAAGAGATAAATTAATATCTTTATTTTTTATAAATGATATCAAGGTACTTATTAATTTATTTTCAATTTTATGATCTGGTTTTTCATCTAATCTGTATAAAATGATTTTTTTATAAAATACTTTTACAGTATTGGATAGTGTAAAAAAATCTTTTTCATATTTTAAGATTAAAAATTTTTCATCCAGGGTAGTGTCTGATTCCCACTCAACTGGTGAAGAGAATTCGCGAAAATAAGTTACTAAAGGGATTTGGAGGTGAGATTTTACATTCCTAAAAATAAATTCTTGTTTTTTTGTTTTTAAAACAACTGTTTTTTCTATTCTATTATTTTCATCGCAAAATATAGCCAGATTTATTGGAATTATTAGAGGTAAATCATTGTATGGGTTCTTCTTTATTGGATTATTTTGATAGGCTTGAATTATAAGTTTTTCGTCTGTTTGATCCCAGATTCTCTTGAATTTAACTTTTGGGGTCCCATTTTGCTTGTACCATACTTTAAATTCTTTAGGATCGATTTCCTTATTGTGCTCTAATATTTTATCGACGAATTGGTCTATTGTTGCTGCCTTCCCATCATATGTTGAGATGTAATTACTAAATCCTTTGTAGAAATATTTATCACTTACGAGCTTGCTAAGCATCCTAATAATTTCTGATCCCTTTTCGTATATCGTGGTGGTATAGAAATTGTCTATTTCTTGATATTTTTCTGGCATTACAGGGTGCGATGTTGGACCAGAATCCTCTCTAAATTGATTTCTTATAAGAAATTTTGCATCCTCAAGTCTCTTAATTTCATGATTATGAAGGTCTGCAGTGAATTGTTGATCTCTGAAAACTGTTAAACCCTCTTTTAGAGATAATTGAAACCAATCCCTACAAGTCACTCTATTACCCGTCCAATTATGGAAGTATTCATGGGCGATCACACCCTCTATTCTTTCTAATTCCTCATCAGTTGTTGTTTCAGAATTAGCGAGTATTAATTTTGAGTTAAAAATATTTAGACTTTTGTTTTCCATTGCTCCCATATTAAAGTGCCTGACTGCAACTATATTGAACAATGACAAATCGTATTCAAGATTATATTTTTCCTCGTCCCATCTCATAGATTTCTTTAAGGAACTTATTGCATGTTGAACATATTTTTCGTCGCCATATTCAACATAAATATTTATTTTTACTTTTTTATTCGATTTTGTTATGAAATTATCTTTTACACAATTAAGTTTCCCTCCTACTAAAGCAAATAGATATGAGGGTTTCGGATATGGGTCTTCCCAAATTATTTCATGACGATTATTTGTTAGATTATTTTCTTTTACGACGTTACCATTTGAAAGTAATACAGGATAATCATTCTTGTCTGCCTCAATTCTCACGGTGTATTTGCTTAGAATATCAGGCCTATCAGCGTGAAAACTTATTCTTCTAAATCCTTCAGCCTCGCATTGCGTAGTTATCATTCCATTGCTCTCGTACATTCCTAAAAGTGATGTATTTTCCTTCGGTTTAATTCTTCCTTCTATTTTTAATAAAAAATTATCTTTTTTTATATTTTTAATTTTTAAGTTATTTTTTTGTTGTTTGTAGTCTTCTTCTTCCTCTAGTAATGAGTCATCTATAAATATTTTTTTTATTAATATATCCGTACCATCAAGAATAAGATTTCTGGTATTCTTATTTTTTTTTACTAATTTAAGTTTTGTCGTAACATTAACAAAATTTCTCTTAATTACGAAGTCCAAAAAAATTTCTGGAATTTCATAATCAAAAGCTTTGTAATCTTCCAGTTTTACATATCTTGAAATACTATTTTGGTTTTTTGGATTGTCCATCTTTAATAAAGATTTTAGATGTTGAATGATCTAGGGTACTTGTCTTTTAATTATAAGTTTGACCTGTTATCTTCTGTTTCACAAAAATGTGTTTTAATTTCACCAGAGGGAAGTAGTTCGTATAAAGAAGGATTTTCAATATTAGGCGATCCGTCCTCATTTAATTGGTATCTCCAGTCCCATTTTTTATCAGTAAATGAAATGTAATCTTTCCTTAGAGAGTATGGAAGCATAAGTTTTTTTTTATTCCAATTAATATTTATAAATGCCCCTGGCTTTAACTCGGATATCTTTTCTACTATTGAAAAGTCACCATTAAAATTATTTCTAATCACAATATTGAGCTTTGTATTTTCACATAGATAGCTAGTATTCAAAGCTAATAAGAGTATTGAGGTAATAAAAAATGAATAAATTTTTTTACTCCTTTTAAAATGAACTTACATTAAATCTAAATGACTAAATAAAGGGTTTTTGGATCGATTTAAATCATAATTGATTGCATACTCTTTAGATCTACAAGATTACAATTTAATTCCTTTTCATAATCCTGAACTGAAATAAAATTATTTAAAAAACCTGAATATTTTGCATCTCCGCCTACGGTACTTGAAAGTATAAATTTTGGGTTGAATTTATTAATCAGTTTAGGTAATACATCAGCACCTTTTACAAAAGAACCTACTAAGGGTAATTCTAAATTTTTTGTAGGAGTAATGACTGCATCAAGATTTTGTTTATTTAAATTTTCATCAAGATATCCATGGGGTTCTATATAAAACCCATTATCTTGATCGTCTTTAACAATATATCCGTTTTCTACTTGTGGTACTGGAGCCCCAGCAGTGGCTTCAAAACTTAAATTAAATTGATTAATCTTTTCAGTTGGCTTAAGCATTTTAATAGAACTAAAACCAATTTTTTCTAATGTTTCAATAGCACTTTTAGGGCAAATTATAGGAATATCCTTTCTGAACATTTCTAATGTTGGAACATGACAGTGATCAGGTAGACCTTGGGTTAATAAAATAACATCTATTTCTTTATCTATTAAAATTTCTTCTTCTAATGATCCTTTAAAAAACCATTCACCTGGTGGAAATATTAAATCACCTTTAAGCCATGGATCGATAATTAAATTTGTATTTTTAAATTTTATAAACCAACCGTTTGATCCAAGGTAAGTAGCCTCAAAAGCCATTATGAAAGTACTGTTTAATTGACTATAAAGTAATTTTTATTTTATCGAGAAGGAACTAACTTAAATTAGTTCGCCTCATTTAAAATTTGAAATGACTTTTTTTTAAGATTAAATATTAAAACTTGGTTATCTTTATAATTAATTTTAGAGTATTCTTTTTCTAGCATTTGTAAGGGTATTAGAGCTAATCCTCCTGTTCCTGAAAATATGATCGGCATGGTGCTACTTTTAGTTCCATTCATTTTTTGTAAGTCAATAGCTTGAGATACTATTTTTTTGGCTCTATCAAATCCGTAATCTTCTATTAATTCAGGCCATAAAAAATTAACTGACTCATATTTTGAAAACTCAATTTGTATTGTTTTCATTAAAAATTAGATATTAAAAGATTTATTGATAACGGTTTAGCTTAATTATTATTTTTAAACCTATCCATAACTAGCTGTAACATATCAACTACATCTCCATCAGTTAAATTTAAATCCTTCTTTAAATCATTGCATGTTAAGTTCATTTCAAGTGCTGCTTCAGCCATATGATTAACTTTTTGGTTATCACCGCCTAATGAAATAAATGGATTGAAGTTTTCTATCATTAATGTTTAAAGTTACTACTTAGTTCTAGCTAAGAAATTTTGAATTATCATTTATTGATACAGAAGCTTATAAATATGTTATTAATTTTTTAGGAATTATTTATTTTTAAACTATAGATGTTGAAATACCTTTAGATATCAATGCGAATCTTCTTGCTCCAAGAAGTAACGGAAATATTAATTTTGTTCGTTTATTTGATCTGAATACTTTAGATAGTAATAAGAGTAGACTACTCGAAGGACTATTTATTTCTTTGCTTATAGTATTTATTGCGTCTGCTCCATGATAGATATTTTTATCTTTGAGGAGAATAGCACCTTTATCTAGGTCATAACCTTTTTCTAATAGAGAATTGATTAGAGTTAAATTTTTACGACCATCAAGAATTTTAATATTAGTTATCTTGCTTTTGATTTCAAGGAGTTCTGCGAAATGATTGCAAAAAGGACATTCACCGTCATAAATAAAAGTATAGTTTGCAGTCATAAGAAAAATTCCTGTAAATTGTCTTGAAATGCCAAGTAAAAGTGTTTAATACTTTGATATTAAAATAAAAAATAAAAATTTTGTGGATTGGGAATAAAGGGATTTAGTTAAAAGATTTTCATAATTACGAAGAAATGTCTCAATATAGGTATATTTTTCACAAAAATTCTGTATGCTTACTCGAAGATATTATGTTTTAAAATCATGAATTTATTAGCTTCTTTTGCTTTAGGTGGTTTCAATCCTTGGGCAGCAGGCTTCGGTATTGGGTCTCTAGTCCTTTTTGGTCTTGTTGGACTTGTAGCTGGACCAAATCTTAAGAATTTTGATCCTGATGCATAAATCACTTGATTTACTATTGATTTTAATATAAAGACTCATTAGAGTCTTTTTTTTTTTTTTTTGCGGTTTTTAAAATTTATTTTTAGAATCAGAAAATAATTATATTTTGTTTAATAAATGTTGTTAAATCCTTTTTCTCCATTGACTTTTTTGAAGATTTCTTCTTTAAAAGCGACCATTGTTTTTTTATCGATTCTTTTAATAAAATCAAACTTACTTAGATTGAAAGGGGGACTTATTGGAGGTCTTTTTGCTTTGATACTTATATCAGGAATACTGGCCTCTAGTACTTTGGCTTTAGGATCTCTAGTTTATGCTTATAGATTAAGTAAGAATTCTAATCCTGACGATAATCAAGTCCAGAATTTAGAAACAGTTAATATTTAAGAATTTTTAGGGACTATACTTAAACTAGTTCACTTAAAATGGGGTTCCTGGAACAAAATGCAATACTAAAAATCCAAAACTTGCAGCAAAAACAATTGATACTGCAATTATAAGAAGACCTGACGCCATCCCACCTTCATTAAATGCCATATAGATAGTTATTTTAAGTTAATAATAGACCATATTTGATAACAAGTAATAGTTTTAATTACTCATAAATCATCCAAATTTATTATTAATAGTGAATAAAAGTAAAAAGATTGAAGTTAACGAGATGATAAAACCAAATACTATCAATGGTTTAGATTTGCCGTTTTCTTCTTTCTTAGGCTCGCTTTTCGAAGAAGATAGATTTCTATCTTTTTTTTTATTAATAAGATTAGGAAAAAGTTTAATCACGATAAAATTAAGATTTAGCTTATTACCCTAAAGTTTTAAACAAATCTTTATGGTAATCAACAACATTTTGACAACTTATTACAGGTGTAAATTCCATATGAATTCCGAATTTGGCTCTCCATGGAGCAAAATGCTCAAAAATTTCCTTATCACTATAAGCCTTACATAAACAAACTACTCTACCTTCTCCTGGAGCATGTACTCTAAATAACATCTCAAATTTGTCTGTTTTATCTGATTTAGCCATTTCGCCATTTTCCCAGGCTTCCACAAATAATTGATAAGCTTTTACTTGATTTTCTATGTCAGGGAATTGGCAGTCAGCAAGAAATAATTGCATAGGAATTTTCTTAGATTTTTATTTATTATCCTTCAAAACCTTATTTATTTTTCAGACTGTTTGAATTTGAAGATCAGAAAAATATAATGTAGTTCTAAATAAAATGAGAAGAAAGAGTTTCAAGAAATTTTCCAATATCTTTTTTATATAAACTATCTGTGATTTTTAAAGAGAATAATTCATAGTCGTTTATTTCTTTTTTTTTATCAAAATTAATATTTCCCTTTAATGAAATATTTTTCATGATTGTATTGATCACTATTTAAAATTTAAACAAATTTAATTAAAAGGCAAATTTCTTTACATTATGTTTTTATAAGAGAAATTGCTAGTTCAATCAGAGAATAATTACTTTATTCAAATCAAGAGTTAATTAGTTTTTCAAAAATATACAAAAATGTATTTGTTAAAGAAAAAATTACTGTGCAAAGAGATGCAACAAAAGGTAATAAATTAAACCATAACTCTGATGTCGTCATTTTTGAATCGATAGTTAGAAATTTAGATCTTTTTTTAATTCTTATTTGTAGCCAAAATATGGATAATGGATAAATAATCCTTGAAAAAGTAATTAAAAAAGAAGGTAAAATACCTTTGTTGGTATAAAGAATAAATCCTGAAAAAAAGTATATAGCCCAAACTAACATTCTTTGAATTAATATTAATCCCTTACTTCTGCTATACATTATTAATTAACTAATTAGTTTTTATAATTTTAATCATTTTATATCTTTCAAAAAAAATATTATTTATAGTAACTTTTTCTTTACGAATAATTTCCCATCCGTTTTTCAGAAATAATTCATAACTTATCAAGCTTGCCTCAGTTGAAAGAGAATCTAAACCCTCTTTCTTAGCTTCATCTTCTAATTTTTGAAGCAACTTAGAACCGAAACCTTTTCTCTGGAATTTACCTTTACAATAAAATAAAGCAATTCTATTGTTTGGATACCTTATAGCAAAAGCAATAATTATTCCTTTTTCACTTAAAAGCCATCCTTTCCCTTTAGTTATTGAATTATCAAAATTTGGATTATCCCACGCTTGGGCACACCATGCTCTTTTTTGCTCTTGACTATATATTTTTTTATCTAATGATTGAATTGAATCAAAATAAACCTTCTTTAATTCAAGTTGATCTTTAATAGTAATTTGTCTTAAATTCATAAACAAATCATTAATTTATTATGCATAGTAAAAATATAGTCGCAATTGGGGGAGGAGGGTTTGGACGTTCTTTGGGCTCTCTTGAAATTGAAAAATACATAATTTCTTTAATTAGTAAAAAAAGACCAAAAATTTGCTTTATCCCAACAGCATCTGGCGATAGTAGTTTGTATAAACTTAACTTTTATAGAGCATTTTCTAAACTAGATTGCATAACAAGTCATATTGATTTTTTCTCTAGAACAGAAAACTTAGAAGAGAAAGTTTTAACTCAAGATATCATTTATGTTGGCGGAGGAAATACAAAAAGTATGTTGGCAGTTTGGAAAGAATGGAATTTACATAACATCTTATGAGATGCTTATGAAAAAGGTATTGTAATGAGTGGTGTAAGTGCTGGAGTTATTTGTTGGTTTGAGAAGGGAATAACTGATTCTTTTGCTGAGGAATTGAATATAATTGATTGCTTAGGACTAGTTAAAGGTATTTCTTGCCCTCATTTCGATGAAGAGAAAGAGAGGGAACCTTATGTTAATGATGTTATTCAGAGAGAAATTATTGAATCTTGTATTTGTATTGAGGGCAATTGTGCCTTGCATATCAAAAATGATTTTGAATATTTCTCAATAGATTTTGGTAATGGTAAAAAGTGTTTTAGAGTGACTAAGGATAATAATAATTTAATAAAAGAAATCATTTGATGAGAAAATATTTCAAATATTTTTAGATCTCTTCATTTTTTGAGATAGAAGTAAATTCAATACCTTTGTATTTTATGAATGTTGCAGTCCATACTTCTTTAGAGAGATTGCCAAGGTATTTTAAGAATTGTTGTGTATCTCCATCTCTTATCCATTCAGATTTAATAAATGGCAGTTCTTTTTGCATCCTTTTAGGATGCATATGAACCAAAAGTAATCCTTTATCTTCAGAGACCCGTTTCAATGCACCTTCATCACTCCTTTGAAAAACTCTTAGTAGAAGATTTAAAATAACTTCTTCACCAAGTTTCTTGAAATTTTCTGGTTCCACTAAATTATCCTTAACTTCTTTTCCTCCAAGAGGCATTGCTCTAACAAGGTTTTGTTCTATTAATGCTATTGCAATTAGATAATCTTGGCTTGCCATATTGTTAAAATTACTTTTTTATATTCTAACCTCTCGAGTTCATTAAAATCTTTTATGGTTAAATGATTTTCTAAAACAATGAAAAATCAATTAAATTTTTCTTATCAAACTGTACCTTTTTTAATATTTATAGTATTTAATGATATTAAATTTTAAATATGCGATCTTTTTTATTTCTTGTTTCTGGAATTTTTGTAGGTCTTTATTTATCTTGGCCTTGAATATTAATTTCAAAAAACTGGAAATGTTTCAATGAGATTATTGAAAAGTCAGCAGAAGACAAAATTTCAATAAAAGCATTAATGGAGGTTTCTCCTACCTATTTAATTAAGGGTAAGAATAACAATATGTCCTCAAAGATAAGAGTCGTAGCAGACGCATGTTTTCGTTAATATGTTCTAGTATAAAATGTATGTACTAATTGATGATTAGTAATTTAAGATTTGAATTGTCATTTAAAAATATTTCGCAGTTAGAAAATAAACTTAATTTCTGTAAATTAAATAGAATAAAAAATCTGAATATTCCCTGTAAGGGACCTATTAAGAAGGATTTTTTTAATAATACTATTAAATATATATCAAATAACCACCAAGAATTTAACGTAACCTATCACTACAGTCTATATCATCAATACTCTCAAAATAAAGAAAAATCCTATCAAGATCTTTTAGCCTTTTTAAAAAATTCTTATTCAAATAGAAATTATGAAATTCTTCTTGTATCAGGATCTAATAAGAAAAAAAACTTTGAGGTAGTTAATGTTTTAAGCAAAATAAAAGAAGAAAAAAATTTACAAGTGAAATTAGGTATAGCTTATAATCCATATTTGAAGAAATATTATGAGGATACTTTAGAAAGAGAAAATTTAAATAGGAAACTTTCTTCAGGTTTAATAAAATCAATTTGGTTTCAATATGGAACAGATATTAAAGTTCTTCAGAATGAAGTTACCTATATTAAGAAAGTAGCAAAACATAAAAAAATAAATCTATTTGGAAGTTTATTCATACCTTCAAAACAATTTATAGCGAGGTTTAAATTTCGTCCTTGGAAAGGGGTTCACATATCAGAAAAGTGTTTATGTTCGTTAGATTATTTTTATGAATTTACAAGAGATTTAGTTTGTTTTTATAAAAATAATAATATTACTCCTGTAATTGAAACTGATTTTGCATCATCAGAAAAACTTGATTCAGTTTATAGTTTCTTTAAAAAATAAAGGTAATTTCTTTCAATTTAAGAATTATGAATAAAGGTTATAAATACGATTTGTTAATAATAGGTGGAGGAATATCTGCATGTGTTTTTGCTTCAAAGTTTCTTCAAAATAACACTACAAAAAAAATTGCATTAATTGAGGTTGGTCGTGGTCTTGGAGGACGATCAAGTACAAGAATAAGCAAAAGATTTAAAGGATGGAGACTAAACCATGGGGCTCCAAATTTAAATATATGCAACAGTAAAAATGACTTCCTTTTAAAAAGTTTTATTGATGGATTATTAGATAATAAATTAATTAAAATTGATGATTCAGAAATAGCTTATCTTGATGAGGAAGCTAATTTAGAAACCATA
Organism: Prochlorococcus sp. AG-355-B18; assembly: GCA_003280965.1. Classification (GTDB taxonomy): domain Bacteria; phylum Cyanobacteriota; class Cyanobacteriia; order PCC-6307; family Cyanobiaceae; genus Prochlorococcus_A. The sequence continues at coordinate 234,581 of QCDI01000001.1, forward strand.
AAAAATTCTGAATTTAATTGCGGGATTAATTATCATTCTTTATTTTCTATGAGTCAATTATCTGAAAATATTATTGAATTGAATAATTTGAGGGGTAATATTGATTTTTATTTTGAAACTTTAATAGTTGATTTGGAGTTTGATAATGATGAATGGACATTAACATCTAAAAATGGGGATAAATTCAAATCTAATTATCTTGTTTGTTCAACTAATTTGTTATCACATAAAAGGTCGTTAAAAATATTAAAGGTTGATCAAATTCCATTAAGAAAAGCTATTCCTAAAAATAAAGATAAAAAAATTGATTTGCTTTTAAATTTTTTAGATAAACAAACATTTATTCCTAGGCTAACTTTTTTAATTTATACAAACGAAAATTATAAATTTAAAGATCTTTATTCTAAGAAATATAGGTGTTTTTATTTAAAAAAAAGTCTGGAGAATGAGTATAAAATTGAAAGAGTTATTTTTCAGTCACTAGATAACAACAAATTAGGAATTGTATTACATTCAAAAAATTTAGGTTTTATTAATTCTTATTTAAACACTAAAGATGAAAATCTTTTTAAACAAAAAATATTTTCAAACTTCAATAGATTGTTTACTAATAATGCTTCAGTAAATCAATTAACTTGTAATGAGGAGATCTCTATTATGAGATGGAGAGCCTCTCAACCTTCAGGATGCGCCGTCCCTCTATCTTTGCAATTTAGTAGAAAATATAGAATTGGATTTTGCGGAGATTGGTTTGAAGGAGAAGGATTCGCTAGAATTGAGGGATCAATTTTAAGTGCTCTAAAATTAGAGGAAAAATTTAAAACTTAATCAAATAATTTTTTTAAGTATTTGATCAATATTAGTGTCTTTAGTGATAGTGAATTCATCAGCATTATTCTTTATATTTATATTTTTAAATTTCTCATAATAAATATCCCACGATTTTAAAAAATCATCTTCAGCTTGTTTTTTGGTCTTCCCCCTTTCTTTAAGATCTCTTAGGATAACTCTTTTCATACACTCATTTTTATTAATTTTTAATTCTAAAAAAGTATAATTTTGATTACGTAATGTGCCTGAGAATTCTTTAGCAAAAATACCCTCAATAATTAAAAAATTAATATTATTTGTTTCGTTAAATAAATTATTTATTAATTTCTTTTCAAAATTATATGAACGTTCTTGGATTGAAATTCCATTTTTAAGAATAAAATTAAAATCTTTTTTAAATAGTTTGTAATTAAAACTAATGCTTCTATCGAAGTAGCTCGCTACAAATTTTGAAAGGAATTTACTTATTAACCCAACTTTATAGTAATTGTCTGTACTTAAAATGATGCCATTTTTAATTTTCCCTATAATTCTTTTGGATAAGGTTGTTTTACCACTACCAGAAGGACCACTTATAAATATAAGTTTCATTTTCTATGCGCTGGTCTTTATTAAGATTCTCATTTTACTAATATTAAGACTTTTAATTTTGGAAAGTACATTTTTCTTTTTCTAAAATTTTGAGAATAATCTTATACCCTTTGCAATGGTTTGTAAGCTTGCATAAATAATAAATATGTGTCTTTATGTATATGTAAATAAATTAAAGTTATTAAATTATCTATAGTTTGTTGTTAATTCTAATTTTAATTCAAGGTTGACAATATTTTTAGATAGAAAAATTTAATTTTATTACTTATACATTGCAATGATTTCTAAATTTCTAGGTAAACTAAAATCAATTCTATTTAAAAGTCCAGTATCCTCTGAAACTCCTTTAAAGAAAGAAAAACCAACCAAGTCAGCAAAATTATCAAAAACAAAAACAAAAACTAAAACAAAGGCAAAACAAGTTAATTCAAAGAAAAATATTGAGAACTTAACTTCACTTCCTGGTGTTGGAGCTAAAAGTGCTAAAGCTTTGTATGAGGCTGGATTTAAAACAACAAAAGCAGTTATCTCAGCTGATGAAAAAGATCTATTAGCTGTAACTGGTGTTGGAATAAACCTTGTTAAAAAGCTTAAAAAGCTTAAATAAATATATATTTTATTTTAAAGTAATAAAGAGTTGGTTTTACTCTATTAAGTCTAGAAGAAATTTATCTTCTTCTTGCTTTTCTTCTTTGTTGCAATTTCCTTTTGTATTTTTCAATAGGCGTCTCATGATGTCTAAGTCTTTTTAAATCTGCAAAAATTCCCGATTTAGATACTTGTCTTTTAAATCTTCTAAGGGCTGATTCAATTCCCTCATTCTCTCCAACTGTTACTTGTGTCAAAATTTTCTAAATAAATTATATTCTAACATCTTATCAGAGTTATTCTAAATTTAAAACTTTAACTCAAGCATTGTTTATTTAGAATTTATTTTATAGACCACTCCACAAATCCCTTTTTATTACTTTTTATATCTTCTAAGGATTCAAAATAATATTTTTTCCAATTATCTTTAGGCAGTCCAAGAAAAAGCATTAGATTTAAAGGGTATTTATTGCTATCAGAACAATTTCTAAAATCATCTCTGAATAAAAATATTTTCTTTTTTAGAGCAATTGCAATACCTAATTCAATCATTACACCTTCATCTGGGGGCGTTCCATTAACAATCGCAAAAATGCAATCACATTTTTTTAAATCATTGAAATTACTTTCAGCCAGGTTATAGGCCCAGTTATCTTTTTTTTTCATTATCTGTTTAGTCCTCTCAAAAGGTTCGTAAACTTCAATATTTAAACCATTGAAAATATTAATAAATTCATTCAAGAGGCTTTTAGTTTGTTTAGAAAATCCATATGGATTAGCTAAATATAATTTCTTTTTCAACTTAAGCCCCTTTTTTTGTTGTAATCGTTGCGATCACTTTGTAAATTTAAAGGGTTTTCCCAAGGGAAAACTATCCATTCATTTTTTTCTGATATTTGTACACTATTCCACCAAGTAGGACTAACTTTACTAAATAATACAAAAAACATAGCTCCTTCAATATGTTTGAAGGCTTTTAATGTAATACCTGTTTCATAAATATCATCTACTATTAGCGAATTTTTGATGGGTTCTGAAATCAAATTTATTTTTAATTTATGGCTTAGCGCTACAGCAAGACATAATCCTCCACGAGGAATTCCATATATTCCAGAAAATTCTAAAAACTTACATTTGTTAGCGATATACTCTACGCTCTTATCAAATTCGCACCAACTAAAGTACTTTACCATGTTAATTTTTTCCTTTTTCAATTGTAGTTGAATAATTTGATGCGATTACGCTTAAAAGTGCTAATACTTGTTCATTAGGGCAATTAGTATTTTTTTTTAAATTTTCACATTCTTTTATTATGTTGGCATAAGTATCTTCGACGATTCCGTTCATTTGTTCATTACTAAAAGAATATGGCATATTTATTTATAATTAATAAATATTTTTATTTTTACTCAAATATCCAAAGAAGTAAATATGTATATTAATTAAAAAAAAATTATTTCCACATAGGGTCATTTAGCTTTTCAATCTTAAGTGAATTAGGAACGTATGTATGTAAAGTTTCAACTTTTATAGCCCATTTTTTTGAGTTACCTTTTAAACTATCGCTTGTAATTAGGTTTGTTAGTGAAATTCTTTTTCTAATTTTAAGAAGACCTAGACAAGTTTCCCAGGCCACTTGATTTTTATAAATATCTAACCAAAAATCAAAAATACTTTCCAATACATCAAGCGGGATATCAAAAGAAATACCCATAGATGGATTCTCAATTAAATAATTTTTATTTCTTAGTTCATGTAATAAATTATCTATATTTAATTTAATGGCGAAGAGAATATCTTTTGCTGATTGATAACCTATTAATTCTTTTCTGTGGCAATCTAGAAGGGTTTTATCCTCAAGAACATTCTCATTACAATTTTTGACTCCAACAATCCAAAACCCTTCTCCATTTTTTACTCCACTAGCAAGAAAAAGATAATGAGCTGAATTGTCCAAAATTTAAAATCATTTCTTTATTTTTAACATTTATTGCTAGTTATGAAAATATATTTTGCTCTAAAATCACAATATTAATTTCTCGTTAAAAGAATTTAGTTGTTAAGATCAGGTTTTAATGAATAATGTTTGATTTAAAAGAGCTAAAACTAATGTTTTTGGACCCGACAGATTTGATAATCAATAATATAAATAAATTTCTTAGTAGTAAAAAACCAATTAAATTTATTTTTTCTTAGGAAATAATTTCCCAATTTTTTCTTGTTGAATAGATTCTTTTTTTGTTCTTATTTTTTTATCTTCTATTGATTCTTTGTTAGTGCTTACAGCATAAATAATATAGAAAATCATGGCAGTAAATACTAATCCTAAAAAAAGAATCAGTATACCTAAAGGTTCTCTAGGACTAAAAATTTTGAGGTCTAAAGCTGTATTTAGCGAAATTAGCATTAATTAAGTAATTCCTTAGATAACTTTTATTGAAATCTAATTGATTTCTTCGTAACCAAAGAATGTGGAATTATCAGAATTTTTATACCCATTTGCTGCTTCCTGTGGATTCTGACTATCAATTTTTCTTGCTTTAGCGTGAATCATATTGAATGGAAAAATCACAGCTCCAACAAAAAAATGAAGTATTAAAAAGTCTGAAGGTAGTCCATTTGTCCAATCAGGGAAAAATAACAATGTCATCAATGATTCGTACATATTAGTAATCAAATAAACCTCTGACTATTATTGCTGAACTTATTGCAATACTATTAATTTTTAATAAATTGAAATTTATTTTTGCTTTAAGAATTATAAGATTCAATTGAAAAGACAATAATAAAAATACTATATTATTTAAAAAGTACTAATTTATAGCTATTGTTGAAATTCTTTTTTTGTTTAATTATTTCTTTAATTTACTTGTTAAATCCGCCATTAGGATTGGCATTTGACACGTCAGATCCTAGTGTTAGTCTACTCCAAAATAGGATCTCTAATAATTTCTCAAGAAAATATTGTAAGGCTATTCAAAATGGTTTTTCTAAAGATGAAGCAATGAAATCAGCAATTGTAAAAACAGAAAACATTATATCTTTTTCCTATAATCCACAAAAAAAATGGATTGAGAAAGATGACTTGGCAAATCAAATTTCATTGCAAGTAGTAAATGATTGTGGTTGGTCATTTGGATTAATGGGAAAGGAGGGAGTTAATTATTTTAAATCTTATTTTCTAGAAATTTACGAAAAAACTACTCCAGACAAAAATTTTTCTAGATAGATTTGTTAAATGAAAAATATTTCAGACAAATTAGTCATGATTATAATCTTAATAACTATTCTTTTTGTGTTTGGATTAATTTTTTCAGTAAAATCTCCAGAGAGGAAGATTATAGATTCACCAATTATTTGGAAAGAAGATTATTCGAAAATATCTATTTTTAATAGCTATGAGAAAAATTACGAAGGAATAACGATAATTTAAATAACATAAAATTCAAAATTATTTAAATTCATGAAAGTTTTATTAAAAATGATAAAAATAACTTTGGGATTCTATGTCAATTCGTATCACATTTTTTAATTTATGTAGTTTAAAAGAACTGAAGCTAGTCTTAAATCATCATTAAACCATGCTCGTATTGCCATAGATCTTCTGGGATCATAAAAATTTTGTTTTCTATACCAACTAAGTACTTCCGAATCTGACTTCTTGCCATTACATGACAAACAACAAGGCACACAATTGCTTGTGCTGCTTTTGCCTCCCTTTGACTTTGGATGAAGGTGGTCAAGTGATTCAGATGGTTTACCGCAATAAATACATTTATATTTAGTGATTTTATTTAGTGACTGTTTCCAACTTTTATTATTTATCTTGGGACATAGCTGATCAAGGTAAATTGCATCTTTTCTATGCATAATATTCTTGATGTTTTATTGATAATAACAGTTTTTAATAAACTATGATTGATAAAGAGAAGAAAATACTATCTAAGTCATAGATTTCTTATTAAAATTATTAAATGGTTTTTAAGAATTTGAATTTTGATTCAATGCTTTATTTACTAACAATATTTGTAGATAGTCAAGATCATTCTATATATAAAAGCATTACTATTTTTTTGATATCTTTCTTTTCTAATACGTTTTCAGCAATTTCTGGAGGTGGAGCAGGTTTATTTCAATTACCCGCCTTAATATTATCAGGTGTTCCTTATTATCAAGCTCTGGCTAGCCATAAATTAGCAACAGTAGCTCTAGGAATAGGCGGTTCATTAAGAAATTACAAATCTCTTGGAAACGATATTTACATAGCAGTGCAAATTTTAATTTTTGGATTGCCAGGAGTGATTTTTGGAGCTTCTTTAGTTGAATTTATATCAGAACAATATTTGTACTTAACTTTAGGAGTATTTTCAATATTGTTAGCTTTTTACTCATTCATTAGATCAGATTTAGGTTTAACTTCAGTTAATAATAATCTTAACTTGACCCACAAAATTAGGTTTTTAATTTTTATTTTCTTTATAGGAATTTTGAATGGTTCTATTTCTTCAGGAACTGGATTGCTTGTAACAATACTTTTAATCAAAACTTTTGGAATAGATTTTCTTCGTGCTATAAGTTTGACATTCTTTACTGTTGGAATTTTTTGGAATTTTACTGGAGCAATTTATTTGAGTAAAATAGGAACAGTTCCCCAAAATATATTATTTTTATTATTAATTGGTTCTTTTGCAGGAGGATATTTTGGAGCTCATTTATCAAAATTAAAAGGAAATGAACTAGTTAAAAAAACTTTTACCACAGTTTGTCTTCTTGTAGGTATTAGTTTATTTATTAAATCCATTAAGACTTTTTTGTAGTTTAACTGCAAGTATTAATATAGTTGTTTTAAAAAAGATCAAAAAAAAGGCCTCACATTTGTGAAGCCGGGTGATGGGGAACCTTATTTTTAGACCAATTTCTTCAAAATTGCAACCCCCTATCTGTAGCGCCACACGATTGACATTTAAACACTACAGGTAGTGTTGTTCTTATATTACCAATGATATTAGAACAATTCAGTAATTATTTTTTAATTCTATCTTTATAAGTAGATTTCATATTTAAGGTTTTCAATTGTTTATGTAATTAAACTTGTTAAAAATATGATGCATTGTATTATTCGTAAGAAGTCCGATGCTCAAAAAGCTTTAATGATTGAATTAACATTACTAACACTTTTAAATTATGTTGGTGATAATTTCTGTGAATATAGAAATTTAGGTCATGATAATTATAAATCTTTGCTTCTTTCATACAGTGATGCAAGTAATAAATTTGGACCACTTGAAGTTAAAAAGGTTATTGAGAATTCAGATAATTTTAAAGTTACAGCTGTTGCTATTGCTGCAATTAAGTGTCCTCAGCATATTTTTAAATAATGAAGTTTGAATTAAAAACTGAAAATAATAATAATTCAAAATCATTTTCAAATATTTTTAGGTCTTTTTTTATTCTCGCGCTTATAATCATTCTTTGCGATATTGCACTTAAATTAGGACTAATTTCAAGGCATTATCAAATCAACAACAATTGTAGACTGTTATCAGTTGAAAAATCTTCATCTAGTTTTGAGAAATTATCTAGTCTCTCTAAACTGAAAAGTAAACAAAAAATTTGGGAATTTTGTAAAGAGGTTGTTAAATAATATTTAGCTAGAAGCTGATGAATAGAACTTTAATGCAAAAACCCAGAACTTTCTAGAAGTAAAAAGAAATACTATAGCAACGAAAAATTCAAGCAATATTTTCCATAATTGAGAGAGACCAAGGAAAACTTCAGAAGGAATTGTAGTTATAAAAGCAATAGGAATAAAAACACTAAAAAATATTCTTAGAGTAAATGAAAATGAGTTTAGAGGAAATCTTCCAATATAAAGAAAAGATCTTAATACTTCTGTGGCGTTCCATGTCTTAACAAACCAGATAGTAGTTGTAGAGATAAAAAACCATAAGCTATACAAAATACATATTGAGCAGACTATCGTTATAAGACATAAAGTCAGAAAACTTAAATTTAAATTTATTTGATTTATTTTGATGCAGTATAACAATAAGCAAAATCCAAGAATTATTTCTAAAAAACCTGATGGAGCTATTTTTTTTAAAGAGATAAAAAATTGACTATCAATAGGTTTTAAAAGGACGAAATCTAAAGTTCCTTCTCTTACATGTTTAACAATTTCGGTAAGGTTTGGATTGAACCATGTATTAGTTATTCCATTCAAAATTGTATATATTCCTTGAATTATTAGTGCCTGTTCAAAGTCCCATCCTCCAATGCTGCCAGCGTTTTGAAAAAATATAGATAATAAAAAAATACTCCCTATTAAACTTAATATTGCGGTAATTAAATCAATTAATATATTAGTTTTATACTCTAATTCAGAAGCTAAAGAAGTATGTAGAAATTTAGTATAAACTTTAAAATATTTTCTTAGAGTCATGACCCCATAGCGGTATATTTCTTTGTTCCTTCGGACCATATTTTTTTAAATGCTGGGAAAAGTAAAAGAATCCATAGAATTTGCATACTTAAGCCTCCACTAACATTTATTTCGTTACCTGATAATAAGTTTGCGGGGAAATCAATTAGATATGGAAAAGGAGTTAAATAAATCCAAGATTTAACATAATCGGGAAATGAAACTACTGGAGCTAAAAGACCTGATAGAAATAATGTTGGGATAAATAATAATCTCTCGATTGAGGATGCTTTTTCAGTCCAGAAACATAGACATGCAACTATGGACTGAATTAAGAATTGAATTAAAAATGATAAGAAAGTGGATATTATTGATAAGAATAAAACTCCTATATTTGGAACCCATATACTTTCTGGATTAAAAATAAAAAAGAAAAATGCGATTATTAGTGCAAAAGGAAATCTTGTTATTTGTTCAGCAAGATGTTGTGCAAAATACCTGAAAAATGGATTTAGAGGTTGAATTAGATAAGGAGATACTTTCCCCATAAGAGAATCTTCTTCAAAGCTAAATACAACCCAAACCACAGAAAACTGTCTTACAAAAAAAGCACATAAAAAATACCTAGATAACATAATATCACTAATGTTTATCGATTCATTAAGGTTATTGTTTGTCCATATGTTTAACATAAAAAATGGAATTATCCCTGATATTGCCCACAGTGCAATCTCTACCCTATATTCCAACATGTTTGAGTATTGGACCTTTAGCAATGTAAATATTTTATGGTTAATCAAATCAGAGATCATAATCTTTTTTTATTAATATTTTCCCAATAATTTCATCTATAGGTGGTTCATTGATATAGAGGTCTTCAATTTCGAAATTATTTAATATAGCTTTCAAGGAAGAAGTAATAGAATTATTTTTAATTTTTATTGTAATTTCATTCTTGTTTTTATTTACAACAGTAAAACCAGAATTTTCTAATTTTATTGCATCTTCTTCTGAGCGACAAACTATTAATATTTCCTTGACAGGGGATAGTTTTTTTAATAATTGATCCAGTTCTCCATCATATGAGATTGTACCCTTATGAACACATATAACCCTCTTGCATAATGATGTTATGTCTTTCATATAATGACTAGTTAAGCATATCGTTGCATTAGTTTCCTTATTATAATTTTGAAGAAATTTTCTTAAATTTCTTTGTGCATTAATATCTAAACCAAGAGTAGGCTCATCTAAAAATAGAATATTTGGCTCATGTATCAAAGCTGCTAGCAATTCTGACTTCATGCGCTGCCCTAGAGATAGTTTTCTAACAGGTATGAATAACTCTTCATCGATTTCAAGCATTTCAGATAATTTTTTTATCCTTTTTTTTGCTTCAAACTTATCTAAGTCATATATCGATGCATTTAAATAAAATGATTCAATTGGTGGAAGATCCCAAATAAGCTGTTGTTTTTGACCCATTATTAAAGTAATGTTCTTTAGGAAATTTTCTTTTCTTCTGAACGGTAAGTAGCCTGAAACTAAAATTGAACCTTCACTTGGATAGATTAAGCCACAAAGTATTTTTAGAATTGTTGTTTTTCCTGCTCCATTAGCACCTAGAAAGCCTACAATTTCCCCTTCTTTGATTTCAAAACTTATATTTTTAATAACCTTCAAACTTTTTGTTTTTCTTCTAAAAAAATGTTTTAGCGTTCCTTTTAACCCTGGATCTTTAGAAGAGATATCAAATGACTTAGATAAGTTTCTTACATCGATTATATTTTTTACCATTTAATTTAAAATTTTTTTAGGTTTTTTTAAACAATTTATTAAATAATTTCTATCTTAGAAAAATTTTTAGTGATTTAAAAAATATCTTTAAACGAAACAACTAGCCAGAGAAAAAAGTTAATTGGATTAAGTAACTCTCCAACCTTATTTTTATTTTCATAATTTAATCTACCCAAAATATTATTTATCAAACTGTTGCTATATTTTGTATCGTTTGTTTTTTTTATTACATTACCATTTTCATCTAGGAGATTAATTTCATCTTCAAAAAACCAATGCTCTTTCCCATTAGATAATTGCAAAACTACTCCAATACCTTTACCATCAGTTATTCTGAAATCACAAATTTTACCCACTGAAGAAATATTTATAGCATCAATAATTTCTTTAGTAAGTCTGTCTTTTGATAATTCTAAATTTACTTGAACCGAATTTCCTATCTTTGCCGTATCTAAAATTGACATTTTTAGGTTATTATAAATATTGAATAGGTAATTATGTGATTAATTAAAGATAACTGATTTATTTTAAGCATTAAGATTTTTTGAATATTGTTTCAAGCATCCTTTTAAGAGAAATTGTTAATATCCTCAAGAAGACGAAAAACAGTCCTAACCAACCCAGAATAACAGCTATTGATAATAAGCTTGAACCTAGATCACGCTGTAGCAAATTCTGCATGTATTCATAAATTAATGGATGTCACTCTACCTTAAAGAGTTATTGATTCAAACAAGTAAAAGTTCAACATTCTGATATTTTTCCAGTTCCTTGTTATGTGGCTATTTAATAGTTATGTTTAATAAGCTAATATTTATTTATAACCATAAATAAAAATTTTGGAATTATCTTTGAATTCATATATTGGAATTTTCTTTATAATTATTGGTCTAATAGTGAGAGTTGATTTTAAATTTTCTATGCAAAAGGATTTGTAATAAGTTTTTTAATAAATTATATTTCATCATTTCGCTAATATCTTTGTTAATTCCTGAAAGGAGAATATTAAAAAAAAACAGCCTTACGGCTGCTTCTAAATGGTGGCGGTTCTAATGAACCTGATGGAATCTTACAAACTACAGGTATAGGTTCAGTAGCTATTGGAACAAATGGTGGAGCTATTACTTTGGACAAGGTTTTAGACCTAAAACAAACTGTAGCTGTAGATAATGCAGACGTAGCTTCCTGTGCTTTTGTTACTAATACCGCAGTAGAAAATGCTTTATCAAAACTAAAAGATGGTAACTCTGCTTATCACTTATCACCTTATGCAGGTGCAGTTGGTAGCCAACAGATTGCTAACAGATCATTCATGGTTTCCAATAACGTGCCTTCCAACTTAACTAAGGGTTCTAGTTCTGGTGTTTGTTCAGCAATGATTTATGGAAACTTCTCTGACCTATTAGTGGGACTTTTCGGAGAAAGTGAAATACTAGTGGATCCGTACACCCTTTCACAGACAGGTGTTACATCAGTAAGAATCATTCAAGCATTAGACGTTAAGGTGCGTCATGCTGAATCATTTGGTGCTATTCAAGACATAACAACATAAGTATTAGAGGGTAATGGATTTCGGTGTATAGATTGGGTCGATCCTATACATCTGGAACATAGTTGTTTCTTTACATGGCTGTTGTAGGTCTATTGCCCTCGACCCTATAATTATGTTGATTGACAGTCGATCTAAAATAAGGGGCAATTAAATCCTTTCTTTATAATGATTAAAAAAAATCTTATTACTTTTATTAGTTTAATTGTCATGAGTGGATCATTAACTAGTCCAGCTAAATCTAATTTTAGAAAATCTGGTTTTGGAGAAGGGACAGCAGCTTTCGCTTGTTTTTTACTTTGGGAAGGTTACTCAAAATATGAGGTTGAAAGTTTAATTTCTAGATTTGCTAGGCGAATTGAAAAAAGTAATTTTTCAGAAGAAGCAATGAATCAAATGGCACTTGGTTATAGAAATCAAATCAAAATTACTAATGATTGTGATTTAAGAATGAGGTATTAGCTCAAAGTTTAAACATAAGTTTAGGCCTGATGAAACGCCTAGTACTTGCACCGCTATATTAAATACGATTGACAGTCGTCGATCTACAATAAGGGGCAATTAGTTTCTTTTAATGACACACCAGCAAAAAAGCGTTTATATACTTTTTTTTATAATTTTTTTGATAGTTTTAATCGGTTATTTATTGCAACCTGAAAGTGAGTATAAGGAGGCGGCTACAGTTGGTTTGATAATAAGTTCTTTTTTTATAATTGGTCTTCTTTCTAGAGGTGCAAGAGAACAATTAGAAGAAAGAGGTGGAAAATCACGAGCAGATTCTCGAAATGAAAAATTATATGCCAATCCAGATTTAAATACTCGTAAATGGAATATTCATCAATCACGTTTAAATAAATTTGGTAGATCACAATATAAAGGAACAATGTTTTATGTTGGCCCAAAAGGTGGGGTTTATTACATTACTTACAGAGGAACAAAAGTTTATTGCTGATGAAACGCTTACTACTTGCACCACTTCGTGGGTCCCTTTGACCTATATCTACGTGGGACGTCTGAAAGCTCTGAAATTTTCTAGCGTCAGCAATATATGAACTTAGACAGCGTTTAAGTCGATTTAGAGTAAATTACTGTGATTTAGCGAGTTCTATGTATTTTTTAAGGTCATAATCGTTAATCGGAATCCAGTTGTTAGAAGTCAGATTATTTTGAATATGTTTGGCTAAAGTTACACCTTTAATAGCACCCATAAAAAGGTATTTTTGGTCATTTATGCGTCTTATATAAGGGTCAAGTATTCCTTTATCTCTAAGTTGATAAATACTAGCTCTGGATTTAAAACCTAGACATTTATAAGCCTCAGTAAAAGTACAAAGCATGGTTATATATTTACTTAACTTTATTTTGACTAATTATTTTCTGGTATGGAAGTTGCAAACATTATCTGCTTTTTCTTTTCTTCACTACTAATCCAATATTGATAGTGCTTTTTATGTGTTGCTACATCATGACCCATTGATTGTGCAGCTTCTTCTATAGATATATGAGAACATCTAGGATCAGTAGCTAGTCGTATTGCATAAGTATGTCTTAGGTCATAAGGGGTTATTGGTTGTTTATTTGCAGAATTATCAATTAATCCTTTTTTATTAGGAATTGCAGCAAGTAATGGAGGCATTGCATTTGATAATCTTCTACCAATCCATTCCCCTAAATAATCGTTATTAATACATACCCCAAGATCGTTTAAATCATTGGGTGAAACATCTTTAGTTTTATCTATAGAACTTTTGATTATCATTGTTGCCTTACTTCTTAGACTTTTTTGCATACGTTCAAAATTCTCTAATAGATTATATTTTTTGATCCAATCAGGATATAGAGGAAAGGCATAATGTTCATTTTTACTCTTTGTTCTCCATGCACCAGGAATATATATCCACTTGTCAGCATCTTGTATATCTTTAGTTTTTTTAACTTTGCTTATATGGAATACTTCATGGTTTCTTAGTCCATAACAAAGTTGAATAGCTAAACACCATTTTTCTAACTCGAATTGTTTATCTAATGAATCAAAATATTTTTCTGCTTCTTCTTTAGTTGGTATTCCTCTGATATTTGCAAATTCTTGGTCGGGTCTATATTTTTTTAGTTTTCTATTTTCTCTATTATGTTGTTCTCTTAAAAGTAATAAATTTGATTTAGTTATAAAATTAGGTTCATTTCCATTAATAGTTGATAGAGCTAATCTAACTTGCTCAAGAGAATCTAATCTATTTTTAAAAGGTCTTGATTCTATAGATTTTTCAAATACCCATTTTTTTATAGAGTTCCAATTTAAAGAAGTATTTGAGTTAATTAGATTATTTAAATCTGCTTTAGTATTTTTTGCACTAGATCGTTTTTGCGTTTTATCTAAATAATTTACTGTAATTTCTTTTATATCTGACCAAGTATATAAAGGTGTTTCTTTTTCTATCTCTAAATTTGGATTATCCAGAAATTGAAGTTGATCGAGTATAGGCATATCAATATTCCAATCATTATTCCCAACGTGTTCTATTAGTCTTGCAACTGCTAATACCTGATCTATATTTTCATATGCTTTTACTGGCTTTAATGAATATTGTTTATCAGTTTGTTTATCTCTAATACTTAAAAAAGGAGACTTTTTATACCTCCGAACCATATATCTAGCTTCAATATCAACTAAAAAATCGATAACATCTTCCCAAGTCCTAGTTTTTCTGCGTGATCTTGTCATTAAAAACTCTACTTAAAGTCTACTTGTAAAGGTCTAATTGAGTATATTTCAGTCCAATTAAATCATAGACAGACCAGTAAGTAAAGTTATAGCTGATACCTAAAAACCCTGTATTTCCAATAAAAAAGCCCCCATAAGGAGGCTATATCATTGGTGGCGGGGGGGAGATTTGAACTCCCGACCTTCGGGTTATGAGCCCGACGAGCTACCAGACTGCTCTACCCCGCGGCATATATATAGCATACATCTGAAAGGGTAGTTTTTTCTATTTCTTTAGGATTCTTGGAATTTTAATTGCCCTTTAACTTCGATTCTCACGCCTTCTGAAAAATTAAACACTTTTTCTTCAATGTCTTGAATTCTTAGGTCAGATATCCACTCTAATTGTTTTAATAGGTGAAGACTAACAGCATGTTTAGCTCTTTTTGAGCCGTCTTCTACTTTTAAAGCCAATCCAATCCCTTCATTTACTTTACATAGGCACTGTATTCCTTCTGCACCGCCTTTACCTATAACTTGTCCATGAGAAGCCTTAATTATTTCTGTATCAAATTTATTATTGTCACTTAACATTATTGGGTTAGTTGTCATGGCTCTACTTATTTGTTCTAATTCAGCATTGTCTGAACTACTTAAGAGTGAATATAATTTAGACATTTCTATTAGTTTTAAAAAAAGAGTTGGGGCTCCACAATCATCGCGTTCTGCATTTATTTCAGATATTGGGATCTCGAGTAATTCAGAAATAATTCTAAATATTTCAATTTGAAGTGGATGATCTCCCTTCAAGTAACTATCTAATGGCCAATTCATTTTTTTGCATGTCGCTAAGAAAGCAGCATGTTTTCCTGAACAATTATGTTCTAAGGGACTTGTCATTGTTTTAGGACATTTCAGACTACTAATATCGATATCGTATTCCCATAAAATTTTGAAGGCTTCCCTTGAGTGAAGTTTTGATCCACTATGAGATCCGCAAGCTAATGCAATTGATTTTGAATCATTATTGATTTTTGATGCGGCTCCACTGCTAACAAAAGGGATTGCTTGAAAAGGTTTTAATGCTGACCTTATAAAACTTTTATATTCTGGATTTCCAGCGCACATTAAAACCCTACCTTTTTTGTCACTAATAACAGCATGAATTTTATGAATTGACTCAATATTTGTTCCTCTCATTAAGGTTGCTTGTAAAGGAGGATTATTCGATGTGTAAAGGTTTTTAAAGTTTGAACTCATTTAGAAATTGTTATATTGAAAAAAAAGAATTCCTGATAAAGCTAGGACCGAGATGATAGAAAAAATTTGAATTAAATTTTTTAAAATGGGTTTTACCTCAATTGAGGCAATAAGTGATTCTTTTTCTTTTAGAATTAATGGCTTTATCCACACTTGGCCGTCGTACCAACCTGATTCTTCGTACTCTACTTTTTCAGATGTCAATCTCTTAAATACATGTTTCCAACCAAGATATAGCCTTATAGTAATTAATAGAGGTATTGATAAGCTGCTAAAAAAACTTAAAAGGATATATTTTAAGAGGGATGTTTTGAAATATACACTACCCGATGAAATAAAGAGGAATAGAACAAAAGCACCTGCCCAGAATTTAATCAATACAAGGAGTAATGATTTTTTTGTTTTTGGCCAAGAGAAAATTATGGATTTTGATAATTCAATGTATTCATTTGTGGGCTGTTGCTCTCTAGGTACAGGACATTTAGGATCGTTCATAAAATAATAATTATGGAAATGTAAGATTATCTCCATTACTCCAGAAAGATTCAAGGTCATAAAATTTCCTTATTTCTGGTTGAAAAATATTTACAATCAAGTCACCATAATCAAGTAAAGCCCATTTTGCCTCGTTAACTCCTTCTTTTCTTATCGGCTCAATTTTAGCCTTCTCTCTAAGCTCTCCCTCTACAGATTTAGTTATGGATCTAACCTGTACATCAGATAACCCCTCTGCAATCAGTATCCATTCACTTATAAAAGATACTTTATCAATTTTTATAAGTTTTATATCTATTGCTTTTTTTTCATCACAGGCTTTAGCTGCCATTAATACTAAACTTTTATTGTCCATAGACATTTTCGCTTGAAACAGATTTTTCTGAACCTTCTTGCTGAGACAACTCTGATCTAGCTTTTTCTGCACTTTTTCTTAAAGCCTCTAATCTATCTTCGAAGAAACTTCTTTTTTTCTTTTTTCGCGTTTTCTCGATTAACTCCTTTAATGCCCCTCCAAGACTCTTATAAGCATTCGGAATACTATATCCAAATCTACAAGCAAGATCAATTGCTCTTTCATCTGCAAAAATAGCATCTTGAAGTTTTTTCTCAGAGTTATTTTTTATATATAATCTATACCCAGCAAAACTTGATAAACCAAGAGCAAGTAATAAAAGTAGTCCATCTTGTACCCACAATTCTCCTATTGCTCCTCCTAGCCCTATGGCAAGAGCAGCCATTTCCCATCCATCTCTGGGAATTGTGTCATTTTGAATTTTTCCAACTTCATGCCAAAACAATAAATTTCTGTGGTCGATTGCTAAGTTATCCCATTCTTCTAAATCAATTTGAATTTCTACTTCATCACGACCAATTTCCTCAAGTGTTATTAAAGGTGGATCTATAGCAGCAGCAGCTTCAACAAATACCCAACTCTCATTCTCAGGAGGCAACAAACTTTTAAGTCGCTGAAGTTCGCTCATAAAAAATTAATTTCTTTCAATACTATAGAAACAAATGTTGCTTTTCAAGTAACTTGATTAACATCTGATGATTTATCAGTAGCATAAAATAAATGAAGGTTTTTAATTATGCCTCAAAGAGGTGATCTTAAAAAAATACTTATTCTAGGGTCTGGACCGATTGTTATAGGACAAGCTTGCGAATTTGATTACTCTGGCACTCAAGCATGTAAAGCTTTAAGAAAAGCTGGTTATGAAATTATATTGATAAATTCAAATCCAGCATCGATAATGACAGATCCCGAGATTGCAAGCAAAACATATATTGAACCATTGACTCCTGAAATTGTTTCTCAGATTATTTTAAGAGAAAAACCTGATGCAATTCTTCCTACGATGGGAGGTCAAACTGCTTTGAATCTTGCGGTTAAATTATCAGAGTCAGATTTTTTAAAAAAAAATAATGTTGAATTAATTGGTGCTGATTTAAGGGCTATTAATAAAGCTGAAGATAGAAAATTGTTTAAAGAATCGATGGAAAAAATAAATGTAAATGTATGCCCATCTGGGATAGCATCCAACCTAACTGAAGCTAAAAAAGTATCAAGAAAAATTAATTCATACCCTCTTATAATTCGACCTGCATTTACTTTGGGTGGAGTAGGAGGTGGAATTGCTTATAATCTTGAAGAATTTGTCGAATTGTGTACAACAGGTCTAGAAGAAAGTCCAAGTAATCAAATTTTGATTGAAAAATCACTAATTGGATGGAAGGAGTTTGAATTAGAGGTTATGAGAGATACTGCGGATAATGTAGTAATAGTTTGCAGTATTGAAAATTTAGATCCAATGGGTGTTCATACTGGAGATTCGATTACCGTAGCTCCCGCACAGACATTAACAGATAAGGAATATCAGAGATTGAGGGACTTGTCGTTAAAAATTATTAGAGAAGTAGGAGTTGAAACTGGAGGAAGTAATATTCAATTTGCAATAAATCCAACTAATGGAGAAGTTATTGTAATAGAAATGAATCCTCGTGTTAGTAGATCCTCTGCTTTGGCAAGTAAAGCAACTGGATTTCCAATAGCAAAGATTGCGGCATTATTATCTGTTGGCTATACACTCGATGAGATTATTAATGACATCACAAAAAAAACACCCGCATGTTTTGAGCCTTCAATTGATTACGTTGTAACCAAAATTCCCAGATTCGCTTTTGAAAAGTTTAAAGGTTCCTCAAATACCTTAAGTACTGCAATGAAATCCGTTGGTGAGTCTATGGCAATTGGCCGATCTTTTGAAGAATCATTCCAGAAAGCATTAAGGTCCTTAGAAGTTGGTATTTTTGGATGGGAATGTGATTCATTAGATGAAATTAAAAGCGAAAATGATCTAAGGAATAGTTTAAGAAACCCAACATCTGAAAGAATTCTCATAATTAAAAAAGCTATGCAGCTTGGAAAAACTAATTCTTATATTCAAGAAGTTACAAATATAGATTTATGGTTTATCGAGAAATTACGTAATATTTTTAATTTTGAAATTAATTTTTTGCAAGAAAAAAAACTTTTCGAATTAGATAGGGATTTAATGCTGATAGCTAAGCAACAAGGGTTTTCAGATCAACAGATAGCAAAGTTAACTAATTCTGATTTTTTTGATGTAAGAAACTATAGAAAAGAACTAAATATAATACCAATTTATAAAACTGTTGATACTTGTTCAGCAGAGTTCTCATCCTCAACTCCCTATCATTATTCAACTTACGAAGAATCTTTTATTAATTTCAATTCTCAAACTTCTGATAACGAGATTTCAAAAGATAATAAATCAAAAAAAATTATGATTTTAGGTGGAGGTCCAAACAGAATCGGCCAGGGAATAGAATTCGATTATTGTTGTTGCCATGCGTCATACCAATCTTCGACAAATGGTTATAAAACTATAATGGTTAACAGTAACCCAGAGACCGTATCAACAGACTACGATACTAGCGATATTTTATATTTTGAGCCAGTAACTTTAGAGGATGTACTCAACATAATAGAGGCTGAAAATCCTTATGGTTTAATCGTTCAATTCGGTGGTCAAACTCCGCTTAAATTATCCTTGCCGTTATTTAAATGGCTTCAATCTAATGATGGGATTAAAACTGGATCAAAAATTCTAGGAACATCTCCTATCTCTATCGATTTAGCAGAAGATAGAGAGGAATTTACAAAAATTCTTGAGGAATTAAGTATTAGGCAACCTTTAAACGGTATAGCTCGTAATCAAAGTGAAGCACAAACTGTAGCAAAAAATATTGGATTCCCTTTGGTTGTTAGACCCTCTTACGTTTTAGGAGGTAGGGCAATGGAAATTGTTAAAGATGAGAATGAATTATTTAGATACGTCTCTGAAGCAGTTAAGGTATCGCCTGATCATCCAATTCTCCTTGATCAATATTTGAATAATGCTATTGAGATAGATGTTGATGCTTTATGTGATTCAGAAGGTTCTGTTGTAATTGCCGGTTTGATGGAACATGTTGAACCTGCAGGAATTCATTCAGGAGATTCAGCTTGTTGTTTACCATCCATTTCTCTTTCAAAATCCACTCTGGAGACTGTAAAAAATTGGACAAAATTAATTGCAAGAAGACTAAATGTTGTAGGGTTAATTAATTTGCAATTTGCAGTGACAAATTTAAATAATAAAGAAAATAAATTATTTATTCTTGAGGCAAATCCAAGGGCTTCTAGAACAGTCCCGTTTGTTTCAAAGGCAATAGGTAAACCAGTTGCAAAATTAGCGACCCAGTTAATGCAAGGTTTTACTTTAGAAGATGTGAATTTTACCCAAGAATTTTCTCCAAAATATCAGGCAGTAAAAGAAGCTGTTTTGCCTTTCAAAAGATTTCCAGGATCTGATACACTCCTTGGTCCTGAAATGAGATCTACTGGAGAAGTAATGGGTTTAGCAAAAGATTTTGGAATTGCTTATGCTAAGTCAGAATTGGCAGCAGGAAATGGAGTTCCTTCTGAGGGAGTAGCTTTTTTGTCTACTAATGATTTAGATAAAAAAAATCTTGAAGAAATTGCCAGGGAATTGTTGATTTTAGGATTTAAGTTAATTGCAACAAAAGGTACAGCTTCTTATTTGGTTGATTTAGGCATTCAAGTTGAAGAAGTACTAAAAGTACATGAAGGTAGACCAAATATAGAGGACTTAATTCGTTCAGGACTTGTTCAATTAATTATTAATACACCAATAGGCTCCCAAGCTCTCCATGATGATGCATATTTGAGGAGGGCTGCCTTAGAATATAATATTCCAACTTTTACAACTATTCCTGGGGCCAAAGCCGCCATTAAAGCAATTAAGGCTTTGCAAAGTAATAATATTGATACTTACTCTCTACAAGAAATCCATAATTATTAAAACTTTACTCAAGGTTTTTTAGTTTTTCTCTTAATTGATTTGCTAAAGAGTTTCGACTAATTGAGAGTAATTTCAATGTATCCTCATGCATTTTTAGTTGTGTTTCCGCTATTTGCAATCCTTTTATAGATTCTTTTATGTCCTTAGAAAGATCATTTATCAGATACTCCTTCCCTTCAAATGTTAAAACTGGGTTGCCAGAATCATTTGTGTTTTCACTCATGGATTTTACTTTTTAATAAACATGTAAATTATACTTTGTTAATTAATTGTTTTTCACATAATTCTCTATATATTCCTTTTTTATTAAGTAAATCAATATGTTTCCCAACCTCAACAATTTCACCCTTATTAAAGACAACTATTTTATCTGCCTTTTGAGTCGTGGCTAATCTATGGGCAATTATAATTACAGTTCTATTTTTCATAGCTCTATTAAGACCTTCTTGAACTTCTGATTCTGATTCTGCATCTAATGCACTTGTGGCTTCATCTAAGAGAAGAATGGATGGGTTTCCTAGTATTGCTCTTGCAATTGCTATCCTCTGGATCTGACCACCAGAAAAATTTGATCCTCTTTCAGTTATCTCAGTTTCATATTTTTCAGGCAGCTGTTGAATGAAGTGGTGAGCGTTTGCTTTTCTTGCTGATTCTATAACTTCTTCCTTGGTAAAACTTCTGCCCATTCTTATTGCATCAATAATTTTTCCAGAAAATAAAAAAGGCTGTTGTTGCACTAATGCAATATTTTTTCTTATATCTTTAGTATTTAATAACTTCAGATTTTTATCATCAATTAATATTTCACCATTACTAGGCGTTATAAATTTTAATATCAAGGCCAACATTGTGCTTTTGCCAGCTCCTGAGGCTCCAACAAATGCTGTGACTTCACCCCTTTTAATTTCTAAATCGATATTTTTAAGTACTTGATTATTTTTTTTGTAAGCGTAAATTACTTTCTTGAAACTTATTTTGCCTTGAAAATTGGATATCCTTCGTAAATTTTTTTTATCATCTTCGACAGGTTCTTGATTTATGTTTTTCAACCTTTTTATTGAGGCTTCTGCCTGTTTATAGTCATTAAAATTTGTACTTACATGACTTATTGGATCAATAAGCATTAATATCGCTGCAAAAAAACTACTAAACTCTTCGCTTGTTAGAAGTCCTAAATTAATTCTTGCTGCTCCTAAACCTAATATCGCTAATATTCCAAATGCTTCAACAAATCCTACAACTGGATGTTGAAATGCAAGTAGTTTTAATGTTTTATATTTTGCTTTTTTATTTGTACTTAATCTTTTATAAAATCTTTTCTCAATCCAATTTTCTGCAGCAAAAGCTCTTATCGTGGACATTCCATTTATAGATTCACCTATTAAACCTGCTAAATTACTTGTTGATTCTTGACTTTTTTCGGAGGCTATTAAAACTCTTCTTCCAAAACTGTTAACTGAAAGAATAATTAGTGGTGCTAAAACGAATGCTGATATTGTTAGTGACCAGTCTAAATAAAACATATAGATTATTACCGCTAACAACTGTAAAGTGCATGGAATAGTATCTTGAGCTGTTTTATAAATAACTTCGCTTACCCTGTCTGCATCTTCCGTAAGTCTATATGTGATATCCCCGGCTGAAATGTTTTCAAGAGAATTCATCTTTATTTTTTGTATTCTGCTAAATAAATTTCCTCTCATCACTTCACTAATTTCTAAAGATGGTTTTGCTATGAATACATCCTGTCCAAATTGAGCAGTTTTCTGAACTAAAAATACAAATAAAGACTTAATTATTATGCTAGAAACTTTTGAGAGATCACCTGAACCAATAGCTGGTATTAAGTTTCCAGCTAAATAAGCTAATAAAGGCCAACAAGCTACGTAAATAAGCATGCATATAAAACCCTTAATAAATCTATTTGAATATGGTCTGACTGGTGGTATTAGTCTCAAGATATTATATATTTAATTGTTTATCCTACTTTATCAATATGTCTGGGTATAAAAAACAATGAAATTGGATCAATTTTTAAAATGGAAAAATTTGGTATCTTCTGGCGGCGAGGCAAAAATTTTTATTAAATCCGGTTCAGTTAAGGTTAATGGTGTAATTGAGACTAGGAGAGGAAGGAAGTTAAACAAGGGAGATAAAGTAATATTTCTAAAAAATGAATTAATTTTTGAATAGTTAGCTTAATCCACTCACTTTGTATTAGTATATTTTTCTTGGAGATACTATTTTGAGAAAATCTGTAATTGCTGGTAATTGGAAAATGCACATGACTTGTGCTGAAGCTAAAGCATATTTAGAAGAGTTTATTCCTTTAATAAAAAATATAAAGGACGATCGTAAAGTTGTTATTGCTCCACCTTTTACAGCTATTTCAACCTTTTCTGATCATTCTGATTTTGATTATTTAGATATTTCTAGTCAAAATATTCATTGGGAAGATCAAGGAGCATTTACTGCAGAAATATCTCCAAAAATGCTTCTTGAACATGGCGTCTCATATGCAATTGTTGGACATAGTGAACCAAGGAAATATTTTAGTGAAAGTGATGAACAAATTAATAAAAGAGTAGTTTTTGCTCAATCTAGTGGACTTACTCCAATAGTTTGTGTAGGAGAAACATTAGAACAAAGAGAGAGAGGAGAAGCTGTTAGAGTTATTACTAGACAGGTTGAACAAGGATTAGAAAATACAGATCCATCTAATTTAATTGTTGCTTATGAACCGATATGGGCTATTGGCACTGGTAAAACATGTGAGGCAGAAGACGCTAATAAGATATGTTCTTTGATTCGGAATTTAATAGGTTTTGATGATGTAATTATTCAATATGGAGGATCTGTTAAACCTAATAATATTGACGAAATCATGTCAATGACTGATATAGATGGGGTGTTAGTTGGAGGGGCTTCACTAGATCCGAATAGTTTTGCGAGAATTGCAAATTATCAATAAGAGAAATCCATGGCCTAAAGGCTGGGGCCAAAAAACATCAATTATGGGAGTTATTAATTTAACTCCTGATTCATTTAGTGATGGTGGGGAATTAAACTCTTCAAAAAAAGTTTTAGATCAAGTAAATCATTTCTTGAGAAATGGTGTTGATGTTATTGATCTTGGTGCTCAAAGTACAAGACCTGGGGCTGAAGAAGTTGGAACTAGTGTAGAAATAGAAAGATTGATCCCATATCTAAAATTAATAAAATCTGAATTTCCAGATGTTTTAATTTCTATTGATACTTTTAATTCTGAAGTGGCTTATGAAGCACTTTTAAATGGTGCTAATTGGATAAATGATGTAACGGGAGGAAGAAGAGACATAAAAATTTTGGATGTTGCATCAAAATTCAAGTGTCCATTCGTCATAACTCATAGTCGCGGTAATAGTCAAAATATGAATCAACTCTCTAATTACCAGAATGTATTGAGTGATGTTAAGTGCTCTCTTGATAATTTAATAAAGAATGCTTTAGAAAAAAATATATCTGAAAGAAATATAATAGTGGATCCTGGAATTGGTTTTTCAAAGGATATCAATCATAATTTGGAAATCTTGAGAAACTTAGATGAATTTAAAAAATGGAATTTGCCAATTTTGATAGGTGCATCTAGGAAGAGATTTATAGGAGAAATTTTGAATGAGAAAAATCCAAAAGAAAGGGATATAGGAACACTTGCAATAAGTTGTCTTTGTTCTCAATTTAATATTGATATTGTGAGGGTTCACAACGTCAAACTAAATTTTCAAATTCTAAAAGTAGCTGATAGGATTTACAGAAAATAATATATTTATTATTCTTTAACTCCTTCGATTTTATCCTCTACCTCTTGGTATAGTTCTTTCAACTGTTCTATATTCTCATCTGAAGTTTCCCAATATCCCCTACCATTGACTTCTAGCAATGTTCCAACAATTCTTCTGAAACTATTAGGATTAAGATCCATTAATCTTTTCCTCATCTCTTCATCATTTATAAATGTTTCATTAGTTTCTTCATATACAAAATTATCTACTTGCCCACTTGTCGCACTCCAACCAAGAGTGTAATTAAGTCTGTTAGAAAGTTCTCTAACTCCTTCGTAGCCAGATTTGAGCATGCCTTCATACCACTTAGGATTTAAAAGTTTTGTTCTTGAGTCTAATCGGATAGTCTCTCCTAGTGTTCTGACTTGAGCATTAGAAGTCGTTGTATCCGCTATGTAGCTACTTGGTTCTTTTCCGTCATCTCTTAATGTCTTGATCAATTTTGTTGGATCCGAATCAAAATAATGACTTACATCTGTTAATGAAATCTCAGAAGAATCAAGGTTTTGGAATGTAACATCTGCTGTTTTCATTACTGACTCAAATACCTCTCTTTTTTGATTCATCTCACCTGGATTATCGGCATTAAAAGCATATGTTTTTCGTGATAAATACATTTCTTGTAATTCATTTTCTTCCTCCCATGTTGAATTTTCTACGGCTAAATTAACATTTGAACTGTAACTTCCACTTGCATTAGAAAATACTCTCGCTGAAGCTTCTCTTATAGAAGTGCCTTCTTTTTCTGCCTGTTCTAGTGAATGTTTCCTTACAAAATTAGATTCCAATGGTTCATCAGCTTCAGCTGCTAATTTGACTGCCTGATCTATTAATGCCATTTGATTGATAAATAGATCTCTAAATACTCCTGAACAGTTAACTACCACGTCTATTCTAGGCCTACCTAATTCTTCTAAAGGGATTAGTTCTAGTTTGTTAATTCTTCCAACAGAATCTGGTTTTGGCTTTACCCCAACAAACCATAAGATTTGTGCTAGTGATTCTCCGTAAGTTTTGATGTTATCAGTACCCCATAAAACGCAAGCTATCGTTTCAGGCCAAGTTCCTTGCTCTTGCTTTTGTCTTTCAATTAATTTGTCAACAACAGACTTTGCTGCAGCTACTGCTGCTGTAGTTGGGATTGATTGAGGATCAAGTGCATGGATATTTTTGCCACTGGGCAAAACGCCTGGATTTCTAATGGGATCTCCTCCTGGACCCGGTAATACATAATTTCCATCTAGTGCTTTAATGAGGCTATCCATCTCTTTGTCTGCACAGACCTGTTCCAGACAGAAAAGTAAGTAATCAAATAATTTATTTAATTCCTTCTGGTTAACTTCATTAAATCCATTTAAGTTACAGACTCTTAGCCAAGGGGTGGGTAAATTTAGACCAAATACTTTAAGAAAGTCAAACAATTTGGAAAGAAGTGATTTTTCTAAATAAACTCTGCCATCAACAATTTTTAAAGAGTTGACCATCGCAAAAATAGACTCTCTTGCTGTCTTTATGATTTTTTCATTTAACTCTACAAATTTGAGTTCACCTTTATTATTACCATCATAAATTTGTTCAATAGTAAGACCCATGGATTCTGCAAGCAGTCCAGGAAGAGATCTTAATCCCTCTTGTTCTCTTTCTAAAGATGCAATGTTTACGAGAGTTGCAACAGCTTCTTCTGACGTTGGAGCTTCTCCAATAGTATGAAGGCCGCATGGTAATAATCTACTTTCAATTTCCATCAACTGTTTATAGATATTACCAACAAATAAATCTCTTTCATCTATTGAGAGTTCTTCTACATCTTTTGAAGGGAGCTCCACATCCTTGTCAAGATTACATTGTTTAGAAGTCTCGACTATTGCATTAACTATTTGAATACCTCTACTATTTTCTCTTAGTTGTTGATAAGAACCAACAAGTTCGCTTAGTTCTTTAAGTCCTTTGTAGAGTCCTGCATTTTCTGCTGGAGGAGTTAAATAGCTAATTGTTGAAGCGTATCCTCTTCTTTTAGCGATTGTCGCTTCAGAAGGATTATTAGCAGCATAGTAATACAAATTAGGTAATGATCCAATGAGAGAATCAGGATAGCAAGTTTCACTCATGCCCATCTGTTTGCCAGGCATAAATTCAAGTGATCCGTGGGTTCCAAAATGAAGAACAGCATCAGCTCCCCAGATTTTTTCTACATAGGTGTAATAAGCAGCAAAACCGTGATGAGGACTAGCACTTCTAGAATAAAGTAACCTCATTGGATCACCTTCATAGCCGAATGTAGGTTGAACACCTATAAAAACATTTCCAAAATGTTTACCATAGATAAGAAGATTTTGTCCGTCACTATTTAGGTTTCCAGGAGGTTTACCCCAATTCTCTTCAAGTCTTTGTGAATATGGTGTGAACTCTTCGTATTCTTTTACTGACATCTTATGAGCAATATTTAATTCGGGAGAGCCGTCCATCGCTTCAGGATTATTAATTACTTTTTCCATTAATTCTTTTGAATTACTTGGAAGTTTATCTATTTGATAACCTTTCGATTTCATTTCAAGGAGTACTCTATAAATTGAACCAAAAACATTCAAGTATGCTGCAGTACCAACATTTCCTTTGTCTGGCGGAAAACTAAATACTGTGATGGCTAATTTTTTATCCTTTCTTTGTTTGACTCTTAAAGTTGACCATTTAATTGCTCTTTCAGCTATTACATCAACTCGATCTTGGAGCGTATGCGCCTTACCTGTAGCATCATCACGACCTGAGAGAATTATAGGTTCAATAGCACCATCAAGTTCTGGAATTGCAATCTGAAGTGCAACCTGAACAGGGTGTAAACCTAAATCACTATCTTCCCATTCTTGTGTGGTTTGGAAGACTAATGGAAGTGCAACCATATAAGGTCTGTTTAACCTTTTTAAGGCTTCAATAGCTTTAGGATGATCTTGTCTTGCTGGCCCACCAACTAGTGCAAATCCTGTTAGAGATACAACTCCATCTACTATGGGTTGATCCTTATTTATAGAATCATAATAGAATTCATTAACTGGTTTAGAAAAATCTAGACCTCCACAAAAGATTGGTAGCACTCGCGCACCTCTGTATTCCAATTCTTGAATAACAGCAACGTAATGAGCATCATCACCCGTAACGATGTGACTCCTTTGAAGCACCAAGCCTATTGTTGGAGCTTTGTCATCTTTAGGATTTATATCAGTTCTGTTATTTTCCCAATTTTGATATTCTTTCAAACTTTCAAACATACAAGGAGCTAAAGGATGCCAAATTCCTAGATCTGGGAAGGTTTCAGGGTCTTGTATTTTAAATTCTTCTATTTGATCTTTAATGTTCTCTGGAACTGCGTACTTTTCAGAAATCATTAACAAGAAATTTTTTAAGTTCTCAGTCGTACCACCTAACCAGTACTGAAAACTCAGGATAAATGTTCTAGCATCTTGTGCTTTTTCTACTGGTAGATATTTAAGTATTGAAGGTAGTGTATTTAATAATTTCAACATTGAATCTTGGAAGCTTGCTCCATCAGATTCTTTTTTCTTTTTTATTAAATCTCCAATAAGACTTTTAGATTGACCAAGTTGGGCCATACTAAATGAACCTAACTTATTTAATCTCATTACCTCTGGCATCGAGGGGAAGATAATTGAAGCTTTAAGTTTTTCTTTATATGGAGTAACTGCATCTACAACTTTTTGAGCAAGATCCTCTATGAAAATCAATGAAGCAACAAATATATCTGCATTAGCTATATCTTCTTTAAAATCCTCAAAATTACTTTCATTTCTAAGTTCTTCGATAAGATAGCCGCTGAGATCTATACCTATTGGCCCATTAATCTCATTTATTGACTTTGCAGCTTCCGTTAAGGAATTTTGGTATTGTGGCTCAAGGACAACATAAACTGCTTTTACTACAACTTTGTGTTTGTTATCCTCAACAGGAGATACTCTGCGGCTTGCTGAGCGGACCTGCGTAAACATTGATTTTCTTTAAGTATTTCTACCAGCCTACGAATGAAAGTACGTTATTGTGTGCAATATAAATAGCGTGTAACATCCTTTAAAAAAAAATTTTTACAAAAATGAATAAAAATTCTAAAAAACCCATACCAGTACTAGTATCCGGAGCTTTAGGCAGAATGGGAAGCGAAGTTGTGAATACTGTATTAAATTCTACAGATTGTGAACTTGTTGCAGCAATCGATAAAAACGAAAAGAATAATGGCTCAAATATTTCTGAATTATTGAAGGTAAAAAATTGTGATGTTTTTGTTTCAAATGATTTTGAAGGAACTTTATGTTCTGTTAGTCAAAATTACAGAAATGCAAATATCAAACCTGTCCTCGTTGATTTTACTCATCCTGATTCTGTATATGAAAATACTAGAGCATCTATCGCATATGGTGTATCTCCAGTTGTAGGAACTACAGGTCTAAGCCCTTCGCAAATACAAGATTTGTCTGTTTTTGCTCAGAAAGCATCGGTAGGTTGTGCAATAATTCCTAATTTTTCTGTAGGTATGGTTCTTCTTCAGCAGGCGGCATCGGTAGCTGCAAGGTTTTATGACAATATTGAATTAATAGAGATGCATCACAATCAAAAAGCTGATTCACCTAGTGGGACGTGTATAAAAACTGCAGAAATGATTGAAGAATATCCAAAGAAATTTAATCAGAATTTAGTAAAAGAATCTGAGTCATTGAAAGGTGTACGGGGTGGGCTCAGAGATTCAGGAATTAATATACATTCAGTGCGATTACCAGGATTACTCGCTCATCAGTTAGTAATTATGGGTTCTCCAGGTGAAACTTACACAATTAAGCACGACACTATTGATAGAAAGGCATATATGTCAGGAGTTTTGCAGGCTATTAAAAAAATCGGTAATTATGAAACTTTAGTTTACGGACTTGAAAAATTGATTTTTTAAAATGTTAATTCCAATTAATTCAAGTCAAATTTCAAAACTTATTCCTGCAGTTGGTACAGGAAGTCAATTTAAGTACGCGTTAGGGAATCCGAGAAAAATTCTTCAAAGAGTAATAGTTTCTTCAGTTGGTGGATTTATCTCATTAATAATTAGTTCGACTGGAGATCAAACTAATAATTTCTGGTTATTCCTATGTGTAGGTTTCTTTTTGTATATCATCTGGGGCCCAATTCTTGAATCAAGTAGAAAAAATTTGCAATTAAGAAAATATAAATTTTTTTCTATATTTGATGGCTATGTATCAGATATCTATAAAACAGAAAAGATTGAAAGTTCAAGAGAACAATCTGATAGGCAAGGTCGATTAGAAGTTATCGAAAACAAAAGGACTTGGTTAGTACTTGAATTAGAAGATGAAGATGGTTATTTGGGAAAATTAAGTTTTCCTATGGAAAATAAGCACAGTCAAATTAGGGTTGGTTCGAGTATTAGATGTTTAATATCTTCTGATAACCGTAATTTTGATAGAGATTTTTATTTGACCGATGCTTGGCTTCCAAAAATTAATTTATGGGTTGGTGAGTACCCCTATTTATTAAGACCAGCATTTGAGGAAATTTGCTATATTTATTTGAATAGATAGTTGAAGCCTATATAATCTGATGAAAAATAAATTCAATTTTAAAATTGTTGGATCAGGTCCCACAGGTTTATTACTTTCAATTGCACTTTCAAAATTTGATTGCAATATTTTTTTAACTGATTTATTAACAAAAGATAGATTAATTGATAAAGATAAAACTTATGCAATTACTCACTCAACAAGAAAAATCTTATCTAAATTCAGAATTTGGGAAAAATTAGAACCATTTTTATTTGGCTTTGATACCCTTTCAATTTCAGATAGCGTTACTTCTGCTTTTACCAATTTATCAACTTCTGACTTAGATGATGATATAAGTTCTTCTGAAAATATTGGCTGGGTAGTTAAACATTCGGATCTCATGAAGGTATTTTTTCAAGAGCTTGATAATTATGAAAATATTTTTTTTATGAAACCACAGAGATTGTTACGTAAAAAAATATTATTTGATTATCAATTCTTTTCAACAGGAGCAAACTCACTGGATAAAAAATGCTTAGATTTTGTTGATATAAAAAAATCCTACAGTCAGTCTTGTTTAACTTTTAAAGTTTCTCTTAGAGGTCATTGTGAAAAACGTGCTTATGAAATTTTTAGAAAAGAAGGCCCACTTGCATTATTACCTTTAGAAAAAAATTTATATCAAGTAATTTGGACTTCCAGTACATCAAAGGCAATTGAAAGGTTAAATTCTGACAAGAATTTTTTAATGGATAATTTATCAACAATCTTGCCAGATGAATTTAAGTTGGACCAAATTATTGGAGAATTTAATATTTTTCCTGTTTCATTATCCTTAAATTTACCAGTTTTAAATTTTAAAAAAATAGTTTTTGTAGGAGATGCATTTCATACATTTCATCCTGTTGGTGGTCAGGGTCTAAATACTTGTTGGAGAGATGTTAATACTATTTATGATCTTTTTAATAAAAATAATGCTATTACTAAAATGCAATTGATGTTATTTAAATTTAAGTATTTTTCAAGCAGGATTTTAGATATTATCGTCACTATTTTTATAACTGACTCATTGATATCAATTTTTTCTAATAGAAACGTTTTTTTATTTCCAATAAGGAAATTTTCATTTTTACTTTTAAATAAATTCTTTATTACAAGAAAATTAGTCCTAAATCAAATGACTAAATCCCTCATTTACTCAAGTATTAAATAGAATTCATGAATAATTTTGTATCTAGAGAAATGATAATTTATTTATTTGATGTATTGGGATTAGAAGAATCTACTATTGAACTAGGTATTAAATTATCTATAAAAAACAACACTCCACTACCAATATTATTATGGAGTTATGGAATGCTAACTATTGAAGAACTAGATAAGTTATATTCATTTTTATTTCAAAAAATGGATTAATAATTCTGTTATAATTTGTACATATTTTATTAAAGAACAATTACAGGTTTAACTAGAGGAAATCAGGTATCAAGAAAATCTATAGAGAAGCTTGATTTATTATTATTAATACTAGAAACCATTGACCTAAATGGTATCCAGTCCCTTTACGCCTTATCAAATAGACTCAATCTAAATAAAGTTTTACCAAATAAAGTGACTATTTGGAAATTAAGGAATAATAATCCATTAAGAAAATCTTATGTTACTAACAATATTAAAATTAATGAATTCGATGCCTTAATAAGAATTACAGTTGAAATGTCTAAATATTTATATCCTTATATCAGAGAGATACTAAAATCTAAAGAAGATATTGAAGAGAATTCAATTATTTGGAATGATTTTAATAAGAGATTTATTGAGTTGATTAAAGAGAGATTTAATTTAGATAGTATCAGAGTGAAAAAGCTTTTAAATCAAGCTGAAAATGATGAGATTATCATAAAATCTTTGCTTATTTTATCTTTTTGTATTTCAAATCAGGGTTGTCAAAAGTTGAAGAATTTTTTATACGATTTTTAATATTATGCAAAATAAATTGTCATTTCATCAATCTTCAGCAAGTCTCGAAATAACCGGATTGCCAGATTATTCCAATAATGAAAATAAAGATCAAATATCTATAATTTCTCAATGGAAATTAAGCATAGTTGATAAACCACTTATTGAAGGCAAATTTGAACATTTAGGGCCTATTATGGATGCTTTTCATATTTATTCAAATCTTTTAATCAAAAACGAAATTCCAATATATGAGTCTAAATTAATCGATATAAAAGCCGATAATCTTCACATACATAATATTGTTCTCAAGAGCTCTAAACAAAATGTAAAGCCCTTAGTTTTAAAGATTGGTAATTCATTGCTTTCAGATACCATAAATTGTTTTGATCAGTTAAACGAATCTCCAAAAGTAAGAATAAAAAAAACAGATATAACTACTAATATTCCTAAAAAATTAAGATTTGGGTTAAATAAAAAAGTTAAATTTTTTAATTTATTTATTCCACCTTTTTTTGCTATTTGCTCTTTAATTCTATTTTCTTCTTCTTTTATTTATTTTTATAGTCCTTTTGAAAATATAGAAAAAAAAGAACAAATAAAAGCAGAATAAATACGCATTAGCATCTTAAATACAAACACGATAATATAGGTTAATTTCTTTTCAGAGTAATTCAAATTTATTCATTGAGCTTCGATGTATGGCAGATTTAAACATCCCAAATTTGAATATTAAATCTGATAAATATATTTTTAAAAAAAAGTTAAATTTAAGAAGAAAATCTAAAAAACGACTATTTACTGAATCTTTCTTTTTATTTATTTTTAGTGTTTTATTAGTTTATATAAATTATTTAATTCCTAATAAAAAATTACTGCTACAAAACTTACCTACTACGATTAATAAATCTTTTTTATTATTTATTGATCTATTTTCATATCTCTATGAAATATTATTGGTGATTTTTATATTTGCCTCTTCTTTTACAGGTCTGGTCTTAATGGTAGGTTCTTTTTATAGGTTATTTAGAATATCTAAGAGAAAGTCAAAACAAATAAGTTATAAATAATTTCAAATAGGTTGCATTAGGCCACCACTTCCTGAATCAGAATCATCATCATCGTTTTCTGTTTCTTCTCCAAATAATGCAAATATACCAAGTAAAATAGATGAAATAATAATTGATAAGGGTAAAATTGATGTTTGGAGTCCGACGTCTATATATTCACCCATAAAACAGAAAAATTTTTATAAAGCTAACCGAAATCAAACTGATTCGCGGATTTTAAATAATTTTTTAATAATTTATTCTTTTTTCATAAGAAGTTCTTTATCGAAATTCTTTATTTCTTTTTCAAAAGATCCTAACCACAATATTAGTTGATCAATTTGATTTTGAATTTCAGTTGCTCCTAAACCCCTTATAGTGATTATTGAAAATTGTTCGCCTTCATTAAAATGAAATTTATTTTGAACACTACTTGTTAAAGAATTTTTTAGAATTTTAAAAGTAGAATTTTTTAATTTTGTTTCTATCAGGATGTTTGGCTTTTTGAGCTTGATCTTATTAAAACCACATTTTTTAGCCAGTAATTTTAGTCTCATTATCATAATTAAGGACTCAACAGGTTTGGGTAAGTTTCCATATCTATTCACCCAGTCTGTAGCTAATTCAGTTAATTCATCATTATTTGAACATTCAGTAGCAGATTTGTAAGCCTCAAGCTTCTCTTCCCTGTTTAATATCCATGTTGCAGGTATAAATGCATTTATTGGTAGATCAATTTGAGTGTCGTTAACTTCAGGAATTTCTTGCCCACTGATTTCAGAAATAGCCTCATGGAGCATTTCTATATATAAGTCATATCCAATAGCATTAACCTTCCCACTTTGTTCTTCTCCTAGTAAGCTACCAACACCTCTTATTTCCATATCTTTCATGGCAAGTTGGTATCCACTTCCTAGTTCTGAGAAATCTTTTATCGCTTTCAATCTTTGTTTTGCAGCGTCATTAATTTTATTTATATTTGGATAGAATAACCATGCGTGTGCTTGTACACCACTTCTACCAACTCTTCCTCTAAGTTGATAAAGTTGTGAAAGTCCAAATTTGTGAGAATCTTCAATAATAATAGTATTTACTTTAGGGATGTCTAATCCACTTTCAATTATCGTTGTGCATATCATTAGATCAACTTCTCCATTATTAAAAGCAATCATTGCGTTTTCAAGCTCTGTTTCGTTCATTTGCCCATGAGCAATAATAAATTTTAAGCTGGGAAACATATTTTTTAATTTGACTACAGCCTGATCGATATCTGCAATTCTTGGAAGAACATAAAAAATTTGCCCTCCCCTATCAAGTTCTTGATTAATTGCAGTTCTTATAACATCCATATCTATTTCAGATAAATATGTTTTTATCGATCTTCTTGATGGAGGAGGAGTATTTAATAAGCTCATTTGTCTAAGTCCAGATAAACTCATATAAAGAGTTCTTGGGATTGGAGTTGCCGAGAGCGTTAAAACGTCTATGTTTGTTTTGATTTTTTTAATTTTCTCCTTTTGTCTTACTCCAAATCTTTGTTCTTCATCAATAACTAGTAATCCTAAGTTTTTAATTTCAATTTCTTTTCCTAAAATTTGGTGCGTTGCTACAACTAAATCAATTTTGTTATTTTTTAACCCTGCATAGATTTCCTTTTTCTCATTAGCGGTTTTGAATCTATTGAGTAATGAAACTTTTATTGGGTAAGGTGAAAATCTATTATTTATTGTTCTCCAATGTTGCTGAGCTAGGATTGTTGTGGGTGCTAGTAATATTACCTGTTTGCCTGATGTAATAGCCTTGAAAATAGTCCGAACAGCTACTTCTGTTTTGCCAAATCCTACATCTCCACAAACTAACCTGTCCATTGGCTTATCGCTTTCCATATCAGATTTTATTTCTTCTACAGCAGTAATTTGATCAGGTGTTGGGTGATAAGGGAATGATTCCTCTAATTCATCTTGCCAAGGACCATCTTCTGGGTATCTATGACCCTTTAATTTTTCTCTCTTTGCATAAAGTTTTAAAATATCGACAGCAACTTTTTTGATTTGTTTCTTATTTTTCTCTTTTATTCTTTCCCATTCTGTCCCTCCTAATTTATTTATTTTTGGCTTTATTTTTCCGCTTGATCTATATCTGTTAACACTACCAAGTTGATCAGCGGCAACACTTATCTTCCCATCCTGATACTGAATAACTAAATAATCTCTTGAATCTCCAGTTATATTTATTTTTTCTATTTTTAAAAATTTTCCTATTCCATGATTTTTATGAACTATAAAATCACCGGGACTAATTTTATTTACATTTATATTTGAATTGACACTTCTTTTTTTTCTTCTTATGAATACATTATTAAAAAGAGATTGTTGTGAAAATAATTCTTTATCTGTTATCAAGACAACCTTCCATATAGGAAGATAAAAACCCTCGATTTCATAATTATTTTTATTTTTTAAAATTAAAGGAGTTGAATTGTTAATTGACTTATATGCTGCATCAATATCATTAGGATTGTTTAAGAAGTTTCCATTACATTCGTGTTCAAAAAGTAAAGTCCTAGTTCTTAATGGCTGTGCGGATAATATCCATACTTTTTCATTATTTTTTATATTTTTATTTATATCATTGGATAATTTTCCTATATTTTTAGAGTATGAATTTAATCTTTTATCGTTTAATAAAAACCTATTATCAATATTGACTTTAGATTCAAATTCATAAAATTTTATTAAATTAAAATTTCCTAGTGAATTTAATATTTCGTTAAACTTAAAATGCAAATTAGGTTTGGCCTCTAAATTAATATCATTTTTTTTAAGGTTTTCATTTAATTCATACACACAATTATTAAAATTACTTTCTGAATCTAGATACCAATTATTCGCAAATTTTTTACAATCTTCTAATTCATCAATTACAAGAATTGTTTCCCTATTTATAAAATCTATTATATTTGACGGTTCTTTTTCAATTATTCCTAAATAACGATCGAGATTATTTTTATTTGTATCATCTGAATTAAAAATACTGTTCTTAGATAAATTATTTAACTTATCTTTTATTAGCAAATCAAATCCAGCCTGTATTATTTCAATATTATTGATACTTTCTAATGTTTTCTGTGTATTGGGATCATATTCTCTTATTTTTTCAATTACATTATCAAAAAATTCTAATCTTATAGGTAACTCATTATTGACAGGATATATATCTATTATTTCCCCTCTCCTACTCCATGATCCTTCTGTCGAGGTAACATTATCCTTCGTATAACCCAGCAAAGTAAGTTTATTTGCTAATTCTTGAATTTCGACTTGAACCCCTTTTTTCAAATCTAACTTGTTTTCAATTAATAAGTTTTTATTTATTAGATGAGGTTGTAGTGATCTCTCTGTTGTAATAACAATATTATATTCACTTTTTTCTTTTTTTATCAATTTAGATAAAACAGTAAGCTGACTAAATTCAATCTCTTTGGATTTATTAATTGATGCGTATGGTAGATGTTCTGTTGGAGGATAATATAAAACTGCTTTATCATTTATACTTTCAAAATATCCAATCCATTTGTAGGCAATTTCTACATTAGGACAAATTAATAATATATTTTTTTCCTCTTTTTTTGCGATGCTATCTATGATTATTGATTTTGCATATCTACTTGAACCAACAATATTTAATTCATTATTTTTTGAAATTCTTTTTATTAATTCAGAAGTAATTTGTGAGTTCGAAATATAATCAACTAAAGTATTTAAACTCATTTATAGCTTTCAATCTTGATTACAAATAACCGATCCATTATATTAGATTTTATACTGATTGTGAATAATATTTGATGGATTCAGTCGCAATAAATTCTTTTATACCCACACTAGATCAGATAGATAGTTGGTACGAAATCATTACACTTTTACCAATATTAATTGTTCTAGAATTATTATTGTCGGCAGATAATGCTGTCGCATTAGCTTCTCTTACTAAATCCCTCGAAAATTCAGAATTAAGATCAAGAGCCTTAAATATAGGTATAACGATATCTTTATTATTTAGAATTATTCTCATCATATTATCTAACGTTCTTCTAAAGTTTATTCTCATTAGAGTTTTTGCTGGTTTTTATTTAATATACTTATTTATCTCTAATGTTTTTTTTAATTCAGATGTAGAAAACATTGAAAATGGGACAGATAATAATAAAAATAATCTTAGGTTCTTAAGGGTAGTAGCGCTTCTTTCAATAACTGATTTTGCATTTTCTATAGACAGCATCACTACTGCAGTAGCTATCAGTGATCAATACATATTAATTATATTTGGAGCAGTGATTGGAGTATTAGCCTTAAGATTTACATCGGGGATTTTTCTAAAACTTTTGGATATATTTTCTAGATTAGAAACAGCCGGTTACGTAGCAATTTTAATCGTTGGAATTAAACTTTTACTAAATACGTTAATTAAAGAATCTATTCTTCCAGACTATTATTTTTATATTTTGATTATTTTTGCTTTCATTTGGGGATTCTCTAAACAAGAATCTAAAACTTAATCTGAGAGATATTCACCTATTGATGGCTTTAACTGTTGTATTAATTGATTTTTGCTAGAAATGTTTTTGCCCTCAAGTTTTGCTTCTAACAAAATAATCGGATCAGTTTTAGTTGAAATTATTATTCCTTCATTTTCTATGACAGCAAGAATAATACCTGGTCTTGAATTATTGCTCATGAAAAGGTAATTTTCATTTTTAATTACATCAATACTCAAGACTTTGATTTTAAGTATTTTTAGGTTCTTACTTCTAAAAGTTGTATTTGCTCGCGGGTATAATGCTTTTATTTTTTGAGAAATTTTAATTGCCTCATTACCCCAATCAACTTTAAAGTCTGATTTTTCAATCATTCTTGCATATGTAATTTCTCTTCCAAGGGTATTTTGTTTTGTTAATTTAGAATTATTATTTTTATTAATATTTTCTTCGAGTAGTGACGTAGCATTTAAAAATAATTTTGCAGATAGAATACTAAGTTTTTCAGATAATGTATTTAAATTATCGTTATTATCGATTTTAAATTTTTCTTCCAATAATAAATCGCCAGTATCTAGTCCCTCATTCATTTTCATAATTCCTACACCAGTAAATTCATCGCCTTTTATTAAGGACCATTGAATAGGGGCGGCACCACGCCATCTTGGAAGTAATGAAGCATGTGCGTTCCAACAACCAAATTTTGGGATTTCCAATATCTCTTTGGGTAAAATTTTCCCGTAAGCTATAACAATAAATAAATCACAAGAAAGTGATTTAAGTTCATTTATAAAATCTATATTCCCCCTGATTTTTTCTGGAGTGTAAATTTTTATAGATTCTTTCTCAGCAATGCTTTTTACAGGTGAGGCTATTAATTTATTTCCCCTAGATCTCTTCTTATCCGGTTGGCTAACTACTGCAATTACTTCGTGCTTAGATTTAATAAAAATATCAAGACTAGGAATTGAATATTCAGGTGTTCCCCAGAATATAATTCTCACGAGTCACCAGTTATTGATAATTGATCTACCCATATATGTGGAGACACTCCACTAGTTGTCACTTCCTGGTTTGATTCAATATTTACTATATTTTTAAAAAGATATTTTATATCCCCTGCTATAGTTGCAGATTCTATTGAAATTTTTGTAGTGTTTTTGTAAAGCCATCCATCAAATGGAAGAGAGAACGAACCTTGACTTGCTCTTACGCCTGCATGGATTGCATTTAATTCTTCAATATAAACAAATTCTCCATCATAATTAAGATGGTTAAGTGATGTTTTTAGATCATAGTCACCATTTGATTTCTCAACTACTAACCAATCAGGAGATACTGAGACTTTTGATCCAAGTCCAGCGTGGCCAGTGGGGATAGTTTTAAAAATTCTTGCAGTTGATTCAGAGTGTATGAAATTTTCAATTTTCCCCTTATTTATTAAACATAGTCTTTTGGTAGGGGTTCCTTCTCCATCAAATGGTGATGAAGAAATGTTTTTTTCGTGAAGACCATCATCATAAATATTAAGTGCTTCTGTCGATAGTTTCTCTCCAATGGAGTTTTTATTAGATAGGCTCACCCCATCTAGAATGCTTCTAGCATTAAACATTGAACTAAAGGCATTAATCATCGTCAGAAATGCTTCTGGTGAAAAACATATTAAATATTTTTCTGTTTTAATTGGTGAATAATTAAGATGAGATATTGTTTTATTTGAGGCCTCTTCAATACACGATCCTATATCAATATCATCAACTCCATATCCAAGTTTTACAGAACCTGAACTTCGAGGTTTCTTATTTTTCTCTTCCGCTCTCGCATATAAATATAGTGCAGCTTGACTTTTAGTATAACTTCGAAAGGCACCATCACTATTTGCGTAAACTCTCTCAAAGAAACTCTCGGATAGACCATTATATGGAACAGATTTTATTGATTCATGACTTTTAATTAGTTTTACTTCTGCTTCTCTTAAAAGCATAAGTAATTTTTTTATTCCAACAGGATTTCTTTTCTTAAATTCCTTAACTTTAATAGGATCCTTCGCTAGTGGTGAAAATTCAGTGCTTTCATTCTTATTACCAAAATCAGAAGCTATATTTGCTTGATTTAGAGCCTTTTTAATACCAGATTCACTAATATCACTTGTTGTAGTAATACCTACTAGATTAGATTCGTTCCAAACTCTTATAGTTAAAACTTGCTTTTGTGAGGCTTTAAGTTGTTTAGCATCACCTTTATCTACTTGTACAGAATAGTCATTAGAAAAGC
>QCDI01000002.1:0-163711 GCA_003280965.1 Prochlorococcus sp. AG-355-B18
CATAATGAACTTACTTATAGAGGCAAAGCTTATACAAGTTAGTTTTTTAACTACTTAAATATACAAAGCCACTTTTAGTGGCTTTTTTAATGCCCAATCTTAGCCTTAAAAAAAACTTAATACTTCTCAAAAGCATTAAAATAATATGATTCAATTGCATTTATAGATTTGATAACCATGGCAGACCAGAAACCTTTATTTAAAGCACCTTATGACATAAAAGATGTCAGTGCTCTTTTCGCTATAGTTGCCTTCGTATTAATAATCGCTGCCATAGTTGGTAATAACTTATTTGGTTTATTTCAAGAAAATGTGAATTTCGGATAGTGTTATTAGTAAGCGATTAATATTTATTAAACAAGCTCAATTGCATAAATAATATCCTTACAATTATTTTTTTTGTCCCACTCTTTAGCTGCATCTGAAGTCATTTCAGCTTCAAGTGCTTCCATATCTAAGACGTTCATTAGTAAATGAGATTTATGCTCGCCAGCTTGTACGAACTCATATTCTGAAACTACTTCTTGACCCATTGCTGTTATAAATCCAGAAACGTCGGTTTTGAATTTTTCAAATGTGCAGCTAAAAGTTGAAATGATGAGTGTGTTCATAAAAAAAGGAGCTATTTGCTCCTTATTTTATATTGAATTTCAATTGCTAACTATGAGTAGACTTTGGCGACTATTGAACCAGCTTCTTCATCAGTAAATACGGGTGTGGTCTCCCAATTAAGGAATTCACCCCATTCAGCTGCATGCTGATATATCGCTTTTGGATCATCTGTCTTTAATACTATCCACCCTTCTAGAGATCCTGGCGCATGATATCTTCCAATCATCTCAACTCCAGGATAATCTCCTCCTCCTCCAAGAAATTTCTCCGCACCTTTTTGATGATATCCAGTCTTAAATGACCAATGCTGAACGTAAAGCATTTTGTATTTTGTATAGGCTTTCTATTAGTAGCAAGAAAAAAAATTTTTGAAAATAAATATTGTTAATTGCCATTTTTTTATTTTCTTTTTCCAATTGTTTAAAACATAACTTAAATATTGAAGTGGGAAAATATATTGACAGTCGATATAAAATAAGGGGCAATTAGCTCATTTTTTTTGAACACATTAATAGTTTCAACTTTTGATTGTTCTTTTGAAGATTTCGATAAATTTGTAGCCGATTTCCATGAGAAAGAGGGACACATATTTGTCGAAGAATATGAACTCATCAAGGTAAATGATCATAAAAGTCACTTAATACTAAAAGTTAAAGATTTAGAAGGATTTGCTGCTGCTACTAGTACTCCAGAGATGAAAGAGTGGGATAAGGAAAATGGTTATAAAGACATTTGTTATTCACTAACTCCAGTTGAATAAATGAAACGCTTACTACTCTCACTACTAGTTGCACTTACTATTCCTATTTCAGTTAAAGGCAATGAATGGATTGAAACTTAATTTACATTCTTTTCTAGGTTTGCTTATATATGTTTCCATCAAAAATTTAGATAAAGTACCTATTTTTTCCTATTTATTTAAAGGTTATTCTTTTGAGCAAATAACAGAATTAATCCAATGATGAAACTTGCGATCATTTTCTTACCAGTTCTCTTTGCAATGTAGTGGCGTAGATATTTGCAGAGACTTTAAGAAAGTTTGCTAGTGGGTGAGATTTGCTAATCATATCAATGGAGTTCCTGTAGAAGGATCTAATCCTCTGGTCATTCTGTATTCTCTTTTAGCTCTTTCTTCTAAGTTTCTTTGCTTTAATACTTCAGTTTTTTCAAGCATTGATTGAACCATTTGATCGTATTGATCTTGCTCTTTTGCCTTACGTTCCCAATAGCCAGTTGAGATTTTTAAGTAAGCTGCAAGCTCTCTATGATTACGTTCAATAATTGATTTTAAAGTTAATCCAAATTTAGTTGGATCTACTGAAGTGCCATATTTTCTTTCAGGTAATAGGCCAGCAGTACCTTCAAAAGACTTAATTAGCGTTTCAATTTCTCTAGCCTCATGTTCAACCTTTTGCTGGTCGTCAAAGGACTTAAATAAGCGTTCTTCTAA
Source organism: Prochlorococcus sp. AG-355-B18 (assembly GCA_003280965.1). Lineage (GTDB taxonomy): Bacteria > Cyanobacteriota > Cyanobacteriia > PCC-6307 > Cyanobiaceae > Prochlorococcus_A. The sequence continues at coordinate 2,063 of QCDI01000002.1, forward strand.
ACTCATAGATGTAATAAGAAAAGGGACTCAGGACAGTCCCAAAGAGGCGGATCAAAGGCTACTACTAAGACTCCACTCCTATTGTAATCACTGGGTTCTAGCCATGTTTTAAGTTAACTTTTATGTACTAATATCTACAGGTAAACTAATTAAAATATGAAGCGATATAACTATTTGGTGCAGCTTTACCCCTCTTTTTTTATCTATTTCTTTCAACTATTCTAAAATTCATATCTATAGCTCCTTTTCTTAAAGGAATAATATTTTGATAATCACCTTCATAGCAATCTTGTGCTGCCTTTTTGCTTGGGAATTGTGCGAGGACACTAAATGGTCCGTCATATCCTTCTCTTACATCTGTTTCATAATCAACTGTTAATGTCTTAGCACCGCAACCTTTAACAACGACATCATTTACTTTTGCAAAGTATTTACCTGCTTGTTCTGGATTTGTAATCTTGCCTGAAATCATTACATAACCTACATTTTTGTCTTTTGGAACTTTATAGCCAATTGCAAGCCCAGCTATGCCAGCAATTAAACCAATTAAAATAGTTTTTTTCATTTGAAATTTGATTTTCGTAAATAATATACGATTCTTTCTAAATTGGCTCTCAATTATTAACTATTAGCGATGCAAGTAGTAAGCGTTTCATTTATTTATATATTTTCTAATCTTTTTTGGCCTTCTTTTCTAGCCTTTTCGATTCCTTTTTTTGCAAGTATTGGCGTAGTCACTAATCCAATTAATGTTCCAGAGCTTTCTAACTTTTTCTCATCATAATTTGGATTTATTATTGCAACAATAGCTCCATAGGTAAATCCAATCGCGATATTACCCAAAAAAGCGAACAATAATGGTGTAATAGTTCTGCGGGTAATGGCATAATATATCCCTACAAAAGGTACTATATGAGCTATTGCATAACCCCATGCAACATCTTTTTGCCTATTTTGAAATCCTTCTAATTTAGTTGTCATAAGTATTTAATTGATTGCCAGAGTTTAACTAATTAGCTAATTGCCCCTTATTTTAGATCGACTGTCAATATTATTCTTTAGGCCATTGATGAGGAACTAAACCACTTAGAGCAGATTTATTTCTTAGTTTATCTTTAAAAAATCAATTAAATTTGATTTTACAATTTTCAAATTCTTCAACAATATCATTAAACCCTTGAGCTAAAGCGTCTAAATCATAAGCATCTGCGGTTTCTGGATCCTCCATACTTTCTTCGAAATTAGAGGTAAAGATCTTTGCCTCAATGTTAGTTATCATCTCCGCATCTACTTGATCACAAAGCGTCCCACTTATTCCTGCTCCAAAACCATAGGAAAACCAGAAGGTAGAGTCCAATTTTTCTGCTTTAGAGTCAAGAGGAGCAAAAAATATTATAGGAACTACTAGTAATCTACAAAATTTATCTAAAAATTTAATGTTCATGGATTAAAACAAGGAGCTAATTGCCCCTTATTTTAGATCGACTGTCAATTACTAACTATTGTTGTTGCTTTTGTTGTTGGTCTAATAAATTTAATGTCTGTAAAACATCTTGTTTGTCATATCCCTTTTGGTAAGTAGCTGTATGAACAGCCTCAGAGTGACCCATAAATTTTGAAGCTGATGCTGTATTGATATTCATGTTTGCAGTTCGATAACCATAAGCGTGTCTTAGGTCATAAGCTTGAAAAGCTTGATTAGTTTTTTTAGCCAGCCATTTGGTATATCTTCTGTTAAATGATTTTAAAAATGCAGAATCATAATCCTCAGTTTTATCAATACTAAATTCCTTATGTACATTCAAAATGTCTAATGACTTTGCCCACTCTTGTTTTAATGCTGGTGTAATTCTCCACTCTGATGGCTCTTCACTCTTGGGTACTGTTAATACTTCAGCCATAATCTTTCCAGACTCTTCAAATGGTTTAATGCTCCATACTTCTGAGGTTCTTGTACCAAAAACTAATTGAGCAGCTAAAGCCCAACCCCATGTTGGATCTTCTCTCAATAATCGTGCATGGTATAGATATTCCTCGTCTTTTAGTCTTTTTCTGGATCTCTTCTTGGCGTCATCTTTATAGGCTTTTTGGGTAGCTGTGGACCATTCCTGTAATTTTTTCAAATTAGGAATTTCTGCAAACTTAGCCAGCCTTAAAAAATGTTTTGCAGTATCCGCTTTTTTCTTTGATCCAGTTGGAGCTTTATTAGCAAGTTCAACAATATTTTCATAATTTAGAATTTTATGTTTTTCCATCTGTAAGAGATAATTTTCAATCTGTTTCCACCCAGCCATGTTTTGATTATTATTTCTGTCCTTATCTTCAGCACTCCAAAAGTCCTCTTCAAATCTTTTGATAATATCTCCAACTTTTCTACTTTGTTTATCTACTTCAATCTTTTCTTCTTCAGTTACTTGCCAATTCTTCCAATCAAATAATCCAGACTTTTTCTCCAGACCTAATTTCTTAGCTAACCTTACAGCTTCCTTATGATTACCAATTTCTGCTTTTAAATTTATTGGAACCCATTGTTGGAGATTCTGTTTAGATTTTGGATCTTTTGAAGGTAAAACAGCCCTAAGAGTAAAACCATCTCTCCTTATATATATAGTTACTCCTACTCTTTCCTTTTTAAGTAGGTCATTAGTAGCATCTAACTTTGCTTGTAATACAACTGTTGAATTAGCCATTTTTGTTCGGAAAATTAGCGTGGACTACCCTGCGTGGACTAATTCTAACCAATATGTACAAATAGGTGCAAGTTAACCTATATTCTGTCAATCAAAAAATAGTTTCATTTCATAACCCCTAAGAACCCTAGTTATAACGTGAATTGCTTGACTATGACTGACTTCTTATGATATATATTAATGGTTCGGATACAACTGAATAACCCGTTGGAGGGGTGGTCGAGTGGTTTAAGGCTCTAGTCTTGAAAACTAGCGTGTCTGCAAGGGCACCGTGGGTTCGAATCCCACCCCCTCCGTTCTCAATAAAATAAATTTAAATTCAACCGAATAATACAAACGCCCTTTTGGGACCTCTTTGTTAAAATGTTTTTATTTGGATTATGAATAAAGGATTCGCTAAAGATAATTTAATATCCAAAAAATCGAAAAAAAAAGTTATTTCTAATGAACCTCAAGGAAGATTAATATCTTGGTCTCCTTGGCCACCAGCTAATTTTCAGACAAGATATCCTGCTTTCCCTTTTGTTCTTACAATTTTAATTATAGTAATTGGTCAATGGTATCTTTCTCTACTTAGGTAACCTAAAACTGGTTTTGTATTTAAATTTTGTTGAATTGAGTTAAGGTATTTATTTTGTTTTTTTCAATCTTATTATTAGCTCATTTTCAAGCTGCATTAATACCAATATTATTAGGAATTAGATCTATCAATAAATTCAAACATATAAGCAAGAACAAATTGATACCTCTAGGTTTTATTTTTTTAGGATTAGCATCAATTTCTGAAATGATAGATCATACTAAAACATCATGGATTTACGTAGATCATTCCTCTTTGTTTAATTGGTTGTTTTATTCTTTCCTATCTTTAGGCCTGACATGTATATCGATATCAGTAATAAAAAATAGAGTTATTAAATCAACTAACTTTTGCATTTCCTTATGTTCAATAATCTCATATTTTTTATTTGATAAAAATATTTCTCTTCTTTTCCAAGTAATAATAAGCATCTTTTTAATAATAAATTGGCAAAAAGTTTTTAAAGATTGGCTTTTTATCCTTTACCCAATATTTGGCATTTTTTTTACGACTTTCTTTGGAACAAAGCTCTCAATTAGTGGCGATCAATTTTGGCATGTTTTAATAGGCCCATCTGGAACTATTAGCGTACTTACCTTTTATCTAGTGTTAAAGAGATCAGAAGCAAAATTTAATTAAGATTTTTATGAAAATATTTTTATTTACAAGTTTTATAGTGTGCTTAGTCACAATAATCTCTCCAATTGAAATTTTTGCTGATACTGCACTTGAGGTTTATATGAATGATTTTTATTCTAAATCGAATGAAGCTAGCCAGATTCTTAAAGAAATCGAAAATAGTCTTAAAGAGGGATCAAGAAAAAAAGTATGCTCTAGGCAAAGAGAAGCCGCAAGATTGGGCATATTAGCCAATAAATCATTAATTAAAGCCTTTGAAATAGAAGGTGCTAATCCACCAATGCAAGCAATAAAAGCAAGCCAACAAAGATGGGAATCTATTCTGAATGAGTGCTGAAGAAAGTCAGTAAATCTATAAATCTCTTAAATTTGCATTCTTACAGATTTACTAATTAAGGGGATTTCAGGTTCAACTCCATAAATACATTGAGAAATCGAATAAATAAAAATACAAAGTGTAAATATAAAAATAATTGAGCCTAATTCAACTATGGGAAATATTCTCAAGAGATATGAAATTATTATCAAGGAAATATTTATAAGTAATGCTTGGCATGCGTTATATCTAACGAAATAGGGGACTTTTGGATTTCTTGCTAATCCAGCAAACAAAATTATAAATAGTAAAAAACCACCAAAAGGCAAAGACTTTTCAAGTATTGCTATTGGGAAAGTTAATAATAATAGTATTTTTAAAAAAGAATATTTATAGAACAAATAATATCCAAAAGGTATTGATGCCTTTAAAGGCAAAGTATACAAAAATACTGATGAGAGTCTCTGGAATATCTGGTTCAATATATTGTTAAAATTTTGTACTCATATTTTAACCTAATTTTCTGAACTTAATAAAAGACTTAGCCTCTATAAGTATCAACTTTGGCAGATTTTTATTAAATATTAGATAATTGATTAAGGTTCAAAATTCAAAATGCGTATCCTACATACAATGTTGAGAGTTGGAGACTTAGATAAATCCATTGATTTCTACGTCAACAGATTAGGGATGAATTTATTAAGAAAAAAAGACTACCCTCATGGAAAATTCACTTTAGCATTTGTTGGTTATGGCTCAGAAAAGGAAAACGCAGTAATTGAATTAACTTATAACTGGGACAAAAAGTCTGAAGACTATGAGCTTGGAGATAAATATGGTCATATAGCTATTGGAGTAAAAGATATTCATTTAATTTGCCAGGGATTAGAAAATAACGGTTGTAAAATAATAACCAAACCTAAAACAATGAAAAACAGCACTACTGTCTTGGCTTTTGTTGAGGACCCTGATGGATATAAAATTGAACTTATTGAAAGAGATTAAAAGCTCGTAATTTTTAATTTAATAAACAAATAACCAAAATTAAAAAAGGTTGATTTATCTAATAAATATTTTGCAATTAACGGGAAAAATACCCACAAAATCATATTGGATAGAATCTAAAGTTTTAATTGCTAGATAATATTATTCCTAAGATGAGGAATCTTTAAAAAACTGATCCTTAAAGTTTTATATATTCTATATAAAATCTATTTAGAGTATATAGACAATCTATATAGATTAATTTAATATGGAATTATAGTATAAAACTTATGCCTAGTAATTGGTCAAAAATAAGAGATGAATGGCTTGATAGAACCTCCATTGCTAAAGATGATGCTAAATGGGCATTGGAAGCTTTAATTAATTCTGAAGAAGAGTTATTTGAAATAGAACAAAAAATTAGAAATAAAGAGGACGCGATAAGTAAAGTAAAATTTTTGAAGAAAAAAGTAAAAGAAACTATCTCCTCCAAAGAAATTAGTCTCGATGATATTACATTAAACACTTCGAATTCGAATAAGGTACAAATCTCAGTACCATCAAACCTTACTTATCTACTGAAGGTTTGGGCAGCAGCAGAGGGCCGAGATCTATCGAGTGTTGCATTTCAGTGTTTAGAAACTGGAATAAGGGAAATGCAAAGCAAAGGTTCAATACCCTCTGTAGCAATAAATAGATATGACTCTGCCTGTCAAAAGAGAATTGCATTGGCAGAAGTAAACAATTTATTAGAGAAATACGAAATAGCTCAGAATGAACTCAAATAATTATGAATAACAGAAAAATCATTAAAGGATACAAAACATTAACATCATCAAGATTTGATGTAGATACTTCTGTAGATAAATTCAAAGATGGAATAATTTATACTCTTTATTCTGATGAATTTAATTCACTTAAAGTTGGTTTTGTTGAAAATGATAAGGTTCTAGAAAAAAAATTATCAAGTAGTGTATTGATATTATTGGATATGAAAAAAGGAAAAAAGAAAGATCTTTGTTTATTAATAACTACTCTAAAAGAACTTGGCATCAAATATTCAGACAATTTTCATTTCAAATACTCAAGTTCTTTAATGAAACTTTTATCTACTTTAGGTTGGCCTGTTGGAAGATCACTTTATAAACAAAGAAAGATTAAAAAAGAACTTATATGTGCATAAATTTAAAGGTAATCGCACTCTAAAGTTTCTCTGGTTTCTCTATTTGTAATTGGATTAGTTCCAGTGGCACTTTCACAAAATTTCCTAATAATATCTTTTGGCAAAAAAACATTTGTGAAGTCTGCGCCTTGTATTTTTACATTATCAAACTGGGTACTATAAGCAAAAGAATCCTCTAAGTTAGTATTTGATAAATCTGTTCCATCTAAAACAGCCGAGTCTAAAGTTACTTCCCTTAAGTTGGAGTTACTTAAATTAGTATCTTTCAATTTTGCTCCATAAAGAGTCGCATTTTGGAGCTCGCAACCTGACAAATTTGCATCTTGTAAATCAGTCAAATAGAAAGTTGCTCCTTTTAAATCAGATCCTGAGAAATCAGCTCCTACCAAAGATTGTTTACCATAATCCAACGCAGCGAAGCTTCTAGAAGGGAGGGTTAAAACAACTATTAAAAAAGTTAAAAATATAAATCTCATTTGTTTGAGTAGTATTTCAATAAATTCTAACTTCTTAAGCTTAAATCTAAAAATTAATTATTTACTGAATGCTATATTTATTGGAATAACAAATCACGAACTAGGTTTTGGATATAAGTCCTTATGATGCAATTGTTGTTGGTTCTGGAGCTACAGGAGGAATAGCAGCACTTACATTGGCAGAACAAGGGGTCAAAGTTTTAGTAATAGAAGCAGGGCCTCAAATCAAAAGACATGAAGCTAGTAATCATGAGCCAAAAAGTACATTAAAAAGATTATCAGGAGTGTTAACAAAAAAACATGCCAATCAATGCCAACATCCTGGTTATTGGAAAAATAATCCTGACTTATATTCAAATGAATTGAAGCATCCTTATGACTTTCCAAAAAAAAAGCCATTTCTTTGGACCCAAGGTAAACAATATGGGGGGAGATCATTAACGTGGGGAGGTATAACATTAAGGCTTTCCTCAGAAGATTTTCATCCGGCTAAAAAAGATGGATTCGGTCCAAACTGGCCTATTTCATACAATGAACTATCCCCTCACTATGATTTCATTGAAAATTTCTGCGGCATCTATGGACGAAAAGATGACATTAAAGAGGTGCCAAACGGTAAATATATTGGGGAAATTCCTCTTACAGAAAACGAAAATGTTTTTGGCAGCAAAGTTAAATCAAAATTAAACTATCCATTTATCCAATCAAGAGGATTTGACCGAAATTCATCAGTAAAAGAAAAAAAATGGCCCAAGTCCTCTAGCGTAGGAAGCTCTTTAAAAAAAGCTTTAGATACTGGAAATGTACAAATAATCTCTAATTACTTAGTGGAGTCTTTTGAGATTAACAAGATAACAGAACTTGCCTCAAAACTAACGATTGTAAACCTTGAGAATGGACACAAAGAAGTATTGGATTGTGATTTAATTCTTCTTTGCGCATCAACAATTTCAACACTGAGAATACTACTTAATTCAGAATATAAATCGAATTCCTCAGGTTTTAAAGATAATTCTGGGAAATTAGGTAAATACCTTATGGACCATATATCTATCTGTAGATTTTTTTCAGTCCCAAAAACAAAAAACTCAAAAAAACCATTAGAAAATCCTCCCGATCTTTCTGGAGCAGGCAGCTTCTTTATTCCATTCGGTTCAAATTTACCAAAAATTGACGACATTAATTTCCATAGAGGGTATGGAATCTGGGGGGCAATTGATCGATTAGGGATTCCTAAATTTTTGCAAAAAGACACAAATACATCCATTGGCTTTCTTATCGCCCATGGCGAGGTCCTACCAAGAGAGAAAAACACAGTTTCTCTCTCAACAAAAACAGATGAATGGGGTATCCCAATTCCTTACATTGAATTCGAATGGAGCGAGAATGAGTTAAATATGGCAAAACATATGACAAATACAATCCGAAAATCAATAAAAGCTGCAAATGGAGAAATAAAAAATATTGATGAACTTATAAACATCCCACTAGGGAGTTTTTTTACAAAAAATTTGATCGCACTCTCAGATAATCCCCCTCCCCCAGGATATTACATTCATGAAGTAGGAGGGGCACCTATGGGAACTGATGAAGAAAATAGCGTGGTTGATAAATTTAATAGAATATGGAGATGCAAAAATGTACTTGTGCTCGATGGGGCTTGTTGGCCAACTTCATCTTGGCAAAGCCCCACCCTTACAATGATGGCCTTGTGTAGGAGAGCGTGCCTAAATATTAAAAAGATTTAGAAGGAGTAAATAGTTGATTTAAATAAATTTCTGAAACAGAATTATCAGTACATCCGTTTTGAACCAGAAAAGTAGCTAATGCTGAATTTATAAGCTTATATTGATCCCAAGTTGGGTTACTTAATACAAAATCTTTCATAGTGTTATAGAGAGTTTCTGAAAGCTCTGTCTCTAAGGAGACTTTATTTAAAGAGCACTCGGCAAAATTCTTATCAGTTAAATTTGATTCGCTAATTTGATCCATTAATTCCTATTTTTTACATGAATATAATGATGTTTTTTTCTAAAAAAATCAAAAAAATTATGCTTGTAAACTTTTCAAGTTATCAAATGAGACTCATGTTATAACTTGTTTTTTTTAAAACTAACTTTTTAAATAGGGAAATTGATTAGATCTTAAAGAAAAGTCAACAATAATGTTGAAGTCCTGTTTTTTTTTAAAACTGCTGGCATTTCTAATCCAATGTGGATTTGGACGTGGAAAACAACCTCTAAATTGTGGAAAATCTAGTTCTAAAGATTTTCAAGATTTTATATTAAGAATACTTATATATACTGAGTCTATTGAGACTTAGCCGAGAAAGAGACAGGTGATTCAGCTATTTTCAATGGATTTTCTTAAGGTTTGATCTTCATTTAGCAAGCGAAGCGTGACAGGTCCCAAAGGATGCTTTGAATTTGGATAAGTACTATGGTGATGGTGATGGTGATGGTGTTCAGGATGATGAGCCTCGACATGTTCAAGTTCTAGGTAATCACCTTCTCCTCGGTTTGATTTTTCTTGGTTATGAGTTGGGATTCGATTTTGTATTTCACAAGCACCATTACATTCAGGATCACATAATTCACAGCTGATACCCAAGCCCTCTACATGGTCATGATGACTTTCTTGTACCATTCCAACTTCTTTTTCGAATCCAAATAAATTTGATCTATATTTGCAAGTTGAACAATTCATAAAATTCTTACCTTCGTCATTCAGAATCTCTTCAATCCTTTCTACAAAAGTGTCGACCACATAAGACTGTGATGAAAGATATTTTGCATGTATAAATGAAATCTCTGGATTATTAATAGCAACTAAATCACTTTGCCTTTTTATTCTTGTGACAAGGACGCCTGAAAAAAGGAAATAAGGGAAAATAATTATATTTTTATAACCAAGTCTTACAACATTTTTCAAGCCAGCTTCAACGAGAGGGAAAGTTACTCCAGAAAAAACTGTTTCCCCCCACCCTATACCAATACCCTCTACTATCATTCTCGTAATTTTTGAAACGTTGGAATTTGCATCAGGGTCAGAGGAGCCTCTTCCAACAACAACTAATAATGATTCTTCAGGTTTAAGAGAATTATTTTGTCTAAATACATCTTTAACTCTTTCACAAGCAGCACTGATCATTAAATTATTAATACCTAATTCTCTTCCATAAATTATTTCAATACCTGTTTTACTTGAATAATTCATAAGCAAGCTAGGTATATCATTTTTTACATGGCCAGCAGCAAATAGCATTGCGGGAATTGCAATTATTTTTTTTATAGAATTATCTTTCAACTTGTCTAAAGCATCGACAATTGTAGGTTTTGCAAATTCCAAGAAACCATATTCAACTAATATGTTTGGATATCTTTTTTGAATCAGTTTAGTTAATTCTTCAAATTCGGTAATGGCTAGTTTATTTCTACTCCCATGTCCACAGATAAGAATCGCGACTTGATTATTTATCTTCGAATCTAAATTATCCAAAACCAAGTTATTACTTATACCATAATAGTAAAGAACAATATCATGTAGTGAAATATAATAATTTGCTTGTAGTTCCAAATATCAACTCAAGGGATGCAAAATTAAAGAAATTAATTTATGAAGTTAATGACTCTATATTCAAAAAATTTAACTATTCCAATGAAAAATTCGAGCACCTTTGCGTATGTAGTGGAGGTACAACCTCTAGCTGTGCAAAAAATGGTTTTACAACACTGGATCTAAGAAAAAATCATAGCAAAATTCATCTAGATAAAAAAACCAATTTAGTAACAATTGGAGGTGGAGTAATAATGGGGGATCTAGTAAATCATTTACAAAAAAATAATCGAAGTTTTCCAATCGGACTTTCTAAACTTCCTGGAGCAGGCTATATACTTACTGGTGGAGTAAGCCCGCTCAGTAGAGCCTACGGATTAGCAATAGATAATATTGAATCAATAAAAGGTTTCTTGGGTAATGGCACATTTATCTCTTTAAAAAAAAATCAAATAAATCCAGAAGAACAATTGATTTGGGAAGCAATTAAAGGCGCAGCACCCTTCTTCTCAATTATTACCGAAATAGAACTTAAGACTATCCAATCTAATCCAATAACGGTTATTGAAGGATTTGTAAATCTAAATGAACTTTCAGAAATAATAAAACTATCAGAGGAATTTCCAGAAAATATTAGTCTTCAATGGATTTATGCCCAAAAAATTTATATATATATTTTTGCCGAACTAAAAAATAATTTGGAGGATAAAAGAACAGAAGAATACTTAATGCTTCTAGACAAATTTCCTGCTCTAGAAAAACAATTTTATGAGAACTTTAACAAAATAAATTTTTTTCCAAAGGAATTGAATTTATATGAGCTGAATGCAAATAACCATTCTGAGGTAATTAGTCTTCTTGGAGAAGATTTAAAAAAAGATATCCCAAGTTTCATAAAATGTTTGAATGAAATAATGGATAATAAACCTAATAATTCCTGTTATATTGCTTCTCAACAATTAGGTTGCAAAACTAAAAAGTTAAATCATGGCTCAAGCTTTTTTGTTCATAGAAAAAGCACTTGGAAACCATGGATATATGCATCATGGAAAAAAAATGATCTTCAAGAAAAAGAAGTCGCTCTGAAATGGATTTATAAATCGTGGAAGAAGCTAAAAAAGTTTTATCCAAACATTCACTTAGCCCAATTGCATAATCATTTGAGTTCTCATGAAGAAGAAATTACATTAGCCTTTGGAAATAGAATAAATGAATTAAAAACTTTAAAGAATATTTTTGATCCACAAGGTATTTTGCCTCCTTTATGAGGTAACTTCTTAATTATAAAGAAACTTAAAATGTCAAATTTCTCAAGATATTTATCTAAAAATTGGTTAGATGATCCAAAGTCAAATATTCTCTCTGGCTTAGTTGTTGCTTTTGCAATGATCCCAGAAGCAATTGCTTTTTCAGGTATAGCTGGTGTAGATCCTAAAGTTGGCCTTTTTGGTGCATTTTGCTTATCCATAACAATTGCGATTGTTGGAGGAAGAAGGGGTATGATCACTTCTGCCACAGGTTCAACAGCTCTTTTGATGACTGGACTTGTTGCCTTTGGAGAGTCACAAGCCCCTGGATTAGGAGTCCCATATCTTATTGCAGCTGGAATATTGACTGGAATTTTCCAAATTCTTTGGGGATATTTAAGACTCGCCTACCAAATGCGTTTCGTGCCAACAGGAGTATTAAGTGGATTTGTAAATGCACTGGCACTTTTAATATTTCAAGCACAACTACCTCAGTTAGGAATAGGTATTAAAGAATCAAAAGAATTAGTTGAACAAACTTTAAGTCAATATCCAATTAACACTCAGATTCCAGTAGTTTGGGTTCTTGTAATCCTAGGATTAGTAATTATCTATGGGCTTCCAAAAATCACAAAAGTAATCCCATCTCAACTTATAGCAATAGTAGTGATAACTCTTATAACCATATTCTTTAATCTAGATGTTCCAACAGTTAGCGATTTGGGTAAATTACCTGATGGATTACCAAGTATTTCTCTTCCTTTTGGATCAATAGAAAATGGCAAAGTACCTTTTAGTCTTGAAACATTAGGGATAATTTTACCGACCTCACTGGCAATATCTCTCGTAGGTTTAATGGAAACCTTTTTAACTCAAGACATTTTAGACGATGTAACTGATACAAGTTCTAATAAAAATAAAGAAGCAAGAGGACAAGGAATCGCAAATATTGTGGCATCTTTATTTGGCGGAATGGCTGGATGTGCCTTAGTTGGGCAATCTGTAATGAATACTGAGAATGGTGGTAAATCTAGATTATCAACCCTCTCCTCAGGTATATCTCTACTAATTATGATAATACTCTTGAAGTCTTGGATTGGAGCAATACCAATGGCTGCTTTAGTAGCAATCATGATAACGATCGCAATAAGTACAGCAGATATAAATGGATTAAAAAATATTAGAAAAATTCCTAAAAGCGATACTGCAGTCATGCTTATGACTTTTGCAGTTACTATGCTTACAAAACCTCATAATCTTGCACTTGGAGTTATTGCGGGAGTTGCATTAGCTGGAATTCTTTTTAGCAGAAAAGTCGCAAAAGTTATAACTGTCTCAAGAGCAAAAGAAAGTAATTTAACTACCTACAAAGTAAAAGGACAATTATTTTTTGTAAGTAAAATTTATTTTTTACAAGGATTTGATATACATGAACATCCAGAAAATATTGTAATTGACATGTCTCTAGCTCATATTTGGGATCAAAGTGGCGTTGTTGCTCTTGAGCAAATTATTAGAAAATTCCAGAATGGTGGTTCTAAAGTTGAAATTATTGGATTAAATAAAGAAAGTCTTAACTTATTTGAAAGACTAGGTGGTGTAGAAAGCGCTCATTGAAAAAAGTTAATTAAGACTAACTTGTTGATAACAAAACCAAAGCCATTGCTGAAAAAGTAAATTCCTATGAGATCTCCAAGAGGTTTTTGAACTATTTGCATCAAAATTTTCAGGTGGGGGGACATCTCCCTTTTCTTTATCTCTTTCAATTTCACTAATAATTCTATGAACCGTATATTCCGGGTGGCCTAAATGCATAAGTTGTTTTTGATCATGAGATTCAAATATTGTATATCCGACGTTTTCTCCATAAGCCAACAAATTTAATTTCCCTTCTTTTTGAGCTTTCTCCATCTCCAAATCTGGTAATCCTGCAAATCTACTTTGAGGACAAATAAATTCATCATCTTGTGTTCCCATCAAAGGGTGTCCAGGAACAAGACTTTTCAAAGGAAATACCCCAAATAATTTCTTATCAAAAATTTTCTTATCAACCCCTGCCAAATAAGCTAGAGCAAACCCAGCCCAACATAACCCAAGAGTACTAGCGCAAGAATTTCTAGCTTCATTTACTATTTTCACAAATTCATCCCAATACTTAACCTCCTCAAAGGCTAGGTGCTCAATAGGTGCTCCAGTAATAATAATTCCATCTAAAGGTTCTGGATTATTTGCTTCTTCCCAAGTTATGTATAGATTATTTAGATGATTAAGATCCCATGTTTTATAAGAGTGAGTTTTAAGCTTTATCCAAACTGGCTCAATTTGAAGAGGAGATAAACCAAGTGGATGTAGTAAGTTAAATTCATATTGCTTGCCAAGAGGCATTATATTCAAAATACCAATCCTAAGAGGACGTATATCCTGTCTTTCTGCTAACTCTGGTTCAATCCAGGATATATGATTTTTCTCAACATCACTTATCTTGTGATAGTTTCTGGGAATTATTAAAGCCAATAAATCTCCTTTCCTATGTGATTTGTGAAAGTGCTTGTTCGAAATCTGCTTTTATATCATCAATATGCTCAATTCCTACAGAAACTCTTACCATCGTAGGAGTAACCCCTGCAGATAACTGTTCTTCTTCAGATAATTGCTGATGAGTTGTTGAAGCAGGATGAATTACTAATGTTTTTGAATCTCCCACATTAGCAAGGTGGCTTGCTAATTTTAAGGAATCAATAAATTTTACTGCATTTTCATAACCTCCATTAAGAGAGAACATAAGCATGCAACCCATTCCCCTCCCAGTAGTATATTTTTTGGCACTAGAGTAATACGGATCAGATTCTAGGCCAGGATAATTAACACTACTTACATTAGAATTAGAATCTAACCATTTTGCTAATTCAAGAGCATTAGAAGTTTGTCTTTCTATTCTTAAACTTAGAGTTTCTAAACCCTGCAATAGCAAGAAAGAATTAAAAGGACTTTGAGCTGATCCCCAGTCTCTGAGGCATTCAAGTCTTGCTCTTAGAGCAAAAGCTATATTTCTATTGTCAGGTACTCCCAAAGATTTGCAGATATCACTACCGAACCCAAAAGCGTCCCAATGAACGAGTCCATGATAAGCAGCGCTTGGCTCACTCATTAGTGGGAATTTTCCATTTCCCCAATCAAATGTTCCAGCATCAACAATTACCCCACCTATGCTTGTTCCATGTCCACCGATCCATTTGGTTGCACTTTCTACAACTACATCGGCTCCAAAATCAATTGGTCTTATTAAAGCACCACCAGCACCAAGGGTATTATCAACTATTAGCGGAATTCCATTTTCCTTCGCCAAAGCAGAGAGTCCCTCAAAATCTGGAATATTGAACCTAGGATTTCCCATTGATTCGACATATATTGCTTTTGTTTTATCATCAATTTTATTTCTAAAACTATCGATACTATCACCATCTGCAAATTTAACTTCAATTCCTAATCTTGGAAATTGCACTTTAAATTGATTGTAGGTACCACCATATAGAAAAGATGTAGAGACAAAATTATCCCCTGCTGTCATGCAGTTTACGATTGCCAAGAATTGAGCAGCTTGACCTGAGGATGTCGCAAGTGCTGCCATACCTCCCTCCAAAGCCGCCATTCTTTTTTCGAAGACATCTGTGGTGGGGTTCATAAGTCGAGTATAAATATTTCCAAATTCTTTTAATCCAAAAAGATTAGCTCCATGCTCGGCATTATCAAAGACATAGGAACTAGTTTGATAAATGGGTACTGCTCTAGAATTTGTAGTTGGATCAGGCACTTGGCCTGCATGTAACTGAAGCGTCTCGAACTTTTGGTTGCTCAAAATTTTAAAATAATCCTATTATCTATTTAACTTAAAAAAGTACTAAAAAAAAACAAAGAAAAGATAAATATTTATAATTCCTTTTTTAATGAGGGGTAATTTTCTTTCATATATAAACTCAAATCTTCTTTTATCGCAGATCTGAGTTTCTCAATATTTGCAGAGTCAATTATTGGAAAAGTTGTATTAGCCTCAGGATCTTTTTCAGTAATTGATTTCCAATTCTTACCAACATCTTTTTCAGAGTTTTTTAAAACCTCATCAAAGTTGAAAACCTTATCGTTGTCTTTGGCGTCAAATTCGCTAAAAGCTTTATTTATAAGATTTTTTCTATTTTCGAATAGATTCTTGGCTTTTAAAGTATCTGGAAGACCCATAACTGGCTGTAATTCCTTAAGAAGTTTTATTTCCTCTTCAATTAAAAGTGTCCAAACACCATATTTATTTTTGGGTAGATTAGAACTACTAAAAATATTGATTTCTTCAAGATAAAAATTTAACCATAAATAATATGATTTTTCTTCAATAGTTTTTTTAACAGATATCTTTTTATTTTGGATCTTTGGGAGTAACTTTTCTGCTTTCTTCAAAAATTGTCTGTCTTCTCTTTCTAAATTTATTAATCCCCATCTTTGACTGTAGTCCCATAAATCTTCGTATCTTGTTAAATCTTCTTGATTCCAGCCAAGAGCTTTCAGTTCATGAGAACGATGTGTTAATTCCTTTTTCAAAAAAAACCTTTTAAAACCATAATAATTCTAACCCTGCAATCAAGATTAGTAAATAAATGAAAAACTTGGTTTTTATTGAAAATTCAAAAATTATTCAATTATTAAAATAATTATTAATAATTTTCAATACATTAATATAACTTGGATTTTTTTTAGAAATTTGATTACTGGAGTCATTATTTTTAAGATCATTGTCCTTATTGTGAATAAATAATTTCTTATAAAGGTTATCAATATCATTAAAAAGATAATCTCCTTTCAATTTTTCATTGAGTTCTAAAGATAATTCGGATTTCACAGATTCTTGGCAAAAATTAGTAATTTCTTCTGAACTAATTAAAACCTTATAAATTTCTTTTTTTTCTTCTGAATTAGCATTAAAGCATAAATAAATCATATTAATCATTGAACAATTACAGTTTTTGATTTTGAATTGTTTATAAATGTCTGGCCAAAATTTTAAAGATTTTAGACCTTCCAAACCTCCTTGACTGAGAGAGTATTTATTACACCAATCTACAAATTCTGAGACATCTTTTGGACATCTTTTGAGTTCTAAAAGCATATCTGATAGAACTTGTCCTGCCTGAAAATTCCTTGTTGGTTTTCCTTCAGTTGGTAGAGTCATGCTCCCTAAGACATCAGCCTTAACAGCATTTAACTGAGAGAAAGTATAATCTCCTTTTTCACAAAATTTATCATTAATTATTTCCTTTGCACTAATTACTTCTTCACCATAACCAAGTTCTTTTAATGAAAGATATTTATTATTTAATTTATTTTCTTTTCTAACTTGTAATGATACTGACGCGGCCTGATCTAAACATTGAGTTAACAAAATCGTATTAATGGTAGGTAACATTCCTGGCTTATCGGAATGAAAGTTATTTACAAAACCTGCAAATATGGATGAGATGTTTTTTATTGATTTTATGTATTGGCATTCAATATTATGAACTCCAGGAGAAACTTGAATTTTTGGGGACATTTGATTCAAAATGCGAGCTCCTATTAAAGCAGTTAAGGCATCAGGATGGCAGAAATTTGCAGTAAAACTATCATTATGATTTCGTAAAGCACCATGACGATGAAATCCTGTAAAAAAAGCTAAATTTGGATATTTATCACAGAGAATAAAAGGGTTTTTACTTTTATTATCAATGCAAAAAGAACCTACTAGACAGCCAAGAACCACATTTTCTCTTTTTAAAGTTTTTCTGAGTTCTAAAGCATGTTTAACATCATCTTGTATGTGATTACTATTTGAAGCAAGAATAACTATTTCGCATCCTAAGATAAGGTCTTTTAGATCAAAAGACTTTCTTATTCCTTCTGATGAATAATGTCCCATTCTCTTAATCTTTTCAATAGTCTCATTATCCATATCAGAAAGGACATCATTTGAGAAAGCACCTAACAAATCTCTATCTTTCCTAGGAGCTAAGAGAATATTATTTGAATTCCCATGCATAGCACAGTTATATGCTAATGATGCAGGATATAAACCAACACTGTAAAATCCAACTTTGCTATTCTCTATATCTTCAATCAATGAATAAAAATACTTTTTATCATTTATGTTTTCTATGAAATTATTCTTCATTTTTGGAAATTCTTGATAATTTTTTTAATTTCTTACCCATATCAATATTTTTCTACATTAAAGCAATACTTGACCATAGCAAATTATTTATTGTAAATATTGAATTTTTTAATTTATAATTTTAATGAAAAATAAAAAATTAAATTTAAAGATAAATAATCATAAATAAGGAATATATGACAAGTAATCTAAAGGTACAAAAACAATTAATTTCTTCTAAAAATATCTTAATTATTCAAGATCTTGATGGAGTTTGTATCCCTTTAGTTAAAGATGCAATGACTAGAAAATTAGAATCAAAATATATCTATGCTGTAAAAGAGTTTGCCGAGGAATTCTTTGTATTAACTTGCGGGGAACATGAAGGTCCAAGAGGGGTAAATAGAATTATAGAAAGAAGTTTAGGAAGCACTATTGAGCCTAAAAATAAAGAACTATATCTTAGAGGTTTAGCAGCCTGTGGAGTAGAGTATCAAGACAACAAAGGTGAAATAAGTTTTGAAGGAGTCTCAGAAAAAGAACTAAATTTTTTATCTAAAGTACCTAGTTTAATAAGACCAAAATTTAATTTTATAGTTAAGAATATTTTTCCTGAACTTAGCCAAGAAGATATCAATTTTCATGCAGTAAAATCAATATTTGAAACACGCTTCTCGCCAACGATTAATTTCAATAGTTTATTTGATTTAGTTCATAAAGATTCTGATAAAAGAAAGCTTATTCAAATTAGTTTTGAAAAAATGATGAATGAAATCATTTTAAAAGCTGAATCCGAAGGCCTCAAAAACTCATTTTTCCTTCATATTTCACCAAATTTAGGTAATAAAAATGGCAAAGAAACAATTAAACTTTCAACTCAAGATGATATAGGATCAACAGACATACAATTACTAATTAAAGGAGCAGTTAAAGATTCTGGAGTTTTATTTCTTTTAAATAAATTTATTGCGGATAAAACTGGTAAAGCTCCTTTTGGAAGAAATTTTAATTTTAGAAATTCTCCAAATTCTATTACTGGAAAAATAGATTTATGTAAAAAAACTATTCAAAAAGACGATATGCCTTTGATTATTGGAGTGGGAGACACAGTGACATCAAAAAAACATAATGGAAAGGAAATTTATTTAAGGGGAGGAAGTGACCGGTCTTTTTTAGAATTTATACAGATACTAGGCAATGAATTTGGTATTAAAAATAAGATAATTTTTGTAGATAGTAGTTCTGGTGAAGTTGAAAGGCCCTCTACAAAAAAAACTGGCCTTAAAGGGATCAGCGATATTGATGACAATTTAAAGTTTGATATGGTTTTTGAAAATGGCCCCAAAGAATATATATCTTGGTTTATTGAACTTGCTAGTAAGAGATCAAACTTTAAAAAAAAGTTGACTATTTAATTTCTTAATGACAATTTATAAATAATAGATTTATGAAAAAAAAATTTCCATCAGTATATAAAGAACCTATAGAGACATTGCAAATTAACATAGGTTATAAATGCAATCAGGCTTGTAAGCATTGTCATGTCAATTCAAGTCCCCTAAGGACTGAAAAAATGTCCAATGAAATAATATCTCTTATTCCAAAAATAATTGAAAAATACAATATCAAGACCTTAGATATTACAGGAGGTGCGCCAGAATTCCACCCTGAGTTTAAAAACCTAATAAACAGTTTAAGCACAAAACAAGTTGATATTATTGATAGGTGCAATTTGACGATTTTCTTTGAAGAAGGTTATGAAGATCTTCCGCAATTTCTTGCAAAGAATAAAGTGATAGTTACAGCTTCGCTTCCATGTTATGAAAAAAATAATGTAGATTTTCAAAGAGGTTTTGGGGTTTTTGAAAAAAGTATTAATGCTATAAAAATTCTTAATGACTTAGGATATGGGAAGAAAGAAAGTGGATTACAATTAAATCTTGTTTACAATCCTGTAAGTCCAATCCTTCCTCCTTCTCAAGAAATATTAGAAAAGGATTATAAAAAAATACTTTTAGAAAAATATAATATTGTTTTTAATAGCCTATACACAATAACTAATATGCCAATTAATAGATATGAAGAATCACTTAGAAGAGAAGGAAAACTAAATTCTTATTACAAATTACTAAAGGAAAATTTTAATGAAAATAATTTAGAAAATCTTATGTGTAAAAAGACAATTAGTGTAAATTGGTTAGGAGAAATTTATGATTGTGACTTTAACCAACAGATAAATTTCCGAGAGAATACAGGGCCAAAGACACTTTTTGATCTATTGGATGAATCATTTACTTTTAACTACGGGGTAGCTGTTAAAGAACATTGTTTTGCTTGCACTGCAGGTTCAGGATCAAGCTGCGGAGGTACTTTAACTTAAAATCTGCTAAATGCAATTAGGACATATAGCTCTTACATTTAAAGAGGATTCGATTAGTTTAAACCCATTAACTTTTGCTGCAACTTTGCCTGCTTCTAATACTTGGTCATTTTCAAATTCTTCTGTTCTTCCACACCTAATACAAATCAAATGATGATGGTCCGGTGTTTCGTTACTAAGCAATTCATATCTGTGTCCGCCCTCACTAAGTTCTAATTCATGAAGTAAACCCATTTGTACTAAAAGTCTTAAAGTTCTATAAATTGTTGCAAGAGAAACTTTGCAACTTGTTTTAACTAACTTTTCATGAACCTCTTCAGCACTAAGATGCTTTCCAGAGCCAATATTTTCAAATAAATTAAGAACCTTTAGCCTCTGAGGAGTTAACCTCTTCCCATCTTTATGTAAACCTTCACCAAGAGGAGACGTAATGACATTGTATTGCGATGATAATGACAAAATTAACCAATGGCTATTCTCAATAATAACTCTAGATGAGAGTAAAACAACTTTTTGGTTTAAAATGTTTACTAAAGTTTTTCAAAATATTATGTTAAATGTATCTTTGTATGTAAATGATGAATGATCAAGAAATGTCTTCTGATAAATTATCATCGAAAGTAAACTCCTTGCTAATTATTGATATTCAGGAAAAAATAATAAGACCAATTTTTAATAAGGATTCAATAATCAAAAACATCAAAAAGCTATTAAATGCGTACCAAATTTTAGAAGAAAACATATTTATATCTGAACAAAATCCACTCAAATTGGGGGTAACGATACCTGAATTATCACCCATAGCAGGATTTAGAAAATTTGAAAAAATGGAATTTAGCCTAGCTAAATTAGAAGATTTTTTAAAAGAACTTAAAAATAAGGAAATTAATAATTTGATAGTTTGTGGGATCGAAACGCATATTTGTATTCAACAAACAGTCTTAGATTGTTTACAAAAAGGTTTTGAAGTTATTCTTATATCAGATGCCATGGGAAGTCGAAATAGGGTAGATCATGAAATAGCATTACGAAGAATGACTCAGAGTGGGGCGATCTTAACTACAACTGAATCAATAATTTTTGAATTATGCAAAACTGCGGATAGAAAAGAATTTAAAGAAATTAGAAACATAATAATGAGTTAAAGAAAAATAAAGACTGGTTTGTTGTTTAGAGATAATTTAAAATTTTATTAGAGATAAATTTTTAAGGTTCATTTGAATATGAAATTAGTTACTGAAAACTTTCTACTGGCAATATCTATTTTTTTTATTGGAACTTTATTGTCGATAATAATTTCTAAACTTTCAAAAATATTTTTTAAAAAGATTTCCAAAAGAACAAAAACAAATTTCGATGATTTTATTTTTGAGGTGATCTCTGGAATTATAAAACCTATAGGTTTCCTCCTATCTTTTTATTTTTCAATTGACTATTTTTTTGCTGATGAAATAACTTTTATCTCTGTCTTATTAAATATTTTGAAATTATTTATATTAATAATTATAATAAAAGCTCTCAACAAAGTTTTAATAAGATCATTAACTGAATCGACCTCGAAAATTAATGATTCCTCAATCAGTTCAATGGTATCTTCACTTACTCCATTGATAAAAGCATTGACATGGACTATTGGCTCAATATTTTTCTTACAAAATATTGGTGTTCAAATGACTGCTATTTGGGCTTTACTTAGTGCAGGGGGAATTGGAGCGGGATTAGCTTTGAAAGATCCAGTTCAGGAGTTCTTTGAATATATAACAATTTTGCTTGATAAACCTTTTCAAAAAGGTGAGTTTATAAAATCTGATGGAGTCCTCGGAATGGTTGAGAGAGTGGGAGTAAGATCCTCAAGGATAAGAAGTATTAATGGAGAAGTAATAGTAATGAGCAACAGCGCGCTAACAAATGGAATAATTTCAAATTACGCACAAATGAAAAAAAGGAGGTTAGTGCATAAATTGGGAGTTGTTTATGAAACCTCTCCAAAACTTATGAAATTGATTCCAAAAATAATTAAAAAAATTGTTGAAGAGACAAAAGATGCGTCTTTTGATAGATGTCATTTCACAGATTTCGGCGAATTCAGTCTTAATTTTGAACTTGTTTATTACATCCCAACAAATAATTATCTAGCTGCAATGGAAGCTCAACAATATATAAATTTAAGAATTATTGAGGAATTTGCGGTTAATAATATAGATTTTGCATTCCCAACACAAACCTTAAATATTGAAAGTAACAAAGCCAAATGATCTACAAATCTCTTCACTTAAAATCCATAGTTTTGAAGCCAACTCAGAATTATTTGCCTCATCACTAACCTTACTTTCAACTAATTTATGTTTTTTAAAAGATATAAGTTTATTACTTAAATGAACATAACCAATATTATTAAAATTTGAATCAAAAACAATTTCAGAAAGTAACTTACCAGCATTTTCTATACTTTCAGAAATTCCTAAAATATTTTTAGCAACTTTAGAAAATATCAAATATCCAATGAGATTATAACGTTTACTATATCTAAAAAAACCTGAATCATCATTTGGTATTACGAGACCGGGAGTCCAAGTAATTACAGAAATTTTACTAGATGATAATTTTAATTTTTTTGCAAGTTCTTTAGCAAACAAAATATTACATAACTTACTATTTTTATAAGATTCATCAGCATTAAAATTTAAAAATTGACCAGAAACTTTTTTTCTAAAATTAACTAGATTATTAAGCCCTGCTTTCTTTCCTATATTTCCACCTGAGCTATTGGGATCGTGAACATCTGATGATGTAATAATGATTCTAGATTCTTCTTTATCTCTAACTAAATCTTTTAAGATATTCACTAAGTAAAAATGTGCAAGATGATTAACTGCAAAAGTTAGTTCTATCCCTTGTTTTGATACTTTAGGGTAAAAAGAACCCGTATATTGCAATCCTGCATTTAAAACAACAACATCTAAGAAAATCTTTTTACTAATAAAGTAATCCTTAATTTTTTTAACATTATCAAGATTCGAAAAATCACAATTTTCAATAATATTTAAATATTTACTGAGGTGATTTTTATCAAAATATTTCTGAATTGTTTTGAGAAATTCATTCTTTCTTAATCCAGATTTTATTACAACGTATAAATTATTTTTCGTCTTTAGTAAATTAATGATTGCGAAAAGCCCTATACCTGAATTACCTCCAGTAATTAAAATATTTTTATTTTTAATCATTAAACTTGCTATATATTTTTTTATAATAAAAAACTTTTTAAGTATTTTTTATTTTGTAATCTTATAAATTATTGTTAAAACACTGAAAACTTAATCACTAGTAATTGAGTAATTTGATTATTATAAATCTACTCTCATTACAAGTATTGGATGAAATATATAATCCTAGGCGCAGAAATAATTTGTTCCATAAATTTCTTTAATCATAAGATTAATATTTAATGTCAAAAGAAAATATGCCAGATGTTCTTGTTTTGGGTGCAGGGCCTGCAGGTATGGCAATTGCCTCAGCTTTGGGTAAGGAAAAATTAGACGTTGAAGTGCTTTCTCCAAATGGGCCAGATGAACCTTGGCCAAACACATATGGCATTTGGGGGAAAGAAGTTGATCAACTCGGTCTTCAGGATTTACTTGAATATAGATGGAAAAATACCGTAAGTTTTTTTGGGCATGGCGCTTTAGAAGAACAGGACGATGAGAATAAAGCTACAGAACATTCACTAGATTATGGACTATTTGATAAGAAGAAACTCCACAATTATTGGTTTAATGAATGCAATAAGTCTTTTATTAAATGGCATCAAGGCTTTGCAGACAAAATACATTTTGAAAAATACAAAAGTATAGTAACTACAAAAGATGGCAAGACTTACTCTGCAAGATTAGTAGTAGATGCAACAGGATATGATCCTGTTTTTCTTAAATTAAAATCATGTGGTCCCTTAGCAGTCCAAACTTGTTATGGGATAGTAGGTAATTTTAGTAAACCTCCACTTAAGAAAGGGCAGTTTGTATTAATGGACTATAGGAATGACCATCTTAACGATAAACAAAAAAAAGAACCGCCAACTTTTCTTTATGCCATGGATATGGGGGATGGGAAATATTTTCTTGAAGAGACATCTCTTGGTTTAGTAAATCCTCTAACAATGGAAGATTTAAAAGAGAGACTAGAGAAGAGGCTTTCTTATCGAGATATATCAATCACAAGCATGCAACATGAAGAGCTTGGCTTATTTCTCCCTATGAATATGCCAATCCCAGATTTCAAACAACAAATACTTGGATATGGTGGTGCTGCTTCAATGGTACATCCTGCCTCTGGATATTTAATTGGTAATGTTTTAAGAAGAGCACCATTTGTCGCTAAGGCAGTCTCAGAAGCAATTAAAAACAAAAATCTAAGTACCTATCATATTGCTAGAAAAGGTTGGGAAACTTTATGGTCAAAAGAATTAATTAGGAAGAAATCACTTTACCAATTTGGATTAGAAAAACTTATGAGATTTGACGAGAAACTATTGAGAGAATTTTTTGGAAGTTTTTTCCAACTCCCTAAAAATCAATGGTATGGTTTTCTAACTGATACTCTTTCCTTAAAAGAGATTGTATATGCGATGTGCATAATGTTTATAAGGGCTCCATGGAGTGTAAAGAAAGGTCTTATGATTATGCATGGTAGAGAATTTAAAATGTTACTTAGAATAATATTTCCAAACATATAGTTTAAAAATGAGAACCATACTAATAAGTGGAGCAAGTAGAGGTATTGGATTTTATATTGCACATAAAGAATTAAAAGAAGGCAATAGAATTAGTGTTGGCATAAGAGATTTAGAATCATTAAAAGGAAGCGCTATTGATCCAAAAAAATGGCCAGAAGGGAAAATTATAATCAACCACTATGATGCATTAAAAAAAATTACAGCCGAAAATTGGATAAAGAATACCGTAGATGAATTTGGAGGATTTGATTCAGTAATAAATTGTTCTGGAGTATTATCGAAAGTTCCTTTCTTATACAAAGATGGTGATGAAGAAGATATTTTAAATACATTAAATATTAATTTTTTAGCAATTTGGAATTTATGTAGGCTTTCTTGGGATCATTTATGTAACTCAGGCAGAGGAAGAATTATTGTTTTAGTTTCAATGAGTGGGAAAAGATCTAAAGGCGATTTAGCCGCTTATTCTTCTTCAAAGTTTGCTTTGATGGGATTATGCCAAACTATGAAAAATAAAGGTTGGGATAAAAATATAAGGGTTTCAGCAATTTGCCCAAGCTGGGTTAATACAAAAATGGCCCAAAATATCTCTTCCTTAGACAAATCAAGCATGACACAACCTGAAGATATTGCTGAAATATGCTCAACTATTCTGAAGTTACCTACTCAATCAGTTCCATTTGAAATTGCCTTAAATTGTAATTATGAAATTTAACCTAAATTAAAAATTAAGTAAGCCATTGAAAGCATTGCAATTGCAATAAATAAACCTTTTATTCGATTAGTTAATAATGAGAAAAGAGCTAAATCTTCAGAAAAGTATCCGCCAAAACTACCTGTAATAAATAATACAACCATTGGCAGAGATGCCATTCCGAATGAATAAGATATAGATTTTACAAACCCAAAATTTAAATAATTAAAAATCAAGGAACTTAATGAAAACAATAAAAAAGATGCAAATAGAGTTATGGAAACTTCAGCATCTAAAGTGTGAGGTAAGCTACCCTTTAATTCAAATTGCTTTTTACATTCTCTAATTTGTCTTTTAGAAAGCTTTAAATAACCAGTTTCAGGAATTCTTTGCGACTTATATTTTCTTAGTAATCTTGCTTCAAGAGTTTCTGGCTCCTTCGTCATAATTGATGTTAATAATTCATCTGGCTTTAATTTCTTAATTTTCTTTTCAAGATTATCTGTTTTCCCAATCCTATAAAGGTCACCTACTCTAATAAGGTAAACATATCCCGACATTTGCGTTGTAAAATTAATACTGTTCCTAACTTAGATAATACTAAAAGAATTAGGGAAATTAAAAGTTTTTACAATATGAAAAACGATATTTTATATTCATTTCGAAGATGTCCATATGCAATTCGTGCGAGATGGGCCCTGTTAATTTGTGAAACAAAAGTAGAAATAAGAGAAATTGATTTAAAAAATAAACCTCTAGATTTTTTAAATAATTCAAAAACGAAAACGGTTCCAATACTTATAAAAAAAAATAGTGAAGTTATTGAAGAAAGTCTTGAAATCATCCTTTGGGCTCTCTCGGAGTCAAAAAAGGAAAACATCAAATTAATTTATTTTCCTGAGGACAAAAAGGAAAATATTTTTGAAATAATTAATGAAAACGATAACGAATTTAAATATCATTTAGATCGATTTAAGTATGCTACGAGATATAAGAATAGTGATGAAGAATTTCATTTCACAAATGCGATTAAATTTATAAAGAGATGGAACGAACTTCTTGAGGGAAACAAATACCTATTTGGAGATAGCCCTACAATCGCTGATTGGTCTATTTGGCCTTTTGTAAGACAATTTAGAATCGCTTGTGAAAGTCAAAAAAGAACAAATTATTTTGAATCCTCAATAAAAAACTGGTTAGATTCATTTGAGAAAAATAGAGAATTTAAATCCTTAATGTATAAATACGAATTATGGGAACCATACTCTAGAAAGAATTATTTCCCATCTAATTAACTTTCCAACAACTTCCTTTTCTCAATTATTCTTGCTAACTCCAAAAAATATCCTGCAGTCCTAAATTTGCCTATATTTTTTTCCTTAAAATCAAGATCGCTTCTAATTTCTGCAGTCTCCGCCATAAGCAAATCCAAATCATTTGATCCAAGACTGTACAATTCACCAAGTTCGATTTCCCTTCCGAGTAAATGACTCCTAAACCACTTCCCTTTATTTTCTTGAGGTGGAATATCGTAGGGAGTAAATGACATTAAGATAAAATTTAGGCTATTACCATTCTAGGGTTCTTATTGAAACTTTTTCATCTCTACTTTATTAAAAATCAACGCAATAAAAAGAATTGCGAATGTAATTAGGGCACAAATTTCTGTCCAATAATCTAACCCAATTTTAGAAATCATTAATGGTGCAAGAACTGTGAATAGTCCCCCAGAAAGAATTAACTGAGCGAAAAGCTGTTTTGACGTAAAAATTGGTAAAGTCTTAGAGATATTTTTAGGATCTGCAAGCCTTAAAAGAAGTAACCCAGAAGCTACTACCCCTGTAGAATTTCCAAACTCGATCAAGCTTTTTTCAAACCAATAATCATCAAAAATAAAGTATGCGAAATAAGCAATGCAGATTAAATTCCAAAATAAACCGAAAATAGTAAACACTAAAATAATTAGCCAATTATCAAAAACAACTGCAATATCTAAACTCGCCATAGCTGTAAAAATCAATAAGTCTGTGGATAAAATACCAATCTCCCTTTGCAAAATATTTGAAATAAATTCTGTATTTCTGGTTTTCTCTAAAATATATCTAATAAGGAGCGAACCAATAAGGATAAAAGGGAATACTGGTAGTGAAAAAATAATTTCCTTCGAAAAATAACCAAAAGAATTTGAAATATACCTTAAAAATTTAAGTAGCAAAACACCAAAAGAAATTGCCAAACCAGAGAATCCAAGATTTATTATAAAAATTCTCAAATCTGCAAAAATTCCTGTCTTGTTTTTTCCCTTTAGAGTATCTTTTTGTTCAAGAATTTCCTCAGTATCTGAAAGACCTAAAGTTCTACCAAGAAAAATAAATATGCTACCCAATATTGAAGAGGATAAAAGACCCATTGTTGCCATAGCCAAACCAAGATCTAGACCATTTGGGAAACCTAGTTTATTAAAACTTTCACCGATTATTGATGCAGCTCCATGACCACCTTCAAAACCTACCTCTATTAAACAACCCATTAGAGGATTTGCATTCATAGATGGAGGTAGAAAATATTTAACAACAAGACCACCGACAAAAAATTGTCCGAAACCTAGTGAAAGAGCTAATAGAAATTGATTAAAAATTGGTTTAACTAAACCATTTACATTCGGGATAGGTCTTCCCATCATTAAAGTTGCGAAGACTAATGATAATAGAGGAGTAGGAAAATTACTCCAAACATTTATTATTTCTTTTGGTAAAAAGTGTATCGCTCCAAATGGGCCTATAGATATACCTAAAATTCCTGATATAACTGCTATCGGCAATCCAAATCTCTCGAGCTGAACAGCTAGTTTAAATTTCCTCCCAAAAATCAACAAAAAAAATATAATTAATAATCCCAAAAAACTTATCAATAGAGAATTTGAAAAAATATCTTGATTCTGTATCGAAAAAATATTCAATGATTTCAAAAACATATAATTATAAATCTAAATTAATAAACAAAATTTTTCAAATAAAAAAGGCTCCTTTAATAGGAGCCTTTTGATATTGGTAAGAAAATTTCAGAATTAATCTTTTAGAGTAACTGTTGCACTATCAATATTACTGATAGCATTTGTAACTCTCTTGAAGTCAAAGCCTAGTGCTCTTAAAGCATGCCATAGATGACCTTGAATAAAGAAGAATCCGAAATAGTAATGAACATTCGCTAACCACGCCCTTGAAGTGTACTCACCATCAGGAAGATCAACAGTATCTACCCAATAAGGAGAAATACTAAATTTCAATTCAAGTGGTTCACCAAAGAATTCAGTTGGATAAACTGTTGTGTTAGCTGCACTCCAGAAGGCTGCAATAATAGCCATCCAGCCTATTCCAGCTAATGACCATGAAAGAACAGCTTCTGCGGAGAGAAGGCCTTTACCTTTGAATTTGGTATATTCACCAACTTGCTTAGTAGCAATATGCCAAGCACCACCAGTAATCTCAACGAAAGCAAGGAAAGCATGACCTCCCATTACTTCTTCAAGACTATCAATAGTCAAGAAGTCTGTTTGGTGATTCCAAATTTTGGCCAAATTTAATTCATACTCAACCTGTCTTACAGAACCAATAGCTGGATCATAAATTCCATGAACTCTTGCCCATTCGACAAAAGCAATAACTGCGAAACCAAGAATAATTAGATGGTGACCAAGAATAAATGTCAATTTGTCTGGATTATCCCATTCAATATTGAATTTTCTAGCTCTTGCAACATCAGAATCTTCTAAATTTCCAGGAAGAAGTAAAGAATGTAAAAGTCCTCCTGCTGCTAAAACCATAGAAGAAACTAAGTGAACTATTGCTATCGCAAGAACAGGTTTAGTGTCTCCCATCGCAACGCCATTAGCATCGAACCCTATTCCAAGAGTTGCTAAATGAGGAAGAACGATTAAAGGTTGATGGCCCATTGGTACGCTTGGGTCAAATCGTGAAAGTTCAAAAAGGGTGAAAGCACCGGCCCAGAAAACAATTAATCCTGCATGAGCTACATGAGCAGCAATAAATTTTCCTGAGCGATTTGCTACACCTGAATTACCAGCCCACCATCCATAGGTAGTATCTGGATTTCCATAGGTTTGCATTTAGGAATTGATTAGCTTAAACGTTTTGAGAATACTTTATATTTCACCAAACAGTTGAATTCATAACAAAATTGTAAAGGTTAGTAATCCTAGCAATAACTAAACAAAAAAATCTTCCTTGGACAATCGCATAGTAAAGAAGGGACATTTAAGAAGAAAAGTTATTCTCAAAGATACAAGTTCAAAAAAGAAAATCAGATTTTTAAAATTCAAATACTTTTAATAAATTTCTTTTTGCTGACATAAAACAATGTTTTGTTTCATAAAAACATAATACTTATTGCCTCATTCACAAACGATTATTAAAAAGGAGATAAGACTTCTAATAACATGACAACTTCTCAAGAATCTTCTAGAAAAATTTCACTAGAAATGAAATCTGAAGTTCACTATAAAAAAGCTGCTAAATCTTACAGAAAATCCCAGCAATATATAAAAATGATTAATTTATATCCAACTTTGCAAAATACTCTAATTGATTGCAAGGATGAGAACCTTATTGAATAGGGATTAATTATCCTTCCAAATTAATCTT
Source organism: Prochlorococcus sp. AG-355-B18 (assembly GCA_003280965.1). Lineage (GTDB taxonomy): Bacteria > Cyanobacteriota > Cyanobacteriia > PCC-6307 > Cyanobiaceae > Prochlorococcus_A. Next base: position 32,369 of record QCDI01000002.1, read on the forward strand.
CAAAAGTATATTTTTTTTAAGCTGCAATACTCTCATTTTTTTCAAAATAAAATTTATTTATTATTTGTCTGCACATTTTTATATTGTAAAGGGCTCTAGGCTTCCAAGGTTTTTTCTGACCGAGTGGAGAGCTTTTCCAATGAATCCCAGGCTTAAGTATTCCATTTTCACGCAAATAAGAAAGTTTAATTTCAGTTATTCCTAGTTTTTCCGCGGTCAACTCAGATGAGCTCCACATATCCCCTAACATTGAATTAAGTAAATATTATTAATCCTTGATAACGTTAATTTTATTGTTTTGAAAGGGGTAAAACTTTTAAATAATTATTAAGTAACTAAAAACCTAGTATTTACAGAGAGAAAGAGATTTTAAAGATTTATATCAAATTAAGAAATATTAAATAAAGAATCTTCATTAATATATATCTCATCGATACCCTCTCCTTTATTGATGGATTTAAAGTTAACGTATTCTTCTGTGATGGATTGATGCTTTGAAAGATTGATCCAACCCCTGTGCCAATTTCCACTATTTGTTAATTCTTCGTATGTAGTTGTTAAGTTAATTTCAGAATCAAGTACAGAAACCATTAAAAAACTAAAATTTTCTTCTTCTTTAGTTTCATTTACTAAGACAAAATGTCTCAATCCATTTATGGTTTTATTAGAAGTCCAGTATCTTTCCATAATTATTTTTTCTTAATATTCCCCTCAGGATTTTTTCTAGATATTTTCTTATATTCATTTCTAATTTCCTCTAATAAAAGTTTTCTTCTATCCATATAGTTAACAGAATCTTGTTTAGATAAGTTATATCTTTCTTTTTTAGTTAAATTCATCCAGTTATTAAGGTTCTTTTTATTGAAAGTTGTTAATTTTTTAGCCTTCAAAACTTTTTGTCTTCTATTTAATTTAAGAAAATTCCTTAAAATGAAAAAAATTAATATAAAAAGAAAAATTATTACAAACTTTAAGAGCATCACTTTGCAAGTAAATTATTATTTATCCATTTTTCCAATTCAATATCATTCTCAAAAGATATAACCTCTTCTTCATTCCTATTACCTGATTGATCATAGAGCCTTATAGTAAATTCACCTTTAACTGCCTCATCATCACCAATTACAATAATACTTTTAGATTTAAGTTTATTTGCCTTTTTAAATTGTTTAGAAAATGAAGCTCCACTTAAATCCAACTCAACTATCAAATCATAATTTCTTAATTTTCTAGATAAATCCAAAGCTAAGGTTTCAGCAATTAAGCCTTGATTAATAATATAAATATCAGTATTTCTTGGGATTTCAAGATCTTTTCCTGCTAGTAGAATTAATCTTTCAAGACCAATAGCAAATCCAATCGCCGGGGTATTTGGCCCTCCCATTTGTTTTATTAAATCATCGTATCTTCCTCCCCCGCAAACTGTGGCTTGGGAACCTAAAGCACCACTTGTGATTTCAAAAGCAGTATGGGTGTAATAATCTAAACCTCTTACTAAATTAAAATTTTCCACGTAAGGTATTTTTAAAACCTCTAATTGTTTTTTCAAGTCTGAAAATCTGTTATGACTTTTTTCAGACAAAAAATCAAATAATCTTGGTGCCTTTTCAAGAGCTTTTTTTGTTTGTATATTTTTTGAGTCCAAAATCCTCAAAGGGTTTTTAGTAATTCTATTTTGAGAATCTAAATCTAAAGAATCTTTATTTATTTCTAGCCATTTTAAAAAGGATTTTTGAAAATTTGATCTGTCATTTGTATCACCTAAAGTATTTATTTCAAGATTGAGTTCTTTTATTCCTAATTTTCCTAAGATATCCCAAGCTAAAGCAATAATTTCAACATCACTTCTAACTGAATCATGCCCTATAAACTCAACGCCTAACTGATGAAACTGTCTTTGTCTGCCTGCTTGAGGTCTTTCATATCGAAACATAGGACCCATGTACCAAAGTTTTTGAAGAGGATTAGACGATATTCCATTTTGTATTAACGCTCGCGCGACTGAGGCTGTTCCTTCGGGTCTGAGAGTACAGGATCTCTCCCCTCTATCAAGAAATGTATACATTTCCTTACTGACAACATCTGTTCCTTCACCAATTCCTCTTATAAATAACTCGGTCATTTCCAGTATTGGTGTTCTTATTTCTTTGATGGATGCTCTTGAAAGCTGTTCCAATACAATTTTCTCAACGTTTTGCCACTTTATTAATTGATCAGGCAATAAGTCTACTGTTCCTCTTAGATTTTTTAAGTTATTCAAAGTTCTAAAAAATAATTCAAAATTTTTAATTCATCTAGAAATTAATCCTTGATTGGTTATTCTGTGAGACAATTTTAATTTAACATTTAGAAAAACTATTGGGAATTAATAAAAATAAAGAGAATCAGCATTGCGGTACAAAGCCAAAAAAAATTGCTTTTGGAATAGCACCTCTTGGTATAGTTTCAATAGGCATAGTGCCAATGGGAGTAATAAGTATTGGGGTAGTCCCAATGGGTGTATTTTCTTTTGGTGCAGTAGCAATGGGAATAGTAAATTTATCAGTAGTTGGGATGGGAATTATCTCTGCCGGTGTTACTACTATGGGAATATGGGAGTATTCGCCTAATTCTCATAACAATCATCATAATCATTCCAAAAAAGTTTCAAATTCAAACAAGGAAAATATGATGTCAGATCTATTTAATACTAAACAAGAGGCAGAAGAAGCTGCCACAAAATACGGTTGTGTTGGAGCACATAAAATGGGTAATAAATGGATGCCTTGTAAGATGCACTAAATATTTTCTTAGTCAAAAATTTATTAAATATTAATTCAAAATCTCTACTCTAAATTCAAGATTTTTTGCCTCATCAGTAGTTAATTTTCTTGACCAAGCTCCTTGCACAGGACTATTCCATCTGAACCCAGCATTTTTAGCTAAAGACCTATCTTCGTAACTAATCAATGCCTTGTATAAAAACCTCGGCTCAGTAGCTTTAAGTAAAAGTTCCTCTAAATTATCACATTTTTTGAAGACTTCAGATATGTAAAAGCAATCAGATAAAGCTCTATGTAAATTCCAAACTGGTATTGAAAAAGATAAAGCTAGATCAGTTACGGAGGGTCTATTTTTTAGCGATTTTTGAAAAGACCAATTAATATCTTCTAAACTACATATCCATTTTTTATTAAGTTTAGGTAATCTTCCTCTCCCAAACCATTTCTTATCAAACTCTACATTATGCGCGACAATGAAATCCGAACAATCAACAAGTTTTAAAAAGAAATTCAATCCATCTTCCCATGGTTGAGAAATATTAGTTACTTCTGCCGATATGCCATTAACATATTCTGCATCATTATTATTAACCGGGAACAAAAATGAAACTTGTGAAAGCACGCACTTAAAAGATACATCAAACAAAATACAACCTATCTCTATCACTTCATCTTTATTTGCATCTAAACCTGTTGTTTCAGTATCAAGAATTAAAATTTTTTCAATTTTTTTATTCTTATTAGCAACACTATCTTCAGATGGATAACTTATAACTTGATCCTGAAGAATATCCAATTGATTTAATTCTTTTTTGTTAGATAGTTCCAATTAACTGAAAACACTTTCATTTATCTTGACGCATTTAATAAAAATTTCTCTTAAATTAATATAAATTAAGAAACATGATTAGAAAATAATTTTTGAAACATTCTTAGTTAATGAAATATGACTTTTACAAAATATCAATTTAATAATTTTTGTTATTGGCCTTCAAATCCTAAAAAAATTGTGGAATTTATTGGTGGAAGTTATCTAGCTTCTAAACCAGATTTAACTTATAGAAGATTTATCGAGAGTTTAATCAACAAAAACTATGCCGTACATGCATATAAATACACTCCACAATTTGATCACCAACAACTTGCAATTAAAGCATGGAGGGATTTCAAGAATTGCCGAATATCTTTATCAAAGAGAATAGGAACATCAATTCCATCAATAAGAATTGGTCATAGTCTAGGCTGCAAACTTCATCTAATTTCCCCTGATGGTGGAAGAAATTGCGAGAAATTCATATCAATAAGTTTTAATAACTTCAGTGCTAACAAATCTATTCCTTTATTGAAACAAATTTCTCAAAAATTAGAATTCAATAGTGAATTCAGCCCAAGCCCTGAAAGAACTTTGCGATTAATTGAAAAAACATATAATCAAAAAAATAACTTCCTAATAAAATTCAACTCAGACGAATTAGATCAAACAGATAAATTATTTTCTTGTCTGAAAGCAAGAAAAGAAGATAATTCTAAGGGGGTAATGTTAAAAGGTACACACACTATAATTGCAAGCGCAGGACTAAGAGAAAATTTTTTGGGAGACTGGGCCGATGATGAATTCAAAAGAAATACTATAAAAAAAATTTCCAATTTAATTGATGAATCTGATTAGGATAATTCTTTCAGCTTTTCCAAAACAGAACTATCTTCAAGAGTGCTTATATCACCGCTAATTTTTTCTCCAGCAGCCAAAGATCTTAAAATTCGCCTCATAATTTTTCCACTACGTGTTTTTGGGAGAGAGTCAGAAATTATAATCTTTTCAGGCTTTGCGATAATTCCAATTTCATTAACAACATGTTTCTTTAGATCCTCTACTAATTCTGAAGAACCGTTCACGTCCTTCTCTAGAGATACAAAAGCTACTATAACTTCACCTTTTAAATCATCTTTTTTGCCAACGACTGCAGACTCTGCAACTGATTTATGACTTACCAAAGCAGATTCTATTTCCATTGTTCCTAACCGATGCCCTGAAACACTTATGACATCATCTACTCTTCCCATGATCCATATATATCCATCTTCATCAATGCGTGCTCCATCTCCAGCAAAATAAACATTTTTTTCTCCTTTAAAGGAAATATATTCCCAATAACTCTCCAAATATCTCTCTGAGTTTCCATGAATTGTTCTCATCATTCCTGGCCATGGTTTCTTAATAATTAAATAACCACCCTCATTCTCCTTAACCTTATTTCCATTCTTATCGACGATTTCAACTTCGATTCCTGGCAGAGGGAAAGTAGCTGAACCTGGCTTTGTAGCAACGATTCCAGGCAAGGGACTTATCATCACACCACCAGTCTCAGTTTGCCACCAAGTATCCACAATTGGGCATTTATTTTTACCAATAACATCCTTGTACCATATCCATGCTTCAGGATTAATTGGTTCTCCAACTGTGCCCAAAAGTCTAAGACTATCAAGATTATATTTATCAGGGATTTCACGCCCAGACTTCATAAATGCTCTTATTGCAGTTGGTGCAGTATAAAAAATAGAAACCTTATATTTTTGAACAATTTCCCAAAAAGCCCCTAAATTTGAGGGTCTTGGCACTCCCTCATACATTAAGGTTGTAGCACCATTAGATAAAGGCCCATAAACTATGTAACTATGACCTGTAATCCAACCAACATCAGCAGTACACCAGTAAATGTCGTCATCTTTCAAATCAAAAATCCATTTAAATGTCAAATGGGACCAAAGATTGTAACCACCTGTAGTGTGAACTACACCTTTGGGCTTTCCAGTAGAGCCTGACGTGTAAAGAATAAAAAGTCTATCTTCGCTATTCATTATTTCTGGTTCACACTGATCTTTTTGATCTTTTAGTAATTCATGCCACCATAAATCTCTATCATCAACCATCGAAATATTTTTTTTTGTTCGTTGAACAACAACTACTTTTTCAACAACTTTATCTGCCCCACTTTCAATAGCCGCATCAACTGCTTGCTTGAGTTCAATCACTTTATCTTTTCTAAAGCCACCATCAGCAGTAATAACAAATCTTGCGTTTCCATCAATTAACCTATCTTTTAAAGCTTCTGAAGAAAATCCTCCGAAGACAACTGAATGAGGCGCACCAATTCTTGCACAAGCTAACATCGCAAACATCGCTTCAGGAATCATCGGCATATAAATACATACCAAATCTCCTTTTTTTACACCAATTGCTTTTAATGCATTAGCTGCTTTACATACCTCTTTTAGAAGTTCTTCGTAAGTATATTTTTTACTATCTCCGGGTTCACCTTCCCATATAAGTGCAGTTTTTGCTCCAAGTCTTTTTTTGATATGCCTATCTAAGCAATTATATGTAATATTGATTTTCCCTTCTTTAAACCACTTAAAAAAGGGGGCATTATCACTATCTAATACAGTTTGGAATGGCTCAAACCAATCTATTTCAGATTTTGCGAAAGATTCCCAAAATTTAGTTGGATTATCTAAGGCTTGTTTTTTTAAACTAAGAAATTCTTTTTGAGATCTAATATTTGAGTTTTCTGCAAATTTTTTTGAAGGAGGGAAAATTCTACTTTCTTCAAGAATGTTATTAATTGAATTTTTTTTATCTAATGACATTAAATAATTTGATGCTTAATAAACTTAGACGAAAAAATTATCGTTTTCAAAAATTTTAATATTAATTTAGCTGAAAACTCTTTTTAATAAATTCAATAAAGACGGCCGAGAACAAATTCTGGTAGAGCCATTAACGCTCTTTTATACTCTGAGTCAGGAAGCCAAACAATTGCTTCTTTAGAACGCATTGCAAAATCCTCAGCTAATTTCCTAGAGCTTTTAATTGCCTTAGAATTCATAATAATGTTAAGAGCATTATCTAAATCATCTTTTTCAGCTAGTTCTCTATTTATTAGAACTGACAATTTTTTATTCTCTTCTAAGGCATATAAAACTGGTGCAGTGAGATATCCACTAGCAAGATCACTTATAGCAGGTTTTCCAAGTTGCTTATCGTTCCCAGTAAAGTCAAGTATGTCATCTACAACTTGAAAAGCCAGGCCAATATTTTTACCGAAATCATATAACGAGTTTAATTTCTCATCGTTAAGATCACTTAAAACACCAGCTGCTTTACAGCTATTAGCAATTAAAGACGCAGTTTTACAATAGCTTTTGTTTATGTATTTTGAAAAAGATTGAGCAGAATCGAATCTATTTAGATTTTGTTTAATTTCACCTTCAGCTAAATCCATTATCACTCTACTAAGTAATTTAACAACTTTGACATTATCAAGGTTTGCCAAGTGCCAACTTGCTTGTGCGAATAAGAAATCACCTGCCAAAACAGCAACTCTAGTATTAAATCTACTATGAACAGTATCTACACCTCTTCTTGTAGAGGCTTCATCAACAACATCATCATGGACTAATGAAGCTGTATGAATCATTTCAGTTATTTCAGCAAGCCTTTTATGTTTACTTTTTAAACTGAATTCAGGAGATATCGCTTTTGAAATTAACAAAACAATGCCCGGTCTTAGTCTTTTTCCTCCCGCACTAAAAAGATGTTCAGCTGCGGCTTGAAGAATTGGATGACCAGCTCCTATTAGATTTTTCAGCTCAAGAATAAGATCATCAAGATCATTTTCAACTGGTTGTAGTAATTCTGTTACTGTGTTCATGATTGACCTCTTTTATATATTAAGTAATCAAACATTGCTTCGGAGGTTAACAACACTAATTTCTTTATTAATTTCAAGCCAAAATTTTACTTTTTTGTAAAATTCATCTTTTTTTGAAGTAACAAAAAAATCTACATTATCGTAAGAAATACTTTCATAGCGTTCAGTTTTTGGAATTATAAAAGCTTCATTGAATTTTTTTATTAACGCTTCAGATGGATCAATAATTTTTATATTTGAATCTATTTTTTTTCTTAAGAAGTCATAAATTAAAGGATAATGGCTACACCCAAGTATTAGTTCTTCAATATTTTCATTTAAAAGTGGTCTTAAATACAAATCAGCGAGATAATTTAACTTATTAAAATTAATCTTGTCTTTTTCAATTTCTGATACAAATTCTGGACATTCTTGTTGGAATATTTTTAAATTCTCTTTTTTAGAATTTATAGCATTTTTATAAAATGATGATCTGGTTGTTGTTTGAGTTGCCAAGACCCCAATTATTTTTTTATTAACTATTTCGGATACTGAGTTTATAAGGTCAAAACAAGGGATCCTTAAGTTATTTTCTAAAATATCAAGTGCACATGCATTTGTAGTGTTACAAGCTATTAAAATTGCATCCAAATTTTTATCTTCAAAAAAACTGCAAATCTCTTCTGCAATGACTCTTATCTCTTTATAATTTTTATTTCCAAAAGGAATTCTTTTTGTATCAGCCAAATAAATAACTTCAACATCCTTACGTGTTTTTAGTAAAGAATTAAGGATAGTAAAACCTCCTATACCACTATCAAATATACCTACTTTAATTTTCACCCTACTTTAGAAAGATATTCAAGGATACCTTTTGCAATTGCATAAGCTACTCTTTTACGATGAGCAGCTTTTTCTAATCTTCTTGCATCTAATCTTCCTGTTAAAAATCCAATTTCAACAAGAACTGCAGGCATCCTAGTATTTTTAATTACATAAAATCTACCCTGTTTAACCCCTCGATCAGGACTCCCAGGGGACACTCTTAAAATTTGTTTTTGAATTTTCTTGGCCAGTAATCTACCTCTCCAACCTCTAAAGTAAAAGGTTTCTAATCCATTAATATCCCGCCTTTTCCCTCTTGAGGCATTCGCATGAATACTTACGAAGATATCCGCATTAGTGTTGTTAGCAAAGGAAACTCTAGGAGGTAAATCCAAATTAACTTCATTTTTTCTAGTTAACCTAGCTTCGACACCTTTTTCAGAAAGTAACTTTTTAACTATTTTGGAAACCTCGAGTACAACATCTGTTTCTCTAATCCCACCAATACCGATTGCGCCTGGATCAGGCCCTCCATGCCCTGGATCGATAACAACAGAAAATTTATTTTGTTTTACATTTGGCAATTGCAAATAATTTTGAACTTTTTTCCTCATATATTTTGAGCTTTGATCTTTTTTTGAAATTCTTATTTTCTTCTCAACAATGCCCTCACCAATCTTTGTAAACGAATATTTTGGCGTAAAAAGTTTAATTCTCCACCTATTTTGATCTAAGCCAACCATTCTCCAAGTCAAAGGGGCCAAATAAGTTTCCTCCTTGAATTCAACTACTAGTCTTGTTTTGCCCTCGCTTGGTTTGCCCAATCTGATTTCTTTTATTGGACCATTACCTTTTATTGTTCTTGGATTTTTTAATTCTCCAGGGAAATCTACCCAGAATCTATCCCCATATATTTGGTTGGCTTTCTGAAAATATGCTTTTAAATTTGTATTTGATTTAGTTCTTAATTCTAAAACACCATTTTTTTTTAATGCCCATGCCGCTAATGCACTTGAAGATTTTACTGGGAGAATCGCAGAATTTAAAAATAAAAAAACAGCTAGATAACGAAAAAGTTTATTATTTAAAAACTTTGACATTAGTTCGAAAACAATTCGTTTTTTCTATGTTGAAGGCTTGGCATCTGCTCTCTAATTTTCTTTACTCTTTCTTTATCAGCCGGAGCTATCGCAGCACCTTGAGTTTTACCAGCATCAGACAAAACAGTGCCCCATGGATCAATTACCATTGCATGGCCATGACTTTGTCTTCTACCATAATGAATCCCAGTTTGAGCTGGAGCAACCACATAGGCAGTATTCTCTATGGCTCTTGCTTGTAAAAGTATTTGCCAGTGATCTTTCCCAGTAAATGCTGTAAAAGCTGCAGGAATCATAATTAAATCTGCACCATTCGAAGACAAATATCTATAAAGTTCAGGGAATCTAACGTCGTAACAAATTGATAATCCTACTTTGCATAAACCTGGGACATCTACGACAGGCGGATATTCCTCACCGGATAAAATAGTAGATGATTCCTTATACAAATTTCCATCTGGCAAATCAACATCAAATAAATGTATTTTGTCGTATTTTGCCAAAATCTGTCCATCTTTGCCAAATAGTGCTGACCTGTTAAAAGTATGAGTATTGTCACCAGCAGGAACAGGATATCCTCCCCCCAAAAGAAATACTTGATATCTTTGTGACATGGTTTTGAGGAAGTTTGTACACTTTATTGACAATTCAGAAGCTAATCTAAGTTTTTCATCATCTTCTCCCAAAAACGCAAAATTCTCAGGCAATCCTATTAACTCAGCACCTCTTCTAGAAGCTAATTCGATCTGTTCTTCAGCTTCAGCAAAATTTGCTTCAACATTTGAAGTACTTGTAATTTGCAACGCTGCTACCAAAAAATCAGTCAAGAACTTACTCCTAGTGAATCAATTCGTAAATCATGAGGCACGAATCACACCCCTTTCAACTTGAGCAGGAACGATATCTAAGCAATCAAGCTCAGAACAACATTTAAAATCATCCTCATAATCTCCAAGACTTGTCAATCTTTTGCCATGGGTCGCTGTTTTTAGACATTTCAAAATATCATTTTTCCAAAAATCCCATAATGCCAAAGCAGCCTGTAATTCGTCATTCATAATATTAATTTCAAAATCACAGTTCTTTTCCAAGTAGGACGCCAAAGCACCAGCAGCTAAAGAATCCTCAAGTGAATATGAGCCTTCCCAACCACTACCCAGTATTAGAACATTTTCACTTTTTAATGAAATGATTTTTTCGGCTACTGCTTTTCTATTTGGAAGTCCCATAGCAAATAAATGCTTTGCATTTTGAACTTTTTGCAATGACTTGGTCCCATTTGTAGTACTCATAAATAGTCTTTTACCATTAACAACTTTTTTTGTAACTGATAAAGGAGAGTTGCCTAAATCAAAACCTTCGATCTTCTTCCCGCCTCTCTCTCCAAGCATTAGTCTCTCTTCTGCCTTCCACTTAATTGCGGATACTTTCAATAAATCTAGATCTGCAAAAACTTGTATTGAGTCGGCGCCATTTTTTAAAGCCCAAGAAATTGTAGTCGTTGCTCTTAAAACATCAATAACAACTGCAATATCAGGATTTATTTCTGGAACATCTTTTGCAACGTGATAATAAGTAAGATTAATGATCAAATCCTTTTGCTAGATTTATTATAGAAAACAGTTACTTACTTTGAATATTTTTTTTTAAACACAAACTTATTGATAAAATATATTTACATTTGAATTTGTAAATTCTTTTCCAGTATTAATTTGAAAATGAATAATATCCGCACAATAAAAGGTGGAGTTAATTTAAGAGGAAAAATAAAAGTACCTGGAGATAAATCAATCTCTCATAGAGCTTTGATAATTGGAAGTATTGCTAAGGGTGAAACTACAATTGAGGGGTTTTTACATTCTGAAGATCCGCTTTCGACTGCTGATTGTCTTAGAAAATTAGGTGTAAACATACCAGAAATAAAAAAAGATGAGCCTTTTAAGATTTCAGGGTTGGGTCTTGATGGATTAAAAGAGCCTAGAGAAGTTCTGAATTGTGGGAATTCAGGAACCACCATGCGATTATTAATGGGGTTATTAGCCGGTCAAGAAGATAAGAATTTTATCTTAACAGGGGATGATTCTCTTAATGGAAGACCAATGGGTAGAGTAGGAAAACCATTATCTTTAATGGGTGGCAAAATTTTTGGTAGAGAGAAAGGGAACAAAGCTCCGATCTCAATTGATGGGAATAAACTTAAAGGATGTGTTATAGGAACCCCTGTAGCAAGTGCTCAAGTGAAATCCGCAATATTATTAGCAGGCCTTAAAGCTTCTGGAACCACTTCTGTTATTGAGCCAGCATCTTCAAGAGATCATACCGAAAGAATGTTAAAAGCATTTGGAGCAGATATAAGTATCAGAGGAGAATTAGGAAGGAATGTAGTAATAAAGTCAGGGGGTAACTTAATTGGTCAGAGAATATTAATCCCTGGAGACATAAGCTCTGCTTCCTTTTGGATGATTGCTGCATCTATTGTTCCAAATTCGGAAATTTTAATTCAAAATGTCGGATTAAATCCCACTAGAACAGGGATTTTAAATGTAATGGATTCCATGGGTTGCGATTATGAAATTTTAGATAAATCGACGATTGCAGGAGAACCTATTGGATCTATTAAAGTAAAGACTGCAGATAATTTAAGATCATTCACTATTGAAGGTGATATTCTCCCAAAACTTATAGATGAAATTCCTATCCTTACTGTTGCTGCCTGTTTTTGTGACGGAGTTTCTGAAATTAAGGATGCACAAGAATTAAGAGTTAAGGAAACAGATCGATTAAAAGTCATGGCAAGACAGTTAAACAAATTCGGTGCTGAAATAATAGAAAAAGAAGATGGGCTAATTATTAATGGTCAATCAAAATTTCATTCTGCGGACGTAGACAGTGAGACGGATCATAGAGTAGCAATGAGTCTTGCTATTGCGTCACTTCTGGCCAAAGGTACCTCAAAAATTAAGAGAGCAGATGCTGCTAGCGTCTCCTATCCCACTTTTTGGGAAGAGCTTGCCAAACTAACTAACTAACTTAAAAAGTTTTTGTCTGAATTAATTGAAGTTTTAACAAAAGATGGGAGTTACTCTTTAAAAAGTGTACTTTTTCAAGAGAATTTCCATAGCTTATTAGGAGCATTGGAGGAAACAAAATTAAAGTTTACAGCTCCGTCTAATTTGCAAAGATTTAAGGGAAAATCTCTTAATGTTTTGGATATATGTTTTGGTTTAGGATACAATTCCGCTTCTTTATTAAATGAATTAATTAAACAAAAATCGTATTTAAATTTGTATGCTTTAGAGATTGATAAAAAGCCTCTTGAATATTCGCTTAGAAATGAATCTTTCCTGAATTTATGGGCTCCAAAAGTAAAAACAATATTTAAATCATTGTATCGAAAAGATTACTTCGAAGATCAATTTTTTAAATGTAGTCTTTTATGGGGTGATGCTAGAGAAAAAATTAACATTATTCCTTCATCTATTAAATTCGATCTAATTTATTTAGATGGTTTTTCTCCTCAAAAATGCCCACAAGTATGGACAATTGAATTTTTATCTAAAGTAAAAGAAAAGCTCAATTCTCAAGGGTATCTAATAACTTATTCTTCTTCAGCTGCAGTAAGAAAGACATTAAGAAATCTTGGATTAGAGATTTTTACTATTAAACCAAGATTTAATAACAGAACTTTTTGGAGTCAGGGAACAGTAGCAATATCAAAATTCGATAAGAATAAATTGAAATCCAATTCCAACTTTGAAAAGTTATCTTTAATGGAAGAGGAACATCTCTTAACTAAAGCTAGTATTCCATATAGAGATAAAGATTTAAACTCAAGTAAAGACTACATAATTAAGAATAGATTAGATGAGCAATTATTATCAAATCTATTATCTACAAATAAATGGAGAGAGAAGTGGGGAATGACGAAGTTATCCGTTAAGAGTTAGATTTAAATAAGGATTACAAATAAACATGTTAAGTGTTGCGATATTAGCGGCAGGCAAGGGCACTAGGATGGAAAGCTCATTGCCAAAAGTTTTACATAAAATTTCTGGCAAAAGTCTTCTTCAAAGAGTAATTGATTCATGTGCTCAATTAAAACCTGATCAAATTTTTGTAATTACAGGACACAAATCAAAAGAAGTACAAAAGTCAATCCCAAACGATAAAAAAATCCATGTTGTTATTCAAGAACCTCAATCAGGAACCGGTCATGCTATTCAGATACTTTGTAGACAAGTAAAAAAACATGAAGGAAAACTTTTGGTATTGAACGGCGATGTGCCACTCATAAGGCCTAGGACTCTAAAAAAACTTTTATGTTTACACGATTCAAAAAATGCTGATGTTTCTTTAATTACAACAAAGAAAAAGAATCCTCATGGATATGGAAGAGTATTTTTGAAGGAGGACTTTATAGAGAAAATTGTTGAAGAAAAAGATTGCAACGATCTTGAAAGAGAAAATCCATTAATAAATGCAGGTATTTATTGTTTTAACTGGAATAAATTGTCAGAGATAATTAATAATTTGCAAAGCAATAATATTCAAAAAGAAATTTACTTAACAGATACAGTATCTTTGCTAAATAATTCCTTAAGCCTAGAGATAGAGGATAATGGAGAGCTTCAAGGAATTAATAACAGAATTCAATTATCAGAGTGCGAGGAAATTATTCAGAATTTAATTAAAGAAAAGCATATGCTTAATGGTGTAACTTTTATAAATAAAGCAAGTTGTTCAATTAGTGAAGAAGCTGAAATTGGTAAGGATGTGATTGTAGAGGCTAATACACATATAAGGGGAAGTACCAAAATAAATAGTTATTGCATTATCGGTCCGAATGCTTTTATTGAGAATTCTAAGGTGGGATTAAATTGCGAAATTTCAAACTCTACTGTTTATGCTTCTGAGATTATGGATTATATAAAAATTGGCCCTTATAGCCATATAAGACCTAATTCCAAAATATCTTCCTATAGCAAAATTGGTAATTTTGTTGAAATCAAAAATAGTCAATTAGAGGAAGAAACTAAAGTCAACCATTTAAGTTATATTGGCGATTCTATTATTGGAAGATCTACAAATATTGGAGCAGGAACTATTACTGCAAATTTTGATGGTCAGAAAAAACACCAAACAAGAATTGGCAAGAATTCCAGTATTGGTGCAAATACAGTATTTGTTGCGCCAATAAATCTCGGGGAATCAGTTACAACAGGAGCTGGTTCAGTGATCACCAAAGACTCCAAAAATAATTCATTAGCAATTTCAAGAACTAAGCAAGTAAATATAGAAAATTGGAAAAGAAAAAAATCTTGATCTAATTAATTAATTCAATAATTTTTTCAAGCTGCCAACATCTGCTACCTTTTATAAGTATAGAATCGCCTTGTTTTGTAGAATTGTTTATCTCTTTAGGTACATCATTAATATTATTCAAAACTAAAAATTTATTCTTATCTTTTAGATAATTACTGTAATTTTTTTCATTTTTTTTATCGCAAATAAATAAACATTTTTCTATTTCTGAATTATTTATTAAGTTGAATATTTCTATATGATATTTTTCAGATTCTTCTCCCAATTCTTGCATACTTCCAAATATGAAAAATTTATTTCTCGGTTTTTCAAGAAGACTTTTAATACATGCTTTTACTGACTCTGGCGAAGCATTATATGATTCATCATATATTGTTGTTTTGATTGATTTAAGAATTTTATTCCTTCCACCTAAACTTACAAAATCAAATTTATTAAAGCTGGCAAAATCAATGCCAAACTCTTTAGCAACTGCATAAGCAAATAAGAAATTCGAAGCATTGTGAAATCCCTCAAATGAAATTTGAAAGGTATTTTCTTCAATTAAAATTGTTTTATTCGAAGGATTATAAAATCCTCGCAAATTATCGTCTTTCTTAAAGCTCTCCTTTTGACTTTCTCCATCTAATAATTCTACTTTCATTACTCTACCTTTCCAGTATCCTTTTAAGGTTTCCTCTAAAGAATTATCATTTGCTGGAATTATTACAACTCCTTTAGGATTTAAAAACTTACTAATTTCACACTTTGCACAAGTAATATTTTTTTTCGAGCCTAACAATCCAATATGTGCTGTTCCAATATTAGTAATAACTGCAATATCGGGTTTACTATATTTAGACAAATTTTCGATCTGTCCAAGGCCTCTCATGCCCATCTCAAGTACCAAAACTTTATCTTCTACATCTGTGTCAAGAATACTAAGACCAACCCCAATCTCATTATTGAAATTTGCATGGGATAGTTTAACTTTTCCAAGTTTTTTTAAAACTTCACCAATCATTTCTTTAGTTGTTGTTTTACCCACTGAACCAGTTATTGCAACCAATGGTATATTTAATTTTTTTCTTTTAAGAAGAGTTAATTTTTGAAATGCCTCTAATGTATCATTTACAACCCAATAAGGAAAATCACTGGGAAGTAATTTCTGCATACCTTCTTTAATTACAACTGCTTTAACTTCTTTCTTTAAAACCTCTGGCAAAAAATTATGCGCGTCAAAATTTTTACCCTTTATAGCTATAAAGAGATCATTTTTTAATAAAGTTCTACTATCAATACTTATATTTTTAAATTTAAAAAAATTTATTTTTTCCCCTCCAGGATTTTTAATATCACCCAATACGTCGTTTAATTCTGATAAAGAAAAATCCATTAATATGTTAAGTCATACTTTTTTTAAAGATGGATCAGCAGATTGACCATAAGAGAACTTTTCAACTTCAGCAACATCTGGAGATGGCTCCTTTATTCCGCAAACATCTTTATACATAATTTCGTATTCGAGAGCTGATCTTTGCCAACTGAACTCTTGGCTCATGGCTCTTTTTTGCAGTGATTCCCAGCTATCTTTATGCCTAAATGCCTCCCAAGATCTTACTAATGAAGTATAGAAATCTATAGGCTCAAAACGATCAAAGCAAAAACCCGTACCACTATTGTTTTCTGGGTCATGAGGTAAAACTGTGTCAACCAAGCCTCCAACTCTTCTTACAATTGGAATTGAGCCATATCTCATAGCAAGAAGTTGACTAATGCCACAAGGTTCGAATCTACTTGGCATTAAAAATGCATCGGAGCCACCATATATAAGCCTTGATAAAGAATCATCATAAGTAAGAAATACTGAAAATCTGCCCGGGTAATCTAACGCTAATTGCCATAATCCTGATTCTAAATATCTATCACCCGTCCCTAAAACAGCTATTTGCGAATCTGTATATGCTAAAAGTCTTCTTGAAACTTGTAGAAGTAAATCAACTCCTTTCTGATCAACCAATCTACTAACCATACCTAAAAGATATTTTTTAGGGTTAACTTCAAGGCCCATTTCTCTCTGAAGTATTTTCTTATTTTCACTCCTCTTTTCTAAATTTTTAATACTAAATTTTGCTGGAAGAACTGGATCTTTTGCTGGATTCCATTCATCTAGATCTATACCATTAAGAATCCCTCGTAATTTACCTGATATGTAATTAAGTAATCCTTCAAGGCTTTCCCCATATTCATGAGTTTTAATTTCATAAGCATAAGTGGGAGAAACAGCATTTACCCTATCTGCGTATAACATAGCCGCTGCCATTGTGTGGTCTCCGTGCATATACCAAGGACACCAAGTCATTTTTTCTAGTTTCCATCTCCAGGGTCCTTGGTATTTTAAATTATGGATTGTAAAAACAGTGCTAATTTCGGGGTCTTGATGCATCCACACAGGAATCATTCCAGTGTGCCAATCATGGCAATGGAGAACTTGAGGCTTCCAACAATTCCAGGCAAATTCTGCAGTTGCACTAGCAAAAAATGTAAAGCGCCAGTCTTCATTTTCACCTCCGTATATTTGGTCAGAGTCAAATGTTGGATGCCCAACTAGGTAAATTACATAATTATGAATGGGATGTTTTGCTTCATATACGGCGAAATCAGTGCCCATTGTATTTGCACTAAAGACTGGTTCATTAGATACCTCTAGAAGACTCCACAATTTCCCATACCCTGGAATTATTACCCTTACATCGTGACCAAGTTTTATCAAAGATGGAGGTAAAGAACCAACTACATCTCCCATACCTCCAACTTTGATCATTGGAGCACATTCAGCAGCGGCAAGAAGAATTCTCATTGATAATTATTTAAAAAGTTCTTTTGAAGAAATAAACTATGGTGTCCATTTGTAGTCAGAAAAATCTGGTGGACGCTTTTCAAGAAAGGCATCTCTACCTTCTTGAGCTTCTTTAGTCGAATAAAATAATTGAGTTGCGTATCCAGATAACTCTTGAATACCTGCAATTCCATCATTCTCGGCATTGAATGAAGCTTTAAGAATACGAATAGCAGTTGGACTATTTCGTAAAATCTCTCTTGCCCAGATTACACCCTCAGCTTCTAATTCTTCAATCTTTGTTATTGCATTTATCAAGCCCATCTCAAGAGCTTCCTTGGAATTATATTTTCTACATAGGAACCAAATTTCTTTTGCTTTTCTTTGACCAACAAGTCTTGCTAAATAACTAGATCCAAATCCCGCATCAAAACTACCAACTCTTGGACCTGTTTGACCAAATATTGCATTTTCAGAGGCGATACTGAGATCACAAATTAAATGAAGTACCTGACCTCCTCCAATAGCAAAACCAGGAATTAAGGCAATAACCACTTTAGGCAAACTTCTTATTAATCTTTGAAGTTCAAGTACATTTAATCTCTGCTTCCCTTTATCATTTTTATATCCATTTTCACCTCTTACACTCTGATCGCCTCCAGAGCAAAAAGAATAAATACCTTTCTTGTCAGGTCCCGCACCTGTAAACAGAACTACTCCAATAGTTTCATCATTTCTTACGATATTAAATGCCTTAATTAGTTCATCTACAGTTTGAGGTCTAAATGCATTTCTTTTTTCAGGCCGATTAATTGCAATTCTCGCAATTCCCTCATCTGATTTGTGAAACAATATATCCTCATAAGATTTGCATTCTGACCAATTTAAAGTTGTTTTACCAGGTAATACTTTCATGAAACCTAATTATTCAAAAATAGAAAATGATAAATTTAACTGCTAATTATTTTTTCTAGCAGAGCATTTTTTTCACAAATTTCATTTTCTGGATCAATATCAACTTTAATTATTACAGATTTCTGGATGGAAATGCTCCAATCGAATGCCTCTCGTAATTTTTTAAAATTTGCCACACTTTTAAATTTTACTTGATAAGCCTCTGCGAGTTTTGGCCAGTTTATTTCTTTTGGCATAAGAAAAAGTTTTTTTAATTCATCTTCTTTTAAATTTTCTTTATAAATACGATTAAATATATTTCCGCCATAATTATTTATCAGAAGAATTGTTAAATTCATGTCGATTGAATTTTCAATCAGCCAACCGTTTATATCATGAATAAAAGCTAAATCTCCAGTCACAAGAAGTAGAGGATTTTTAATTCTCGAAATACCTAATGCAAGAGATAAAGTACCGTCTATGCCGGAAGCTCCTCTAAAACTGAAACAATTTCTTGTTAAAGTATTATTCTCAGAAAATGTAAGCCAATCTCTAATCGGGCTGCTCGCGGAGAGCATTATAGGATTTTCAGCTGGCCAAAGTTTTGGAACAAGATTTGCAAGCATATACTCAGTAATTTGATTATCTTGTGTAATTTTCTCTTTTAAAATTCCTTTAATCTGCTCGCCTTGCTCTATTAGATCTAGCGCCATCGGAGTAAGAGACTTTTTATTTTTTTCGTTAATTGATAATTCTTTTAACAATAAAGTAGTAAAATTTGATAACCCAAAATCATATTCAAATGATTTTTTTATAGGGTCCAATTTTCTATAGTTTTTTTCTTTTATAAGAATTTGTATCCCTTCAAAGTTTATTAAAAACTTCTCCAAATCAATTGAGGATGACATAGGGCCAAGCCTCAAAAGTTGATGACAATTTATTGAATTTTGATTTTTTCTTAAGACTAATTCCCAATTTACAACTAATCCTCTCAAATCAGAATAAACTCCTGAAACAGGATCAGCGAATACCGGCCAACCAGTAATTTCTTGTAATTGTTCTAAAGATTTGTTGAAAGAAGATAAGTCATTTATAGAACCTTGATAGGGACCTACCAAAATAATGCCAGATTCATCTAAATTTAAAATTTTTGAAATTTCTAAGAATTTGTTTTTATTAGACTTTATTTCAACTTCCTGAAATATATATTTTTTATTTAAATAAATTCTCTCAAAAACCTCTAAAACATTTTTTTTATTCAAAAATGAAATACCTAAAGGCTTATCAATAGGAATATTTAAATGAATAGGACCAGGGAAGGTTGATATTTGTTTCTCAGTAATTCGAACTAAATTCAAGATTTCATTTTCTTGTGTTTCATGAAGTCCATTTAGATTTGTACTTAAAACCCTTCTGCAGACTGAACTCAAAAAATCTTCCTGATTTACTGTTTGATTAGCGCCACAATCTTTTAATCTTAAGGGTCTATCAGCAGTAAGAAATATAATATTTTTACAAGATCGGTCTGCCTCAACTGCTGCTGGCAATAAGTTACTTACGGCAGTCCCAGAAGTAGTAATAACTAAAGAAAGATCACCTGATGCAGCAGAAATCCCAAGAGAGTGGAATCCCGCAGATCTCTCATCTATTGAATTAAAAATGTTTATCAGTCCTAATTTATTTAATTCTCCAGCAGCTATTGCTAAAGGTGCTGATCTACTGCCAGGACATAGTATTAAATTTTGAACTCCTATTTTTATAAGAAGATTCAAAAGTTGTAAACTTCTAAGAAAATTTTTGCATTCAATAGATGATGTCATAATTTATGTAAATGCTTTGCGATTTCCTAATAACAGAATTAAATAAAACATGTCTACAACTCAAGAAAAAAGAAATTTAATACTAAAGGATTTAAAAAATCTTTTAATCTGGATATCTATAGCTCTAATTATACGATGGCAGGTAGTAGAGCCTAGATGGATCCCATCCGGTTCAATGCTTCCAACTCTTCAAATACAAGATAAAATTCTCGTTGAGAAAGTAACCCCCAAAATCACATCCAAATCAAATCTTTCAAAATTAAAGAATAAAATAGTTGTTTTTAATGTTCCGGAACAATTAATTAATGCTGGTTATGAAGCAGATACTGCACTAATAAAAAGAGTAATTGGAATACCTGGAGACAAGGTAGAAGTAAGAGAGGGTAACCTTTACTTAAATGATATCGCTCAAAATAATTACGTTTTTGACAAAAATATTAATTATTCTATAGGGCCTTTTATTGTCCCAGAAGAGTCATTATGGGTGATGGGAGATAACAGAAATAACAGTATGGACTCACATATTTGGGGATTTTTACCCTATGAAAAGGTTATTGGCAAAGCTATTTTTAGATATTGGCCGTTTAATAAAATTGGACCTATTCGGTTCCCTGCCCTTAATAATTTAGATTAATGGGTACTTAATGTTGTAAGGTTTTTATATCTTGAAGTTGTAGAAATGTTTAATCCAGAATTTCTTGCTACTGAAAATAATGATCCAAACGATGAGAATGATTTAATTCAATATTTACAAAAACAATCTCCTGAAGTTTTACAAAGAGTCGCAAAGTCAGCTAGTGAAGATATTCAAGAAATTATTAGACATAATGTTCAAGGTCTTCTTGGAATGCTTCCTTCAGATCAATTTGATGTAAAAATAACATCTTCAAAAGACAACATTGCTAATTTATTATCATCTGCAATGATGACAGGATATTTCTTAAGACAAATGGAGCAAAGAAAAGAGCTGGAACAAACTCTTAAAAATGATGAAAATATGTCTATTGAAGAATAAAAGTTTTTAAAGATTTACTTCTTCAGGAATTATTCCTAGTTCAAACAACTTTTTATATAAACCCATCAAAAATTTATTATCCTCAGGAAGTTTGTCCCACTTTTGGGAATTAATTTCATTAATTAATTTTTGACAATCTTCTATTGTAAATTTTATAGGTGCCGTAAAATGAGCTGGAATTAGATATTCCATATCTTCAAGAGACTTGATATTTTCTAACCATTTAAGTAAAACTTCTTTTGAACGCGGAAAAATTAATTTTTGTAAAACTGGTGCAATTTGAATCTTAGGAGTATCTTTACCCATTATTTCAAAAAGAGAGGATTCCCAATCTTCGTCCCATAAAAAAGGATAAATACCGAAATGAGATCTCCAATTTCTAAGATCTTTTTTGAATGAATACTTAAGTATTTTTTTTAAAGGGGGAATATTTAATTTACCTGGTTTCAAAAAAGATGAAAATAAGACTAATCTTTTCCATCCTTTTTTTCTTTGTTCGATTGAGTCAATCAAAGGTTCATCTCCTCTCTCTCTAGAATGAAAAAGAAGTGGAGTTGGATCAAAATTAAATATCTCAGGTGGTGTAGAGTCTATTCCAACTATTGCGTCAGTTACATGAAGAGTTTTCGTAGGATAATGGAAACAGCTTATCTCCTGATACCTTCCAAGTCCTAAATTCAGTGGGCCTAATGAAGACCATTTAAAGGAGTTTGCATGTGGAGTACCTTCCTCAAACAGTATTCTTGATCTTTTTGACGGAATTCCTAAAAAATCTAGTGGTAGGTTTATGGGGAAACTCCATTGTCCAGGACAAAGCCAAATTTCTGCATCTTTAAAAATTCTTGAAAGAGCTGGCAGTCCAATTTTATGTTCTAGTCCAGAGGCACTCGGTAGAATTATTGTTTTTATTTTGCCGTGAATCGCAATTAATTTTTCCAACTCATTTATTAATTCTTTTGTCGGAGGCAGTGGATTCATCAGCATCAATCCATTATCAACCTTTATTACCGTCATTCTTATTGGAACTGCAACATAATAAAGTCCCTGTATTTGTTCCAAGGACCATATTTGATCAGGAATTAATTCTCTTAAAATTGTTTTCTTTTTTCCATAAGGATATAAGGGGAATAATGGCCACCAATTCCACTTTTTATTCAAAGTTTCTTCCACCACCATCATTTATACCCGGCAAATAATTTCTTTAACTTAAATATTCCGTATCTTGGAGCGAATATAAAAGCAAATAAAAATATGAAAGTTTGTGCCAAGACAATTGATCCACCTGTTTCAAGATCAAACCAAAAACTAACATATATGCCTATTAGGCTTGAGATAATTGCACTTAATACTGAAATTAATGTCATATTATCAAACTTATCTGTAAGTAAATATGCTGTAGCCCCTGGTGTAATCAACATTGCCACTACCAAAATAATTCCAACAGACTGCAAGCCCACAACAGCTGCCAAAGATAAGCAAGTGAGGAGTAAATAATGAAGAAAAAATACGTTAATCCCAACTGTTTTTGCATGCCTAGGATCAAAACAATAAAGCATTAAATCTTTTCTAAAAATTAATAAAAGGATTACTACCAATAAAGAAATTAATATAGTTTGTTTTACATCTGAAAGTGATATTCCTAATGGACTACCAAAAAGAATAGAGTGTAGATCAATATTACTTTTAATTTTAGAAACCAATACGATTCCAAGAGCGAAAAATCCAGTAAATACCAACCCAATAACAGTATCTTCTTTAACTCTAGATTTCTGCTTAATAAACCCTATCAATGCTACAGAACCCACTCCGAAAATAAATGCCCCTAATGAGAAAGGAAGACCTAATGCATAAGCAACCACAACACCAGGCATTACTGAATGTGACACTGCGTCTCCCATTAAAGCCCATCCTTTAAGAGTCAAATAACTTGATAGTAAACCACAAACAGCTGCAACTAATGAACTCATAAGAAGTGCTTTTCTCATAAAGTCATGAGTTAAAGGATCTGTTATAAATGAATCTAAAGTTAAAAAAGAATAGAGCTCCATACAATTTAAATTTAGGATTCAGGTCCAAACAAGAAATCAGGTGAGATCCCTCCAAAAGTGGTTGTAATATTTTCAGGGGTAAACACTTCAGAGGTCTCGCCATAAGCTACAACAGTTTTATTTATTAAAAGGACCAAATCACAAAATTCACGGACATGAATCATATCGTGCGTTGATAATAATATTGTTTTACCCTCATTTTTAAATTGAATAAATAATTCCGAGATAAGTTTCTCAGTTCTTATATCAACACCTGAAAAAGGCTCATCAAGAAGTAATATTGACGCTCTTTGCGCAATTGCTCTAGCTAAAAAAGTTCGTTTTCTCTGACCTCCAGATAAGTTCCCAATAGGTGTAGATAAATGATCAGTAAGATCAACTCTCTCAATAGCATCTTTAACTGACTGAATATCAGACTCTCTAGGACACCTAAAAATATTCATCGAACCATATCTTCCCATCATCACTACATCCCAAACACTTATTGGAAATTGACTATCAATGCCTTCATTTTGAGGAACATAAGCAATTGTCTGATCTTTTTGAGCAGATCTTACAGACTCTCCATTTATTCTAATTTTTCCCTTTGAAATATTTACAAAGCCAGTTAAAGCATTAAAAAATGTCGTTTTACCAGCCCCATTCATCCCTACTAACCCACAAATCTGGCCAGGTTTCAATCTTAAATTGGCATCATACAAAGCCACCTTACCGTTGTAATCTACGCAAATATTCTCTGCATCAATCCTAAAGTTTTGATAATTTATTGTTTCCATAATTAAAAAAGCCCTTTTTTAATCAAATTCAAATTATGCTCAAGCATATTTATATAGGAATTAGCAGGCCCACTATCATCAGATAATGAATCAACAAATAGATTCCCTCCAAAATTAGCCCCAGTTTCTTTTGCCACAACCATTTGAGATTCGTTACTTACAGTACTTTCACAAAATACAGATGGAACATTTTTTTCTTTAACTAGAGAGATTGTTCTTGTCATTCTTTTGGGAGTAATTTGACTCTCAGCATTAACTGGCCACAAATAAACTTCCTCTAATCCATAATCATTTGTTAAATATGAAAAAGCACCTTCACAACTTACTAGATACCTTCTGTCTTTATTTAAGTTATTAATAAAAAGTGAGAATTCTTTATCTATTTTAGAGAGTTTATCTTTATAAATTTTTCCATTTTCTTCAAATAATGTCCTTTTAGATGGCCTCAATTCTGATAAAGAATCCACGAGAATATCTACGTATAGGATCCCTCTTTTTGGAGAAATCCAGGCATGAGGATTGGGTTTCCCTTTATAAAAATCTTCACTGATAAAAATAGGATTTAAATCTTCTGCGACAGTAATTCTTTTAACTTTTAAATTAGAAACAAACTTTTCGGCCCATAATTCAAATCCAAATCCATTATCAATAAAAACAAAAGCACTAGAGGCATTTACCAAATCGCTTGGAGTTGGTTGGTAACCATGAACTTCAACTCCAGGTTTAGTTATTGATCTAACAATAAAATCATCTTTAGCAATATTGCTAATTATATCCGCCAAAACAGTGAAACTTGCCAGTATTACTTCTTTAGTTTCATTTTTATTTGATATTTTCTTACATGAAACTGAAGCAAGAGAAAGGAGAACTAAAAAACTTAAAAAAATAATATTTTTTCTCATATTTGAAATTTATCCTTTGATTATTAACTAAAAGATAGTTTCATAAGTGGTTTTCTAATATCAGAAATAAATCCTTTCCAATTAATTTTTTCTTTTTCAAAAGCTTTTTCAACAATTTTCTCGGAATTTTTCTTTATAAAATCCAAATCAGGTTCTTCTACTCCTTTTGTTATTGCCATAAAATCAGCCAAAGAACTCGATACTACTCTTGTTAAATAAGCAGCACTGACAGCCTGAAATGTTCCAGAGACAAGCCAATTTGGGCCATGTAATTTTGTTATGCCAATTAGAGTCTGTCCACTCCATTCAATAACTCCCTGAGCAATTGCAGTCTTTAAAATCTCTTTAGATACTTTATCTAAAATTTCAGGAGACCAATTACATCCCCATATAGACTTAATTTCTTTAATCATTAATGAATTTAGTACTGTCATTGCCATAACATCAATTGATGGGATAGGAGATAAGAAAACAGTTGTTGCTACAAGAATTTGATTTTTTCTTTGTATAACTTTTAACTGCATTCTTCTTATTCCTTCAATTTCAGATTGCCAGGCACCATGAAGTTCTTTCAAGAGCCTTTTTTTTGTATTTTCAATATTTTTAGATGAACTTATGAAAAATTTCCTCAACGAAAAAGGTATATTTGTTATTTCATTCTTATTCACATCAAAAGTAATAATTTTATTTATGAAGTCAATTGAAATTTGAGACTTTAGGTCTTCTATCTGATTTTTGGCTTCTATTTCGTTGGAAGTTAAAGCCACCAACCAGATTGGCATACTTTTAGGAAACTTTTCAAGCCACAAAAAATCATTTGCCGATAAAGGCAAGTTGATAAAATACAAGATTGCATCACTCTTCAAAGCTTCTTCTGGAATAACTTGAGAAGTATTGTATTTAGGCAGTTTTTCGTATAAATCAAAGTCAAACTTATCTGCTTTAAAGTGACTTTTCAAAACAGAATGACAACTTTGATAATCTTTTTGTCCAATGCAACTTATATTCTCTTTTTCACATCTATTAAGAATCGATTCAAGTATTTTTTGTCTTTTTGAATTCTGTTTCTCCAGTTCATTTGTTGCTTCAAGTTCTTCAAAAAAATTTAAATCTTCATTACATAGATTTATCCAACCATCTAAATTATTTGGCTCATTAAATTTAGGTTTATCATTCTTCAAATAAAAATATCCCCCCAAACACAACGCAAAAAATCCTATTGAGCCTCCTGCAAAATGAATTAAGTCACTGACAAACCATTCCCCAAAGCCTAATAACAATAAAATAATAAGAAGATTTTTTTTTGGAAACTTTATGAAATCCTTTAAAAGGTTGTCTTTACTAATATCAAACACAATACTTTATTTCTCTCTAATTTTATTTTAATGCAAGTTGTGTATGAGAAAAGCAAAATTTCAAAAGACGTTAATCAAAAGATAAAAATTTAAGGTTTTCAAAAAGACTTATTGCATTACAAGATGCTAAGTTAATAGACTGTTTAAATAATTTAAAAAACATTAAGATGTCTAATTCAAATTTCAGCAATAATCCTGGACAAGAAAATTATAGAGGTCGTTCTAACAATGAAAGATCTAATTTCAGAGATAGATCCGGCGGCAGAAGAGATGGAGGAGGATTCCGCATAAGATTGAGTGATAACGAAATGAAAGCTGTTAAATCAATACAAGAGACCTTTCAATTGAGATCTACCGTTGCAGTTCTGGGTTTTTCTGTTAGAACACTTAGCGAAATGATCAAAGACGAAAAATTGATTGAATCAATCACAGAATATGCAAAAAATAATAAAAACTCTTCTCCAAATAGACAATCTCAAAATCCTTATGAAGAAAAGAAAACAGCTCCTGACCCTTTTGCAAGGCCTATAAAAAGTACATCAATTGAAGAAATCCAATCTAGCGAAGTAGAAGAGGATGGTAAATAAAAAAAGAATTCTTTCCGGAGTTCAACCAACTGGTGATTTACATATTGGGAATTGGCTTGGGGCGATAAATAATTGGGTTACGCTTCAAGATCAGTATGAAACATTTCTATGTGTAGTTGATTTGCATGCAATCACAGCTTCATATAATCCCAAAGAATTATCTCAGAACACTATCTCTACTGCGGCTTTGTACGTCGCTTGTGGGATAGATCCCAATATATGCTCAATTTTTGTCCAAAGTCAGATTTCTGCACATTCAGAACTTTGTTGGATACTAAATTGCATGACTCCTATAAATTGGATGGAAAGAATGATTCAATTCAAGGAAAAATCCATACAACAGGGAAATAATGTATCCATTGGATTATTTGACTATCCGATCCTAATGGCTGCAGACATTCTTCTATATGACGCCGACTTTGTACCAGTAGGTGAGGATCAAAAACAACATCTTGAACTTGCCAGAGATATTGCACAACAAAGAATTAATACGAGATTTAGTAAGGATAAAAATATTTTAAAGATCCCTCAACCAATTATCATGAAAAATGGCTCAAAAATAATGAGTTTGATTGATGGTTCAAAAAAAATGAGTAAAAGTGATCCGAACGAAGGCAGTAGGATTAATTTGTTAGATACTCCTGAAATAATCACTAAGAAAATAAAGAGAGCAAAAAGTGACAGTTATATTGGAATAGAATTTAATAATCCTGAAAGAGCGGAATCTAAAAATCTTATTATGATTTATTCAATATTATCTGGCAAAGAAATTTCTCAATGCGAAAATGAATTCTCCGAGACTGGATGGGGGACATTTAAAAAATTAATTACGGAACAACTCATAGAATCTTTAGAACCTATTCAGGAAAAATATAAAGTCTTAATTAATGATCCCTATCAATTAAATAAAATCCTTCTTGAAGGGAAGGAAAAAGCTGAAAATTTAGCAAATCAAACTCTAAAAAGAGTTAAATCTAAACTTGGATTTTTTGAAATAGAGAAATAAATTATGCCAGTAGTTACATTACCGGATGGTTCAAAAAAGGTTTTCGAAAAATCTGTGACGGTTCTAGAAATTGCTCAGAGTATTGGTGCAGGATTAGCCAAAGCAACAATTGCTGGAAAAGTAAATGATGTTCTACTTGATGCAACTCTTCCTATCGAAAAGGATGCTGAAGTTGTAATAATCACGTCAAAAGACAAAGAGGGAGTTGAGATAATTAGACATTCTTTTGCACATCTTATTGGTCATGCAGTTAAACAAATTTACCCAAATATAAAAATGGCCATAGGTCCCGTAATTGAAGATGGATTTTACTACGATATTTTTTCAGAATATAGATTTACTCCTGATGACTTAAATAAAATTGAAGAACGAATTAATAAATTAATAAAAACAAATTATGATGTTGAGATTTTGCAAGTTTCTAAAAAAGAAGCTATAAAAACTTTTCAAGAAAGAGATGAAACTTTTAAATTAAGAATTATTGAAGAGATTGAGGATAAAGGGCTCATAAATTTGTATAAGCATGAAGAATACATTGATATGTGTAGAGGTCCTCACGTTCCAAACACAAGACATCTTAGACACTTTAAATTACTTAAATTATCAGGTTCATATTGGAGAGGTAATAGTGAGAATGAATCATTACAGAGAATATATGGTACTGCATGGGCAAAAGAAAAAGAACTTAATGACTACTTAAAAAGAATTGAAGAAGCGGAAAAAAGAGATCATAGAAAACTTGGTAAAAAACATTCACTATTTCATATACAAGAAGAATCTCCAGGAATGATTTTTTGGCATCCAAATGGATGGACAATCTACCAAGTACTAGAAAAGTACATTAGAGAAATACTCAAAAAAAATGATTATTTAGAAATTAAAACCCCACAAGCTGTTGATAAATCTCTTTGGGAAAAATCTGGTCATTGGGAAAAATTTAGAGACGATATGTTCACTACTGCATCAGAAAATCGAACTTATGCAATAAAACCAATGAATTGCCCATGCCATATTCAAGTATTTAATCAAGGTTTAAAAAGTTATAAGGATTTACCTATTCGTCTTGCTGAATTTGGTTCTTGTCACAGAAATGAGCCCTCTGGCGCACTACACGGCTTAATGAGGGTAAGAAACTTTACTCAAGATGATGCACACATATTCTGCACAGAAGAGCAAATTCAAGAAGAGGTATCTACTTTTATAGATCTTGTTTTCGAGGTTTATAAAACCTTTGGTTTTGATCAAATCATTATCAAATTATCAACTCGTCCTGAAAAAAGGGTAGGCAGTGAAGAGATTTGGGATAAATCAGAAGAGGCTCTTACTAAAGCTCTCGATAATAAGAATCTAAAATGGGAACTACAACCAGGTGAAGGTGCTTTTTATGGTCCAAAAATAGAATTCTCGTTAAAAGATTGTCTTAATAGAGTCTGGCAATGCGGGACTATTCAGGTTGATTTCTCTATGCCTATTAGATTGGATGCAACTTTTGTAGATATTGAAAATGAAAAAAGAAATCCAGTTATGCTTCATAGAGCAATTTTAGGATCCTTTGAAAGATTTATCGGAATCTTGATTGAACAATATGAGGCAAAATTCCCAATTTGGCTTGCGCCTTATCAAATAATTTTATTGAGCATTACCGATAGAAATATTGAAAAGTGTTTAAAGTTTAATGAATTAATAAACAATAATGGTTACCGATCAAAAGTGGATATTAGGAATGAAAAAATAGGATATAAAATTAGAGAGGCAACTCTCGGGAGAGTTCCTTTAATTGCAGTTATTGGAGATAAAGAAGAGGAAATTGATTCAGTAGCTCTAAGAGCTTTAGATGGAACAAATTTAGGAATTTTCAATTTACCTAATCTTTATAAATTAATGGATGAATTAATAGAAAAAAAAGGGAGGACAGAATAATTTCAAATAGATGAATTTTCTAGCTTGTGATTTAGGAGGTACTAAGGTTCTTTTAGGAATATTTAAAAAAGATATAAATGATGATTCGCCTAAATTAATATTCAAAAAAAAATATTTATCTTCTAATTGGGAATCTTTTGAACTAATCCTAGAGGATTTTCTCAAAAATCAATGCAAAAATATTGATCATCCTTCTTCAGCATGCTTTGCAGTAGCTGGTCCTTTATCTAATAACCAAGCAAAAATAATTAACTTATCATGGAACATTTCTGGAAATGCCTTACAGAACAAATTTAATTTAAAAAGCTGCGAGCTAATAAATGATTTCGCAGTACAAATTTATGGAATACCTTATTTAAAAAATAATCAATATTCTATTATCCAAAATGGATCTCATTTTGAAGGCGCAAACAATGATTTGCATGCCATTGTTGGAGCGGGGACTGGGTTAGGAATTGCAAGAGGAATAATTTCAGGAAATAAGGTTAAAGTTTTAGCTAGTGAAGGTGGTCACGTTGAATACTCCCCAAAGTCAAACCTAGAGTGGGAATTAAAGATTTGGCTTAAGAATTACTTAAAAATTGAGAGGATATCTTGTGAAAGAATTGTTAGCGGCTCTGGTTTATCAAGAATTGCCGAATGGAGACTAAGCAAGCCTGATGCCCAAAACCATCCTCTACAAAAATATTTAAAAGAAATGAAAATTTCTGATTCTGCAAGAAAAGAACTCCCTGAAAAAATTTGTAAACTTTCTAAAGAAGGGGATCAGCTAATGATTGAAGTTGAGAGGATTTGGTTAGGCACTTATGCATCTTTATTAGGAGACGTTGCTCTTCAAGAATTATGCTTTGGCGGGTTGTGGATTTCTGGCGGGACCGCACCAAAACATTTCAAAAACTTTAAATCAGATTTATTTATGAAACAATTTTTCGACAAGGGGAGATTAAAAGATATTCTTAAAACAATACCTGTGAAAGTAATTTTAGATGAAGAGTTTGGACTTTTTAGTGCAGCCTGCAGAGCAAAAATGCTTTTGAAAACTTAGTAAAAAATGTCTATTCCTGAAGTAGGTAAAAAAATAAGGGTTAAAGTACCTTCCACAACTGCCAATTTAGGGCCTGGGTTTGACTGCCTTGGTGCAGCATTAGATCTATATAATGAATTTATTTTCACAAGAATCGAAGGCGATGGAGATAGATTTGATTTAATAATGGAAAGTACAGATGGGAATCATTTAAGAGGCGGACCTGAAAATCTTGTTTTTAGAGCTGCTCAGAAAGTATGGGAGAGTGCAAATATGACTTCTTTTGCTCTTGAAGCAAGAGTTAAACTCGCTGTGCCTCCTGCTCGAGGACTTGGGAGCAGTGCTACAGCAATAGTTGCTGGACTAATCGGAGCAAATGCAATAATGGACTCCCCCCTGTCTAAAGAAAAACTCCTCGAACTTGCCATCGATATTGAAGGTCATCCTGATAATGTAGTTCCCTCTCTGCTGGGGGGGCTTTGTTTGACCGCCCGGACATCTTCTCAAAGGTGGAGAATCATAAAATGTGATTGGCACGATTCCATTAAAGCTGTTGTTGCTATTCCTGCTATTCGATTAAGCACCAGCGAAGCTAGGAAAGTAATGCCGAAGAATGTACCGATATCTGATGCAGTAACAAATATGGGGGCGCTTACTTTATTACTTAATGGGTTAAAAACAGGAAATGAGGAATTAATAAAAGAGGGAATGTTTGATAAGTTACATGAACCTTACCGATGGAAACTTGTTAAAGGAGGAATGGAAGTCAAAGATGCAGCGCTTCAAGCAGGAGCATTAGGGTGCGCAATTAGTGGAGCTGGACCAAGTATCTTAGCATTGTGTAAAAAGGAAAATGGCAAAAGCGTCAGTAATGCAATGGTAAAAGCTTGGGAGAAGTCGGGTGTAGCAAGTAGAGCACCTTTTTTAAACGTTCAAACAATAGGCAGTCAAATTAGCAAAATCTCTAGTAAGTAGTTTTACTTAGGCATTTTTAATGTTATAGTCTCAAGCTAGTACAACTTCAACTAGAATAAAAAAATTATTCATTCCATAAATGAATTTAGAATCTTTTCCTTGGCTATCCTCTATTGTTTTATTGCCTATAATCGGGGCACTAATAATGCCTTTCTTAAGTTCGAAGGAAGAAGAAGATAATACACTACCAAGAAATATCTCATTGACCTTTTTATTTGTAGATTTTTTACTAATAATAGGCGTACTTTTCCAAAAATTTAATCCCTCAGATAGCTCTTTGCAACTTGTAGAGAGAGCTACATGGCTTCCTTCAATAGGATTAGAGTGGTCTCTTGGTGTAGATGGTTTATCAGCTCCATTAGTAGCTTTGAGTGGATTGATTACATTTTTATCAGCTGCAGCAAGTTGGAAAGTAAAGAAAAAATCTAATTTATATTTTGCTCTTTTATTAATTCAAGCATCAGCTCAGGGGCTAGTTTTTCTCTCACAAGATTTCCTCTTATTTTTCTTGGCTTGGGAACTTGAGTTGGTTCCGGTATATCTTCTTATTGCTATATGGGGAGGTAAAAAGAAATTATATGCAGCTACTAAATTTATTCTTTATACTGCTTTAGCTTCTTTATTAATCCTAATAAGTGGTTTAGCTCTCGCCTTGAGTGGTGATGCATTTACTTTAAATATTACCGACTTAACAAATAAACACGTAACAGGCAGCCTAGCATTATTGTCTTATCTTGGATTCTTAATTGGTTTTGGAGTAAAACTACCTATCTTTCCACTTCATACTTGGTTACCAGATGCGCATGGAGAGGCAAATGCACCAGTTTCAATGTTACTAGCTGGAATACTTCTCAAAATGGGAGGCTACGCTCTCTTAAGATTTAACGTTCAAATATTGCCTGAAGTACATCTGCAAATTGCACCTGCATTAATTATTCTTGGAATCATTAATATAATTTATGGAGCATTAAATGCATTCGCACAAGATAATGTTAAAAGAAGAATTGCATGTAGCTCAGTAAGTCATATGGGATTCGTTCTTTTGGGAATTGGAGCAGTTGATGCTTTAGGAATAAGCGGAGCAATGCTTCAAATGATTAGTCACGGTCTTATCGCAGCAGCTATGTTTTTTGTCACGGGATCATTTTATGAAAGAACAAATACCCTTTCGATTCCAAATATGGG
This sequence comes from Prochlorococcus sp. AG-355-B18, assembly GCA_003280965.1. Classification (GTDB taxonomy): domain Bacteria; phylum Cyanobacteriota; class Cyanobacteriia; order PCC-6307; family Cyanobiaceae; genus Prochlorococcus_A. Next base: position 65,394 of record QCDI01000002.1, read on the forward strand.
AGGCTTAGCAAAGGTTTTACCAATAACTTTTGCTTTTTTCTTAGCGAGTTCTCTTGCTTCTCTAGCATTACCTGGTATGAGTGGTTTTATTAGCGAAATAACTGTATTTCTAGGTATCACAAGTCAAGAGGGGTTCAGCTCTCTATTTAGATCTATCACTATTCTTATTGCAGCTATTGGCCTAGTTTTAACCCCAATATATCTACTATCAATGTGTAGAAGAGTATTTTTTGGACCTAGAATTCCAGCCCTTGCTACAGTTAAAGAGATGAATGGTAGAGAATTAACGATTGGTTTTAGTTTATTATTGCCTACTCTAGTGATAGGTTTTTGGCCTAAAATCGCCATAAATTTATATGAATCTTCAACAAATGCTCTCAGTCAGCAGCTAACTTTGGCTAAATTAGTTGGAATAATTACACCATTAGTTAGTTAATTCTTTTTATAAATGAATACCTCAATTTTTAAATATGGAGAATTACCAGAATTTAAAGAATTTACTCCAGAAAACATCAGAAAACAATTTCCATTAGTACTAGAAAAGATAGCCGAAGATTTTAAAGAAATAGAGGAAAATTTATCAAATTATTTGACTCATAATCATTTAACTTGGGACAAAGTAATAAATCCTTTAAATGAAGTCAATGAAATTCTCAGGTGGAGTTGGGGAGTAATAAGTCACCTAAATGCGGTGAATAATTCTGAAAGTCTTAGAGATATTTATTCAAAATTTCTTCCCGAGATTATTAGCTTGAGTAACAAATTCGGACAAAGTAAAATAATTTATAATTCCTTAGTAAAGCTTAAAGAGAGAAATAACTTTGATCAAATCAAAAACAGAATTTTAGAAAAAGAAATTCTTGAGATGCAACATAGAGGAATTTCACTACTAAAAAATGATCAGGAAGAATTCAATAACATTTCAGAAAAGCTTGGAAAGCTAACAACTGATTTTAGCAACAATGTCCTTGATGCCACTAATCATTGGATTTTAATATTAAATAAAAAATCCGAAGTTGATGGCCTTCCTGAACGAGTACTTGAAATGATGGCAATTTCTGCCCACAATCATTTAAAAAAAGAAGGTGAAGTTGATATTAAAAATGGTCCTTGGAAATTAAGTCTAGATATTCCAACTTATACATCATTTATGACATATGCTACCGATCGTAACCTAAGAGAAAAACTATATAAAGCATTTGTTGGTAGGGCTTCTCAAGGAGAAAATAATAATTCTCAAATCATTGAAGAAATATTATCTCTCAGAACTAAAAAGGCTAACCTTCTCGGTTATAAAAGTTGGGCAGAATTAAGTTTGTCAACAAAAATGGCGAAGGAAATAAAGAATGTTGAAAACCTTTTAGAAGAATTGAGAGAACCAGCATTCAAAACCGCAAAAATTGAATTAGAAACGCTAGATAAGTTTTCTAAAACTAATGGGTTTCCAAAATCTCAAAATATTGAGCCATGGGATATTAGTTATTGGTCTGAACTTCTTAGAAAGGAAAAGCTCAATTTAGATCAAGAGTCATTGAGACCTTGGTTTCCCCTAAATGATGTATTGAAAGGTTTATTTAAATTAAGTGAAAAACTTTTTGAAATTAAAGTTGTCGAAGCAACCGATGAAGCACCTCTGTGGAATGATGACGTTTTATTTTTTAATATTCTAAATAAAGAAGATAACAAAATAGCATCTTTTTACCTCGATCCATATTCTAGGCCTGAATCTAAGAGAGGAGGGGCTTGGATGGACGAATGCTTGAATAAAAATAATATTGGCAAAAAGACCCTACCGGTAGCTTATCTCGTTTGTAATCAGACTCCACCATCAAAAGATAGACCTAGTTTGATGAGTTTTGAAGAGGTTCAGACATTATTCCATGAATTTGGCCATGGCCTTCAACACATGCTTACCACTGTAAATCTTCCTCAAGCAGCTGGCATCAATAATGTTGAATGGGATGCAGTCGAACTTCCAAGTCAATTTATGGAAAACTGGTGTTTCCATAAAAATACTCTCTTGAATATTGCTAAGCACTATAAAACAGGAGAAAAATTGTCTGATGAAAATTTTGAAAAGCTCCTAAAGAATAGAACTTTTAATTGTGGAATGGCTACTCTTAGACAACTACATTTTGCTATTACAGACCTTAGATTACATAGTAGTATTGACAAAAACGAAGGGAAAACGGCAGATGAAATAAGAAGAGAAATTGCAAAACAAACTACAGTTATTTCTCCAATTAAGGAAGATAAATTTCTTTGTTGTTTTAGTCATATTTTTGCAGGAGGTTATTCTGCCGGATATTACTCTTACAAATGGGCTGAGGTTCTAAGTGCTGATGCTTTTTCTATGTTCGAAGAAGCTGATCTAGAAAACTCTGAAGATTTAAAGTTAATAGGAAAAAAATTCAAAGATACAATACTTAGCTTAGGTGGAAGCTTACCTCCATTAGATATATTCAAACTATTCAGAGGAAGAGAGCCACAAACAGATTCCTTAATAAGACACTTAGGCCTATCTGGAACTACTTAATAATTTCTCCAATTATCTTGTCAACCGCAGAATTATTTCTCACAAGATTTCTATGTTTATATACTTTTACTGATATTTTTTTCCCTAAATTTAAATTAGTCCACCAGCTAGGGAAAACCATAAAATCCCAATAAGTAAAGAAATTTATACATTCGATATCATCAAGTAAAAAATCATTCTTTGCCAGCTCTCTCAAAAACTTACTTTTTATTTTCATTTCTGATATTCCCCTAAAAGGAAATTTTGGCACTAATTGAGCTATAAATGTTCCTTTGTGAGGGGAACCTATAGATATAAATCTTCTTGTTCTTTTATAACCATTAAATTTTTGAAGCCAGTATCTACCAATTATTCCTCCCATAGAGAATCCCAAAATATCTAATTTTTTTTCTAAACCATATTTCTCTAAAATTAATTCGTTTAATATATTTGTCAAATCAATAATTGAAGTCATTCCATATGAATGCTTAAGAGTTGGGGCAAAATATTCAACTCCAATATCATCAAGTTTTGAGGAGATAGATGAAAAAATACTTGAATTATTCCAAAGACCATGAATCAATATAATGGGATTTCTTTTTTCCAATACTTTCAATTATTTTCGAGAATTCTTACTATTGATACCTTCCCATCAAAACCCGTAATTGGAGGATTGCATTTTGTCAAAATAATTTTAATTTTAGAAAGCTTAAATTCCTGATCAATGCTCTCTAATATTGAGTTTGAATATTTTTCGATTGTGAAACAACATATTTTCTTGGATTGATCTTTTAAAATTTGAACTAATTTTGAATAGTCAACTGTTTTTTTTATATCGTCGTTTACTGTACATTTTTCATAATCAGTCCACAAAAATATATCCAAACTAAACAATTGTCCTAATTTTCTTTCTTCATCAAGAACACCCACCCTAGCCCAGAGTTTAATATTCTCAATTTTTAAAAACGTTTCCATCTTCAAAATTTCTAAAAATCCTTATGAGTATAGGTAGCCTTACCAGCCGAAAAATCATCAACTATATTCCCATCACCTTTTAGAAAATATTTATAAGTTACCAAACCTTCGAGGCCAACTGGTCCTCTTGGTGGCAGAGATTGAGTAGATATCCCAACTTCCGCTCCAAATCCATATCTAAAACCATCGGCAAATCTTGTAGAGCAATTATGAAAAACACCTGCACTATCTACAATATTCATAAATTTATTAGCATTAATTGAATTTTCAGTAATTATTCCATCTGTGTGTTTTGAACTAAATTTTTGAATATGAGCGATTGCCTCATTAAGATCGTCAACGATTTTTACCGATAAGATTAAATCCAAATATTCAGTTTGCCAATCTTCTAGACTGGCCTCATGCTTCAAACCTAATTCAACAGATCTTTTATCACCGATTAATTTAACATCATTTGAATTAAATAAAGGTATCGCCTTTTCAAGAAAAACTGGTGCAAAATCTTTATGAACTAATAAAGTTTCAATAGCATTACATGCAGCGGGATACTGAGTTTTACTGTCTAAAGCAACTGATAAAGCCATTTCAAGATTTGCTTCACTATCTATATACAAGTGACAAATTCCATCAGCATGACCTAGCACAGGAATTCTTGTATTCTCTTGAATGAATTTAACTAATTCATTACTTCCTCTTGGAATTATTAAATTGATATGATTCTCAAGATTTAACATCGACATACTATCTTTTCTGCTTGTAAGTAAGCATATTGCATTTTTATCAAGGCCAGATTTAGATAATCCCTTTTGTAAGGCATTAACTATCGCAGCGTTTGTCAAATTAGCTTCACTACCGCCCTTTAGCATTACTCCATTACCTGATCTAATTGCTAAAGAACTAATCTGCATAACAGCATCGGGTCTAGATTCAAAAATTACCCCTAAAACTCCTATGGGTACGGTTTTTCTTTCTAGGATCAGTCCTTTGGAAAGCTCTCTTTTTATTTGTACTTGATTTACAGGATCAGACAAGTCTCCAACTTTTCTTACACCTTCAATTCCTGAATTTAATTTTTCTTTTGATAACTTTAATCTAGAGAGTAAAGCCTTTGAGATGCCTTTCTTTTCTGCTATTTTATAGTCCTCACCATTAGCCTCTAATATTTCTTTAGTATGTTTTTCTAGATAATCAGCCATAAAATTTAAGGCTTTAATTCTATTTTGATTTTTAGTTTGACTTATTTTTATTGATGCCAAACGAACTTGATCAGCTTTTTCTAGAAGATCATTCCCTGGTTGAGGGACTTCGAAAATATTAGCCATAAAATTTTTTAGTTAATTCAATAATAATTCAAATTAACGATTCTTTAAACAAACTTTTTTGCATTAATATCTAAAAAATAATTGAACTTGACTTTTCCAATCTCCATTGGAATCATAAGAACCTAACAATTCTAAATTTGGATTGGCCTGAAAAGTCAAAATTCCTAGAGGTGAAAGATCCTCTCTACCTGGAACGGTTTGAAAGGCAAAATTTATTGCATCAGTAATATCAAGTCCTAGTTCAGCAACCCAAGCTTGAGAAGAAAATTCCTCATTAGAAAATGATTGCCCATCATTTTCTATATCTAAATTTTCATTAGAAAAAATATTATTTAAGGAATCATTATTTTCTATTAACGCTGGATATAAAGAGAACTGAAATCTTTCACTGAAAGCATCTGCATTATTAATTTGAGAAATAAATGCCCTATTTATTAAATTTGCAGAGTTGCCTCCAATTAAACCAATTATTTGTGATCTGTTATAACTTGGCGTACTCCTTAATTGAATTCTTCTATTTTCATCTTCAAAAGATAATTGATCTAAAAACCCTTCGTAAGATGCTTCAATTTTGATAAGTCTTGAATTACCAATACCAAATGATCCAAACCCACTAGAAGTAGAATTTACATCAATATCACCTGAGATGTTTGAATCCTGATTATTTTCACTTATAGGTATTATAGAGTCTGGAACTTTACTAACCAGGGAAAAATTAATAAATGGAACGACACCACTTCTTGATGCAAACAAAATATAGTTGTCTTTATTTTTATCAAGTTTAAATGGAGTAGTATAAAGGTTAGCTTTACCATTTTTAAGATAAATTAAACCCCTAGCATTTAAATCTTTCCCTACCTTTCCTTTTATATTAAGGTCTAATTTGGTATCTAAATAAGCTTGAACTATCTCTGAATATTGAAGTTTAAAATTTGGACCAAGTTTTAATTTTAAATTATTAAAACCCAAATTATCTAAATAATTAGGCAATGTTTCTCCTAAGAGCACCGAATTTAAAATTGTTTCATTCGAAATTATTTCAATACTTTTATTATTATTCCAATAGAGTTCTGGCCAATCGTTTTTAGCTCCCTTTTTAAGATTTTTATCTAATTTATTATTTTGATTATTACTATCAAAGTTAATAAATCCATTATTAAGAGATAAATTACCTCCCAAAACAGGCTTTTCAAATGATCCACTTAAATCTATATCTGAATCTATTAGGAAATTAGAATTGTCTGTCTTTAAAGTTAATTTATTCGTTATCAAATTAATCTCTGATTCACCAGATTCATTCTTACTGTAAAAAGGCAAAGAACCTCTTATAGATATATCTCCAGAATCCTCCGACTTTGCTTTGAGATTCTTAATTTCTAATGAATCAAAATCAAAAATTATCAAGCTATTAATATCTTTAATTATGTTTTTGTAAAAATCAATTTCGGAATCTTTAATAACTATAAAACCGTTCAATATTGGTTTATTTAAACTTCCTTTAATTATCATCCGAAGATTCACTTCACCCTCTTTAAAGACAAAGTATTCATCAGCAAAAATATCTATTAACTCAATAAATTTTCCATTACCAATCAATCTTAGATCTAAGTTATCTGATTTATTTATAGGTATTGAGCCTTCAATATTAATTGGAATTTGAGAGTCATTTAATAATAGTGAAAAATCAATATCAAAAATAGAATTTTTAAATTCAATTAGTCCTTTGTTAAATACTATTTTTGTATTTTTTATTGTTGAATTATTAGAAGAAATTTTACTAGCGAAAGATCTTGTATCAAGATCATAAAATAAATTCATATCCAAACCTCCTGAAAAATCTCTTGATTTATTTAAAAAAATATTTGCAGTACTTAATGGTAGTTTTTTAATTCTTAAAGAACCTTTACCGCTTAATAACCCTCCTTCCAAATCAACAGAAAATTCCTCTTTATTATTTTTTTCATCCTCTATAGAGTCATTAAAATACCCATTTATTTTTGCGTTTAAATTGTAGTTGCTTGGTCTATCGCCCTTAATAGTTAGCTTTGCACTATATCTACTACTAAATTTATTTAAATATTTTTGCAAGTTAAATTTGTCTTCTAGAGCATTATTATTTTCAATAAAGTTATTTATAAAATCGATCTTTTGTTTAAATGATTTATTATCTTTATTTATTTCCAAATCACTCAAAATATTCGATTTACTTATGGGAATATCTTTTTTGTTATCAAAGTTAAAAATGTCAACAGCAGTTAGGATAGTCCATCTAGTACTTATATTGGTGAATTCTGAATTAATTAAATTATTTTTATTTGAATCATATTCGACTTCAATTATTCCTCCATCAATTGGATACAAAGAGGAGTTTATATAAAAAGAATTATTTTTGAAGCTGAAATCAAATAATGAATTTGCTAGCTTAATATTTCTATATTTTCCTAAACTCCAAGCAAGTCGCCCATCAAGATTTGAGAGGTCTAAAGAAATTGATCCCCCACCATTAATAATTCCATTAACTCTATCGAATTGATTTTTGCTTAAAGATAATTCAAGTTCATCAAGGGTGAAATTATTAGCTTTCCAAATATAACTATTATTATCTTTAAATAATTCTATGCTTCCTTTATTAGAATTATAAATTCTACTAAAAGATACATTATCTAATTTTAGATTAGAATCAAACTTTATAGATAGAAAAGAAGGAATTGGAGAGTATCTATTTTTCATATTTAAAAGAAACTTATCATTTTTATTGTTAATTTCTCCCTCCCATATTTCTCTGATCCGAATCCCTTTGAAGTGAGGATAATCAACATTAAAATTTATTGAAATATCAGGATCAGTAATTTTTCCTTTTAATTCGCCTTTAGCAGTAACAAAACCCCTGATATCATTTTTTCGGAAAATATTTAAATTAGATAATTGAGTTCTATTTATTTTGAAACTAGAATCGATATCACCAAAATTAATACCTCTCCTATCAAACCAGTAGGGAACATTCCCCAATAGTTCAATATCTGGATTTAGACTATTAACATATCCAACACTTCCTTTTAGATCAATTTTATTAGAACTTTTATTTAATGGTATGTTTAGATTAAAATTTGAATTCAAAGTTCCATAATTTAAGTTTTCGGAATTTCCTACTAAATTATTATCTTTACAAAAAAACCTAGTAGAATCTGAATTTATATTCTCTGAGAAATCTTTTGGTTTTATTTTTAAATTAGTAAAAGAAAATCTTCCTTGGCAAAATGTTTGTGTTGATGATTTATTAAATTTAAAGTTAGATTTAAAATTACCCTTTTTAATGCTAATTTTTCTATTCCCAATATTATAAATAGAGCCATCAAGATCTAATCCTCTAGAAAACAACTCCAGCTTTAAAAAGTCTTCATTTAATTTTGTATTAAATTTAAATTTTAGAAGACCCTTACCATCAAAATTTGATTTTATATTTGCAATAATTTCTCTATTACTTGGCTTATAAATAACGTTACCTTTTAGCTTTGTTTCTAGTCCTGATTTTTTAAGATTAAAAATTGAATAATTATTAAAGTTAAAATTCAATTCATATTTTATTTTTGATTTATTTTTACTTATGGATTTTTCATAATGTTTTTCCCTTTTAAAAAAATCTCTCTCAATATTAATTTCAGATTGATGAGGCCTTATTTTTACTATCCATTTTTGTTTTAAAAAAGATCTAAAAGGCATAATGCCCACATATACATTTTTAGCTTTAATTTCAGAATCTATATCTTTTTTATCATTAATTTTTGAATTACCCAAAGAAATACCTAGAAATCTAATCCCGACATAATCTCCTAAATCGACATTTTTATCTAAAAGATTCTCAATTCTTTTTTCTAGTTCTAATTTTCTAGAACTATAAGTTTCTTTTAAAAAATTATTTAATAAAAAAGTGCATAAAGAACCTAAGGAGAAAAGCGCCCCTACTAAAAGAATCTTAGTATTTAAATTTAGAGATTTAATTTTTTTCAAGTAAGAGCCCAAAAATAGAGTAGGCTTACAAAATATAAGAAATTAATCAGGTCAAAGCCACTAAATGTCTTTTTTTGAACTATTAGAGAATACACCAAAAATTTTTGGATTATTTGGAATATTTCTTTTTATTTGCACAATAGCAGCTTTTATATTTAATTTTGGTTTTAAATTTCGAATAATTGGAGCAACTATCTTTTCATTATTACTTTCTTTAAGTAGTTGGGCTTTTATACAAAGTTACTCCCAGAAGGTTGTAATAGAAGGTGCAAAATATGTTCCAATTGTTTATGACAACGGGTTCGATTTGATTATTGCTAAAGTAGATAGTAACTTTCCAGAAGAATCTCTTGAACCAACTTTAGAACAATTATCGGAAAACATACTAAAAGGTAGCCGGTCAGGTGCGAACATAAGAATTAAGATAAGAAAACTTGAAAAAATTTCAGATGGTGTAAGTAAACCAGTTGTTATAGGAGAAGTTCAGAAAAATGTCAAAATGAATTAGTCTGTTAAAACATGGAAAGTAAAACCTTTTTAGATTTTTTGCCAACTAATTTCAGACATGAGAAGTCTTTTTTTATTCAAAATAATCTAACTGACTTTGAAAAATTAAGTAATCTTTCGGATTTAGATATTAATGAGATTCAAAGAAAATCTTCACTATGTACATTGAACAATCTAAAGAAAATTAGAGCTATTGCTATTTTTAAAAAAGAAATTGGAATTTCTCCACCGCAAGCATATCTACTTTTACATTGCGGTATATCTTCTCTTAAATCATTATCGATATCTACCCCTTACGAATTAGAACGGAAAATTGGAAGATTAGAAAGAATTCTTAGAGTAAAAACTAAGACAGATACAACTTTTACTCTCTTAAAAGAATGGATTAAAAAAGCTAGTCAGATCGACAAATCTATTAGGAATCTTGGATAAAAAAATTTTTTAATGTAGAATTTAGAAAAAGTTAGTGATAATGAAACCTTTATTATTTTTTTTATTTTTGTTTTTCAACTCTTTATACCCTGTTTTAAGTCAATCTAACTTATTGGAAACTGTAAAAAAGAATCCAAACGAAGCTAGGAATTTATGTAGTAAGTTTAGAGAATTTAATTCAAAAGGTATTTCTGCTAGTTCAGATAAAGCTATAGAGTACGTATCAAACAAAAAAAAGTTAACTCCCGTTAACGCAGAGATCTTTTCTATTTACGTTATTGGGCTGCACTGTCCAGATATTATCTAAAGTCTAAATGTCTGGTTCAAGATGGTTTGACAAGTCTCTAGTACTTAGAGATGGAGTAAGACTTATATCCAGGATTTGGTTACCTAATAGTAATGGGCCATGGCCTGCATTATTAATGAGACAACCATATGGCAGGGAAATAGCTTCAACTATTACCTATTCTCACCCAGAATGGTGGGCTTCCAAAGGATATATGGTAATAATTCAGGATGTTAGAGGTATGGGTTCTTCTGAAGGAGTTTTTAATGGTTTTTCTCAAGAAGCTAGCGATACTTCAGAAACACATGAATGGGTAAGGTCTCTAAAAGAATGTAATGGAAAACTTGGCTTATATGGTTTTTCATATCAAGGATTTACTCAACTAACTGGTGAATTAAATTCAAAGCCGCCCGATTGTTTATCTCCAGCAATGACTGGGATGAATATTAAGGATCATTGGTGCTCAGATGGAGGAGCATATTGGTGGCATAACAATATTGCATGGGGACTTCAAATCGCAGCAATAAAAATGAAAAGAGAAAATAAATTGCTTGAGTGGGAAAAGATAAGATTAGCCTTAGAAAATAAAAGTTATTTAAGGGATGGTCTTAATATCCTAAAAAAATATGATTCTAATAGTTTTGTCTTGGAATGGCTTAAAAATTTAAATAATGCTATCCCATTTGAAGAATTTAAGCCAATTTCAACATGGATTAAACAACCTATGTTAATTATTGGAGGACTTTGGGATCCACATTTAAAAGGTGCCTTTGATCTTTATAAAAAATCTGTAGAAGCTGGTGGTAGTCCGGAGATAATTATTGGAAATGCGACACATCTAGATTGGTGGGAGGGCTCACAAGAATCTCTATTAAAATTTTTTGATAAACATTTAAAATTCGACGAAGAAATTAATTCTAAGGACTCTCAAAGAGAGAAAAAAATATGGAATATTTCATTAAATAAATGGGAAGAATTAGATAATAAATTTCACCCTGAATTTATTTTTGGACTCAAAAGTGATGGCACAGCAAATGTAGATGTTGATGATGGAAGTTTGACCATAAATTCAAAAGGATCAGGATGGTTCACAATTGTTAATGACCCATGGAGGCCTACCCCATCTGACGGGGGACATTTAGGGCCAAATCCAGGAAAGTTTAATAGAAATATTATTGATAAACGTCTGGATGTAGGTATTTTTCAAACCAATTCTTTTGAAGAAGACCAATACTTAACAGGAGTACCCACAATAGAAATCCAAGTAAAAAGCGATCAACCTAATTTTGATATATGTCTTGCTTTATCTTTAGTTGAAGAAGGTGATGAGAAGGTGATTCAATTTTCAACTGGATTCTTAAGGGTTAAAAGCTCTAAAATAAGTGAAGAATGCATTTATCAAATAACAATGCAGCCAACAAATATTTGTTTAATTAAAGGTAGTAAGCTTCGCTTATCTATATCCGCAGCAGCTTATCCCGCTATTGGAGTTAATCCTGGATTTGGGGAGGGAAATGTTGGGGCGCCTTCAGCAAATCATAGAATTATTACTCTAAGTTTTAACCTTAATAAAACATTTATGAAAATGACCCCTTTTTTTAATAAATAATTATTTTTTTGGTTAATAATTTGATATTATTAATCCTTAATATCTACCAGTCATGATCGAGACAATTCAAGCAGACTGGATTAAATCAGAAGCTATCAACCTAGAAAATTGTTGCAATGATAATCCATTAAAAATATTAGGTCCTCATTTTTATGAAAAGCAATGGGTAATAAGGGTATGGATGCCTGAAGCCGACGAAGTTAAAATAAATTTTAAAAATAATATCTACAAAGCAGAAAGCATAAATCATAAATGGCTTTTTGAAGCAATACTGCCTGAAAATCCTAGTTCTAATTACGAAATATATATTTCAAGAGGAGGGATCACACATACACAACATGACCCTTGGTCATATAGAGAAGAGTGGATGGGAGAAGTTGATAGACATCTTTTTGCAGAAGGTAATCATCATCATATCTGGGAAAAAATGGGAGCACATCTCATTGAAGAAAAGAATCAAAAAGGTGTCATGTTTTGCATCTGGGCTCCAAATGCAAAATCAATTTCGATAATTGGAGATATAAATTCTTGGGATGGAAGACATCATCCAATGCAAAAAAGATTAGGGGGAATTTGGGAACTATTCATGCCAACAATGCAAGAGTGCGACACATATAAATACGAAATAAGAACACAACAAGGTCATATTTATGAGAAAGCTGATCCATATGGTTTCCTTCATGAAATCAGACCTCAAAATGGATCAATAGTTTCAAAATTGAAAAACTTTAATTGGAATGATAGTTCTTGGATTTCAAATAGAGATTCTTCTAGTCAAATTAACAAGCCAATTTCAGTTTATGAAATGCATTTAGGAAGTTGGCTCCATGAATCAACAGATAATAAATATCTTGAGGCCAATGGTGAACAAAGAGAAGCAGTGCCTGCAGCCGATTTAAAACCTGGAACAAGATTATTAACTTATCCAGAATTAACCAAGAAACTCATTCCTTACGTAAAAGAGAGAGGATTCACTCATATTGAATTAATGCCAATATCTGAACATCCTTTCGATGGTTCATGGGGATACCAGGTTACAGGCTGGTACGCACCAACAAGTAGATTTGGCACCCCAAATGAATTTAGAGAGTTTGTAAATAAATGTCATGAAGAGGGCATAGGCGTAATTCTTGATTGGGTGCCTGGTCATTTTCCAAAAGATAAGCATGGTTTAGCATTTTTTGATGGCTGCCATCTTTATGAACATGGAGATTCACGAATAGGTGAACACAAGGAATGGGGAACCCTAATATTTAATTACAGCAGAAACGAAGTAAGAAATTTCTTAGTAGCTAACCTCGTTTATTGGTTTGAAGAGTTTCATATTGATGGCATAAGAGTAGATGCTGTAGCTTCAATGCTTTACAGAGATTATCTACGTCCAGATGGAGAATGGATACCTAATGAAAATGGTGGGAATGAAAATATAGAAGCCGTTAAATTTCTTCAACAGGCTAATCATGTACTATTCCAACACTTCCCAGGTGCACTTTCTATCGCTGAAGAATCAACAACTTGGCCAATGGTAACCAAACCAACTGACATGGGAGGTTTAGGGTTTAACTTGAAATGGAATATGGGATGGATGCACGATATGCTTGATTATTTTGAAATAGATCCTTGGTTTAGGCAATTCCATCAAAATAGTGTAACTTTCTCAATTACATACAACTATACAGAGAACTTTATGCTTGCACTTAGTCATGATGAGGTTGTCCATGGGAAAAGTCATCTTTTGCATAAAATGCCTGGCGACGACTGGAAGAAATATGCAAATACTCGAGCATTACTAACATATATGTGGACCCACCCTGGTAAAAAAACGATATTTATGGGAATGGAATTTGGGCAAAGACAAGAATGGAATGTTTGGGATGATCTGCAATGGGAGTTACTAGAGTTTGAGCCTCATAAAGGTATCAGAAACTTGATTGATGACCTAAACGTTCTTTATAAAAATGAACCTGCATTATGGAAAAATGACTTTGATCCATATGGATTCCAATGGATTGATTGTAATGACAAATCTAATTCAGTTATAAGTTTCATGAGAAGAGAAAACGATACCAATGAGTGGCTTGTTGTTGTTGCTAACTTTACACCTAATACTCATGGGTCATACAAAGTAGGTGTTCCTGTGGAAGGATTCTATAAAGAAATATTTAATTCAGATGGCTCTAGATACGGGGGCAGTAACAAAGGAAATATGGGGGGTAAAGAAACTATAAATTACAATATTCATGATTATCAAAATGCTCTAGAACTTGCTTTGCCCCCATTAAGCGTGAGTATCTTCAAGCATCAATCAAAAAAATAAGAAGGCTCATTTAACTTAGTGCTTCATATAAATGTTCATATAACGCTTTTGCTCTGCTTTACATTGTAAGATTTTTAAGTTGGATTTTAATTTTTTTTTAAATATTGAATTGAAAAATGGGTCAAGATTTACCACTACTACTTTCTGCCGCATTAGGTAAAAAAGTAAATAGGCCTCCAGTATGGATGATGAGGCAAGCAGGAAGATATATGAAAATCTATAGAGATTTAAGGGAGCGTTACCCAAGCTTTAGAGAGAGGTCTGAAAATCCAGAACTGTCATATGAGATTTCAATGCAGCCTTTTCATGCTTTCAGACCGGATGGTGTGATCCTTTTTTCAGATATTCTCACACCTCTTCCAGGGATGGGCATAAATTTCGAAATAATAGAAAGCAAAGGTCCAATTATTGAGGACCCAATAAGAACTCTTAAACAGGTAGAAAATTTAAAAGAATTAAATCCAAGTGAGAGTTTAAGCTTTGTTGGGCAAGTTCTTTCTTCACTAAAAAAAGATGTTAATAATGATGCAACAGTTTTAGGTTTTGTTGGCGCACCTTGGACTCTTGCTGCATATGTAGTTGAAGGTAAAAGTAGTAAAAATTATTCATTAATAAAATCAATGGCTTTTAATGAACCAGATTTACTTCATAAACTTCTTGATCATTTTGCAAAATCTATTGGTGAATATCTTAAATATCAAATAAAATCTGGAGCGCAAGTAGTACAAATTTTTGATTCATGGGCAGGCCAACTAAGCCCACAAGATTACGATATCTTTGCTGGTCCGTATCAAAAAAAAGTTGTTGAAATTGTAAAAGCAGAATACCCTGAAACTCCAATAATTCTCTACATTTCAGGAAGTGCTGGTGTCATAGAAAGAATGGCAAAAACTGGAGTAGATATAATCTCATTAGACTGGACAGTAGATATCGAAGAGGCTTGTAAAAGAATCCCTAGTGGGATAGGAATTCAAGGTAATATTGATCCTGGCATTTTATTCGGGAACAAAGAATCAATAAAAAAAAGGATAGATAATACTTTTAATAAAATAAAAGACAGGAAATATATTCTTAATTTGGGTCATGGGATATTACCTGGGACTCCAGAAGAAAATGCTCAAACATTTTTTGAACATGGAAAAAAACTCACTTACTAGTTTAAGTCTTGGCATATAAAAACTTATTAATCACAGGTGCGAATGGATGTGTTGGCCAATATGTAGTTGATTGGTTTTTAAAAAACACAAAATTCAGGCTTTATCTCATGGTAAGAGATAAAAGTAAGTTGCCAATTTCTATTCAAGAAAATAGAAAAGTCAAGTTAATGGTTTGTGATATCAGGGAATCAAATAGGTATAAAAAGGAAATTAGTCAAATAAATTACCTAATACACACTGCTACCGCTTGGGGAGATCCAAGAAGAGCCTATGAAGTAAATATTAAAGCATTTGAAGAATTACTTGAAATGCTTGATATTGAAAAATTAGAAAAGATTATTTATTTTTCAACGGCTAGTATTCTTGATACCCAAACAGAACTAATGAGGGAATCATTGATTTATGGAACTGAGTACATTCAAACAAAATATGAATGTTTCCAAAGACTTAGAGAAAGCTCATTTGCAGAAAAAACATTTGCTGTTTTCCCTACCTTAGTTTTTGGAGGAAATCTTGGGGGAAAAAGTAAATATCCTGTGAGTTATTTAACTAGTGGATTGGAAGAGATTGGGAAATGGCTTTGGTTAGCAAGATTTTTCAAACTCGATTCTAAATTTCACTTTATACACGCAAATGATATCGCCCAGATTTGCGGGTTTCTAATCAAAAATCATAAAGAAGACCAATACAAAGGCTTTAGAAAATTTGTGTTAGGTCAGAAATTCATTTCAATTGATGATGCCATAATTACACTTTTAAAAAGACATAATATGGAGAGATACTTTGCGATACCGCTTACAAAAAATATTCTAAAAATATTATTAAGAATTCTCCCCATCCAAACTACTCCTTGGGATAGCTTCAGTATCAAAAAATATGACTTTAATCATGTCCCCATCACTAATCCTGAGACTTTCAAACTTAAAAGTTATGCCAAGTCACTGAATGATATTTTAAGGTTATCAAAGTTACCAAGCTGTAATAACAATTAAAATTCTCGCAGTTAGGTAACCAAAGCCTTGTAATATATATAAATAAGTAAATTTTAATTATGTTACGTTCAATCTTTGCAGGGTTATTCGCAATAGTTTTAACTCTAGGTCTAGGTATCTCATCAGTTTCAGCTAAGACTGTTGAAGTAAAACTCGGAACAGATGCTGGAATGCTTGCATTTGAACCGAGTACAGTAACCATTAGTACTGGTGATACAGTTAAATTCGTCAATAATAAACTAGCCCCTCACAATGCTGTTTTTGATGGCCATGAGGAATTAAGTCATGCAGACTTAGCTTTTGCTCCAGGAGAGTCTTGGGAAGAAACATTTGATACTGCTGGAACTTATGATTACTATTGCGAGCCACATAGAGGCGCTGGAATGGTAGGTAAAGTTATAGTTGAATAAATCTTCTAAATAGTTAATATACCCTTTTACTTAATATTTATTACAGTCATATCCAATTCTTGATTGATGAAAATAGTTCCAAGCGAATTTTCAAATTCTGCTTGGGACTTTTTTATTTCTGCCAAAGAAATTGCTTATAAAAATCACCAACAAGACGTAGACTCAGATAATTTATTGTTAGCTCTTATAAAGGAGGACAACTTTACAAAAAAGATCTTAAAAAAAAATAATGTAAACATCAAAGAGTTTGAGAAAGAAATAGTTTCTTCATTAAGTTCAAAGGCAAAAATGAAAAACAAACAGGATAACTTGTATATTGGTGATTCTCTTTACAAAATATTTTTAAAAGCAAATGATATTAAAAACGCTTTAGATGATGTAGTGATATCAACAGAACACTTAGTTTACGGTTTGACTTATGATGATAAATACGGATTACGAATCTTAAATCAAAAAAGTATCCCTGTATTTCTTGAAACTATTAAGAAAATGAAGTCAGATCCAGCATTAAAAAATGACTTTGATACTTCTAATGAGTCTTTAGATAAATATGGTATTGATCTAACCCAATCAGCAAGGGATGGAGTCTTAGATCCAGTTATTGGTAGGGATGAAGAAATTAGAAGAACAATTCAAATATTGAGTAGAAGAACAAAAAATAATCCCGTTCTTATTGGAGAACCTGGAGTTGGTAAAACAGCCATAGTGGAAGGGTTGTCTCAAAGAATTATTAATGGCGATGTACCTTCTGCATTGCAAAATAGGCAACTAATTTCATTAGATATGGGTTCACTTTTAGCTGGAGCAAAATATCGTGGTGAATTTGAAGAAAGAATAAAAAATGTCCTAAAGAAAGTGAAAGAATCAGACGGTAAGATCATTCTTTTTATTGACGAAATTCATACAGTAGTTGGTGCAGGCGCTAGTGGAGGTTCTTTAGATGCAAGCAACTTATTAAAACCAATGCTTGCAAGAGGAGAACTTAGATGTATTGGTGCTACAACTATTAATGAACACAAACAAAATATAGAAAAAGATCCTGCATTAGAACGTAGATTTCAGAAAATAAAAATTGATGCTCCTTCAATAGATGATACTGTATCAATATTAAGAGGATTAAGAGAAAGATATGAAGTTCACCATAGTGTGAGAATTTCTGATAATGCTTTGGTTGCAGCAGCCACCCTTAGCGAAAGATATATTAACGATAGATTTCTTCCTGACAAAGCAATTGATTTAATCGATGAAGCAGCCTCAAGATTGAATATGGTCATAACTTCCAAACCTGAAGAAATCGATGAAATTGATCGAAAAGTCCTTCAGTATGAGATGGAAAAATTATCTTTAAAAAGAGAAACAGATGAGTTTTCCATAGAAAGATTAAAAAAAATTAATAATGAACTTATTTCACTTAAAAAAAGACAGGAAGAATTAGGCGCTCAATGGAAAAAAGAAAAAGATGAAATTAATGAGATTAGCACCATAAAAGAAGAAATTGAATCCATACAATTACAAATAGATCAAGCTAAAAGGAATTTCGACCTCAATAAAGCAGCAGAATTGGAATTTGGGACTTTAAATTCTTTACAAAAAAAATTAAAAGAAAAAAGTGAGTCCCTTGTTAATTCTCAAAAAAATGGAGTGACAAGTCTTTTAAGGCAAGAGGTGACTTTTGATGATATTGCAGAAGTTGTCTCAAAGTGGACCTCAATTCCAGTTCAAAACTTAAACCAGTCAGAAAAAGATAAGCTTTTAAGCCTAGAGTCGACCCTTAAAGAAAAAATCATTGGTCAAGAAAGTGCAATTAGAGCTGTTGCAGATTCAATTAAGAGATCGAGGACTGGACTAAATGATCCAAACAAGCCATTAGCCAGTTTCCTCTTTTTAGGTCCAACTGGTGTTGGGAAAACAGAACTGAGTAAAGTGACAGCAAAAATTATATTCGATTCAAATTCCTCAATTACAAGACTGGATATGTCTGAATATATGGAAAAGCATTCAGTTAGCAAAATCATAGGTGCCCCTCCTGGATATTTAGGTTTCGAATCAGGCGGTCAATTAACTGAAGCAGTGCGAAAAAGTCCTTATTCGTTGATACTTCTTGATGAAATAGAAAAAGCACACAAAGATATTTTAGATATTCTTTTACAGGTTCTTGATGATGGAATTATTACTGATGGTCAGGGTCGTACAATCAATTTCAAAAATTCAATCATTGTTCTCACAAGTAATTTAGGAAGCCAATCAATAAATGATCTATCAGTTAGAAAAGAAGATACAAATGAAATTAAAAAAGTTGTAGATAATGAACTTAAAAAATTTTTCAAGCCTGAGTTTTTAAATCGACTTGATGAAATAGTTATTTTTAATAATTTAGAATTAAACGAGATAAAAGAAATTGCAAAAATCCAACTTCAAAATTTAGAAAAAAGACTTAACAAAAAAAACTTAAAATTCAAAATTACGGATGAAGCAATTAACCAACTTGTCGAAGATAGTTTCGATCATGCGTATGGTGCAAGGCCTTTAAAAAGAATTATTCAAAAACAACTTGAGACAAAAATTTCAAATAATATTTTGAATAATCACTACCTTAATAAAGACGAAATTAATATTTATCAGGTTAATGGAGAGATAATTGTTGATTAAATATATAAATAAAAGAAATCTATATGACTACAAATTTAACAACTTTAAATCTAAGGTTTGAACCAAACTGGAATTTCCTCATAACATGCTTTATTAGATTTATTTTCTTTTGATTCTGTTTTCCAACAACATGTTCTTCCCTTATCCTTATCCTTCAAGTATTCATTAGCCCATCTCCAGATTAATTCAGAACTAAACTCCATTCCCACATTGCCCATAATTCTCAGATCTAAAGCATCTAAGTCATTTAATTCTTTCCAATAATTCATTAAGGGGTCATCTTTATTTATCAAAAAAGTATGATCAAATTGCTCCTTTAGTCTATTTTCAAGAGGTTTTAGACTTGAAAAATCCACAACAAAACCATTTAGGTCTAATTTTTTTGCAGTAAACCAAAAGGTAAAAGATCTTGAATATCCATGTACAAATCTGCAGTGGCCTTCATGGTTCCATTGCCTATGTGAACAGGGAAAATCATCATAACTTTTACTGCATGAAAATTTCAGAGAATGAATATACATCAATTAACTGTTAGGATATTCTTTAATAAAACACATTGAGCAGGAATTAGCATACCGAACATAATGGCTTATTCAACTAATTTTTCGATAGAAGATCTACACTTTGATAATAATGGATTAATCCCCGCAGTAGCACAAGATTGGCTAGACGGATCAATACTTATGCTTGCTTGGATGAATAAAGAATCCTTGACAAAAACTCTTGAAACTAAAAACGTTCATTATTGGAGTAGATCAAGATCCGAACTTTGGAGAAAAGGAGCTACAAGTGGAAGTACCCAACTACTAAAAGAGATAAGATTCGACTGCGATAATGATGCACTAATCCTTTTGATTGAACAAAATGGTTCGGGAGCTTGTCACACTGGAGAAAAAAGTTGCTTCTTCAACGAAATCCAAATCAACCAAAATAATAAAAAAGAGAAGAAAACAACTCCCTTCTCGAATATTTGCTCTGAATTGTTTAATATCATTAATGAAAGATCAATAAACCCTTCAGAAAAAAGCTATACAAATTACTTATTAACAAAAGGCAGTAATACTATTTTAAAAAAAATAGGGGAAGAATCTGCTGAATTTATAATGGCTTGCAAAGATAATGACAAAAATTCAATCTCAAATGAAGCTGCAGATTTAATTTATCATTTGCAAGTAGCCCTTATGCACAAAGATGTTGACTGGAGAGATGTTCTTGCTGTTCTAGAATCAAGAAGAAAAAATTAAATAATAAAATTAATTAATTTTTAAGTATTCTATTTAAAATTAGGGTAAAAGTTATTAAACAAACTAATTAACAATAATTAATTAATTATTAATTAATTATTAATTAATTATTACATGTATGGCTTATTACTGAATTAACTATAAGTTGAATATATCAATTAAGAGGTAAATCGTGAGTTCATTAAGCGATTTTCTTGGTGAAATTGGGCGTCACCAACTCTTGACTCCCGAAAGAGAACTCACAATGGGCAGAAAAGTCCAAGAAATGGTTGTGCTTGTTAATAGATGTCAAGAGGCAGGTGGTAAAGGACCTGCTTGTGAGTATTCAGAAGCTGAGAGAAAAAAAATCAAAATTGGTGAAAAAGCCAAAAATGAGATGATAACAGCCAACCTAAGGTTAGTTGTGAATCTTGCTAAAAGATATCAAGGCAAGGGGCTTGAGTTGCTGGACTTGATTCAGGAAGGGACATTAGGCCTTACAAGAGCTGTAGAAAAGTATGATCCCTCTAGGGGGCACAGATTTTCGACCTATGCTTACTGGTGGATTAGGCAAGGATTAAATAGAGCATTATCAACTCAAAGTAGAACCATTAGGATTCCTGTAAATATTAATGAAAAACTTACAAAATTAAGATCCGCGAAATCAAAGCTCATGCAACTGAAAGGTATCCCCCCTACAAGCAATGAGCTGGCTGAAGAAATGAAAATAACTAAAGAGGAAATTGATGAACTCCTATCTTGTGAACTGAGAAGTATTACTGTTAGTCTCCAAGGTACAGTTAAATCCAAGTCAGATCCTTCTGAGTTAGTAGATATTCTTCCAAGTGATCAGACTCCTCCAATGGAGTTAGCCGAATTAGCCGAGAGAACAGCCTCTGCTTGGAAGTTATTAGACAAAGCAAATCTAACTGAAAAAGAAAGAAAAATAGTAAGCCTGAGATTTGGTTTAGATGGTTCAAATGAGTGGAGAACTTTAGCTGAAGTTGCAAGACATATGAGTTGTAGTAGAGAATATTGCCGCCAAGTAGTTCAACGTGCGCTAAGAAAACTAAGAAAAGCTGGGATACAAAATGGATTAGTCGATAGTATTAGTTAAAGTTTTCAGTTAAACATTTAAAAATTTCATTTATAAGGATGAAAGAGAATCACAAAAACCAAGAAAAAATTTATGATGCTGAAGTTTTAGAAAGTTCAACATTTGATGAGAATATCATCATCAAAATCCTTATTAAAGCTGGAAGAACAATTGCTAAACCTGCCTTAGAAGTTTTAGAGATGGCTTTAGATCCTTACACTCCTGCGCAAGTAAGAGTTTCCTTAATGGCTGCATTAGCCTATTTGATTATGCCCTTTGATCTTTTCCCTGACTTTATGCCTGTAGTTGGTTTCAGTGATGATTTTGTAGCCCTTACTGCAGTACTTAGCATATGGAGTAAATATATGTCTCCTTCAATAAGAGCGAGAGCAGAAAAAAAACTTAATAAATTATTCCCTTTCTATTGAATGAGTAAACTATCTCAAAAGGAAGAAAAAGAATTAGTCTCCTTCATAAAGGATTGGTTAAAATCACATGGATATAATCAAAAAGATTTGGCATATGAATTAAATATTAAATCGAGCAGAACATCGGAGATTATTCTAAAAATAAACGAATTACATAAAAAAGGAGGTATGTTCAACATCGCAAAAAATCTTATAAAAATTGAGCAAAAATGGCTAAACGATATCAAAAATGATTTCCCAGAGAATAACCAAACACCACCATATAATCAATTAGATATCGACTCTTTAGTAAAACAAATGAATCAAGACACTAGTGAATAAATATATTTTTAGAATTTAGTATTTTAAATAGAAATTGTCTTCTCTTTTACAAAGAAATTAAAAATAAAATTTATTCCAATTAAAACCTATCTTTTGATATAGAAATATCATTTTACTTCTTAAATATAATCAATGAATAAATTTTTAATGAAGAATATTTTTATAGAAAATCTATTAATTAATTTATTTAAATTTAAATTTAAAAAATATCAATAAACTTTATTTAAAAAGCCTGAACCCATGGATATATATCATAAGTAATCCATATACCTTTTTCCCAATATATATCTTTCTCAATTAAATCTCTTAATTGATATTCATCGCTAGCATTAAAAATTGCAAACAAATATTTAGTACATTTTGTAGGTCCTAAAGTAACTAAAATATTGCGATCTTTTAAATTTTTAAGCCTTTTAAGATGTTGTTCACGGAATGGTTCCCTCTTAATGATTGCGTCTTCACAATACTTCCCAAACACTACATACTTTTCCATTTTCAAAGATAACTAATAGAACAAATATATAATTAATAATTGCATATATTACACACAAATTGCTATCTTATTTAGGAAGAACTTTCTTTTAATTAATTATGCTCACTGGTAGTGATCTTCTGGCAAAAGTTAAAGTACTTGGAGATGTCAGCAAGTCCGAACTTGTTCGTGCTTGTGGGTATGTTTCAGCGAAAAAGAATGGGGGGGAGCGCTTAAATTTCACAGCATTTTATGAAGCACTTTTAGAAGCAAAAGGAGTGAATCTTGGTGATGCTGGAGTTGCTGGCATTGGAAAAGGAGGAAGAAAACTAAGTTATATAGCTACAGTACAAGGGAACGGAAATCTTTTGATTGGCAAAGCATATACTGCACTTCTAGATTTAAAAGCAGGCGATGAATTCGAAATTAAATTAGGTAGAAAACAAATAAGATTATTGCCAGCTGATTAAACTTAAAGGTAATAAAAAAATAATTTTATGTATGATTTAAAAGTTTTTAATTAGTTTTTTTTAATCTCTCAATTAATTAAGTTTATTTTTTTCGATCTGCAGCTAAACGCATATCATTACAAAATTTACCAACATTATTAACAACATCTTTTTCACTTGAACTAGAAATTCTTTTTATAAATGCACTTCCAATAATTACTCCATCTGCCCCCCATTCACGAACTTTATTAACATGTTCAGGAGTGGATATTCCGAAACCAACAGCAATTGGATTATTATTTATTTCTTTTAATTTAGCAATAAGATTTTCTACTCTACTTTCCATTTTGTTTCTCTCCCCAGTGACACCAGTTACACTTACTAAATAAGTAAACCCTTTTGTATGATTGGATATTTTTTTCATCCTTTCGAAAGGAGTAGTTGGGGCAACCAATAAAACCAAGTCCATAGAATGATTACTAACTATTTTAGAAAATTTATAAGCTTCCTCTAAAGGAAGATCAGGAATTATAAGTCCAGAAACTCCAGCATTGGAAGCTAACTCGCAAAAGTGTTCAAATCCAAAGCATAATAAAGGATTTAAGTAAGTAAAAAGTATTATGGGAACTTTTAATTCCCCTTTTAAAGACTCTAAAAGGTTAATTACTTTTTTTGGAGTAGTCCCTGACTTTAGTGCTCGAGAGGCAGATAGTTGAATAATAGGCCCGTCTGCTAAAGGATCACTATATGGAATTCCTAACTCAATAAGGTCAGCACCATTTTCTTGTAACTTTAATAAGATCTCAGATGTTTTCTCAATATTTGGGTCCCCAGCCATTATGAAAGGCATCAAAGCTATTTTTTTATTATTTTTTAACTCATAAAACTTCTCATCTACACTAGATAAAGCTTGATTTTTAGTCATTTGCATTTTGTTTTCTTTCATAAAATTTAGATTTTTTCCTGTTTAAATTTATGAATTTTTTTCTAAATCTTCCATTAGTTTTTCCTGATCTTCCTTTGACAATGAATTGAACTTAGTTTCCAGTTTATCATTAACAACTTTTTCGTACTCTTTTCTATAACGCTTTCTTTGTTCCATAAAAGTCATTTTTCCATTGACAACTCTATAAACATAAGATGATACCCAAGTAATTACAATAAGAATTAAAATACAACTTGAAATAGTACTAGCTGTAAAATTATCTATGCCAAATTGCGGTGACAAGTTGTAACTAATTAATCCTAAAATAGAAACTAATATCCCTATTTGTACAACTTTACCTTTAGTCAACTATTTACCCTTTACCGCTTCCCCTTAATCTGAGATTTAAAAATGGAGAAAATAAAATTAAACCTGGAAAAAAAAGAAATACTAGTCCATATATTCCTAATCTCTCAAATTTGCCCATAACATTCCATCTGTTATTCATCCAGTAGAATAGTAATAATGGAATAACTAATAAGTAGAAAGATATAACACCAACATAGGCAATTAATGTTGCGAATGAATTATTAAAAATATTCTCCATTTTGATTGATGGCTTCTTAGTTAAAACATAACAATTATTTAGAGTTCTCGTAAGAACTAAAAAATAATTAAAAAATGGGAGTGGGGGGACTTGAACCCCCACGAGCTAAAGCGCTCGACGGATTTTAAGTCCGGCGCGTCTACCAATTCCGCCACACTCCCAAAAGTAATTTGCGCTTTTTTATCGTAACCGAAAGTATCCCATTTAACCAAGAAAAATTGGAATATTTAAACTTTTGTTGAATGGTAAAATTAATACAAATTTTTTAATTTACTATCCCATCTACTTGCCATTTTAAAGTTTCACCAGCGTGTAATGGTTTTATTTGACCAACAATATTTTCCTCTTCAAAAACATCAATAAAATCTACGATTTTATTTGGTTTAGACACTAATTTTATTCTTTCTTTATTTGGGGGCACATTGTAAAATTTAGGACCATTCAAACTTGAAAACTTCTCAAAATTATCTAAAGCATTTTCCTCTTCAAATACTGTTAAATAGCTTTCTAATGCTACTGGGGAATTAAAAATACCAGCACAACCACAAAAGGCTTTCCACTTTCTAAGATGTGGAGCCGAGTCAGTCCCTAAGAAAAAACATTCTTTCCCACTTGTTGCAGCTTTCCTTAAAGCTAATCTATGTTTTTCCCTCTTTGCTACTGGTAAGCAATAAAAATCGCTATTTAAGCCTCCAAAAAACATTGCATTTCTATTTATATGCAAATGATGTGGAGTAATAGTAGCTCCAATATTATTTTCTTGAACAAAATCCACTGCATAAGAGGTGGTAATATGTTCCAAAACAATTTTTAATTTTGGAAATCTTTTAGCTATTGGTGTAAGTTCCCTATCTATAAATACTTCCTCTCGATCAAATACATCTACTTCAGAATCAGTCACCTCTCCGTGTATTAAGAGAGGTATTCCAGAATCTTGCATTAATTCAAAAATCTCATACAAATTTTCTATTTTTTTAACTCCATAACTTGAATTTGTCGTAGCATTAGCAGGATATAATTTTGCGGCAAAAAAGACATTATTTTTGAACCCACTTATTAGTTCCCTTTTATCCGTCTCATCAGTGAGATAAATAGTCATTAATGGTTCAAACTTAGAAGTTCCTGGCAACGCTTCAACAATAGATTTCTTATATGAAATTGCACTATCAATAGATGTAATTGGATTTTTAGTATTTGGCATGACGATAGCTCTTCCGAAATATTCGGATGTAAAATGAATAATATTTTTTAATACAGGGCCTTCTCTTAGATGTAAATGCCAATCATCAGGTTTTAATATGGTTAATGTCTTCAAAATTTTTACTATTTAATCAATTTTAACAACAAATTAAATTTGACAATAAATTATAGATATTCGAGGATAGTTATTAATCAATTTTTTTTAAAGATTTAAATATCTAAGCTAGATCTTAAATATGAGTGATTTTTTATTTCCAACAATAGAAATAATATTAGGAGTAATTTTACTTTTTGCAGGAGGAGAGTTCTTTATAAGAGGAGCCATAAATTTATCTTTAATTTTAGGTATACCTCAAATAGTAATTGGATTAACAGTTGTTTCTCTGGGTACGAGCTCTCCTGAGTTATTGGTGAGTCTAAGTTCAATTTTAAAAGGCAGTGATTCCCTTGCAGCTAGCAATGTAATAGGGAGCAATATTTTTAATGTTCTTGTAGTTTTAGGTATTAGCTCATTGATAACACCACTTAATGTAAAAAGCAGAATAGTCAGAAGGGATGTTCCTCTTTTAATGGCTATTTCAGTTGCAGTTTGGGCAATGTCATCAACAGGCCTATTAACATTTCAAGCAGGAATCTTTCTAATATTTTGTTTAGTGTTAAATACAATATGGGAAATCAATACCATCAATGAGAAAGGAGATGATACAAAAGATGCTGAACCAGAGATAGAAGAGTTGAATGAAAATTATAAAGGGAAGCTAAATATCGTACTAAAGTTGATATTGGGAATATTTCTTTTAAGCTTTGGTTCAAACATCTTAGTAAATGGTTCTCAAACTCTTGCCACTATTTTGGGTGTAAATGAAATTATCATTGGATTAACTATTGTTGCCACCGGAACATCTTTGCCCGAATTAGTAACTTCAATAATTGCTGCATTTAAAGGTAAAACAGATCTTGCGATTGGGAATGTAATAGGAAGCAATTTGCTTAATCAACTTCTAATCCTTGGAAGTTGTAGTATTTTTTCAGGATTTAAAGGATTAGTTATTGAACAAAACCTTATAAAAGTTGATCTACCATTTATGGTTTTAACAACATTTGCATGCTTGCCAATTTTCTGGAGCAAAGGAAAAATTTCTAGAATAGAAGGATTTATTTTGCTTAATCTTTATATTTTCTACATTCTAGATAAAATTCTTTACTTGAATAGATTTAATTATCTTTCTGAATTAAGGATAGGTTTGTTTATTTACTTTTCATTACTAACAATTTTTCTCTTTGCTCAAGAAAAATTAAAATTTTCTAAATCATAATTTTAGCCATACATAGTCACAAATTCTTCTGAGATAGTTGGATGCAAAGCCATAGTAATATCAAAGTCTTTTTTGGTTATACCTGCATTTAATGAAATTGATACCATTTGAATAATTTCAGATGATGTTTCTCCAAACATATGACATCCCAGTACTTTGTCAGTTAATTTATTAACAACTATCTTCAACATGCATTTTGATTTATCCTCTTTAAAAGTATTTGACATAGGCGTAAATTTACATTTGAAAATTTTTATATTTTCCTCAGAGTAAATCTCTTTTGCTCTTTTCTCACTTAAGCCAACTGTTGAAATTTCAGGAATAGTGAAAACTGCCTTGGGAATATATTCATAATTAACTTTTCTTTTTTGACAATTAAAAAAATTATCCGAAAAAACTCTGCCTTGTTCTATTGCAACTGGAGTTAAGTTTGGTTTGTTTATGATATCTCCTACTGCAAAAATATTAGCGTTGCTTGTTTGATTAAGTTCGTTAACTTCTAAAAATGAGCCATCCATCTTGAGATTTAAAAAATTCAAATTCAAAGGCAAAAGATTTGGTTCTCTACCTGTAGCAATAAGGATATTATTAGTTAGGATTTTATCTCCAGAGCCTAAGGTAGATTCCAAATTCCCATCAACTCTTTTTACAGACTTTAATTGATTTCTGGAAATTATTTTTATTCCATTTAAAGAAGTTGATTCTTCTAAGCATGAAGATAGATCATCATCAAAACCATTAAGTAAACGTTGGCCCCTAATTAATTGAGTTACTTCAGTTCCCAAATTACTGAAAATAGAGGCAAATTCACAGGCAATATACCCTCCTCCAACAATTAATATTGAGTCAGGAAACCTATCTAATTTAAAAATATCATCACTACTCCATGCCAATTCTTCCCCAGGTATATTCATTTTCTTTGGTTTACCTCCAACTGATATGAGAATTTTTTTTGAACTTATATTATTTATAGTTTTCTGTGTTTTTGGACAAATTATCTCTAATTCATTTTGAGTTTTAAATCTTCCTAATCCCTCAAAAATAGTTACATTCAATTTCTTTAAAGAATTTCTATGTAAATTACTTAATCTGAGAACCTCCTCTCTAACATTCTTCAATAAAATATTAGATTCAAAATTAATACCTTCTTTTTTTATTCCATATCCTTCAGAAGAATCTATATTTTTTTTACTTTTAGCTGCATAAACCATCAATTTTTTAGGAACACATCCCCTTATTACACAAGTGCCTCCTATTTCATTTACTTCTATGATCGCAACTTTTGCTCCATAACTAGCGGCACGTTTAGCAGCTGCCAGTCCTCCAGATCCAGCACCAACAACAATTAAATCAAATTCAAATTCCAAGACTTTTTTAATCAATTATTATAGCGTTAGATTCTAGCTTTAATTCAAATAATGAATGAGATTTTGACATGGGATGATTTAAATAAGTTTGAAATTGATGATCTTGATAGAGTCAATGGTTTTAATAATTCCTACTCAAATTTAAGATTATTTGGGAATCCTGAAAATGATGTAATGGTTACCCTCTACAGGGATAGACATTCATGGTGTCCTTATTGTCAGAAAATATGGTTATGGCTTGAATATAAGAGAATTCCCTACAGAGTAAAAAAAATAAATATGTTTTGCTACGGTCAAAAAGAAACTTGGTTTCTTGATAAAGTTAGATCTGGCAAATTACCAGCTATTGAATTTAAAGGTCAAATTGTAACAGAAAGTGATGACATCGTAGCTTTTTTAGAAAATGAATTTGGAGCGCTTGGGTCTTTTATAACATCAAGTCACTTAAAAAAAACTCGAGAATTGGAAAGAGAAATTTTTAGAGCTTGGTGTAATTGGCTTTGCCGAGAAAGCTTTAATTTCATAGACAACTCTTTTCGAAAAAAAAGATTTAAGGAATCTATTTCTAAATTTGATGAGATCTTGGGCGCATCAGAATCAGGGTTTATTGACCCAGCAGAATCTACTTCAAGTGAATTAGTGCCAGGCATTGGAGATATAATTTTTATTCCTTATATGGAAAGAATGAATGCTTCTTTAACCTACTATAAAGGGTTTAATCTAAGATCTAATTATCGATATATAGATAAATGGCTTACACTTTTTGAAGGGACAAGTACTTATAGAGGAACTCAAGGAGATTTTCATACTCACTCTCACGATTTACCGCCACAGATGGGTGGATGTTATAAAGAAAGCAATGAAAAACAGATTGCTTTCTCTAAATCAATAGATACTGGAGAAGGCCTTGGTAATTTTGAATTTAATAAAAATTATGATTCAAAATATTACGCTAAATTTGCTCTTAAAAGAATAATAAAGCATAAAAATAATTTAATAAAAGTAAATCCACACGATAAAGAATACTTTGAAGAATCATTGAGATCAGCCTTAACTCATATGATCACAGGTGAAATAAGAACTCCTGAGAAAGTTTCAGGAAAATCTCTGAGATATTTAAAAAATAGAATCTCAGTTCCAAGAGATATGCCAATTATTTCTGCAAGGTTATTAAGGCAATCATTAAATAAAATTGAATTACTAGATCAAAATAATGAAGAAGAAAAGATACCTCTCAAACATAGATATGATCAAGATCCTAAGAATTTTATTTCTAATTAGCTATAAATTTTTTCTTGAATCTATTTGAAGTAAATCTCTTATTTTTTGAACTTGACTTGCAATATTAGGATCGATAGATAATTTTTTTTCAACTTGTTCAATAGCATACATAACTGTTGTATGGTCTTTCCCACCAAATTCATCTCCAATTCTTGGCAGGCTTAAATCAGTTCCATGTCTCATAAGATACATGCCTATTTGTCTAGCTTGACTTACTGGTTTTCTTCTACTTGAACTGATCAATTCATCAGTAGAAACTTTAAAGAACTCGGATACTTTATCAATAACTTGTTTTGGAGTTACAACTACTCCAACACTATTAGGATCAAGCATTGGAGCAATTGATTGTACAGTCATTGGCAAGCCTGTTATTGAAGCAAAAGCAACGGCTCTAGTAAATGCCCCTTCCAATTCTCGAATATTCGAAGTAAATCTACCTGCTATAAATTGAATTAAATCTCTAGGGAGACTCATCCTCTCTTGTTCTGCCTTTTTCTGAAGAATCGCAGTCCTTGTCTCAAGATCAGGGGGTTGAATATCTGCAGTCATACCCATAGAGAACCTAGAAATTAATCTCTCCTGAATTCCAGACAATTGATTTGGAGGCCTATCACTTGCAATAACTATTTGACTACCTGATTCGTGAAGAGCGTTAAAAGTATGAAAAAATTCTTCTTGTGTATACTCTTTACCTTCTAAGAACTGTATATCGTCTATTAGTATCAAATCTACATTTCTATATTTATCTCTGATAGCTGTCATTCCATCTCTTCTGATACCACTAATAACATCGTTAGTAAAGGTCTCTGTAGATACATATTTGACTTTAGCTTCAGGATCTATTTCAACTCGATAATGACCTATTGCCTGCATTAAATGAGTTTTACCAAGACCTACTCCACCACAAATAAATAAAGGGTTGAACTCTCTTCCAGGAGATTCGGCAACTGCTAAAGCAGCGGCATGAGCTAATCTACTATTGGGACCTACAACAAATCTTTTAAAGACATAACGTAAATTTAAGCCGTTAGGATTTTTGGATCGATTTTTTGAAGAAATTTCTTGACTACTTTTGGATAATGATTTGGTTTTATGATTCACTTTCTGTTCATCGCCATTATCTTTATTTGTGAAAGGGCTGCTGATATTTGTTTCAGATTTAAAAACAACTTTTACATCATGGCCGCAAATATCTTTTGCAGCTTTTTCGATTGTTCCACAATAATTCTTTCTTAACCAATCACTGGAAAATGTATTTGGAGCAATTAAGGTCAATAAGCCATTCTCAAAACAATTAAATTTAGCAGGCCTAATCCATGTCTCAAATGAAGGCTTACTTAAAGTTTTTTGGAGTGATTGTTGAACTTCCGCCCAAATAGGATTAGTTGCTTGCAAAATTTTATTCTCTAGATTATTAATCTAGTTGGAATTTAATAATTGGCCATTGTCAAATCGTAAGATCACGACAAATTTAAAATTATTTAACAAAGCGTCATCTAAATTTATAAAAAAATTTTTATTTTTTTTAATTTGCATATAATTATTTTTAAAACTCTGTAAAGTATTGGAAAAAGCACTACTTATTATCATGGCGAAATGGCATGGTTTTGGAAGATGCAAAACAAGATTATCAAAAGATATAGGTAAAAGTAATTCTGCAAAAGTACAAAGTGTGATGACCAAACACACTATTTCAGTAGCCAAATCACTCCAAAAAAATAAGCTTATTGAAATTTCCATAGCCATATCTGGTTTAGGAAGGAAAAATTGTAGAAAATGGTCTAGAGAATTAGGTATCAAAAAATTTAATTTACAGGGAAAAGGATGTTTGGGAGAAAAAATGAAAAGACAAATAATTATCAACAATAAATTTTGTGCTAAAAATAAGATAAAAAATATTATTTTTATTGGAACTGACCTTCCAGATTTATGCCATCAAGATTTATTGAAAACTTTAAGGGAGCTTCAGCAAAATGATCTTATTTTAGGACCTTCTAATGATGGAGGATATTGGCTTATTGGTTTATCAAAAAAAATAATTTCAACAAATCTATATTCCCCTTTTATTAACATTAAGTGGGGTACTAAAAATGTTCTTCAAAATACAATTGATAATTTAGCTTCTTCAAAATTTAAATATAAATTTTTAGATAAAAAAATAGATATAGATACAATTATTGATATTGAAAATAGAAGATAATTAACTTGTCTAAAATCTCCATTATTATTCCAACTATTAATGAAGCCAATAATTTGCCATTATTGCTTTCAGACTTGTCAGATATTCAGAAAGAGGGAGAAATTATTATTGTTGACTGTGGGAGTGAAGATAAAACTATTGACGTAGCAAATATTTATGGGGCGAAAGTATTTAAATCCGAAGAAAGAAATCGAGGTTTACAGTTAGATATTGGCGCTAAGAATTCAAAAGGAGACTGGCTTATATTTTTGCATGCAGACACAAGGTTAACTCATGATTGGTTTAAAAAAATAAATTTAGTTTTAAAGGGAGACAAGAATTATATTTACAATTTTACATTTAAAATTAATCACAAAAAGATAATTTATAGAGTCTTAGAGATTCTTGTAAATTTTAGAAGTCAATATTTTAAACAGCCTTATGGTGATCAAGGTCTAATAATTCATAGAACTATTTATTTTAAGAATAATGGTTTTAGAAAGATACCTATAATGGAAGACATAGATTTTTTAAGGAGATTAAACAAAAAAAAGGATTTAAAACAATTAAATTTACCTATTTTTATAAGTTCAAGGAAATGGGAAAGAACTAATATTTTTCTCCAAGCACTCAAGAATTGGAAATTTAGAAGAAGGTGGTTAAAAGGCGAATCAACAAAATCTATATATTCTGAATACTACAAAAATTAATTAATTTGCATACCAAAACGCACATTTAGAGCCTCTTGGCTCCAAAGTCCAACCCTGTCTTTTATAAAATGAAACCACTTCCGCATCCGCAAAGAGGGTGACTTTTGAAATGCCAATATTTTTTAATTCTTTTAGAATATATTTCATTAATTCCTTCCCCAATCCTAGTCCCTGGTAGACAGGATTAATTGCCACATCCCACACAGTTGCTTCTAAAATTCCATCGCCAGTGCATCTAGCAAAGCCTACTAGCCTAGGGAATTTATCATCGTGACGCCATAATCCAACCACTAAAACACTATAATCCAAAGCTCTTTTAACTCTTCTTATTGGTCGTCTGCTCCAACCAACAGTTTGCAAAAGTTGATCTAGCTCTATTAAATCTAACTCTTTACTTTTACTACATACAAAAATTTCCTCTTTATTTTTTTGAGTGAATTCATAAGAATTCAAACCATAAATATCTAAAAGTTCATCTGTTGATATACTGTTCGATTTTTTTATTGATGACCCTTGGTTTCTAAAAATCATTAGAAATTCACAAATCCTTTTTGTTGGAGCTCAGAGAGCTGAAAATATAACCCTCTTTTAATTCTCAATTCATTATGAGTTCCCTCTTCAACTAATGATCCCCCTTTTAAAACTAAAATCTTATCAGAACTTTCAATAGTTGCTAGTCTGTGAGCTATCACTAATGCAGTTCTTTTTGTAAGAATTCTTTCAAGATCTTTCTGTAAAGTAGCTTCTGTAGAAGGATCCATAAATGCTGTAGCTTCGTCCATTATCAAAACAATAGGATTTCTTATCGCTACTCTTGCTACTGAAAGAAGTTGTCTCTCTCCAGAAGAGAGATTTCCCCCTCTTTCTCTAAGAAAAGTGTTCAAACCTTCTGGTAATTTATTCAATAAACTGTTTAAGCCTAATTCTTTACAAATATTTTCTAATTCAAGATTGTCTATATTCGCATTTAGTTTCAAATTATCTGCAACATTTCCACTAAATATAAAGGTATCTTGTAAGACTACCCCCAACATATTTCTAAGAGTTGCTATAGGAATATCTTTTATGTCTATATCATCTATTAAAATTTGGCCTGATTGAGGTTCATACAATCTACATAACAATCTAATTATGGTTGTCTTGCCTGAACCAGTTGGTCCCACAAAAGCTACATGCTCTCCTGGATGTATCAAAAAAGATAAATCCTTTAAGATATGTTCCCCTTTTTTATAATAGAAATTAACATTTTTGAATTCGATTTTACCTTTAAATTTGTGATTTTCACCTAGAACATTTTCAAAATGTTTTGCGGAAAGAGAATCTTTAATCTGAATTTCTTCATCCAATAATTCATTTATTCTCTCAACAGCTGTAAGTCCTCCTTGAATCTGAGTAAATCTTTCTGCAAGCTGTCTTAAAGGTTCAAAAAGTCTTTGGGAATATAAAATAAAAGTTGTTAATGTACCTAAACCAATATTTCCAGAAGTAACAAGGTAGCCTCCAACTGCTAAAACCAATGAAACTGCTGCAAGGGAAATCCATTCTATAAATGCTGAAATACTACTGTCATAAAAAATTGTTCCATTGACAGCTTTCTTATAAGCAACTCCAGTATTAGAAAATTTCTTGCTATTAAAATTCTCTCTTCTGAACATCTGAACAACTTCTAGACCTTGAAGATTCTCTTGAAAATCAGAGTTGAGTTGAGATAGTTCTTCTCTTACTTGATAATTAGCCTTTCTGTATCGTTTTTGAAGCCATACAATAAAATATGAAACTGGAATCTGAGTTAATAGCAATAAAATGGCAAGCCCTCGATCAATTGAAAGCATTGTCAAAGAAATTACTATCAGGCTAACAAAGTCAGCAATTACTCCGACCGCCCCACTACCAAAAACCTCGGCTAAAGCATCAACATCATTGGTTAATCTCGTCAATAACTTACCAACAGGCATTTTATCGTGATACTTCAAAGATAAAGATATTGAATGATCAAAAAGTTCTCTTCTTATCCTGGCAGTTAATCTCTGACCAACAGCTTGAATATTATAGGTTTGGTATCCTTGCAAAACCAACCTAAAAATAACTGTTAAAAATAAGGTAAGGATTATGGCATTTATTGACTGCCCAAAAAAAGTTTTACTTAGCCAAACATCTGTACTTTCGTTTTTAAGAATAGTAATTGCTTGACCTACCAATAGTGGTTGAATTGCTCCAGAGAAAGATACTGGTAGCAATACTATTAGGATTAGATAGATTGTTTTTTTATCTTTAGTTAAATATTTAC
The DNA here is from genome assembly GCA_003280965.1 of Prochlorococcus sp. AG-355-B18. Taxonomy (GTDB): domain Bacteria; phylum Cyanobacteriota; class Cyanobacteriia; order PCC-6307; family Cyanobiaceae; genus Prochlorococcus_A. Next base: position 100,434 of record QCDI01000002.1, read on the forward strand.
CTAATTTTTTAATCCTTCTAAAATCATTAAAAAACATTTAGCTAATCATCTATAAAGCATTAGTTGATTCTATTGATAAAATCGTATCTTTGAGATGATTATCATCTAACCTCATTGATAAGGGATTGCCAATTAGTTTTGCAGTTGAATAAAAAAGATCATCAATTTTAGTTAAACCATTCTCCTTAAGAGTCTTTCCGGTCGCCACCAAATCTACTATTGCCTCTGCCATTCCTGTAATAGGACCAAGCTCGACAGATCCTGTCAAATGAACTATTTCTGCAGGTATATTTAATTCATCAAAATAAGATCTTGCTGTTTTTGTAAATTTACTCGCAACCTTACAATTCGCTGGAAGATCAGTTGGTTTGGAATAATTGCTATTGTTCTTAACCGCCAACGACATATAACAACCCCCAAAGCCTAAATCTAATAACTTTGCAACTTTCAATTCGGATTCGCGTAAAACGTCATCTCCAACAATACCCAAATCAGCCTGACCATAACTTACATAAACAGGAACATCTCCATTTCTTACTAATAAAGCTCTAGCCCGCTTGCAATTTGATTCAAAAGTTAATGATCTATTATTTTCGTTCAACGCATCAGAAAAATCTAACCCAGCTCTTTTAAAAGTTGAAATTGAATCTTTTAACAGAGCTCCTTTTGGTAAAGCTATAGTAAACATAGATCAACTTCTTCCAGAGATTCTTCATTCTAAGTTAACAATGGAATTTAATAAAGCTCAAAATATAATAGGTCTCAGAGTTTTAAATGATAACGTTATTTGGTTATGGGTAAAAGGTAAATCCGTGGTAGTTATAGACCCATCCGTTCATGATCCGGTAATTAGATATATTGAGGAAAATAATTTTCACTTAAAAGCTGTTCTTCAAACTCATCATCATTCGGACCATATTGGAGGAACGAAAAACCTTATTGAAAGATGGCCAAATGTTGAGGTGATTGCTTCTTCCAAAGAAAAAAAACGAATACCTTTTCAAAATATATCTGTAGAGGATGGAGAAACTTTGAATATTTTAGGTGAAGAAGTAAAAATAATTGAAGTATTAGGGCATACAAGCTCACATATCTCTTTCTTTTTAAATGGGAAAAATCCTGTACTTTTTATTGGTGATACATTATTTTCTGGTGGGTGTGGAAGAATTTTTGAAGGAACTTATCAACAAATGTATTCTTCATTAGAAAGAATTAAGTCATTACCAAAAAATACTCTCATATATTGTGCACATGAATATACTAAGGGGAATCTATTGTGGGCATTGAATCTCAAGCCTAAAGATCAAGATATAAAAAATAAACTTTCAGAAGTTGAGAAAAAACTTTCTCTTAATCAATTGACAATTCCATTTTTACTAGATGAAGAAATGAAAATAAACCTATTCTTAAGAGCAAAAAATTTAGAAGAATTTACTTTTTTGAGAGCAAATAAAGATTTATGGGTTTAAATAGATAGGTATCGTATTAAACAAATGGCCCCAAAGCAAGTAATTAAAACATCAAATGCTCCAGATCCAGTAGGACCCTATAATCAAGCCATAAAAGCTGGTGATTTTATTTATTGTTCTGGCCAAATTGCTATAGACCCAGATTTAAATGAAATAACATGTTTAGGTGATATAGAGAAGGAAACTATTCAAGTTTTAAAAAATCTCGCCGCAGTTCTTGAAGCTGGTGGAGCAAAAATAGAGGATGTAATAAAAACAACTATTTACTTAACCGACCTAAGTAATTTTCAAATTGTCAATAGGATATATAGTAATTTTTTCAATGTGCAGAATCCTCCAGCGAGGGCCTGTGTGGAAGTTTCATCTCTACCTAAAGGAGTGTTGGTTGAGATAGATTGTGTTGCCTTTCTAGATTAATTTCTAATTATTGAGAAATTTTAAATATGATCCAAATCTGCGCCATATTTGTATAGATTATTAATTGGTAATTCTTCTTTAATCTATGTCAGCAGCAAAGCTTAATATAGATGAATTAGAAGCAGGCTATCCCCTTTTTTGTAAGGCTTTAAGACTATTAATTTTAAAAGGTAACTCAGTTAAAGATATAGAAAAGACAGTATGCTGGGGACATCTTGAAACTTTAAATAGATGTTTACCAGGAAGATATAAAGCTCCCACATATTTAATGGCTTTAATCAAAAGAGATATTGAAAAGCCAAATAATTATTAAAAAGCACTAATCTTCTAAATAAAATTTATCAATATCTTTTGCAAAATTTTTTTCCTTTTCTGATAATACTTTATTATCTAAAAATATAGTAAGACTTACAAAATTCTTACCGAAGCTGATATTTGGATAGATATCCCTTTCTTTACATAATTTCTCAATTTTCCCCATAAATTTACTAATTTTTGAATATTGCTCAAATTCAAATCTTTTTTCAATCCTCAAAGGTGATTCTCTTTCTTTCCACATTACATTCTTTATACAAGACTAATTACACTATACCTTCAACAAAGTTTCTCAATAAATTTTTGAAGATAAAATTTTTAGTCACTCTCCCAATAATCAATAATACCGCCAATCGTTAAATCGGTTTGAACTTCTGGATTAGGGCATGCAAATCTAGCGGCGGAGCCACTAGCAGTAAAAACCCAGTTACCTTCTCTAGCTCCAACAGGATCAACAGCAACTAATTTCTTTCCTTTATTATTTTCTAAAATTCGTAAATTCATATGACCTAAGCCAGGGACTCTTTGAGTGCATACCATCCTTCCTAATACCTTCATAATTTCCACAATTTATATCCTCCCTTTTATGACTTGTTAGGATCCCAATGATCAATAATTCCAACAATCGTTAAATCGCTTGGATAAGATTTACTTCCCGCAGCTTCTCTAGCAGCTGAACTTCCAACACAAATAACCCAATCTCCTGGCTTACAGCCAACAGCATCAACTGCAACTTTATTAGAAGAACCATCTAATACAACCTGCAGATGTTTATGTTCAAAACCAGGAATCCTATTGGTAGAAACAAGTGGTTTTACAACTTTGCAAATTAACATAATTAGTGAGCCTCCTCTGTTTTTTTATCTAAAGACATTCCAATAATTTGGGCGGAATGAATGTTGTCCCTATCTCTAATAGTAGAGCAAGTATGTAACAAACCTTGATCAACTAAATTTTTATATCTAATTGATATCGCATTATTAACTCTTTCACAATCATTTATTGCCCTTTCTTTTGCGCCGGGTACTTTCCCAGAGTAATCAAATCTTATTACTACCGGAATTGGTAGATCTTGAGAAACATTTAATCCAGTAAAAATCTTTACTCCTACATCTAAATCTGGAGCCCCTTCTTCGACTGTATCTAAATGAGCAAAATAAGTTAAATTTCTGAGATGTACTTCTTTGAAACCTATACCTACTCCAATAAACCTCTCTGCATGTCCAATATCTTCATAAGAACCATTATGAAAACTCTTAACATAATCAATTTGAGAAATATTATTGACAATTAATTTATACGTAAATTTTTCCAGTCCACTGAGTTTATCTTTTGAAGATTGATTAGAAATTGTCTGGCAAATTTCTCTTTCCGCATCCTCTTTTGAAAAATTAATTGTTGAATTATAAATTTCTAATGTAGAAATAGTTTTTTCTAAATCTATATTGCCATCACTAGTTGATAAATGTATTTTTAATGAATCAGTGTCTGTATCAAGTCCAATTAACATTAAATCCACTGAAGCTCCGCAGCAAAAGCTATTCTCTACAGCCTCTTTGAAAGCATATAATTTATTTCTTCCTTCTGCTGCAGCTAACTCGTCATTACTCCCATGAGCTGCGCATCCCTGATGAAAAGGATCTACTGAACTAAAATGATAAGTTACAACTTTTAAGTACCTGGTATCTTTATGAGCTTCATTAGGAACATTCTCTCTATATCTTTTATGTTCAGTTTTTACCCATCGATTAACAGTATTTTCAATATCAAATAGTGCTCCAGCATGGGATCTTCTTCTTACTGAACTAAAAGGTATTCTCATCACATAAGCAACTGAATGAGCTAATCTTCCATCTGAACAAGGAGTTATATCAAGTAAATGTATTCCGCAATCTAAGAGAAATTTTTCAAAGTCTTCCGCATCTCTACTTCCAGCAGCACCTTCTAGTGGATCATTGTTAAAAAAATTGTCGCTAAGTTTGTCATGCTGTTTAAAAGCACACCATGCATATAAAGCTCTCATATCAAGAGGTTTTACCCAAGATTTATCTAATACATGGAGGGGTAAATCTATTCCCAAATTTTTTCTTGATATTTTCTGAGCCTTATTTATAAAATCTTCGTGATGTTGAATTCGAGCAATTTCCTTGAGAGTTGGAACAATTTCGTCAAAATCACTTTTTATTTTGCTTTCATACCTAAATAGATTTTCATTTTGAATATTGTTGGTTAATTTATGAGACTTTCCAGAATTTCTGAGATTATTTGATTCTTTAGTTTGTATATGGATATTTTCCGTAAAAGTTTTCATTGGAGCTGTTGGCCCCAATGTGAAGTTCTTGGCTTTAGCCAGTCCTCTTAAAGGCATTATTTACTTAACCTCTTGCACCACCTGAAAAGGTAACAAGTTGTCCTTCACGAGTATTTCCACTAGATCCAGTTATCAAGAAATCTGGTTTTTCTGTTTCATCATTTCTTTTAGCTTCCATTGGAGGCATTGCGCTCATAAAACCTGCTCTAGATGGATTTCTCTTTCTAGAAGAAGCTCCTTCTGTACCTGTTACCTTATCACCGCGATCCCAATCATCACCAGTTACGTTTCCTACAGATTGTCCTTCACCAGTAATCCTAGATGCGACTCTTTTTTCTGGTGTCTTTGCAGCACGGTCTGCTTCTTCAATTTCCATTTTTTGCTTATAAGTAATATTTTTATTCGGTTCAAATCTAAATTTTTCAGTACCAGTGACCTTATCAACTGCCATATCAAAAGGTCCTGTTACCTTTGAACCATTTTCATATTCATTACCGGTAACACCTTGAGTATTTTTTTCAGAATATTTATCTCTTGATGGTGACTTGACAGAGAAGTCATTCCAAAAGTTACCTGCTGACTTTTCCGGATTCGCATAAGCAGTATCATGTGGAGGATTATCACAAGCTTGTGAGAACTGATCTCCACCAACATAAGGAGTTCCTGTTAAGTTTTTACAAGCACCTTTTTTAGCACCTGTCATTACTCCGCCAATTCCTGGTTGTTGTCCTGTAAGTCTGGCATTTGAATTATTTCCTGAATTAACTGTTGCTCGTGATTTCATATCTTCAGAAGTTTCATTATTACAATTCTCATTAATCTGATCTAAGCCTGCGTATGGTGTTCCCGTTAACACTTTGCATGAACCTGGTTCATCTCCAGTTACTATTTTTGATCTTCCTGTCATAGTCCCGCTTATTAAATTTGATTTTGAAGAAAGGCTTAAACCTACTTTTCTAGCTTCTGGTTTTGGTTTTGAACCGCAAAACTTCTCATATTGTTGAGATCCTATGTACTCATCACCAGTTACATTCTTGCAACTCCCATGTTCATTACCTGTCATATGGTCTGATCTACCTACCCCTGTACCAGTTACATTATTCCCATTAAGAGTGTTGTAACTACCAACTTTTTCAAATGCTTTACCTTTTGGATTTTGCTCTGAGCCAAGATATTGATCTCCAGTTAACTGATGTCCAGAACCTGATTCATCTCCAGTAACCAGGGTTGATCTACCAGGAAGTGATCCAGATACTTTTAATCCATCAGTTGTAGTACTATGTTTAACCTTTGAAGGATTTTTGGGAACATCACCACAATACTTCTGTGATTGATTAGCAGATACATATTCAGTTCCTGTAAGATTTTTACAAGTCCCAGGCTCATCGCCTGTGACCCTCTCAGATCTACCAACTTCATTTCCAGTTACTTTATTACCTGATGTTGTAGAGGTAACAGTTGATCTAAGTGGCTGTATATAACTTGGTCTATCTTGACAAAATTGATCAACTACTTCTGATCCCATATATTGAGTACCAGTTACAGTCCTGCATGTACTTGCTTCATTACCTGTAGTTTTCACAGATCTATTGGCTTGTGTTCCAGTAACTATTTGACCTGAATCAGTTTCACTTTTACCAACTTTCCAGCTAGCATCTGCAATATTTTGTTTGGCACCATTTTTATTTGGACCACATGGTCTACATTTACCATTACCTTTTTTGCCTGTGGCACCAGTTTTACTTCTTAGCTCTCTCACTCTCTGAGAAATTTCTCTACTACTTAAATCTGGGTCTCCCCTTCTAGCTAAAGAAGCTGAACTGGTATTTTGTTTAGTTGCTGATTTACCATGCTTAGATTGAGCTTCTCTTCTAGCCAAAACAATATCTCTACTTATATTAGTAATAGGCTTTCTCTTCTGATTAATTCTTCTTTTAACGTTTGGTTTTGATGTTTGAATTTCTGTATTATGTGAGCTTTGAACTTCCTGATTTTTGCTTATGGAAGTTTTAACTGTGTTTACAGGACTTTCTTTTTTAACATCAGTACGAGTTCTATCGGATGAAGTTATTGCTGATTTACCATGAGTAGACATTGCTTTTCTTCTCTCTATTACCAACTCTTTACTAGATAAAGTTGTTGAAGAAGACTTTCTACTTACCTGGTTTTTTGGGATATGTTTTGTAACTGGTTTAGTAATATTTTGATTATTTGAAGAAGACTGAGTACCAGAAATCTGTATATCTTGAGAAGATCGAACTCTATCTTTAGTAGTCGAAGAATAAGCAGCAGCTTTTTTACCGCTATCACTCATCGCCTTTCTTCTTTCTAATGCAATCTCTCTACTGGTTTTTTTTGACATAATCTTCAAATGTGAAACTCTTTTGAAAAAACTTTCTCCAAAAATATTTTTTGGAGAAAGATATTTACTACATAAAAGTAGATTTAACGTCCTTGGAAAACTACAAAAGCTGTTCCTTGGCTTTGAGTGTAAGCATCGTATCCGATGATTCTTACATGATGATCAGGGTATGCTCTATGACATGCCTCTAATTCACTTACAACCAAGTTAAGGTCTTTTTCCCCAAAGAATGGGAGCTTCCAATAAGACCAATAAGTTTGCATACTTCCACTAGGATGAACATGCTCAATAACAGGACTCCAGCCTTGAGCAATTATGTATGCAATTTGATCGTATATTTCCTCCTGGGTCATCGGTGGTAAGAAACCGAATGTTTCCAGGGTTGCAACTGTTTGATAGTCGCCTACTGTGCTCTGGAAAGGCATAATTAATTTAAATGTGAATGAAATTACTCGTAATAGAACGAGATTTGTAGAAGTTTGAGGAGAAGAATCTCCTCAATTTTGAAATCTGGTTTAACCTTGAACGTCTAGTTTGTCGACGGTATCAAATTCAAACTTAATTTCCTTCCAAGTTTCAAGAGCGATAGCTAATTCAGGACTGTGTTTAGCAGCTTCCATAAGAATGTCTCTACTCTCTTTTTCGATTTCGCGACCAGCATTACGTGCTTTTACGCAAGCTTCTAAAGCAACTCTGTTGGCTGCAGCTCCAGCAGCTGAACCCCATGGATGACCATGTGTTCCTCCACCAAACTGAAGACAAGAATCATCTCCAAAAATCGCTAGGAGTGCAGGCATATGCCATACGTGAATACCACCTGATGCGACAGCAAATACTCCTGGCATTGAACCCCAATCTTGATCAAAGAAGTTACCTCTTGATCTATCTTCGGGAACAAATGACTCTCTTAAGTTGTCAATGTAACCAAGAGTTGTTTGACGATCACCTTCTAGTTTTCCAACAACAGTTCCAGTATGTAGTTGATCGCCTCCGGAGAGTCTCAAACATTTTGCTAGAACCCTGAAATGGATACCGTGTTTTGGATGTCTATCAATAACAGCATGCATCGCTCTATGAATATGTAGAAGCATGCCATTTTTACGACACCAGTTTGCTAATCCAGTATTTGCAGTGAAACCGCCAGTTATATAATCATGCATGATGATTGGCATATCTAGCTCTTTTGCAAATTCAGCTCTTTCGTAAAGTTCTTCAGGAGTGTTGGCAGTACAGTTTAGGTAGTGACCCTTAACTTCGCCAGTTTCCTGCTGAGCAAGCTTAACTGCTTCTGCAACAAACTCAAATCTTTCTCTCCAACGTTGGAATGGCTGAGAGTTTATATTCTCGTCATCCTTCGTTAAATCGAGACCACCTCTAAGGCACTCATATACAACTCGACCATAGTTTTTACCAGATAATCCTAATTTAGGTTTAATGGTACAACCAAGTAAAGGTCTTCCATATTTGTTTAAACGATCTCTTTCAACTACGATTCCATTTGGTGGACCACCGCAAGTTTTGATGAAAGCGATTGGGAATCTAATATCTTCTAGACGTAAGTGTCTTAGAGCTTTAAATCCAAAAACGTTTCCTACAAGAGATGTTAGTACGTTTGTAATAGAACCTTCTTCAAAAAGATCTAAAGGATATGCAATAAAAGCATAAAAAGCTTCAGGGTCTCCAGGAACGTCTTCGATTCGATAACAACGTCCTTTATAAAATTCTAAATCTGTAAGTAACTCGGACCAAACCGTTGACCAAGTACCTGTTGAAGATTCAGCGGCAACAGCTGCTGCAACTTCTTCTCTGGGAACACCTTCCTGACCTGTACATTTGAAACAGGCTAGTAAATCGGTGTCTAGGGGTACATATTCTGGAGTCCAGTAGGTATCTCTGTACTCCTTTACCCCTGCGTCATACTTCTTACTCATAAGGATAAATTTAGGTCTGTGTAGGGAAAATAATTATTGTGCAAAATTTATAAATTTTGCTTTATTTATTAGTCCTTTTGACCAAGAAATTCACCATTACCAAGAGCTGGTTCAACTTCTCTATGAGGACGAGCAATAATGTGAGCTGCAACTAGACCGTCACCAACTCTTTCACAAGCATCAGCACCAGCTCTTACAGCTGCGTTAACTGCTCCTGTTTCTCCTCTAACTAATACTGTGACATAACCGCCACCTACGAATTCACGACCAATAAGGCGAACTTCTGCTGCCTTTGTCATTGCGTCAGCTGCTTCGATTGCAGGTACAAGTCCGCGTGTCTCGATCATGCCGAGAGCGATACCCATTGTTTCTGTAGCCATTGTCTACTAATTACTAAATGTGGAATGTTCAATTCGAAGAATGCTTCATTAAGTACTTATAAGTCAAGCGTTTTCGATAAAATCTCCATTAATGTTTTTTCTATCATTCATAAGTTAAACTTATCACCCTTGGTACTATTGATATGTCAATACTTATGCAAATTAGTTAGTGCATCAAAACATACTGTTGTGTTAAGAAAAAATTTACATTATGTTATTTCTGTACGAGGCAGGCCCTGTCTACACAGGTGTGGAATGTTCAACCTTTCCTGTCTCCGTATCTAGCTTTGAAGTAAGATAATAACCTCAATAAATTTATTTATTATTTTGAACCATCCAGTCCTTACTATTGCGAGTGGCAACAAAACTAAAGTTTCTGAAATTTCTGCAATGCTGGATGTTTTGTCTTTAAGGGTTCAGAAGCAACCAGAATATTTAAATGTTGAAGAGACTGGAGACACATATTTTGAGAATGCACTTTTAAAAGCAAAAGCAGCTGCTTTAGAGACAAAAACCTGGGCATTAGCTGACGATTCTGGACTTGAAGTAGATGTTTTAGATGGTCGACCTGGCATATATTCTGCTCGATATGCCAAAAACAACTCTGAAAAAATTAAAAAATTAATTAATGAACTTTCTGATAGTCCTTACAGGAGCGCGAGATTTATAAGTTGTATGGTTTTATGTGATCCCTCAGGAAACTTAGTGAAGGATTCAACTGGAATATGCTGGGGAGAAATTCTTAAGACTCCAAAATATCCAAATGGGGAGTTCGAATCTGTTTTTTGGGTAAAAGAAGCTAACTGTGTTTACGGTGAGCTATCACAATCACAACTAAGTAAGTTAGGAAGCAGGGGTAAAGCCGCCAGAATTATGTCACCTTACCTCAAAAAAGAAATTGGTTTAAATTAAAAAATTCTCAATAATTTGAAATTACATCAATTGCTCTTATAGCAGCAGCAGCTGCTTCTTCTACATCTCCTTCTTTCCCAGCGAGAGTTAATCTACCAAAAGCTCCAACTGCTTTTACATCTACAACAGTTATATTTGATGCTTTTTCTGCTTCATTTGCTGCTTTTAAGACATACCCAGCTGGTTCAGTTTCTAATATAAACATGCTCATTCCAGATTGAATCATTGATCCACTTCTGTTTTGTCTATTTATTAAAACAGCATGGTCTGGAGTAATAGCTCGAATAACTTCTGTCCAACTTGTTGAAGGTTTGGTTCTTTTTCTAACTTCACTTCCAATAGCATCTAGAACAACATCCCCAGAATGTAAAACAGTACTTTGATCTTTGTGATAAAGAGCAAGAGAGCCAAATGCTCTTTCAACAATCATCTGACCAAGTCTTACATTACTTGCTTTTAAGGCAATATCAGTGACTCTATGAACGGCCATCCCTGGTGAAACTTCCATCCATAGGCATGAATCTCCAGGTATAGGTAAAAAACCCCTACTAACCGTCCCCATATATGCAGCTAATTGAGGTTGAAGAGAATCTAAAAAAACATATGTTCTCAACTCAATTTGCTCAACTTGACTTGCTTGTCTGGACACCAAAGACTTTTCTGAATCAGTTGTAATAAAACAGCTTGCACCACTGGCCTGAGATTGCACCTCAGATCCCGTGACTAGGGAACTTCCTTTTTTTCGTTCCCCTCTGTTTAAACTAGAAGTTGGTTCCATTCACGCGACTATAACGGATAATGGTTCATTTTTTCTATTAAATTTACTTGCATGCTTCCAACAAAACGATAACTTCAAGTAAAAGATATGCATTTTTATGGGAACTTCTCAAAAAAAAGAACCAAATGTTTCTGGTACTGAAAAAGAATTAACTCCTGATCAAACTCTTGGATTAGTTAGCCTTAGCTTGATGCAAAAACTATCTCAGAAAGACCCATCTTTTAGTTGGTTAGAAGAAGATAAAATTGAAAAAGTAAATCTTAAGAACCTTAGAGATAGATTGGAGTTAACCCAATTAGCTATAAATACTGGAGCACCTTTAACCACTTCAGAAGTGACAGCTTTAATTGGTGCAAAGCCCGGTAAATCTAAGTTAGAAAGAGCAGGATTATTAGCAACTAAAATAGCCAGAAATGTGTGGAAGCTTTCGAAAATAAGTCAAGGAAATTCCTTCTACAGAAATTAAAATACGCCCCAAAAGTTTTTTTCATAATTCCCATTTAAGTATTTAAACATTCATATAAGTTTTTTAAATGTGTTTATTTTGTAAAGGAACTTATTAATTACTTTCTTAAATTAAAAAGTGTATGCAAGCTTGAAATATAAGCTCTTGAAAATTTTTAATGAGTAAAGTTGAATTTAATAAGGAAACTGGGCCCAGGGAAGTTTTTTGTGGGCTAACTTCAATAGTTTGGCTCCACAGAAGAATGCCGGATGCTTTTTTTCTAGTTGTAGGCTCAAGGACATGCGCTCATTTAATTCAAAGCGCTGCTGGAGTTATGATTTTTGCTGAGCCAAGATTTGGGACAGCTATTCTCGAAGAAAAAGATCTTGCTGGTCTTGCTGACGCTCATGAAGAATTAGATCGAGTTGTAAATGATCTTATTGCGAGAAGACCAGAAATAAAAACTCTTTTTCTAGTTGGATCTTGTCCAAGTGAGGTAATCAAATTAGATCTTGCCACTGTCGCAGAGAAATTAAATAAAAGATTTTTAGGTCAAGTGAGATTCGTTAATTACTCTGGCAGTGGGATAGAAACAACTTTTACCCAAGGTGAGGATGGCGCCTTAAAAGCTTTAATTCCATTAATGGAGTCATCAAACGAGGAGAAATTATTATTAGTTGGTACTCTTGCAAATAATGTAGAGGATAGGTTTAAAAAGATTTTTAAAAATTTAGGAATTTCAAATATTGAGAGCTTCCCACCCCGTCAATCAACAGAATTACCAAAGATTGGCAAAAATACAAAAGTTTTATTAACTCAGCCCTACTTAAGTGATACCGTTCGAGACCTAAAACATCGTGGTTGTGAAATAATTTCGGCTCCATTTCCTCTTGGTATCGAAGGAAGTACTGAATGGTTTTTAGCTGCAGCGAAAGCTTTCAAAATTAGTGAACTAAAAGTTCATGAAATCATTTCACCTCTAATTAATAGAGCAAAACTTGCTCTTGAATCTCATAAAGAAATACTTAAGGGGAAAAGATTATTTCTACTTCCTGAATCGCAACTGGAGATATCTTTGGCAAGATTTTTGCATAATGAATGCGAAATGGATCTTATAGAGGTAGGCACTCCTTACCTAAATAAAGATTTAATGAAAGAGGAGATAAATTTATTACCTGATAATACAAAAATTGTCGAAGGGCAACATGTAGAAAAACAATTAGATCGAGTAAGAGAATCTAATCCAGACTTAGTAGTTTGCGGAATGGGTTTAGCTAACCCTCTTGAGGCGGAGGGCATTAGTACTAAGTGGTCAATAGAAATGGTATTCAGTCCAATTCATGGAATTGATCAAGCCGCAGATTTGGCTGGTCTCTTCTCCAAGCCTTTAAAAAGAAATCAAATACTAACTTCAAAAACTTTAGTAACTCATTAAAAACTATGGAATTAACTCTTTGGACGTATGAAGGACCACCACATGTTGGTGCCATGAGAATTGCCTCGTCAATGAAAGACATTCATTATGTGCTTCATGCCCCCCAAGGAGATACATATGCAGATCTCCTCTTTACAATGATCGAGAGGAGGGGACAAAGGCCTCCAGTAACCTATACAACTTTTCAGGCTAGAGACCTTGGAGGCGATACAGCTGAATTAGTGAAGAAAAATATTAAGGAAGCGGTTGAACGATTCAAACCCAAAACTCTTTTAGTCGGAGAAAGTTGTACAGCAGAACTTATCCAAGACCAACCTGGAGCTCTCGCGAAAGGGATGGGGTTTGACATACCGATTGTGAATCTTGAATTACCTGCCTATAGCAAGAAAGAGAATTGGGGGGGCTCAGAAACCTTTTATCAATTAATAAGAACTCTTTTAAAAGAAAAAGTAAGCTATTCAGAGAAAATAAGTCCTCTAAGGTGGAAGGAATATGGGCGTAGACCAAAAGTCAATATACTTGGTCCTTCATTACTAGGGTTTAGATGCAGAGATGATGTAATCGAAATCCAACGCATACTTTCAGAGCAAGGAATAGATACAAACGTAGTTGCTCCATTAGGTGCTAGTCCAGATGATATTGGAAGACTAATTGATGCTGAAATAAATATTTGTCTTTATCCAGAAATTGCGGAAGCATCGTGCGAATGGCTTAAACGGAACTTTGGAATGAAATATACAAACACTATTCCAATTGGAATAAAAAATACAATCGAATTTATAAATGAAGTTCATAAGAAATTAGATCTTCCTTTGACGAATAAAAAAGAATTAGAAAATAAATCAAAACTTCCTTGGTACTCAAAATCAGTTGACTCAAACTATCTAACTGGCAAAAGAGTTTTTATTTTTGGTGATGGAACACATGCAATTGCAGCGGCCAAAATTGCTAAGGAGGAATTGGGTTTTGAAGTAGTTGGTCTTGGAACGTACAGCCGGGAGATGGCGAAGCAAGTAAGAGCTACTGCAAAAAATATAAATATAGAAGCTTTAATTACTAACAATTATCTAGAAGTAGAAGATGCCATGAAAAAAGCCGCCCCTGAATTAGTTTTAGGAACCCAAATGGAAAGGCATAGTGCAAAAAGACTCGGCATTCCATGTTCAGTAATTAGTACTCCAATGCATGTTCAAGATGTTCCTGCAAGATATAGTCCACAGATGGGATGGGAAGGGGCAAATGTAATTTTTGATGACTGGGTACATCCCCTAATGATGGGCTTAGAAGAGCATCTTATTGATATGTTCAAACATGATTTTGAGTTTGTTGACGGTCATCAAAGCCATTTAGGACATACAGCGACAAAAACAAAGGATTTTATAAAGTCTGACGAGAAAAAAGAAAAAAATAGTATGGAGGGAATTATTTGGACTGAATCTGGTAGAGCTGAATTAACAAAAGTTCCTTTTTTTGTAAGAGGTAAAGTCAAAACTAATACCGAAAAATACGCAATCTTGAGAGGAATTCCAGAAATAAGCGATGAAACTCTTTACGACGCGAAAGCATATTTCAGCTAATTTGTACTAATGATTTATAACAAAGTCATGAGTATTTTCACTCATAATCTAATAGATTTAATCCTAAAAATTCAGTTATAAGAACATATTTCCGGCTTTTAATACAATTAAATACATATTTGTTTAGAAACATATTCCATGTGTATTTACACTGCAAGAATATAAATAATAATGTGTTTAAAGCTTTAAATGACAAGTACTATAAATAAACCCCTTGATGGGGAAGGGAGTGTTCAAGTAAAGCAAGATCCAAAAATAAATATTGAGGAAGGGGCTTTAGTTATTGCCGTATATGGTAAGGGTGGCATCGGAAAATCAACTACATCATCAAACCTTTCTGCAGCATTCTCAAAATTAGGGAAAAAGGTTCTACAAATTGGTTGTGATCCAAAGCACGATAGCACTTTTACTTTGACACATAAAATGGTTCCTACTGTTATAGATATTCTCGAAGAGGTAGATTTTCATAGCGAAGAATTGAGACCACACGATTTCATGTTTGAGGGTTTTAACGGCGTAATGTGTGTGGAGAGCGGAGGCCCTCCTGCTGGCACTGGATGCGGGGGATATGTAACTGGTCAGACAGTTAAGCTTTTAAAAGAACATCACTTATTAGAGGATACAGACGTTGTTATTTTTGATGTCCTAGGTGATGTCGTTTGCGGGGGCTTTGCAGCTCCTTTGCAACATGCAAATTACTGCCTAATTGTTACTGCTAATGACTTCGATTCAATATTCGCTATGAATAGAATAGTTTCTGCAATTAAAGCAAAAGCAAAAAATTATAAGGTCAGATTAGGTGGGGTAGTAGCAAATAGATCAAAAGATACAGACCAAATTGATAAATTCAATGAGAGAACCGGTTTAAAAACTATGGCCCACTTTAAAGATGTAGATGCAATAAGAAGATCAAGGCTGAAAAAATGTACCATTTTTGAAATGGAACCAACAGAAGATGTTATTGAAGTTCAAAATGAATATTTATCTCTTGCCAAAAATATGCTTGAAAACGTAGAACCTTTAGAAGGAAATCCACTTAAAGATAGAGAAATTTTTGATTTATTAGGATTTGATTAGTCTAAATTAATCTAATCCAACCAATTTGCTTGTTAAATCATAAGTTTGTTGAGAGGTCTTCTTATCAATTATTCTTTTTGACAACTTTTGAGAAAAAGCTTTTCTACCAGTTTTTTGACGATTTCCCCAGCTCCAATGGACTGATGGTTTAGCAAATTCTTTATAAGTTGCCACTTGAGCGACCCTCTCTCCTGCCAGTCTTTGTGAAACATATCCTTTTGTTATAAATTTTTGAAATATCGGGAAAAGAAATCTAAATAACCAAGGTGTATCTCTAAAAAGTTTTGTATCAGCAACACATCCAGGATATAGAGAATTTACAATAATCTTCTCTGCAGGATATCTTTTTGATAATTCCTGAACGGTAACCATATTACAAAGTTTACTATCCTTATAAGCCTTACCAGGTTTAAATTTCTTTCCATTCGCCATACTTATTGGAGATAAAAAACCATTTTTGAATCCAGATAAATCTCCCAAATCAGCTGGGGCAGGGATGGGGATCCTTCCTCCAAGTTCTGAATAATTAGCCGTAACAGTCCCTAATACTGTAATTCTTGGCTTAAATAAAGTTGATTTGCCATTTAAAACAATTTCTCTTTCAGAAGATAAAATATTTTTCACAAGTAGGTTTATCATAAGAAAATGCCCAAAATGATTTACTGCCATAGAGTTTTCAAACCCTTGTGCAGACCTTTCAGGTCTCTTTAGTCTCGGTTTATAAACTGCTGCATTACAAATAAGAGAATTTATCGGCTTTTTAAATCTTTCTAATATTTCATCGCAACCTTTTCTCACATCATCCAAATTAGAAAGATCTATTTCTATAAAGTGAACATTTTCAACTTCCTCTTTTGTCAAGGATTCCTCAGCTACTTTTATAGCTCTTTTATTTGATCGATTAACTGCTATAACCTCCCATCCAAATCTTAATAGAGGTTTTAGAGTATTTAATCCAACTCCTGAAGTTGTTCCTGTTATTAGGACTAAACCCTTAATGTTCTTACTCACTAGCAAAAAAGTTAATTGAAAAATGAAAAGTAGAATGATTCAAAACCATCCTTATCAACGCCATATTACTCTGATAATGTCCCTAGAAATTATTTGATCCTGATCCTTCATAAATCTTTGCTCACCTTCAGAAGAAAATAAATTATCAAACTCATCTGTTAAAACGATAAATCTATAATTTTCGTATAAAAATGAGTCTTCAATTTCCCTTAATCTGGTCAACCTTACTTTAGAACTATAGCCAAGTTTAATCAGGCTTATTATTGCTAAAAGGGAAAAGCTAATTTTTATAATTAAAAAAATTGTTGATACAAAATTATCCTGTTTCTGTTGTCTTTTTATAAATCCAGACCCTAAAGATTTTTTGTGGAAAATACTATTTTTATAAAAAGATTTTGACAAAGTAAGTACTTGATATTTTTACTGAATAAAATAATTCAGTCTTACTTTATTATTACCTTATAAATTTTAAATTTTCTAATAGACTTTAGTTCCTACCTAAACTAATTCCTAGTCTTAAGGCTAAAACTCCTGCATGCATAACAACTATGAGGCTTAATGCAATAAGATTTATTGTTTGAGTTGGCTCCATGGAAAAAAATTTATTTCCTATATTCTCCACCGAAAAGAGAAGATTTGAAACACTATTACAAAATGATGTTACGTAATTAACAAATTGAAAGAAAAAATTTATTGAAAATTATCATAAATAAACCTACAAAGTTAATTTTGGGAATTGAAAATCAGGCTTTAATTTTTTCAACAAATAATTTACCTGGATTTGATCAAATGGCTTTAGATTTAAATTCTTTAGATCAGACAATTTCGAATCCTGAAATAATTCTCACATTGAGGTTCTACTATTGGACTGGGGATTGGCTTTCAATTGGCTATCACCAAAAGGAAATTCCTCTTCATTGGAAAAATTTATTATCAAACGGGGAAATTAATATTGTTAGACGTCCCTCTGGAGGGGGTGCTGTTCTGCATTCAGGAGGCATAACATATTCATTAACATTTAAAAAAACTTACTATAAAGTCTTAAGTTATGAAATGGTTAATAATTGGTTAATTAAAAGTTTTAGAGAATTAGGTCTAAACTTACAATATGGTAATTTACGAAAATCAAGCATTAAAACAAATTGTTTTGGGACTTCATTAATTTCTGATTTAGTTGATCAGGATGGGTTTAAAAGGATAGGAAGTGCGCAATATCGTAGAAAAGGTGCATTCCTTCAACATGGAGAGATTCAAACAAATCCTTCACAAGACTTATGGTTCAAATTATTTAAAGAAGAAGCTCCACCAAAAATAAATCTAGGCCTCACAAATGATGAAATAGTTCAACATTTAAGAAATTCATTCCTAGAGAATAAATCAAATATAAAGTTCAAAAATATTGCCATAGACAATAATATATTAAAAAATTTTCGTGACACGAATTCTTAAAGATCTCCTTTCTGCTTCATTGAATTAATTATTCTTGGAAGTTCAATTCCCAAGGGATATTGATTTTTATAATTTAATTTGTTGACAATTTCTGAAGGAAAATTAAATCCTAATTTATTCAATACAAAGTTTCCTATTTTAGATCTATCAATTATCCCTAAAGGGATATCTGCAGAATTGAGAACCAATATAAAACCTTTACCTGTTTCTTCAATTCTTTCTATAGTTTTCCATAATTTATCGTTAGCATACACACTTTCAAAACTATCAATTGGCTTCTTAAAATCCCCAACGAAGTGCCGTTCCCATTTTTTTATGGAGACAGTTTTTAAAATATTCTCATCAATAAAACCAGTCCATCTTCCATTATTAGTAACAAAAAAATATTTATCTGATTCATATTTTTTATTTTTTATTAATCTGTTCAACTCTGCGAAATTAGAATCGAATTCAATTTTTTGTAAAGGCTTTAATTTAAGCTCAGAAACTTTACTAAATTTAAGTATGTTTTCAATTTTAAAAAATTGACTTTCTGATTTTGAAGAATTAACTCCAAACAATCCTAAGAAAGAAAGAATAAGACCATAATAAAAGTTAAATCTAAACGAACAAATTATTCCAAATATAAGAACTAAAAAAGATAAAGATAAATTTACTTTATTGAGAAAGTTTCTTCCTTTGTTTTTACTACCTGAGAAATGCCAAATAATACTTTTTAATAAATTTCCTCCATCTAAAGAACCTATTGGAATCAAATTTAAAAAGCCTAATAATAAATTTAATATACCAACTCTAGAAATTATATTGATGAATATTATTTCTTGAGATGCACTGTAATTACTAATTAAAAGTAGGATAAATGCTGTAATAAAACATAATAGAGGTCTAACAATTGCGATTTTTATATTACCTATAGCAGTTTCACAATACTTATCTATTTGTAAAATAGCTCCAAGAAAATAAAAAGTTATTTTTTTTATTTTTACTCCCTGATTTAAGGAAACATAGGTATATATAACCTCATGGGAAATAATTGAAGATAATAAGAAAAAAGAAGTTAAAAAACCTATAACCCAAGCTTCTTTATTATTAAATACATCACCAGAAGATAAATTAACTTGATTACTTATGCTCCATGAGAATAAAAAGAGAATAACAAACCAATAGGGATGAATTTTGAAGGGAATTCCCCATATTTTAAAAATTTGCCAACTTCTCAAAAATAATCTCCGCTATATTTAGCAATAATATTAATTTTACATACAGGATAATGATATGCCCAAGACTAATACTTTAGTTAAAATTTGTGGATTAACATCAGAAGAACAAGCTCTTCAAGTAGCTAAATTAGGAGCGCATGCTATTGGCATTATTTCGGTTGAAGAGTCACCAAGGTACGTATCACCTGAAATTAAGAAAAAAATATTTAAAACCTTAGAAAGTTTTTATCCAAAAATCCATAGGGTATCTGTTGTGCAAAATAGTCCTGTAGATTTAATTATCAAAAATTTCTTAGGCAACCCAAGTGAAACTATCATTCAATTGCATGGTGATGAGGATATTGATTACTGTAAAAAAATAAGAGAAAAAATTCCAAATATTGGCCTATGGAAGGCTTTCAGGATAAAAACGGAAAAAGACTTGGATAAAATACAACCTTTTGAAAATTTTGTAGATGCGATACTACTTGATTCTTGGAGTGAAAAAACTTATGGAGGTTCAGGGAAAAAAATAAATTCTAACTATCTAAAGAATCTGCAATTTAGTAAACCTTGGTGGTTAGCAGGCGGAATATCAATTGAATGGATTAATGAAATTCTTATAGATATCAAACCTGATGGGCTAGATATTTCTAGTAGTGTTGAAATTTCTCCGGGTCAAAAAGATCTAAAAAAAACTGAAGAACTTTTTAATTTTTTAAAAGGGATTAGTAATTATTAGTAGCAGACTGCTGTTTTACAAGCTCAAAAAATTCTTGTTTTAGACTTAAATCGTGTCTAAAATCTCCCCTCACCACAGAATTAATCATACTCGTATTTGGTTCTTTGACTCCCCTCCACTTCATGCAATAATGTTGGGCCTTTACAATAATACCTAAACCTTTAGGTTCACATAGTTTTTCGATTTCATCTGCAAGTATCATTACAGCTTCTTCCTGAATATGAGGTCTTGAAAAAACCCAATCAGCAACTCTCGCAAATTTTGAAAGTCCTATAACTTTGTTCCCAGGTTTAATACCTATCCAACACTCTCCTAGAATTGGAACTAAGTGATGTGAACATGCAGATCTAACAGAAATTGGGCCGACTGTATAAATCTCGTCAAGATTCTTGTCATTTGGGAAACTTGTAACTTTAGGTTGTTGATGATATCTGCCTTTAAAAACTTCATTTAAATACATTTTTGAAACTCTTTGGGCAGTTTCTTGTGTATTATGATCATTTTCAACATCTATTATGAGGGACTTTAGTAAGTCTTTAACTCTTGAGGCAACTTCTCTTTCTAAAATCTCTAATTCTCCAGGATTTATAAAATCTGCAATATTATCGTTAGCACTAAACCTGGTTCCAGAATTTTTGATTCTGTCTCTTATAATTTCGGAGATTAATTTATTAGTAATCTGGTCGTCAAAGTTTCTAATATTATCGTTGGGTAATGTAGAGGTCATAAAATTCTTGACAGAAAAATGTATGCAACTTAATTAACTGTATCTTCCAAAAGCTTAATTGCTTATACACTATATCACATTCTCTTGTTTAATCGGGTTCACGTAGCCCTAAAAAAAATCACTTTTTAAGGATTAAGAAAAGAAAAAGAATGTTTAAAAAGCTCCTCCAGAGGGCATTAAAGTTAAGTCTTCAATCAGTTGTGATTCAGGTTGTTGAGCCATATAGAGAATAGTATCTGATACTTCGCTTGAGGAGAGCATAGAAGTTCTATCAAAATCAGCATTGATAGATTCTGAGTCCCAAAGAGGAGTATTTACTGAACCTAAAGTTATCGTACAGGCTCTGATTGAATTAAATCTCTCCTCTTCTCTCAAGCATTTAGTAAACATAGCTAGTGCAGACTTTGAAATACAATACGCTCCCCATTGGGGAAATGCATTATAAGAAGCATGACTACTAACGTTAATGACTAATCCACCATTTTTTCTCATTTTAGGAATTATTGAACTGCAAATTTGGAAAACACTTGTGAGGTTTATTTGCATAGTTTGTTCCCATTGACCTAAATCCATTTCAACTAAGGGACCATTAAATGCACAACCAGCATTATTTATCAATACTGAAGGGCACCCATACTTCTTAATCGCTTCCTTAACACAATTTTCTATTTCTAGAGGATTAGATAAATCACATTTAACTAGGTTAATTTTTGATTTAGTAGTCAAAAGTTCGCTCTTTAGTTTCTCCATTAAATCCATATTCCTGGAGAGCAAAATCAAATCCCAGCCAGCATTAGCAAAAGTAATTGCAGTAGATCTGCCAATACCTTTAGTAGCACCCGTTATAAAAGCTAGTTTCAATTTATTCAGTTTTTTGGGGGATTTCACTATAAATCTCTTCAATATTATTTGCTTCGATAAATTTACCTAAAACCCTAAATTTTTTGTATCTTTCCTCAATTAATTCGTCTTCAGGCATTTGCAGTAAAGCATTAAGGTGTTTCTCAATAGCCTCTTTTAGTGTATTGCCAGCATCTAAAGGATCCCAATTATTCCCACCAGAGGGTTCTGGTAATACCTCATCAATTATCCCCAATTTAAGTAAATCTTTACCTGTAATTTTAAGTGCTGATGCGGCTTCTGGAGCCTTCGCAGCATCTCTCCACAAAATTGATGCACATGCTTCCGGACTAGCAACTGTGTAAACACTGTGTTCAAACATTAGTAATCTATCGGCAACACCTATTCCAAGTGCTCCTCCTGAACCTCCTTCTCCAATGACAGTAGCTACAATTGGGACTCTTAGTCCAAACATCTCTCGAAGGTTTCTTGCAATAGCTTCCCCTTGACCCTGTTCTTCAGCTTTCAAACCAGCATAAGCTCCAGGAGTATCAATAAATGTAAGAATTGGCAAGGAGAATCTATTTGCATGCTGCATTAATCTAAGAGCTTTTCTATAACCTCCTGGTTTTGCCATCCCAAAGTTTCTTACTACATTTTCTTTTGTGTCCCTTCCTTTCTGATGCCCTAACATCAACACCGGTCTGTTATTTATCGAGCCTATCCCCCCAATTAGTGCCATATCATCACCACCATTTCTATCTCCATGTAATTCGATCCAGTCATCACAAAACATTTGAACAAAATCCAAAGTACTAGGTCTTTGTGGATGTCTAGCTACCTGAATCTTTTGAGCAGGGGTGAGAGATTTAAATATTTCTTCTCTTCTCCTAGCAGCTAAGGTTTCAAGCTGTAGAAGCTGTTGACTAACATCTACCTCTGAATCTCGAGCTAATTCTTTAATTTGCTCTATCTGCTTCTCAAGTTCAACAAGAGGCTTTTCAAAATCAAGGAGGTAACGTTTAGCCATAATTCTTAAACCGTTAATACTTTAGGCTGCTTATCAAGTCCAATCGCAGAAAAACCATGCTTTAAAGATGCTGCTCCAATAAACTCCATCTTTTCAAGGGAAATGTTATTTCTTCCCCAACTAAAGTTTGTATGACACTTTTCGAATTCTAAAATCATAGCTTCTGCAAAGCAAGCAAACATCTCTCGCTGAGGGTTTTGCATTTCCGCAAGTTCCATCATATTCCAACCAATATCATTGAAAAACTCTACTATACCTCCTTTTAAAACATGAATATTTTCACCCTGAAATTTCTCATCAAGATTTTTGGGGTATCCGCCATCAATCATTAAACATGGTTTTTTTAAGTTATCTGTATCAATCTCAATAGTTTTAGGCATACTTGCAACCCATACAACAATATCCGCCTGCGGCAATGCCTCATTTAAGCTTGTTACGGTGCCACCATCTAATTCTTTTTGTAACAGCGCTAGTGGTTCTTGTTGTCTTGCTACCATAAGAAGCTCTGAAATCCCAGTTTTATTGATAAGCCATCTACAGACAGCACTACCAATATCACCTGTAGCACCAATTACAGCAACAGTTGCTTTTTTAAGGTCTATCCCAATGCGAGGCGCATTTATTTCTAGTTGCTTACAAATAACCCAGGCTGTATGAGTATTGCCAGTAGTAAATCTTTCCCACTCTAATGAAGTATTTCTAATTTGTTTATGCTGTAGAAGATTAAAATTCTCAAAAATAATAGAAGTAAATCCTCCTAAAGCGGTAATGTTAATCCCTTTTTTCTGAGCTAGTTCCATAGCATTTAGTACTTTTCTTCTAGCCGTTTTAAACCTAGAAAGCATTTCAGGAACAAAGCACGAATCTATATAGGAACCTTCAATAGATATTCCAGTAGCACTCTTAACTTCTACATTTTCAACAAGCTGAGGAGGAGCAGTACACCAAACATCCAAGTCGCCATCAGCAATATGATCAAAGCCTAGCATCGAAGCTTTTCTTTTTGCATCTTCAAAACTAGTTGAGTGGCCTATTAACCCAAACATTTAAAATTTATAAATGGTTTCTATACGATGTTATGAACAATAGCACAGAGATAACTACTTAAATAAGATTGATTAATTATTAAAAAACTTAATTGATTAGAAAGATAATTAGACGATAGCTGCCATAGCCATTCTTGCAATTTCTCTATTATCTAGACCTATTTCCATCAACGTATCTTGATAAGCAATCATAAATTCTTCCATTAATTCTTCTCTGTCCATAGCTAAAACTGATGCGTCATCTGCTACTTCATCTAACATCTTTTTAATTAACGGAAGATTAACTTTATTAGCTTCCATTAATTCCTCTTTACAAGTAGATAGATTCTCTTTAAGCCACTCTTGACCATAATTTAAATGAAGATATTCATCTTTTACAACTCCCTCTGTTATTTTTTTTGCAAAAGGATCCGCAACTCTTATGTAGACGTTATAAGCGGAGATTGCGAAAGCTTCGATTAAAATAGCTTGAATTAAAAGACATGTTGTTAAATTTCCTTTTTCAAGAGCAACCTGAAAATTACCATGTAATTTAGAAAAGAATTTTTTAGCAAATTCCATATCAGCTACTACACCTAAATTTCTTCCACATGCAGTAAACCCTTTTTTATGCTTCATTTCCATTCTCGCCAATTTTGTTAACTCCTCTAACTCATTTGGAATTAGAGTTGCTATTGAGATGTAATTATCATGAGCCTCTTGCTCTCCTTCTATAACAATTGCATTTATTCTGCTGTATGCATCCTTATAAGAATCAGTAGTGAAGTCGGGCAAATCTAAAGAAATCGGATTAGTCGTTTCTTCAATAGTTTTTTTATTTGATTCTAGAGTTTGCATGTCAGTAATCTTTAGCTCATTATGCATGAATATTACATGATTATAGTGAGTTTATTTAAATATCATGAAAATAGTTTCAATTGTTAAGTCACATTTTTTACTTAAACTTATTTAAGAATTGTTTGGCCAATCTGATTGCATCAGATTCATAATCAATTTGAACCAATGATTAATCAATAATTCCTTTAAATTTTTTCCTAAAGACTCATTTGCTCCTCTGCTATCCCCTATAACTCCTGATTTGCTGAAGTCATCAGTAAGCCAAGCAGTAGGTGCATTTCCCTCAAGACTCCAACCATCTGGTATCTGCCCCTTAATACCTTCATTTGGACGTTGATCACCTACTAATTCTGGTTTTAAAGCAAGCATCAAACTTGTTTCAGCTAAAGAAGCATGAAGCCCATTCTCGATCTCAGTTTTTGTTAACAAATCACTTAACCCATTAACTCCACTCCATAAGAAACAAGGGAAAACTGCCATCCCAGGTGCAAAACTTCTTAGCTCTCTTGCCGCTGTATTTAATAGTGAGATTTGACCTCCATGTCCATTAATCAATATCAATCTTTTAAAACCCATTTCAGATAATTGACCTCCGACTTCCTTAATCATTGAGGTTATTAAATTTGAGGAAAGTGAAATTGTCCCATTAAAACCCTTATGTTCTGGAGAAAAACCAATGTATTGAGTTGGAAGTTTTTTTAATGGAATATCGGAAGAGAATAATTTAAAAACTTCGCTAATAATTTCATCAACAAAAATACTATCTGTAGCAAGAGGCAAATGTGGCCCATGTTGTTCAACAGCACCGAATGGCCAAATCACGGTTGACCTTTTGTCTTTTGCAATACTTT
Source organism: Prochlorococcus sp. AG-355-B18 (assembly GCA_003280965.1). Taxonomy (GTDB): domain Bacteria; phylum Cyanobacteriota; class Cyanobacteriia; order PCC-6307; family Cyanobiaceae; genus Prochlorococcus_A. Next base: position 125,575 of record QCDI01000002.1, read on the forward strand.
CGATTTCTTGCCAATTTAAATATTCAAATTTATTAGGTATTGGTTTAAAGTTCATTAATTTTAATTTCGAGTACTAACATTTAGAGTATGTTATTAATTAATTATTATCATTTTACCTACGATGGGAGTCAGTAATAACAATGCCCAAGAAAATATCCAACCAAAGGGCAAAAAAAAAGATTTCAAAAAACCTCTTCAAGTACTTCACCTAAGCAAGAAAGATACCCAAAAAAAATCTCAAGAAATACAGAATGAGCAACCCAATTCGCAAGAAGAAATTAAAAAAGAAAATATTGCAATAAAACCTCAAATATTTAAAGATGGATCAGAAACAGAAATTAAGGACAGAAATGAAAACACTAAATCTTTGGATAGTTCTCAACATGATTTAAATAAACCCCTTAATTTTTCTGAGCAAAACACAGATTTTCAATTAGAAAGAACAGTTGATGAATTCGATTTTGATGAAAGTGCTTTTTTGGAGGCTTTAAATGCAAATGAGCCAATTGGGGCTACGGGAGAAACAATTTCAGGGAAGGTTATAGCAATAGAAAGTGATGGACTATATGTTGACATTGGTGGGAAAGCACCTGGTTATATGCCAAAAAAAGAAAGTGGGTTAGGCGTCATAACTAACTTTAAAGAAAAATTTTCAATAGGCCATGAAATAGAAGTTTTGGTTATCAAAGAACAAAATGCTGATGGAATGGTAACAGTAAGCGCTCGGGCATTAATTCTCAGACAAAGTTGGGAGAAAGTATCAAGTTATGCAAAAAATGGAGAATTAATTGACGTTTTAATAAATGGATTTAACAGAGGTGGGCTTACATGTGATGTAGATGGATTGAGAGGCTTCATCCCGAGATCCCAACTTGAAGACGGTCAAGATCATCAATCTTTTGTTGGCAAAACTCTAAAAGTAGCCTTTCTTGAGGTGAATCCAGAATCCAGAAAATTAGTTCTCTCTGAAAAGAAGGCATCATTAGTCTCTAAACTTACGAGTCTAGAATTGGGGCAATTAATTGAAGGAGAAGTTCTAGCAGTAAAACCATATGGATTCTTTATTGATTTAGGCGGAGCCAGTGGACTTCTTCATCAATCCTCACTAACAAATGGTTCTATTCGTTCTTTACGAGAAATTTTTAGAGAAGGGGAAGTTATAAAAGCTTTAATATCTGAAATTGACCTTGAGAAAGGGCGCATTGGTCTTAATACAGCACTCTTAGAGAACTCTGCGGGAGAATTAATTATTGATAAGCAAAAAGTTATGCAAGAAGCCACAGAGAGAGCACTAAAAACTAAAGCACTTTTCGATAAAAAAGAACAAGACAAATGAACATTAATAATAAAACGGAACCAAGGCTTGAATTAAAAATTTCAGATTGGGAATTAGACTTTTACTCAAGACCAATCATTGAATCAAATGGAAAAAAAAGGTGGGAGTTAATTATTTGCTCTACAAGAAGTTATAAGAAAAAAGATGTTTTTCTTTGGAATAAAAAATGCCCTGCCAATGAAGTTAATTCAGTGTGGCTTACAAAGTCACTAAATGAAGCAATTAATGATGCAAAAAAAGAAGGATGGGCAAAACCATCAATAATTAGATTTTGGAGATCGTCAATGAAATCTATAATAAAGAAATCACTGGAGGCTTCAAGTATTGAAGCTCTTGTCAGTAGAAGAACTTATAATTTATTCGATAGAATCGAATTCCTCGAAAAAGAGATTTATCCAAAGGAAAAAGGTTATGTAAGAGGGGTATTAGCTCCTACTTTTACTTCCAAAATGGAAAATTCCCCTAAACCCCTACCAGAAGCAGTAAGGGGTGATGCTTTAACTATTTCTGAAATATCAATTGGCGAATTAAAATCTGCGGAAAATTGGCCTATGGAATTTGGAGATATTTTCCCAATTCAGCAAGATTTAGATGATAGTGATTTAGTTCCAGGATTAAGACTTTTTAGCAAAGATAGATCTTTAGCACTTTCTGCATGGTTCAGTTGTTTAGAACCTATTAAATTAACTATTAGTAAGAACCAACTCATCCTTGAAGCTTCAGAAGATGACAAGTGGCTGGTAACAGATTTGCCAGAAAAAGATGCAAACATTTTAAGTACAAAGTTTTTAGAGAATAAAAAAAATTCTTTTGGTTATCAATTTATTTCCATACAGTCAACGCCATACATTGAAAAATTTGCAGGATTCTGGATCTTGAGAGATATTGAATTAATTTCATAAACTCAGTTAAGGAGCAGGAACTATTCCTTACAAAGAAATCAATTTCACAAAAGCTGAAATTTTTATTAAAAACAAAAAATTCGAGTATTATTCATCACCTATTCTTAGTCAATATAATTTCAAACATGCATACTTTTCTAAGACTAGCTCTTATAATATTCTTCAATTATTAGGAGGTCACTTTAACAAAAATTATATAAATTGTGTTTCTAATCAAATTCACAGCAATGTTATAGTTTTTGGTTCACATTCGCAAGAAGGGTGTAAGACTGATGCAGATGGTCTTTTTGGTAATAAATGTAATCAAAACTTATGGGTTTATACAGCTGATTGCATGCCAATATTTTTTGCAGATAAAAGGACAAGAAATGTAGCAGCCTTACATTGTGGAAGAAAAGGTTTAGAAAAAAAAATCATACACAATATGGTGAAATTTTTCGATAATTTTGGGACATCCAGAAATGACTTACTTGTTGCAATAGGCCCATCGATATCAAAGGAACATTATCTTGTTGATAAAATTACATTCAAAGAATTTTACAGAAAGTTCGAGAACAAAAACATAACGATCAATTTGACTAAAACTGAAAAAGATCATTTTTTTTGTGATTCAAATCACTTGAAAAAGCAAAACTTAAATCAACTTGATCTTAAAAGATCTGCATATAGACAACTTTTAAGTGAGAACATCCCAAATACAAATATAGACGTCTCAAATTTATGCACATACAAATTAAAAAATGAATTTAATTCCTGGAGAAGGAACAAAACAATCTTGAGGCAATGGAATTTTATTTGCTCTTAGAAATAGTTAACTCGGACAAATTTCACTGGCTAAGTCTTTGGCAACTAATATTTCGGTCATCTCCTTAGTACCTTTAATATTAAAAACTTTGGCTTGCAGTAAATTCTCTTTAAAACCAAAAGGTTTTATTTTTACTTTGCTTCCCCTTGGAAATTCACTCTTTAGTAAATTAATTGCTTCAAACTCATCATTTTCATTTACATCTACACAAAATAATCCAATAGTTAAATTCCTATTTTGATCGCCCACCAAAATAGTATTTGAGCTTTTAATTTGAAGAATTTCAGCCGAGTTAACTATTACAGGATTAAGAAAAATCAAGCATACTAAAATTAAAATTTTTGATAATTTTTTCAATTAAATAACTATTTTAAAATTATCTTAAAGTTAATTTTTTAAATTGACGAGTTAAAAATAATTAGTCTTTATAATTAACATATCCAACCATTTGAGCATTACTTTTCCCGGGAGGTACCATTGGATAGCAATTTTCACCTCTTCTAACAAGAATATTAATCAAGGCAGGTCCATCATAATTAAGTGCATTTTGTAATTCGTTCAATAGTTTTTCTCTATCAGATATTAAGTACCCTTTAACTCCGAAAGACTCAGCAAGTTTTACAAAATCAGGTTCTCCACAACTCATATCCGAGGAGGAATACCTTTCGTTATAGAAACTTTCTTGCCATTGTCTAACCATCCCTTGCCAGCGATTATTAATTATGATCAATTTCACCTTCAAACCATATTGAGATAAAGTTCCTAATTCTTGAATATTCATTAAGACACTCGCATCTCCTGCTATACAAATTACTTCTGAATTAGGTAAGGCCGCCTTTACTCCAATTGCCGCTGGCAAACCAAAACCCATAGTTCCTAAGCCTGCACTACTTATCCATTTTCTGGGGGAATTCCTGAGGTATTGAGCGGCCCACATTTGATGTTGACCTACATCTGTTGTTACATAAGCTTCTGGTGAAAGATCTCTAACTTTCAAAAGAACTTCCTGAGGATAAATTTCTCCTTCGTTAGGTGGGACGTACAAAGGGTGTTTATTTTTCCAAAAATTAATTTTTTCTAACCAGTTTTTCGTTTGAGAGGCAAATTCATTATTTGTAGATTTTTGATTAATTTTGCGAACAGCTTTTGACACGTCAGAGACAATTGCAACATCTACACGCCTATTTTTATTAACTTCTGCTGGATCAATATCTATATGAATAACCTTGGCATCAGGAGCAAAAGTGTCTAGTTTACCCGTTACTCTATCATCAAATCTAGCTCCTATAGCAATTAAAAGATCACATTCTGTAACCGCAAAATTTGCATAAGCAGTTCCATGCATTCCTAACATTCCAACTGACAAATTATCTTTTTCATCAAAAGCACCCTTCCCCATTAATGTAGTTGTAACCGGTATTTGATAATTTCTTGCCAAAATTCTTATCTCTTCATGAGCCCCTGAAGATATTGCCCCACCGCCAACATAAAGAAGGGGTCTTTCAGACTCCTCTATTAATTTAATAGCTTTTTTTATATCTGAATCATTAATGTCTCCATTTCTCTTAAATCCTTTAGGAATAATCTCACCAGGCAAAACTCTTTGGTAATTAAAGTATTCTTGGCCAACATCCTTCGGTATATCAATTAAAACAGGACCTGGTCTTCCAGAAGATGCAATAAAAAAAGCTTCTGAAACTACTTTCGCGATATCTGAAGGATTTCTTATCACCCATGAATGTTTAACTATTGGAAGAGTTATTCCAAAAATATCAGTTTCTTGAAAGGCATCTGTCCCTATAGCAGGTCTTGGGACTTGACCAGTAACAACAACAAGAGGTACTGAATCCATTTGAGCAGTAGCAATACCCGTTACTAAATTTGTTGCACCTGGGCCAGAAGTTCCAAAGCAAACTCCAACTTCTCCAGTAGATCTTGCATACCCATCAGCAGCATGAGAACCACCTTGTTCGTGTCTTACCATGTAATGCTTTAACCAACCATCTTGTTCTGCTTTATGAACAGCATCATAGATAGGTAGTATGGCTCCTCCAGGATATCCAAATATAACCTTTACCCCATGAATTTTAAGAGAATCCATTAGTGCCTCAGCACCTGTTATCCAAATAGGATTTTCATTTTTTGAACCACCCTTTGATAAGGATCTCGAAGTAAGAGTCACTAAAGAAATTCAATATTTAATATAAATATTAAACTTAATTAAAAACTTTTGCCTCATTTAGAAATGTAATGTCAGAAAAATATTCAAAAAATTTTTAAAAAATTTTAATTTCTAAAAAAAATATGAATTGACCTTCATAAAATTCCTAGCCTATGCAATGGTCCAGATCCTGAAATAAGTTCAATAAAAAGTACCAAAAAAACAATCATGGCAACCCTTCCGTTCCAAACCTCTGAACTATTATTCCAACCCCATTGCCATTTCTCTTGGGGATAAAGTTTAATTTTTTCAGGTAATTGAGAAGCCTCCTCAATATTTACTAAAGGCCCTTCTAAACAAGAAATCACAAGGTCGCTGAGACCCTCAATAAAAGTGGGATGAGTATTTAGAGCCTTTACTCTTCGAAAGTTTTTAATCCCTGCTTTTTCAGCTATTTCTTTATATTCAATATCAATTTCTTGCAAAGTTTCAATATGCTCACCAACGAAACTTATTGGAACCACAATCAAATCGTTAACATTTGATCTTCCAAGATCTGCTAACACTTCTTCTGTATAAGGCTTCAACCATTCAACTGGGCCAACTCTACTTTGATATGAAAGTGTATGAGGGTTACTATGCCCCAAATATTTTTCCAGCTCATTTATTATTAATAAGGAACAATCTTCGATTTGTTGTTTATAAGGGTCTCCAGCTTCCTCTACGTAACTCTTAGGAACTCCATGAGCAGTGAAAAATATATGCGCATTAGGAGGCGATTCACAAAGAGAAATTTGTTCAGAAATCAATTCAACCATTGACTTTAAATAACCTGATTGACTGAACCAACTTCTTACACATCTCATAGGGATTTTTTTAAAGTCTTTATCTGAATCTCGCAATTTTTTTAATTCTCGAAAGCTTGAACCACTAGTACTTATTGAAAAGTGTGGATACAAAGGCAGTACAACAATTTGATCTATACCATCTGCTTTCATATCAGCAATTGCTGATTCAGTAAAAGGATGCCAATACCTCATTGCTATATATGTCGTTGCATTCAACCCTTTATCCCTTAATTTAGATTGCAATTCTCTTGCTTGTTGTTCTGTTATCCTTCTTATTGGTGATCCTCCACCTATTGAAAGATAAGCCTGTTGTGAAGTAGTACTTCTAAGCGTACTAATTAACCAAGCTAAAGGCTTTTGAAAAGCAGGAAAAGGGATTCTGATTATCTCTGGATCAGAAAAAAGGTTATATAAAAATGGACCCACATCGGTAATGCGTTCAGGCCCTCCTAAGTTCATTAATAAGACGCCTATTTTATACATTTAAAGATTATGGTGATTGAAAATCAACAGTAAAAACGTCATTATATGGTCAATTATATAAGTTAATGAACGTAATTCAGGAAATTAATAATGTCAACGATAAATTTGCTACTCAAGGAAGCAAGCTTAGAATTGAAAAAAGGGGAGAGAAATTAAATATAAGAGGCTCACTACCTTCAAAAGAGGATAAAAAAAACTTTAAAGTTCAAAGAATATCTCTTGGTATAAAGGCTGATATTTCTGGATTAGAGGAGGCTAAAAAAAAATTACAATTAATTAATTTACAACTGGAATTAAACCAATTTGACTGGATTAATTGGATAAGCATATCTAATAAAAAGGGGATAAAATATGATTCTGAATTTTCAAATAAATTGAATCTATTTGAGGAATTTTTTTTTAAGGAAAGCAAAAGTGAATATCTAAACAGCACAAGAAAAACTACTTGGAGAAGTTCTTACAAACCCTATTTGAAAAGAATCCTTAATATTTATAATGATAATGAAAATTTAGATTTAGAAAAAATATTTCATAAAACGCTTGAAAGTTATAAGGAGGGAAGTAGAAGTAGAAAACAATGCGCAACTTCACTTAGTGTTTTGGCTAAGTTTTTGGAAATTAAACTTCCAGATGATTGGAAATTAAATGCTAAAGGATATGGTCTTAATAAAGCAAGTTTTAGGGATCTCCCCTCAGACGAGGTAATTGAAGAACTTTGGGAGAAAATACCAAACGAATCTTGGAAATTTGTTTTTGCCCTGATGGCTACATATGGATTAAGAAATCATGAAGTATTTTTTTGTGATTTAAGTTCTCTCAAAAATTTTGGTGACAAAATCATTAGGGTTTTACCAACTACTAAAACAGGGGAACATCAAGTTTGGCCTTTCCATCCTGAATGGGTAGAAAAGTTCGAATTATCAAAGCTTGGGGAGCATCCAGACCTACTACCAAATATTAATAGAGACCTAAAAACAACAACCTTACAGAATATTGGGAAAAAAATTACTGACCAATTTAATCGTTATTCTCTACAAATAAAACCTTATGATCTCAGGCATGCTTGGGCAGTAAGAACAATTTTTTATGATTTACCTGATACTGTGGCTGCGAGAATGATGGGACATTCGGTTAGTTTACATACTCAAACTTATCACCATTGGATTACGAAACGAGATCAACAAAAAGCAGTTAATAATGCACTTCTGAAAGTTAAGAGGGCTAATAGTATTTAAAGATTTATAATCAAAAATAAAATTCAAATTATATGCAAGAAAAACCTTTATCTTCAGATAAAAAACTTAATCTAGATGATCGAGCTAGTGAACTTGGGATGGGAGGAAAAATATCACCAGAGAGCGATGAGATCTCATATAAAAAAAGAATGCAGCAAAGAAAAGATATTCAAGCTGAAAGACTACAAATTAGAAAAACAAAAAAAGGATTATTGATTGTATTCACAGGGAATGGTAAGGGTAAAACAACTGCATCTTTAGGGATGGCTTTAAGGACGATAGGGCACGGTTATAAAGTAGCAATCATTCAATTTATTAAAGGTGGCTGGACCACTGGAGAAGAAAAAGCACTTAAAAATTTGTCTTCAAGTATATCTTGGCATTCATTAGGAGAGGGGTTTACTTGGGAAACACAAGATAGAATTAGGGATGAGAAATTAGTTAAAGAAGCATGGCAATTATCTAAAAAATATATAAAGAATGAATCTTATAAACTCATCATCCTTGATGAAATTAATATTGCTACAAAACTGGGCTATCTTACCTCAGAGGAAATAATCACTTTTTTAAAAAGTTTAAATAATAGAAATAACCATGTCGTTTTAACCGGAAGGGGCGCATCCGATTCGATTATCAATTATGCTGATTTAGTTACAGAAATGAAACTAATTAGACATCCGTTTAAAGAACAAGGAATAAAAGCACAAAAATGTGTTGAGTTTTAGTTGAAAATTATTTTTATCATGTTGTTCAAACAGGTTTAGAAATGTTTAAAGACGCAAGTAATATCTGAACAAACAATAAATAAGGTACGTTTACTTGCTAAGGTCTTAAAAGAATGGTTATTGAATGACTTACAAAAGAGTTCTCTTAAAACTTAGTGGTGAAGCACTAATGGGTGAAAAACCTTATGGTATTGATCCTGCTATAGTTCAGTCAATAGCTGAAGACGTTTCAAAAGTAGTCGAAAATAATATACAACTTGCAATAGTTGTTGGTGGTGGGAATATTTTTAGGGGGCTTAAAGGGTCTGCTGATGGAATGGATAGAGCAACTGCTGATTATGTAGGGATGCTCGCAACAGTAATGAATGCGATTTCACTTCAAGACGGCCTTGAAAGAGTAGGAGTAGCAACCAGAGTTCAAACTGCTATCGAAATGCAAGAAATTGCAGAGCCCTATATTAGAAGAAGAGCCATGAGGCACCTAGAAAAAGGTAGAGTTGTAGTCTTCGGTGGTGGGTGTGGAAACCCATTTTTTACAACTGACACTACTGCAGCACTAAGGGCAGCAGAGATAAACGCTGAGGTTGTTATGAAGGCTACTAAAGTTGATGGTGTATATGATTGTGATCCAAACAAATTTGAAAACGCAAAAAAATATTCCACTCTTAGTTATCAGCAAGTTCTTAGTGATGAAATTGCAGTTATGGACAGTACTGCAATTGCTCTTTGCAAAGATAATAATATCCCAATTATGGTATTTGATATATTCAAAAAAGGTAACATCTCTAAAGCTGTTGCAGGGGAGCCTATAGGATCTTTAATTAGTTAAAGCTTATTTTATTTTTTTTTAATTATGAAAGAAAAAGAAATTCAAGAAAATATGAATAAAAGTATTGAAGCCACACAAAGAAACTTTAATACTATAAGAACTGGTAGAGCAAATGCCTCATTGCTAGACAGAATAAGTGTCGAGTACTACGGTACTGAAACACCAATTAAATCACTTGCGTCAATTAGTACTGTTGATTCACAAACTATTTCAATACAGCCATTCGATATTTCATGTTTACAAGCTATAGAAAAATCTATCTCGATGAGCGATCTAGGTATTACTCCAAATAATGATGGAAAAGTAATAAGAATAAATGTTCCTCCATTAACTGAGGAAAGAAGAAAGGAATTTTGTAAACTAGCCTCGAAATATGCAGAGGAAGGAAAAGTAGCTTTGAGGAATATTAGAAGAGATGCTGTTGATAAGGTAAAGAAAGACGAAAAAGATGGCCTTATTTCAATTGATGAATCTAGAGATAACCAATCTGAAATACAAAAAATTACTGATAAATTTATTGCTCTAATAGAAACAAAATTATCTGACAAAGAGAAGGAAATTCTAAAAGTTTGAAATGTTTTGACGTCATAGTAATTGGTGGAGGTTTGTCGGGATCTTCCACTGCTCTCAACTTAGCAAAAAAAGGATATTCAGTTTTAATTATTGAAAAAGAAAAAAACCAAGATTTTAAACCATGTGCTGGTGGGATGGCATCCTCAATGAAGAAATTCCTCCCTTTAGAAATAAAAGATGCAATAGAATCAAAAATCAAGAATGTTGAATTTAGATGGAAGGCGTCAGATAATGTGATTGCCGATCTGACTGGTGAATCCCCTTTTTGGATTATTAAAAGAGAGAAATTTGATCAATTATTAACTGATGAATCCTTGAGAAATGGAGTTCAAATATTAAGACCAGTTTTAGTCGAAAAAATTTCCAAAAAAAATGATAATTGGGAAATTATTTGTAATAATAATAAAAAATATAAATCTGAATTTCTTGTTATTGCAGACGGATCCCAGTCCAAATGGGCAGGATATTTCAAATTGGGGCCGAGAAAACCTAAATTTGCAAACACAATCTCATTAAGATTGAAAGGTTTAGGTCAAATTCCTAAAGATGCAGTTAGATTTGAGTTTGGATTCATAAAATATGGATTTGCTTGGGCATTCCCACTAAAAGAAAGTTTAAATATTGGTCTAGGTACATTTATAAATAATAGTCCTCTAGAAAATCAGGCAGTAAATAATCAAGTTATAAGAAGTTTCGGATTTGATGCATTTCCCCATAAAACAATTAATAAAAAATTGAGAATATGGAATGGCCTCCACCCAATTAATGGAGATAAAGTTTTAGCAGTAGGGGATGCAGCCTCTCTATGCGATCCATTTTTAGCTGAAGGAATTAGACCGTCTTTAATTAGCAGTTTTTATGCTGCAGAATCCATAGATCAATGCCTATCAGGGAAAATAGACAATTTGAATCTTTATACGAAAAATATAAACAACAATTGGGGTAAATCTATGGCTTGGGGGAGGAGAATCGCGCAAGTCTTTTATAGATTTCCCAGAACTGGATATCAATTAGGTGTTAAAAGAAAAACAGCTCCTAAACGAATTGCTCAAATATTATCCGGTGAAATGGGTTATGAAGACATCGCAAAAAGAGTTATCAAAAGACTTTTAATAAAGAGCTAATTTAATTTTTGTTTTTTAATTAAAGCTTAGATTTAATTTGCTGAAATTAATTTCTGATTTTTTATATCTGAGAATCTCTTTAGTAACAATTGTTCTAATTCTTCAATAGCCTTACTAAATCCTGTGATGCCTTCACTAAGCTTCTCGCTGGCCATTTGGTCATCCAACATATTCAATCTGAAATCTTTTTCATCAAATTTGTAGTCAACAGAATTATTTCTTAGATTAGTTGCATCTAATTTTCTAATTAAATCTCCTTTTTCTTTTTTAAGTTCCTCAAGGAATTTTGGTGCAATTGTCAAAAGATCGCAACCTGCTAATTCTTTTATTTCATCAAGATTCCTGAAACTCGCCCCCATTACTTCTGTCTTGAATCCTTTTTCTTTAAAGTAATTATAAATTTGTGTAACCGAGATAACACCAGGGTCTTCAGCTCCTATAAAACTAGTTTTCCCAGTTTTTGCCTTATGCCAATCCAATATTCGGCCAACGAACGGAGATATTAGAGTAATATTTGCTTTTGCACAAGTTACCGCTTGGCAGAAGTTAAAAAGTAAAGTTAAGTTGCATTTAATACCCTCTTTTTCCAAAATTTCAGCTGCCTTAATTCCTTCCCAAGTTGCGGCAATCTTAATCAAAATTCTTTCCTTTTCAATTCCAAAATTTTTGTAAAGATTGATCAATTTTCTCGCTTTTTCTACCGTAGCTTCGGTGTCAAAGCTAAGTCTTGCATCGACTTCTGTAGATACGCGCCCTGAAATAATTTTCAATATTTCTTTTCCAAAAAATACTGAAACTTGGTCAACAGTTTCTTTAATTAATTCAATTTCAGAGAATCCTTGGGGCAATGCATTTTCTGAACTTTCTAGAGCTTTATCAATTAATTTCACATAATCAGGATTCTTAGCAGCAGCAAGTATTAGCGATGGATTAGTGGTGGCGTCCCTTGGTTGAAATTTTTTTATCGAATCTAAATCTCCAGTATCAGCAACAACAACAGTCATTGAAGATAATTGTTCTAAAATTGATTTCATATCTAGTTAATCAATATATATCTATAAACTAGCTTTTATTCCTTATGAAATCATCAGATAATGAACTAAATATTTATAAAACTGGAAAATTTTAGGGTTTTTTAACAATCATTCCGTGATCCTTAATATTAGGAGGTATTTTTTCAATTACTATCAAACTCTCGATAATTTCTTTCGCGACTGGCACTGCAACAGTTGAACCGTATGCATATGATTTAGATGGCTCATCAACTACTACGAGGACAGCATATTTTGGATCATTAACTGGTAAGGTAGCTACAAAGCTACAAACTTTTTTGCTTGAATACAAACCATTTAAAGCTTTTTGAGACGTCCCTGTTTTACCAGCTATTCTGTAACCTTCAATTTTTACTCCAGATCCACTACCTTTATCAACTACGCTCTCCATCCATTCAAGAACAGTTTTAGAAACCTCGTTTGAAAAAAATTGTTTTTTTGGATTTTCATTAAATCTTTCTTTAAAAGTTGAGGTTACATGTGGAGTCACTTCAAAACCCCCATTTGCTAGAGCTGCATGAAGCTGAACCAATTTAAGTGGTGAGATCGAGAAACCTTTACCAAAAGAAGTTACAGCAGGCTCAATGGATTGATTTACAAATAAATCTTTTCTTTTTAGTTGGCCAGCAGTTGATTCAAATAAGTCAGTCTCTAAATTTTTATTTATACCTAAATTTATTAGCCAATCCCAATAGATTGTGGGGTCTAAATTTTGCATTATTTTTACCATCCCAACATTACTTGAAACCTGCAAAACTTTTGGATAATCAATGTATCCATTACCTTTTTTATTCCAATTAGAAAGTGTCCATCCTCCAACATTAATCTTTCCAATATCTTCAACTACTCCATCTTTCTGGATTACTTTTTCTTCTAAAGCTAAGGCAAGATTAATAGGTTTAAAAGTGGAACCAGGCTCAAATAAATCTTGAGAATACCAACCCCTAAAAAGTTCAGAATCATACTGCCAAAATTTATTTGGATCATATGTAGGAACTGTAACCAAGGAGAGAATCCTGCCATTGTTAACATCCATAACTATGGCAAATCCCTTCTTTGCTCTCCATTTGCTTACTTGCTTTGATAATGCATTGAATGACGCTTTCTGTAATTTTGAATCTATAGTTAGGCCTAAACTTTTGTAATCAGAAATAAAATCACCTGGGGCTGAATTATCCGGGAGAGGAGTTCCGTCGCCCCCTCTTTTTAAAAAATTACTTTTATTAAAAACTTTAATTTGCTTATCTAAATGTAGCTCTAAACCTGCTGAAGGTATATTCTCATCATTAACAAACCCGACAAGATTAGAGTAAAGCTCTCCTTGTGGATAATATCTCTGCGAATATTTAAACAAATCAAGTCCGCTTATTTGAAGTTTCTTAATCTTTTCTGCCTTTTCTTCTGAAATTTTATCCAAAAGCTTGATACCACTCATTTTATTATTAAATTTCCTCAAGAGTATTTCATTATTAATATCCAAGATTGGTGACAATTTTTGTGTAACTTCTTCAATACTGCGAACTCTGTTAATTGAATCACCAGGAAAATTAAAATATTTTGGATGGGCCCATAATCTATATAGCGGTTTGTCGTAAGCAATTAGTCTATTATTTCTATCAACAATTGGTCTCCTTTTTTTTAAAGAGTTAGTTTTAGAAGACTGAACTAATCTAGCTTTCCTTTGCAAATCAGAAGCGTTAAAGACTTGCAAATTAACTAACCTACCAAACAAACTCAGTATTATTAGCAGGCTAAAAATATAGAGCAATTTAAATCTTCTTTGATCAAGGGGTAAAATATGAATATTTTTTTTATATTTTTTCATCAATATCCCACTTGATATTTGCTGTCTCTGAAGCCTTCAAAGAAGATTATGAGATTTTTCCCGAAAAAACTCTCTTTTTTTTCTGCAACTTTATCGAGATAAATTAAATCTTTGGGTTTAGTTTTTTTATAACTATTAAGAGATTCAAGTTCGCTAATATAAAACTCTTCTGTTTGAGAAATATAGTCAATTAGATTATTATTCATTGCCCTTGTTTTAGATAAAGTTTTATATGTATTTGACCATTTCCTTTGGCTATCCAAAGATAAAAAAAATAATGTAAAGATTAAAACTATAAAGGAGATATTAATAGTGTCGAATATTTGATGTATTAATTTGATATTTAATTTAGAAATATTTTTTTCAGAATTTTTTTGACTTCCATATGAAAGTTTTTTTTTTAAATAAGATTTTTTGCCATAAAGTCTCATCTAAAATTTATTTAATTAAAAGAAGCATTATTAATTAAATAAACATCTTTAAGTTTGATATGCAAGTAATAAAATTAAATTCTTTATGTTCTTAATAAGAACAAATTTAAGAAGGTTAATCCATTCCATAAAGAATGCATAATTACGGAAGAAAGCAAGCTACCTGAAACGATTCTTGTAATCCCAAGTCCTATTCCTAGAACAAATAATGGAGGCATTTCCCCAATACTTAAATGAGCCAAAGCAAAAATAAAAGCTGAAACTATAATGCCCCAAATCACTCCAAAATCTCTTGAGAGAGTTGGTAATAAAATACCGCGAAATATGATCTCTTCAAAGAAAGGAGCTAAGAGGGTTGTTGTTGCAAATAAAATAATAAATGAAAAGTAATTCTTGTTATTAAGAACAATTTCTAATAAAGGGTTACTTCCATTCTGATTATCAATCAGACTATTCATAATTACAGATATCAATAAAACAAAAGGAACAATAGTTAACCAGCCTTTAATTCCATAAATAATTGCATGTTTTATGGACGCGAACTTGAACTGAAAATAATCTTTTTTTAAAATAAATTCACCCTTTACGGATTTAACTTGATAATAAACTATTAATAATGGTGGAATAGCCATAAAGAGATATCCAAAAAATATTTTTAGAGATTGAGACAGCTCATTTGAAATATTTTTAGAGAAAAGTTCAACTAAAGTAATTGAAAATAAGGGAGAAACAACCTCTCCTAGGACAACAAATCCTCCTGCAATCAATAAAACCATATCTATTAATTCCAACTCTAGGGGTTCAATTTCTTTCCAACCAAACTTTTTTAAATATATAACTTTCCATAATGTTTTTAGAGCCAGAATTGAGCCAATCAAAATTGTTACTAGTGGTATAAATCTTATAGCTAATATTTTTAAAAACATTTTGCTTGAAAATGATTTTGTAATTAATGAACTATCATCAAAATCAAGTTCCTTACTTAAAAGATGATATAAGAATCTATCATCTTTAAATAAATCAAACTTATCAGAACTAGGTTTATACAAATTATTATTAGATTTTTTTTCTATCTCTTTTATTAGTAAGTTATAGTTTTTATTTTTAAACTCTTTTGATATATTTTTATCAATTTTAAATGCATTTGATTCTGAAGAAATAATTCGAATTAATTTATTTCTTTCTGTTAGTTCATTAAATGATACCTGTGATAGTAAATTATTTATTTCATCAACTGGATCATTTGTGATAAGAAATTTTTTAAGTTTTATTGGTATTGATGGGATTGCTAATTCAGCAATTTCCTGTTCTGTTTGACTTATATCGAATGAAACAGATGGTCTACTCAAACTATCTCTTAAGCCTTGTTGCCATACAAAAAAAGTTATGACTAAGGAAATTAAAGCTAAGGAAATTTTTGTCTTAGAAATATTTTTAAAGATCATAATTCATTATAAAGCTAAAAAATATAGTTAGACATCATTGAAATTTCTAATATTTATGTACCTATTTTTATCACGCCATGAGATGATTAAATAATCATCATTTTCAAATTAATATAATGACTATAAGATTAGTTTTAGTTAGGCATGGACTAAGCAGTTTCAATGCAAAAGGATTGATTCAAGGTAGAACAGATGATTCATTATTAACTGAAGAAGGGTACAAACAAGCCCTCAAAGCAGGAAAAGCATTATCGAAAATAAATTTTAATAAGATCTATTCATCTCCTCTCTTGAGAGCCGCTGAGACTGCAAAAACAATTAAAAAAAGCTTCCATGAAGAACAAGATATTATATTTGATAACAATTTGTTAGAGATAGACCTTAGTGAATGGTCTGGTCTAAAAATTGATGAAATAAAAAACAAATTTCCAGAAATTTACCCTATATGGAAAAATGATCCAGAAAATCTAATTTTAAAAAAAGGTGATGGTAAAACTTATAAACCAATTCAAGAGTTATTTGATCAAGCAACTAATTTTATAGAAGATATTTTGAAAAATTATTTAGATAAAGACGATATTAATATTTTAGTCGTTGGACATAATGCGATTCTTAGATGTTTAATCCTCTTATTAATAGGAAAACCTCCTCAAGGTTTTAGAAAAATAAGGTTAGAAAATGCTTCTTTCTCAATTCTCAATATTACAAAAATTTATAACTCTTTTAAGACACAGATTGAATGCTTAAATCAAACTTCCCATCTTAATAAAAATGTTCCAAATAAAATTGGAGATTCCAGAATATTTCTTATAAGGCATGGTGAAACTAACTGGAACAAAGAAGGTAGATTTCAAGGCCAAATTGATATCCCTTTAAATGAAAACGGAAAAGATCAAGCTAGAAAGACTTTTGAATATTTGAGAAATATTTCTTTCAATAAGGCATTTTCAAGTTCAATGCATAGGCCTTATAAAACTGCACAAATAATCCTTCAAAATAACAAAGATTTAAAAATTGAGAAAATAGATTCACTCGTAGAAATCAGTCACGGATTATGGGAGGGTAAATTGGAAGCAGAAATTAGAGAAGAGTGGCCTGCTTTACTTAAAAATTGGCATGATAAACCTGAAGAAGTAATAATGCCCGAAGGGGAATCTATAAAAGACGTATCAGAAAGATCCATAGAAGCTTTTAATAATATTTGTTTATCTCAAAAAGATAACGATTTAACACTTCTAGTTGCTCATGATGCAGTAAATAAAACTCTTATTTGCAATATCCTAGGCTTAAATTATTCCAACATATGGATGATAAAACAAGGTAATGGAGGCATAACTGTAATTGACCTCTTCAATGATCCCAGTAAACCCCCTGTGATTAGTGCTCTTAACATCACTACACATCTTGGGGGAATAATTGATCCAACTGCTTCAGGAGCACTTTAAATTAAAAAGCTTTTTAAAGTAATATTTTTGTTCAAGTCTGAGTAATAAGAGAGACTTGTTTTATTGAAAAAAGCCTACTTTACTAAGAGGCCAAAATCTTAAATATGCTTTTCCAATGATCTCTTTTTTGTGAAGAAATTTACTTCCAGGCCAATATCTCCCATCCCAACTATTTGACCTATTATCGCCTAAAACTAAAAAATGATCTTCTGGAACTTTAATATTTTCAAATGCACCACAATTGTTATTAAAAAAAGATAAAGAGCATTTATACGATAAATAAGGTTCAGCAATTAATTTATTATTAATTATCACTTCACCTTTTTTATTTACGCTAACAATTTCTCCAGGGAGTGCCACCACTCTTTTAATATAAGCATCGCAAGCTTGATCCCTCAAGCCAGGAATAAAAGAAATTGGAGGGAAACTCATAAAAAAACAATATCTTTTTTTTGGCAACGGCTTAGATCTCGATGAGATTAGTTTTTCATCAAATGCGTAAGGAGAATTAAAAACAACAATATCTCCTCTTTTTGGTAAAGAGTTCCTCAGAGAAAGTTTTTCAATAATTAACCTATCGTTTATTTGTAATTCTGGGAGCATAGAACCTGATGGAATATAACGAGGTTCTGCAAAAAATGATCTACAAGAAGAAACAAAAAAAGTTAATAAAATTAGTAGGCCCCATTCCTTTAAGAAACTTTTTACAAAAGCAGGCATAAATTTATCGACGGATTATTATTTTAACCTTACATAATTTAGATAAATTGTTCGGCATATTCAATTTCGTTGAATCCTAATATTACTTTTTCTTCTTCGTAAACCAAAAAAGGTCTTTTTATTAATTTACCATCACTTAAAAGAAGTTGAATAATTTCTTCCCTTGATAAACCATTTATATCAATATTAAGCGTTTTAAAGGCTTTACCTCTTGTATTGAAAATCCTTTTCTTATCGTCAGAGTATTGTTTTAAGGCTATATTTAAATAATTAACGAGTGGTGGTTCTTTTGTAATATCAATTAATTGGAATTGAAAATCTTTGCTTTCAAGCCACTTTGCAGCTTTTCGGCAGGTAGAGCATCTTAAATAACTATAAAAAATTATTTTATTCAATTTAATTTACTAATATTTGATTTCTTTATTACTTTAAAGTTTTTCTTTTTTAGGGGGATACAACTTTTCAATAAATTTTCAACCGCATCAAAATCCCTCCAACCATCAATTTGAACTGTTCTTCCATCAAGTCCTTTACTTGTCCTAAAAAATTCTGCAACATCCTCAAGCTGATTAGGAGCAATTTGATTAATACTTACTATATTAGCCTGTCTAGGATTAGCCATAGGGACACATAAAAGCTTTCCATCGTACGCGCCACAATCATGCATATCCAAAACTCCGATAGGTCTTGCTTTTATCAGACAACCAGCAAAAGTAGGTTCATCCATTATCACCATTGCATCAAGTGGAGCTCCATCATCAGCGAGGGTATTAGGGATAAAACCATAATCAAAAGGGTACCTCACTGAAGAATGCAATACTCTGTCTAAAGCCATTATTCCTGCATCAGAGCAATATTCATATTTATTCCTACTCCCTGCAGGTATTTCCACAACAATATTTACAATTCCCTTCATTGGAGATGGAGGTATTGAACTAAGGTCCATCTTTTTTAAAATCCTGATTATGAATTATCTCGTTTCCTTGAGATAAGGGTCTGCCAATCAAAATGCTTATTGAAGGTAATAAAATTGTCAAAAAGGCAAAAATAATACCTAAAGATGTTACTGATAGACTCCTTATACTTAAGGGGTCATCATCATCTCTTTCAAAATCACTTCTAGCAGAATCAAGAGAAGATTCTTCGCTTAATTTACTTTGAATAAACTGCTTTGATTTCGTGTAACTCAAGAACTCTTAATTGGTAAATATTAAGGAGATAATTAAACATCATTATCCTACATTCAAAATGTCAATAAATCAAAACATTGATAGTTGACTTTTTAATTACTCTTTTTCTAGCAAAGACCTAATAGATTTTAGTTCGTCTAATATTTGTACCAGTATATTTTGAGCAGCGGAGGAAGGTGTATTAAAGACCTCTACAGTAACTTCCTTAATTCTTAAAATATCTTTTGCAAATCTTGCTACTTCATTAGGATGAAATTTTAAGGGATCTTTTTGATCAGTTCTAAATTCGGGATTTAATTTTCTTGGATTAAAGCTAGGGTTTAAATTTCTTAAATCTGTATTTGTATACCTATAGACAGAAGCTCTTGATCTGTTTAGGAATTTTTGAACTTCATCAATACCAACTAATTCCTCTTCGCTAGAAATATTGGAATCTATATTTTCCATAAACATAAGAAAATTTTAGTAGTTAATGAACTTTTAAAAGAGTTTGAACTTCATTACTGAAGAAGTTAGCAGAAAGAATATTTTTAGACTATCCGCGTTGAGGGACTCAAGACACTTTAGATTCTTTTTTCATCTTAATTGATAAAATTAATTATCATAAATTATTTTTTTGTATGCGCGTGACAACCTCATTTCCTCTGGGGACACTTCGTGACACACCTTCTGAAGCTGAGATTATTTCACATCAATTACTTTTAAAAGCTGGGTACATTCGAAGAGTAAACAGCGGTATTTATGCATACATGCCAATAATGCTTAGGGTTATTGAAAAAATATCAACGATAATAGATAAAGAACTTAATAGTATTGGTTGTACAAAATTACTATTACCTCAACTTCATCCTGCAGATTTATGGAAAAAAAGTGAAAGGTGGGAAGGATATACTGCAGGGGAAGGAATAATGTTTAATCTCAAAGATAGACAAGGTAAAGAATTTGGTTTAGCTCCAACTCACGAAGAGGTGATCACAAGTATTGCATCAGAGACCATAAACTCCTATAAGCAATTGCCTCAATGTTTTTATCAAATTCAGACAAAATTTAGAGATGAAATAAGGCCAAGGTTTGGATTGATGAGAAGTAGGGAATTTATAATGAAAGATGGTTATTCTTTTCATTCTTCAGAAAACGATCTGGCTTGTTTCTATGAAAAGATGGGCAATGCTTATGAAAATATTTTTAAATCTTGTGGACTACAAACTGTTGGCGTTGAAGCTGATAGTGGAGCAATTGGCGGTGCTTCATCTAAAGAATTTATGGTCACTGCTGATGCTGGGGAAGATTCCATATTGTTCACTCAAAGTGGTTCTTATGCTGCCAATATAGAAAAAGCTGTTTCTCTACCCTCTCAACCTATTCCACTTAAAGATAATATTGCAGAGTGGTTGGAAACGCCTCATCAAAAAACAATCCTAGAAGTTTGCGATAATAACAATCTAGAACCAAGTCAGATTATTAAAGTAGTAATATTCCTTGCACAGTTCGAAGGTGAATTTAATGTCCCAATTCTTGCATGCATAAGAGGCGATCAACATATTAATGAAGTAAAGCTTTTTAACTTAATCAATAAACTTCATCACTTCAATCTCCTTAATCTTAAAAAGATTGAAAACAAAAATACTATCGAAAAAAATCTAGTTGATTTACCCTTAGGTTTTATCGGGCCAGATTTAGATAATAAAACTATTAAAGCTAGTTCTAATTGGAAAAAAAAATGGACAAGAATAATTGACTATTCTGCAAGCGACCTTTCAAAGTTTATAAGTGGTGGGAATAAAATTAATTTCCATAAAGTTTTTCAAGGATTTTCTTTTGCTTCGAAAGACTATCTAATTGGAGATATAAGGAATGCCAAAAAAGGAGATAAAATAAGTATTTACGATGATGAAGAACTTAAAGAAAAAAAAGGTATCGAGATTGGACATATTTTCCAACTAGGTCAGAAATATAGTGAAAAATTAAATGCAAAGTTCTCTGATAAGGACGGTCAGCTTAAGAATTTATGGATGGGTTGTTACGGAATAGGAGTGACAAGAATAGCTCAAGCCGCTATCGAACAGAATCATGATCAAAAAGGCATTTGTTGGCCTATCCAGATTTCTCCTTTTGAAGTTATTATTATCCCAACAAACCTAAAAGATCCTATTCAAAGTGATCTTACAGAGCATATCTATAACAACTTTTTAATTAATAAAATTGATGTCCTTCTTGATGATAGAAACGATAGAGCTGGAGTGAAATTTAAAGATGCGGAATTAATTGGTATTCCTTTTCAAGTAATTATTGGCAGAGATTCTATTAATAAAGAAGTAGAACTTTTGTGCAGAACAAATAATACTAAGCTTAAAATTAGTACTGATAAATTGTTAGAAACATTTATTTCCGAATCTGAAATAATGTACAATAAAAAGTCTTGAGGCTTATTTTTTTTTGGGAGCTAAGTTATGTTACTGAAATGGACATCAAAATTATTTTTTAAGAATCTTACCAAAGCTATATCTTTTGCAATATCCCTAATTGTTGTTTTTACACTATTTAGTTCTCCTTCCATAGCTGCAAAAACAGCTATGACAGGTGACTATACAAAGGATACAATTTCAGTTGTTAAAACATTACAAACAGCTGTTGATACTCCAAAAGATTCTCCAAATAAAGATGAAGTAAGAAGTGAAGCTCTTACACTCATAACTGACTATATTTCCAGATATAGAAATAGAGGGATGGTGAATAAAACGCAATCATTTACCACAATGCAAACAGCATTAAATGCTATGGCAGGTCATTACAAAAACTTTGCAAGTAGACCTTTACCAGATAAACTTAAAGAGCGTTTAACCAAAGAATTTTCTCTTGCTGAAAAAATGGTTCTAAGGGAAAGTTGATACAATTCATTTACTTTTTAAAAGTAAACCAAGATTTTTGAATATATTAAATATTCGCACAAAAATAATGCTCTTCTAAAATTGGCCAATGTTGTTGTAATCGGAGCCCAATGGGGTGACGAAGGAAAAGGTAAAATAACGGATTTACTTAGTCGTTCGGCAGATGTTGTCGTTCGCTATCAAGGGGGAGTAAATGCAGGTCATACTATTGTCGTAGATGATAAAGTCTTAAAATTACATTTAATTCCCTCAGGGATACTTTATAAAAATACTTCTTGTCTAATTGGTTCGGGAACTGTAGTAGATCCCAAAATCTTGCTTAAAGAAATTGATATGTTAATTGATAATGGAATTGATATCTCAGGATTAAAAATTTCATCAACATCACATGTAACAATGCCTTACCACCGAATACTAGATGAAGCGATGGAGGCTGATAGGGGTTCAAACAAAATAGGGACAACAGGTCGTGGGATTGGCCCAACTTATGCGGATAAATCACAAAGAAATGGCATTAGGATAAGAGACTTGCTCAATAAGGAAAGGCTAAGTGATGTGATAGAAATTCCATTAAGAGAAAAAAACGGTCTACTAGAAAAAATCTATGGCATTAAACCACTTAAATTAGAAGATATTGTTGAAGAATATCTTGACTATGGGGAAAGATTATCAAAGCATGTTGTTGACTGTACGAGGACTATCCATGCCGCCTCAAAAAACAAGAAGAATATTCTTTTCGAAGGTGCTCAAGGGACTCTACTTGACTTAGATCATGGGACTTATCCTTTTGTTACCTCATCAAACCCCATATCAGGAGGGGCATGTATTGGGGCTGGAGTTGGTCCAACTTTAATTGATAGAGTCATAGGTGTCGCAAAAGCTTATACCACAAGAGTAGGTGAAGGGCCATTCCCAACTGAATTACAAGGAAGTATTAATGATCAACTCTGTGATAGAGGCAGTGAATTTGGAACCACTACTGGGAGAAGGAGAAGATGTGGGTGGTTTGATGGAGTTATTGGTAAATATGCTGTATCTGTAAATGGTCTTGATTGTTTAGCCGTTACGAAACTAGATGTGTTAGATGAATTAGATGAGATTCAAGTTTGTATTGCATATGATCTCGATGGAGAGGAAATAGACTACTTTCCTACAAATTCAGATGACTTAAAAAAATGTAAGCCAATCTTCAAAAAATTAAAAGGTTGGCAATGTTCAACTGCAGATTGCAGAAAACTATCTGATCTCCCAGAAAATGCTATGAATTATCTAAGATTTTTAGCTGAATTAATGGAGGTACCAATTGCCATTGTCTCATTGGGGGCGAATAGAGATCAAACTATAGTAATTGAAGACCCAATACATGGTCCTAAAAGAGCACTGCTAAGGTAATTTAGTTCCAAATTAATGAAGGAATCCTTTAGGCATTTTGAACATAAAAAAATTGATCTGATTGGTTTGGGCAACGCAATAGTAGATATTATTGTAAATATTGAAGATGAGTTTCTTGAGATAAATAATCTGGATAAAGGATCAATGAATCTTATTAATTCTGATGAATCTCAGAGATTGTTAGAAAATTGCAAAGTGATCAAACAAATTTCAGGTGGGTCCTCAGCAAATACTGTTGTTTCTTTAGCAGAATTAGGTAATCATGTGCAGTTTATAGGAAGAGTGAAAAATGATCAATTTGGGAATTTCTTTTCTGACGATATAAAAAAAAGCAACACTATATTTAATACTCCACCTACTATTGAAGGTGCTCCAACAGCTCATTCGATCATTTTGGTTACACCTGATGCACAAAGAACTATGTGCACTTACCTGGGAGCATCTGTAGAATTTGAGCCAAAAGACATTGACTTTACTGTAATTAAGGAAAGTAAATACTTATATTTAGAGGGATATTTATGGGACAGCGAATTAGCTAAAAAAGCTTTTATTAAAGCCGCCCAAATTGCAAAACAATCTAATACAAAAATAATCCTTTCTTTGTCTGATTCATTTTGTGTAGATAGGCATCGTAAGAGTTTCTTGGAATTAATTTATGAATATGTAGATATTGTTTTCTGTAATGAATCCGAAGTATTAAGTCTATTTAAAAATGATAAATTAGCAAGCTGCCAAGAAGAGCTATCTTCTTTATGTGAATTAGTCATTGTAACTCTTGGAAGCAATGGTTCTCTGATCGTTAACAAAAATAATGTTGAAATAATTGAGTCAATAACGAAAGGTAAGATTATTGATACTACAGGAGCGGGAGATATCTATGCGGGAGGATTTATCCATGGATTAATAAACAATTGTTCCCTCAAAAAATGCGGAGAGATAGCTTCAATTTGTGCGGGGCAAATAATTACGCAATTAGGATCTAGAACAGATATTGATCTTAAAGAGTTAATAAAATAGATTTAATCAAATAGTCTTATTCAACCAATCATAATATTTCATCTCAGCATGGTATTTTTTGTAAATAATTTGAGGGACATCATACGTGGAATTTTTATTTACGAAATCAATTAAACAATCTTTAAATTCTAGTTTACTTTTTATTGTGATTTCAAACTCTTTAGTTTCTTCAATATCATCATCCCACTTATAAATTGAAAAAATTTGCCTTATCGAAACACAAGCAGCAAGTTTATTTTGTATTAGTAATTTAGCCATTCGCAAAGCATTTGCGTTACTTGATTCAGTTGTGATCATAACTAATACTTCCATATAAACTAAACATCAATATTTTTTAATTATGTGATTTATCAAATTGTGATATTGATCAAAAGAGTAAGAATAATCATTTTTAACTTTCGGCCTTTTAACCAAAAATAACTTCATCTTACTTCCAGAAACTATACTCTCCCAGTTTTTCTGAGAATAACTTCCAGATTCTCTGCATAGAACATAATCTATCTCCCAAAAATCACAAAGTTTTTTTTCTAAAATGCTTTTATTATTTTTACTCGGTTCAAGTATGGCTATGTTTGAATTTTTAATACATGATCCAAAAGCTTTAGTTATACTTTCATAAGTTGGAAGTACCCTTGTAAATACATTTGCTTTACAGTTCATATAATAACTAGCTGTATCGTTAAGGAATCTTGATCCTATTGCAAGAAGAATATTCTTATTTTCTATATCAACATTATTTATATCCTTTAAATGATCAATATAAAAAAAATTATTAGTTTTATTTATTAGAGATTTCCTCTCAAATAGTAAAAGAGGAGTATTAATTTCTTTACATGCATTATTAAGATTTTTAGAAATTATTACGGCAAATGGATGAGTAGCATCGACAACGCATGTGATTTTATTTTTATTTATGAAATCAATTATTTGATCTTTATTATTTAATTTACCCGTAATGATATGTAACTTTGGATTATCAATATAAGCTTGCCCTGCTTTATAACTTAAAACACTTGCAAAGACTGAATAATTAAGTTCAATAAGCCTATTAGCTATTACAGGTCCATCCGAAGTTCCTGATAGGATCCAAACATTTTTATAGCAATTTTCTTGATTCTGCATCAGTATGTCTTTAATTAAATAGTAAATAATGAATCATTGTTTAATTCAGGCGGTAATCAATAGCGCTCCCAAAATGAGGTATACCAAAGAAAACCAAACTCCAATTGCAGAAATGATTGTTAATTTTAAAGGATTACGTAGTGAAGATCCAACTAGAAATCTCAAGATCATAGGATGGGGAAATATTGCCCAAGAAATGTTAGATGAACTAAAGGAAGGGCAAAATATTGTTATTGAGGGACGTCTAAAGATGAATTCTGTCACTAGAAAAGACGGAACAAAAGAAAAGCAACCAGAACTTACAGCTTCAAAGATTCATCAAATCTCACCAGTTGAACTTATTAATTCTGATCAAAAAGAAAATAACGAGTCATTTGATAATAAAGAAACCACCAAAAAATCTAGTTGGGATAGCTCACCTTTAGTGCCCGAAGTTGACGAAATACCCTTTTAAATCAATTATCAACATTATTTTCCTGAACACTTATAATTAATTTGCTTATTTTTCTTTCTAGCGAGGCAAGTTCGCTTCTGATTTCTGGCCATTTACCCTTATCAAGATTTTCTAATAGCCAAGCTCTGTCTTGATCAAGTTTAAAAATTAAATCTCCTTGATTTGCAGTATTGGGATCTTGCATAATACTTGTTAGCCAACTTAAAATTTATTTTACTAAATCAAAATGAAGAAATACTTATCACCTGGAAATTTAATCGTAACAGCTGGGGGTATATTAGCTTTTGTTGGAATGACTGCTTATTTTACAGACTCAGTAAATTTAAGTGTACCTACTTTTTTTTATGGAGTACCTATTTTTCTAATTGGATTAGGTTTAAAGACTTCCGAAATTCCACCTGTAGAGTTGTTTGACAAGACAAATTTTGCGACAAATAAATTTAATAGGCCAAAAGAATTAACAGCACTAGTAAAAGATGTTACGAGATGGAGGTACGGGATTAAAGCTCATCTTGAATCTTCATTAGAATCATTAAATTTGTGGGACGAGGATAATCCACCTCAATTAAAAGAAATAGAAGAAATTACAAAGGAAGAAAAAAATGGTCTCAGAATGCGTTTCGAATTAAACGCTATCCCCATAGAAAAATGGATTGAAAAACAAGAAAGATTAAACAGGTTTTTCGTCAAAGGTCTTGAATCAGAATTTATTATCGACGATAATAAAAAAGAATTTGATTTTATTCTCTTTTATTGAATATAAGTATATATTTGTAAAAACCTAATTTCTCAATTCAATCAAGTTTTAATGATTTTTAATAATGAATGATTCTCAAAGAGTATCAATATTAAGCGAAGCACTTCCATATATACAAAGTTTCTCAGGTAGAAAAATTGTTATCAAGTATGGTGGTTCTGTTATGGAGGACGATGATTTAAAAAATGCTTTTTTTAGAGACATAGCACTTTTATCAACAGTGGGGGTATGTCCAATAGTAATTCATGGAGGTGGACCCGAGATTAATAATTGGTTAAAGAAATTAGAAATATCTCCTAAATTTGAAAATGGATTAAGAATTACTGATCAAGAAACAATGGATATCGTCGAGATGGTTTTAATGGGTAGGGTTAACAAACAAATTGTAAAAGGGATTAATAAAACTGGATCCTTAGCTGTAGGAATATCAGGACTTGATGGTAACTTAATTCAATCTAGAGAATTAGGAGATGGGAGCCATGGGTTAGTGGGAGAGGTTACAAAAATAAATCCTGAGATCTTAGACCCTCTTATTTCTAAAGGATATATCCCTATTATTTCTAGTATCGGATCAACTATGGATGGTATTTCCCATAATATTAATGCGGATTTTGTTGCTGGAGAAATTGCTGCTGCAATAAATGCAGAAAAACTTATTCTTCTTACTGATACTCAAGGTATTTTAAAAGAAAAAGATAACAAAAATAGTCTTATTGAAAAGACGAACCTCAAAGAAGCAAGAGATTTTATTGATAAAAAGATTGTGACTGAAGGTATGATTCCAAAGACAGAATGCTGCATAAGAGCTTTAGCACAAGGAGTCAAAGCAGCTCACATAATCGATGGAAGAGTAGAACATTCATTACTTCTTGAGATTTTTACAAATTCTGGAATTGGTACAATGATAGTCGCCTAACCTATGAAAACTTATGAGCAAGTTTTAGAAAAAGTAGAACTTGCTTTAGCTAAAGGTGAGTATAATTATTGTATTGAATTTCTTTTGCCATTAATTGAATCGTTTCCTTTACCAAGCAAAGAGGGAGTAAATTTAAGAACAATTTTAATTACTGCTCTTTGTGGTATCAATAAAAAGGAGGAGGCTAAAAGATTTTGTAAAGAACTTCTAAAATCTTACGATAATAAGACGAGAGAAAATGCAAAATATTTGATGGAAGTAATAGATTCTCCTGAAATTAAAAAGCCAGAAAATTGGAACGTACAGTTTGAAAGCGACCTATCACTAAATAAAAAATCTTTTAACTCACTACGCAAAAAAAGAGATGTATTGAAGAAAAAGAAATTTATTAATGTTACTGATACTCCAACTGGTGAAACAAAACCCTTTCAGAAAGGCTTTTCACTGATCATTTTTTTAATACTATTATTATTAATTCCACTTTTAAGTGGCTGCGTTAAAATTGAGGATACCCTTAATCTTAGTGAAGTTGATTCAATAACCAATAATTTAGTGATAGAAAGTAAATACATAAAGAAATTTCCTTGGCAATCAAAATTTGAGGAGAAAATAAAAGATATTTTTCCTGACGCAGAAATTGAACAAGGCGAATCAACCTTTTCTTTGAAACATAAAAATCTCAATCTAGAAGATACAAAGCAAGTTCTTAAATTAACCCAAAATACCGCTGGAGAGTTAGCGGGAGGATCTACAAACATAGAAATTAATACTAGCCAAAAAAACTTCATTTTTTTTAAAAAATACTTTTACAAGGTAGATTTGGATCTTAACTCTATTCAAGATCTTGATAATTTAGAACTCATCTTCAAAATTATTCACCCTAATAAAGCTATCCTTACTAATAAAAATAATTCAAATTTAGAAATCACAAAAAATCTAATAATTTGGAAATTAAATCCGAGTCAGATAAATACTCTTGAATTTTCGTTCTGGAGCCTCAACAAACTTTTGATTGGGATATCTACTATTTCGATGATTGTAGTATTTGCTTATTTATTAAGATTCTATAGATTTAAATTAGGTACAGACTTGCCACAACTTCCATCAAACTAATTACAATTCAGTTGGATTAACATCAATTGTTAAAAAAACATTTTTTGGAATAAGTTTCCATAATATTGATCTATCAGGTAAAGGTATCTTTGTTCCTTCAGGACCATGTATTAATATCTGCCATCTAAATTTTTTACCGACTTTAGCAATTAAACTAGGAGCCGGGCCAATTAATTTCCAGTTCTGTTTCTCACAAAAATTGTGTAGATATTTCGCTAATTTTATTGCAATTGATTCAGTTAATTCATAATTTTCACCTGATAATTTAAGAAGGCAAATCTTGCAAAAGGGAAATAAATTAGCATCTTTTCTCAATCTTGAGTTTTCAATTAAGAATCTCTCATAATTTCTTTTCTGAAGATACGAAATTACTGGGTGGTTAGGTTTATATGTTTGAAAAATTACTTTTCCTTTTTTTTGAGCCCTGCCTGCCCTGCCAGCTAATTGTAAAAACAATTGTAATGATTTTTCTTCTGCCGAAATATCTGGGCGATGAAGCAACCCATCTGCTGCAATAACTACTGAAAGAGTAATATTGGGAATGTCAATCCCCTTTGCCAACATTTGAGTTCCTACAAGAATATCAGCATCACCTTTAGAAAACTTTGAAAGAATATCTCTATGACCATCCTTTACTGAAGTTGTATCTCGATCAAAGCGAAGCACTCTTAAGTCAGGGAATTCTTCATTTAAAAACTCTATTACCCTTTGTGTCCCTATTCCAAAAGGTTTAAAGGCAGTTGAATGACAATCAGGGCAACGATTGATCAATCTCGATTTATGATCACACCAATGACAGCTTAACCATTTTTTTCCTTGTGAACCGAGATGCACTGATAAAGGAACATCACAGTTGGGGCAATTTATTAAATATCCGCAATTTCTACAACTTAAAAACCCACTATGCCCCCTCCTAGGGATCAAAATTATTGCCTGCTCATTTTTTAAGCGTAGTTGAGGAAGCAATTGCAATAATTCATTGGAAAAAATTTTCATATTTCCCTTCTTGAACTCATTACGCATATCAATAATTCTTATTTCAGGAATCTCATTACTTGATATCCTTTGAATCATTCTTACCAATTTAAAATTCTTTTCAAAAATACACTTTTTCCAGGTCTTCATTGATGGGGTTGCACTCCCAAAAATTAATTTTGCAGAATTCCTTTTTACTATTTGAATAGCAATCTCTCTTGCGTCATAACAAGGCATAGGACTATCCTGTTTGTATGAAACATCATGTTCTTCATCCATTATTATCAATCCTAGATTTTTAATTGGAAGAAAAACTGCAGACCTTGTTCCTATTACTATTAAAGGTTCATTAGTATTAATAATTTTCTTCCAAACTACAGTTCTATGAATGGAAGAACAGTTACTATGATATTCGTAAACAACATTTTTAAATCGTCGACAAAACCTATCGATAAGTTGAGGAATTAGTCCAATTTCTGGGGCGAGTATCAAACAACTTTTTTTCTTAAGAAATTGATCTTCAACAATTCTCATATAAACTTCTGTTTTACCTGAACCTGTTTCGCCCCATAGAAGTAACGCCTCTCCTGGTTTCATTGTTTGAAATTCTTGAAATGCAATTTTTTGCTCATTTGTAAGATTTGGTTTTTTCGTTAAGTTATGATCATCTAAAAAGGAATTTAGTTTAGTATTCATATTTTTTTTTCTTTTAGATTTAACAAGGTATTTCTTACTGACCATTGAGTTAATAAGAGTGTAACCAAAACCAGACTTTATTAATTCACTTTGCCAATTACCTTTTTCAGGCAAAGTATTCATTAAAAAAAATTCTTTTTTAGTTAATCCATTTTTCTTAATATCAAATTCTTTTTTAGTTTCAATCCATATTTGATCTTTTAAACCTTGAGAAATATTCTTATATTTACCAATCCAGCCAGGAGGAAATGCAGTTTTAAACATTTTTAAATTACTTACCATATAAACAGAGGCTAAGGACTCTATCCATTCTCTCCAAGAGTCCTCAAATATTTTTTTCTGCAAAATACTTTCAACAAACAAATATCTCATACTTTTTCCTCCAGAAATATTTGATTCATTTTTGTTAAATGTCGAAAAGTTTTTTTTGGAGATCACCAACCCATTTAATAATCTCCCTCTTAGTCTCACATTTACAATATCCCCAACTTCTGCACCAAGATTATTTCCATCTAAATAGTAAAAGCTTTCATTACTACTACCTATATCAAGCAAAATTTCCAATTTGTAGGAGATTTTTAATAACTGATTACTTGCCGGCTTCAAAACTTTTTCTTAATATTGGATTGTTGAACATTCCACAAAGTGTTTTTTGCACATTGTAAGTATCCTGCTCTTAAGGGAGACATGAAGCTTTGATCATTGACTGAAAATTCAAAAGTGATCTGCCTGTCTGAGAAATCCCAAGACTTTTTACTTTAGGTAATCTATAGCACTATTTAAATTTTTCAACAGTTTAAAAAACTTTTTTATTCAAATTCCTGAAAAAGTTCTTTTACAAAATTAACAGGGAAATTTACTACTAAATGTACAAATTATCCCTAAATAAAATTTAATCTAGTTAAATTCACCGTAGAAAGGAGTCAATCATGTGTCCAGTAGCAGCAGAATCAAAGAATTCCAAGCCCAGCTCAAAAAAAAAGATCAATAAAAAAATTAATACAAACTTAGACACAGTAGTCGAAGAAGATATTAAAAAAAATGGTCAAAGTTTTGAGACATCTCCTGATTTAAATGAAAGCAATATTGAAAATGTTAATGAATTTAATGATTCTGAAGAAGAAGATAAAGGGCTTGGGAATATAAAGCTTGGACCAAAAGGTATCTATACCGAAGATTCAATAAGAGTTTATCTCCAAGAAATTGGAAGAATTAGGCTTTTGAGACCAGATGAAGAAATTGAACTTGCTAGAAAAATTGCTGACCTACTTCAATTAGAAGAACTGGCAACAAAATATGAGTCAGAAAAAGGACATTTCCCATCAGTTAGAGAATGGGCTGAGTTAATAGATATGCCTCTTTCCAAATTTAGAAGAAGACTTCTTTTAGGTAGGAGAGCTAAAGAAAAAATGGTTCAATCAAATTTAAGATTAGTTGTTTCCATTGCTAAAAAATATATGAATAGAGGTTTATCATTTCAAGACTTAATCCAAGAAGGAAGTTTGGGTCTAATTAGGGCAGCGGAAAAATTTGATCATGAGAAAGGCTACAAGTTCTCTACATATGCAACTTGGTGGATTCGCCAAGCGATTACAAGAGCAATTGCGGATCAAAGTAGAACTATTAGATTGCCAGTTCACTTATACGAGACAATATCCAGAATTAAAAAAACCACAAAAGTTCTTAGCCAAGAATTTGGCAGGAAGCCTAGTGAAGAAGAAATCGCTGAGAGTATGGAAATGACAATTGAAAAATTAAGATTTATAGCTAAAAGTGCTCAGCTTCCTATTTCTTTAGAAACTCCGATAGGGAAAGAAGAAGACTCAAGACTCGGAGACTTTATAGAGGCTGATATAGAAAATCCAGAGCAAGATGTTTCTAAAACTTTATTAAGAGAAGATTTGGAAGGAGTATTAGCCACTCTAAGTCCGAGGGAAAGAGATGTGCTCAGATTGAGATATGGAATTGATGACGGAAGAATGAAAACTCTTGAAGAAATTGGCCAAATTTTTGATGTAACAAGAGAAAGGATTAGACAAATAGAAGCAAAAGCTTTAAGAAAACTTAGACATCCAAATCGAAATGGAGTTTTAAAAGAATATATAAAATAAAAAAAGTTAAGTATAATCTTCAGCTTTAGAAACTTGCAAAAGAATAGCTTAAAATAAATTCGACTTTATTTTAATTCAAACTCAAAATAATATTTAATGACTAATTTAAAGCTGAAAATAGCTAGTAGAAGAAGTAAGCTAGCAATGGTTCAAACTTTATGGGTTAAAGATCAACTAGAGAGGAATATTCCCAATTTAGAGGTATCTATAGAAGCCATGGCAACTCAGGGGGACAAAATCCTCGATGTAGCATTAGCAAAAATAGGCGACAAAGGATTATTTACAAAAGAACTTGAAGCACAAATGCTCGTAGGTCATGCAGATATAGCAGTACATTCACTGAAAGATTTACCAACCAATTTGCCTAATGGCCTCAAATTAGGATGCATCACAAAGAGGGAAGATCCCGCAGATGCTTTAGTAGTAAACAAAAAAAATGACTGTTATAAATTGGAAACCTTACCTGAAGGTTCGATTGTAGGAACAAGCTCTCTAAGAAGACTTGCACAATTAAGAAATAAATACCCACATCTTGTTTTTAAAGATATCAGGGGAAATGTTATTACAAGAATGGAAAAATTAGATGCAGGAGAATTTGATTGTATAATTCTTGCGGCTGCTGGTTTAAAAAGATTAGGCTTTGAATCAAGAATTCACCAAATTATACCTAGTGAAATTTCCCTTCATGCCGTCGGCCAAGGAGCTCTAGGCATTGAATGTAAATCTGACGATGACAAAGTTTTAGAAATTATAAATGTCTTAGAAGATAAACCCACTAGTCAAAGATGTCTCGCAGAGAGGGCTTTTTTAAGAGACCTTGAAGGTGGATGCCAAGTTCCAATAGGAGTCAATAGTAATATTGATAATGGACTGCTTTACCTTACTGGAATGGTAGCCTCTCTTGATGGAGAAAGGCTTATAAAAGATCAAGTTATTGGAAATATTAATGACCCTGAACTCGTAGGCATAGAACTAGCAGAAAAACTAAAGCTCCAAGGTGCCGATAAAATACTAAGCGAAATATTTGAAGAATTTAGAGAAAACAAAAATTAGTTAATTTACTAATTTAGGATCAATTTCTTTTTTGTATCTCTCTTCACAATCTTTAATCACTTTAATAGCTTCTTCTATCCCAAAAAAGCCATTAACATTACATGTTCCAGGTTTTTTTAAATCTTTGTAATGCTCCCAATAATACTTTGTTTCTTTTAACCAATGCTCTCCAAGGTCTTCATAACTTGAGATATGATCCATTCTTTTATCGTCTGCGAGAACCGCTATTACCTTATCATCAACCTCTCCACCATCATCAAATTTCATCACCCCAATAATCCTTGCCTCGACAATAGATCCAGGTATTAATGGCTCAGTTACACTTACAATTTCGACATCAAGTGGATCTCCATCTTCATCCCATGTCCTTGGTATACATCCATAAGCGAATGGATAAGAAAGTGAAGAATAACCTACCCTATCAAGTTTAAGGTGCCCCGTTTCTGTAATTAATTCATATTTATTTATGGTGTTAGAGTTCAATTCAACAATAGTGTTAATTATTGTATTCGAGCTATCAGTGAAAGCGTTTAGTATGTGCAATAAATTTGGAGTAACCCTGCTTGGGGGTTGATTAAGGTTTGCCATCAAGAAATAATTTTTATTTATCTTACAACCTCAAGCTCAATCAAATTCTTTAAAAGTAATCTTTCAGCAAAAATCTTTTATTTTAGACCTTAAATGATTAATAAAATAGTTTGGTGATAGTTCTTCGTCAGTGACCGTTCTTATCAATTCCATAGAATTAACTGATCTGCCATATTTATGGACATTATTTCTTAACCAAAAGATGATTTTTTGATATTCACCATTTTGGATTAAATCATCTATCAAACCAATGTCTCTTTCCATTTGCGAAGATATTTGCGCGCTTATAAGATGACCTAACAAATATGAAGGGAAATATCCAAAAGCCCCTTCACTCCAATGAACATCTTGAAGACAACCTTCTGAATCGTTAGATGGTTTTATTCCTAAGAGTTCATCATATCTTTTATTCCATTCCTCTGGGATATCCTCAGCAGGTAACCCACCCTCAATTAAATCTATTTCAAGTTCGGTTCTAATCAGTATGTGTAATCCATAGGTCAATTCATCTGCCTCAACCCTATTTAATCCTGCTTCCAAATGGTTAATAGATTTCCAGAGTTCAAAATAATTATTTAATGTACATCCAGCTGAAACAAATTTTTTAAAAAATCTTTTCGAAAAAGATTTGGATTTAACTATTCTATTTTCCCAAAATAACGATTGACTTTCATGTATACCCATAGAAGTTGCTTGACCTAAAGGCCAAGCAAACCATTGATGACTTTGTGATGGCAGACCTTGCTCATAAATTGAATGCCCCCACTCATGAGCAGTTGCTAAAAAGCTTGATAATGGTTCACCTTCAACAATTCTTGTCGTAATTCTATAATCATTAGGCCCTAATGTAATCGAAAAAGGATGTGGAGATTTACCGACAACTACTAGATCTTTATCTCTCCCAAGCTCATCAAGTAATTTAGAACATAAATTCTGTTGAGATTCTGGACTTAAATCCCAGTGATATTTCTTTGAATTGTTAATTCCTCTAATCAACTCTGGGAGAGTGTCTTTCAAAGGCTGAAAAATTTTATTCAACCACTTTAAAGTTAATTCAGGCTCAAAGGGCTGGGCTAGTGTTTCCCATGGCGAATATTGATCTGATATCTGTTTTGCCTCTTCAATCCGTAATTTGACTAGTTCTTCAAAGAATGGGAGAAAAACTTTAAAATCTGATTTTTTCTTAGCTTCTTGCCAACTTTCATATCCTTTAGATTTTGCCTTTGCTAAAGACTCAACTAATTTAGGATCTAAATTTTTCGCTCTATTAAATTCCTTGATTAAAAGATTAATGTTTCTTTCTTTACCTTTAATGAAGAGTTGATTATTGAAATTTTGTTCAGTATCTAATAATTCATTTTTTGCAGATTGTATTAAATTATAAAATTCTTCAGAAGAATTTCTCTTGTGCAAGATTTTTGCAATGTAGGTAAGTTGTTCAGACCTCCAAGAAGCTCCTTTCTTTGGCATCCCAGTATTCTGATCCCAGTAAAGTGTATTTTGGATTGAACCTAATATTTGAGTTTCTTTAAGATAAGCCCCGAGCTTATTCCATTGAATTTCGGTCAAAATTTACTAATAAATTAAATTCATTTTAAGATAAAAATTTTGATGTTTGCACATAACATACATTCTTTATCCATTATAGAATATTAATTAATTGAGTTTTATTTATATGGAACAAATATTTTCAAAAATAGAATTTACAACTAATGGTGAGGGGTTTATTGATATTACAAATGATTTAAATTTATTTATTGAAAAAAACAATTTTGATTCAGGAATTTTAAATTTAACTTCACTGCATACAAGTTGCAGCTTAACTATTAATGAAAATGCTGATCCAAACGTACTAAGAGACTTAAAAAAATATATGCAATCTATAGTCCCATATAATTCCTACTTAACTTTATCAAAAAAAAGAGAAGAAATTTCTTATAAACACTATCAAGAAGGGGCTGATGATATGCCAGCACATATCAAAACATCATTAACAAACACGAGTTTATCTTTGAGTTTTCAAGACAGCAATATTATGCTTGGTACATGGCAAGCAGTATATTTGTGGGAACATAGATTTGATAAAAAAGAAAGGGTTTTAAATTTACATATAATGGGTGAGAAAAGGAAAAATATTTATAATGTAATTAATAAAAACTAATATTTATTAAATGGAACCTTACCTTTTGCAAAATGAAGAATTGAAGGAATTAGTTTTCAAAATACCCGGCTGGGAAATTAACAATAAACAAATCCAGAGAGAATTTAAATTTTTAAATTTTGTTGAAGCCTTCTCATTTATGACTAAAATTGCCTTAATTTGCGAAAAATATAACCATCATCCAAACTGGGAAAACGTTTATTCAAAAGTAATAATTAGGTTAAGTACCCATGATTTGAGGGGCATAACAAATCTGGATCAAACATTAGCTTCAGAAATAAATAAAGTTTTCGATCAATAAATTACAAATTTAAAATTATTAATTTAAAAAATTCGTCAAAATGTCTAAAAAATTATTACCTGTTACGATTATTAGTGGATTTTTAGGTTCTGGAAAAACTACGCTTTTAAATCATATTTTAAAAAATCAAATTGGTCTTAAAACAGCTGTTTTGGTTAATGAATTTGGAGAGATAGGGATAGATAATGACTTAATAATAGAGGGCTCGGAAGATATGATTGAATTAAATAATGGCTGTATATGTTGCTCTATTAATGGTGAATTATTAAATACAGTATCTAAAGTTTTAGAAAGATCTGAAAAAATAGACTATTTGATTGTCGAGACTACTGGACTAGCAGATCCATTACCAGTAGCAATGACTTTTGCAGCTGGAGATCTTCGAGAAAAAGTAAGATTAGATTCAATCATCACTGTTATTGATGGAGAAAATTTTGATTTTGAAATCAATAATACAAGTATCGCCTATTCTCAGATTTTATATGGAGATATCCTTCTACTAAATAAATGTGATTTAGTTAACGAAGAACAATTAAAGAAAGTCGAAAAATTTATAAATAAAATAAAAAAAGAACCAAGGATATTGAGATCAACAAATAGTGAAGTTGGATTACAAACAATAATGAGTGTCGGGCTATTTGAAACAGATACTTTTAAATTCGATAAGGATAAAGAAGATTTAGAAGACAATTCACACGATCATTCTTCTCATTCACACGATCATTCTTCTCATTCACACGATCATTCTTCTCATTCACACGATCATTCTTCTCATTCACATGATCATTCTCATGATTTGATCAATAATATAGAGGGTTTTACATCAGTTTCTTATGAGACATTTGAACCATTTTCCTTAAGAAAGTTTCAATATTTCTTAGATAATCAAATCTCACAAAATGTGTTTAGAGCGAAAGGAATATTATGGTTTATGGAAAGTGAAAGAAAACATATTTTTCACCTATCTGGAAAACGATTTTCTCTAGATGATGAAGAATGGACTAAAGAAAAATCTAACAAGATAGTATTAATTGGGAAAAACTTAGATCATCAAACTATTAAGAATCAACTTTCATCATGTAGATTTAGTAAAGACTAGAGTATACATATTTAGGGTTTAATTAATTTTTGAAAATACTTATTAAAGGATTTAAAAACGCAGTAACCGAATTAAAACTTTTTTATCTTGCTTCGTTCGTTGTTGCACTTTTAGTAATCATTCCAATTTCCAATTTTCTTCTTGAGGGATTTCGATATATTTTAAGTGGGAATTTTTCATTAGGTATTGCTGGAGGAAAAGAAGTATTAGGAACTTTAAAAGTTCTATTACTAACTAGTTTTTTTGGTGGAGGGTTAGGAACTTTAAATGGATGGTTACTTTCAAATTGTGATTTTGAGTACAGAAAAGTTCTGCGTATTTTACAGCTAATCCCACTAGCTGCCCCAGCATATCTAATAACAGCT
>QCDI01000003.1:0-148836 GCA_003280965.1 Prochlorococcus sp. AG-355-B18
ATTTCAAGGAACAACATTAAGCCATACTGGATCAATGGAAATTACGACTTTGGGTAGAGGTGGTTCAGATACCTCTGCAGTAGCCTTATCAACAGCTTTAGGAGCTGAAACTTGCGAAATTTACACAGACGTTCCAGGGGTTCTTACTACTGATCCAAGAATTGTTCCTAATGCAAAACTCTTAAATGAAATTAGTTGTGAGGAAATGCTTGAACTTGCAAGCGTAGGTGCTTCAGTTCTGCATCCAAGAGCTGTAGAAATTGCTCGCAATTATGGAATTAAATTGTGCGTCAAATCAAGCCAAAGCGACTCAAGTGGAACTTTCCTAGAAAGCCAAATCCAGCCTCTCCCGCTAAAAAGAGGAAGCTTAGAATTAACAAAAACAGTAAATAGTCTTGAAATAGTAGAAAACCAAGCAGTATTTAGCCTCTCAAATATTCCTGATAAGCCTGGGATTGCAGCACAAATATTTGAAAAACTATCTGAAGCAGGTATTAATGTAGATTTAATAATACAAGCGACAAATGATGGAAATAACAACGATATTACATTTACTGTAAGTGAATTAGAAGTTAAAAAAACTGCAGAACAATGTGAACTTATAACTAGTCAATTAGGAGGAGAATACAATCTAAAAACAAAGATGACTAAATTGAGTATTCAAGGAGCAGGCATTATGGGTAGACCAAGTGTTTCAGCTGATTTATTTGATACTTTATCTCAAGCTAATATAAATGTCAGGTTAATAGCTACTAGTGAAATTAAAGTCAGCTGTGTAATTGAAATTAATAATATTCCAAAAGCTACTAGATTTGTTGCCGAGAAATTTAAGTTATCCGATACACAAATATTTGTTAATCCAATCAATGAAAAACAAGATCAACCTGAAGTAAGAGGAATTGCATTAGATAAAAATCAAGTTCAAGTAAGTTTTCGGAAACTCCCTGATCGTCCAGGTGTAGCAGCTTCTATATGCTTAGCCCTAGCTGAAAACAATTTACTTTTCGATACTATCGTTCAATCTGAAAGAATTTCCTCTTTAAAAACCAAGGATATTAGTCTTACTATGAATAAGCAAGATAGAGAAAAAGCTAACTTTGTTTTTGATACCTTAACAAAAAAATTACCTGGTTCATACATTGAAGATGGCCCTGCGATAGCCAAGGTAAGCACTGTTGGAGCAGGAATGGCCTTCAAGGTTGGAACGGCTGGAAAAATATTTAGAGCACTGGCTGACCAAAATATCAATATTGAAATGATTGCCACTAGTGAAATTAGAACTTCATGTATTGTCTTAGAAAAAGATTGCGACAAAGCAGTTAATGCAATTCATAATCATTTCGAATTAGAAAAATAAGTTCTTTTTAATTATTTCTAGCCAATTTTTGTCTTAATTTTTTGATTCTATCCCTCAAATTTGCTGCTTCTTCAAAATTTAATTCTTTTGCAGCATCTTTCATTTTAATTTCTAACTTGTCTATTAAGTCAGGCAATTCTTCAAGCAAACATTGATGATCACTGGAATTGAGAATTGCGTCCGTTTTGTTATTAACTATATTTAATAAATCTTTAGATAATCCACCAGAATCTAATTTTCTGGAAAGTTCTAGAAAAGATAATATTGAGTTTTCTATTTTTTTTCCTGCAGGTTTTGGAGTAATACCGTTGACTTGATTATATTTTTTTTGAATAGTTCTTCTTCTTTCAGTTTCAAATATTGCTCTTTTCATTGAATCCGTAAAATTATCTGCATAAAGCAAGGCGACTCCCTCAACATGTCTTGCAGCTCTTCCAATTGTTTGAATCAATGATCTTTCTGCCCGTAGAAACCCTTCTTTATCAGCATCTAAAATAGCCACTAAAGAAACCTCAGGAAGATCAAGTCCTTCTCTTAATAAATTAACTCCGACCAGAACATCATATTCGCCCATTCTGAGGTCTTGAATAATTTCAATTCTTTCAATTGAATGAATTTCGGAATGCAAATATCTAACTCTTACTTTATTTTCAGATAAAAAATCAGTTAGATCTTCAGCCATTCTCTTTGTAAGTGTAGTTACTAAAACTCTTTGATTCTTTTCAGCTCTAATTCTTATTTCAGATAATAGGTCTTCTATTTGCCCTTCACTAGGTCTTACCTCAATTACAGGGTCTAATACCCCAGTTGGTCTTATAACTTGCTCAATAAATTCACCATCGCATTGATCTAATTCCCATTGACCAGGAGTCGCACTTATAAATAATGTCTGCTTTGATTTTTCCCAGAACTCCTCACATTTTAAAGGTCTATTATCTGCAGCACTTGGCAATCTAAAACCATGGTCAATTAAAACTTTTTTTCTAGATTGATCACCATTGTACATCGCATGAAGTTGGGGACATGTTACATGACTCTCATCAACTACCAACAACCAATCTTTGGGAAAATAATCTATCAAGCATTCTGGAGGTGAACCTTCATCCCTGCCTGATAAGTGACGCGCATAATTCTCAACCCCATTACAATAACCAACCTCTTTCAGCATTTCTAAATCATATTTTGTACGTTGTTCTAGACGTTGAGCCTCTAATAATTTTCCTTCGTAAGTAAATTTATCGAGTTGAGTTTTTAATTCTTTTCTAATTGCACTTATTGCACTTTCAAGTCTATCTTTTGGAGTAACAAAATGCTTGGCTGGATAAACACTAACTTTTTCTAAACTTTCAAGTATTTCGCCAGTAGTAGGATCAACATATCTAATAGCCTCAACTTCATCGCCAAATAATTCAATTCTTATCAATCTATCTTCATAAGCAGGACCAATTTCTAAAACATCACCTTTAATTCTAAATCTACCTCTAGTAATTTCAATATCATTTCTAGTATATTGATTTTCAACGAGCGACCTTAGTGAGGAACGTAGATTTATAGATTTTCCAACTTCAAATTTAACTGCAGCTTTTAAATATTCACTTGGTATACCAAGACCATAAATACAACTTATAGATGCCACTACAATTACATCTTTCCTCTCAAATAATGAGCGTGTAGCAGAATGTCGCAGCATGTCAATTTCTTCATTAATTGAAGCTGTTTTCGCAATATAAGTATCACTTACTGGGACATAAGCTTCGGGTTGATAATAATCGTAGTAAGAAATAAAGTACTCAACAGCATTTTTAGGAAAGAACTCCCTTAATTCATTACATAGTTGTGCAGCTAATGTTTTATTATGAGCCAATACAAGGGCCGGCCTTCCTGTTTGTTGAATTACATTTGCAATAGTAAATGTTTTACCAGTTCCAGTAGCTCCTAAGAGAGTCTGAAACTCTTTCCCACTATTAACACCTTTAACTAATTTTTTTATAGCTTCAGGTTGATCTCCATTTGGTTCATAAGGAGCTTGAAGCTTATAGTTATTCATTAAGCTAATAGCTAAAAAGTATTAATATACTAAGAAATTTTTTCTCCAATTATTGATTTTTTCAAAGATTCTTTCAAGCCCCTAACAACCGCAATCATTGATATTAAATCATCTAATTTATTAACTGCAGATCCAACGCCAACTGCTGAAGCTCCACAAGATATTGCTAGTGGGCAAGTTACTTGGCTTAATCCAGAAGCACTCATAATAGGTATCTCGACAGATTGTTTCTTAAATTCTTGGCTAATAGCATAGGTAGCTGCAAGAGTTGGTACTGACTTTTCAAAAAAACCTTGAATTCCTGACGAATAAGGACTAGAACTAGTGCCGCCTTCTGTTTGAATAATATCAACACTTTCATCAACTAGGTTTAAAGCAAGATCAACTTGTTTATCAATTGGCATAGTATGAGGAACAGTTACTGATAAGGGAACATTTGGTAATAAATCCCTTGTTTCTTTAGTTATGTTTAAGACTTTTTCATCTGAGAAATTAATACCTTTTTCATAAAAAGTATCGTAATTTCCTATCTCGATTAATGAGGCTCCTGCTTTTACAGAATCTAGAAAAGAATGTGGCACTACTGAACTCACGCATACGTGTAATTCAGAATGCTTGAGTGCTATATCAACTAATTCAGGTTTACAAGCAATATCGACAAGATCTGCACCTCCTAATGCAGCAGCCTCAACAATTGTTTTCACAGATTGAGCATCGAAATTATTCAATCCTGAAATAACTTTGAGTAAAGAATTACTTCTCAACTCTTCTTCAATTTTTTGTGGCAAAAGATTAATCAGACTCATTTACTTAATGAATTTATTACCCGATTGTGACATTGTTTTAGTAAAACAGTGCATTTTTTAAAAAATATTATCTGAGCAACACAAAATGTCTGATAAAAATTCAACTCAGAAAAAATGGCTATCATGGCATCATCTCCTTCATAGAGAGTTTCTGAGCAAAAAAACATTAATTCCTAAAGGATCGAATATTTTAATAAGTGTTTCTGGGGGTCAAGACTCAATGGCCTTATTAACGTTAATTGATGACCTAAAAAAAATTCATAATTGGTCTATTAGTGTTTGGCATGGTGATCATCAGTGGCACAAAAAATCCTCACTTTATGCTCTTGAATTAAAAAGTTATTGTGAAGGCAAAAATATTCCGTTCTATTTTGATAAAGCAGATAAAGAAAATATTCTTACAGAAGAAAAAGCACGAGAATGGAGATATCAAAAATTATGTGAAATAGCCAAAACTACATTAAAAGAGAAACAGCAAAATAAAAATATTTATTTGTTAACTGGTCACACTAGTACTGATAACGCAGAGACATTTATCCTCAATTTATCTAGAGGGAGCAATTTTGCAGGTCTTAGTAATATTGAGAATAAAAGATTAATAGAAAATCAAATTTTTTTAATAAGGCCAATATTAATTTTCAGTAGAGAAGACACAAAACAATTTTGTGATGTTATGAACATCCCAGTTTGGGAAGATCCAACAAATTCAGATATTAAATTAAAAAGAAATTTAGTAAGAAAAAAAATTATTCCTACCTTGGAGGTTATCTATCCTGGTTGTTCTGAAAGGATAAATAATTTTTCCCAAAAAATGAGCAATTACAATAATGAACGTAATGATCTTAGTGAACTAGCATACCTATATTGTAAAGACGTAAATGGAATTAAAAGGAATCTTTTAAATAGTATGTGTATTGAAGCAAGATGTACAATATTAAATAGATTTCTAAAGGAAATATCTAAAAAGCAATATAGCTCTAAAAATCTGGTAAAAATAGCAAATTCAATTTATGAAAAAAACAAAGGGCAAGTTAGCTTGCAGGAGTTTTTAAAAATTATTTGGGATAAAAAATATATAAATTTTGAAAAAACTTAAGATGTAACGGTAGATCTTCTTCTTCTTGTTCTGCCTTCAAATGAATCTTCAGTTGCAGAATCAGCTGGTGGATTCTGTGAGACTTTGAGACTATTTGGTGTATTTTGCTGATTATTTGAATTATTAGGATTATTATTGTTTGATTTCTTTTGATAATTGTGATTATTTCTATTCCTATTAGTGTGATTATGCTCTTCAGTAATCTTCGGAATATACGCACGGGTTCCGCTAGGGGCAGGTTGCACTAAACACAAAATAAGTGGTTCAACTTGTAATTCTCTTCTCATTCTTCTAGATAAACCATTTTCAATTTCTCTCTGAACACCAATCCAATCTACTTCAAAATTATTTGGCCCAGTCTGCCTAGATAATTGTTTCCATCTATTTTCTAAGACCCAGCTTATTTCTCGTTCTGTCCACATGGACATTTTTCTTGGTTCTGCAGTAGTGACAACTCCTCGTAAATTAACTCTAGGAGGTGTAACCATTTTTCCATCAGTACTTATAGGTGCTAAAACAGTTACAACACCATCACCAGCTAATTGCTGCCTTTCTTTTAATACTCGAGCGTCGACAATTCCATTTCGAGAATTATCAAGCAACTCTACTCCAGCTTTTACCGGATCACCTTTTTGAATGGAATTAGGTGTCAACTCAACTACATCTCCATTTTCAATAATTAAAATATTGTCTTTTGGAACTCCCATAATCTGAGCACTTCTACTGTGACAAACGAGCATTCTATGCTCTCCGTGAACCGGCACAAAAAACTTAGGTTTGGCCAAAGCCAACATTAATTTTTGATCTTCTTGAAAACCATGACCAGAAACATGAATATTCTCACCTTTTCCATAAACAACCTTCGCTCCCATTTTCATTAATCTATCTATTGTATTGACTACACCAATAGTATTTCCTGGGATTGGGCTAGCGGAAAATATAACAGTATCAGTTGTCTTAAGGCGTACATGTTGATGCTCACCACGAGAAATTCTACTTAAAGCAGCTAAAGGTTCTCCTTGACTACCAGTCATCAACAATAAAGTTTCTCTATCTGGTAAATCTCTAATTTGTTTAATAGGAACAAACAAATCATCTGGACATTTCATGTAACCAATATCCCTTGCTTTAGCAATAACATTTATCATTGATCTACCTAACAAACCGACCTTTCTTCCATGTTTCATAGCCAACTCTAAAATCATTGTCACTCTATGGACAGAACTAGCAAAAGTGGTAAGGATAACTCGTTCTTTTGCCTCAGCAATATGTTTTTCTAAAGAGGGATAAATAGTCTTCTCAGA
The DNA here is from genome assembly GCA_003280965.1 of Prochlorococcus sp. AG-355-B18. Lineage (GTDB taxonomy): Bacteria > Cyanobacteriota > Cyanobacteriia > PCC-6307 > Cyanobiaceae > Prochlorococcus_A. The sequence goes on from QCDI01000003.1 coordinate 6,611, forward strand.
GGGGCAAAAACCTGGAACTTCGGCATTAGTAGAATCACTGAACATGCATAAAACTCCCTTCTCTCCATAATGCACCATCCTTTCAATATCAAATTGCTCTCCATCTACTGGCATATGATCAAACTTAAAATCTCCAGTGAAAATAATTGTGCCAACAGGTGTTGTAACTGCTAAAGAAAAACTATCGCAGATAGAATGAGTATTTCGAATAAATTCAACAGAAAAATGCTGTCCAACTTTTACAACGTCTCTTGGATTTACTGTCTGTATAGTTGTTCTATCAGATACTCCTGCTTCCTCCATTTTTCCTCTAAGCATTGACATTGCTAGTCTTGGACCGTAAATAATCGGAATATTAAAATGCTTTAGATGATGAGAAATGCCTCCGATATGATCTTCATGACCGTGAGTGACAATCATTCCTTTTATTCTTCTTTGATTTTCTTTTAAAAAAGTTGTATCTGGCATAACAACATTCACACCATGCATACCATCTGAAGGGAAAGCTAGGCCAGCATCAACTAGCATTAGTTCATCTCCGTATTCAAATACACAAGTATTTTTTCCTATTTCATGTAAGCCACCTAATGGTATTACTCTTAGAGTCGGAGTATTACTATTTTTAGATCCAGATGAATTATTTGAAGATCTATTAATAGTTGAATTTGATCTTGATTGCATAATTTAGAAATTTATAAAGTCTTTCTTGTAATCAATCTAATTTTATTTAAATTTAATTATCAAGTTAAAAAGAATCCTTAATGTAAGGATTCGAGGATAATTGAAAGCTGTTTTCTCATGTCCAATGGTAGTGGAGATAAAGGATTTCTAGGACTGCCTACATTCCATCCCGAAAGCTCTAAAGCAGCCTTTATTGGAATTGGATTAGTAGTCATAAAAAGTGCTTTAAAAAGAGGCTGCAGTTTTTCATGAATAGCAAGCGCTTTGGAAACTTTTCCAATTTGAAAAGATTCAATCATCTCTTTTAACTGCAAACCAACCAAATGACTTGCGACACTTACTACTCCTACAGCACCTACAGATAACATTGGGAGTAACAATGAATCGTCGCCACTATATACAGAAAGTTCCGAGCCACAAACAGCTCTTAGTTCTGTTACTTCCTCTATTCTACCGCTTGCAGCTTTAATACTGAGAATATTTGAAAAATCCATAAGTTTCTTCACAGTATCAGGTAATAAATTGCAAGCTGTCCTTCCAGGTATGTTGTAAAGCATCAAGGGCAAATCCTTTGCAGAATTTGCAATGGCACTGAAATGTTTATAAAGACCTTCTTGAGGTGGTTTATTGTAATAAGGAACAACAACCAAAGCACCGTCGGCCCCTGAGTTGTAGGCTTTTTTTGTAGCTTCTACAGCCTCGCTTGTACAATTACTACCAGTACCAACTACTACTTTACAACTTGAATCCAAGGATCCTTTCACTGCAATAAATAAATCATGTTGTTCTTCCCATGAAAGGGTCGGAGATTCTCCTGTAGTACCGCAAAGTACAATTCCATCAGAACCGTTATCAAATAGATAATTTGCAAGTTTTATAGCTAGTTCATAATCTACATCTCCATTTTCAGTAAATGGAGTAACCATTGCAGTCAATATTCTTCCAAATAATGGATTAGTAAACTTAGTTTTGTCTAAAATCATTTTTTTGGAATTAATAACTCAGCTATTTGAACAGCATTAAGAGCTGCTCCTTTTCTTATTTGATCTCCACATAGCCATAATTCTAATCCATTGGGCTGACTTATATCAGTTCTTAACCTGCCAACAGCAACATTATCCCTTCCCATAACATCATTTGGCATAGGAAATCTATTGTTTTGGTAATCCTCAATAATTTCAATTCCAGGAGATTTTTTTAATTCTTTCAGAGCATCTTTAGGATCAACTACACCAGCAAATTCAATATTGATAGATTCAGAATGTGCCCTGAGTACTGGGACTCGAACACATGTAGCAGAGAGCTTTAAATCAGTAATATTTAATATTTTCCTGGTCTCATTAACCATTTTCATCTCTTCTTCGCAGTAATTATTTGCAAGCATAGGTGAATTATGTAAGAACAAATTAAAAGCCAAGGAGTATGGCAAAACTTCACTTTTTTGAGGATTACCCTGTAGAAATTGTTCAGTTAAGAGTTTTAGTTCCTCCATCGCCAATTGGCCTGCACCACTGACAGATTGATATGTTGAGACAATAACTCTTTGAATAGAAGAAAGTTTATTTAACGGTGCCAAAACTAATGTCAATAAAATAGTAGTGCAATTTGGATTCGCTATTACCCCATCATGATTGAGTGCATCACTAGCGTTAACTTCAGGAACTACAAGAGGTACGTTCTTTTCTAATCTGAAAGCACTGGAATTATCTATCAGCAAAGCATTTTGATCCATAATGGTAGACAACCATTTTTTTGAAATACTTCCACCAGCTGAAGCTAAAACTAGATCAAGATTCAGGAATTCTTCCTTAGTGGTTTTTTTTGTAAGTAATTTTTCACCTTTCCAAATGATTTTTTTCCCTTCTGACCGCTCTGATGAAAGCAATACCAATTCTGATATCGGGAAATCTCGTTGTTCAAGAATTTTGAGTAATTCAGATCCTACAGCACCTGAAGATCCTAAAACAGCAATTTTTAATGGCCTATTAGGCAAAAACGGAGATTGTCTCACACTTTAAAATGATTTTTATAAATAGATTGACTATTTTTTTTACTTTATCAAAAAATTAACTTTCAAGGAAATCACATAATGTGAAATAATTAAGTTTCGGCTTATAGTAATAATTACAAAAAACATGGCTAAAGAAGCATTAATAGTCAAAACAACTCCTCTACCTCAAAGTAGAATTGCATTTGAATTAGAGATACCATCCGAGACATGCAAAACGTATGTAAATGAGACAATCAATACTATTAGTCGTTCGGCTAAAATTCCTGGATTTAGACTTGGTAAAATTCCTAAACAAGTCTTAATCCAAAGAATTGGAATCACACAATTACATGCTTCCGCCTTAGAAAAAATCATTGATAAATCATGGCAAGAAGCATTAAAAATAAAATCTATAGAACCATTAAGTGAGCCAGAATTGGTAGATGGATTTGAATCTTTACTTGCAAAATTTAGTCCTGAAAAATCACTTAAGGTTACTCTTCAAACTGATGTTGCCCCCGAATTAAAACTAAAAAAATCCAAAGGACTTAGTGTTGAAATCTCAAAAACTAAGTTTGATCCTAAGTCAGTAGATGAAGCCTTAGAAAAATCTAGAAATCAATTTGCAAATATTATTCCAGTAACCAATAGAGCAGCAAAATTAGGGGATATTGCTGTAGTTAGTTTCAAAGGGACATATAAAGATTCTGGTAAAGAGATTGATGGTGGGACAAGTGAATCAATGGATCTTGAGTTAGAAAAGAACAAAATGATTCCTGGTTTCGTTGAGGGAATAGTAAAGATGAAAATTGGTGATACTAAAACACTTAACCTTAAATTTCCTGAAGATTATTCTCATGAAGATTCAAGAGGTAAAGAGGCAATCTTTGAAGTAAACCTAAAGGATCTTAAGGAAAAAGAATTACCTGAACTTAATGACGATTTTGCAAAACAGTCTGGCAACAAAGAATCATTAAAAGAGCTAAAGATAGATATTGAAAAACAACTAAAAGATAATTTTGAAAAAACTCAAAAAGATATCAAAATTGAGGCTTTATTAGATGCCTTAACAAACGAATTAGTTGCTGAAATTCCAAAATCTATGATCGATATAGAAGTAAGGAATAATATTGAACAAACCGCACAAAGATTTGCTCAACAAGGTCTTGATGTTAAATCTACTTTCACGCCGGAATTAGTTAAGTCATTAGCCGAGTCCACAAGGCCTCAAGCTGAAAAAAATGTTCAAAGAAATTTAGCTCTAAAAGCATTAGCTGAAAAAGAAAACATAAAAGTTGAAAAAGACGAAATTGATCTAAAAATGAAAGACTATGAAGATGCGATCTCTCAATCTTCAAAACAAATAGATATTAAAAAATTAACAGAAGTAATAAATAACGATTTACTCAAAGAAAAACTAATAATTTGGCTTGAAGAAAATTCCGAAGTAAAAGAAAAAACTACAAAAACTTCTAAAGCCACCAAAACCTCTAAAGCAACTAAAGCGACAAAAACTTCGACAAAAAAAAACAAAAACAGGAAAAACCACAAAAACTCAAAATAAAAAAGAAAAAAAATAATTTATGAAATTTCCTACTAATTAAACAAAAACCCCTTAGATTATTTATAAGACGAAAACTATTTTGTGAACTCAGAAAAAAAACATTTAATCCAAAGCTCAATAAGTTCTTACGAAAGTATAAATAAAACTTTTGGTGCTGTACCTACAGTTATAGAACAATCTGGCAGAGGAGAAAGAGCTTTTGATATTTATTCAAGACTACTGAGGGAGAGAATAATCTTTTTAGGTACTGGAATTAATGATCAAGTATCTGACTCTCTTGTTGCACAATTGTTATTTCTTGAAGCTGAAGATCCCGAAAAAGACATACAAATATATATCAATTCTCCTGGAGGCTCAGTAACTGCAGGTATGGCCATATACGACACTATGAAACAAATATCCCCTGATGTAGTGACTATATGTTTTGGAGTAGCTGCAAGTATGGGGGCATTTCTACTTTCTGGAGGAGCAAAAGGCAAAAGATTAGCTTTACCTAATTCTAGAATTATGATTCATCAGCCTCTTGGCGGTGCACAAGGTCAAGCAGTAGAGATTGAAATACAAGCTAAAGAAATACTTTTTCTCAAAAAAACATTGAATTCACTTCTAGCAGAACATACTGGACAACCTTTAGAAAAAATTAATGAAGACACGGAAAGAGACTACTTTTTATCACCCTCTGAAGCAGTCGAATATGGATTAATTGATAAAGTTATCGAAAAGTGACAAGGGATACTGATTTTTTAAGAAAATGATGACGAATCGAAGTTTATAAGCAATCCTAGTGAATAGGGAATATTTTACACCTTTATTTTTACCTGAAAATCGATGGCTAAATTCGACGCCCATCTTAAATGTTCATTTTGCGGAAAATCACAAGACCAAGTAAGAAAGCTTATAGCTGGTCCTGGAGTTTATATCTGTGATGAGTGCATAGATCTTTGTAATGAAATTCTCGATGAAGAACTACTTGATAATCAAGCGAACACAAACAACTCCCCGCAAGTAAAAAAGAAATTACCAACCGATAACCCAAAAAAATCTGTTCCTTTAGAATTAACCTCAATTCCTAAGCCATTAGAAATTAAAAGTTTTCTAGATAATCAAGTTGTTGGACAAGAATCTGCAAAAAAGATATTATCAGTAGCTGTTTATAACCACTACAAAAGATTAGCTTGGAAAGTTAAAGAAGAAAGTAAAAATAACAATTCAACAGATTCACAAGCAACGAAATTACAAAAATCTAATATTTTACTCATCGGCCCTACTGGAAGTGGAAAAACATTACTAGCGCAAACTTTAGCTGAGTTTCTAGACGTTCCTTTTGCAGTAGCTGATGCAACGACTTTGACAGAAGCTGGGTATGTTGGAGAAGATGTCGAAAATATACTTTTAAGACTTCTACAGAAATCAGAAATGAATGTAGAACTTGCTCAAAAAGGAATTATTTATATAGATGAAATAGATAAAATTGCAAGAAAAAGCGAGAATCCTTCAATTACTAGAGATGTTTCTGGTGAAGGAGTACAGCAAGCATTATTAAAAATGCTTGAAGGAACAATTGCTAATGTACCGCCACAAGGTGGGAGAAAACATCCTTATCATGACTGCATCCAAATTGATACGAGTCAAATTTTATTTATTTGCGGAGGGGCTTTTATAGGTCTAGAGGATATCGTTCAAAAGCGCTTGGGTAAAAACTCCATAGGATTTACAACTAATTCTGGTGCAAACAAAGTTGATACAAAAAAAATAGTAGATCCAAGAGACTCTTTAAAAAATTTAGAGTTAGATGACTTAGTTAAGTATGGACTAATTCCGGAATTTATTGGAAGAATACCTGTTTGCGCCGTATTAGATCGTCTTACTAAAGAAACCTTAGAATCTATTCTGACTCAACCGAGAGATGCACTAGTAAAGCAATTCAAAACTTTACTAAGTATGGATAATGTAGAATTATCATTTGAGCCTGATTCTGTTGAAGCAATAGCGGATGAAGCATATAAAAGAAAAACAGGTGCAAGAGCATTACGATCAATAATTGAAGAACTAATGCTTGATATTATGTACACTTTGCCTTCTGAAGAGAATGTAAAAGAATTCACAATTACAAAAAAAATGGTAGAAAATTTATTCTCATCTAAAATTGTTAAACTACCTTCAGGATCAAAAAGAGTCATTAAAGAGTCTGCTTAAAATTAGACTTTAATTGTTGCAATTGAAACCTTAGTAGTTCTAATTAATTAATAATAAATGCCTAATACACATAAGCCTTTTCATCAAAAATATAGACCAAACAATCTAGATGAATTAGTTGGGCAAAACTTTATATCGATTACTCTAAAACAAGCAATATTAACAAAAAAAATTGCTTCTGCATATCTTTTTAATGGACCAAGAGGCACTGGCAAAACATCAAGTGCAAGAATATTCGCAAAATCTTTAAACTGCCAAGCATTCGAACAACCAACAATAAATCCTTGTGGTAAATGTGATGTATGTAGACAAATTACAGATGGAAACGCTCTAGATATTATCGAGATTGATGCAGCATCAAATACAGGAGTTGAAAATATAAGAGAAATTATAGAAAGAGCTAGGTTTGCTCCTACTCAAGCCAGATGGAAAGTATACGTTATTGATGAATGTCATATGCTTTCCACAGCAGCCTCAAATGCTTTACTAAAAACTATTGAAGAACCTCCTTCAAGAGTTGTTTTTATCCTTGCTACGACAAATCCTGAGAGAGTATTAAATACAATACAAAGTAGATGTCAAAAGTTTGATTTTAGAAGAATAAGCCCTATTGAAATTTTTCAACATTTATTAGAAATAGCAGAAAAAGAATCCATTCAGTATGAAGTTCAAGCATTAAAAATGATCGCAAAAAGATCTAATGGAGGAATGAGAGATGCCCAAAGTCTTCTTGAACAACTTAGTCTTCTACCAGAAGGTATAACAATTCAAAATATTCAAAACTTACTAGGAGAAGTATCAGAGATTGAAATAACAAATCTTATTAAATCATTAATTCAGAAAAATCCAGAATCATTAATAATCACCTGCAACAAATTATATGATGCTGGCAACGAACCTCATCAAATAATTATTGGATTATTAAATACAACAAGAGATCTATTACTGCATACTACAAGTAATAAATATTCAGATCTTTATAATACTTCTGAAGAATTTCAAGATGAATTAGATAAAATCTCAAAAACAATAGATAAATCAACAATAATTAATTGGCACAATAAACTTAGAAATATTGAATATCAAATCAAAACAAGTGATAATCCAAGGCTTTGGTTTGAAATACATTTAACTAGTCTTCTAGATAATCATGAGATAAATAGTTTTGAAAAAAAGCAAGTAAATAAAAATATTGCGACTGAAGAAAAGTATAAAAACATAAAAAATAAGGAAAACATTAATAACGAAAATATTTCTAATGAAATCCAAAAACCAAGCTTCAAAGAGGATGTAACCAGCAATGAATTGATTTTAAAAAAAGACGAAAAATTAGAAAACTCTTATGGTCTTGGAAAAGATAGTATGAGCAATATTTCTGATAAGCACCAAAATGATCTTAGAGAAAATAATTTAAAAGATAAATGGGAATTAATTCTCTCCAAATTAGAGTTGCCATCTACAAGGATGTTACTCTCACAACAAGCTGAACTAGAAAGTTTCGATTCTGAAAAAATCACAATTTCCTTATCTCCAAACTGGGAAAACATGATTAAAAGCAGAAAAGTTATAATTGAAAATACAGTAAAAAAGATATTTGGAGATCAAATAATACTTAATTTTTCTACTAAACAAATAACTAAAAGTAATCCAACAAACCCCCCAGAATTAACCCAAAATGAAGTAAAAAATTTGAACCCAATAAAAAAAATAGAACCAAAAACTAATTTATCGCCAAAAATATCTAACGAGGAAAATTATGATGATAGTTCAAAAAACTTAGCAAATTTTTTTAATGGAGAAATTATAGACCTTGATGAATAAATTAAACTCCAGTATGAATAGTTTTTCGCCAAAGTATCTTTTTAGGAAAAATAGACATCTTGATTGTTACCCAGGGTATTACTAGAAACCAATGTGATAAATAAAAAACCGATAGAAATACCATCAAAAAATTGCTTTTTTGCAATACGGGTACTTCGCTTTTGCAAGAAGAACCGTACCAAAAAGCAATGCCAGATAACATAAAAGCAGTGAATGAAATAGGCCAGTAAATTGGTGAATGGAAAAAAACAATACTGAAAACTAAATCAAAAATAGAAGTGATTGGCAGTGCATACTGCAAGATGAAGAAGTAAGTTAAATCAAATTTTTGCAAATAATCAATTTTATTAGTTACTAATTGATCCCCATAATCGAAGAATCTTTGCAAACCCCCCTCTGCCCATCTTTGCCTTTGCGCTAATAAAGCATTTAAATTCTCAACTGCTTCCTCCATGACTGGAGGATCCCATAAGATTCCAATTTTAGATTTTGATAGTAATAATCTTAAACTCAAATCAAGATCATCTGTAACCGTATCTTCATTAAAAGAACCACATGCCAATAATGTATCTTTCTTTATTAATTGGCCATTTCCCCTTAATTCAGACACTCCAGCAACTGATAATCTTCCATATTGAAAGATTGCGTCCATAGCCATCTCCATTGACTGACATGAAGTTAAAAAATTCTTACTTACATTTGTTACTGATTTTCTTAGTTGAACTGCAGACCAATCACCCTCTACTACAAAACTAAATAACCTAATCAAAGAATCTTGTTTTAGTTCAGCATCAGCATCCAAAACCAATAACCATTCACCGTGAGTAAACTTCAAGGCATAATTTAAAGCTCCTGACTTGCCTCCTCCTGCATTTGGAGAACGACTTACAACTTGTAGCTTTTCATATTGTCTAGATAATCGATTTAAAATTAAAGGCGTCTTATCAGAACTACCATCATCGATTATGTAAATATTTAATTTATTTGTTGGATAATCTAAATTAAATAATCTTTCAACTAATCTGGCTATAACATTTTCTTCATCTCTAGCTGCGACTAAAATATCCAGCATAGGCAGCTCTTTATCGGTAATTCTGCTGCTTACGATATTTGAAACGTTATTCCTTTTTAAATTTCTAGAAATAACTATTAAACCGTAAAAAACAGTCACAAAAGAAAGAGTCAATATTAAGTAAAATAGATTTTCGATATTGTACGCATGAGGAATAAAAGCTAATAAAAAACAAGCACTAAGAAATATAAACGACTTTAATCTTCGATTTTTATAAAAACCCTTACTCATAAAAGTAAATTTTTAATTACTTAACTTTCATTGAGACAATTTCTCAATTTTTTTTAGTTTTGCATCTCGATAGTAATGATCCAATATTTTTTCATAAGAGAATCCTAATTTAGCCATTTCAATTGCTCCCGACTGAGATAAACCTACACCATGACCGAAGCCTCCTCCTCTCAAAAGCCATAAATCATCACTTAATTTATTAATAGTAAACAAATTACTAGGTATAAAATTAAATACCCTTCGTATATCATCTTTAACTAGAATAATAGATTTATTAACTTGATTTGTTTGTATTTCTAATTTTGTCACTCTGCCACTATTACCACGTTCAATAGAATTTAAACCCAAAACATCATCATTAATATTTATAAGTTTGTTTTTAAGTAACTTTTCTTTAATTTCAAGTCTAGAAATTTTCTTATTCCATCGAAAAAGAGAATGATTACTCCCATAAAACTGTTCTTTATCAAAATCTAAAAAATTATTTAAATCAGATTCATTTTTAATTGGAAGTTTAAAAATTTTATTTAGTGATTTAGAACCGTCTATGACTGAATTGAAATAAGAATAATCTTGAATTTGCCAAGACTCTCCTGCAGTAGCAGATACACCACCATTAGAACCATGGTAAAAAGCATTTATTGGTTGATTTCCATAAGTGAGAATCAAATTCGAAGTTGCTTCTATAGCTATTTGTACTTTTTTATTTGTAATTTTAAAAGGCTTATAAACTTGACATTGAGTGCTTATACATAAGTGATATTTATCCATATTAAATCTATCAGAATTATAAATTCCCCAAGTTCTTGCAATAACTGCTTGTGCCTTCAGTGCCTCTAAAGGAGAATTCGGTCCAATTTCGTATGGCAAAACGCCAGCCAAATAATCATCAAACTCAATTTTCTGTACTAATGTCCAAGTTCCATATGAATCTTTTATTAAATAGAATTTTTTGCCAAAATTAACACCATTTATTTTTATTTCTTCTTTAGCATAAATATGTATAGGTCCTTCGAGTTCCATAACACTATATTCACTTCTTAGAACAGGAGTAATTTGAAAATTTTTTATTTTTCTTACAAACTTATTCTCAAATTCAAACTCTGGAAGATCATCTTCGAATGGAATCCATACTTCCCAATTTTTAGGATAAGCAACAGTCGTCTCAAATCCTTTGTCTTTAAGTTTCTCTGCTTGTTTTTTTGCTGATTCATAACTTGCAAAAGGACCAAAAACAATTCTTTCAATTGCTTTTGGATTTTTGATGGGTATATCCACCCAGGTAATATTAATCTCTTTTGATTTATGCTTAATACCGTTGGACGATATCAGATTTATAAAGCCTTTATCTGTGATAAAATTAATTTTCTTTTTCTTAGAAAAACTATCATTTTCCCCACCTAGATATTGCTTTAAACCAATTAAAAATTTTCCTTTTTTAATTTCAGTATTAAGTTCAATTTGAAGCAATTCTTCTGCTTTTAACTTAAAAGGAAATTTAGTATTAATTATTAAAAGAGAAATGCAGCCTAAAAATAAGTTTAAAAAGGCAAATTTAAGTTTCATAAATTAGAACTTTCCTTATCAATTAAAAACTTTAATTTGCACCAATGCATATAAAGGTTTAGATTATCCTAATTAAACACATTTGACTTAAATGTCTAAACTAAAAACTCGTAAATCAGCTGCCAAAAGATTTAAAGCTACTGCGACGGGTAAATTCATGAGAAGAAGAGCTTTCCATAATCATTTACTTGATCATAAAAGCTCAAAATTAAAAAGACATCTATCAACAAAAGCCGTAGTTGATGAAAGAGATGCTGATAATGTAAAATTAATGATTCCATACGCATAAATCTTTAACCAATTTTTATTAGATATTCATGGCACGGGTAAAAAGAGGCAACATAGCCAGAAAAAGAAGAAACAAAATCTTAAATCTTGCAAAAGGTTTTAGAGGCGGCAACAAAAATCTTTTCAGAACCGCAAACCAAAGAGTGATGAAAGCTCTTTGCAATGCTTATAGGGATAGAAGAAGAAGAAAAAGAGATTTTAGAAGACTTTGGATCTCTAGAATTAACGCATCTGCGAGGATAAATGGAACAAACTATAGCAAGTTAATAAATGGGATGAAAAATGCAGAAATTATCATCAACAGAAAAATGCTTGCTCAATTAGCATTAAATGATCCTAAGTGTTTTGAAAAAATTGTTTCTTCCGTTAGTAAGTAGAAAAAAGAATATAATCTAATAGAGTAATTTAAATAATGGAAATATCTTCCTTTCAATCTTATTTAATAATTCTTTTTGTTGTATTAATAATAATTTCTATTTTTGTATTCAGACAATTTCTAAAAACAAGAAGTGAAGAATTAAATTTAGTAAAATTCGAGCAGAAAGGTTTAGATTCTCTAACTCAACCTACAGAATTATATGAATTTGGGTCTATTCAGATAAAAAAAAGATTATATTCTGAAGCTACTAAAACTTTTTTAAAAGCAATTGAAAATTATGAAAATGAACCTGATGAAGCCAAAGCGATAATAAATAATGCTTTAGGATTTTCTTATGCTGCTCAAAATGAATTTAAGAAAGCAATTAAACACTATAAATCTGCAATAAAATCACTTCCAGAATATCCTATAGCCCTAAATAACCTCGCATCAGCACAACAGCGTTTACTTGAGTACGACTTGGCATATGAAACTTATCAAAAGGTTTTGGTTATAGATCCAAAAAACAAAACAGCAATTAAAAAAAGTAAGGAGTTAGAAAAAAGAAACAATTATGAACCTTATAAAGGTATCAAAGACAAGGGATTCTAAATATGGAAAATTATTCTTCTTTACTAATTGGTGGAAAACAATTTTCCAGTAGATTAATGGTAGGTACTGGCAAATACAAATCTACTCAAGATATGGTGGAAAGTTTGTCAAATTCTGAAACGGAAATTATAACCGTCGCTGTTAGAAGAATTAAAAATGTTCAGACCGGAGAAAATTTACTAGAAAAGATCAACTGGGAAAAATACTGGATGCTTCCTAATACAGCTGGTTGTGTTAATTCCGATGAGGCAGTCAGAATAGCAATTTTAGGTAGAGAACTTGCAAAATTATCTGGTCAAGAAGAAAATAATTTTGTGAAGTTAGAAGTTATTCCTGACAAAAAGTATTTGCTACCAGATCCAATAGAAACTCTTAAAGCAGCCGAAATTTTAATAAAAAAGGGTTTCGCTGTACTACCTTATATTAATGCAGATCCTATTCTTGCAAAAAGACTAGAAGAAATAGGTTGCGCAACTGTAATGCCGTTGGGCTCTCCCATAGGCTCCGGGCAAGGTTTGTTAAATTTATCAAATATAAGGATTATTATTGAGAATGCAAAAGTGCCAGTAATAATCGACGCAGGCATTGGGGTGCCTAGTGAAGCTTCTCAAGCTATGGAAATTGGAGCTGATGGTGTTCTAATCAATAGTGCAATAGCGCAAGCTGCAAATCCTCCTCTGATGGCTCAAGCGATAAATTATAGTGTGAAAGCTGGCAGGCAAGCTTTTCTGGCAGGAAGAATTAAAAAACAAGACTTTGCAGTAGCAAGTTCGCCGGAAGAAAATATACCTATCTAATTCTCTAAATTGAGAAAAGTTTAAAAAAAGTAAAAATTTATTATTTGCTTTTATTTATCGTATTAAGAAAAAAGATTTGAAACTATTTACAATGTTTTTTCGCAAAGTGGAAGCACGCTGTAGTAATTTAATAAATATATTATGAATCTTTTAATTCTGGAGTTCTGAGTGAAAGTTATTGTTCTAGGTGGAGATGGTTTTTGCGGTTGGCCTTGTGCGGTGAATTTAGCAGAGCAAAATCATGATGTAATTATTGTCGACAATTTAAGTCGTAGAAAAATTGATATTGATCTAGAAGTAGAATCTTTAACTCCAATTTCTTCAATAACAGAACGACTTTCTGCATGGGAAGAGACTGGAGGCAAGCCTATGAGATTTCTTAACATGGATATCTCTAAGCAATATCAAAAATTACTCAACTTGCTCATTGATGAAAAACCAGATTCCGTGATCCATTTTGCAGAACAAAGAGCAGCACCATACTCGATGAAATCGAGTTTTACCAAAAGATATACAGTAGATAATAATGTTAATGGCACCCACAACCTACTTGCTGCGATAGTAGAGAGTAATTTAGATATTCATGTTGTTCATTTAGGAACAATGGGAGTCTACGGATATGGATCACATAGAGGTGCAACAATTCCAGAAGGTTATCTAAAAGTTGAAGTTCCACAACCTGATGGAAGCCGCTTTGAAGAAGAAATATTACACCCTGCAAGCCCAGGTAGTGTCTACCATATGACTAAAACTTTAGATCAATTATTATTTCTTTACTACAACAAAAATGATCTTGTAAGGATCACTGATCTTCATCAAGGCATTGTTTGGGGAACAAATACAGAAGCAACTTTAAAAGATCCTAGATTGACAAACCGATTTGACTATGACGGAGATTATGGAACTGTTTTAAACAGATTTCTAATGCAAGCTGCAATTGGATATCCATTAAGTGTTCATGGAACAGGAGGGCAAACAAGAGCCTTTATACATATAAAAGACTCTGTAAAATGCGTACAACTTGCTCTTGAAAATCCTCCAAAATCTGGAGAAAGAGTCAAAATCTTTAATCAAATGACTGAGAGTCATCAAGTTGGAGAACTAGCTAAAAAAGTTGCTTCTCTAACTGGAGCTGATATCAATTATTTACCAAATCCAAGAAATGAAGCAGTAGAAAATGATCTAATTGTTGATAATAAATGCTTTATAGAATTAGGTTTAAACCCTACTACTCTTGATAATGGCTTATTAGAAGAAGTTGTTGAAGTTGCTAAAAAATACTCCAATAGATGTGATCTTAATCGCATACCTTGTGTTTCATCCTGGACAAAAAAACAAGCTGAGGCTATAAAGACTAATTAAAATTTTAAAATAGTTACCTTAAGAAAGTGAAAATTGCATTGTTTACTGAAACTTTTTTACCTAAAGTTGACGGCATAGTCACAAGACTGACTAAAACAATTGAATTTTTAATAAAAAATGGTGATGAAGTTATAATTTTTTGTCCAGAGGGGTGTCCAGAATCATATATGGGGGCAACTGTAGTGGGAGTTGCTGCAATGCCATTACCCTTATACCCAGAGTTGAAGCTTGGTTTACCAGGTCCTGCAGTCTCAGATAAGTTAGAAAAATTTAACCCAGATTTGATACATGTTGTTAATCCAGCTGTACTTGGCTTAGGTGGCATATGGTTGGCGAAAACTAATAATATTCCTTTAATTGCTAGCTACCATACTCATCTTCCGAAATATCTGGAACATTACGGTATGGGTATGCTAGAGCCACTTTTGTGGGAATTACTTAAAGCAGCTCATAATCAAGCCTTGTTAAATTTGTGTACTTCCACCGCTATGGTCAATGAATTAAAAGATAAAGGTATTCAAAGGACTGCTCTTTGGCAAAGAGGAGTAGATACTTACAGTTTCAGACCAGATTTAAGAAGTGAGAAAATGAGAGATAAATTATTTGGAAAATATAAAGAAGCTAATTATTTATTGATTTATGTAGGAAGATTATCAGCAGAAAAACAAATTGAGAGAATTAAACCAGTCTTAGAAAGTATCCCTAATGCTTGTCTAGCACTTGTAGGTGACGGACCGTATAGAAACCAGCTTGAAAAAATCTTCGAAAATACCAAGACTAATTTCATAGGATATTTATCTGGTGATGAGCTTGCTAGCGCCTATGCCTCTGGAGATATATTTTTATTTCCCTCTAGTACGGAAACACTTGGGTTAGTTTTACTAGAAGCAATGGCCGCAGGATGTCCAGTTATCGGAGCCAACAAGGGGGGGATTCCAGATATAATTAGCGATGGGATTAATGGTTGTTTATATGATCCAGATGAAAAAGATAATGGGATACAAAGTTTGATTGAAGCAACAAAAAAAATTCTAGAGGATGAAGATAAAAGAGAAATTATGAGAAAGGAGGCACGAAAGGAAGCAGAAAAATGGGATTGGAATCAAGCAACGTTACAACTGCAAAATTATTATTCAGATACGCTCAAAGAAATAGATTAAATTTGATCTAAATTATTATGCTACGTGTGGGGGAGTAGGATTACTATATGAACTTAAAGGAAGTATTAGAGTAGCTATATTTTGATTCTTTTCAGGCCTTTTTTTCTTTGAGAATTTTTTGCCAAAAGGTACTCTTATAACATTAGTCCCCTCAATGGAACAAATATTTGAGTTATCTCCAGAAAGATTATTTACAAAATTTGGTAAATTGACGTTTTTAACTGGCAGTTGCTTAACATTACCAGATTTAAAATCTTTGGTCATAGCTTCAAATACCCCAAAAAATTTGATGCTCGAATATTTTAATAAAAAAATTTAAAAAAATTCTATAAGAAAATATTAAATTTTTATTCACATTGATAATAACTTAGTAAATACAGGGACGCTAGTGCTTTAAGCACATTTTTTTTCTTCTAAAGTCTCATCTTGATTTACATTGCAAGAACAAATTAAATTTCGATCGCCATATGCATTATTGATCCTAGAAACTGAAGACCAAAACTTAATAGTTGTTGGAGTTTTATAGGGGAAAGAAGCCTTTTCTTTTGAATAAGGATATTGCCAATTATCAGCAATTAACTCTTTCAGCGTATGGGGTGCATTACTTATTACATTATTATTTTTTAATTCATGATTATTTTCTATTTCACTGATTTCTTCTCCAATCAATAGCATAGCCTCACAAAATCTATCTACTTCTGCCAAACTTTCACTTTCAGTAGGCTCTATCATTATGGTTTCTGGAACAGGCCAACTAATAGTTGGGGCATGAAAACTATAATCAATTAATCGTTTAGCTAAATCATTGACACTCAATCCAGTTTTGGATTTTAAATCTCTAAAATCTAAAATACATTCATGTGCGACAAAATTATTTTTTCCTTTAAAGAGAATCTTGAATTTATGTTTTAAGGAATGCGCAATATAATTTGCAGATAAAATTGCTTGCGAAGTTGCTTTTCTTAACCCACTAAGACCTGCCATTTTTATATACATCCAACTTATTGGAAGAATACTTGCACTCCCATGCTTGGCAGAAGATACGAAATTAAAACTATTAGATAAATTATTATCCATTAAAGAATGAGCAGGAAGGTATGGGCTTAAAGTTTCTGATGCAGCAACTGGACCTACTCCTGGACCACCACCTCCATGTGGAATGCAGAATGTTTTATGTAAATTCAAATGACAAACATCAACGCCATAGTTTCCAGGTTTGCATAATCCAACCTGAGCATTCAAATTTGCTCCATCTAAATATACAAATCCTCCCACAGAATGGATTAAATCACATATCTTTCTGATTTGTAATTCAAAAACTCCATGAGTAGAGGGATAAGTCAACATAAGAGCACCTATTTGGTTATCAAATTTTTTGACCTTGATTGATAAATCTTGATAATCAATATTTCCTTCGTCATCACATTCAACAGTTAACACGTCAAAACCTGCCATAACTGCACTTGCAGGATTTGTTCCATGAGCACTTTTTGGAATTAAACATTTTTTTCTTAACAGTTCACCTTTAGATTCAAAATAAGAATTAATTGCCAATAAACCTGCAAACTCTCCTTGAGAGCCTGCATTTGGTTGAAAAGAAACTGATTTTAAACCAACAATCTCACTTATCCATTTTTCTAGGTCAGAAATAATTTTTGAATAGCCTTTAGTTTGATCTGGTGGGGAAAAAGGATGGATAGAAGATAAATTAGCCCAAGAGACTGGATTTAACTCTGCTGCAGAATTTAACTTCATGGTACAGCTTCCCAATGGGATCATCCCATCTACCAAAGAAAAATCTTTTTCTGCAAGTCGGAATATATATCTCATTAATTCAGTCTCACTTTGGTAATTTGTGAATATATCTTGCTGCATCCATGCGCTGGATCTCAAAGCTAAACTTTCAAGATGAAATTCTTTATCAAATTTTATATGCTCTAAATCTTCTTCTTTTTCTATAAGGTTTGCTATGAAAGTCAAAATATCTTTTATTTCTTTTTCATTACTAAGCTCATCTAAAGAGATCCCAAAGCCAGTTGAATGTTCAATAGTTGATCCCAACGGCAAAATTCTTAAGTTATAGCCATTTTTTAAAGCTTCATTATGAATCCTCTGGGAGTACTCAGAATAAACATCAACACTATCAAATCTAATCCCATCAGGAATATCAAAACCTAAAGCAGCTAAACTTGATTCTAAATTTATTCTCAACTCAACTAATCTCTTAGCAATTTGCGTTAATCCAGAGGGTCCATGATAAATAGCATAAAAAGAAGAAATTATGGCTAACAAAGATTGAGCAGTACAAATATTACTAGTGGCCTTTTCCCTTCTAATATGTTGCTCTCTTGTTTGCAATGCTAGTCTTAGAGACTTTTCTCCATTTTTTGATAGAGTTTGCCCAACAATTCTTCCGGGTATCAGCCTTTTATATTTTTCGCAACATGCAAAATATGCAGCATGGGGGCCACCAAAACCCATTGGAACTCCAAATCTTTGCATACTGCCCACTGCAACATCAACACCAAATTCAGAAATTGGTTTTATTAAAACTTGCGCCAGTGGATCAATACATGCCGTTACAATAATTTCTGACCTATGTGCTTGGGATATTAAGAATGTGGGATCATATAATTCCCCATTTTTACCAGGTAATTGCAACAACATTCCAAAAACATCATCATGATTAGGAAGGTTGCTTTGAGTAAAGCGTTTTAAGGATATTCCCAGAGGTTTTGCCCTTGTTTGTAGAACATTAAAAGTATGATCAAAAACATTTGATTCCACTAAGTACACTTTTGAAGATCTATTTTTTCTTGCGGAAAAACTCATGGCCATAGCTTCTGCCGCAGCAGTACCCTCATCCAACAAAGATGCATTGGCAACAGGGAATCCTGTTAGTTCACAAACAATAGTCTGAAAATTAAATAGAGCTTCTAATCTTCCTTGTGCAATTTCTGCTTGATATGGAGTATAAGACGTGTACCACCTTGGATTTTCAAGAACATGTCTTTGGATTACTTTAGGCATGTGATTGTCATAATAACCGAGGCCTATAAGTGATCTAATTTTAGTATTTTTATTCGCAATCTCTTCTAATTCATTTAAAGCCTCAATTTCTGAACAACCTTGGGGCAATATTTCTGAAGATTTATCTTTAATCTGAATATCTTCAGGAATAACTTGATTTATAAATTGATCAATATTATTAAAACCAAGCTTGTTCAGCATAATTCTTTCATCATTATCTCCTAACCCAAGATGCCTATTTATAAACAAATCAGACCCAAATTTGGATGTCATACTAAAATATTTTTCTTTAAAATAGCTCTTTTTAAAAAGTTTGCCTTATTTTGGTACAACCTTTGATTGATATTCCTCAGAAGTCATCAAATCAGCAATTAATGCTTTTGATTCTGGTTTCAAAATGACTAACCAACCGTCTCCAATCGGATCATTCTGTAAAAGCTCAGGGTTCTCAATAACACTTTCATTTACAGATACTATTTCCCCTGAAAAAGGCAGATAGACTTCCTCAACGGCCTTAACTGATTCTATTGTTCCAAAAGTCTCGCCTTTCTCTAAAGTCGCTCCTTCATCAGCTAATTCAACAAAAACAATATCTCCTAATTGATCTATAGCGAATTCACTAACTCCAATTTTTAATAATCCATTTTCTTCCAAGACATATTCATGAGTTTCAGCATAGTTGAGGTTGTCTGGAAACTTGTAAGACATGATTAAGTAGATAAAGGAAGTAGAGAATCCTTTGAAATTAATTTTTCCTCTAATAGTTCAGATAATAATCGAATTAATGCAATTTTGATGTGAGCTATGTGAGAACCACCTTGAACATAAATATTGTAAGGATCTCTGAGAGGGGCATCAGCAGAAAATTCACTTGTACTACCCTCAATAAAGGTACCTCCTGCCATTAATAATTTTGAATCATATCCATCCATTGATGATGGCACAACATTCAGAAAAGAATCTACTGGTGAAGAATTTTGAAAAGATTGACAAACTTTTTGTACCAAATCAGGATTATTCAATCTTACAGACTGAATAAGATCAGATCTATAAGTTGCTGGCTCTGGTAAAACCTTAAATCCCAAATTTTTAAAGACTACTGCAACCATATCAGCACCTTTTAGTGATTCGTGAACAATTTGTGGTGCTAAAAACAAACCCTGCAAAATTAATCTTCCTAGTCCAAAATTTATTCCTGCAGAAGAACCAATGCCTGGTGAGGTTAATCTAGAACATGCCATCTCAACCAACTCTGCATCACCTGCAACGTACCCACCAGTAGGAACTATTGTTCCTCCCAAATTTTTAATCAATGATCCAGCAATTATATTTGCCCCTTTAGAAATTGGTTCACTATCTTCAACAAGCTCCCCATAACAATTATCAACAAAACATATACAGTTAGGATCAAGAGAATGAATAAGACTACAAATTTTCTCTATCTGATAATTGGTAAGAGACTTTCTCCAACTATATCCACAACTTTTTTGTATGAATACTAATTTGAATGAATTTTCATTAAAAAAATGAACAATTTTTTCTTCAAAAGAATCAAAATTCTCGCAGATATTTACTTGCTTATATTCAATATCAAAATCTTTAAGTGATCCTTTTCCTTCTCCCCTTATTCCTATGACTTCTTCTAACGTATCGTATGGTTGTCCTGTAAGAGATAACATTACATCTCCAGGTCGAAGAATTCCAAATAAGACAGAACTTATTGCATGGGTTCCACTTACAAATTGCATCCTCACAGCAGCCTTTTCAGCAAGAAAAAATCTTGCAAAAACCGCATCAATTTTTTCTCTAGATATATCATCATGACCACTACCAGAAGATTGATTGAAATGACTAGTAGAAACTTTTTCTTCCTTAAAAATTGTCAAAATATTTTCTAATTTCTGGAAAACCTGATTAGACCTTTCTTGAAAAACTTTACTTAAACTGTCTTCAACAGAAAGAACTGCGTTTTCAGCCAGTTTTAAGTTATTGTCAAGAGTCATTTATTATGAAAATTAATGTTATTTTTCAGAAGATAAATTTCTTAATTCTGCGAGGAAAGCATTAGGTCCCCTGCCCTGAAAATAAGAAAGTTTTTTTGAAGCCTCATATAAATCAAGAAGTTCTCCATCTAATTCTTCAGCCGTATAATCTCTAATTCCTGCAATTACCTCAGCAAAACGTTCTCTACGGACAGATTTATTAACAGCATAGGCTTCCATTACCTGCATTTTACATGATCTCCAAGCCTTATTCTGACAAAAATGGACTGAAAGAGCATCACTCAAAGCAGAAGCTTCTTCATCCTCTATATACCAGTCAAAAGATGAAGGTAGAGGTTTTAATCCTGAAAATATCTCGAATAACTCCCCGGCCGATAATGGATTACCAGAATCATTTTTTAGGGGTACTGCAGACTCTTCCAAAGATTTCCATAACTCTGGGTAATCACTTTCAAAACGATCCCTTATTTTTTCTATACCTTGATCAAGAATCGTATTAACTTGAGCTAAAGCGAGAAAAACTTCAGGACCCGGCGAAGATAACTTACCATTCCTAAGATTAGAAATTTGCGAATTATGAACTTTACCTAAATCAAGAACTTCAGAAAGTAATGGCAATACTCTGTGAGACCATCCATTTCTTTCATGCCAGAGGTGTATCAAATGAGCCATAGCCCTTCTACCTCTAGATAATTTATCGCGATATCCGAGACTCACAGATAATTAAACTAATCAATAGTATAGTATGATAATATTACATATCGGTAATTTTGAAAATAGTATTTCAATATCATGAATTCAGTAATTTTCCAAGAAACAGCAAAATTAAAAAAACCTGTTCCAGCTGAAAAAGTAATAGAACTCTCAGACAAATTACTAGAGCCTTCCAGCCATTCAAAAAAATATCCTCCAAGACTACATAAAACTTGGGGAACAATAGTTTTTATGATTGTAATTCATATTCTCTCCCTCATAGCTTTACAACCAAAGTTTTGGAGTCTCCCTGCTGTTACTTCATTATTATTTTTTTACTGGGTAACTGCTTGTTTAGGAGTTACTCTTGGATATCACAGATTGTTATCACACAGATCGTTCATTGTTCCAAGATGGTTAGAAAGATTTTTTGCTACCTGTGGAGCTATAAGTTGCCAACATGGACCTATTGATTGGGTGGGTTTACATAGGCATCATCACTCCTTTTCTGATACAGAAGTAGATCATCACAACAGTAAAAAAGGTTTTTGGTGGAGTCACATGGGTTGGATGTTCAAAGACGTTGAAGCACTAAAAGCTGTTCCAAAGCTAAGTGCAGATTTAATTAAAGATCCATACTACAGATTCCTAAATAAATATTTTCTATTTCTACAAATTCCTATTGGACTTTCTCTGTACGCAATAGGACAAAAATTAGGAGTCGGTGGTTGGGCTTTGGTGCTATGGGGAATTCCATTGAGACTTGTAGTCGTTTATCACATAACGTGGTTAGTAAATTCAGCTACTCATTGTTGGGGTAAGGCACCTTTTGAAAGTGGTGATTCATCCAAAAACAATGCTTGGGTTGCTGCATTAACATTTGGAGAGGGTTGGCATAATAATCATCATGCATTTCCCAATTCAGCAAAACAAGGATTATTTAGAGGTCAAATCGATATAACTTGGGAACATATTAAGATTCTTGCTAAATTTGGTCTTGCAAAAAAAGTAAAGTTACCCTCAAGGTCTTATTATTAAATATATTGTTCAATATTTTCATGGCTAAAAGAGTACAAGTCGCATTAACTGAATCAATCTCATCACTAGGTAAAGAAGGTGATCTAGTTGAAGTAGCACCTGGATATGCAAGAAATTTTTTATTACCTTATGGCAAGGCAATGAATGTAACACCAGCAGTTCTTAAACAAATTGAAAGGAAAAAAGAAAAAGAAAAAATTGCTGCAGATAAATTAAAGCAAGAAGCCTTAGATTTCCAAACTGCATTATCTACAATAGGTAGGTTCACTATCAAAAAACAGGTTGGAGAAGATGGAGTACTTTTTGGAACAGTTACCAATGGAGATGTTGCCGAAGCAATAGAAGCAGCAACTAAAAAAGAAATTGATAGAAGAAACATCACAGTTCCTGATATTCATAATTTAGGTTCTTTTACAGCAAAAATAAAACTTCATCCAGAAGTAAATGCAGAAGTAAATATTGAAGTAACAAGTTAATCAATTTGTTGCATTATTTTGAAAAGTAGCCAGAGTATATATCTAAGCAATTAAAGATATGGTTTCCGTACCTTTTCCAAATAATGGGCAAAATAAAAATTTTAAAAAAGATTTTAATAGTGAAAATGCTGGATTAGTCCCTCCTCAGAACGTTCAAGCAGAGGAAGCAGTTCTTGGTGGCATACTTCTTGATCCGGACGCGATCGGAAGAATTGCAGACTTAATTAAACCTGAAGCTTTTTATATAAATGCCCATCAAGAAATTTATAGAACAGCATTAATGTTGCATACCCAGGGTAAACCAACTGATTTAACATCAATGAGTGCTTGGTTAGCAGATAATGGATCACTTGAAAAAATTGGAGGGAACAGCAAGCTAGTAGAACTAGTTGAAAATGTTTCCTCTACAGCTTCCATAGAACAAGTTGCTAATCTAATTAACGACAAATTCATGAGAAGGCAACTTATAAGATCTGGAAATGAGGTGGTTCAACTTGGTTTTGATCAGACTCAAGATACTAATGAAGTTCTAGATAAAGCGGAGCAAAAAATATTTGAAATCAGTCAAGAAAAACCTTCAAAAGGTCTGACTCAAGCAGCTGAAATCCTTACAAGTACTTTTAATGAAATAGAGTCGAGATCATTAGGTACTTCAGTCGCTGGAATTCCTGTAAATTTCTACGACCTTGATGCGATGACTCAAGGTTTTCAAAGAAGTGATTTAATAATTGTTGCTGGAAGACCTTCAATGGGAAAAACTTCAATTGTTCTTAACCTGGCTAAAAATGTTGCGCAATCTCAAGATTTACCTGTGTGCGTATTTAGCCTTGAAATGAGTAAAGAACAGTTGACATATAGATTACTTTCTATGGAAGTTGGAATCGAGAGTGGCAGGCTAAGAACAGGAAGATTACAGCAAGATGAATGGCCTTTACTCGGAGAAGGTATCAATTCACTAGGTCAATTACCAATATTTATAGATGACAAACCTAACTTAAGTGTTTTAGAGATGAGATCTCTGTGCAGAAGATTAATAGCTGAACAAAAAAAAGAACTTGGATTAATTGTGATTGATTACCTGCAGTTGATGGAAGGATCAACCCCTGATAATAGAGTGCAAGAACTTTCACGAATAACAAGAGGTCTTAAAAGCATGGCCAGAGAATTAAAAGTACCAGTAGTGGCTTTATCTCAGCTTAGTAGAGGGGTAGAATCTAGAACAAACAAAAGGCCAATGTTAAGCGATCTAAGAGAATCAGGATCTATTGAACAAGACGCAGATTTAGTATTAATGATTTATAGAGATGAATACTATAATCCAGAGACTGAAGATAGAGGAATTACAGAAATCATTGTCACTAAACATAGAAATGGACCCGTAGGAACTGTTAAATTATTATTTGAACCTCAATTTACGAGATTTAGGAATTTAGCTAATTAAATCGCTCCTAAAATGCAAGATCATCACTCAACAAATGAATCTTTTGATGTCATCGTTATTGGAGGAGGACATGCAGGATGTGAAGCAGCTATAACAACAGCAAAATTAGGATTTTCTACAGCCTTATTTACAATCAATTTAGATAGGATTGCCTGGCAACCTTGCAACCCTGCTGTTGGCGGCCCAGCAAAAAGTCAGTTGGTACATGAAGTTGATGCGTTAGGTGGAATTATTGGTAAATTAGCTGATGAAACGGCAATACAAAAAAGAATATTAAATGCAAGTAGAGGTCCAGCCGTATGGGCATTAAGAGCTCAGACAGATAAAAGAGAATACTCAAAAAAGATGATTGAAATACTACAAAATACAGATAATTTATCTTTAAAAGAAGCAATGATTACTGAACTAGATGTCTCAAAAACTGAAGAAATTGGATTGAACGCAAAAAAAATCTTAAAAAAAAGAATCAAAGGTGTAAGGACTTTCTTTGGTAGTTATTATTCAGCAAGATCAGTTATCATCACAGCTGGTACGTTCTTAGAAGGAAGAATATGGATAGGAAATAAATCAATGTCAGCTGGTAGATCGGGCGAACAAGCAGCAAAAGGTCTTACTCAAAATTTGCACGAAATTGGTATTAAAACAGAACGTTTAAAAACAGGAACTCCAGCAAGAGTTGATAAAAGAAGTATCATTTTTGATGAATTAGATATTCAACCAAGCACTGCAGCAGATAAATATTTTTCGTTTGACCCAGATATAAAAAATAATATGCCTCAAGTTAGTTGTCACATCACAAGAACAACTACCAAAACACATCAACTAATTCGAGATAATTTACATTTAACTCCTATTTACGGCGGTTTTATTGATAGTAAGGGACCAAGATATTGTCCATCAATTGAAGATAAAATCGTTAAATTTGCTGATAAAGAATCACATCAAATTTTCTTAGAACCAGAAGGAATTAATACCCCTGAAATATATGTACAAGGATTTTCTACAGGTTTACCCGAAAATATTCAATTAGAACTTTTAAGAACCTTGCCTGGATTGAATGAGTGTAAAATGTTACGACCAGCATATGCTGTGGAGTATGACTATATACCTGCAACACAGCTCCAAACTTCACTCGAAACGAAAGAAATTGAATATTTATTTAGCGCGGGACAAATTAATGGGACTACTGGTTATGAAGAAGCAGCAGCACAAGGATTAGTTGCAGGAGTCAATGCGACAAGAAAACTAAGCAAAAAAGATCCAATAATCTTCACTAGAGAAAGCAGTTATATAGGAACAATGATCAATGATTTAATTACCAAAGACCTCAAAGAACCATACAGAGTTTTAACTAGTAGGAGTGAATATAGGTTAACTCTTAGAGGAGATAATGCGGACAGGAGATTAACACCATTAGGTTATCAAATAGGGCTAATTAATGAGAAAAGATGGTCGGCCTATCAAGAAAAAATGAAACTTCTCGAGGAAGAGAAATTTAGATTAAATAAAACTCGCTTAAAAAATACCGAGGAAATATCAAAAAAAATAGAATTAGAAACGGGATCAAAGATCAAAGGCTCAACAACTTTGAAGGAACTCTTAAAAAGACCAAACTTTCATTATTCAGATCTAATTAAATATAATTTGACTGAAAAAAATCTAGACTCTTCAATACAAGAAGGTGTTGAAATAGATATTAAATACGAGGGTTACCTTAAAAGGCAAAAAAACAACATTGAGCAAATAAATCGTCAAAGCTGTAAATCTCTGTCTCAAGAAATAAATTATGAAAAGATAGATACATTATCTTTAGAAGCTAGAGAAAATTTGAATAAGATAAAGCCAAAAAATTTTGGTGATGCCTCAAAAATTCCTGGAGTAAGCAAAGCTGATTTAACTGCATTACTTGTTTGGCTAAAAATAAGAGAAATAAAAAAAGAAAAGGCAGATATTTTTGTCGAAAAAAAGTTATCATCTTAAAAGCATTCTGTCTGAGCACTGAATAATAAACTTTTTAACTCACCAAATATTTTATGGGAAGAAAAAGCCTCTACTTTTTTAGTGAAAAATTCACTACCAAAAATATCTGGTCCATGGAAATTAATGTTGCTTGGGGATGGAAGTCCAACTAGACATTTACAGCTTTTAACTAATCAAGAGACAAAAATTAAGTTAATTTCAATGCGAGTTGATCCTCTATTCATTGAAGAAGGTCCTAAAGAATTAAATCAATTAAATGGACCTTTAATTAGAAGACAAGTATGGATTAAAAACAATAATAAAAACCTAGCATGGGCTGAAAGTTGGTGGAATGCAGAACAAGTTAATGAAAATTTAAAAGCCAAAGAAGAACCAATTTGGAAGAATTTGACGCAAGACAGATCAGAATTGTTTAGAGAAGTCGATCGAATTTCACTTGTTAATTCAAATTGGTTAGAGGATCAATTTTGTTTCAAAGGTCCATTCTGGTCAAGAAATTATAGATTTTTTCGAGACAAAAAGCCTCTAACAATTATTAGAGAAGTATTCAATCCACATTTAGAAAGTTTATTAGGCTATTCAGGAATTAAAGAATTTACGAAACTATACTCTTCTTCTTCTTGATCTGGGAAGATTTCTTGATTTTGATTGAACTTGTTGGTTTGATTGAACTCTTGAAGTATTATTCTCTTTTTCTGAAGCTCTTTGCCATCTTTCAACTTTGAAATCCATTTCATCTGGCCAATCTTCGTCCTTACTCTCTCTCACATAAGGTAATTTTTTTTGCTCAGTTGTCTGTATATTTTTTGGTCGCCTTAAAGATATTGCTTCTAAAGGTCTTTTTGAGTGCTGTTTAGCAGATTCATAAAAATTTGATTCTCTAGAAAATGTCTTAATATCGCTGTTATCATCGTAAAAATTCTCATCATCCCAATCATCATTTTCTTCATCAAAAAATAAATCCACTTTTTCAGATACCCATCTTCCTACTTTTTTCACACTCTTACTTGTTATTCCTTGAAAATCTGAGTTCCTTCTTTTTCCTGGTCTAGCACCAGATACTCCATCAACAAATTGTCTTCCAGTTTCGAAAATTTTATCAACCTGTTTATCAACAATATTTTTATCAAAACTATTTCTAAGATTTCTGATTCTCCTTGAATCCATAAATTATTTTGCTTTTTAAAATATAAATTACATTAAAAAAATAAATAATTCCAAAAATAGAAACAAAAACACATCTTATATTTTTAATCAAACAAAATTAAACAGTTTTTATTCCATGATCCATTAAAGAAATTTACACAACATTTTTTACAGGCAATATTCTTTATCCTTTTCCTGTAGAAAAATTTCTCACCACAATTTTGACAAGTTCCTATGTATTTTAATTCTCTCCTTTCAATAGGAAATGAGTGCCTCACAGAAATTTGAAAATTCTTCTCTTTCTCATTAATTTCATTCATCTTTTCTAAGAAATTTGGACCATGTATCTCATTTTTTTTTAATATCCTATCTACCCATGCATGAATCATTTCATGACATAAAGTACTGTTTATTTCACTAGTAGATAATTTACTCAAAATAGGTTTCGATAAGATAATTTCAGAATCTATAAAACCATTAATACGTTTTCTTTTATAAAAACCAGCAGTAGTTTTTAATCTATTATCACTCCATCTAACATTTACTAAAGGGAGATTATTAACCGTTAAAGAATTTTCAAAATATTGGCTATTAAATCTATGAAATAAGGGTAAAAGAGGAATTACAGGCATTATGGATTAAAATTAGTATTATTTTGACAAAAAAAGCCATCAAAAACGATTTCTTTTCTTAAAGTAATAAAAAATTCAAACTAACATGGATGCAACACTAGTTAAAGATATCGGAATTAAAGCATTATTAGTTGGCGGAGCTGTACTAGTTTCTTTTTGGACTTTTAATGCAGTCAAATTAGTTATAAGCGCCAGAGGAATTAATCCATTAGTAAGAAAGTTTTTTGATCAAATAGCTGCAGGCAGAATTGATGCAGCTTATGGTTTGACTACAAAAACTTATAAAACTCACGTTAAACGCCAAGACTTTCTTAAATTTTTAGCTAGTTTAAACCTCAATAAATACAGAAATTTAAAATCAGGAAGGCCTAGAGTCCAAGAAGATCAAATCATTATAACTTTGAATTTAAAATCAGAAGACAAACAAGATGAGCTCCCATTAGATTTTACTTTTGCAAAAACTGACAATGATTGGAAAATAGACAGAATAGCTAAAGTGAATTAATAATCTCTTGTGAGGCACAAAGAATTGTTTAAAGAAGCAATAATACATCAATTAGAATTACACCCAAGTAGATTAGATAAAGAAAAAATCATCTCAGAAGCAATGGAAGAAGGTCTAGATGATTTTTTTGAAGGTATTCGTATGGCACTTGATCCATTAGTAACTTTTGGTGTAAAAATTGTCCCTGAGAAAGAGACTGAAAAAAGTCAAAATTTTTTATGGGAAGATTTTAGAAAATTAGCCAATAAGCTTATTCAAAGAGAACTTACTGGTCACGCTGCTCGCGATGCAATTCATACGGCTATGGAATCTGCAACAAAAGAAGAGTGGAATGGATTTTATAGACGAGTTTTAATTAAAGATCTTAGATGTGGTGTATCTGAAAAAACAATCAACAAGATAGCAAAGAAATTTCCCAAATATGCTATTCCTATTTTTTCTTGTCCTTTAGCTCATGACAGTGCAAATCATGAAAAAAAAATGATAGGGAAAAAGCAAATTGAAATCAAATTAGATGGTGTACGCGTCTTAACTATTATTAGACAAAATAAAGTAGAAATGTTTTCTCGTAATGGGAAACAATTCCATAATTTTGGTCATATTATCTCAGAGATAGAAAACGCCTTAAAAGAAGACCCAGCACCTTATGACTTAGTACTCGATGGTGAAGTGATGAGCGCTAACTTTCAAGATTTAATGAAACAGGTACATAGAAAAGATGGCAAACAAACCAAAGACGCAGTTCTCCACCTATTTGACTTATGCCCCCTTGAAAACTTTCAAAAAGGTAGATGGAACACTAGTCAAACAAAAAGAAGTTTATTAGTAAAAGAATGGGTAGCAAAACATTCTATACTTCTAAAACATATACAAACACTTGAATGGGAAAATGTAGATCTCGACACTATTGAAGGACAAAAAAGATTTATAGAGCTGAATAAATCTGCTGTTGAAGGTGGGTATGAAGGAGTAATGATTAAAGATCCTGATGCTATGTATGAATGTAAAAGAACACACAGTTGGTTAAAAGCAAAACCTTTCATTGAAGTCACTTTAAAAGTTGTATCGGTTGAGGAAGGTACAGGACGCAACAAAGGGAGACTGGGAGCAATCCTGGTAGAAGGAGAAGATGATGGGTATAAATACAGTCTTAGTTGCGGAAGCGGATTTAGCGATATTCAGCGTGAAGAATATTGGTCAAAACGTAATCATCTCGTTGGTCAACTTGTAGAAATCAGAGCTGATGCAAAAACTAAGTCAAAGGATGCAGTGGCTTTTAGTCTTAGGTTTCCTAGATTTAAATGCTTTAGAGGATTTAAAGATGGAGAAAAAGTTTAAATTTAAAAATAATATTCCACAAAGTAGTCAAAGAAAAATGTGGTTTTTAAATAAAAAAATTAAAAATCTTGGTTATAAAATATAAGAATAATTATCAAGACTTTTTGAGAGACTTATGACGAATAAAACAGTTTTCAACTTCATAAAAACACCTTGTGGACAGGCAAAATATATCGAATTAGAAGCCAACAAAACTTTACTAGGTAAATTAAGGCTTTTTTGGTTTATCTTAATTGCATCAATTAGAGATTGGAATATTAAAGAGTAAATTCCTAAGATTTTTCAAAATATTCTCTGGAGTATTTAGCTGAGAAATATACAACTAAAAAAGTTGAAATAATTCCAATACTAGTAATATATAAATTATTTGGTGATTGCACATTTTTTAACTCCTGAATACTTTTTGCCAAACTACCTATCGAGCAATAAAGAAAAGTTCCTGGAATTATTCCAAGAAGACCAAGAGCGAAGTCTCTAAATTTAACATTATTCAAACCATAAAAATAATTCAGAATACTGAAGGGAAATATCGGCGATAGTCTCGCTAAAAAAATTAATTTAAGTCCGCCTTTTTCTACTACTTTTTCCATTAGACTTAATTTTGGATAACGACTAAAAAGATTTTTTAGTTTTTTTGCGAAAAAACTTTTTGATACAAAAAAAGCAACTGATGCTCCTATGGAAGCGGAAATAAAAACGATAATTGATCCTAAATATGAGCCATATAAAAAACCTGATAATAAAGATAACCAAGAGGCTGGAAGTATTAATAATACAATTAAAATATAAATACAAACAAACGAAAAGATCCCAAAACCAGTATTAAAAAAAAAAGACAAATTATAAATATTTTCAAGAAATATATTCATTTTCAATTCAAAAGTTCGAGTTTTTTAGTAATTCTCTCCTTTTGCACCGAACCCTCATTTAATTTAAATCTGCATTCATCAACAATATCTTTTGGAGCCTTATCAACGAAATTTTTATTAGATAATCTCTTATTTAAATTTTCTAATTCAATTGTCACCTTTGTTAAATCCTTGATTAACCTTTCCTTTAATGCATCTATATTTACAAAATCCTGAAAAGGTAAGTAAACCTCTAAATCACTAATTATCCCAGAAAAAGATTTAGCAAACTCTTTTTTATCAACAGCATTAGTTTTAAAAATAAATACTTCAGAAGATTTAGTTAAAGTTTGAATATCGTCAACTAAAGTTTTTAAAAAATCAATCAATTCATCATTGTCTGAAATTAAATATACAGGACCTTTTTCTGATGGCTTAAGACCTAATTCAGCTCTCAAATTTCTAATCAACCTAATAATTTCAAAGAGTTGCTGAAAAGAATTATCAAGCTTATTATCAACAAATTTATTTTCGTGAATTGGCCATTTTTGAAGAGATAATAATGTATTATCTGGTTTTAGTTGCAGCACGTGCCAAAGTTCCTCAGTTATGTGCGGCATAAAAGGATGAATCATTACCAAAATATCATTGAGCACTTTAATTAAAACTTTTTCAGATATTTGTCTATTTTTAGTCTCTTTATTATTAAACCTTTGTTTAGCAAATTCTACATACCAGTCACAAAAATCATTCCATGCAAATTCATATAAAAGTTTCGCAGATTCTCCCAATTTATATTCTTTCAACAAAGCAGCGACTTTTATATTTACCTGATTCAATTTCGATAAAATCCACTTATCACATAACTCTAAAGAAGTTTCATCATTCTCATTAAGCGAATAATTATTGTTAGAAGTTTTATTAATTAAAACAAATTTAGTTGCATTCCATAATTTATTTGCAAAATTTCTTGAAGCTTCAACAGTTGAAGATGTATCTTTTTTCCTATCAAAATCAAGCCGGATATCTTGTCCAGCGCCTGCAACTTCTCGAATTAAAGCAAATCGTAGAGCATCAGAACCATATTTATCAATTAATAGTATTGGATCAATACCATTACCTGAACTTTTACTCATTTTTTTATTATTTTCATCTCGAACTAGACCATGAATATAAACATCCTTAAAAGGAATATTATTCGTAAAAGTATTACCCATCATTGTCATTCTGGCCACCCAGAAGAAAATAATATCGAAACCAGTAACAAGAACATTATTTGGATACCATTTTTTAAAATCCGGATCATTTGTATTTGGCCAACCAAGAGTTGAGAAAGGCCATAAACCACTTGAAAACCATGTATCCAAAACATCTTTATCACGAACCAATTTAATATTTAATCCAAATTTTTTATTAGCTTCGATTAAGGCATCTTCTTCATTTCTTGCAACAATATATGGAGTATTTTGTTCTATTGAGTCTTGAGAGTCATCTAAAACATACCATGCTGGTATTTGGTGCCCCCACCACAATTGCCTACTGATACACCAATCATTAATATTCTCTAACCAATCCTTATAAACTTTCTCCCAACGTGGAGGAATAAACGATGGTCTTTTAGAATCAATTTCATTAAGACATCCTTGTGATATGTCATCCATTTTCAAAAACCATTGTGTTGACAATAAAGGTTCAATTGGTACCTTACCTCTATCAGAAAAAGGAACAGTATGTTTATAATCCTCTATCTTTGTCAAAAGGCCTAAGTTATCCAATTCTTTGATAATTTTCTTTCTAGCCTCATATCTATCTAAATTTTGAAAAATACCTGCATTAATATTTAAAGTTCCATCTTTGTTCATTACATTAATCTGTTTTAAATTATGCCTTTTTCCTATTGCAAAATCATTTGGATCATGGGCTGGAGTAACCTTCACACAACCAGTACCAAAATCTTTATCAACATGTGAATCAGCGATAATAGGTATTTCTCTATCAACGAAAGGGACTTTTACTTTGACACCAATAAATTCTTTATATCTATCATCATCAGGATTAACTGCCACAGCAGTATCACCCAAAAGAGTTTCTGGTCTTGTTGTTGCAACTTCTAAATACTTATCTAACTGTTCACCACTTTCAGAAAGTATAGGGTATTTAAAATGCCATAAATGACCATTTACTTCTTGCATTTCAACTTCAAGATCACTTACGGCAGATTGAGATTCAGGACACCAATTAACCAAATATTCGCCTCTATAAATTAAATTCTTTTTGTAGAGAATATTAAAAGCCTCAATAACTGCTTCATTTAATTTTTGATCAAGAGTAAATCTTTCTCTAGTCCAGTCAACTGAATATCCTATCCTTTTTAATTGAGAAACTATTCTTCCACCACTTTGTTCTTTCCAATTCCATGCTCTTTTAAGAAATTCATCTCTTCCAATATCCTCGCTTGTTTTGCCTTCACTTTTTAATTGTTTTTCGAGAATAGTTTGAACAGCTATTGAAGCATGATCAGTTCCTGGTAAACACAAAACATTCTTACCTAAAAGTCTTTGAAAACGTACTACAACATCTATCAAAGCAGTATTAAATGCATGCCCCATATGCAAAGATCCAGTTACATTTGGTGGCGGAATAACAACACAAAAAGGCTCCCCATCATCCTCAGGGGTAGGACTAAACGCCTTAAGACTTTCCCACTTTTCTTGCCACTTTTTCTCTACTTCAAAAGGTGAATAATTCTCTAAAGATAATTGATCATTCATCTCTGTCATGTGGAAATTTTATTTCAGTAAACTTTTTGTTTATTTTATCTTGAGAGCAGCCAATTAATGAAAATAATATTAGTTTGCAAAAAAGACTCATTCATTCTACAAAAGTTTGAAGCCAGAACCACAGGAACAACGTTTTGCATTTTTTGGTGTTGAAATAAGAAATCCACCACCGCTCAAATCTCCGTAATAATCTAATTTTAAATCTTTCAGTAAATTAAACTTTTTTACATCCGCGTATAAAGTTACTCCTTCAGTTCTTGAAATAGGGGATCCATTACATGTACCTGGCCTTAATTTAATATGCATCCATCCTTCGGAACAATTTTTATCCTCTACCAAATCAATCGACATTTCTCCTGGAGAACCTCCAAAAGAAGCTTGCCTAGATAGTTCTGAAGCAGCGCTTTGACTGATTGAAAGATTGACGATCTCAGTCATTAGAAAAATAATAAATGGGCGATCCAGGGTTCGAACCAGGGACATCCTGCTTGTAAGGCAGGCGCTCTACCGCTGAGCTAATCGCCCTTATGATAAATCATTCTAATAGATGAAGTTGAAAAATTTATACAAAGTATTTAAATATTTCATGATTGAGGCAAAATTTAATTAATAAAAATTTATCCTATGTCCTCAAACAATAGATATAAATTGGAAAACAATTCCGATTTAGAGACTATAAATAGTTTTAAAATCTTAATATCTAATATCAAAGCATTAAAAGATAAAACTTGGGGCTGCCCATGGCAAAAAATACAGTCTCATATATCGTTGATCCCATTTTTGTATGAAGAAAGTAATGAATTTATAGATGCGGTATATGAAAAAAATGCAGATAACATATGTGAAGAGTTAGGAGATATTTTATTACAAGTAATGCTTCATGCTGAAATCGGTTACGAAGAAAAAGAATTTGCACTAAGTGATGTTATAAAAAATCTAAATAAGAAAATTATTAATAGACATCCATATATTTTTAACAAAAAAGAAAAAGTATCATTAAAAAAATCACAACAGATTTGGGTAAATATAAAAAATTTAGAAAAAGAAGCGCCTCATATGGAATCTTCAATTAGTAGGAATTTAAGTTTGAAAATTAAAAATTTACCGCCAACGGTTGGAACAGATAAAATCACAAATAGTGTTAAAGAACATGGTTTCAAGTGGGAAAGTACTGATGAGATTTTTAAAAAGTTAGAAGAAGAGATTAATGAATTAAAAGAGGCAATTAAATGCAAAAATGATTCAGAAATAAAAAATGAATTTGGAGATATTTACTTTACCCTTCTTAATCTCTCAAACTTTTTAAAGATTAATCCTGAATCAGCTCTTCAAAAAACTAATATAAAATTTTTAGACAGATTTTCAATCGTCGAAGAGCATGCAGGAGATAATATTAAAAAACAAACTCCTAGAGACTTTCAACGGCTTTGGCAAATAGCCAAACAAAAACTGGCAGGAAAAATTCCTAAAAGCAAATGACAAATATTACAACATGGATAGATGAATATCATAAAGGCTCAAGATTCGGCCTAAATGGGAAAATTTTAATTAAAAAAACCTCAAAATATCAAGAAATTCTTGTTATTGAAAATGAATATTATGGTAAAGCTTTAATGTTAGATGGTTGCTGGATGACATCATCAAAAGACGAGAAATATTATCATGAGTGTCTTGTGCATCCTGCATTAACTAGTATTGATGAAAAATCTAAAGTACTAATTATTGGCGGAGGTGACGGTGGTACTGTAAGAGAATGCGTTAAATATTCTCAAATATCAAAAATTGATCTAGTAGAAATTGATGAGGAGGTAATCAAAATATCTAAAAAATTTCTAAAAGAAATTGGAGGCGAAGCATGGAATGATAAAAGATTAGAAATACATGTTGATGATGGCGTTAAATGGGTAAAAAAAACAAAAGATAATTTTTACGACGTTATATTTATAGATTGTTCAGATCCCTCGGAATTTTCAAGTTTATTATTTTCAGATTCATTTTATAAAGAATGTAAAAGAATACTTTCACCAAGAGGGATATTAGCAACGCAAAGCGAATCTCCTGAATCCTTCAAAAATATTCACATAAATATTTTGAAAACCTTAAAAAATATATTTAAAGTTTCTGAAACTATGTATTCCTTCGTGCCTATATATCCAAGCGGGATTTGGAGTTGGACATTTGCTTCTTCAGAAAATCTAAATTTATCAAAGCAAAGTTATGATGAAGTCCTAAAAATAGAAAAAGGATGTGAAATTTGGAATTTAAATTTTCAAAATGCAGCATTTAAAATGATGCCAAATAAAATTGTAAAAGAACTAGATTCATAAGATGACAAAAAATTTATTTGATAACGAAAATGCAATTTATATGGGAGCAAAAAGAAGTTCTGAAAATTGCTCAATTGGTATATTTGGAGTTAATTATGACGGGACATGTTCGTTTAAACCAGGAGCAAGATTTGGTCCAGAAGCAATAAGACAAGTCAGTTCTTGTTTAGAAACATATTGTCCAAAAATAAAAAAAGACTTACAGGATATTATGTATGTTGATTTTGGATCAATACTAATTGATAAAAATGACTCAAAGTCCGTTATTGAATCGGTTAAATCAGCAACAAATTATTTAATTAGTAAACGCCTTAGTCCTATTATGCTTGGAGGCGAACACTCTATTACAAGAGGGGCTATTGAAGCATTAGTAAAAAAATATCCAGATTTGATATTGGTTCAACTTGATGCTCATGCAGATTTAAGAGAATCATATATAGGAAATGAACATAGTCATGCTTGTACTATGAAAAGATGCTTAGAAGTGCTACCTGAAAAAAAAATTTTGCAAGTAGGAATTAGAAGTGGGACTAAAGAAGAATTTGAAATTATGCATAAAAACAACCAATTAGTTAACTTTTGTCCAGGCGGAAATACACATGAGTTAAAACAAGCTCTTCTACCATACGCTAAGTCTCCAATCTATTTAACAATAGATTTAGATTGGTTTGATCCCAGTTTACTAGCAGGGACGGGCACTCCAGAACCGGGAGGATTTTTTTGGAATGATTTTGAAGAGATACTTAAAACTTTAAAAGAACTTAGAATCGTGGGATCAGATATTGTGGAATTATCTCCAGAAATTGATAGAAGCGGAGTAAGTAGCATAGTTGCAGCCAAAGTACTTAGAAGCTTAATTTTGTCATTAGAAAATATGCAATAAAAAATTTCTAAACTAAAGTGTAGAAATACTAAATAGAAACTAAATATTTCATGGATTTGCTAAAAAGTCCTCTTTATTCAAAATATGTTGAATCCAATGCAAAATTAGTTGATTTTGCAGGTTGGGAAATGCCCATATCATTTTCAGGATTAATTAAAGAGCATGAATCAGTTAGATATTCAGCAGGATTATTTGATATTTCTCACATGGGTGTGATT
Source organism: Prochlorococcus sp. AG-355-B18 (assembly GCA_003280965.1). GTDB lineage: Bacteria > Cyanobacteriota > Cyanobacteriia > PCC-6307 > Cyanobiaceae > Prochlorococcus_A. The sequence continues at coordinate 43,647 of QCDI01000003.1, forward strand.
TCCATCAAGGGAATCAATCCAAAGGATTATATTCAAAAACTTTTTCCTACTAATTTATACTCCTTTTGTGAAGGTCAGGGGCTTTATACAGTAATGCTCAATGATAAAGGAGGAATAATAGATGACTTAATAATTTATGACCTTGGTATACAAAAAAATGACATATCAGAATTATTGTTAATAGTTAATGCAAGTAGATATGAAGAAGATTTTCAGTGGATAAAAAATAATTTAAATATGTCCGAAATTTCGATAACAAACTTTAAAAAAGACAACGTACTTTTAGCACTACAGGGAAAAAACTCATTCAGTTTATTTGAAGAATGGATTAAATCTTCGATCTCACATATCCCTAACTTTGGATGCGAATATAAAATTTTTGAACATATTTCGCCTAAGGAAAAAATTTTCTTTTCAAAGACAGGCTATACGGGGGAAAATGGTCTAGAAATACTTTTATCTAAAAAAGCAGCAATTAATTTATGGGATTTCTCAATTTCTAAAAATGTTGCACCTTGTGGTTTAGGAGCTAGAGATACTCTTAGACTTGAAGCAGGCATGCATCTTTATGGGCAAGACATAAATGAAGAAACTTCTCCATATGAAGCAGGGTTAGGATGGCTAGTACATCTAGAAAATAATCACGAATTCATTGGCAGAAGAGTTCTTGAAGAGCAGTCAAGATTAGGCATTCAAAAAAAGTTAGTTGGTATCTCTATAAAAGGTAAAGCAATAGGAAGAAAAGGGTGCGCAGTGCTTAAAGGGGATGAGAATATTGGAACTATCACTAGCGGCAGTTGGTCTCCAACTAAACAACAAGCTATTGCTTTTGCATACATCAATACTTCGCATGCCTTAATAAATAATGAAGTTGAAATCTCAATAAGAGGCAAAAAATTCAACGGGGTTATAACAAAAAGAGCGTTTTATAAAAAGAATTATTAACTAAATTTACCCTTAAAGAATTATTATAAGTTATTGATAAATAAACCATACTTAGATGAGAAACAAAATTTGTGAAGAACTCAATAATACAGATATTGGTAAATTAGTTAATTTATGCGGATGGGTCGATAGAAGAAGAGATCATGGTGGTGTAATTTTTATTGATTTAAGAGACCATAGTGGATTCCTACAAATAACAATTAACCCCGATGATGGTGCAGATCTATTTAAACAGGCAGAAACTCTAAGAAATGAAACAGTAATAATGGTCAGCGGAATTATTAATGAAAGGCCCAAAGATTCCATAAATACAAATTTAAGTACTGGAGAGTTAGAGCTTAAGGTTAAAGATTTGCAAATTCTCAACCAAATTAAAAACAACTTACCTTTTCCAGTATCTATTCATGATTATGAAAATACTAAAGAGGAACTCAGATTAAAATATAGATACCTTGATTTAAGAAGGGGAAAATTACTAGAAAATTTAAAAACAAGACATAAGATTATTAAAGTTGCTAGAGAATTTCTTGATAATGTTGGATTTACAGAAGTAGAGACCCCATTACTTACAAAGTCAACTCCTGAAGGGGCTCGCGATTTTCTTGTTCCTGCACGTCTTTCAAATGGAGAATTTTTTGCTTTACCTCAATCCCCACAACTCTTTAAACAACTTTTAATGGTTGGGGGCTTAGATAAGTATTATCAAATCGCAAAATGTTTCCGTGATGAAGACTTAAGGGCAGATAGACAGCCAGAGTTTACTCAATTAGATATTGAGATGAGCTTTATTAGTGAAGAAGAAATAATTTCTTTTAATGAAAGTCTCATAAAAAAAATATGGAAAGAAGTGTTAAATATTAATTTTAATAATGCTTTTCCAAGAATGACATGGCAGGCAGCAATGGATAATTACGGCACTGATAGACCAGATACTAGATATCAAATGTTATTGAAAGATTTAGGAGGAGTATTAGGTAATATTGGATTTAATATTTTCACCAAGGCAATTAAGTCTGGAGGGTATATAAAATCCATAACAGTCAAAGGAGGCAATTCAAGTATTAGCAACGTAAGAATTAAACCGGGAGGTGACATCTTCAAAGTAGCTCAAGACGCAGGAGCTGGTGGTTTAGCCTTTATAAGGGTCAAAGGAGATGAGCTTGAGACTATTGGGGCAATTAAAAATAATTTAAGTGAAAAGCATATAGCTGATATTTTAAAAATCACAGAAGCAAAAGATGGAGACTTAATCCTCTTAGGAGCTGGAGATAAACAAATTGTCAATCAGTCATTAGATAGAGTTAGACAATATATCGCAAAAGAATTAAATCTCATAGATAAAAGCAAATGGAATTTCTTATGGGTAACTGACTTCCCTATGTTTGAGAGAAATGAAGATGAAAATAGATATGAAGCTTTACACCATCCGTTTTGTTCTCCAAAAAATATAAAATCTAAAGATTCTGAAAACTTGCAAAAAGAAATTGAGAGCTCTACAGCAAATGCTTATGACTTAGTTCTTAATGGATTGGAGTTGGGAGGTGGCTCTTTACGTATTCATGAAGCGAACTTACAAAGAGAGGTTCTGAAAACGGTAGGACTTACTGATAAAGAGATTGATGAAAAATTTGGATTTTTAATAGAAGCCTTAGAAATGGGTGCTCCTCCTCATGGTGGAATAGCGTTTGGATTGGATCGTATTACCATGCTGATCATTGGCGCAGATTCAATCAGAGAAACAATTGCTTTTCCAAAAAATCAACAAGCAAAATGTCTTCTCACAAATGCACCTTCAAATGTCTCTAAATCACAATTAAAAGAATTAGATATTGAAATAACAATTGATGAATAAGAATATATATGGATGTTCTAAAAGTTTTTTGTTTAAATAAAATATAAGGAGGCTGTGCTTAATTAAAAATATTTAATGTCAAAATTTGTTTTTGTCACCGGAGGAGTAGTTTCTAGCATTGGTAAAGGAATTGTAGCTGCAAGCTTAGGAAGATTATTAAAGTCTAGAGGATATAGTGTTTCAATATTAAAACTAGATCCATATCTAAATGTTGATCCAGGAACAATGAGCCCTTTCCAACATGGAGAAGTATTTGTAACCGAAGATGGGGCTGAAACCGATCTAGATTTAGGTCACTATGAAAGATTTACTGATACTGCAATGACTAGGTTAAATAGCGTGACCACGGGATCTATCTATCAAGCAGTTATTAATAAAGAAAGAAGAGGTAGTTATGACGGTGGAACTGTACAAGTAATACCTCACATAACGGGAGAAATAAGAGAAAGAATTCATAGAGTAGCCGCCAACAGTAATGCAGATATTATTATTACTGAAATTGGTGGAACAGTTGGTGATATTGAATCTCTACCTTTTTTAGAGGCTATTAGAGAATTCAAAAATGATGTCAACAGGAACGATGTTGCATACATACACGTAACATTACTCCCTTACATCAAAACCTCTGGCGAAATAAAAACTAAACCAACACAACATTCAGTGAAAGAATTAAGATCAATTGGAATTCAGCCAGATTTACTTGTATGCCGAAGTGATAAATCTATCAATGAAGCCCTTAAAAAGAAGCTTAGTGGTTTTTGCGGTGTCAGTATCAACTCTGTAATTGAAGCTTTAGACGCAGACAGTATTTATTCTGTACCTCTTTCTTTAAAAAAAGAAGGTTTATGCAAAGAAACCCTGCAGTATTTAGACCTTGAAGATAAAAAATGTGATTTGAAAAATTGGGAGCAACTAATACACAACCTAAGAAATCCTGGAGCTCCAATCAAAGTTGCTTTAGTGGGTAAATACATTGAACTTGGAGATGCATATTTATCCGTTGTTGAAGCTTTAAGACATGCATGCATTGAACAAAGAGCTTTATTAGATTTACATTGGGTAAGTGCTGAAATGATAGAAAAAAATTCAGCAGAAACTTACTTAAATGAAGTTGATGCAATTGTCGTACCCGGGGGATTTGGAAATAGAGGAGTAAATGGAAAAATTTCGGCTATAAAATTCGCAAGAGAAAATAAAATTCCCTTTTTAGGTTTGTGCCTTGGCATGCAATGTGCAGTTATAGAATGGGCCAGGAATATAGCTAATCTTCCAGATGCATCTAGTTCAGAACTGGACCCAAACACTTCAAATCCAGTGATACATTTATTACCAGAACAGGAAGATGTAGTTGATTTAGGTGGGACAATGAGACTTGGAGTTTATCCATGTAGACTGACAAAAAATACAACTGGAAAAAACTTATATGATGAGGATGTTATTTATGAGAGACATCGACATAGATACGAATTTAATAATTACTACAAACAAAGTTTTTTAGATTCTGGATATAAAATTAGTGGTACATCACCAGATGGCAGATTAGTTGAGTTAATTGAGTTAGAAAATCATCCATACTTCTTAGCCTGTCAATATCATCCTGAGTTTTTATCAAGACCTGGCAAACCTCATCCTTTATTTAAAGGATTAATAAAAGCCTCTCAAGATAAGTTAACTCAATCAAATTAATATTCTTTATTTTTTTGAATGAAAATGACAAATTTTTTACCCTTAGTAGAACAATTTCATTCATTACAAGGTGAAGGTTATCACGCTGGAAAAAGTGCTTTTTTTGTAAGATTAGCCGGATGCAAAGTTGGATGTTCGTGGTGCGATACCAAGAATTCATGGGACGAGAAAAAACACCCTTCTATATCAATTGAAAAAATAATAGATCGCATAAAAATTGCCAGAAAAAAAGGAGCATCTTTTTGCGTTATTACAGGTGGAGAACCTTTACAACATAACTTGGATAATTTTTGCAAAGCTATAAAGAAAATGACAATGGAAGAAGAACAAAAGCCAATGAAGATTCATATTGAGACAAGTGGAGTTAATTCGATATCAGGAAGCTATGACTGGATTACTTTATCTCCTAAAAGACACTCACCTCCAAAAAATTATTTTTTAAAAAACTGTAATGAGATCAAAATAATCATAAATGAAATAGAAGATATTGAATTTGCTATTCAAATAAAAAAAGAAACTTTAAAACAATATCAACTCTCTAAAAGCAAAGATGGCTTAAAAAAAGAAGATAAAATTTTTTATTTACAGCCAGCATGGAACAATGCGAATGGTTTTTCTCTTGCTATTGATTTCGTAAAAAATAACCCCGATTGGAAATTGAGCCTTCAAACTCACAAATACTTAAAAATTAATTGAAATCATATGACTCTTAAAAATAAATCGATAGTAGTTTTATTATCTGGAGGTTTAGATTCTTCTACAGTTACTGGTATCGCCAAAAAATCCGAAGCTAAAATTTTTGGCCTTTCATTTGACTACGGTCAACGTCATAAAAAAGAATTAAATTCTGCATCAATAATTGCAAAACACTTTGATATCGACGAATTTAAAATCATTAAGCTTGACTTATCTTTATGGGGAGGCTCGTCATTAACTGATACTCAAAAAAATATTCCAATAGAAGGAGTACAAACTAATAAAATTCCTAATACTTATGTTCCTGGGAGAAATACTATATTTATTTCCGTTGCACTAAGTTTTGCCGAAGCAATAGATGCTGATTTTATAGGATTAGGAGTTAATGCACTAGATTATTCCGGTTATCCAGATTGCAGACCTGACTACATTAAAAAATTTCAAGAATTAGCAGATTTATCCAATAAAAGAGGAAGAGAAAATAATCCAATAAAACTTTGGACACCACTATTAGATTTAAATAAAGAGGAAATTATTAAATTAGCTTTTGATAATCATGTCCCTTTAGATAAAACATGGAGTTGTTATTCGGGCAATTCAAAACCATGCGGTAAGTGTGATAGCTGCAGAATTAGAAATGCTGCTTATGAAAAATGGCTTAATAATAATAATAAATGAAAATAAAAAAAATAATTCTAGAAAAATGGATAGATCCAGCACTGATTACGCATCATCTAACAAAAAAATTTGGAGATAAAGGATTAGCTTGGCTAGACAGCGATGGCAAAGAAAATGGGGAATGGTCAATAATAGGAATTCAACCTAAAAAAATAATCCAATCAAGAGATATCAATAACTTAGACAAAACTAATAATCCATTTAACAATTTAAGAAATATTGAAAAAGGATTTTGGATCGGATGGTTAAGTTATGAAGCTGGAGTTTACATAGAACCAAAAAACCCATGGAAAAAATCTAATATGGCAACTTTATGGATTGCATCATATGATCCAATCATTAAATGTAATCTAATAAAAAAAGAAATAATTATCGAAGGCACAAACTCATCTGAACTGATGAATTATAAAAACATTATCAACAATATAAAAAATATCGAAGAAGAAAATATTATTAAAACAAAGTTGAATTTTGATTTTTCAAAAATAAATTTGGACGAAATGGCTGAAAAATTTCAGAAAAATATTTTAAAATTGAAAAAATTAATTTCCTTAGGAGATATATTTCAAGCAAACCTAACAACTAAATGCGAAATTGAATCTTCCAAAAACTATAATCCTCTAGATATTTATTTGAAAATAAGAGGGAAATTAAGAGCTCCCTTTGGAGGAATAATAATAAATAATAATTATAAAGAGGCTGTATTATCTACCTCGCCAGAAAGATTTTTAAAAATAGATAATAAAAATTTTGTAGAATCAAGACCTATCAAAGGAACTAGATCCAGAGATAAAGATTTAAATCAAGACGCACTTAATGCTATCGATTTAATAACTAACGAGAAAGATAGAGCAGAAAATATTATGATTGTTGACCTAATAAGAAATGATTTAAGTAAAGTTTGCGAAACAGGAAGTATTATGGTGCCAGAAATATTAAAACTTGAAAGTTTCTTAAAAGTTCATCATCTAACTTCAGTAATCAGAGGCAAATTAAAAAAAGACACGAACTGGATTGATTTACTAAAAGCTTGTTGGCCTGGGGGCTCTATAACTGGAGCACCTAAATTAAGATCATGCCAGAGACTTTTTGAATTAGAAGAATGTGAACGCGGACCATACTGTGGCTCATTTTTGAAGCTTGACTGGAATGGAGAGTTTGACAGCAATATACTAATAAGATCATTTTTAATTAAAGACAAAAAAATCAATATATATGCTGGGTGCGGAATAGTTATTGACTCAGACCCGGAGGAGGAAACTGATGAACTAAAGTGGAAACTTTTACCATTAATTGATTCACTAAAATGATTGAAACATTAGGCTGGTACAAGGATCAATGGTTGGATATTGATAGAATATTTATTGCTGCTAATAATAGAGGATTAAAATTTGCTGATGGTATATTTGAAACCATTTTGATAAAAGAAAACAAACCTATTCTTTTTGATGAACATCTGAAAAGATTAGAAAAAAGTAGCAAGATTTTAAATATTAACCTCAAAATAAATAAATTAACTTTGAGACAACTTATTCACGATGGAATTAAAAAGTTATCGCTTAAAAATGATCAATTTGCTTCAGTAAGAATAAACTATAGTCGAGGAACTAATGAAGGTCGAACACTAAGAATTGATAGCACTTTAGAGACAAAAAATTTGGACAATTTATGGCTTGAGTTTTATAGAATTAAACCAAATTTTAATCCGATAAACGTTTGCATTAGTCAAACGGAAAAAATAAATGAATTCAGTCTTATTAGTAAATGCAAAACATTTTCATATAATCAGGCAATACAAGTTTTGACAGAAGCTAATGAAAAATCATTTGATGATTCTATCCTTTTGAATACCTCAGGTGAACTTTGTTGTGGAAGTACATTTAATCTTCTAATTAAAAGAAATAATCAATGGATAACTCCTAGAAAAGAGAGCGGCTGTTTAGAGGGGATTATGGTCTCTCAAGCTTTAAAATTGAAAATTGTAAAAGAAGAATTAATTCCTCCAGAATTTCAAAATGATGACATAATAGTTGCAATTAATAGCTTATCTTGCAGACAAATTTATCAAGTTAATGATTTAAAGCTTAAACCTAAATTCGATCCAATTTACTTTTGGGATTTATTATATAGTTGAACTTTATTAATATCTGGTAAATAGACATCAGATACTTTAGTTATATTGTTATTAACCTTAAATTCAACAATTTTTCCAATAATGATAATTGATGGAGCTAAAAATTCTTTATCTTTGATTTTATCTGGAAGATTATCTAATTTCTCTATCAAACATTTTTGATTTTTTAAAGTAGCTTCTTGAATAACAGCGCATTTAGTACTCTTATCTAAACCACCTAGAATTAATTCTTCCACAATAAATTCAATATTTTTTATACCCATAAAAATTACTAAGCTATCTGATGATTTAGCTAAATCTCTCCAATTCACTGTCTTTTTTTCCTTATCTACACGCTCATGTCCAGTGACGAAAGTTACGGAACTCGCAGCATCTCTATGGGTAAGTGGAATACCAAAATATGTAGGGGCAGCTATACCAGACGTAATCCCTGGCACTATTTCAACTGAAATTCCATTTTTTTCTAAAATCGATACCTCTTCACCACCTCTAGAAAAAACGAATGGGTCTCCCCCTTTAAGCCTTACAACATTTTTGCCTTCTTTTGCCAATTTCAAAATAAGAGCATTAGTTTCATTCTGAGGTACAGAACACTTTCCAGCTCTTTTACCTACATGGAAAATTTCTGTATGTTTTCCTGCCTCTTTTGTTATTTCATCCGGGATCAAAGCATCATGTACTAATGCATCACAATTTTTTATTAGGCGTAAAGCTTTTAGAGTTAGAAGCTCAGGGTCACCAGGACCTGCTCCAACTAAATAAACAATGCCGGGCACAATAATCTCCATTAACAAGTATGGTAGTAGAAGTTAATGGTAATGAAGGTAAATATTGTGAAAGAAAGTTTATTAAAACCAAATAAAAAATTTACTCTCCTTAGTGCCTTTATCACTCTTCTAAATGATCGTTTAAGTGAAAGCATACTACTACCTATATTACCCTCCTTTGTTTTACTTTTTGATTCTAAAGCAAGTACATATGGTTTATTATCATGCACTTACCAATTAGCTCAATTTACAGCTTCTCCTTTTATAGGACTTATGAGCGATAGATATGGAAGGAGACCTATCACTCTTTTTTGTATTACTGGTTCAGTCATAGGAATATCAATATTATCTTTTACGGTTCTATTTAATTGGTCAAATTCAATAGCCTCTATCCCTTTATTTTTATTATTTTTAGCAAGACTAATTGACGGTTTAAGCGGGGGAACTGCAGCTACTGCAACAACAATTCTTGCAGATATTTCAAGCCCTGAAAAAAGAGCAAAAACATTTGGACTTATTGGTGTAGCTTTTGGTTTAAGTTTTTTCTTAGGTAATATTTTTGTTGTTATTTTTGCCAAAAATACAAATAATAATTTTATTATTCCAGTTTTGATAGCCTCAATCATTCCAATAATAAATTTCCTCCTTGTATTTTTTTACTTACCGGAAACCAAGCCTAATAGTGACTCAAATAAATCAAAACCTTTTATAAAAAACCCTTTAAAAAACCTATTTACAGTTTTCAAAGAAGAAAAGATTAAAAAATTATCATTAGCTTTTTTTATTTACTTTATTGCTTTTACTGGATTGACCAATATACTTATATTCTTCCTTCAAGAATCTTTAAACTGGACGACAAAAGCATCAAGTGGAACTCTTGTTGTAGTAGGAATAATTGCAATTATCGTTCAGGGAGGACTAATTGGGCCTCTTGTAAAACAATTTGGAGAAATGCGATTAACACTTATCGGATCAGGCTTCATTCTTGTAGCATGTGCTCTTTTAATAACTGCTCCAAAAGAAAATGCGACAATTAATATTTATTCAGCGGTATCATTTTTAGCCGTTGGGGCAGGATTAATTACGCCTACCTTAAGAGCACTAATATCAAAGAAATTAGACACTGATAAACAAGGATCAATTTTAAGTAATCTTCAAGGTCTACAGAGTCTTGGGGGGGTTTTAGGAATTGCAATGGCAGGAAGGGTTTATGATAGTTTTGGTCCTAAATCTCCTTTTATAGCTGGTTCCGTTATCTTGCTTTTCATGATATACCTTATTGCAGAGGGTAAAAGTAATAATTCTTTTAATAATGAAAAATCAAAAGTATTGAAATGAAACGCCAGACTGATGTTTTTATTAATAGAGAATTAAGTTGGATTGAATTCAATAAAAGAGTACTCCTTACTGGTATGGAAAAGGAGTACAAAATTCTAGATAAAGTGAAATTTTGTTCGATTTTTAGTAATAATCTTGATGAGTTTTTTATGGTAAGAGTAGCTTCATTAAAGGCTCAAGTTGAAGCAGAAATTACTAAAAAAAGTATTGACGGACTTACCCCTAAAGAGCAATTAAAAAAGATCAATAATGAAATAAAAAAGTTAACTATTCTCCAAGAAAACTTTGTAAATAATGAATTAAAAAATGAATTAAAAGAAAAAGGTGTAATTTTAAAAAAATATAAGGACCTAAGTGAAAATCAAAGAAATTGGTGTAACAACTTCTTTACAACATCTATTTTTCCTTTATTAACTCCATTAGTTGTTGATCCGGCACATCCATTTCCTTTTATAAGTAATTTAAGTCTAAATTTAGCAGCTTTAATAAAGGATGAGGAGGATTCTAAAAATCAGTTTGTCAGAGTAAAAATACCAACAAAAAATATACCCCGATTCATACAAATTCCCAATGATATCACTCAACTTAGCGATGAAAGTTCTCACTATTTCATAAGTGTTGAAGATTTAATTGGGAATAATATAAATACTTTATTTAACGGAATGGAATGTATAAATTATTCTTTTTTTAGAGTGACAAGAGATGCAGATTTAGAATTAAAAGAACTTGAAGCCGATGATCTTCTTTTAGCTGTTGAACAAAGTTTGCAAAAAAGAAGATTAGGTGGAGACGTAGTTAGATTAGAAGTGGAGTCCGATATGCCAGAAAATATTTTAAAGTTACTTATTGAAAGTATCTCAATACAGAAAGAATATATATACTTTTGCAAAAGTTTATTAGGTCTAGACGATTTAAATCAACTTACAAAAATTGATAGAGATGATTTAAAAGAAAATCTACTAATTGGGAAAACTCACCCAGAATTAAAACATTTAGATTTGCCTTCAAACAAAAACCTTAATTCTATTTTCAAGATACTTAGAAAAAAAAATATTCTGCTTCATCATCCCTATGATTTATTTAAAACTTCAGTTGAAGAATTTATAAACAGAGCAGCTGATGATCCACTTGTAATGGCTATAAAAATTACTTTATATCGAGTTTCCCAAGATTCCCCTATCATTGCAGCTTTAATGAGAGCTGCAGAGAACGGGAAAGAAGTAATGACTCTTGTTGAACTAAAAGCAAGATTTGATGAAGATAATAATATTCAATGGGCAAAACAACTTGAACAAGCTGGAATTCATGTTGTATATGGAATCATCGGATTTAAAACACATACAAAAATTGCATTGATAGTAAGAAAAGAGAAAGGACGATTAAGGAATTATTTCCATATTGGAACAGGAAATTATAACTCTAATACTTCAAAGTTTTATACAGATTTAGGATTACTTTCAACGGATCCTGATATTGCATCTGATTTACTTGAGTTATTTAACTACTTATCTGGTTTTTCTAAACAAAAAAGTTATCAAAAGTTATTAGTTTCTCCCTCATCGATGAGAGAGAAATTTATATTTCTTATAAAGAGAGAAATTAAGAATGCAGAGGAAGGCAAAAAAGCCGAAATAATCGCAAAAATGAATTCTTTAGTAGACCCAGAAATAATTAAATTTCTTTATTTAGCTTCAGACTCAGGTGTAAAAATTAGCCTCATCATAAGAGGTATTTGTTGCCTATATCCCCAAAGAAAAAATTTAAGTGAAAATATTAAGGTTATAAGCATTATTGGCCATTTTCTTGAGCACTCAAGAATTTTTTGGTTTTGTAATAACGGGGATAATGAGGTTTTTATAGGGAGTGCAGATTGGATGAGAAGAAATCTTGATAGAAGAATAGAAGCTGTTACTCCTATAGAGGATTATGAATTGAAATCTAAAATATACACGCTTTTACAAACTTACATTAGAGATAATTACTTTTCTTGGAAAATGAAAGAAGATGGTTCTTATGAAAAATATTCATTAGATTCAGCGGTTAATCGTTCACAAATGGACCTCATACAAGAATAAAAAAATATTGATTTTTATAACATTTAAAAAAATACTTAATATTTTAAATTTTTTTTTATTTTTATAAAAGTCACTCATATCAAAAGATTTCAAGAAATTTAGACAAAAAATGCTTTTTTTGTCTTTAAAGTTTCAAAGTAAAAGTGGTTTTTATTTCAATTTCAGTGCTAGCTTTTTAAAAAATCCATTATTTTAGGAGGCCAGGGTGATGGGGATCCCTCTGGAATCTGCAAAGAGTTCGTCAAAAGATAATTTTGATGAGCCAAGATTACCAAACACTGCGAGCAAGCCTCGCAAAACAAAATCCAGTCTAACTTCAAAACAAAGCCAAAAGAAATCTGGAAGACTCGCTTCTGATTCTATTGGTCATTACTTAAGTAGTATTGGTAGAGTACCTCTTCTTACTCCAGCAGAAGAGATAGAGTTAGCTCATCATGTTCAACACATGAAAAAATTGCTAAAAATTCCTGAAACTGATAGAACGCAACGCAATCTTTATCAAATTAAAATTGGCAAAAGAGCCAGAGACAGAATGATGGCAGCAAATCTTAGACTAGTTGTCTCTGTCGCAAAAAAATACCAAAATCAAGGGCTTGAATTATTAGACCTTGTCCAAGAAGGCGCTATTGGTTTAGAAAGAGCTGTTGATAAATTTGATCCAGCCATGGGATATAAATTTTCAACTTATGCTTATTGGTGGATTAGGCAAGGAATGACGAGAGCAATTGATAACAGTGCTAGAACTATACGTTTACCTATTCACATAAGTGAAAAACTTTCGAAAATGAGAAGGGTTTCTAGAGAATTATCACACAAATTTGGCAGACAACCCACCAGATTAGAAATGGCTACTGAGATGGGAATTGATCAAAAAGATTTAGAAGATTTGATTTCTCAAAGTGCTCCATGCGCCTCTCTTGATGCTCATGCAAGAGGCGAAGAAGACAGAAGCACTCTTGGCGAACTTATACCTGATCCAAATTTTGAAGAGCCTATGGAAGGCATGGATAGAACTATTCAAAAAGAGCATTTAGGTACTTGGCTGTCCCAATTAAATGAAAGAGAACAAAAAATCATGAGGCTCAGATTTGGCCTTGATGGAGAAGAACCATTAACACTAGCAGAAATAGGTAGACAAATTAATGTTTCACGAGAAAGAGTAAGGCAGCTAGAAGCTAAAGCAATATTAAAACTTAGAGTTATGACGAATCATCAAAAAGCAGCTTAGTCAAATTGATAAAATTTACGATAGTTTTATTATATTTATTTTCAATTTTTTTAATATCAATAGTTTTTAAAAAATTTAATGAAAATAGCAAAGAAATTGTCAGAAAAATAATACACATTGGAATAGGACCTTTAATACCAATTGCACAATTTTTAAAAATTGATCAAAATTCAGCTCTTGTCTTTACAGGATTTGTCTCATTAACAGTTCTAATTAATTACACATATAGAATATTCCCAACAATTGAAGATGTTGAGAGGAAAAGTTATGGAACATTTTTTTATTGTCTAAGTTTATTTATCTTAATTTCTCTTTTTTGGAATAAAGATCCATATTCATTAATAACTGGATTTTTTATCATGTCATTCGGGGATGGACTAGCTGGTTTATTAGGCAAAAGCTTTAACTCAAAGAATTGGATTTTTTTTAAACAAAAAAAATCATTATTTGGTACTATGACTATGTTTTTAACCAGCTTGATAATAGTTTACTCAATAGGATACGCCCAACAAAATAGTTTTAATTTAAATTATTTTACGATAGCTTTTTTTGCGACTTTGCTCGAACAATTTAGTGTTTTAGGAATAGATAACTTGATTGTTCCAATATCATCAGCATTATTATTTAATTTTTTCATAACTAACTAGTCGAATTGTATAAAATAGCTAGTAATTTTTTTGTTGTTTCTATATCTATGCATGCATCTGTAATGCTTCTGCCAAACTGGAGATCCTCTTTTTTAAGAAGTTTTTGATTACCTTCTTTCAAATGACTTTCAAGCATAACTCCTAAAATATTTTTTTCACCATTACTAATTTGAGAAGCTATATTTTTCAGGACTTCTGACTGTTTTCGGAAGTCTTTATTAGAATTTCCATGACTACAATCAATCATCACTTTATGAGGAAGATTATATTGCTTCAATTCTGCTGAAATTCTTTTAACATGATCACTTTCGAAATTTGGGCCTTTTGAACCTCCTCTTAAAACTATATGTCCATCTGGATTTCCCGTAGTATTAACAATAGAAGCCATTCCATTTTCATTTACACCTAAGAAATGATGCGATTTTGAAGCTGACTGCATTGCATTTATTGCAGTAGCAAAAGAACCATCCGTTCCATTTTTAAAACCTATGGGCATTGATAATCCAGATGCCATTTCCCTATGAGTTTGACTTTCAGTAGTACGGGCACCTATGGCTGTCCAACTTATTAAATCTGCAATATATTGAGGAACAATTGGATCTAGTAATTCTGTAGCAGAAGGTATCCCACGAGTTGCTAGATATGAAAGCAAACTTCTTGCCTTTCTTAAACCAGTATTAATATCATAAGAATCATCAAGATGAGGATCATTTATCAATCCCTTCCAGCCAATAGTTGTTCTTGGTTTCTCAAAATATACTCTCATAATTATTTCTAATTTATCTTTATAAATTTCTCGAAAGTTTTGAACATATTTTGAATATTCCTTTGCGGCCTCTATATCATGAATTGAACATGGACCAACAATGACTAAAAGCTTCTGATCATTATGATGCAAAATATTTTGTATCGATCTTCTAGTTTTAGATACTGTATCAGCAGAGACTCGATCTAAAGGTATATCATTATGTAATCTGCTTGGAGGTATTAATGGACGTGTTTCAACAACATGTAAATCTGATGTCTTTTCTAATGCTGAATTATTTGATGATGTCGTCATTGATTAATTAAGAAGTTTGAATATTTAAAAAAGCATTTATGAATACTCTCCTTTTCAATATTAAAAATAACAATAGATTAGGCATTAAACCTTACTAATGAAGAATTTGGAAACATTGCTAAAAGATTATGCAGATCACGTAGCTGAAAGAGCTACCAAAGGTATACCTCCTTTACCTTTAAATGCTGAGCAAACAAATTGTGTTACAAAATTACTTGAACAAGATAGTTATTACGATTCATCTTACTTACTTGATTTACTAATTAATAGAGTACCACCAGGAGTTGATGAGGCTGCTTATGTAAAAGCAAGCTGGCTTACAGCTATTGTTAATTCCGAAAAATATTGCAAATCAATTAATCCTGAAAAAGCAATTGAAATACTAGGAACAATGATAGGTGGATATAATGTAAATTCTTTAGTTGAAATACTTAAAGGCGAAAATAATTTACTTGCTCAAAAAGCGGCAAAAGTTTTAAAAAATATTATTCTTGTTTACGACTCAGCTAATGAAATATATGAATTATCTCAAAATAATATTTATGCGAAAGAAGTTGTAAATAGTTGGGCAAAAGCAGAATGGTTCCAAAATAAAAAAATTTTAGAAAAAGAAATTACTTGTTTAGTATTTAAAGTTGATGGGGAAACAAATACAGACGACTTATCTCCGGCTGTACATGCCACAACACGTCCAGATATTCCAATGCACGCATTAGCTATGTTGGAATTTAAAAAACCAGATGGAATTAAGATTCTTGATGATTTAAAAAAACAAAATTTACCAATAGCTTATGTTGGAGATGTTGTTGGGACAGGAAGTTCTAGAAAATCTGCTATTAATTCACTCATTTGGCATATAGGCGAAGATATTCCTTTTGTTCCAAACAAAAAAACAGGTGGAATAATAATTGGGGGTAAAATAGCTCCTATTTTCTTTAATACAGCACAAGATTCAGGAGCTTTACCTATAGAAGCTGACGTATCTCATATGAAAACAGGAGATATTATTAAAATATATCCTTATAAAGGCATCATTAAAAAAATTGAAAAAGATTCAAATACTGATGAATTAATAAGCAAATTCTACCTAAGTCCATCAACTCTTACTGATGAAATTCAAGCTGGCGGTAGGATTAATCTTATGATTGGAAGATCTCTTACGGACAAAATTAGAAACAAATTAGATTTTCAACCGAGTGAAATATTTATCAGACCACAAAATCCAACAGGAAGTAATTCTGGCTTTACTCAAGCTCAAAAAATAGTAGGAAAAGCATGTGGTCTAGATGGAGTTAGACCTGGAATGACCTGTGAGCCAATTATGACCACTGTTGGTAGTCAAGATACTACTGGTCCAATGACTAGAGATGAACTAAAAGAACTAGCTTGTTTAGGATTCACTGCGGATTTAGTGATGCAAAGTTTTTGTCATACAGCTGCATATCCTAAACCAGTAGATCTCGTTACCCATAAAGAGTTACCTGATTTTATATCTCAAAGAGGTGGGGTAGCTCTTAAACCTGGAGACGGCATAATTCATAGCTGGCTTAACAGAATGCTTCTCCCTGATACAGTTGGCACAGGTGGAGATAGTCATACAAGATTTCCTCTTGGCATTTCATTTCCTGGAGGCTCTGGCATTGTTGCCTTTGCCGCTGCAATAGGATCAATGCCATTAAATATGCCGGAATCTGTGCTTGTTAAATTTAAGGGAGAATTATTAAAAGGAATTACTTTAAGAGATTTAGTAAATGCAATCCCTCTCTTCGCAATTAAAAAGGGGCTCTTAACTGTTGAGAAGGCAAATAAGAAAAATATATTTAACGGGAAAATTATGGAAATTGAAGGATTACCAAACCTAAAACTTGAACAAGCTTTTGAGCTAACTGATGCTACAGCAGAACGCTCATGCGCTGGTAGCACAATACTTTTATCCCAAGACACTATTGAAGAATACTTAAGAAGCAATATATGCCTACTAGAAAAAATGATTGAGAGCAATTATGAAGACTCAAAATCGATTACAAGAAGAATAAATGATATGAAAAATTGGTTAAAAAAGCCCTCATTAATTCAACCAGATAAAGACGCTCAGTATGAAGAAATCATTGAAATTGATTTAGCAAAAGTCACACAACCTATAGTTGCTTGCCCTAACGATCCAGATAACGTAAAGGAGATCAAAGATGTTGCAAACACAAATATAGACGAAGTTTTTATAGGTTCTTGCATGACAAATATTGGTCATTACAGAGCAGCCGCGAAAGTTCTTGAAGGAGTACAAAATTTAAAAGCTAAATTATGGATTTGTCCCCCTACAAAAATGGATGAAGATACTCTTAAGGCTGAAGGATATTACAAAATATTTGAAAATTGTGGAGCAAGATTAGAGTTGCCAGGCTGTTCTTTATGTATGGGAAATCAAGCCAGAGTAGATGAAGGATCTGTAGTATTTTCAACTAGTACTAGAAATTTTGATAATAGACTTGGCAAAAATGCGCAAGTATTTTTAGGGAGTGCTGAATTAGCAGCAGTTTGCGCACTTCTTGGGAAAATTCCTGAAGTAGAAGAATATCAGGATATTACTAAAAA
Organism: Prochlorococcus sp. AG-355-B18; assembly: GCA_003280965.1. Taxonomy (GTDB): domain Bacteria; phylum Cyanobacteriota; class Cyanobacteriia; order PCC-6307; family Cyanobiaceae; genus Prochlorococcus_A. The sequence goes on from QCDI01000003.1 coordinate 61,345, forward strand.
TAAAATTAATCCATATTCAGATGAACTTTATCGTTATCTTCAATTTGATGAAATGCGCGATTTCACTTTATCAAAGTGATCATGGATTATGCCAAACCTCATAAAAGAAAATACTCAAAAGACCAGTAATAATTCTTCTCGTAGCATCAAAAAATTATTAAGACAAAGATCTCTTGTCGTTGCGTTATCTCTCTTACTAACAGGCTTAGGCGCTTCAATTACAAGTATATCTTTTAAAACTGGAATCTACTTCATTAACAATTGGAGATTAGCACTATTAGACCAATTCCCATCTATTGCAGTATTACCAATCTTTGGAGCCATTGGAGGAGCAATTGCAGGATATTTGATCAAAAATATTGCACCTGCTGCAAAAGGTTCAGGTGTGAGTCAAATCATGGGTTTTTTAAGGCATAAAAAAGTGCCTATGAATATAAAAGTAGGATTAGTAAAGCTCGTATCAGGAATTATTGCTATTGGGAGTGGTTTCCCTTTGGGTCCAGAAGGTCCATCTGTTCAAATGGGAGGATCTGTTGCTTGGCAAATGGCCAAATGGCTCAAAGCCCCTACAGCATTCAGGAGAGTAATAGTGGCAGCAGGTGGTGGTGCTGGAATAGCTGCGGTGTTTAGCGCTCCATTAGGAGGATTTGTTTATGCAATAGAAGAACTATTAAACTCTGCGAGACCAGTGATTTTGTTATTAGTAGTAATTACAACTTTCATTGCAGATTCATCTGCTGATATTATTCAAGCCTTGGGTTTAGATCCTAAAGCTGGAGGATTTGATTTTAACGTAGGATTTTTGATTCAAAAAGAATATGACCCATCAGTTTTTTTCTTACCTGTAGATTTTATTTATCTAGTTTTACTAGGAATAATTATTGGGATCTGTGCAGAAATGTACAGTAGATATGTTTTATTAATGCAAAATCTTGGGAAAAAGTGGTATAAAAATAAATTTGTTTTAAAAATGAGTATCTGTGGACTCATCTTAGGAAGTATCTATTCTTTTTTACCAAGTACCTTTCATAATTTGGATGAATTACAGAAAGTAATAGCTGAGCAAAATACAAGCATTGGGATTGCTTTATTAGCAGTTTTAGTATTGTTTATCACGACAGGTTTAGCTGCAGCATCTGGAGCTCCTGGAGGATTGTTCTACCCAATGCTTACTTTAGGAGGGGCAATAGGACTAATAATGGGGAGCTGGGTAGAAATTGCCACAGGACATGCACCAAGTACATATATTTTTGCAGGCATGGGCGCCTTCGTAGCAGGATGTTCACGAACTCCAATAACAGCAATGTTTCTAGCTTTTGCCTTAACAAAAAATTTATTAATCATGAAACCCGTCTTAATCAGCTGCATTGCCAGTTTCTTGATAGCAAGAGCTTTTAATGAGGAATCAATTTATGAAAGACAAATTCAAATAGAACTAGAAGACTAAAAAATTTTTCAATCAAAAACAGCCGTTTTGCTGTTATAAACAAATACTTGATGATTTAGATGTAATCTAACAGCTCTTGCCAGTGCAATTCTCTCGATATCTCTTCCTTTTCTAATCAAATCATCAACTTCGTCCCTATGACTTACGTCAACTGTACATTGCTCTATTATCGGACCTTCGTCGAGATCTTCAGTAACATAATGGGCAGTAGCACCAATTAATTTAACACCCCTCTTCCATGCTCGATGATATGGTTGCGCCCCCTTAAATGCAGGTAAGAAAGAATGATGAATATTTATTATTGAAGAAAACTGTTTTAAAAAAGAATCACTCAAAATTTGCATATATTTCGCTAATACAACAAGATCAATTTCATATTCTTTTAGTAAATTTAAAAATTGATCTTCAACATCAGATTTATCAATATTAAAGGTATCAATATGAACAAATTTTGCATTAAAGTCGTTTGCAATATTTTCAAGATCAGAATGATTTGAAATTATTAACGGCACTTTCATTTTGAGTTCACCATTTCTTACTCTCCAGAGTAAATCAATCAAACAATGATTTTGTTTGCTAACAAAAATAGCAACATTTGGAATCTCATCAGAATAATTTACATTGAATTTTCCATTTACGTCAGCAGCAATTTTTTTAAATTCGTTAAAAATTTCATCTCTATTGAAAGATGGATTATTACTATTCCATTCAATGCGACTAAGAAACAATCCCGCATCTTGATCTGTATGATGATCAGAATGCTTTATATTGCCACCGTAATTTGAAATCCAACTTGTAAGTAGACTTACGAGGCCAGGACGATCGGGACAAACAATTTTGAATATAATTGAAGGATGTTCCAAAAAATCTTTAACTATTTATTCAAGTAAGCAATTATATCTAATATATCAATGAAAAGCTTAAAAGAAAATTTTCAAAAAGCACACATAGTGATTATTGGATCAGGAATTATTGGAAAATTTAATGCCTTAGAATTATCAGAATTAGGCTTTCGGATAACAATAATAGATCCAGATGAAGAAAAAAATAGTAGCAATGCAGCTTTAGGCCTACTTATGGGTAATATGTATCAAAAAAGGAGAGGTAGAAGTTGGGATCTTAGGAGACAAAGCATTGAATTATGGCCAAAATGGATTGAATTTCTAAAAAAATTTAATTATGAATTAAAAATTAAAAAACCATTAATTCAACTAACTACGAATGAAGAACAGTTTAAAAAGTTAGAGAAATTTGTTTATGAAAGTGGCAATCTAAACTTACAAATTCTAAAAAGAGACTCAATAATTATCAATAAAATAAATCAAGCATTCCAAACAAAAAATATAAAAGGTATGATTTCCTTCGATGATGGAAGAATAAATGCTAAATCGTTACTTAAGACATTAGATAAATATCTAAAATATAAAAAAATAAATTTTGTAAATGAAGAAATAATAAAAATCAGAAAAGCAAACAATCAATGGTTTTCTACAACAAAAAACAATGGAGATATCAAATCTGACATAGTTATTTTGTGTAATTCTCTGCAAGCGGTTGACTTAATAGATGGCCTATCTCACAACATCAAATTAAAACCTGTTTTAGGTCAAGCTATAGAAGTTGGCATAAATGATGCAGAAGTCGATTTATTAACACTTCCAAAACAATTCAATATAAATGGCAAAAATATCATTCCAGTATCAAAAAACAAACTTATTATTGGTTCAACAGACGAATATAGTACAAAGCCAGAAAAAAATATTTTTGAGAAAATTACAAATTTTTTAGATAAACAACCAACTTGGCTTATCAACGGTCGAGTTACAAAAAAATGGTTTGGCGTAAGGTCTAGGCCTGAAGGTGAACCTTCACCAATAATAAAAAATCTAGAAGATGGACTGATTATATGTACAGGTTTTTATAAAAATGGTATTCTACTCGCACCAGCTTGTTCTAAATGGGTTGCTAGGGAAATTAAAAAATACTTCTCCTAATCTTTTGATTCAGTAAAGTCTGCATCAATTACATCATCTCCACTTTTATCATTTGATTCAGTCTGATCAGGACCACTCGCTGAACCAGGTGTCGGAGGCTGGTTACCTGGTTGCTGATAAACAGATGAACCGACTGCATATAGTTCTTGTTGAAGCTCTTCAAGGAGTTTTTTCATTGACTCATAGTCCTCTTTTGAGGTGGCCTCTTTTAAAGCATTGCTTTTTTCTTCAACCTTAGACTTTGCTGCAGCTTCAATTTTATCTCCCAATTCACCAAGTTGCTTTTCTGTCTGATAGACAAGTGTTTCAGCTTGATTCTTTAAATCAATTTTCTCTCTTTTTTCTTTATCTGCTGATGCATTTGATTCTGCATCTTTAACCATTTTTTCAACCTCATTATCGGATAAAGTAGAAGCACCAGTGATAGAAATACTTTGCTCTTTTCCACTACCTTTATCTTTAGCTGTAACACTAAGAATACCGTTTGCATCGATATCAAATGTCACTTCAATTTGGGGGACACCTCTTGGTGCTGATGGAATACCATCTAATCTAAAAGTTCCCAAACTTTTATTATCAGATGCCATTTCTCTTTCACCCTGTAATACATGTATTTCTACATTGGTTTGTCCGTCGACAGCAGTTGAATATGTCTCAGATTTCTTTGTAGGTACAGTAGTATTTCTATTTATCATTTTTGTCATAACCCCACCTAAAGTTTCTACACCTAAAGAAAGTGGAGTAACATCAAGCAACAATATATCTTTAACTTCACCAGCTAAAACTCCTCCCTGAATAGCTGCTCCAACAGCAACAACTTCGTCAGGATTAACAGTTTGATTTGGTTCCTTGCCTATTATTTTTTTAACTAAATCTAAAACTGCAGGTATCCTGGATGAACCTCCTACCATAACAACTTCATCAATTTCACTAGTAGAAATTTTGGCATCACTTATAGCTCTCTCAACTGGGGTTTTGCACCTATCAATTAAAGAGGCTGCTAATTCCTCAAATTTTGCTCTAGTTAAGTTCAAATCCAAATGTTTTGGACCTTCAGGAGTTGCCGTTATAAAGGGCAAATTTATTTCACTTTGAGTAGCATTTGAAAGCTCAATTTTTGCTTTTTCTGCTGCTTCAGTAAGTCTTTGTAAAGCCTGTTTATCTTGTCTAAGGTCGATTCCCTCATTTGATTTAAAAGTACTTGCTAAATGATCTACGATACACCTATCAAAATCGTCACCGCCTAAATGCGTATCTCCAGATGTAGATAGAACTTCAGTTACTCCGTCACCAGCTTCAATAACTGACACGTCGAATGTTCCTCCACCTAAATCAAATACAAGAATTTTTTCATTTTCTTTATCCAAACCATATGCTAGAGCTGCAGCAGTTGGCTCATTGACAATTCTGAGAACTTCTAAACCTGCAATCTTGCCTGCATCTTTTGTCGCTTGTCTCTGAGAGTCGTTAAAATAAGCTGGAACAGTAATTACAGCCTGTGTAACTTTTTCACCAAGGTATTTACCAGCGTCATCTGCTAACTTTCTTAAAACTTGAGAGCTAACCTCTTCAGGGGAAAACTGCTTATCCAAAATAGGACACTTTAATTTAACGCTAGAACCAGATTTTTCAACAGAATAACTAACTTCTTTAGATTCTTCATTTACTTCATCAACTCTTCTGCCAACAAAACGCTTTGCAGAATAAAAAGTGTTTTCAGGGTTCATAACAGCTTGTCTCTTTGCGATTTGGCCAACGAGCTGATCTTGATTTTTTGTATATGCAACAACTGATGGAGTAGTTCTGAAACCCTCAGCATTTGCTATTACAGTAGGTTTACCACCTTCCATAACAGCGACACAACTATTAGTTGTTCCTAAATCAATTCCTACAACCTTACCCATGGGTAAATTCTCATATTTAATATTCTCCATAATCGGTCATCGGCGTCATTATTGTTACTCAAAGACGAGGTGTGGTTCCCGAACAGATCGTTATTTTTTAAGAAAAAAATTCTAAACATGATTTCAAGTAAGACATCTTTTATTGCATTAATCGGCAATCCAGTAAGCCATTCCTTGTCACCGATTATGCAAAATGCTGCCCTTCAATATTTAGGCCTAGATTTAATTTATATCGCTATACCTTGCAAAGATGAAGATCTAGAATTAGTTCTGAATTCTTTGAAAACAATTAATTGCAAAGGTTTAAACATTACAATTCCCTTTAAAGAAAAAGTATTTAACCTCTGTAGTGAAATTTCCCCTGTTGCAAGCAAACTGAAAGCAATTAATACCCTAAAATTAAATTCTGAAAAAGAATGGAGCGCAACTAACACAGATGTAGAAGGATTTATTTATCCTTTAAAAACATTAAACTTAATAAAAAAAGAATCTATTGTTCTTGGCTCCGGGGGTGCAGCACGATCTGTTATTCAGGGATTAATAAATCTTAATTTCTCAACTATTTCAGTAATATCAAGGAATAAATCATCACTAGATGAATTAATAAAAAATTTTAGGAGTCAAATTGAAATTCAAGGTTTGCTGAATAATGATAATTGGGCTCAAAATTTAATTGAAGAAGCAGATTTAATTGTAAATACAACACCAGTAGGAATGAAAACAACAAAAAATGACGAAAATTTATTGCCATTTGGAGAGAATTTCTGGAGATCTCTTAACTCGAAATCAATTATTTACGATCTAATCTACAATCCTGCTCCGACTTCTTTATTAAAATTTAGTGCCAAAAAAGGATGCATGACTATCGACGGTTTGCAAATGCTTATTGCTCAGGGATTGAAATCATTATCATTTTGGACAGATGGTTTAGAAGTGCCTTTTCACATTATGGATGACGCACTCAAAAATTATCTTAAAAATAAATGATGCTAATTTTCAGGGAATTTGCACATCATGTTGTATCGTTAAAGATGAACAGACGCTCATCGCATTAATTTATGAGCCAAAGACCTTGTCTGAAACTATGAACGAACAATCTTATTACGAAACCATGTACATCCTCCGTCCAGATATTGCGGAAGATGAAGTAACTAGCCACATTGATAAATACAATAAGCTTTTAAAAGATTTTGGCGGTACTATCCTCGATAGTCAAATGAGGGGTAAAAGAAGATTAGCTTATCAAATAGCAAAACATAGAGAAGGTATTTACGTCCAACTAAGTCATCAAGGTGATGGACAACATATTTTCAAAATTGAAAAAGCAATGAGACTGAGTGAAGATGTTATAAGATATATGACCGTTAAACAAGAAGGACCGTTGCCAACTCCAAGACCCTCTACTAAGAATTCAACTCAAGTAGATGATAAAGAGAATTCAGAACCTAAAGTTGAATCTAAGGAAAAACAACCAGTAATTAGCGCAGATACTTCAACTTCGAAAAAAGATGATTCTGAAACCAAAGACAATGCAGAGTCTTAAGTATTAATCTTTTGTTTTTGAATTTAATTCAGCCCATATTTTATTAGACATACCCCACATATAGATAAAACCCTTTGCTAAAGAGTGATTAAATACATCATCTTGACTATAAGTTGCCAAATCTTCTCTATAAAGTGAATTGTTTTCCGACATTCTTCCAACTACAATTGCGTTCCCCTTATGAAGTCTAATCTTTACTCTTCCATTAACTGAAGTTTGAGTCGATGAAATGAAAGCATCTAAACTATCTTTTAGAGGTCCGAACCAAAACCCCTGATAAACCAATTGACTCCATTTTTTTTCCACCCTTCCTTTAAAGTCAATAACATCTGGGTTTAAAGTTATACTTTCTAATTCCTTGTGAGCTTTGATTAGAAGTAAAAGTCCAGGTGTTTCGTAAATCTCTCTGCTTTTGATCCCTACAACTCGATCTTCAATCATATCTATTCTTCCAAAACCATGTTCACCTGCAAGATCATTAGCTTTTTGAATAATCTCCACTGGAGTTAACATTTCATTATTAATTCCAACTGGCAGCCCATTTTTAAAAACAATTTCAATATCTTGAGGAACATCAGGTGAATTATCAATTGATGATGTTATTGCAAAAATATTTTCAGGTGCCTCATGCATTGGGTCCTCTAATATACCCGCTTCAATACTCCTACCTAGAAGGTTAACATCTATTGAATATGGTGATTTTTTTGATACTGGTGCAGGAATACCAAATTTTTCTCCATACAATATTGCCTCTTCCCTGCTCATATTCCACTCTCTTGCAGGAGTAATAATTTTCAAATCAGGACCTAAAGCATTAATTGCTAAATCAAAGCGAACTTGATCATTTCCTTTACCGGTGCATCCATGTGCTACTGCATCGGCATTTATCTCTCTCGCAGTATTAACAAGATTTTCAGCAATTAAAGGCCGAGCAAGAGCCGTAGATAATGGATATTTATCTAAATATAATGCATTTGCTCTAATAGCTGGAAAAGCATATTTCTCGACAAAACTATCAACTAAATTACCAACGATTGATTTAGATGCACCAGAATTTAAAGCTTTTTGTCTAACAAGTTCTAAATCTTCACCTTGTCCAAGATCTGCCACAAAAGTAACCACTTCTGAAATACCATATTCATTCTTTAAATATGGAATACAAACGCTCGTATCAACGCCACCAGAATAAGCTAGTACAACTTTTTTTACCTGCTGCATTTCAATTTGTTCCATAAATTTTTTTTAACGTGATTAAGAATTTGATAACTTATTAAAAACTAATATCATTGTAACTAAAAGAGCTGGACCAAAAACTAGTAATACGAGAAGAAAGTTATTAATTATTAAAACATTGGGATTCAAGTATCCGCCAAGCTTAAATAATCCAGACAACAACAATGAGATTAGCCAGATTAAAAAATATTTTAAATTTCCTTTATCAAACAAAGTTTTTCATGCGCATTATTATGTATTATCTTATATATAGAACATAAACTAAATGGACTCAAATAAATTAAAACTTAGATTAGACGATATTTCTGAAGTTAACCCTGCTTTAACTTGCTACCACAGAGATGATCAGGCTCCTGTTTTGCCACTAAGAGATGAGCCAGATTTACTATCTTGGCTTGAAAATACAGGTAGACTTGTTACTGAAAGCGAGGGAGATTCACAAGAGATTAGTACAATTGAAGAAGAAGAACTATCAGCGCTAATGGGAGAAAAAGAAGATTACAAGACTGAAGAAGACCCTTCAGATGATGATTGGGAAGATTAAACAGTTTAACTTTAAATCGTTATTAATATTAAATACCTTTGCTTTAATAGTTACCTCGTATTTTTTTAAAAATTTTATTTGTTTAGGAGTCTATACATTATTTTTTTTTATTTCTTTATTCACAACAAAGAATGGTCTAAAAACAATAAAAAAATTAAATTTACTTCAAAATATTAGGACTGAAGGTCCTTCTAATCACTTTAAAAAAAGTAATACCCCAACAATGGGTGGAATTTTTATGATAATTCCATTTTTGATTTTACTTTTAATAATAACTATAAATTTAGGATCTCTTAAATTATTGCTTTTATTATTTACTATTTTTGGTTTCTTTTTTACAGGCTTTTTAGATGATTATTTAAGCATTAAAAACAGAAAAAATACAGGATTAAAGTCAAAAGAAAAATTCATTCTACAGAGTATTATCTCAATAATTTTTATATTTATAGCCTATGAAAACGATTTAATAAATCCATTAATTAAAATTTCTGAATCTTGGGAAATAGATACAAGTATTTTTATATTTCCCATTTCTTTTTTAGTACTAGTTGGCATAAGTAATTCAGTAAATTTGACTGATGGACTAGATGGATTAGCAGCTGGATGCAGTGGAATTGTTTTTTATGGATTAGGAACAGAGATATTAATGAAAGAACAAAAAGAGCTTTTTGTTTTTAGTCTCTTATGTTTTTCAATGTCTGGCATATGTTTAGGATTTCTAAAATACAATAACTATCCTGCAAAAATATTTATGGGTGACACAGGATCATTAAGTATTGGGGCTATCTTGGGTTCTATAGCGTTATTAACTAATAGCGTTTTTACCCTATCTATATTCTCAGGAATATTTATTGTTGAATCTTTATCAGTAATGATTCAAGTAGGGATTTTTAAAATTACAAAAAAATTATTTTACAAAGGTAAACGCATATTTTTAATGGCTCCACTTCACCACCATTTTGAACTTAAAGGTGTTAAGGAACAAAAAATAGTTGAAAATTTTTGGAAAATCAACATTTTACTTGTAATTTTAGGTATAGTTTTAAAAATCAATCTCTAAAAAATTTGTTATGAATTTTTTTACATGGAAAGATAATGGATTAACAAGTGACTGCTCAAGTCTTGATGCAATGGCATCAAGGTTTGAAGAAACTGCTAACTTAATGAAAAAACTATCTAAGAAAGGCTTCAAACTTAAGAAAACTCACAATAATCAACTAATTCTTCACCCTGATCCTAAAGTTTTTGATCAATGGGGTTTTATAAGTGAAGAACTCCCTTTTAAACAACTTTGTTTAATATCAGATGAAGAATAATTATTTGAACTTGAAAATTCTTTTAACAGAATTGATAAATAGTTATGTACATGAGTGTCCCAACTAAAGTGCCTATTAACACCCTCAATTCCATTTCTACTCCATAATTTCCACTGATCATTATTGGAAATTCCTTTCTCAAGAATAACTTTTAGCTTATTAATATCAGTAACATCTACTAAAAGTCCGTTTTCACATTTTGAGCAAATTTCTTTTGGTCCCCCATCATTTGTTGATATTATAGGCAATCCACATGAGGAAGCTTCAAGAAGAGTTAAACCAAAAGGCTCTGTTAAAGCTGGATTTACGAAAACACCCCCTCTGCTAGCAGCCCACCTATATAAAGCAGGAATTTGACTTGGAAGATGCTTTTTCGGATAAGCTACCTTCCCGTACAAATTATATTTATCAATCATTTCAAAAATATTATGGAATACGTCTTTTTGTTGAGGGTCAAGTTTTGAAGTACTATCTCGACAACCTAAAATCAAAATTAAATTAGTTTTTCTTTTTAATTTTTCAGATCTTCCGTATGCCTCAATCAAAGAAGGAATATTTTTTCTTCGAACAGCCCTAGAAATAGCCAATAATGGAGGTTTAGCAGAATCCTTGAGAAAAGGTTTCATCATATTGTCAATTTCAGCAGTTTCTGTTGTCGAGTGAATATGGTGAAACTTGTTATGATCAACACCAGGTGGAATGACTTTTGCTTTTTGAGTTATAAAAGAAGTATATTGAGAATATTGATAAACTGATTCTTGTTTAGTGCTTGTAACAACAATATCTGCCGACTTTAAAGCTTTTTCTTCTGCCTCAATTCTTTTACTTATAGAATAAAGCTTTTCTATTTGATTAGTTTTTAAACCAGTATCGAGCAATTTCCTCTGTTTTTCTCTTCCTAAGGAATGGCCAGTAAAAATAAGTGGAACATTTAAGGATTTACTTAGTTGGACACCTACATATCCAGCATCTGCATAATGAGCATGAATAAAATGAGGTTTTTTATTTTTTTTATAAAAACAGATAAGACTTTCAGTTAAATGATCTAAATAGGGCCAAAGCAATTCCTTTCTTAAGTATTTATTAGGTCCAAATTTAAATCTTAAAATTCTAACTCCAGGTTCTACAAATTCTTCTTCTTGTGCATAGTCATTATCTACTTTAGTGTCGTTGATTAAACGAGTGACTAGATCTACTTGGTCAACTTCTGAAGTATTAGCCAAACTTTTAACTAACTCTAAAACATATTGAGTTTGACCTCCTGTATCTGCATCCCTTCCTAATTCAAGGTTTTTAGAACGTATAAGACCATGTAAATGTAAATGTAAAAATTTAAGCCTCATTCAGCTAATCCTCCGTTCAAGAGCCTTTAATACAAATAAGCTGGATTTCTACAGGAAATATTAAGAAACCATTATGATTTTAAATTTTTTAAATTCCAAAATTTTTTAAAAAAGCATATGTGGACTTAAGTTATGCCTTTCTAAAGATGAATTTCGTTTAGCTCAGATAATTTAAAATACAAAGAAATACAACAAAGATTTCTTATTTGAGAACTTTTTTAAGATATTTTGCTGTATGGCTTGTAGGGTGTTTTGCTACATCTTCAGGAATTCCTTCTGCAATAATTTCGCCGCCTTTATCTCCTCCGTCAGGTCCTAAATCTATGATCCAATCAGAGCATCTAATTACGTCTAAGTTATGTTCGATAACAACTACAGAATTCCCTTTATCTACCAAACGTTGTATAACATCCATTAGTTTATGAACATCATAAAAACTGAGACCTGTAGTTGGTTCATCAATCAAATATAAAGTTTTTCCAGTAGCTCTTTTAGATAATTCTGTAGCTAACTTAACTCTTTGAGCCTCTCCACCAGATAGAGTAGGAGCAGGTTGGCCTAATTTGACATATCCTAAGCCAACATCTACTAGTGTAGATAATCTATCAGCAGCTTGAGGTATAGCAGAAAAGGTTTCTGCAGCTTGTTCAACAGTCATTTCCAAAACATCAGATATATTAAAACCTTTGTATTTAACTTGAAGAGTTTCCCTGTTAAAGCGAGCTCCTTTGCATACTTCACATTGAACATAAACATCAGGTAAAAAATTCATTTCTATGACATTAACTCCCTGGCCTTTACAAGCTTCGCATCTTCCTCCTTTAACATTAAAACTAAACTGACCAGCCTGGTAACCCCTTGCTTTTGCTTCCACAGTGGCAGTAAATATTTGCCTTATAGGATCAAAAGCACCTGTATAAGTAGCAGGATTAGATCTTGGTGTTCTCCCTATTGGAGATTGATCAATAACGATAACTTTATCTATTGCCTTGATACCTTTTAACTCTTTTACTCCTTGAGGAAAAGGAACTTTTAATCCTAGAGAATGACACAAAGCAGGGTGTAGCAATTCATTTATCAAAGTACTTTTCCCACTGCCGCTTACTCCAGTTACGGAGACTAATCTTCCTAATGGAAATTCTACAGATATATTCTTTAAATTATTTTTTGAGCAATTATTTAAAATTAAACTTTTTTTAACTGATGATCTACGTTCTTTTGGAGTAGGAATCGACTTCCTACCACTGAGATAAGCCCCAGTTAATGACCTCTCTGATTTTAAGACATCTTGATATGATCCCTTAGCAATAATTTCCCCACCGTAAACACCTGCACCTGGACCAATATCTACTAGATAATCTGCAGATTTCATAGTATCTTCATCATGTTCAACAACAACTAAAGTATTACCAAGGTCTCTCAAGCTTTTTAAGGTTTCTAATAATCTGTCATTATCTCTCTGATGTAAACCAATACTGGGTTCATCTAATACATATAGAACACCAGTAAGGCCTGCGCCTATTTGCGTAGCCAATCTAATACGCTGAGCTTCTCCACCAGACAAAGTCATAGCTGGTCTATCTAAAGTTAAATAATCTAGACCAACATTAATTAAAAACTTTAAACGTAAACGAATCTCTTTTAAAACCAATTCACCTATCTGCTTTTGTTTTTCTGATAAAGATATATTTTCCTTTTTAGTCTTACCTAATCCCATGATGCGCTCAATATGAGTTAAGGTTTCAGAAACGCTTATAGAAGTTAAATCAGTAATATTGTATGGACCAATTCTAACTGCCAACGCCTCTGGTCTTAATCTTTTTCCAGAACATGTCTTACAAGGAACTAACTCTTGGTACTTTTCTAATTTTTGTTTAACTAATTCTCCATTAGCTTCATTCAATTGCCTTTCTAATATTGGTAAAATTCCTTCAAAGGGTCTTTCAAAACCACTAGAAGTTTTAAAACGACTATCAGCTTGAATTAATATTGGTTTATCTGATCCTAAAAGTAGAACTTTTTTTTGCAAATCACTTAAATCTTTCCAAGGAGTTTTTAACTCAAAACCATAAGCTTGTCCTACAGAATAAAGTAAAGAAAAGTAATAAGTATTATCTTTTTCGCTCCAAGGCGCTATTGCAGCATAAACCGGTAATGTTTTATCTGGGATAACTCTATCCGCAGTAAATTTTTTTAAATAACCAATTCCATGACAGTCTGGACAAGCTCCATATGGACTATTAAAGGAAAATAATCGTGGAGACAGTTCATCTACAATTGAACCATGAACAGGACATGCATAATTTTCTGAGTAAAGTTTTTCTCTCTCTAGGTTAGGAGGTAAAGTTTCTCCTTTTTTTGGAACAACCTCTACTACTGCTAAACCATCGCCTCTTTTAAGGCAAGTTTGTAGAGAGTCATTTAATCTTTCTTGTATTCCTTCTCTTGCAATTAATCTATCAACTACTACCTCAATAGTATGAATTTGATTTTTATCTAATTCAATACTATCAGCAAGTTCTCTTACCTCGCCATTGATTCTTACTCTAGCGAATCCCTCGGCAGCTAATCCACTTATTAATTTTGTGTGTGTTCCCTTCTTCCCTCTTACAACAGGAGCCAACAACTGATACCTTGTTCCTTCTGGCAATAGAAGAATTTGGTCAACCATTTCATCAATTGTTTGAGGCGCAATTGGAATCCCACAGTGATGACAATGTGGTTCACCAGCACGACCAAACAATAATCTTAAATAATCTTGTATCTCTGTTACGGTTCCAACTGTTGATCGAGGATTATGACTTGTAGATTTTTGATCAATTGAAATAGCTGGTGATAAACCCTCAATATTGTCAACATCAGGTTTATCTACTTGACCCAAAAATTGTCTAGCATATGCCGAAAGACTCTCAACATATCTTCTTTGACCTTCAGCAAAAATTGTATCAAAAGCTAAAGAACTTTTTCCGCTTCCACTAACACCTGTAAAAACTATAAATTTATTCCTAGGTAAAGAGAGGTCAATATTTTTTAAATTATGCTGACGAGCTCCTCTAATATTAATTGAATTATCTTCTTCAAAAGTATTATTAATCTTTTTAACCATGTTTAATCTTTCTATGGTTTAAAAAAAATATTATAGAGGAATTTTTTCTGTTTTATGCAGCTGCTCGTTCGAGAAGTCTAGAAGCGTAATCATTTGCTTCGCTAGAACCTCCCCCAATCATTTCAATTAATTCATTTTTTCTTTCTTTTTTTGTCGATAATTTTGATATGGAAGTATAAGTTAATCCATCTCTTACATCTTTATACACCTTAAAGTGAGCATATCCTCTAGCAGCTAAAAAAGGCTGATGAGTAATACATAAAACCTGTTGGGCTTTAGATATTTCTTTAATTAATTGAACCAAAGCAAATAAAGATTTACCACTCAAACCATTATCAATTTCGTCTAAAAAGAAAGTATTAGGTTTTTTTGAAATACTAGATTTAATCGCCAATAAGAATCTTGACATTTCTCCACCAGAAATAACACTTGATAAAGGAGCTAGCCTCTGATCAGGATTAGCAGAAAATAAAAATTGTATATCATCAATACCATCACCAGAAGGCTTACATTCGGAAAATTGAATTAAAAAATTTGCATTTTCTAATCCTAAATCTCTTAAAATAGAGATTACTGAATCTTGTAACTGTTTAGCAATTTTTTTTCTTTCAATAGACTTAGTGAGAAATAAAGAATTCAACTTACTTTGTAAGTTTTTGAATTGATTTTCCATATTACGAATTTCATTATCTTGGCCGCTTTCTGAGCAATATGCCCTTAATTGATCTCGCTTTTCAATTAGTTGAGGTATGTCCAGTGAAAATTTTCTTTCCAAGTTTTTTAAAAAAAATAATCTTTTTTGTATTTCTGATAGATTTGATTCATTATTATCTATGTCATTTAAATAGGAGCTTAAAGCAAAAATTAAATCTTCAACACAAGTCTGGATATGTAATAAATTTTCTCTAAACTTATGAATTTCTAAATCAAAATCTGCTGTTTTATTTAAATTTTTTATAGATTGATTTATCAATGAAGCAACTGATTGTTCATCATGACTGAAATTATTTAAGTTATTTAAAGATGATTGAATTGAATTATTAATTTCGAGATTATTTACAAGTTTATTTTCTAATACCTCTAATTCTAAGATTTCCTCATTAGAATCTAAGTTAGCTTCCTCTAAAGTCTTCAACATTTGTTGGATTACTAAGTTACTTTCTTCTTTCTTCCTTGAGGATTCTATTTTTTCAGTCATTAATCCTTTTAAAATTTGACTTTCACCCCATATATTTTTAATCTTTACGCTATTGTCTCTAAATTCTTGCGAACATAAATCATCAATAATTAATCTTCTCTGATCTTGAGAATCAAATATAAAAGTATCAGATTGACCTGCAAAATCTATTAATAATCTTCCAAGTTCTTCTAAAGATTTTTTATTAATTGATAAATTGTTCAGGCTATATTTAGATAAAACTTTATTATTTTTTCTATAGGATATTCTTTTAATATTGAGTTCTGAAGAGCTACTTTTAAAACCATTACTAGTTAGCCAGTTATTGATTTGAAAAGAAGAAGAAAACTTTGCCTCGATAACACAATTATCTTTTCCTGGACGTATTAAGTGCTTTAAAGGTATATTGGTTCCACCAAATAAAACATTTAAGGAATCTAAAATCAACGATTTTCCCGAACCAGAATCCCCAGTAATGATATTCAAACCTTTTTCGAAATTAATTTCTATAATTTCTATTAGAGCAATATTTTCTAACTTTAATTTTATTAGCATGATAAAACTTCCTTATAAAAAAAATAACTTCTTTTTTAGAAAAATAAAGGTTTTAAATATATAAAGTTATGAAAGAAGATTTTACTGATTTTATTGAAGTGTCTGGCCTGTTGGAATATGATCCAGATACAATATCAAAAATATACCAAAAAAACCCGAAAAGGCTTTTAAAAAGACTTTGGCAAACGCTTATACCTATTTTTGCTTATATATTTTCTGTTGGTTGGGATAAATTAACTGGAAGACTGAAAAATGAAGCCAAAGCAAGATTTAGGGCAAAGGAATTAACAAATTTATTAGTAGAACTTGGGCCAGCATTTGTGAAAGCAGGTCAAGCTTTATCAACAAGACCAGATATCATTCCGGCGATACTTCTTGAAGAGTTATCTGAATTGCAAGATCAACTTCCAGGCTTTGACGGAGATAAAGCTATGGAATTAATAGAAGAAGATTTAGGATCCAAAATAGATGAAATTTTTTTAGAAATTGATAAAGAGCCCATTTCTGCAGCTTCTTTAGGACAAGTGCATAAAGCCAAACTAAAGAATGAGGAAGTTGTTGCAGTTAAAGTACAACGACCAGGTTTAAGAGAACAAATTACTTTAGATCTTTACATTGTAAGAAATATTGCTTATTGGCTTAAAAATAATATTGGATTGATAAGAAGCGATCTCGTTGCATTAATTGATGAATTAGGAAAAAGGGTTTTCGAAGAAATGGATTATTTAAATGAAGCCGAAAATGCTGAAAAATTTAGAAATATGCATAAACATAACCAAATGATTGCGGTGCCAAAAATATTTAAAGAAATAACTTCAAGAAGGGTTTTAACTATGGAATGGATCGATGGTACAAAATTAACTAATTTAGAAGATGTAAAAAAATTAGGTATCGACCCAGACAAAATGATTGACATTGGAGTGCAATGCAGTTTAGAACAACTTTTAGAACATGGTTTTTTTCATGCTGACCCTCATCCAGGGAATTTATTAGCTCTGAAAGATGGAAGACTTTGTTATCTAGATTTTGGAATGATGAGTGAGGTTTCCAGAGACTCTAGATCTGGTTTAATACAAGCAGTTGTACATTTGGTGAATAAAAACTTCGATAAACTTTCTCAAGATTTCGTAAAATTAGGATTCTTATCAGAAGAAGTAAATCTAGAGCCAATAGTTCCAGCATTTCAAGATGTTTTTATTAACGCGGTTGAGCAAGGTGTTTCAAAAATGGATTTCAAAAGCGTTACAGACGATATGTCTGGTGTGATGTATAAATTCCCATTTAAATTGCCTCCATATTACGCGCTTATTATTAGGTCATTACTTACATTAGAAGGAATTGCTTTAAGCGTAGACCCAAAATTTAAAATACTTGGTGCAGCTTATCCATATTTCGCGAGAAGGTTGATGGAAGATCCTGATCCACAATTAAGAGAAAGCTTGAAAGAAATGCTTTTTGATAATAAAAAATTTAAATGGGACCGATTAGAAGATTTATTATCTAATGCTGCAAAACAAACAAATCTCGATTTAGAAAAACTTTTGGATGAAGTTATAAATCTTCTTTTTTCTTCAAAAGGGGGATTTCTCAGAGATGAAATAATTGAAGGATTAACAAACCAAATAGATTTATTTAGTCTGAGAATATTAAAAAATTTAAATAACTACCTTCCAAGCTCCATCAAATTAAATACAACTGATGAAACCAATAACTTGAATGATCTTATAATACAAATAGAGCCATTAAGAAACTTTTTAGAAATTATACAAAAAGTTCCTGGCTACTCAATTGATATTTTTATAAAAAGAGTTCCTCGACTTATAAATGAACCTTATACAAAAGAAATGGGTATAAAAATTGCAAAAAAGGTAACAGAAAAAGGAGTTGTTAGACTTGTAAAAATTGCTGCTGGTGCAAATATTTGAAATGAAGTTAAGTAAATTTTTAATAGTTAAAATAATTTTTATATTTATTAGTTCTCAATTAATTTTTAGTGTTTCAAAAGTTAAAGCTGCTGAAGAAATTAAAATTGTATACAGCCTATTTTCTAGAACCATTAAAGTAAGTTCATTAAAAAGTTTTGCTGAAGGAGGTAATTCAACAAAAACACTTAAAAAAATTTTAAAAGCAACAGGTTCTGCTGATAAAGAGATTAAATCAGTACTAAATAAAAAATTTGAAATCCCTATAACAATTGCAAGCAAATTAGTATATTCAGAAATAGGAAATATTTTTCTAACAAGACTTTCATCTATTATTCATCCCCCCAATACAGATGACGCAAGAACCGGTATGTTAGCCCTAAGAGCAAGTGTTGTTCAAGGAATTAAGATTGGAAATGGAAAAATAAATCTTATAAATTTTTTTGAAGGATATCCAACTAAAACTGTTATTTTAGATGTAAATGCTTTGAGCAAAGTTATGAATAAAGTAGAATCAATTTCAGAATTATTAGATTTTTTTACCAATTCACCCTTAGAAAAAATTAAAACAAACTAAACAGTTATGGTGCTATTAAATAAAATTAAAAATAAACTGGGTATTAACTATAGAAAAAAAAGATGGCCCGGTTTAATCGAAGCTTACAAACAATATCTTCCAGTTACAAAAAAAACCCCTATTATCTCACTAAATGAAGGAAATACACCATTAATTCTCAGTGACTCACTTGGAAAATTAATTGGAAATGGAACAAAAGTTTTTTTAAAATATGATGGTCTAAATCCCACAGGATCTTTTAAAGATCGCGGGATGACCATGGCTATAAGCAAAGCAAAAGAAGAAGGTCGTGAAGCAGTTATTTGTGCCAGTACTGGAAACACCTCTGCTGCTGCTGCTGCATATGCTTCTAGGGGAGGATTAAAACCGTATGTTTTAATCCCAGAGGGATTTGTTGCACAAGGAAAACTCGCACAAGCTTTAATGTATGGAGCTGAGATCATATCAATAAATGGAAACTTTGATAAAGCTCTAGAAATTGTGAGAGATTTATCTTCAGAACATCCAATAGAACTTGTTAATTCTGTTAATCCATATCGAATAGAAGGCCAAAAAACAGCCGCCTTTGAAATTGTTGATGATTTAGGTTTTGCACCTGATTGGCTTTGTATTCCAATGGGAAATGCGGGAAATATAACTGCTTATTGGTTAGGTTTTAAAGAATATTCAAAAATAAAAAGGAATTTGAGGTTGCCAACTATGATGGGTTTTCAATCTGAAGGATCGGCACCATTAGTTAAAAATATAATTGTTAAAGACCCTGAGACAATTGCAACTGCTATAAGAATCGGGAACCCTGTTAATAGAGAAAAGGCAAAGAAAGTAAAAAAAGAAAGTAAAGGAGATTTTCAGTCAGTTACAGATGAAGAAATAATTAATGCTTATAAGATCCTCGCAAAAGAAGGAGTATTTTGTGAACCTGCTAGTGCTGCTTCAGTTGCTGGACTCATAAAAAATAAAAATAGAATTCAAAAAGGTTCGAAAATCGTTTGTGTCCTTACTGGAAATGGATTGAAAGATCCTGATTGCGCTATTAAAAATAATGATGCTATTTTCAGAAAAAACATTGAGCCTTCGTTAAAAAATATAACCAAAATCTTAGGATATTAGTATCCAAAAAAATTAGTGTCTGTGGAAATCAGTAATAAACAAGCTTAAATTGTTGAAAAACAAAATAAAAGTAATTCGTTTTGTTAATTAAAGAAAGAACTAGTTTAAAAATTTAAATTTATTCAACAAATAGAAAAATTTTTCCACCTTTTTAAATATTGAAAAACAAAGCAAGGTAGGTGAATAAATTCAAAATTCCACAATTTCCACAATTACTACTACTACTAAATTTATTTATTTTTTATTTATTTTTATATTAGAAAAGTAAATAAAGTAAGTTATTGAATTTAATTTACGAAAAAAGTATATTGTATTTGTAAAAAAGTTCCAAAGTCCGATGGAGATTATTTGTAATCAAAATGAGTTAAATAATGCTATTCAATTAGTCAATAAAGCAGTTTCTTCAAGACCAACTCATCCAATTCTTGCAAATATACTTTTAACAGCCGATCAAGGAACAAATAAAATTAGCTTAACGGGATTTGATCTCAACTTAGGAATTCAAACTTCTTTTGATGGAACTGTTACAAATAGCGGGGCTATTACGATACCTTCAAAACTTTTATCAGAAATAGTTAATAAATTACCCAGTGAAACTCCTGTTTCCTTAGAAGTAGATGAGAATTCTGAAAGTATTTTAATTAAAAGTGATAGAGGTTCTTTTAATATAAAAGGTATTCCCTCTGATGATTATCCAAAATTACCATTTGTTGAAAGTGGAACTTCTTTAAATATTGAACCTAGTTCTTTTTTAAAATCTTTAAAATCTACGATTTTTGCTAGTAGTAATGATGATTCAAAGCAATTACTTACAGGAGTCAATTTTAGCTTTAAACAAAATTATTTAGAGTCTGCTTCCACAGATGGTCATAGATTGGCTGTAGCGTTAATAGGTAACGAAGAATATATAGAAAATAAAGATAACTCACTTTTAAATGAAGGTGATCTATCAGTTACTATTCCAACTAGATCATTGAGAGAAATAGAAAAACTAGTTTCTTTAAAAAGCTCAGAAAAATCAATAAAGCTTTTTTACGATAAAGGTCAGGTAGTGTTTATTTCTTCTAATCAAATAATTACAACTAGAACTCTCGAAGGTACTTACCCGAATTATTCGCAATTAATTCCTGATACTTTTTCTAAGATTTTTAATTTTAATACTAAAAGATTAATTGATGCATTAGAAAGAATTGCTGTTTTGGCAGATCAGCAGAGTAATGTTGTGAAGATTAAATTAGATAATACAGATTCAGCTTCAATCAGTGCAGATGCAAAAGATATTGGAAATGCTAACGAAACTGTTCCTGTTTCATACTCTGGAGAAAATTTTGATATTGCATTTAATGTTAGATATCTTTTAGAAGGTTTAAGAGTTATTTCTTCAGAAAATGTACTTTTAAAATGTAATCTTTCAACTACTCCAGCTGTTTTTGTACCAGAAGATAATCTGAATTCTTTTACTTATTTAGTTATGCCTGTACAGGTTCGTTCTTAATTTGAAACTACCTAAAGAAATTTTATTAAGTGAATTACTAAATTACAGTGTTAAGGGCAATTTGGCTCTTAATTACGGAAATGGTGAAAATGTTTGGATGCATCCTCCAGTGCATAGAATTTTAGGATGGTACTCTCGTCCTTCAAATTTTGATTTAAAACGTAATGTCTGGCGATTAAATCAAATTATTCAAATAATAGATAATGAAATTTATGTGAAAGGTGAGCCAGCGATTTCTGATTTGGCAACTTTAAACAGGTTCCCAACTTTAATAGAAGCTAATCTGATAAATATTAATGGTTCAAAAATAGGAGTTATTGCTGACTTTTTATTCGAAATAAAAACTGGAAAAATTAAATATTATTTGGTTTCTAGATCTAATCCTAAGATTCCAGGTTCTAGCAGATGGAAATTAAATATTGAAAATATTAATGATCAACAACCAGGTTTAGTTTTTTGTGAAAGTAGTTCTTTAGATGATTTATTTTTAATAAAATCAAGTTTTAAAAATGAATTTTTGCAAAAAGGAAAAAAAATTTTTACTAGATTTGATGATATGAAAAATATAGCTGCTAATAGATTAGAGGATTGGCTTGAAGAAGATGAAGATATAAACCAAAAGTTAGATTTTGAAGAAAAAAGTTTTTATAATGATGATAAAACATCAAGATCTTTTAGTGATAAAAAAGAAGATGACCCTTGGATTTAAAGAATGATAAATTTTGAAAATAATGATCTATATGATCTTAATGAAGTATTGAAAATTGAAAATTTAACAATTAATGATTATGAAGAAATTTGTAAAAGATTAAATAGAAAACCAAATAGGACTGAACTAGGAATGTTTGGCGTTATGTGGTCTGAACATTGTTGTTATAGAAATTCAAAACCTTTATTAACTAAGTTTCCCACTAAAGGAAAAAATATTTTAGTAGGTCCTGGAGAAAATGCTGGTGTTATTGATGTAGGAAATAATCAAAAACTTGTTTTTAAAATAGAAAGTCATAATCATCCTTCAGCAATTGAACCTTTTCAAGGAGCGGCAACAGGAGTAGGAGGAATATTAAGAGATATTTTTACAATGGGAGCAAGGCCAATCGCAGTATTGAACTCACTTAGATTCGGAAATCTTGATAAGCAATCAAATATTGATTTGCTTCGAGGAGTTGTATCAGGTATTGCACATTATGGAAATTGCGTAGGTGTACCCACTGTTGGAGGTGAAATTGATTTCGATGATAGTTACTCTGGTAATCCTTTAGTCAATGTTATGGCTTTAGGACTTTTAGAGACTGATGAAATTGTTTGTTCCGGAGCAAAAAATGTAGGATCACCTGTGCTATATGTTGGTAACACTACAGGCAGAGATGGAGTTGGAGGTGCTAGCTTTGCAAGTTCTGAATTAACTACTGCATCATTAGATGACAGACCTGCAGTACAAGTAGGAGATCCATTTATTGAGAAAAGTCTTATAGAAGCTTGTTTAGATGCTTTTAAGACAGGAGATGTAATTGCAGCTCAAGATATGGGTGCAGCAGGTTTAACTTGTAGTAGTGCAGAAATGGCTGCCAACGGAAATTTAGGTATATCTATTGATTTAGATTTGGTTCCTTCCAGAGAAGATAATATGTCGTCATATCAATATTTACTATCTGAATCGCAAGAAAGAATGTTATTCGTAGTGAAGGAAGAAAAAATTAAAACTCTTATTGAAAAATTTAATAAATGGGGATTATACGCCAATGTTATTGGTGAAGTAATAGCTAGTAATGAGGTAATTATTTCCCATAAAAGTAAAATCGTTGCTCAAATACCTACTTCTGCTTTGTCTGAAGACACCCCTGTGAATGTCCATAATGTGATAAGAACCCCACCTGATTATTTGCTAAAGAAATGGGAATGGAAAGAAAGTAATTTACCAGAAATAAATGAGCAAAAAATATTTTCATTGAAAGAAAATAAAACTTACTCTTATTCAGAAATCATTTTAAAACTTCTCTCTAATCCTTCAATAGCTTCTAAAAGATGGATTTTTAAACAATATGACTCTCAAGTTCAAGCAAATACAGTTTTTAAACCAGGAGAATCAGATGCAGCGGTAATAAGACTTAGAGAACAAAATGAAAAAAATAAAAATAAAGTATTTTCTGGTGTTGCTGCCTCTGTTGATTGTAATAGTAGATGGGTTTTTCTTGACCCTTTTAGAGGAACTATCGCCGCTGTTGCAGAATCTGCAAGAAACGTGAGTTGTGTTGGAGCAGAACCAGTTGCTATTACAAATAACTTGAATTTTCCTTCTCCTGAAACTGATATAGGATATTGGCAACTTTCATCTTCATGTAATGGAATTTCTGAAGCATGTAAAGCTTTTGAAACTCCTGTAACAGGAGGAAATGTTTCCCTTTACAATGAATCCAAAAATAAAGAAAACGAAATTACTCCAATTAATCCCACTCCAGTTATTGGAATGGTTGGGAAAATAGATAATGTTGAAAAAGCTATTAGCAGTGAATGGAAAAATATTCATGATCAAATATGGTTAATTGGTTCTTATAAATCAGAAACAACAATTTCAGCTAGCTCTTACTTGGAATATTTTCATGGAGAAATTACAGGTCGTCCTCCAAAGTTGGATTTGGGAGATGAAAAATTTTGCCAGGGTTTTTTAAGGAATGCTATTTTAAAAAGTCTTGTAGTTTCTTCTCACGATGTTAGCGATGGGGGTTTATGCATAGCTCTAGCAGAGTGTTGTATTTTGTCAGGAAAAGGTGCAACTATAGATCTTAATAAAGATTTTAATAGAGATGATAATTTATTATTTGGAGAAGGCGGTTCTAGGATTATTTTTTCAATAGACAAAATGAAAGAAAATGAATGGTTAAATTATCTAAAAGAAAATCAAATCAATTTTCAACAAAGTATATATGTAAAAAAAATAGGAAATGTTTCTAGTAAAAATCTCAATATAAAAATTAGAGATAAAGATATTTGCAATATTAGGGTTGAGGAATTAACCGAAAAATTTAATAATAGTATCTCAGGTCACTTGTAAATATGAAAAACATTTTTCAACTAATAAAATTTTTACGAAATTAAGTTATGTGCGGAATAGTTGGAATCGTTTCTTCAGATGATGTAAATCAACAAATTTATGACAGTCTCTTGCTTTTACAGCATAGAGGTCAAGATTCAACAGGTATAGCTACAATGGAAAATACTGTTTTCCATATACATAAGGCCAAAGGGCAGGTTAATACTGCATATAGAACTAGAGATATGAGGAATTTAATCGGTAAAATAGGACTTGGTCATGTTAGATATGCAACAAAGGGGTCAGCAGAAAGTGTAGAGGAAGCCCAACCTTTTTACGTTAATGCACCTTATGGAATTGTTTTAATACATAATGGCAATTTGACTAATACTAGAGATTTAGAAAAACAACTATTTAATATTGATAAGCGTCATACAAATTCTTCAAGCGATACAGAAATGCTATTAAATGTGTTTGCTACAGAATTGCAAGAACAAACTAATAAGCAAGAATTAGAACCTGATATTATTTTTGATGCTATCAAATCTTTGCATAAGAGAATTCAAGGATCATATGCTGCAATTGCATTAATTTCAGGTCATGGTTTATTAGCCTTTAGAGATCCTTTTGGTATTAGACCTTTAGTAATAGGAAAAAGATTTTCATTAACTACAAAAAAAGAAGAGTGGATGGTAGCTAGCGAATCTTTAGTGCTCGAGAATAATGATTACCAAGTAGTGAGAGATGTAGATCCTGGAGAAGCTATTTACATAAATCTTAATGGCGAGTTTTTTTCTAAGCAATGTTCTGAAAATCCAATATTATGTCCTTGTGCTTTTGAATATGTTTATTTAGCTAGGCCAGATTCAATTATGAATGGAATTTCCGTTTATAAAGCTCGTTTGAAAATGGGAGATTATTTATCTGAAACAATAAAGGAAACAATTACTTCTGGAAATGTTGATGTCGTAATGCCTATTCCTGATTCTTCTCGACCTGCCGCTATGCAAGTTGCAAGACAGTTAGGAATTGAGTATAGAGAAGGGTTTTTTAAAAATAGATATGTTGGCAGAACATTTATTATGCCTGGTCAACAGAAACGTAAGAAATCCGTAAGACAAAAGTTAAATGCTATGAGTGCAGAGTTTAAAAATAAAAATGTATTAATAGTTGATGATTCGATAGTAAGAGGTACTACTTCAAAAGAAATTGTACAGATGGCTAAAGATGCAGGAGCAAATAAAGTTTTTTTTACATCAGCGGCTCCTCCAGTTCGTTTTCCTCATGTTTATGGAATTAATATGCCTAACAGAGATGAATTAATAGCCCATGATAGAACAATAAGAGAAATTGCTGATAAACTCGAAATTGATAATCTCGTTTATCAAAGTGTTGATAATTTACGTAAATCTATAATAAGTGATTCTATTGTCGAACATTTGGAGATGAGCTGTTTTACGGGTACTTATGTAACAGGAACAGTAAATCAAGAGTATTTAAATTGGGTTGAAAATGAATATAAATCTTAGGCGAGAAAGTTTTCTAGTCGAAAACAATTTTCAAGATATTCGTCTTTATCTAATTTTAAAAAGTCAATTAAAAAATTTGTTTTATTAGATTTAAAATTTAATTTATTGAGGTCTAATCTCGCAGATTTATTTTTATTAGTTTCAATATCAAGATAATAGTTACTCGGTAAAATTTTGAGGAAATAATCGTTTTTAATTTGGGTTTTTTCATTTAAATATCCCAAACTGTATTCATTTGCAAAATAAATTTCATTACTATTCAAACAAAAGATTTTTCCTTGCTTAGAAACTAAATAAATATTTTCTTCATTTTGATATGAACAACAAGAAACAATTTCTTCAGTGGGAAAAAGTTTTGCAATCATTAAACCTTGAGATTGTTTCGTTGTAGGCGCCATAATTTTATTTGATAAGCTAAATTTAAATAATCTTCCAATAGAGGTTAATATTAGTAAATTTTTTTCTTCACTAGACACAAATGAATCAATGGTTTTTATATTATTTTTTAATTTTGTTATTCCAAAAGATCTATTACTTTTTATCATATCCTCATCAAATAAAACTTTTTTAAACCTCCCATCTGAATTCAATATGCATAAGTAATTTTTAATTTCTTTTTTAATTGAATGAAAATTTATTATTTCATTAGGATCAATATTTCCAAGGATTTTATTATCTAATTTATAGTCATTATTAATATTTGATTCCCAATCAATATGAAAAACTTTTCCTGTATTAGTTATTCCAATTATTTTTAGATTTTTTTCAACATTACATATAAATTTTTGAATATTTTTATTATCTATAACTTTATTTACATCTTCAAACGATTTCTTATAATTACTTAAAATCACTCTTTTTAAATATAATCTATTATCTATACATAATTTAGTTTTTTTATTTATTAAGTCTTCTAATATTTGATTATTAATTGTTTCTAATTCTTCGTTTTGATCAATATTTTTACGCAGTTTTGTTTTTCTATTGACATTATATGTTTTCTTGAGTTTTAATAATTCTTCTATAAGTAATTCAAGTAATAATTTTCTTTCATTCAATAATTTCATAAAATAATTCTTTTTTTCTTTTAATTTTTTTATATCATCATCTATTAGATTTTTTTCCAGATTTGTTAGTTTTTTTAGCGGCATATCCAAAACTGAATTTGCTTGTTTTTCATTTAAGGAAAATTTTTCAATCAATTTTAATTTAGCTTCTCCAGTATTTTTTGAGGCTTCAATAACCTCAATAACTCTTTTAATATCTTTTGTTGCTTTAGACAAACCTTCTAATATTTCTAGTTTCTCAAGAGTATTTTTTAGAAAATAACTGGTTCTTTTTCTAATAGTCTCTTCCCGGAATTTAAGAAAATAGTCAAGATATTGTTTTAAGTTTAGTTGAACAGGTTTACCTTTAATTAACGTTAAAAATATTGCCCCAAAGTTGGTTTGGAGTGTTGTTTTTTTATATAAATTCGAAATTACAAGTTCAGTATTAGAATCTTTTTTTAACTCTATTACAATTCTCATACCATCTCTATCGCTTTCATCTCTAATATCAGCGATCCCATTAATTTTGTTTGAATTAACAAGTTCAGCCAGTTTTTCAATCCAACCTGCTTTACTAATTTGATAAGGAAGTTCTGTAATTATTAATGCATTTCTTTTATGTTTACCTTTGCCTAAATTTATTTCCTCTTTATTTAATATCCCTCTAATTATTATTGATCCTTTTCCCGTTTCGTAAAGTTCTTCTATAGCTTGGTTATAAATTAATTCTCCGCCAGTAGGGAAATCAGGTCCTTTAATAATTTTAGATAGTTTTTTGTTACTTATATCTTTATTTTCTATTAACGCAATTAAACCATCCACTATTTCTCCGAGGTTGTGAGGGGGAATGTTTGTTGCCATTCCAACAGCAATTCCAGATGATCCGTTCAGCAATAAAAAAGGAAGTTGAGCTGGAAGAACATCTGGTTCTTTTTGTGAACCGTCAAAATTATTCGAGAAGTTTACTGTGTCTGAACCAATTTCTTCCAGAAATCCAGTGTAAGCTATTGGAGCTAACCGGGTTTCAGTGTACCTCATTGCAGCTGGTGGATCATTATCCACAGATCCAAAATTTCCATGGCCGTCTAGGGTCGGATACTTAGTTGAAAAATTTTGAACTTGCCTCACCAATGCATCATATACTGCTTGATCTCCATGTGGATGGTACTTTCCGAGAACATCTCCAACTACCCTCGCGCACTTTCTAAATGGCCTATCTGGTGTTAAGCCTAGTTCGTACATTGCAAATAGTATTCTTCTCTGTACAGGCTTGAGGCCATCTCTTGCGTCGGGTAAGGCACGTCCAACAATTACACTCATTGCATACTCAAGATAAGAACGTTGCATTTCTTCTTGGAGTGAGATAGAAGTGAAGTTTTTCTTATCCATTAGAGTCAAAAATTGAATATGTGATTTATGAATTAACTAAATTAAGACTAATAGGTAAACAAATATTTACCAGTATCGAAATTTAAGAAGATGCTTCAATTTTGGATTTTGCTAATAATACATAGTCTTGTAATTGTTTATTTTGTAAAAGAATTTCTGTTGAAGCTTGCAGTTTTTCTCCCCACAATTGTTCTTTTCTATAATTGTAATTAACATAATTAGGATCTTTTGCTAAAGATTTTTTTGCAAGTTCAAGAGCGAATTTAATATCTTTTAACCTTAAACATGAGGCAAGTCCTAGTAATGGTTCAGCGTTATCTTCAATCGAGATAGCTTTTTCAAAAAGTTTGATTGATGAAGTTATCTCATCTTTTTCGAAATAAGCTAAACCTTGATTATTGAATGCTTGCCAGAAATCAGGTTTAATTTTTATAGATCTATCAAATAACTTAATAGCTTCATAGTAATTTTTTTCCATTAATAAAATATTCCCTAATTGAAAAATAGCTTTATGGTTATTTGGCTCAATACTTAATCCTTTTTTCAAAGCATGTTTTGCCTTGTTTTGTTTTGAAATTTGAAAGTAAATATTACTTTTGGCAAAATATATTTCGCTAATATTTGGATTAATTTCTTGAGCTTTATCTAATGACTTTAAAGCGTTTTTATATAGACTGTTAGCTACCTGAGCTTCAGATAATATTAGCCATAGTTTTTCATCTTTTGCATTAATCTTCACAGCTAATTTTGCTAAGTTAAGACTGTCTTCGTATTGTCCAAAAAATAAAAGTTGATATGCATTTTTGCCAATAGATAAGCCTTCCTTTTCTAAATTTTTTATCGTTGGAAAATAATAATAGGGAATTATAGATTGAACTTTTTCTATTCTAAAAAAGCAAAAACTCAATAAATAGAAACATAGTATATTTTTTAAAAACTTTCTCATAATTTAAGTTTGTTATTTTTTAGATTTGCTTCTATGTTTCTTTTCCACATCCATGGTTTAATTCTTTTTAAAGTGGTTCCTTTTAGATTTTCTTCCCAAGTTTTATCATCCCAATTTAAAGAATCAATCCCAAGATTTTTCATCCATTCTTTGGGAGTAGTTTCAAAAGTATTATTGTATGGTACGGACTTATTCCAAGGGCATACATCTTGACAAATATCACATCCTGCAACCCATCCATTCAAATTTTTTTCTATTTTTTTTGGAATAGTTTTTTCTCTGTTTTCTATTGTGTGATATGCAATGCACAGATCTGATTGTATAACGAAGGGCTCTACTATTGCTTGCGTCGGACAACTTTCAATACAAATATCACATTTTCCACAAAGAGATTGATGAGGTTTATCTGGGATTAAATCTTTTGTAAGGATTATAAAACCCAACGTAAACCAAGAACCATTTTTCTTACTTATTAAATTACTATTTTTCCCTATCCAACCAAGACCTGATTCCTCAGCCCATGCTTTTTCAAGAAGCGGTGAAGTATCTACACATATTTTCCATTTACAATCAGGAATTTCAAGGTTAATCCATTTACCAACATTCTTTAATTTTTTATAAATCACTTTATGATAATCTTCTCCTTGGCTAAATTTTCCTATTTTGAAACGGTTGTTGTTATTGTTGTTTGAACTTATGTAAGTAAATCCAACGCTTAGAATACTTTTTGCATCTTTAAGAAGTGTGTTTATGTTTTTTCTTCTTTCTGCTTCCATCCATCTCATATCAGCATGGTGGTTATTTGATAACCATCTTTCTAATGCACTAGTTCTTAATTTTAAGCGCGAACTACCAGGTATTGAAGCAATTCCAGCTATGGTAAAACCTTCATAAATCGCTCTTTCTTTTAATTTTTTACTTATTTCTAGTTTGTCTTTAATGGAATTGATCATTTCTTTATTATGCATAGCTTTTTTTAAAAGTTATTTGTTTAGCTAAGAAACTAATAAATAATTTAAATTTATTAAAAAAAAATATATCCTAACTTAGAAAAAACAGTTAAATTATTAGTAAAGTAAATATAGTAAGAAACATTATTTTGGTTGAATCTAATCAAAACCAAGATTCGAACCTAGGATCTAGGCTTCAACAGGATCTAAAAAATGATCTTATAGCTGGTTTGTTGGTTGTAATACCTCTTGCAACAACAATCTGGCTTTCATCATTAGTTAGTAAATTTGTTTTAACATTAGTCACTTCTGTCCCGAAGCAATTAAATCCTTTTATTAATTTAAATCCTTTATTACAAGATTTAATTAATCTTACTCTGGGTTTAACTGTTCCTTTGTTAGCTATTTTGCTAATAGGCTTAATGGCGAGAAATTTTGTAGGAAGATGGCTATTAGAATTTGGAGAAGGTACGTTATCAAAAATTCCTGTAGCAGGAGCAGTTTATAAAACTCTTAAACAATTGCTAGAAACTTTTTTAAGTAATAAATCTAACCGGTTTAGAAGGGTTGTTTTAGTTGAATATCCACGCGAAGGTTTATATAGTGTAGGCTTTGTAACTGGTGATGTTGGCCCTTCTTTGCAGCCAGAATTGGAACAAAAGTTGCTAAGTGTTTTTATACCTACTGCGCCAAACCCAACTACTGGTTGGTACACTTTGGTCCCCGAGTCTTCTGTTAAAGATTTGGATATTTCTGTCGAAGATGCTTTTAGAACCATTATCTCAGCGGGGATAGTTAATCCAGATGAAAAGAATAACATCACAAATCCAACATTTTCAAAATTATTTTCTCAATTACGCGCTTCCACTAATACTTCTTCTTAGTTGATGCATAATAGATCCCTATCCAGAGAATTATCCTTAATTTCTTTAGGTTTGATAAAAGATAAAGGTGATTTGAAATTAAATAAATCCCAGATAGAAGAGATTTTTGAATCTGCTCTGGATTCTTTAATCAACCATTGCAGAGACGAATTAGATAATTGCGAATCAAATTTAGAAAATGCATCACAAAAAATATTAGAGAGTGAATTACAAGAAGGTATTGATTCTTCTTTTTCAAATGTTAGAGAGGAGTTAATAAAATCTATTAAAAAAATTGAGACTGTAATGAATACACTCTCAATAACTTTAGATTTTCCTAAATTAATAGTATCTAGTGGACAAATTGATATCAGAGAGGATGTGAATCAGAGGATCAGTAATATTATTAATAATCTTACGACTATAGATTCTGAGATTGATCAATCAATGGATGGTTGGAGATTAAAAAGATTGCCTAAAATTGATCGTGATATTTTGCGTTTAGCATATGTAGATATTAATTTTCTGGATACACCTATTGCTGTTGCTTGTGATGAGGCAGTAAATTTAGCTAATAAATATAGTGATATGCAAGGAAGAAAATTTATTAATGGAGTTTTAAGGAGATTACAAACAGTTAAATTGCAATAATTATTTGATATAAATAAATAATATTTTAAAATTTATTAAATACGAATTATAAATATCAATGACTAATACTAATTCTGATAATTCTCGAGAATGGGCTGCGCAAGCTTATGCACTTTTAAAAAAAAAGCAGGAAGAGCAGAAGCAAGAACTAATTAAGCAGGAAGAGCAGAAGCAAGAATTAATTAAGCAGGAAGAGCAGAAGCAAGAATTAACTAAGCAGGAAGAGCAGAAGCAATCTTTGATTGATAGTTTTAACACAGAAAATGTTCAAGGACCTACTAAAACTATTGATGAAACTGAATTAGGAGAATTCGATGATAATTTTACTTGGTCTGCAATGGTATTAGCAGCCCAAGGAAAAGAAATAAACCAAATATCGATAGATGAAATTGATTGGTTAACTAAATTAAGAAGAGGTTTAGAAGAAACTAGAAAAGGATTTGTTACTGAATTATTGGACAAATTAGGAGATGATCCTCTTACACCAGAATCTCTTGATGATTTAGAAACCTTACTAATAAGAGCTGATGTCGGGATTGATTCAACAGATAAAGTTATTAGTTCCCTTAGAAAAAAATTAAACGAAGAAGTCGTAGGTGGAGAAGCAGGAATAAAATTTTTAAAGAAGGAATTAAAATTGATTATCGATAAACCTATAAAAAATTCAGGCATTGATCTTTTAGTGCCTCAAAAGGGTAAGTTAAATGTTTGGTTATTAGTAGGAGTTAATGGCGTTGGCAAAACTACTACATTAGGAAAATTAGCTTATTTATCATCAAGGAGTAATTATAAAACCTTGATAGCTGCAGCTGACACTTTTAGAGCTGCCGCAGTAGATCAATTAAAAGTATGGGGTGAGAGGAGTAATGTTGATGTCATATCTAATCAATCAAAAAATGCTGATCCAGCGGCTGTGGTTTTTGATGCGATTAATTCTGCAAAAAAAAGAAATGTTGACTTATTACTAGTTGATACAGCCGGAAGATTGCAAACAAAAAATAATTTGATGGATGAATTAGCCAAAATAAAAAAAATTATTGATAAAAAGGTTCCTGATGCAATTGTTGAATCATTATTAGTTTTAGATGCAAGTCAAGGTCAAAATGGGTTAAAGCAAGCTAAAAGTTTTGCCAAATCGGCAAATTTAAGTGGAGCAATCATTACTAAATTAGATGGAACTTCTCGAGGAGGTGTTTCTTTAGCAGTTTCTGAAGAAGTTAATTTGCCTATAAGATTCATTGGGGCTGGAGAAGGCATAAAGGATTTGAGACCATTTAATAGTTATGAATTTGTTGAGGCTTTGCTTGCAGATAAATAAATATTTAATGAAATTTTATTAAAAATTTAAATTTAATGTTAAAACATACTTATTTATTAAATTTGTTGTGACAAATAATCAGCAAGAAAAATTATTTTCAAACAAACTTATACAAAACTTTTTAGATAATGAACCTACATCGTCCTTAGAAAACAAATATAAATTTGCTGAAATTGCATCTTCTTTAGCATATTATTTAAAAACTTTTTCCAACATAAATAAACTACTTGATTACATATGCTTAATTTTCAAACATGTCTTTAATGAAAAAATAATTTTTATTATTCCTTTAAATTACGAAGGAGAAATATGGTTTGAAAACATTAAAATTTCTGCTAATGATAAATCTTTTAAAATTCAAGAAGAAATTAAAAGTTGTTTTAATCAATTTAATTTTTCTAAAAATTTCAAAATTAAAGAAATTCTTATTTTTGAAAATGTTTTAAAAAAAATTTTTAAAAATTATAGAATTGAAACAGAAAAAATATTATCTAGAGGTAAATGTAGAGGATTTATTTACATTTTAAGCAAAGATTTGACTGGTAATTCTATTAGAGATGATCGTAATTTTAATTTTATTCAAAATTCTCTTGCTGTTGGATTAGAAAATTACTGCTTAATAAAAGAAAAGAAAAAGCATGAGAACGTTGATAGAGAGATTTCTACAGGGGCTGAGATACAATCTCAATTACTCCCAGATTATTGTCCATCTATTTATGGTGTTGACCTCGCAGCACATTGTAGACCAGCTCTCCAATTAGGAGGCGATTACTATGACTTTATGTGTCTAAAGACGAATATTTCAGAAAAAAGAAAAGAAAAAGCTAGATGGGCCTTAGTTATAGGTGATGTTATGGGTAAAGGTATTCCTGCCGGTCTTTTGATGACTATGCTACGAGGAATGCTGCGTGCAGAGGTTCTTACAGGGTTACCTCCGGATAGAATTTTGCATGATTTGAATCAACTAGCAATAAATGATTTAGATCAATCACATAGATTCGTTACATTATTTTATTCAGATTATGATCCTAGGACTAGAAAATTGAGATTTGCAAATGCGGCTCATAATCCTCCGTTGCTTTGGAAAAGCTCAGATCAGAAAATTATAAAATTAGATGCTGAAGGATTTGTACTCGGACTACAAAAAGAAGCTGAATATCAATGTAGTGAAATCAAGCTTAGTGAAAATGATTTAGTGCTTTATTATACTGACGGAGTAATAGATACCTCTAATTCTTTAGGAGAAAGATTTGATGAAAAAAGGTTAATTAAAATTTTTACAAGATTATGCAAGCAATCTTTTACATCTCAAGAAATTTTAAATAAAATATTTAAAAAGTTAGATGATTTCACAGGACAAAATAGACATCTTGAGGATGATGCATCTATGGTTATTTTTCAATTGAAATAGATATTTTTTGTCACCTATATAAAAAAATGCTTTATTAGATATATAAAGTTATTAATTGATATGGCAAAAGTTTGGAGTAAAAGATTTGATAATACACTTAATCCTTTCATTGAAAAGTTTAATGCTTCAATTGGTTTTGATAGAAAGCTTATTTTAGAAGATTTAGATTGTTCGATTGCCCATGCAAAAATGCTTGGTAAAACGCAAGTTTTATCCTCTTCTGAAACTTTGCAAATACTAAATGGTTTAGAGACAATTAAAGTTGAATATTTGGAAGGCAAATTTTTTCCTGGTCCTCCCTCTGAAGATATTCATTATTGTATAGAAGAAAAACTAATTAGTTTAATTGGAGAAACAGGAAAAAAATTACACACAGGTAGAAGTAGAAATGATCAAGTTGGCACAGATATAAGATTATGGCTAAGGAAAGAGATTGATAATCTCGAAATTTTACTAACTGATTTGCAAAAATCGTTTCTAAATCTTGCTAAAGCAAATATTCATACCTTAATTCCTGGATATACACATATGCAAAGAGCGCAACCATTATCTTTAGCGCATCATTTATTGGCTTATTTGGAGATGTTTCAAAGAGACCGAGAAAGGTTTAAAGAAGTAAGATCAAGAGTTAATACTTCACCATTAGGAGCTGCAGCATTAGCTGGAACAAAAATAAAAATAGATAGGAACTTTACAGCTTCAGAATTGGGTTTTGAAAAGATATATCACAATAGTATTGATGCAGTTAGTGATAGAGATTTTTGTATAGAGTTTGCTTCTGCATCAGCTTTAGTAATGTCTCATTTGAGTAAAATTTCGGAGGAAATAATTTTATGGGTAACTGATGAATTTTCTTTTGCAAAATTAACAGACAAATGTGCTACTGGTAGTAGCTTAATGCCTCAGAAAAAAAATCCTGATGTTCCAGAATTGATAAGAGGTAAAACAGGAAGAGTGTATGGACATCTTCAAGCATTGTTAACAATGGTAAAAGGGGTTCCACTTGCATATAATAAGGATTTTCAAGAGGATAAAGAACCAATATTTGATACCGCAGAGACTATATCATCTTGTATTAAAGCAATGACTATTTTAATCAATGAGGGCATAGAATTTAATATTGAAAATTTATCTGCATCGGTAAACAATGATTTTTCTAATGCCACTGATTTGGCTGATTATTTAGTTGAAAAAAATGTTCCTTTTAGGACCGCATATCAAGTTGTGGGTGAACTTGTTAAGTATTGTTCTGAGCAAAAAATCTTATTTAAAAATCTTAAAATTGAGGATTTTAAAAAATTTCATCCTAAATTTGAAGAAGATGTTTTTGTAGATCTTGAACCTCTTAATGTCGTTAAATCAAGAACTAGTGAAGGTGGTACAGGTTTTACCCAAGTTGAAAAGGAGGTTAATAATTGGCAGAAAAAATTGTTACTTTGAGTCTCAATTATTTTTCTACAACAAGGGTATGCTTTGAAGTAGAATAATAGAGTATTGTAATTAACTACATTTGTAGTTTTTTAATTTTGTAAATTTTTTGTTGAGTTTAAAGTGAGTATTTTTGTTGGCAATTTGCCTTTCCGCGCGGAGCGTGAAGATGTTTTACAGTTATTTTCTCCTTTTGGTGAAGTTATAAATTGTTCTCTTCCTCTTGAAAGAGATACAGGAAGAAAAAGAGGATTTGCATTTGTTGAAATGGCAGATGAAGCAATTGAAGCTACGGCTATTGATGGTTTGCAAGGTACAGAGCTTATGGGTAGGCCATTAAGAATAAATAAAGCAGAGCCAAGAGGATCCGGAGGACCTAGAAGAGGAGGAAGAGGTGGTTTCGGCGGCAATAACGGCGGTTACGGCGGCGGCAATTCTGAATCTAATACCTCTTATACCAATAAATCCTCTGGTGCAGAAGGTTGGGAAGATAGAAGTTATGGGAACTCTTCTGAGAATTCTGAATATGAAAGTGGCAGGAGTCGGAGAAAAAGGGGAGTTTCAAATGGAGGTAATGCTTCTAATGATGAAAATTAGTAACCCATTTCTTTAAGCATAGATGTTAATTTGAGAAGATACTCAATATCTAACTCTTTATTTATAGATTTTATCGAAATTTGATTTCTCCAAATTTTTGCTTTTGGAATACCCTCGACCAAATTTATAAGATGTTTACAAATATCCCAGGAGTTTCCTCCTTCACTTAAATGATTATCTATATAAGGAATTAAAGAGAAGATAATATCTGAAGCTGATTTTGGTTTTGTTTTAATTCCATAAACCTTTTTATCAATTTCAGACCATCTTAGGGGATGTTTATACACTGATCGTCCTACCATTACACCATCAAAATCAATTAGAGCATTTAATGATTCATCGATATTTGTTAACCCCCCATTGATTTCTATTAATAATTCTGGATTTAACTTTTTTAATTTTTTTACTACATCGTATTTAAGTGGTGGAATAGTTCTGTTTTGTTTTGGATTTAGCCCTTTCAAGATGGCTTTCCTGGCGTGAACTGTAAATCTGTCTGCACCAGCTTTTGCGATACATCTTACGAAATTATTTAAATTCGTAAAACTATCATCGTCGTCTACTCCAATTCTGTGTTTAATGGTGACTGGTAAGTTGCAATTATTTTTTAAAGTATCTATGCATTTTGCAACTTTTTCAGGATCCTTCATAAGCGAAGCACCAAAATTTCCAGAACAGACTCTTGGACTTGGACAACCAACATTAAAGTTTATTTCGTCATAACCCCAATCCTGTGCCATTTGGGCAACCTCTTTTAGAACTTTGGGATTGTCTCCGCCAAATTGAATTGATATGGGGTGTTCTTCATGATTAAAATCTAAAAATTTTTCTTTTTTATCTGTATGAAATAAACTTTGAGCTACAATCATTTCGGTATATAAGAGAGCTTTAGAACTTATTTTTCTCATTATCATTCTGAAATGTTTATCAGTACAATCCATCATTGGAGCAATACTTAATTTATGAATATTTTTAATAGAATTAGGACGAATGTAATTCATTATTTTTTATGTGAATTAAGTATATGAATCGATTTCTATCAAGAAGAACCTTTATTCTAATTCCTTCCATGTCAATACTTAAAACAATTTTTAAGCCTATGCAAGTTTTAGCTTCTTCACTAGCTTCTAAAGAAGAGTGGAATTTATCTAAAGAAGATTGGAAATCAAAGCTCAGCCCAGAATCCTATTATATTTTGAGGGAGGAAGGAACTGAAAGAGCTTTTAGCAGCAAATTAAATAATGAAAAAAGAAAAGGAGTTTTCCATTGTGCAGGGTGTGATTTGCCGCTTTTTCTCTCAGATAAAAAGTATGATAGTGGAACAGGATGGCCAAGTTTTTGGGATTCTATTCAAGGATCAATTGATACGAAGGTTGATTTTAAGTTGATTGTTCCAAGAACTGAATATCATTGTTCTAGATGCGGAGGTCATCAAGGTCATGTATTTAACGATGGGCCACCTCCCACAGGAAAAAGATACTGTAATAACGGCCTCGCATTAAGGTTTGTTCCTGATTAAAAATTTGTGCGGCCTTCCGCAACTTGTTTTGTGCATCATTTTAATGGAAAATAGTCTTATTAAATTATTAGGAAAATGATTGAAAATCAATCAGACAATATTGATATTAAAGAAAGTGATATTTCTGATCTGGATAATCCTCCCGAAGATACTTCACCTCAAGAAGATCAAATAGTTGAAAATGATGAATCATCATCCCAAAAAACAGCAGAAATAAATACTGAAGAATTAAAAAATACTATTTCCAATAATGATGCAAGATTAGAACAGTTAGAAAAAGAACATGAAACATTAAAAAATCAATATTTAAGAATTTCAGCAGATTTTGAAAATTTTAGGAAAAGGCAGTCTAGAGATCAGGATGATTTGAAAATTCAACTTGTTTCTAAGTCTTTAACCGCAATACTTCCTATTGTTGATAATTTTGAAAGAGCAAGACAACAACTTAAACCAGAAAGTGAAGAGGCTCAAGCTCTTCATAGAAGTTATCAAGGATTGTATAAACAACTAGTAGAAGTTTTAAAACAACAAGGAGTTGCCCCCATGAGAGTTGTTGGTCAGCAATTTGATCCAAATTTGCATGAAGCTGTATTAAGAGAGCCAAGTGAAGAGCTTAAAGAAGATTTGATTATCGAAGAATTGCAGCGAGGATATCATTTAGAAGGAAAGGTTTTAAGACATGCTTTAGTTAAAGTTTCTATGGGACCTGGAAAACAAAATTCACAAGAAGAAGTAGAAAAGGATACAGTTGAAGTGGATATTGATTCAGAGGAAAGTACTTCTGAGGATGTATAAATTCCAAATTTTTACTTGAGCATTATTTAATGGCTGATTTTTATCAAATACTTGGAGTTTCAAGAGATGCTGATGCTGATACCTTAAAAAGGGCTTATAGAAAATTAGCAAGACAATATCATCCTGACGTTAATAAAGAACCAGGAGCTGAAGATAAATTCAAAGAAATTGGCAAGGCTTATGAAGCATTAGCTGATCCTGAAACGAGAGCTAGATATGACCAGTTTGGAGAGGCTGGTCTTGGAGGCGCAGCTGGAATGCCTGATATGGGTGATATGGGTGGCTTTGCAGATTTATTTGAAACCTTTTTTAATGGCTTTGGTGGACAAAATCCACAGGGAGGAAGAACTCAAAGAAGAGGTCCTCAACAAGGAGATGATTTAAGGTATGACCTTAATGTTGATTTTAAAGATGCAATATTTGGTCAACAAAGAGAAATTAAAATTCCTCATCTTGAGACATGTGAAGTCTGTAGCGGAACAGGTGCAAAGCCTGGAACTGGACCAAAAAATTGTTCAACATGTGGAGGCAGTGGACAAGTTAGAAGAGCAACGAGAACGCCTTTTGGTAATTTCACACAAGTAGCTGAATGTCCCTCATGCAATGGAGCTGGTCAGATAATTGCAGATCCATGTTTAAGTTGCGGTGGTAATGGAGTAAAGCAAGTTAGAAAAAAATTAAGAATTAATATTCCTGCAGGAGTTGATACTGGTACTAAATTAAGAGTTTCAGGCGAGGGAAATGTTGGATTGAAAGGGGGTCCACCTGGAGATCTTTATGTTTTTATTAAGGTTAAGAATGATTCAAAACTTAAAAGAGATGGTGTGACTATTTACTCAGAAATAGCTGTGAGTTATTTACAGGCTATTTTAGGAGACACTGTTGAAATTACTACAGTTGATGGAAATGTTAATTTAACAATTCCAAGTGGTACTCAACCAAATACAACTCTGTCACTTGAGAATAAAGGTGTACCTAGACTTGGCAATCCAGTTGCTAGAGGTAATCATGAAGTTCTAGTAAAAGTAAAATTGCCAACTCTTATAAATGACGAAGAACGAAAGCTTCTAGAGGATTTAGCTTCTCAATATTCAGATAAAAATATTAATTCCAGTAATGGACTATTTAGTAAATTATTTGGTAAAGAATCTTAATGAGTTTTTTAAAGCATTTGGATCTTAAATCTGTTCCATGCCCTTTAAATGTCGTCAAAATTAAATTGGCTTTAGAGAAGTTATCCACAAATGAACAACTTATAGTTGAACTAGATAAAGGTGAACCAGAAGAAATGGTATTAAATAACTTAAAAGAGATGGGATGTTTGTTTAAACAAATCAAAGAAAATGAAAAATTTATAAAAATAAAAATATTGAATGAAAACTAATAGTAAATATTTAGGTTTAGTTACGAAAAAATTTAATGATTTTTTTTTAGTTGATTTAAAAAATCAAGAAAACTCTGGAAATAGCCAGAAATTTTTATGTAAGGTTAAGAAGTCTATAAATTTCAAGGATCAATTAATTTATGTTGGAGACGAAGTAGCGATTGAAAAAATTGATTTTAAAAGTAAACGTGCAATAATAACAAATCTAAAAAAAAGAAAAAATCTTTTAGTTAGACCCTCAGTTGCAAATATTTCTAACATATACGTTACTTTTTCCGTTGAAGAACCAGAGTTAAATTTATCTCAAGTTAATAGGTTTTTGATATCAGCAGAATCAATGGGAGTTGAAGTCTCATTAGTTTTGACAA
Source organism: Prochlorococcus sp. AG-355-B18 (assembly GCA_003280965.1). Lineage (GTDB taxonomy): Bacteria > Cyanobacteriota > Cyanobacteriia > PCC-6307 > Cyanobiaceae > Prochlorococcus_A. The sequence goes on from QCDI01000003.1 coordinate 101,839, forward strand.
AGTGTGATTTAATTTCTGATAAAAGAAGATCATATCTATTTGATAAATTTGAAAAATGGGGTTACCAATTAATAACTTTAAATTTACAGAAATCTGATTGCTTTAAAAATTTGTTAGCCGAGCTAAAGCAAAAAGAATGTTCAATTTTTATGGGTCCATCCGGAGTTGGCAAAACTACTTTGCTAAATATGATTATTCCAGGTCTTCAAAATAGTACTTCTCCAGTTTCCAATAAAATTAAAAGAGGAAAAAATACTACTCGAAACGTTGAGTTATTTGCTATTTCGAATCAAAGTTACATTGTGGATACTCCTGGTTTTAATATGCAACCTCTGGAGGTTGATATTAAGTTGTTACCAAATCTTTATTCAGAAATATATAAACAGGTAATCGAAGAGGGAATTAAGTGTAAATTTCGTAACTGCTTACACTTAAACGATGAGGGATGTAATTTAAATAAATCCTTTGAAAGATATTCTTTTTATAAAGAAATGATTGAGTCTTCTAAGAATCACTATTATCAAAACCAGGAAGATTGAGATTTAATCCACCAGTCAAATCATTCATCCTTTCTTTCATAGTTGTAGTTGATAATTCATGAGCTTTTTGAATAGCTTGTAGAATATTTTGCTGTATTTGTTCTTTATTTGAATTTAAGATATTTTCTTGTACTTCTACCTTTAAAGGAAGTTGGTTTCCACTAATCCAAACCTTTATCATCTCATCATCACTTTTGCCTTCAATTTCCATATTTTCAAGTTCATCTTGTAATTTTTGAGCATCTTGCTGAATTTGTTTAGCTTTTTTAAAAGCTTCTGTAAGTTGTCCAAAGTTAGGAAGTCCAAAACCCGCCATTTTGTAAAAAAGTTTCTTTAGTTAGGATAGTCAAAACCGATCATTCTTACTTCCGGTTGCAAAAAAATCCCTTTGTTTTGTAGTACTTTTTGTTGAATTACTGTTATTAATTCATAAATATCTTTTGAACTTGCTGAAGAAGTGTTAATTATAAAATTTGAATGCATTGTAGAAATTTCAGCACCGCCAATTTTAAAACCCTTTAAACCCATATCATCAATTAATTTTGCTGCATAATTATTTTCAGGATTTTTAAAAACACTACCAAAACTTGGTTGATGATATGGTTGTGTTTCTGTTTTTAACTTAAGGTTATTTTTGGTTGTTTTAATTAATTTTTCTAGATTTCCATTAGGTTCAAAATGTAATCTTGCACTAATAATTGTTAAATCATCTCTTTGTAAAGAACTAAATCTATACTCAAAATTGATATCTTTTTTTTCAATTTCAAGTTTTTCAAGAGTTTTATTATTAATAACTTTTACGGAAATAAGATTTTTTGCTAGCGATAAATTACCTGTGCCAGCATTCATATAAATTGCTCCTCCTAATGTTCCTGGAATTCCGACAGCCCATTCCCCTCCTTGTAATCCATTTTTAGCAAGAGAATTAGATAATGTTGGGAGCATTACACCTGCTTCCGCTTCAATAATTCCTGAATATGGTTCTATCTTTATTGATTTCAATTTTTTTGTACAAACAACTAAGCCTTTTATGAAAATATTATTTATTAAAAGATTTGAACCTGCGCCAATTATTTGACATCTTTGTTTATTTAAATTAGCCCATTTTATTAGATATGAAAGTTCTTCAACGCTTCTTGGCTCAGCAAAATATTCAGCTACTCCTCCCACTTTTATAGTTGTATAACTACTTAAATTACAGTTTTCAGAAAAAATTTTTTTATTCATAAATTAGTTTATTTATTTTAATTATTTTTTTTATTTAAAATTGACCAGAAATTATGACAGTCACCAGCTCCCATATTCAAAATTAAATCCCCTTTTTGAGTTAATTCGTAAAAATTCTTTGTAACTTCATAATAATTATTTATGTAACTAACATTTTTATTTTTTTTATAAATCAGATCAGTAATAATTTTCGAAGTAATTTTATCTTCGTTTCCTTCTCCTGCTCCATAAATACTTGTCACATAAATCACATCTGCTTTTGATAATTCTTCAGCGAATTCTTTATTAAATTGCTTTACTCGAGAATATCTATGGGGTTGAAATAAAGCAATTAATCTATTTTTTTGAAATTCATTATTATGATTTTGCTTAATAAATAATCTTCCTAATTTAATCGTCTCTTTTATTTCGTTTGGGTGATGTGCATAATCATCATATAAACTTCTTTCATCTATTTGGCCTCTAAATTCAAATCTTTTTTTTGGCAGTTTCAAATATTTTAAATTTTTCTTAATTTCTATAAAATCTACTCCTATCATTCTGGAAGCTGCTATTGCTGCGGTGATATTGGATAGATTGTGTAGACCTGGAATTGGAATATTTAAATTACTGATAAAATTTCCATTTTCATAATATTTTCCAATTGTATACTTTGAATTAATTTCAATCGGGATTATTGCATATGCTACGTTTTTAAACGTAGAGTTTGACCACTTAAAATTAGAATAAAAATTTTTTCTTGAGGTTTTACAATCAAAATTAAGTAATAATTTTTTAGAGTTTTCAGCGAAACTTTTAAAAGAAGATATGACTTCAGTTAAATTAGAAAAGTGATCGCAATGATCAAAATCAATATTATTGATTATTCCAATATCAGATTTATATTTATCAATAGTCCCATCAGATTCATCAACTTCAGCTACTAAGTATTTTGTATTTTCTAAATGACAATTAGAGTTGTAAATAGGAATTATTCCTCCAGTTATTGAAGAAGAATTACGTGTACATAACTCAAGTATCGTAGAAAGAAATGTACTAGTTGATGTTTTTCCGTGGCTGCCTGCTATCGCCAATGCAGTATAAGTACGCATTAGCATTGCAAGTATCTCTGAACGATGTTTTATTGATAAATGTTTTTCTTTGCAATACGAAAATTCTTCATTTTCTGGCTTTATCGCGGAGCTTACAACAAAATTAATTAATCTGTTGGTAAATTTTGAAGTAACAAATTCAATATTTTGTCGAACTTGAGAAGTAAAGATGACTGCACCTAGTTTCTCCAATTTATTAGTTTCATCGTTTTTAACTAAATCAGATCCTGAGACCGAACAACCGTTCTTAAGTAAACCCATTGCTAATGCTGACATCCCAATACCTCCGATCCCAATAAAATGAAAATGACTTTTCAAAAGTAATTTTTTATCCAATGTTTATCTTTCACTTAAATCAAAATAACTTCTAGGTAAAAATTTGCTATTTTTTCTTAAAAAAAAATGTTATTTTTTCTTGAATTAATACAAAACTAGACTTATTTGCTTAATAAATCAAAAAAACCTTACGTTATTGCACAAAATTCAGTATGATCAGCAACTTAGGTTAATCATTTAGAAATTATTAGTTATGACTTTGCGTGTTGCAATTAACGGCTTTGGCAGAATTGGTCGAAACTTTATGCGTTGTTGGCTTAGTAGAGGGGCTTACACCAATATTGAAGTAGTCGGAATTAACGTTACTTCAGATCCTAAGACTAATGCTCATTTATTAAAATATGACTCAGTCCTTGGTCAACTTGATGGTGTTGATATTCAATATACTGATGATACTTTTGTAATTAATAACAAGACAATTAAATGTTTCTCAGATAGAAACCCAATGAATCTCCCTTGGAAAGACTGGGGTGTAGATTTGGTTATTGAATCTACTGGAGTATTTAATACAGACGTAGGTGCAAGTAAGCACTTAGAGGTAGGAGCAAAAAAAGTTATCTTAACTGCGCCTGGTAAAGGCGATGGCGTTGGTACTTATGTAGTTGGAGTTAATGCAGATACATATAAACACAAAGATTACGATATTTTGAGTAATGCTAGTTGTACAACGAACTGTTTAGCTCCAGTAGTCAAAGTTTTAGATCAAACTTTTGGGATTAATAAAGGTTTGATGACTACAATTCATAGTTATACAGGTGATCAAAGAATTTTAGATAATAGTCATAGGGATCTAAGAAGGGCTAGAGCCGCTGCTACAAACATCGTTCCTACTTCTACAGGAGCTGCAAAAGCAGTTGCTCTTGTATACCCAGAAATGAAAGGCAAATTAACTGGAATTGCAATGAGAGTTCCAACTCCTAACGTTTCAGCAGTAGATTTTGTTTTTGAATCTTCTAAATCTGTCACAGCTGAAGAAGTCAATAATGCTCTCAAGGAAGCATCTCTAAGTACAATGAAAGGCATTATTAAATATGGAGATGAACCATTAGTTTCAAGCGATTATGCAGGTACCAATGAATCATCAATTGTAGATAGTGATCTTACTATGTGTATAGGAGATAACCTTGTAAAGGTGCTTGCATGGTATGACAATGAGTGGGGTTATAGTCAGAGAGTTGTAGATTTAGCCGAGATTGTTGCTAAAAATTGGGAGTAATTAAAAGTGTTTGAAAGGTGTATTATTAAATAATTTGTTTTTTTTATTATCTTTAAATTCTATTGATGGTTCACCAACAGTAAAAAAACCAATCTCGTTAATATCTTTATCAAGATTAGATAAATTTTCTGCCCATTTTTTGGGCAATGAGAAAACTAATTCATAATCTTCTCCTCCAAAAAAATAGTATTCGTCCCATTTATCTCCTTTAGGCCAATACTCATCTTTAGGTATTTTTTCATAGTTTATGATCGCTTTGCAGTTGCTAGCTATTGCTAAATCTTGTAAGGCTTGAAATAGGCCATCACTGCTATCAGTACATCCTATTCTCCTAATATTTTTATTGGAGCGAGTTTTGAGGAGATTATTTAGAAAATTCGGGTAAACTCTTGGGCGACAAAAATGTTCAATAGACTTAATGATTAATCTTTCATTAAGTGAAAATTCATTATCGAAATTAATTTTATTTTGTATTAAAAATCCCAGTTTGCTAAGACCATGAATTCCAGTAGTTAAGATTATATCTCCTGGTTTACATGCATTTCTTCTTAATTCAAGCTCACCTTGAATTCCAAAGGCCGTAATTGAAATGATTTTTTCATTCCCCTTTGAGCAATCTCCCCCTAGAATCAATCCGCCATATTCTTTTAATGCTTTATTTATTCCTTTGTATACTTCTTCAACCCAAATCCACTCAGTTCTAACAGGTAGAACTAGGCTTATTGTAATACCAATAGTTTTCTCGCTTCCACTAGATAATAAGTCAGAGATGTTGCTTACAACTGCTTTCCACCCAAGGTCTTGAGGGCAAATACTATTGTCGTTGAAATGAACATTTTCCACTAAAGAATCAGTATTAACAAGTAAATTTTTATTTTTAGTTTTGATTAAAGCGCAATCATCTGAAACTTGATTTTTAGGCATAAATTTTCCTAGCCTATTTATTAATTCTTTTTCTCCTATATCTTCTAATATTTCTTTATGCATTTAATTTGAGGTTTTTAATCCCGTCTAAAACATCAATCGAAATTATTGTGTCATCTTTAGTAAGCTCTTCTAATACATCAAATCCATCTACAACGTAACCAAAGGCAGCATTCCTCCCGTCAATTAAATTGCGACCCGCTGGATTTAATTCTGCTTCATATAAAAAAAAGAAAAATTGCGATGACCCATCATCAACTGCGGCATTTGAATGGGACCATCCTAGAGTTCCAAGTGTTGCAAAAGGTAATGTTGGCGTCTCTGTGTAAAGACCTAAATCTTCAAAAGTTTGATTGTAAAAAGTATCTTGTTCATCAGGAATTCTTATTTCTAAGGGAACGTGACGTTCTTCATTTGTTTCAGGATCTATGTAACCAATATCATCACCAATTGGATCGCCTGTTTGCAGTACAAAAAATTCTTCTGCTCTGTTAATGGGTAAATCTTTATAGAAGTTTTTTGAAGATAAATCTATAAATGCTCCTGCTGTGAGTGGGGCGTTAAATCCATCCACAATTGCTTGCATATCTCCTTTGGAGGTTTTTATATTGACTTTTGCTCTGCCCAGTAATCTTGGTAAATTATCAAATTCCTGGGGAATAGAGTATGGAAATTCTTTTGGTAGAAAATATTCTTCTAAACCACCTATTTTATCTAAAGCATTTTTTCGAGTCGCTATAAATGAGTATTTATCCTTTGATTTAGAGTAATCTTGAAGGCTATCAAAATTTTCTTTGAGTTCTAAAAATGTTTTTTCAGCAATCTTCTTTTTATCTTTTGGTAATTCTTGAATAATTTTACTTTGGTATTTTTTTAGCAAAGATTGACATTTTGTAACAGTTTTCGTAAGAGCGGGCCATCTTCCTCCTCTTACAAGGTCACTAGTTTCTTCCAATTTGTGTTGAATTTCTTGTAACTCAACTTGCTTGATAGGGAGTGCGTTTCTGAGGATTGCATTAGGGTCTTTTACTGCATTTCCAGTGGGTAAATCAGCTAATACTTGAATAGGTTTTAAAAGAAAAACCTGTAAAATTACAACCGATAGAATTAAGAAAAGTTTGTTCTGATTTGATAAGAATTTTTGCATAGCACTCTTGCAGGTTTATGATCCTTGGGGGATGTAATACAGGAATGATTTCCAGTAACGATTTTCGCACAGGAACTACCATCGAATTGGATGGACAAGTTTGGCGTGTTGTAGAATTTCTACATGTCAAGCCTGGTAAGGGTTCTGCTTTCGTACGAACAAAATTAAAATCAGTTCAAAGCGGCAACGTTGTTGAAAAAACTTTTCGAGCCGGAGAATCAGTACAGCAGGCTATCCTTGAGAAGTCTAACCTGCAGCATACTTATGTGGAGTCTGGTGATTATGTTTTTATGGACATGACTAGTTTTGAAGAGACAAGACTCACCTCTGAACAAATTGGTAAAGGCTCAAAGTATTTGAAAGAGGGAATGGAGGTTAATGTAATTTTCCATAATGGTAAAGTTTTAGAAGTAGAACTTCCAATATCTATTACTTTGAAAGTTACAGAAACTGATCCAGGAGTTAAAGGTGACACTGCTAGTGGGGGCACGAAACCAGCTATTCTAGAAACAGGTGCTCAAGTTATGGTTCCTTTATTTATTTCTGTGGGAGAAATGATTAAAATCGATACTCGAAATGACACTTATCTTGGACGTGAAAATTAATGGCTATGAAATTAGATCATGATGACTTAGATCGCTTAATAGAGAAAATCTCTACTAGCGATATTCAAGAATTTCTACTTGAGGGAGAAGATTTTAAACTCGAAATAAAACGTAATTTATTTGATCAAAACCAAGGTACCAAAAATTTAGTTTCCAATGGCACATATGAAAGCCAAGCAATTACCAATCAAAAACCCATTAATGATAATGTCTCAGTAGCTAATGAGTCTGAGACGCCACAGGTAGCCCCTCCTGGACGCTCAGATCTTACTGAAATTACTTCTCCTATGGTTGGAACCTTTTATAGGGCTGCAGCGCCTGGGGAGGAGCCATTTGTCGAAGTAGGAAACAATATTAAGGTCGGTCAAACTATTTGTATTTTGGAAGCTATGAAGTTAATGAATGAAATTGAATCTGAATTTAATGCTGAAATAGTTGAGATTCTTGTTGAAAACGGAACGCCAGTTGAATTTGGTCAAGTTTTAATGCGTGTTAAGCAGTCTTGAATTTTTATTCATTTCTATGGCAGCTTTTATAGCCTCAATCATGCTTTGGCATTGAGCTATTCCTCGTCCAGCAATATCAAAACCCGTTCCATGATCTGGAGATGTTCTTATAAAAGGCAAACCTATTGTTGTATTTACTGAGTAATTAAGGGCTATAACTTTCATTGGTATTAGACCCTGATCATGATACATAGCAAGGATGCCGTCATGTCTTTCAGCATCTTTGTTTAGCCAAGCTTTTGCCGAAGAATTCCAGCAACTATCTGGTGACAAAGGGCCAAATAATTGAATATCTCTATTTTTTTTATTCCAAGCAATCAATGCACTATTGAGCCAATCTTTCTCTTCATTACCCAAAATCCCTTCTTCGCCAGCATGAGGATTTAATCCAGCAACTTTTAAAATAGGTTTATCAATATAGGTATTACAAAAATTTTTTAAAAGATCTAACTTAGAGTGAACCAATTGTGTAGTCAATTTCTTGGGCACCTCACGAAGTGCTATGTGAGTTGTAGCTAGTAACGTATTGAATCTCCAGCCTGTAATTGGTGATTTTGCTGTAAATAACATTCCAAAATTTTTTACTCCACATGATTTTGCTAATACTTCAGTTTGACCAGAGAAATGATGACCTGCTAGTGACCATGATTTCTTACAAATTGGTCCAGTTACCAATGCAGAATTAGGATATTGTTTTACGATTTCAATTGCTTTCTTTAAATAAAAAAAACTTGAATTTCCATAACTTGATTTGGATTCATCACTAGATGAAGATATTTCGAGATCATGAATTTTGAGATTTTTAGGATTTGCAAGATTTTCGATTCCTAAAGATCTTAATTGTTCATATGTTTTTTGAAGATTTTTTTTGGAACCAACTAATATAAAATCAATATTTTCTGGTATCTCGTTTGAACAAAGAGCTTTTAAAGTTATTTCAGGTCCAATGCCAGATTCATCTCCAACACTTAGTACTATTTTTAATCTATTATCAGTATTCTGAAAATTCATAAATTTTTTTAATTTATTTTTTAAAGTTTAAGAAGCAATTTTTTAAGCCTAATTTATAGTTTTTATAAATTAGTTTATATCCAAGTGTTTCGCATAAAAGTTTATTAGAAATTCTTCTATTTTCCATCCAAAAAGATTGAGCGATGGGCGATAATTCCTTTTTTGCTTCCTCAAATAATATTGGCTTTGGCATTTTTAAATCAAGTAAATTATAGCAATATTGAATAACTTCTATTTGAGAACAGGGTTCATCATCTGCAAGGTTAATAATCTGGTGAAACTTTAAAGAATCTTTATTTTGTAATAGAAAGATAATTGCATTTGTGATATCAGCAACATGGATTCTCGAAAAAACCTGATTTTTTTTGGAAATAACGCGAATTTTTTTGTTTTTTATTGCTTCAAAGGTGGATCTCCCAGGCCCATAAATACCTGGTAACCTGAAAATTTGTACAGGTAAACCCGATTCAATCCATTCTTTTTCGCAATTTAATCTTCTGTGACTTCTATTTTGAAGAGGGTTGGGTGGGTCAAGCTCAGAAACCCAATCGCCTTTCGTGTCCCCATATACTCCTGTGGTAGATAAATATCCAACCCATTCAAGGGATAAAATTTTTAGCTTATTTTTAAGACTTTTTAATACTGGATCGTTTCCATTTTTGTCGGGAGGTATGCAACTAAGAATATGAGTGACTCCATCAAAAAATTTTTCATTTGGAACTTTTCTATTTTCACTGTTAAAAACAAAACTATTTGGATCTTTGTTTTCAGATCTCGAACTTGTTAAAGCAGTACAGCCTAATTGCCTTATGGTTTTTGCAAAGAAACTACCGCTAAAACCGCTCCCTAAGATTAAAAATTTTTTTTTAATATTCAGTGAACTTGCAGGATTTTTCATGCGATGCTAAAGTAGTACATATGTATTATTTTAGTGATGAAGACAACTGTTAAACCTATTTTAAAATCAAAAACTGTTTGCATCAGCAAAAGTTATACTCGATTAATAGAAAAAGAAATCAGTTTAGTTAGTTTTAAATTCTACCAAAAATTATTAATTCTCCTCATTTCATTTTCTACATTTTTAATATTCCCAGATTCGCCAAGAGAATTGGGAAATATTTGTGAGAGTTATAATTCGAGCAAAATATGTAATGTTTGGTAGTTAGGCTGCTTTGTATTTTGATTTATCTGTTTCGTAATTATTTTTACTTGCCTTAAAATTAGGATTTGCCCACTGCAATAATCTTATAGCTAATCTTAAATCTCCTTCTAACCAGGCTCTTATAGCCATTGCTCTTCTCGGATCATAAAATTTTTGTCTTCTGTACCAGTACAAAGCATTTGCATCTGATTTATCGCCATTACAAGAAAGACATGCTGGAACGCAGTTTTCCGTGGTACTCAAGCCACCTTGGCTACGAGGTAAAACATGGTCAATAGATTCAGATGGTTTTCCGCAATATATACAACTTTTTCCCGTAAATCTATGAATTGATTTTCGCCATTGTCTTAATCTAAACTTAGGACATAAATCCTCTAAAAACACCGCATCATTGATATGCATTCAGACTATTTAGTTAAGTAAATAATGGCTTGAATATGTTAAAAGTCAATGTTGATTTATCGTGTTTTACCTAAAATTTGTCTGTAAAATTTAATTTAGTGTATATAGATACAAAAAAAAATATTGCAGAACAATTTAAAATTGAAAAAATTAAAAGGTTAAATTAATAGCTATATCGATCAATGGTTTCATCTGTAAAAACTTCATTAGTTTCTTCTAATTCTTTTTCTAATCTTTGTCTTTTCTTTTCTCTATCTTTTGCTTCTTTTTCTTTTCTTTTTTCTTCTTTTTGTAAATCTCTTTCAAGTTTCCTATTTGGATGAAGATTATCTAAATATTCAACACAATACCTATATTTTTCATTTTCTCTTATGACCGTTTCAGTAATTTGTGATGCAGCTTGTTTAGGTGAGACTTTGAAAAATCCTCCTTTTTGCTTTTTTATGTAGGTATATGCTGCCTCCCAACTGCTTTCATGATCGTTTCCGCCATCTCTCATGGTACAAAATATTTCTGCTCCAAATGAACTGGCATTAACATTTGAATTAGTAAGAAATAATGGAGTAAAAATTCCTACAGTTATTAATATTAGTTTTTTCTGCTTTAATCTTTGCATTAAATTTTTTGTTCCTATTTAAAAATATCTTTTATGGAGAATATGTCTATAGAAGTTTAAGATTTTATCACTCCAAATAAGTTCAAACATTTAACAACTAAGGGGAGAATCAGAAGCACAGTGATCAACCTTACAGCGTGTAGAGTTGCTACTGCTGCGCCTACTCCATATTCAGAACCGACAAGACTCATGCCGCTAATACCACCTGGTGCAGCACCTAGGATTGTTGTTATTACATCTATATTTAGTAATCTGCTTGTCCATAATCCAATCGCTAATCCTGTAATTACTAAAGTAAAAGTTATTAGGATAGCTGGCCTCCATAAGCTTTGAAGGTCAACTAATGAGTCTCTAGTTAAAGATGTGCCAATAACTGTCCCAATCCCAATCTCTAATATTGTTCTTGTCCCAATTGGCCAATCTGCTATGTCCACTTTGCCACTGATACTTAGGATGCTTGAACCTATTAAGGCTCCAGCAAGAGGAGCTGCGGGTATACCTGTTTTTAGAGCCAAAGCCCCAAAAATTCCTCCTGCAATTAGATAATAGATGAGATTTATGTTTGGCATAAATTTTAGAGATGTTTGGACATAATATTAGAAAGATTTTTTTTTTCTTGGGTTTATATTCAAATTATATTTTTGTTTTTCTCTCATAATGTCCCCATTTTTTGGCATAATATTAAACAAAGCATGAATTTTTATGTCTTCACAAGTTTCATTAAAATCTAATAAAAACCTTATAAAGAAAAAGTTATCCTTTTTTGAGGGTGGTCATCAGCTTGAAAAATTAGAGTTTGCTCTAGCAATAGCTCAAACTAAGGGAGATGAAAAAAAATCAATCACTCTTAGAAAAAAGATTGTTGAATTAGGTGGAAATGTTGAAGAGCCAGGGACTTAAATTAATTTTATTCAAGATATTTAGATGCTATTACTAATGCTTCGCCAGCTTGTTGAGCATTTATTTTTCCTAAATCAAGGAGTGTATTACTAATAGCAGAAATTACTGTAATTATATCTCTGTCATTTACATAACCTAAGTGGCCGACTCTAAATATTTTTCCTTTTAAATGATCTTGTCCACCTGCAAGTAAGATATCAAACTTATTTTTTATAGTTTTTCTGAATTCTTCAGCATCTATTCCTCCAGTCTCTATTGCCGTAATTGAAGGGCTTAGATACTTTTCATCTGCAAACAATTTTAGATTTAAAGCTTTTGCAGCACTGCTCATCGCTAATTTATGTTTTTCATGTCTAAGGAAAATATTTTCTAATCCTTCTTCTCGCATCATTTTTAAAGATTCATCTAAAGCAAAAACCAAATTTACTGCGGGAGTATATGGGTTACTGTTACTCAAAAGACTTTTTTTGTAGGATTTTAAATTTAAATAAAATTTTGGTAAATTAGATTTTTCTGTAGCTTCCCATGCTTTTTGACTCATCGATATAAAGCTGAGTCCTGGCGGTATCATATATCCTTTTTGTGATCCTGAAGCAACGATATCTAATTGCCATTCATCTACCGGTACATTACAAGCTCCAAGACTTGTGACGCAGTCAACAATAGACAATGCTTTTTTATGTTCACGTATATATGAACTGATAGATTTGAGATCATTTATGGTACCTGTTGAAGTTTCAGAATGAGTCAAAATTACTGCTTTTATTTCTTTTTTTTGATCTTCTTCTAATATTTTTTTAAATTCTTCTGGATTAAGAGGAGTCCCCCATTCGGAGTCAATTTTTATGACTTCTAGCCCAAATTCTTTAGCAACTTTTACCCATCTTTCACCAAATTTTCCATTTTCCCCACAGATAACTTTATCACCTTTACTTAAAGTATTTATTATTCCAGCTTCCATTGCGGCAGTTCCACTACCAGTAATTGTTAGAACTTCATTTTGAGTTTGATGAAGCCATTGTAAATTTTTCGTAGTACTTTCTACGAGATCTTGGAATTCTTTGCTGCGATGTCCTATTGGATGCTTACTTAATGCTTGTAAAACTTTTTCTGGAACTGGTGTCGGTCCAGGAATCATCAATGATAATTTTTGTTGTATGGCCACTTTTTGTTAAATAGGTCATTCTTAGATTAGTTCTCATTATATATTTTTCAATTACTTGATTTGAAAAAAGGATTTTCTTTACCTTTGTGGGTTGCAGGAGCCGCTAGGTCGGCATTAAAAAAACTTGTAGGTTTGCCATTTGATAATTATGAAATACTAAAAATTCCTAATGAAAAAAAAGAAGTAAAACTCAAGATTCATTCAGTTGGTTTACTTAAAGGTGATTCGCATTCATTAGGAATTTCCTTTGCAAACTCTGGCCTAGATCTTGACATAACACAAAACTTAGAAATATGGACAATAGTTTCCTTAGAAAAAATCCCCTTAGATAATACTTCTCCAACAAATCCAATCAATATTATTCCAGGATCTGGTGTAGGTATCTATGAGAATACATCAGCTATATGTATTTCTGATTTTGCTGAAAAAGTTTTATATGAAAATTTATTCGATATCATTCCGAAAGGTTTTATTTTGAATTTAGAAATTGTTTTTCCAAATGGGGAGTTTTTAGCAGAAAGAACTAGTAATAAGTCTTTTGGTATTGTTGATGGATTATCTATTATTGGAACTTCTGCAGAAACTTATTCGAGTGCTTCACCTGATCAATTAGAGGAAGCGAAAGTAAAGCTAGCGAATCTGACTAAAAATGATTTTAAAGGGAAAGTTGTCTTTGTTATTGGTGAAAATGGTTTAAATTTGGCAAAAACTTCTAATGTTAAGTTGCCAATTATAAAAGTTGGTAATTGGATAGGACCCCTAATAGTTGATGCTGCAATAAAAAATGTTAAAACTGTAATTCTTTTTGGTTATCATGGAAAATTAATTAAATTAGCAGGCGGAATTTTTCATACACATAATCATTTAGCCGATGGAAGGATAGAAATTCTCGTTTATTTAGCCGTTAAAGAAAAAGTACCATCTGAAATAATATTTAAATTATCTAAATTAAAAACTCTGGAAGATGCCTTATTATTTCTTGAAAGATTTAATAAATCTATAGCCGAGAAATTATTCCAAAATTTATCAAATACTATTGAAAAACGCTCTTATGATTATGTTAATAGGTATGTAAAAACCGATATGGAAATCGCATCAATTATTTTTGACAAAAAAAGGAAAGTAAGGTGGTCAGGAACTAAGGGAAATAATTATATCTCTTATTTTCAAGGAGATTAATTTTTGATTGATTATGCTTTTGTAAATAAATTGAGCTAACTTTTAAACATGAGTCAAACATCTTTAAAAAAAGAACGAGATCCCTCAATATTAATTTTAGATTTTGGATCTCAATATTCTGAATTGATTGCAAGAAGAATAAGAGAAACTAATGTTTTTTCTCTTGTAGTAAGTAACTGTATTTCAATTGAGGACATTCTTAAAATTAATCCTAAAGGGATAATTTTAAGTGGGGGCCCAAATTCTGTATATGACCAAAATTCTCCTAAATGCGATGAAAAAATTTTTGATTTAGGAATTCCTATTCTTGGTATATGCTACGGAATGCAATTAATGGTTAAAGAACTTGGAGGCTCTGTCTCTTCAGCCACAAAAAAAGCTGAATATGGGAGGGCACCAATAAATATAGATTCAGAGTGTGACCTATTCTGCGATGTAGAAGATAAATCAATAATGTGGATGAGTCATGGTGATTCAATTAATTGTTTGCCGGATGGATTTAATAAAATTGCTCATACAGAGAACACACTCCATGCTGCGATTGCAAATGATAGAAAAAAATTATTTGGCGTACAATTTCATCCTGAAGTTATTCATTCAGAGTATGGGATGACGGTAATTAAAAATTTTGTTTATAAAATCTCAACTTGTGTTGCTGATTGGACAACAGAAACCTTTTTAGAAGAAACAATTCCCAGGATAAAAGAACAAGTTGGCAATAAGAAAGTTTTGCTTGCCTTGTCAGGCGGAGTTGATTCTTCAACTCTTGCTTTTTTACTTAATGAAGCAGTTGGAAATCAGCTTACATGCATGTTTATTGACCAAGGCTTCATGAGAAAAGGTGAACCAGAATTTTTGATGAACTTTTTTGACAAGAAGTTTCATATAAAGGTTGAATATATTAATGCTAGGGAAAGGTTTATTGCCAAATTAAGGGGGATTACTGATCCAGAACAGAAAAGGAAAATTATTGGTGAAGAATTTATAAGAGTATTTGAAGAAGAAAGTAATAGATTAGGACCTTTTCATTACCTAGCGCAAGGCACTCTTTATCCTGATGTTATTGAAAGTGCTGGTACTAATATTGATCCCAAAACGGGAGAAAGAATAGCTGTAAAAATAAAGAGTCATCATAATGTGGGGGGATTACCAAAAGATTTGCAATTTAAATTAGTTGAGCCATTAAGAAAACTTTTTAAGGACGAAGTCCGAAAATTAGGAGCTGCATTAGGTTTGCCAGATGAAATTATAAAAAGACATCCATTCCCAGGACCAGGGTTAGCGATAAGAATTTTGGGAGAAGTGACTAATGAAAAACTCGATTGTTTAAGAGATGCAGATTTGATTGTGAGAGAGGAAATAAAAAAAGCTGGTCTTTATGATGATATTTGGCAAGCATTTGCAGTTTTGCTACCGGTTAAAACTGTAGGAGTTATGGGTGATAAAAGAACTTATTCATGGCCAATTGTTTTACGTTGTGTATCTAGTGAAGATGGTATGACAGCAGATTGGTCAAAAATTCCCTTTCAGGTTTTGGAGAGAATTTCAAATAGAATAGTAAATGAAGTAATTTTAGTAAATAGAGTTGTTTTTGATATTACAAGCAAACCTCCTGGAACTATTGAGTGGGAGTAAAAAAATTAGCTAAAACCTTGTTATAGTCTAAAAAAATAGGTTTCACGTAGGTTTCACGTGGAATATTGGTAACCTATTTGCAACGCTTTTTGATGGCTAGGTTTCACGTAGGTTTCACGTGACGCTATAAGCACTTCTCTACAGAGAAATCAAGGAATGAATTTTTCTCTACACTTTTATTTCTCTGAAAGTACCGAAATATAATGTAAAAAAAACTTCTTTATTAGTAATATAGTTTCTAAAGACGGTACATAGCCAATTTTACCGATGCTCGATAAAGAATGTATTAGGTCAATAAAGCGTTTTCAAGATCCTTTTATTCGTAGTTTCATTTTTGATTCGAATTCTTGGTATGAGTTTGCAAGTAAAGTCAATCAACTTGGTAATGGAAGAGAACAAAATAAAACAAAAGGAGATATCTTTGAATTATTTACTTGTTTATATCTTGCATCAGATCCAATTTTTTCATCCAAACTGGAAAGTATTTGGCATCATTCAAATGTTCCATATCCCATAGTTGAAAAACTTGATTTACAACTTCCTGAAATTGGAATTGATTTAATTACAAAATCAAAAGATGGAGATATTTGGGCGTTTCAATGTAAATATCATTCTGATATTAGTAAAAATGTTTCATACGAGGAGGTCTCCACTTTTTTCTCAATTACAAATAGACCTCAAACATTTAATAATATTACTCATAGGATAATTTGTTCTTCAACATACGAGGTTAGTAAAAAAATAAGAAATGCTGAAAAAAATAAACTAGGTTATTTAACTTTTTGTGAATTTAGTCAACTTGGTAAAGAAGAGTTCTATGGTTTTCATTCCCTTTTGAAAAATGAAAAGATTAGTCTTGAGAGTTATGAACCAAGAAATCATCAGATAAATGCTATTGAAAAATCAATAAGATATTTTTCTACTGAATCAAGGGGTAAATTAGTTCATCCTTGTGGTGCTGGCAAAAGTTTAACTGGGTACTGGATATTTCGACATTTAAGCGTAAATAACACATTGATTGTTGTTCCTAGTCTTCAATTAGTCAGACAGACTCTAAAAGCATGGGCAAGAGAATTATTGTGTGATGGTGTAGAAATCGATTGGATAGCGATATGTAGCGACGACGATGTTAGAAATGTAGATGATCCGGCGATGAATATTTCAGATATAGGAATTGAAGTTAATACAGATGTAGAGGTTATAAGTAAATTTTTAACAAAAAAAACTAATAATAAAAAAATCGTAATTACCACATATCAAAGTGGAAAAGCGTTAATCAATGCAGCACAATTCACTAATTTCAATTTTGAACTAGGAATTTTTGATGAAGCTCATAAAACTGCAGGAAATAAAAATAAGCTCTTTGCTCAACTTCTTTATGATGAAAATATTTTTATAAAGAAAAGATTATTTATGACAGCTACTGAGAGGGTATTTAGAGGTGATTCAGATGAAACTATATCTATGGATGATGAAGTTATTTATGGAAGAATAGTTGATGAATTTTCTTTTAAATCTGCTCTAGAGCAGAAACCAAAAATTCTTTCTGATTATCAAATATCAACGACAGCTACATTTAAAAATGAAATTAAAGAATTGATAGAAAATAATGAACTTCTGAAAGCAGGAAATAAACAATGGACATTTGAGGCAGATGCATCAACTTTTGCAGCTTTAATTACATTAAGAAAAGCAGTTCAGGAATTAAAAGTAAAACATGTAATTTCATTTCATCGAAGTATTTCAAGAGCTAGAGAATTTCAACAATTAAATGATGCAGTCAATAATTTTGGTACTAAATTTGGGTATATTCATTCTTATCATATTAATGGAAAAAAAGGCACAGGAAAAAGGTCTGAAATAATTAATAGATTTATTTCTGAAGAACCAAGTTTAATTACTAATGCTCGATGTTTGACGGAAGGAGTTGATATTCCTGAAGTCGATGCAGTTCTTTTTGCTGATCCAAAGGATAGTACAGTTGATATTGTACAGGCGGCAGGAAGAGCAATGAGAGTAAGTGATAATAAGGAATTAGGTTATATTCTTTTACCTGTGATGCTTGATGAAGAAGAAAATAATTCAATCGAGGATAGTGCCTTTAAACAAATTATTAAGGTGGTTTCAGCTTTAGGTATGAGCGATGAAAGGATTGTTGCAGAATTTCAAGAAATTGCTCAAGGTAATAATCCAACAGGGAGAAGAATTGTTGATATTGAGGAAGTTTTTAGTTCAATAAATTTAGAAAGCTTGTATTCGAATATAAACTTTAGAATTTGGAACAGATTGAGTTTCGCATCGAAATTTATAAATTTAAATCAAGAGATATTAATTGCTGAAATAGGAAAATCTGGTGATAGATGGAAGCAAGCTAATTTTCCACTCAAAATATGGGAAAATTACTTTGGAGGAGATTTAAAACTTGAGAAATATATCCACTTGTATGAAGTCAATAGAAACGGTTCTCTCAACAAAAAAGTCAGTACAAAGATAGTAAAGGTTAAAAGTCAAAACTATAGAGTTGAATTAGGAGCAGTTGCAGGAATTAATTATCCTGATTCAGGTAGACCTATAGGTATCTTTAAAAAAATTTCCCAAAGTGAATTTAGATATCATATATTTATGCCAGACGATCCCATGCATCCAAATTTACTTGGTTATTTAAATATTAGGGGTAAAGGTTATGCGACATCTCTTAAAGGAGCTTTAGTTTTTTTAAATCAACTTGAATCACTTTGGCCAGATTGTCCTGTTTAGGTTATCTACAAATAAAAAGATATTCTGAATCAAACGATATTTCTTTATTGAGAGCAGTGCGGTTAAGTTTACTATGAGAAAATTTCCCCACGGAATCTATGTCGACTTTTGAAAAAAAATTTAAAGCAATCTCTCTGATTTGATCAATCGTCATAACTCTTGGATGTGCATTTTTCTCTGATGCATATGGTGAGTAAGAGAGGACAAGAGGTAACTTTTTTTCAGATATTTTCGAAAATAGTAATTGGAATGCTTTTGGAGCTTGATTGCGAATACAAAAAGGTGATTGATGACGATTCTTTCTATATATCCCACGACTAAGCATGGTTTCCCCATGTGCTTTGTTTGATGAAATTTCTGGATCATCTCTCAAAGATAGAGTTTCAAGAACATGATAAAAACGACTGTAATGATCTCTTGTGTATGGAGGATCTGCGTAAATAATGCTTTCATTGCACTCTTTAGATGAAAGGTAATCTAAGTAATCAGATCTAATTGCTTCGTGATTAAAATTTGCTGAATAATTTAAGCAAAATTTTTCAAGTGAATATAAAAAAATCTTAGTTATTGATTTATTTCTATCTTTTGATGTTTGATTGTATAAAGACTTTTTCACTTTACCTTCTTTATCACGAGGTCTTAAGGGTTGGGCAAAGTGTTTGCCGACAGTATTAACGACTTCACTTGCAGTTGCTAAAATAGCAGCAGTGAATAAATCTTTTTCTAATCCTATATAGTTTTCAGCCATATCTAATAAAGCATCAATTTCTGCAGCTTGTTTGAAAGAGAAATAAATACCACCAAAATGTCTTAATGTCATCGTAGATAAATAATTTTCTTTAGGAAATTTTTCAATTTGTTTCCAACAATTATTCATTGCTATTTGAAAATCATTTTTAATATCGTTTTTTGCGGTCATTAATGATCCGCTTTCAATCATCATTGCAAGTTGTTCTGTATCCCCATTTTTAGCCTGACTCATCAAATTTTCCTCAATTTCAATTAATGGTTCAGCTACGATTAATGATTTATGCTTATGGATATTTTTAAGTTGATTTTCTAACTTATTTTTATTTTTTTTTATAAAAATTTTGTTATCACTTAGTAGTGCTGTGCACAATATGCGAGAGTATTCTTGGATATCAATAGCAGTTACTTTGCGCGTTTTTCCTAGCCAAGAGGAGACAGTACCTGATCCAGCAAACAAATCACATACAGGGGCATCTTTAGAGGTAATTTGATTTAAGTTAGATTCTATTTTTTCTAAAATTCTTAATTTACTTCCAAGATAATGAATAGGTCGCCATGGCTCTTGATCCTGAATTAATTTTGTTTTCCCTTTATTAGATAAATGTTTATATGACACTATTTTTTACTTTCCCAAAGTTAATGTTGCCCAATTTTAATACCTAATTAATATTCTTATATTAATTACTTTTTTAAATAAATTAAAAAAGATTTATAAACTAAAAATATCTTTCAAGTGCACGATCCCATACAACAATTAGGTTTAATAAATCATGAGAAATATTCTCTGAAAGAGAACGATAAATTATTTTTAGGGGAAGGTAGTCAATTATCTGCTCTAATACATGGAGATAATGATGCAGTAATTGATATAGCTAGTGAATATTTGAAAAATCAAGTTAGGTGCATTTATATTGATCCACCTTATAACAACCTTGAAGTTTATGAACATTATGAAGATCGCGATTCATATGCTGTGTGGATTAAAAAGTTGACTAATCATATTGCCCGACTTTATAAGTTATTACGTGATGACGGCAGTCTTTGGATATCTATAGATGATCGACAAATGCACTATCTCAAAGTAGCTATGGATGAGATTTTTGGTAGAAATAATTTCATTTCAACTATAGTTTGGGAGCATAGAAAAACAAGAGAAAATAGAAAGGTTTTTTCAAATAATCATGAATATATTCTTGTATACGCAAAGGATGCTGAAATTTTTAAAAAGTGTATGAATAAACTTCCTTATAATGATGAGATAAAAAAAAGATTTAAAAATCCTGATAATGATTATCGCGGTCCATGGCAGTCAATATCTTTAAATGTACAGGCAGGACATGCTACAAAAAGTCAGTTTTATGATCTTATTGCACCAAATAGCAATATTCATAAACCTCCCGCTGGTAGATGTTGGGTTTATTCAAAACTCAAAATTCAAAAATTAATTAGTGATAATCGCATTTGGTTTGGGCAAGATGGTAATGGAGTTCCGAGATTAAAGAGATTCCTCAACGAAATAGATACATCCTTAACTCCGCATACTTTATGGAGAGCTGATGAAGTGGGAACTACTGAAAATGCAAAGAAAGAAATATTAAAATTGTTTCCAGAAGAGCCGGTATTCGATACACCGAAACCTTTTCAATTGATTGATAAAATTCTCAAAATTGCTGCTAATCCTGGTGATCTAATCTTAGATAGTTTTTTAGGTTCTGGAACAACTTCCTCAGTTGCGATTCAAAATAGAATGAGATTTGTTGGAATTGAGAGAGGAAACCATATATATTCTCACTGTCATAAACGTCTTAAGCAAATTTTAAAAGAATATGATGCGCAAGTAAAATTCTTCGAACTTGTAGAAGAATAAATTATTCCCAGCCATAAGGAAAGAACTTTCTACATCCACCCGAATCAACAAAGAATCCTTCTGTAGCATCTATAATAGTTTTCATTTCTTTTGATAATTTTTGTCTTCCAAATTCACTATCTTTAGTAAAAGGAATCGAATAATAATAACCTTGTGAAAGTGATGGCATTAATGCTCTTAATTTGCCAGATTTCCTATCTTTTTTTGAAGTTGCTCTCCCTAATTGATTCCCCACAAAATTCATAAAAGGTCCTGTCCTTATCTCCTTTGTATTTTTTGTTCTTTCCTGATAGGTTTTTTCTTCGTTTAACAATTCAGGTGAATATGATCTTGCGGTGTAATACTGACCACCATATCCATTCCAGATACCTACATAGAAACCTAAAGAAGGTTGATTTTTATAATTTAGAGATCCTATACCACCACCGGAACCAGTATATTTCAAAGTTATAGTTACATCTGGTTCTACTTCACTTGTAAGTGTGCAAATTGAGTCTGCTTTAACTAAAGGAATAACACCTAATAAAAGTGGCAAAAGTAGTAAGAGTTTCATTACCTACGACGACCTAAATCAATTAACTTAGTTGTTCTTTTGCAAATATCAACTTCTATCCATTCCATATTTGCAGTATGAGTTGGCATATCCTCTTTTGACGCAACTGTATATTTACACTCATTGAAGATATCTGTTTGATAAACCCAATACCAAGGATATTTGTAATGAGTATTACGTTCAATCCTTTTTGTAAGCATTTCCCAATAGGTGTCATTAACTAATTTAATTGCTGCTCTTTCGCCTTCAGTACATTCACCTTGCGATTCTGGGCAGGTATATTTGTGCCTTTTATATTGTTCTGTATTAGCAGGAGTACTAAAACCAAATATCAAAAACAGAAGAAATAGTTTTTTCAAAATTATTTTTTATATTAATTTTAATTATCCTGTCAATATGACAAATATTACTCCTCAAACTATAGGTTTCACGTGGGTTTCACGTAGAAAAATTTGTGTTATAATCAGGTCAAACCCATTGATATAACTGTCTTTTTTATTCACCTCTTTGGAGGGACTATTGAGTGGGAGTAAGTTATCAAAATTTCTAAAAACTAGAGGATTTTAATTTATACAAGAAATGTTTTTAAATTAGATTGAAACATAATGAGCGAGATTATTAAACTAAGTCGATCTACTGTTGAGAAATATCTTAGTTGTCCAAGATGTTGTGTACTTGATAAAAAATATCAAATAAAACCGCCCTCATTACCATTTACTTTAAATATAGCTGTCGATAATTTATGTAAAAATGAATTTGATCACTACAGAAGAATTCAGGAGCCACATCCATTATTTATTGAACATGGCATTGATGCAGTTCCTTTTAAACACAAAAATTTAGAACGTTGGAGAAGTAATTTTCAAGGAATAAGATATAAGTCAATTGAACATAATTATGATTTTGGTGGAGCTGTGGATGATATTTGGCAGAAAAAAAATGGTGATCTTATCATTATTGATGTAAAAGCAACATCTAGAAATAATTTTGATTGGTCTGAGACTTTTAATAAGTACGAATATGCAAAAGCTTATAAGAGACAATTAGAAATGTATCAGTGGTTATTTAAAAAGAACGGATTTAAAGTTGCCAAAGAAGCTTATCTCTTATACTTTAATGGAAAAAAAAATGAAGAGGTTTTTAATAATCAATTAAATTTTGATGTACATTTAATTAGATTAGATTGTTCTACATCATGGGTAGAAAATAAGATAATTGATACGGTCAAATTATTGCGTTCTGATATTTTTCCCAAACCGTCATTAAATTGCGAATACTGCAATTATTTAAAAAAACGTTGGAAATTATCAATAACTTAATTATTATCGAGAATTATTGGCTATCTCTGGAAAAATAGTAAATTAAAGATAATCTTTACTTAGATAATTTATTTAGACTTTTGATAAATTCGAAAAATTCTGAGAGCAAGATAACTAATCATCTTCAGCAAGATGTAGTAAAGGTATCTGGTAAAACAATTTTTATTAATCCTTTTTTGTATTGGCGAAGGTTTGACGAGAATACAAATAGATGGCTTAGAGAACCTGGTCAAATGTCTGAGGATCAAATTAATCCAAATAGGAACCGTTTTTATCCAGAAATAGAGTGGACTGATTTAAGCCATGAGCAAAAGCTTATAAAAGATGCAACCGTAGAGATGTTTCTAAAAACTCTTGAATTGATTAGTACATTTCATCCGTACCTTAGTGCTGGACAGCTATTAGAAGTTGAGAGAAAAATGGCCATCATAAAAAAAGTTCCTTTTGAAAAGTGGGTCACAAAATCTTTCGCTAAAAAAGCTAAATTATTAGAAAATGAAAAAAGAAAATATCAGAGAGAAAGGTTTTTTAGTAGCTGGAAGGAATGGTTTAGTCTTGAAAATACTCAGCAAGCTATTATGCCATTGATCGTCATTATATTTTTATCAACATTCATTGGTTGGTCCTTAGGCATATCTAAAAATAGTTGTAATCCTTATTTTGAACAAAATTTAGATCAGTCAAATTAATTTTTCATATTTTTTTGGTACCGAACTTAATATTATTTTGAAAAAATAAATTTTTTATTTAACATTGGTATGAATGAAAAAATTTTAAAAATATAAGTATATGAATGAAAAATTTACTTCAAATAATTATGAAAATGATGAGTTAAATCTTAATACTGAAGAGAGTGATTATAAAAATTTAGTTACTAGACTTAGAGAGATAAGCTCAAAAATTGCGTTACTGGAAAAACGATATTTGGATAAATTTTAAACTTTTGATAAAAAGTAATTCTAATAAAAAACTGATTTCATTAACGAGACAACCTTTAGTCTTACTGATCTTTTCATCTATTTCGTTTTTATTGATTTTATTGAGATTAATTTTTTTGCAACTATTGAATTATGAATCTTTTAAGCAAATGTCTGATGAAAACAGGATTAGACTTATTGCTTCTCAACCAATACGCGGAAGAATACTGGATAGAAATGGTAATGTCTTAGCAGATAGTAGAGTCAAATACTCCTTAATAATAAAGCCCCAATCTGTAAATGATATCAATTGGGAAAAACATAAATTGATTGTGTCTGATTTGTTAAATGTTGATAGTAATTTAATTGAAAAAAAATATTTTGATGGTTTAAAAAATAAGCAACTTTCAGTTACTATTCTTGATGATTTAGATGAGGGTCAAATAATAAAATTTAAAGAAAATGAAGATAATTTATCTAGTTTTGAAATAGCTACGAAATTAATTAGAAATTATCCCTATAAATCTCTTGCTGCTCATGTTATTGGTTATACTCAACCAATCACTGATCCGGAATATAAATTTTTATCTAAAAAGGGTTATAAATTAAATGATTTAATAGGAAGAACTGGAATTGAATATGTCTATGAAGACTTTATAAGAGGTGAATGGGGTGGAGAGATGGTTGAAGTAAATTCTTTAGGCAACTTTCAAAAATCATTGGGTATTAAACCTTCAATAAAAGGTAATGATATTGAATTGACAATTGATATAAATTTGCAATTAGTTGCGGAAGAAGTACTTAAAGATAAAAAAGCTGGAGCAATAATAGTGATGGATCCAAGAGATGGTGCAATAAGAGCAATGGCTAGCAAGCCTACTTTTGATTTGAATTTTTTTTCAAAGGATTTTAAGCCTGAAAAAGAATATAATAATATATTTAATTCATCTCAAAAACCTCTTTTTAATAGAGCACTAAATGCTTATGATCCGGGAAGTGTTTGGAAAATTGTAACTGCTTTAGCTGGCTTAGAAAGTGGTAAATTCCCTAAGGATACTTTGCTAGATACAAAACCATGTATCATTTATGGAAGTCAATGTTTTAGGGAACATAATGATTTAGGTTTTGGGAAGATAGGTTATGAAGATGCTTTAAGAGTTTCAAGCAATACATTTTTTTATCAAGTCGGATATGGAGTAGGCGTTGATGAAATTTACGAGGTATCCAAAAAGTTAGGTTTTAATTCCTTATCCGGGATTGAAATTTCTGAACAAGAAAATACAGGATTTGTAGCAAGTAGTGAATGGGCTAAAGAAGGTAGAGGATGGGGCCAACCAGGAAGAACTCCATGGGTTCCGGAAGATATTGCGAGCATGTCTATTGGACAATTTGTTGTTCAAGTTACTCCTATTCAAATAGCTAGAGCATATTCCGCGATTGCAAATGGAGGTTATCTAGTCACTCCCCATTTAGCTAAAAAAGGTGGGAAATATCTGTTAGATAAAAAAAGAATAAAAATAGATATTGATCAAAATAATATTCAGTTGATAAAACGCGGGTTGAGGAAAGTTGTTGAGTCTGGCACAGGTGTATCAATTAATTATGGCGTTTCAAATTTACCTCCAGTTTCAGGTAAAACAGGAACTGCTGAAGATGGTGAAGGTGGCTTAGATCATGCTTGGTTCGTTTGCTTTACTCCTTCTGAAAAGAGTGAGTTGCTTGTAGTTGCTTTTGCACAAAATACTCCTGGTGGTGGATCTGTACATGCACTTCCTATGGCTAGAGAAATTTTGAAAGTTTGGAATGAAAAAAAATGAAATTCTTTTAGGTTTAAAAGTTTATGTTTTTAATTTTTTCATTTGTAAAAGTCTTTGAATAATATCTTCAATAGTTTTCGTATCTATTGGTTTACTATATGAGGACAAAAGTTGTCTTCCTAATACCTGACTTCCTAAATGAGCTAATTGTATGCGTAACGAAGTAAGAAGTTCTAATCCTACCCCACCAGAGAATGTAGCAATTGCGATTGGTTGACCATTAAATAAATTCCTAAAGTCATCTCCCGAAATAGAAAGCCAAGCTATGAAGTTTGAGAGAATAGGAGGTATTGATCCATTATATTCAGGAGCACAAATCACCCACTTTTCTATTGCGAAAAGTTTTTTTTTTAATTCTTCTATTACAACCGGGATATTATCTTTGCTATGAATTCTTGGATTAAATAATGGAATGTCAAGAGTCGTAAGATCTAATATCTCAGAACTTATTTTCAATTCATTACTTTTTTCAAGGAATTTTTCAGAAAGTTCTAAATTTTTTCCACAACTAGCAGTAATGATTATAAGATCTTTTGATTCAGTCATAAATTAGATAAATAAATTTAATAGCTAGCACCAGTTTTACGGTGATGAACTGCTGTCAGACTATCGGATTTTAGTATATTACCGTGCAGTACTTCAGCGTATATTACCCAATGATCCCCACATTCCATTCTCTCTTTTACAGAAGCATCTAACCACGCTAAAGATTCAGGAATAATTATTTGTTCATTAGGAGTTAATTCAATATCTAAACCTACAAATCTATCTTCACCTGGTGCAAAGGGTTTTGTGAATCTTTTCAAAGGTTCTTTAAAATCTTTTTCACTTAGAATATTTAATGCGAATGAATCTCCTATTTGTAGAAGAGACTCTACCGATCTATCTTTTGCCACTGCAATACTTAATCCTGGAGGAGAAAAACTTGCTTGACTAACCCAAGATGCAAGCATAGCTCCTTTGATATTATTCTCATCTTTGCCTTTAGAGGCAGTTAAAACGCAGAGTGAGCCAATTACTCTTCCAAGAGCTTGTAGCTTTGGATCCGTTTTGCTTGTAATCATTCCGGCATCTGACTTTCTGGGTTTTTTCTTTGATTTTTTTATAATTTTTCTTCCAAAGTGAGTTCCTATCTCTTCTAGCTCTTTAATCTTTGGTTTATTTGGACTGAATTTAATTCTTATAGGGTCAAAACTAAACTTAAAACCACCATCTTTTAACTTTGTTTCAAGTAAATCTATAGCTTCGCCGCTCCAGCCAAAACTACCAAAAATTCCTACTGGTTTATCTCTATTACCCTCTGATAACAAAGTTCCTAGTGCACTTACTATTGGAGTTGGGGCGTGACCACCAAGTGTAGGAGAGCCTATTAAATATCCATCAGCATTTTGGATAGATTTTACAAGTTCATCATTTGGTGTAAATTCACAATTTATACTTTCAACTTCGACAGAAGTTCTATTTATCCCTTTAGCTAATGCATCACCTATTGAGGCTGTATTTCCATATGCACTTGCGTATATCAGAGCGATCTTAGGATTATTTGTTGAGAGATTCTCACCCCATCTAATGTAGTCATTGAAGAAGCTTTTTAAGCTATATTCAATAGCGGGACCATGTAATGGTGCAATAGTTTTAATGTCATAATCTGCAATTTTTTCAGTTATTGATACTACTTGATTAGACATTGGTGCCATTAAGCAATCGTAAAAATGTTTCCTATCAGTTTCTGTACTAACTCGATTTGTTTCAGACCAATCTGCAGAAGCAATGTGAGCAGAAAAAATTTTTTCACTTAGAAGGATTTCTTGATTGCGTTCATAAATGATCAGACCTCCAGGCCAACGTGCTGTTGGAATAGGAATTAACTCTAGTGAAATGTTATCTAACTCTAAATTAAGTTCTTTTTTAACTATGTTTATTTTGGGTAATTCAATTTCAACGAAGTCTTTTAAGTTAGGATTTCTTTGATTCCAAAGTTCATTAATAAGTTTAAAGCCTGGATTAGAGCAAGTAATAGTTGTGTTTTGAAATTTGGTACTTATATTTTTTATAGTTTGAATAATTTGGGGATTAATATGACCAGAAATGAAATTGATTTTATCTAATTTAAATTGATCGCAAAACCTAGAAATTACTTTATTAAATGAATTTAAATATTGTTTCTCAGGTGGATGAATAATAAAAAGTTCCTCATTATTTCTAATGAAAAAAGTATTAAAAGAGGTTCCTTTTTCAAGGTTAAATTCAAGTTCAAATCTTTCTTTATTTTGGTCTAAAAATCTTACACAAGAAAAATTATCGGTAATTTCAAATTCTGATAAGTTTTCTTTTTCTGTAAGTAAGCCTATATTTATATCAGACATTTTAAAGATTTATTTTCTAATAATGATTAGCAACTTTTCTGTGATGAACTGCTGTCTTGCATGATAAATCAGAAACATTACCATTTTCAACAATCCCGTAAATTATCCAATGATCTGGAGTTTCCATTCTGGAACTAACTTTACAATCTAAAAAGGCGAGTGAATCTGAGAGAACTGGTCCTCCTTCAGCGATGTTGCTAATTACATCTACATCTGCAAATCTGTCAGCTCCTGGGGCAAATCTTTTTAAAAAATGTCTGAACATTTTTTGATAGTTATCTTCTCTCAAGATATTCACGACGAAACCTTTCCCAACTTGCATATATGATTCAATAGCTCTATCTTTTGCTACCGCAACTGTAATGCCTGGCGGAGAAAAGCTTGCTTGACTAACCCAACTTGCTACCATTGCACTTTGTCTAAATGTAGAACCTTCCCCTTGGCTCGCTGTAACTACATATAATCCTCCACTTAATCTACCTAACGCTTTATCTAAATTTGAATCGAGGCTTTTCATAGAGGCAATATTCTTCTTTTTATTAATCAATTGACCCAAGTCAGTTCCAGCTTCTTCGAATTGTTGATAAACAATTGGATCTGGAATATTTCTAACTCTTAGAGGC
This sequence comes from Prochlorococcus sp. AG-355-B18, assembly GCA_003280965.1. Classification (GTDB taxonomy): domain Bacteria; phylum Cyanobacteriota; class Cyanobacteriia; order PCC-6307; family Cyanobiaceae; genus Prochlorococcus_A. The sequence continues at coordinate 130,469 of QCDI01000003.1, forward strand.
GAAAATGCCTCTTTCTGTCCTAGTTCTCTTAATTTATTTGCTAGTGAATCTATTGGTTCATCATTTCCACCAAATGCATCGTATACAGCCGTAAATTGTTTTGGTTTTAATGCTGCAAACAATGTTCCAAGAGATTCTTTTAAATCGTTATCTGAATCCACTGGCCATGTGGGAATAACCACTGCTTTTGATTCAGAAATTAAACTTGTTAATTCTTGAGTGTCAGAAGATCTTAAGTCAATTAATTGAACCTGTGCATCTGCTTTACTTATTCCATGAGATATAGCTTGACTTAGTCGATCGCAATATCCATAGTCGCTTATATAACATACCGATACAAATTCATTACCTTTACTTTTATTGCTGCTCCATTCTAGATATTTTCCTTTCCAAAAATTGACCTGATTATGGAGCAAAGGCCCATGACCAACAGCTATTGTTTTTAATTCAGGTAGCTTATCTATTCTTTTAATTGCTTGCAGAACGCTTCTAGCGTTTGGACCCATAAGGCAATCGTAATAAAAACGGAAATCATCGTATATTTCTTTTTGATCAGTGTCAAAAAATTCTTCAGAACAATAATGTAGTCCAAATGCATCGCATGTATAGAGAACATTTGTGCTGTGATCATATGAAAATATGGTATCTGGCCAATGTAAATTTGGTGCACTTATAAATTCAATATTATGTTCTAAACCACTATTAGGATTAGTTCCGAGATTTAAAAACTCTCCACTCTTAACCTCTAGATGCTTAAAAGGAATATGAATTTGGTCTTCAATAAATTTAAGGGCTAATTTTGATCCAACTACTGTGATATTTTGGTTTAGTTCTAAAAGATTACCTATTAAACCAGAGTGATCAGGTTCTGTATGGCTTGTAATTAAATAATCAACTTCTTGAGGATTTACCTTTTTCAGTAATTCTTCAAACCATAATTCTCCGAACTTTGCGTGACTAGTATCAATAATTGCTAGTTTTTCGCCTTTAATAATAAAACTATTGTAAGTAGTTCCATTTCTTAAACCAAATTCAATATCAAATCTACTGCGATCCCAATCCAAAGATCTTATGGCACAAGAATCATCAGCAAAGTTTTGAGATTGAACCGTCAACTTGTTATTAGTTTGTGCCAATTTAGATTTACTTGTCTGGGCAGAGGCTATCATAGAATAATTAGCTTTATAAATTAACTTTAGTTATATAGAATATAAATTCGCGTGATTATTTTTGCGAAATAACCGAAATTACGCTTTTCTTTCATTTTTAACCTTCTTATTCTGGATAAATGACATCTCAACTAATTAAAAAAATAGTTACTGGAGATGAGATAAGAAATGCTTTTTTAAAATTTTACAGTGAAAAATTACATAAAATCATTCCAAGTGCATCTTTGATTCCAGATGACCCTACGGTTATGCTCACAATTGCTGGAATGCTACCTTTTAAACCAGTTTTTTTAGGGTTAAAAGAAAGACCATCAAAAAGGGCTACATCTAGCCAAAAGTGCATCAGAACAAACGATATAGAAAACGTTGGAGTTACAGCTAGACATCACACTTTTTTTGAAATGCTTGGTAATTTCTCTTTTGGAGATTATTTTAAAAGAGAGGCTATTCAGTGGGCTTGGGAATTAGTTACTAATATTTATCAACTTTCTGGTGAAAATATCATTGTGAGTGTTTTTCACGAAGATGAAGAGTCTGCAAAAATTTGGAGAGATGAAATTGGGATTCATCCAGATAGGATAGTGAAACTAGGTGAGGAAGATAATTTTTGGTCATCTGGCAAAACAGGTCCATGTGGTCCTTGTTCAGAACTTTATTATGATTTTCATCCTGAAAAGGGTCTGCAGAATATTGATTTAGAAGATGGAGATCGTTTTATTGAATTTTATAATCTTGTTTTTATGCAATATAATCGTGACCCTAATGGAAAATTGACAGATTTAAAATTTAAAAATATTGATACAGGAATGGGTCTTGAAAGGATGGCTCAAATACTACAAAAAAAGCAAAATAATTATGAGACAGATTTAATTTTTCCTATCATTCAAAAAATTTGTGAGATTGCCAATATTGATTATTTTTCATCAGATGATAAAAGTAAAATTTCTTTAAAAATCATTGGTGATCATACAAGAGCTGTTATTCATTTAATTTCTGATGGAGTAGCAGCAAGTAATCTCGGCAGGGGATATATATTAAGAAGGCTTATTAGAAGAATGGTCAGACATGGGAGATTATTAGGTATAACAAACGAATTTTTATCTCATATTGCTACTGTCGGGATTAATTTAATGCAAAATAATTATCCTGATTTAAAAAATAATAATGATTTAATTTTGAATGAAATAAAAATTGAAGAAATAAGATTTAGGGAAACTCTTGAAAGAGGAGAGAAATTGCTAGATGAGTTAATTTCTTCAGGGCAGAAATTAATTTCTGGTTTTAAAGCTTTTGAACTTTATGATACTTATGGATTTCCTCTAGAACTTACTATAGAAATTGCTGAAGAAAATAGTATCAGTGTAGATGTAAAGGGTTTTGAAGAAGAAATGAATGCACAAAAAGAGAGAGCTAAAGCTGCTTCAAGTAATATTGATTTGACATTAGAGGGATCATTAGAGCGAGAAATTGATCTTTTTAACAAAACTGTTTTTAATGGTTACAATTCACTTCTTTCTGAAGCTGAAATAAAGGGTATATTCTTGGATTCAACATTAGTTAAGCAAGCAAGTGAAGGTCAGAAAGTTTTAATTGTTCTTGATCAGACAACTTTTTATGGAGAATCTGGCGGGCAAGTTGGTGATATTGGAACGATATTTTCAAAAGATGTAGAGGTCTTGGTTGATAATGTTATGCGAAAGAAAAATGTTTTTTTACATTATGGAACGATTAAAAAAGGAATATTAACTATTGGACAAAAAGTTAAGACAAATGTTAGCTCCTCTAATAGAGCTAAGGCTGCTGCAAATCATACAGCTACTCATTTATTACAATCTGCACTTAAATCAGTTGTTAATGAAAGTGTTGGACAAAAAGGTTCATTAGTAGCCTTTAATAAATTACGATTTGACTTTAATTCCTCTAATCCTATTTCTAAAGATCAAATTTCTAAGATTGAGACTTTAGTTAACTCGTGGATTATGGAAAACCATACCCTAGAAATAAAAAATATGTCTAAGAGTGAGGCTCTTGAAAAGGGCGCAGTCGCCATGTTTGGAGAAAAATATGATGATGAAGTGCGCGTTGTTAATGTACCAGGAGTTTCAATGGAACTTTGTGGTGGTACACATGTCAAAACTACATCCGAGTTAGGTTCTTTCAAAATAATTAGTGAGGAAGGAATCTCAGCCGGTGTAAGAAGAATCGAAGCATTATCAGGCCAATCAGCATTAGATTATTTTAGTGATAGAAATGCATTAGTAAATCAACTAAGTGATTTGTTAAAAGCAAATCCTAATCAACTTTTTGAAAGAGTTAATAATTTGCAATCAGAGCTCATTAATAAGAATAAAGAGATACAAAAAATGAAAGATGAAATTGCATATTTTAAATACTCTTCTATAAAATCATCCGCAGAAATAGTAAATTCTTTTTCAATTTTAGTAAATCAGATTGATGGCTTAGATGGGAATTCTTTGCAATCTGCAGCACTTAATTTAACTTCTCATTTGGGAAATAAAGCAATAGTGGTTCTTGGGGGAATACCAAATCCAGATAATAAAAAGTTGTTATTTGTAGTTTCTTTAGGTGGTGATGCAGTAACAATAGGATTGCATGCAGGTAAATTAATTAATGAGATTGCAAGAATTTGTTCGGGAGGTGGAGGAGGAAAGCCTAACTTTGCTCAAGCAGGTGCTAAAGATATTGATAAGTTAAGTGATGCTCTAGATTATGCTAAAAATTATTTGCAAAAAACATTAGATAGTCATTCTGATAAATAACTACTTTTTCTAAGACTAATTTCGATTTGATCCATTAATTTCCTTGCTTCTTCAATAGTTAATTTTTTTTGATCAATTGCTGATTCAGTATTAATTCTTATAGATTCAACCAAAGAAGCTGAACTGTAATCTAATAATTGTAAAATTTCAGATTTACTGTCCTCTTTAATAATGTTTTTGACTTTATATGAATCATCTTGGTTTATGTCTATGTGAACAACGTTTGTACTGCCAAATAAATTGTGCAAGTTTCCTAATGCTTGTTGATAGGCTCCAGTCATAAAAATTCCAATTAGATAATCTTTATCTTCCTCTGGCCGATGTAAATTTAGTAGTGATTTAATTTTTCCATTATCAATAAAATTATTTAGTTTTCCATCTGAATCACAAGTTAAATCTGCAAAGTTGCCTTTGCAGAACGGCTCTTCTAAGTGCCTATGTATTGGTACTATTGGAAAAATCTGATTTATCGCCCAGCTATCTGGTATAGATTGAAAGATAGATAAATTTGCATAATAAGTTGATGCAAGAGTTTCTGTAATTTCAGATAAATCAGGGTGATTGAGTTCATCATTATTCAGGTTATTAGAAATTTCTTTTGCGCAAGCCCAAGTAAGTTCTTCGGCATAAGCTCTTTCTGCCAAACTTAAAAATCCTAATCTAAAGGCGACTAAGCAATCTTCTTTAAACTTTTTTGCATCATTCCATAGTTCAATTATTTGAGACAAATTTATTTTTTTATTTTTAAGTTTTTTTAATTCATAAAAAGTTTCAAGTAAATTTGAAATTATTAATTGTTGATTTTTTTTATCAAAAATTTGTAGTTTGGAACTGACATGGCTTGTTCCTAAGACATTAAAAATTAAAACTGAACAATGACTAATTATTGCTCTTCCACTTTCTGAAATTATGGTTGGATGCTTGATATTATTTAATTCACATGAATCCTTAATAGTTGCAATTACATCGTTAGCATAATTTTGAAGAGAATAATTAGTAGAGGTGTTGGAGGAGGTTTTAGTTCCATCAAAATCTATTCCTAATCCTCCCCCAACGTCGATATATTGCATTGGGGCTCCTAGTTTGCATAGTTCAACATATATTTGACTCGCTTCTTGTAATGCGTCTTTGATCACAGCAATATCGCTTATTTGACTGCCTATATGAAAATGGAGCAATTTCATTTCTTTGATAAGATTTGCTTCTTTTAGTTCTTTTATTGTCAACATAATTTCTGGGATTGATAATCCAAATTTGGAATTATCTCCAATAGATTTACTCCACCTACCACTACTTTTACTTGATAACTTTGCTCTAATGCCTATCAATGGAGTCGCGTTAAGTTCTCTAACTGCTTGAATAATTCTTTTTACCTCATCTCGTTGTTCAATAACTATTATTGGATTTTTGCCAAGTTTTCTGGCCAAAGTAGCAATCTCAATATATTTTTTATCTTTATATCCGTTGCATATTAATAATGAATTTTGGTTTTCAAGAAGTGCAAGGCCGATTAATAGTTCTGATTTACTTCCTACTTCTAAACCAAAATTCCATTGGCTACCAAACTCTATTATCTTTTCAAGTACATTTTTCTGTTGATTACATTTGACAGGAAAAACGCCTTGATAAATGTTTTTATATTTATAGGTTTTTATTGCTTTTAAAAAAGATTCATGTAATGCATTTAAGCGATCTTTCAAGATATCATTAAATCTTATGATTAATGGAGGATTTATTTCTCTACTCTTAAGTTCTTTGACAAGCTTAAAAAGATCAATCTTATTTTCAGATTTTATATTTTTAGTTACTGATATATTTCCTTTAGAATTTATAGAAAAATATTTATCTCCCCATTTGTCTATGTTATAAGTTGAAATACTATCTTCAATAGTCCAAATATTCTTTAATTTTTTCGGCTCAAAATTGGTCAATTTATGTTTTAGTGATTAATAAATGTTTTTGAAAATAACTCAAAACAATATCTTTTATTTTAATGATTACTTGCCAAGTTACCACCCAAAAGTTGAATATACATAGAGTGATTATTAACTAAATGACCAAAGAGAGAACTTTTATTGCAATTAAACCAGATGGAGTTCAAAGAGGATATGTTTCTGAGATTATTGGCAGATTTGAAAAAAAAGGATTTAAATTGGTTGGATTAAAGCAATTAATTCCTTCAAAAGAACTTGCTCAAAATCATTATGGAGTACATAGAGAAAGACCCTTTTTTGGTGATTTAGTAGACTTTATTTCGAGTGGTCCTGTTGTAGCAATGGTTTGGGAAGGCGAAGGAGTTATTTTGAGTGCTAGAAAACTTATAGGTGCAACAAAACCTCTGGAAGCAGAGCCTGGAACAATTAGAGGTGATTTAGCTATTGATATTGGGAGGAATATTATTCATGGTTCTGATGGAGAAGCTACAGCAAAATTTGAAATTGATCTTTGGTTTAACGAAGAGGAATTATGTGAGTGGGAAACTTCTGATTCGAAATGGCGATCTGAAAATTAAAATTTAAATCGCAAATCTATCTAAACTAAATTTTTCTAAAAAGCTTTTTTCTATTTCTTTTAGATTTTTATTCTGAACTATTTTCAAAAGAAGATCACTTGTTATTGCAGAAAATAAAACTCCATTTCTGTAATGTCCTGTAGCTATGAAAAGATTTTCAATTTTTGATTTCCCAATTATTGGTTTTAGATCTGGTGTGCAAGGTCTAAATCCCCACCAATGTTCCATTTGTGGCCAATTAATAGCTTCTGGCAATAATGAGAGAATGCCTTCTTGCAGCTTTTTTATTCCATTAGGAGTATTACCCTGATTAAATTTTGAATCTTTTTCAACTGTCGCTCCAACTATAATAAGTCCATCATCACGGGGAACTAGATAAGTTTTTGGACCAAAAATAACTCTTTTCAAAAAATTTGTTGGACCTTGTATTGATAGCATTTGTCCCTTTACAGGAAAGACTGGAATTTTACTAAAAATTTTTTTACTCCAAGCACCGCTGCATATAATTGCTTTTTCGCAGTTAATTTTTTTAATTTCCCCAGTTGCACATAAAACGGTTGCACCCGTAATTTTGTTTTTTTCGAATGTCAAATCCTCTACTTCTGATCCCTCTTGAAATTCGACTCCATGCAAAGAGCATGCTCTCTCAAGAGCACGCATGAGTCTTCTTCGGTTATCTATTTGACCATCTTGTTCAAAAAGTAAACCATGTTTCCAAATAGAATTTATTCCATTAATTTCTGTTTGAAGATCTTTGTGATTTAGATATTTTCCATATTCATACGTGGGAAACTCTTCAAGATCTTCTTTATTTTTAAAAGGAACTACTATACCACATTTTTTTAAACCGCATTTAATATTACTATCTTGTTCAATACTTTTTATCCACTTTGGAATTAAACTTTGACTTGCTTGGCCAAATTTTAGTAATTCATCTTCGAGCCCTTCGGCATGAGTAGCTAACATACCTGCAGCAACAAATCCAGCTGATTCATTTCTGTTTTTGCTTAAAACTAAAACTTTGAAGTTATTTCTAGAAAATTCATAAGCAATAGATAAACCTAAAAGGCCACCGCCAATAATTAATATTGAATTTTTTGTTTCTTGTGTCATTTAATAATTAATATTTTTATTTGTGTTTTGGTCCTCTTTTCCTTTATATCCAATAATATTAATAAAGAGACTTTTGATAATGAAAAATTTGGAATCTTGGGAAGCTGTGATTGGTTTGGAAACTCATGTACAGCTTAATACGAAAAGTAAAATATTCACATCTGCGTCAACAGCTTTTGGTGATGCTCCAAATACGCATATAGATCCTGTCGTTTGTGGGTTACCAGGAACTCTTCCAGTTTTGAATGAGACTGTTCTTGAATATGCTGTAAAAACTTCTTTAGCATTAAATTTAAATGTTGCAGAACATTGTAAATTTGATAGAAAACAATATTTTTATCCTGATCTGCCTAAAAATTATCAAATTTCACAATTTGATGAGCCACTAGCTGAAAATGGTTGGTTAGAGGTTGAAATAATTGAAAAGGACAAAGAACCTTATATCAAAAAAATTGGTATAGAAAGGTTACATATGGAAGAAGACGCCGGAAAATTAGTCCATTCAGGTAGTGACAGATTAGCTGGTTCTAAGTATTCTTTAGTTGATTACAATCGTGCTGGAATAGCTCTTTGTGAGATTGTAAGTAAACCAGATATTAGAACAGGTAAAGAGGCATCTGAATATGCTTCAGAGATTAGAAGAACAGTTAGATATCTAGGAGTATCAGACGGAAATATGCAAGAGGGTTCATTGCGATGTGATGTCAATATTTCTGTTAGAAAAGGACCTAATGCTCCTTTTGGCACCAAAGTGGAAATAAAAAATATGAATTCATTCTCTGCAATTCAAAAGGCTTGTGATTATGAAATAGCCAGACAAATAGAAGTTTATGAAAAAGGAGGAAAAATTTTCCAAGAAACAAGGTTATGGGATGAAGCTAAGCAATTAACAAAAAGTATGAGAATGAAAGAAGGCAGCAGTGACTATAGATATTTTCCTGATCCTGACTTAGGACCAATTGAAATTACAAAAGCCCAAAAAGAAATATGGTTAAAAGAACTCCCAGAATTACCTTCAAAGAAAAGAAATAAATATGTAAGTGAATTTGGGTTATCTGCATATGATGCAAGGGTAATTTCTGATGAAATTAACATGGCAAACTTTTTTGAAGAAACAGTAGCTAATGGTGCTGAGGCCAAACTAGCTTCAAATTGGGTAACAAGTGATATTGTGGGTTACTTAAAAGCAAATAAACTTAGTTTCAGTGACTTAAAACTTAGTCCTAAAAATCTTTCTGAAATGATTAGCCTGATTTCAAATAACACTATCAGTGGAAAAATTGCAAAAGAAATTTTACCTGAACTAATTCAAAAAAATATTTCTCCGAAAAAATTAGTTAAAGAAAAAGGGTTAGCTATGATATCTGATTCTTCAAGTATTTTACCAATAATTGATGAACTGATAACTGAACATCCAGATGAGGTTCAAGCATTTAGAAATGGTAAAACTAAATTACTTGGTTTTTTTGTTGGTCAACTTATGAAAAGAACAAAAGGTAAAGCTGACCCTAAACTTGCAAATAAACTTCTTGCAGAAAAATTGAAAAGCTAAAGCTTCAAAGAAGCTCTCTTATTGTCTGGATCCATTTATTTTGATCATCTGAATTGTCTAAAATAATGTCTGAAAATTTTCTTTTTTCTTCAAAACTTAATTGAAGATTTATGCAGTCATATGCCTCTTTTTCACAAATTTTATCTCTTGTGATAAGTCTTTTTTTTTGTAGTTCTTTAGGACATTTAACTAACCATATTTCAGTGCAAATATCTTCAAATTTTGCTTCAAATAATAATGGAATAACCAATACTATAGTTTGATTATTTTTGTATTTACTACATTCTTCTATCATTTTTTCTTTAATTAATGGGTGCAGTAGTTTTTCAATCCATTCTTTACTTTCAGAATGTTTAAAAATAATGTTCCTTAAAAGTTTTCTGTTTATTGCCCTTTCTGAATTGTTCTTATGATCAATAATTTTATTTCCAAAATAATCTAAAATTTTCTTATATCCATATGTATTTGGTTTGATTAATTCTCTTGATAAATTATCTGCATCTAATATTGGAATGTTTTTATATTTTTTAATGTAATTAGTTATGGTTGTCTTCCCACTAGCAATACCTCCTGTTAAACCAATTCTTCTTTGGTTGTTTTTTGATTTTTGAAGAATATCCATATAATTAATAATAATCTAATTACCTGTTTCTTTAGTATTAAAGAGTAGTTAGTATGAATTAAAATACTAAAAATTTTGAGCCAGTTAGATTCCAATTGGTCGTTTGTTGATGACAGTAAGTTAACACCCAAGGGGTTCCTTTTTGGTGGGATATCTGCTGGATTAAAAGCTTCTAATAAAAAAGATTTAGCACTAATACTCGCTCCAGAAGGAAGTATTTTTAGTGGGATGTTTACCCAATCAATAGTTCGCGCTTCTTGTGTAGATATTTGTGAGGAAAGGATTAAAAGAACTTCAGGTTTTGTGCGAGCAATACTAATTAATTCAGGACAAGCAAATGCATGTACAGGAAATCTTGGGATTCAACATTTTCAAATTGCTACAGGAAAGATTGCGGAACTTTTAGGTATAAAAGAAGAGGAAGTTTTAATGTGCTCAACTGGTGTAATTGGTGTCCCAATAAAAATCAATGATTTAGTAAAAAATTTATCGAATTTAGTTAATGATTTAAAGGGTAATAATTTTCAAAATGCAGCAGAAGCAATTTTAACTACTGATTTGACTTTGAAAAAAGTTTTAATAGAGACGATTATTCAAGGTAGAAAAATAAAAATAGCAGGATTTGCAAAAGGTTCAGGAATGATTTACCCCAATATGGCTACAATGCTTGCGTTTCTTACCTGTGATGCGGGTGTTCAAAAAGAAGAGTGGGACAAAATGATTGCTATTGCGGTTAAAAAATCTTTTAATGCAATATCAGTTGATGGAGAGACAAGCACAAATGATTCTTTTGTTGGAATAAATGCAGGAGAGAAAATTGAAAAAAGGTTTTTCCCAATTATCCAAAAAGGGATTGATATTGTATGTCAAAAGTTGGCAAAAAGTATTGCAAGGGATGGAGAGGGAGCCAATTGTTTATTAGAAGTTTTGGTTTATGGAGCAAAAAATACTGATGATGCAATTATAATCGCGAAATCGATTTGCAATTCTGCCTTGGTAAAAACTGCGATACATGGTTGTGATCCGAATTGGGGACGAATTATTTCTGCTGCAGGTAATTCTGGAGTTAAATTCAATTTAAATAACGTTGATTTGTTTATAGGTAATGCTCAGATTTTGGAAAAAGGTAAGTTAAATAAATATGATTCACAAGAAGTCACAGACTATATTAATTCCAGAATGAAAGGTAGATATTTAGTTGATGATATTGTAAAAATTATGATTAATCTAAATTCTGGCGAATCGAAAGGCACAGCTTGGGGATGCGATCTTTCTAAAAGGTATGTTGAAATAAATAGCGAGTATACGACTTAAGGCAAATCCATTGTGCTGGAAGGGATTTGAAGGTTTTTGATTTTATATATCAGTTTTAAACCATATAGTTTCTACATAGTTTTTTAAAAGAATTTTTTAATTAATAATAGAAATTTTAAAAAAGGCTACAATCAAAACAATAGAAGTATTGAATTGAATAATCTCCCTTTTGATATTTTTAAGAAAATGGTTCCTAGCAGTAAGGAAGTCGTAGATAAGCATTTTTTACGTTTAAAAGAAGAATTAACATCTAATGAATTAAAAATAAATTTTTCACATTACGTTCAACTATTACACGATCAGATATATACAGATTTTCTTAAAATTCAAAAAGATGGATTTAATAAAGCATTTTCTGATGATTTAGAGAGTGGAGAATTATCATTTGAAAAATTTGATAAATTTTTTCTAAGTCTCTCTCAGTCAAGAAGAGTGCGTTCAGGTGGTGTTTTTGAATTAATTATTGAAAATTTACTAAAGTTTTTGGAATATCCTATTGATACTCAAAAAAAGATTGATAACAAAAGAGTAGATTTTGTTCTTCCTTCAGTAGATTTTTATAAGAAAAATCCTCTTAATACCGTTTTATTATCTGCCAAAAGAACAACCCGTGAACGTTGGAAGCAAGTTGTTCCTGAAGTCAGTCAGTCAAATCAATTCTATTTAGCAACAATAGATAAGCAAATTACAAGTGATCAGTTAAAAGAAATGGAAAAACATAGGGTATTTGTTATTAATACACTTCAAAATATTGATTCAATTGATCATTATAAAAATGCTGCAAATATGGTTTCTTTTGAGCATTTTTTAGATTTTACTTTGGATCATCAAAAGAGAACTTGGTAGAATTTACCTTTATTTGAATTTAAAAATTTGCATTATGTAATTCAATAAAGACAAAAAGGGAAAAACTGATATCGTTTAAATATATTTAAAAATAGTGCCCTAGATGGATATATTATTACGGGATTTAAATCCAGAAGATATTGAGTGGATAAAGAAAAAAACACAGAATGCTACTTCACAAAATAAATTTATAAAGTCATTAATATCTGAAGCAAGAATTAAAGAAAAACTTCAATTAGTAAGAAACTCTGAGAAAAAAAATTCATACCAAGATTCAAATACTCCTTTTAGTTTTATTGACTTATTTGCTGGAATTGGTGGATTTAGAAGCGCTCTAACTTTTCTTGGTGGTAAATGTGTTTTTACAAACGAGTGGAATAAATATGCAATAACTACTTATAAAAATTGGTATGGAGATGAAGAATCTACCAATGATCATGATATTAGAAACTTTAATCATTCATTAATTCCTAATCATGATGTTTTATGTGCCGGATTTCCTTGCCAACCTTTTTCTTTAGCAGGTGTGTCTAAGAAAAATTCTCTTGGTAGAAAACATGGTTTTGAAGACGTTGATCAGGGAAATTTGTTTGATTGCATTATGAGTATTGTTGATGTAAAAAGACCACCAATTCTTTTTTTAGAGAATGTCAAAAATTTAAAATCACATGATAAAGGAAATACATGGAAGCATATACATAACGAAATCTCTTCTAGGGGTTATGAGATTTTTTCGAAAGTTATTGATGCTAGTAATTGGGTTCCTCAGCATAGAGAAAGGATTTTTATAGTTTGTTTTGATAAGTCTATTTTTTGCAAAGATAGGAAAGTTAATTTTCAGTTTCCAGAATTTCCTACAACAAGAGAATATTCTTTATCAAGTTTTCTTGAAAAAAATCCTGACAAAAAATATATGCTTTCAGATAAGTTATGGAATTATCTTCAGAATTATGCTGAAAAACATAGAAGAAAAGGAAATGGTTTTGGATATGGATTGGTAGGTAATGATGGCAAAACTAGAACCATGAGTGCAAGATATTACAAAGATGGTGCTGAAATATTAATTGAACAAGATGGTTGGAGGAATCCAAGGAGATTAACTCCAAATGAAGCAAAATATTTAATGGGTTTTCATGATAAATATGCAAAATGTTTTGGTCATATGAATGGATTCCCACAAGTTGTTTCAGATACACAATCTTATAAGCAATTCGGAAATTCAGTAGTTCCAATTGTCGTTGAAAAAATTATGATTCAGATAATTGCAGAAATTAATTCTTATCGACAAGATTTAAACTTTAAGGCTGCTTAAAGACTTATGGATGTTCATAATCCAAAAGTTAGAAGTTTTAATATGTCTCAAATTAAATCGAAGGGAACGAAACCTGAATTAATAGTGCGTAAATTATGTTTTTCAAAAGGTCTAAGATATCGATTAAACAAAAAGATTTTTAATATCTCAGCAGATTTAATTTTTCCTAAATATAAATCTGTTATTTTTGTTCACGGTTGTTTTTGGCACAGTCATGATTGTAAATATGGGCGCGTGAAACCTAAATCAAATGCAGAATTTTGGAATAAAAAAAGAGGAGATACTTGCATTAGAGATCAACGAAATCAAAACAAATTGATAGAAAATGATTGGAAATACTTGATTATTTGGGAATGTGAACTCAAAAATTTAGAAAATGTTTCTTTTAAAGTTAATAAATTCTTTGATTTATAAACCACTAATAAACCGGTAGTGTAGTTATATCAATCGTTTTGAGAGATAAAAATTTAAATAAACCACCAATAAACCACTAATTTAATCTTTGAGATCCGTTGCTATGACTGACTTTTATACTGTATGTTTTTATAAATAGCGAATATACTACTTAAGTTTTAGTAAATCTATTGGTAGATATTCATTTATATAAAGAAATAGTATTGTTAAAGTTCCAATTACAGAACCTATAAAACCTCCGAAAAAATTAACTAATAATCCAGATTGTTTAATTATTGGTTTTTCGTTTTTTTCTTCTTCAAAATTAGGAGAATCAACTACTTTTAAGCGCTGATTGGTTGTTGGTTGTTTAAGTTGTTGATGTCGGATGAGTGCTTCGAAATCAGGCATGGAATTTGTGAGGCAATTGAACAATAAGCAGACCAGCCCGTCATTCGACGAGGATCTGATCTACCTAAATCGTCTACAGCTTCAAATACAGCATTTCCAGAGGCTTCTGCTTTATCAAATGCTGAAAGTAAGGGTATAAATTTATCAAAAACATGTAAACCAAAATTTTCTAGAGCTGCTTTGGCTTGTTGCGCTGCTTTTTGCTGTCTAAAATCAACTTTTACTATTACTACTGCATGGTTTACTTTTAAGTTTCTTAATAAATTAGCTAGTTCAACTGTTAGTTCTACTGATCTTGCTTTTGCAGTGGTAGGTAAGATAACTAAATCTGAACCATACGCTAAGTGTTTAAGTTCTTCTTGATCACTGCTAGCTTGTCCATCAGTTATAACTATTTCTGATGATCTTGATGCTTTAGCAGCTGAACTGACGGGGAAAACTGGAAATGGAAGATTTCCTCTTGATGCATATGCTAATGCAGATCTATTCTTGTCAGCATCGACTATGCAAACTTTTTTACCTTCAGAATGCCAAACACTAGCAAGGTGAATACTTGTGCAGGTCTTGGCAACCCCACCCTTTTGTCCGCAAACGGTAATGAACAATTTTTTATTTTTATTTATCTTACTTTGGAGAATAATTTCTTAATGTCAAGAGATTTTGATTATTAATGCTTTAAAACTTATTTTTTGAAATATTTTAAATAGGTCAATATTTTTAGATAACCTTAATTAAGTGCTTAATTTAAATAGGCCAGTGAAAAAAAGAATTGGATTAGGTACTTGGTCCTGGGGTAATAAGCTTTTTTGGAATTATAAATCCTTAAATGACGATGATTTACGTGAGACATATAATGAAGCTTTACGAAGAGGTTTCGATCTAATTGATACTGCAGACTCTTACGGTACTGGGAATTTGCAGGGTAGAAGTGAATTATTGATAGGCAAATTTTTACTAAATACTCCTTCAGCAAAGAAAAATAGAATTCAAGTAGCAACCAAACTTGCACCTTATCCTTGGAGAGTTGGTGACAGAGGTTTTAATAAACCTTTTTTGAAAAGTTTAGAACGGCTTAATAACAAATTAGATATAGTGCAACTACATTGGTCAACTGCAAATTACAATCCTTGGCAGGAATTAGGCCTTTTGAACAATCTTTGCGATTTAAAAGACCAAGGCTTTGATTTTCAAATTGGGTTATCAAATATTGGCCCAAAAAGATTGACGAAATTAATTAATTACTTGGCCAAAAGAAATCAGAGCATAAAAAGTGTTCAGATACAGTTTTCTTTGCTTGCTCCTGATTTAGGGAAACAATATCAGGTAAAAAAAATTTGCGAAGCAAATAATATAGAATTCTTTGCCTATAGTCCTTTGTCTTTTGGAATACTTTGTATTGATCCAGATAAAGAAGAAAATAAAGAAAAAAGTTTTATTCGTAATGCTTTGTTTGAAAACTATAAAAAACCAACACATGAATTGCGGAGGTGTCTAAAAAGAATTGCGAATCAAAGATCAGTTTCCCAAGCGCAAGTTGCAATTAATTGGTGTTGTTATCAAGGTACGGTTCCACTTGTTGGAATGCGGAACAAATCTCAAGTTATTGATGTATCGAATGTATTCAAGTGGAATTTAAATAAAGAGGAATTTAAATTACTTCAGGAAGTTTCTAAAAGTTGTTTAAAAAAAATGCCAAAAAATCCTTTTTCGAGTACTTAATAAAATTTTTAGGTAGATATCTTCTTATTTTTTTTTATTTCACAACTACTATTCCATAGTTCAGTAGGAAATTTTTCACCGGTGAATCTAATAACTTTAGGTTTGAAGTTTATTAAAAAGTCATTTAGGTTTTTATTAGGTTCCATTTTAAAGGATTAGAGTTTTTAATAAGATAAATTAATTTAAAACTAATCTTCTCAGTATTTATACTTATAAAATTAAAAAAATTCTTTTTAATACATGCAATTGCAGCAATATTTACAAAATAATAAATTATCTAATACAACTTCTTAGTTATTTAAAAAAGTAGAGTCCTTCCAGACTCCGCGTATCATTTGGTTGATAAGGCTGATATGACCCCATCTCCTTTAAGGATCAAGCAGCAACTGGTGCTGTTTGACGGGAGAAACTAACGATTTTGTTAGCGTTTGTGTTTTTGCTCTAACCGAGCAGGCTTCAGTCACCTTCCTTATGCCCCGTCGAAACCATTGCAACCCCAATAAGTGGAGTTGAGCGGAGTCGAACCGCTGTCCGAAACATCGGTTGAGATCACCTAGTCCAATTGGACATTTATATTCTGACAGGCAAAATGAGTATTGAATAGTTTTTTTATTAAGTTTTTATCGTATATGAATGTAGTTGCATCATCTCCAGAGGGACTTGAGAAATATTTAGCCGAAGAAATTGCAAATTTAGGTGGGTTTAATATTAATACTTATAAAAGATTTATTAATTTTGAATGTGATTATGAAACTTTTTATAGAGTTCATTTTTACTCTAGACTGGCTTTTCGTTTTTATAGAGAAATTGCAAGTTTTAATTGCTATGACAAACAATCTTTATATGAGGGGGTTAGAGACTCATTTGATTGGATAGGTTGGTTACGCTATGAAAAAACATTTAATGTTCAAGTAACTGGTAAAACATCTTCTTTAAGTCATACGCATTTTACCGCTCTTGAAGTTAAAAATTCTATAATCGATTTGCAAAAGGCAGTTTGGAATAAAAGATCAAATATTTCTTTAGATAATCCTGATTTCATAATTCATCTTCATTTAAATAATAATAAAGCAATTATAAGTCTCCAAAGTAGTGTGGAAAGTTTACATAAACGAGGCTATAGGCCAGCAGTTGGAAATGCACCATTAAAAGAAAATTTAGCTTCTGGATTGATAAATATGACTCAATGGAATGGCAAAGTCCCTTTAATTGATATTATGTGCGGCTCGGGAACTTTTTTAATTGAGGCAGTTCACCAATTGCTTGAAGTTCCTATAAATACTGATCAAGTATATCTTTTTGAAAATTGGTTGGACTTTAAGAAAGATATTTATCTTAATGAAAAAAATAAAGCGATAAATAAAATTATAAATTATGAAAAATTACCAAAAATTATAGGTTGCGAAATTAATAGAAAGGTTTTTGAGCAGGCTAAATCAAACATATCATTGGCAGGGCTCGAAAATTATATTGAACTTATAAATAATGATTTTTTGGAACTCCAATTAAAATTTACACCTGGGATAATTATATGTAATCCTCCTTATGGCAAAAAATTAGGCGATGAAAATGAATTAATTCATCTATATGAACAAATGGGAATCTTCCTAAAGAATAACTTTTCAGGTTGGGAATTTTGGCTGCTAAGTGGAAATCCAAAACTAACAAAATATTTGAAAATGAAATCTTCATTGAAAATTCCTGTTAGTAATGGAGGGATTGATTGCAGATGGATAAAATATTTTATAAGATAATTTATTTTTTGCCTAAAACGGCTTTTGTTGTCTTGCCTAGACCCTCTAATGTTTGAGGAAGATACGGTCCTTTGGCTAATTTTCCTCCGAGCTTCAAACTTAAACCTGCAAGAATTAAATCGATAAATATTATGAGTAATAAATTATATTCAGTATTCCAATTATTATAGTTTTTTAGAAAAAGGTAAAAAATAATATGGATGCAAATTAGGACTAATAATAGTAATGTGCTTCCGATTGCCAAAAATATTCCACCACTAATTAATCTTCTTTTTTCTCTATCTACTTCTTGAAGAGCTATTCTTACATGTAAATCCATAACTGAACTAGCTATAGCTGAAATTCTTGATGCAGTATTTGCAAAGTTTCTATTTTTTTGTTTTTCCATATTATTTTCTGCCACTGTTTATGAGAGTTCCTATTAGTAAACCTATTCCAGCAGCAATAGCAATAGATAATATTGGTTTTTTTCTAATTGGACTTTCTATTTTTGGTCTTAGTGTATTGTTAAGCTCCTCTAATAACTCTTCTAATTGACTTTCGATAGGTTCAATTTTGTCCGATATTTCCCAATTGTTTTCTTTGATTGAATCAATGATTTCAAATAGTTGGCGTTTTATTCCAACTGCTGAGGTTCCACTATGGCTCGATATTACTGCAACCAAATCATCAATACTTCCTTTTGTGGCTTCAAGGGTTTGCTGAGCAATTGTAGGCCATTTTTCCTTTATTAAAGGGATTAAACTGTCAATTTTTTCAAGCAACCATTTCTCCGAGATAACTTCTTGATCAGGAAGTTCAGTGTTATATACTTTTTCTTCTACTTCTTTGGGAGTATGGTAGGTCTCCATTATTTAAACTTATTTATTTT
>QCDI01000004.1:0-132177 GCA_003280965.1 Prochlorococcus sp. AG-355-B18
AACAGTCATTTCTGGAAGTAATAGTAATAAAAGTTGGATATGCGATAAAGGTCATAAATGGAATACATCTATATCTAATAGAGTGCTTCTTGGTAATAAATGCCCTTTTTGTTGTAACCAGAAAGTATGGACTGGATTCAATGATTTAAAAACTAAATTCCCTGAAATCGCAGCAGAAGCAGACGGTTGGGATCCATCATTAGTTGTTGCTGGAAGTAAAAAGAAATTCACTTGGAAGTGTCAAAAAGGACATCAATGGAAAGCAACTGCTGGTGGGAGAACAGGAAGAGGAAACGGATGTCCTGTATGTGCTGAATATGGTTTTAATCGAGGAAAACCTGCTTGGTTTTATTTAATGGAAAGAGAAGGTGAACAGCAATTGGGAATAACAAATCATCTTGAAGAAAGGATGAGTACACATTCAAAAAATGGATGGATGAAACTAGATTTAGTAGGACCTATTTCTGGTGAAAAGATTTTTGATACAGAGAGAAAATTAAAACAATGGTTAAGAAGTGAAATTGGAGTAATTGAAGGAACTCAAGAAAATTGGTATACAAAAAATCTCAAAGTATCTTCTTTAGTTGAATTAAAAAAAGAAAGTGGACTAGAAATATCAATTTTTTAATCAAAGATTTATTGTGTTTTTTAGGTATACCCATACGAAACAACGAAACCAGGAGAAATTCTGTAGTTTATAGGTCTTTTATTGAATTAAACAACGTTGCATAGTAGAATAGACCTATAAACAACACTTAAAGGAAATGAAGGTAGGTTACGCAAGGGTAAGTTCAGTAGGGCAAAACCTTCAATCACAATTAGATGCTCTGAAAGAATATAAAGTGGAACGTATTTTTTCTGAAAAAGTTTCAGCAACTTCAACCAAAGGTAGAGAGCAACTAAAAGAGATGCTTAATTTTGTTCGTGAAGGAGATGAAATTGTTTTTACCAGAACTGACAGAATTGCAAGAAGTGTTCTTGATCTTCAACTTATAGTTAAGGAATTAACTGAAAAAGGAGTTTCTTTAACTGCAACAGAGCAACCAATATCTACAAAAGATGCTACATCTAAATGTTTTCTTGATATGTTGTCTGTGTTTGCAGAATTTGAAACTAACTTGAGAAAAGAAAGGCAGTTGGATGGAATTAAAGCAAACCTTCATAAGTTCAAAGGCAGAGGGCAAACTATTGATATTGCAAAAATACAAAAATTAAAAGAAGAAGGAAAAGGTGCTACTGCTATTGCAAAAGAAATGGGTATTGATAGAACTTCTGTATATCGTCTTCTAAAAAGGGTGGAAGTTAAATGAAAAACTCTATACCTCCTTATTTTGTTCTTCACAAAAGCAAAGAAGTGATTTTTTATATTCCAAATGGGATGCCTACAACTATCGGTATTCCGACTTTCCTAAAAGATTTAGGATTTCCAGATTACAAAGGATTAGTAATGAAGAGCAAATGTATGTTTAAGAAATTACAAGATGAGGAATGTGAATAATGAAAATCTATCTTTCTTATCAGGATCAGTTTGGTAGGTGGAGGCAGTATCAAACAAAAAATAATGAAAGAGATGCTTACAGAGTGGCAAAACTCAAAGCAGGGCAAATGAATAAGAGATTTCGACTAACTGATGATTCTGGAAGAGTGTTGGATATTATTAATTAAAAAAAGTTTTTAAACATTCCTTTAACATCTTTTTCTAAATTTTGGAAATTAGGTTTTTCTACTGTTGAATCATCTGAATTATTGATATTCGTTGAATTTATATTATTTGATTCACTTAATTTATTATTTTCTACGAATTCATCATTTGACCATCTACCCTCTTCAATATATCCATTTGAATAAGTGTATTTCCCATATCCATCAAATTTGTTATTAACCCAATCTCCTTCATATTTATCACCATTAGCAAAATAATAAGTCCCTTTACCTGTTTTTTTGTCATTTACGTAATCTCCTACATATTTATCTCCATTTGCCCAAGTGTAAGTCCCTTTACCATGTTTTTTATTATTTAAAGTATCACCAACATAACCAATTTTTGGTGCTGCATTTCTTTTGCTTTTTGTTCCTAATACTTTTCTTTTAAGTGTAGAAGTTCCACAATCATAAGCATTCGCACCAGCACAAGAATAATTTACAAGTTCATCACCCTCAATTGATAATTCAGATTGATTCCAACCAGTTCCAGCAATAGAATCAAACCATCCTTCTGATTGACCTATAAAACCTTTTAAAGTACCACCATCACTAATTTGCATATCATCTGAATCTTGAAAAAATACTTTTACTCTTTTATCTCCAGTAATGCAATATCTTCTTGTTAAGGTTCCACTCCCCCATTCATTTGGTCCCCATTGATATTTAGCAGTTTCCCATGAACATCCACTGCTTTGTTTAAATTGGTTTTTAAGATTAGCATTCGCATCATTTTGCGATCCTAAAATCAACAAGGTCGCAGAAGTTAATCCACATAACAAATATTGCTTGATTTTCATTGCTTACTTAAAATTTCTAAAAACCTAGTTTACAAATATATTATTTTTGAAATATGTTAATCATTTTTTACAAAATGTTTACAAATTTTATGATTAGATCCATATTTTTATTAAAAACAATTTGGTTTATTAATCCAATATCAAACCAAAAATAATGAAAGAGATGCTTACAGAGTGGCAAAACTCAAAGCAGGGCAAATGAATAAGAGATTTCGACTAACTGATGATTCTGGAAGAGTTTTGGATCTGATTAACTGATAATTATTAATTTGTGTAAACCCTTATTCATTTTTGATATAAAACTCTTATAGATACTCTGTATCCGTTGATCCAAAGGGTTTAGGTTATTAGATTCTTAAAGATACTTTAAAGGGATTATTTAAGGAATTTTAGATTTTAAATGTATAAATAAATGTAGTTGAGCAATCTAGTTCAATCCTTTAATAGATAAGAAAAGACAGTTCACACCACTACAAACCGAGTAAAGATGCAACAAGTTTTATACACCCAAAATGCCGTAAGGCAAACCACCGAAGGTGGTTTCCATAGAGTTCTTCGTAAGAATGTCTCATACAACAAATACGAGGATCATATTCAGAAGATTGAAAAAGAACTAATGAAAAAACACCGATTAGGATACTCTGCTTTAGTTAAATTCCTGATCCTGAGAGAGGGTCAGCAGCAGTTTGGCATTCCATTTGTATATTCATGATGATTAACTTAAATCTCAACAAAGTTGATGAAGCAAAGATGAGAGAAGTTATGAAAAAGCAAAGAAGACCATTTACTCAGACAGATGTTAAAAGGTTCTTTCTGGATCAGATCAATCGTGCTTATATCAGTTGAATCTCGCAAACCCCAAAAATTTTAATCTTTGATCTACAAATTATGGAAGTAAGTTATTTTCATTTTAATTAAAAAGGTCAAGCAAAATTTCAATCTTATATTTTGTATTAATACAATATGAATTTTAATATATGATAAATTCAAATTATTGATTTAATGCTTGAAAAGAAAAATAATTTAAATAATAATTTTCTTACTTTTTCCAAAAAAATCATTTTTTCTGGAATCAGTAGCATATTTATTGCTTTACCAGTTCTTGCAGAAAGAAAACCAGATTTTGTAGTAAGTATAAAACAACTTTCTTATGAGTTCGAAAGAAATTCAATCGTTGCAGAAGATAAATACATGAACAAAGTAATTAAAACAAATGGAATAATAACAAAAATAGATGATACTTTATTAGGAGATCGTTGGGTTTCTGTAGGTATAAAAGACCCAGAATCTGATGATTTTGATTTTTTGCCTGCAACTATAAGTTGTCTTCATGTCAGATCTGAACCAATAATAAGAGAATTATATAAAGGTCAAAAAGTAGATATTACAGGAAAAATTACGGAAGAAGAACTTGGACTTACTTTGAAATACTGTAGTTATGAAATAATTAGAACTTCAAAAGAATGGAAAGAAATATATTATAGAAAATGGAAAGAGAAAGATTTTAAAGGAGTTATTTATGCTGCAAGTAAATTCATAGAACTGAATCCAAAAGATAGTACTGCCCTAAATGATCGTGGCACTGCAAAAATTCAATTAGAAGATTATGAAGGAGCAATTAATGACTTAGATAAATCAATAAAACTGTATCCAAAAAGTGATGCTGCCTTTATTAATCGTAGTTATGCAAAATCTAGTTTAGGAGATTATGAAGGATCAATTGATGATTTAGATAAAGCAATAAAACTGAACCCAAAAAGTGGATACTTTTTTTTGCGTGGTGTAAAAAAATTTGTATTAGAAGATTATGAAGAAGCAATTAATGATTTTAATAAAGCAATAAAACTGAACCCAAAAGATGGTAAATCCTTTTATGGTCTTGGTAATGCAAAGAAGAAATTAGGAGATCAAAAAGGTGCTTGTTCTGATTGGAGAAAAGCATCAGAGTTGGGAAATAAAAATGCTGTTAATCAAGTCAAAGATAAGTGTAATTAAAATCAAATGACTAACTTCCCCAATCTATAAACCTTTGAACACAAGAGCAAAAATTTTTCGGAGTAAAAAATCCCTCTCAGAAGGTAATTGTCTTAAATTTCTAATCCGTTTTTGACTAATAAGTCACACCACTTATTCAGAAATTCTCTTCTTTCTTCAAGCATTAGTGACTTGTCATATGCCTGATCTACTTTGTTGTCTGGTAAATGCCCCATTTGCTTTTTGATTACTTCTTGAGGTGTCTTTAACAGATCAATTCCATTAGTTAAGGCAACACTTCTCCACCCGTGTGCTCTCAGTTTGTCTTTATAACCAAGATTACGAATGAAATTATTAGGTGCAGAAGGATCCAAATGAGGAAATCTGCTTTCCATTAGTGGAAGAAAGATATACTTTTCCCCGTTGTTGAAACGTTTCGCACGATCCAATAGTTTTTCCATTTGAGGAGTGATTGGTACGTGGTGTGGTTTATCGTCATTCCTTCCTTTGTTTCTTTTAAGTCCTGAAGTAGTTCCTTCAATGGTTAAGAGTTTCTTTTCCCAATCAATCCAATCCCATTCCAATCTTGTTAATGCCCCTGCTCTTAAAAAAGTCATAAGCATAAACTTCGTTGCCATTTGTGCGAATGGGTGCGAATTACAGGAATTAAGAGATACTTTTTCTAAAAATTCTGGAACTTCTTCCCACTCAATATGAGGGTGGTGTGAAACTCTGTGGATATAAACTTTTCTGCCTTCGGAAGACGCAGGGTTTTGCCCCCGTGTCATTTTCCCTTTGAAGATTGCACAGTCAAAAACTTGTTTTAATAAATTTCGGCACCTTCTTGCAAGATCATAGTTTCTTCCCTTTCCAGCACTTTCAATTTTGGTAATTACTTCTTCGATTCTTTCTTTACCACCAGAATCCCATTCCAATTCATTAATTGGAGTTGAACTATCAATATGACTTAAAACTTGATTGAGTTTCCGATCATATTCTCTGTAAGTGTTTTCTTTGATTCTTCCCTGACACTCATTTAAAAAATAATTGATTGCGTCTTGAAGATTCCAAGCAGATAGTTTCTCCTTATTCTTTTCTCTCTTGTAGTCAGAATAAGAAATTTCATTATGGTGGCAGTAATCCTTTATTTCAAAGTATTTTTCTCTGGCATTTTTGAGGGATAATTCTCCCCCTTTATTTCCAAAAGTTCCTAACCAAACTTCTGTACCTTTGATTCTGCCTTTAAAATATTTTCTTCCACCCAATAGATTCCCTTTCTTACCCTTGTATTGTTTATCAACTACAAGGGTTAGTCCATTTCCTAAACCTTTTTTGAAGGTTTTATCGGTAGGTTTCAGGGCAACGATCTGATTATGATTAAGCATTATTTTCTTAACTCCTTAGCAACGTCGTCAATAACTTCTGCATATCCCAAGAGATCATTTGCGATTTGTTTGATCTCTTGAAAATCAGGGTGTTCACTTCCAACACGTTCTCCCAAATCTTGAATTGCTTTTGCACTTGTATAAAGGTTGCAACAGACGTCAATTAATTCTCTATCGAACATTATTTTCACCCCCTTCTCTTGAAAGTTTTAATCCCGATTCAATCCCGTACCTTTCAGCATTTGCGTCATACTCTTCAGGAGTAAGGTGTATTAACCATTCCTTGAAGGTTTTCGCATTTGGATTCATAGGGTGTGGATTATTAACTGATGCAGGTGCTGTGTAATACAAATGCCATAAGTCGTGTATTTGATCAATATCTGCAAGGAAATCTGCGTTACTAATGTATGCTGACCTTACGTAATGCCTTGCTTCTATTTCTTCTGCTTTATCTGAAAGTCTCATTACTTTTTACCCCCTTGTATTGAATAAGAACTTGGATCCTTTTGAAACTTCTCAATTTCATAGGAATTCCAGAAGACAATTCTTCCCCATTTGATTCTTTGAGGAAATCTTCCTTCTTTTTCTCTTCTGTTGATTGTGGATTTAGAGAAATTAACCTTCTCTATAACTTGCGGAAATCGCAAGAAAACTGATTCATTCTTCATTTTTACTATGTGAATAATATCAATACAGAACTAATATCTGACTGATTTTTATGTTTGAACTTTTACTTAAATATTGCAGAGAGTGTTGCTCTATTCACACCGTTTCAATATAAAGATATTATACTCCATAACTTCAGTCGTGTCAACCATAGTAGTCTATTATTAGCATTCAATAACATTACATTTAGTGGGTGTAATTTACACCTCTTAATTAACAAATAAGACATTAGGGGAGGAAATAGGGGAGGAAATTACCTTATTTCTTATTCTTATTGGTTCATATCAGTCCATAACTGCTCTCTTGGGTTCACTCTGAAATCCTCCCTCTCCGTGATTATTAGGTGTCAGGAAGCGTTATAAAGACTCAGATTATAGATATAGTCAGGTTTCTCTCTAATTCACAGAATCAGGGATAATTACACAGTAGCACGAAGATTCAATCTTTTAGGGGATAAAATAGGGGATAAAATTCCTACTATCCCATCAGTCAGAGTGTCATCCCTTCCTATATCTACTCACTCAGTCGCAGTCCTATTTCCTCTCTCTCCGTAATTAATTAGGAAATTTATTTAATTTTCTAAAATTTTAAAATTTGTAAAGATTAATATCTTCTAGGTCATATATAGAATTTAAAATCAAGTCAGCACCTGCATTTCTTAGATTTAGTTCGTATGAAATACGTTCTTTTATTCGAGACTTTAAATGTAAATGAGGGGGAGCTAGCCCAATACTTATAAATTTCTGAGATGGTATTTCTTTTCTAGCGTTGATAACTGTATTTATATCTGCAATAGTATCCCCTACATATGCAATGGGTATATTTGATGAGCCAAGTTTATCTCCAAGAATCTTTTTTGATAAGTAAATAAAACCTTTAGGATCAGGCTTGTCAGGAGCATCTCCCATACATATCAGTGGGGGTGATTTTAGCCCAAGTCTTTTTTCTAAAACAAATTTTGCAGAAGCAGGTTCTGCACCACTCACAAAACCCCAAACTATTCCATTGCTTTGTAATAAATCAAAAAACTTTTTATCAACTAACAACTCTTCATTTGTTATAAAGCCAGACCAATACTCACTATCTTTATGAGGATCTCCACCAAAGTAAAACTCTTCAAAACATTTAACTATTTCATCTCTTGAAGGTATTTGAAGTTTTAAGTTCTCTGTTTTTATAAATCTTTTTATGAGCTCTAAACTTAAATCCCAATCATTATTCCAGATTCCCTCATTTTTTGCACAATCAATATCTTTATAACTTGGCTCCCAGCCTGAAAATTTGAAAACTGTTTTTTTTAGTGAAAGCCTGTAACTATTTTCTACGCTACGTATTACACCATCTATATCAAATAAAATTAAACCAATATTTTTCAATGAACTATTAATGCTTTTTATAAGAGATTAGTATTCTTATTAAAAAAAAGCAAAGAAAAATATTTTTAATATGTTGTGCATTATCTAACCTTAATTTTGTAAATATCCTCTGGGAGTGAGAAATATTTCGTCAACTAAGGTTGTTTGAGAATTGCCAATAATAATGATTGTTAACATATCAATCTCTTTAAAAGGAATGGTGTTTAAAGTAAAAAATTGTTTGGTTTGATTTTCTCTCCCTACTTGTCTAGCTATTAAAACTGGAGTATCCCCACGCCTAGATTGTAAACATATATTTATTACACTTTTTAGCTGCCAATTTCTTTCAATGGATTGAGGATTAAATAAAGCTATTACAAAGTCACCTAGAAGAGCTCCTTCAATTCTTTTTTCTATTAAAGACCATGGAGTTAATTTATCGCTTAAACTTACTGAACAAAAGTCATTCATTAACGGTGCTCCACTAATCGCAGCCGCTAATTGAACACTACTTATACCTGGATGTACTTCAAAATAAGGTCTATATTCTTTTTTAATTTTTTGAAGTAATTCTAAAAGTAAACCTGCCATGCCATAAAATCCAGATTCACCTGAAGAAATTAAAGCCACTTTTATTCCTTCCTCAGCAAGTTTAATTGCTTTACTGCATCTTTCTTTTTCTTCAGTAAGTTTACTTTCAATTAAAACTTGGTCACTCCTTTTTAAGGATTTAATTAAATCTAAATACATTTTGTATCCGATCCAAACAGTACATCTTGAAAGTGCTTTTTTTGCATTACTTGTTAGGAAAGAGATATCACCAGGCCCACTTCCAATAATATGTATTTCGCCATGGGTTGGATTATATTGATTTTTTGATTCTGCTATAGCGATAGTTACTGCACCAGATTGATTTTTAAAAATTCTTTTTTCTTCTAATAATTTTGATTCTTCTCCTGCTGCGAGTAAGCAAGATGCTTCCGCTACAGAAGGGGTGCCAATTTCCATTTCTACAACACTGGAAGGATTTGGAACAATTATTGTTGAAAGATCTTCTTTATTAAAAAACTTTATAGGCAAGTTGTTTTCTTTAGCAAGTTCTAAAATTCCATTCTCATCTTCTTTAATGTTAACCGTTGCAAGTCCTGCAATTGAATACTTGGATAAATTTCTTGAATCCAATAAATTATTTAAAGAATTTGCTATTAATTCTTTGCATGTATTTCTTTCGCATCCAATGCCAATCCATAATACGGGCGGGTGCCAAGTTGTTTCATGATTTTCGAATACACTCACATGAAATGTTGAATCTGGTTTTTCAATTTCTTTTTCATTAATTCCAGTAATAATCTCACCTGATTCTGAATTTTTCCATAAGCTATTGCCAGATAATTGTTTGCAAAATATTTCTTCGTTCTTAGCTTGTTTAATTACTAGTTTTGACCAATCTTTTATGTTGCCAGATCTTTCCCAACCCCATTGATTCCCAAATGAATCAAGATTTAAGAAGCTTTGATCATTGGAATTATTAGTTTCTATTATTTCGCCACCAAGTAAGTTAGCAATTTGATATGCAATATTTTGCGTGTTTGACTGATGTAAGCCAATTAAAGGAACTATCTTGGAACATTTGTTATCTATAACTATTACACCAGGATCTTGATCTTTAGAGGTTAAAAAAGAATTTATTATGCGAATTGAAGCAGCAATTGAGCCTATAAAAATTATTAAATCTATCTCCTGCCATTTTTTAAGTAAGATTTCTCTAGGTTTTTGTAATGGAATAAGTTCATTTTCCTTTCCATCATCTTTTGAAGAACCTGCAATATATATATCTTTGACAAATTCGGTTTTTTTAAGCCTTTTTAAAATTTCTTTTGAATTATTAGATAGACCTATAGCAATTCCTTTCAAATTAGAAACTATTGATAGTTACGTTGAAATTATATCCTGTCGCTTGATTTAAAAAATTTTCTTTGAAATATAAAAAAAAATTTAAGAAATTTACATGAAATTTGAGTAAATATACTCATATTTATGTCATAGACTGGAATTTAACAAAATATTCATATAGTAACAATCATTAGAACATTTGTTACGTTAATGCATAACGAAAGAATCTTTGCCTTATTATTTTTGAAACGAATATCTAAAGTTCTGAAGGATTCGTTTTCTTGAACATTATCATTAAAAATAAGTTCAAGAACCGATCAATCGGCTTTAATGTCAATTATTTTCGAGGTGCTAGATGACCATCAGCCCACCAGAAAGTGGAGAAAAAAACAAAAAAGTTTTGGAAGATCCTGTTAAGGCCGATCCAAGACCTATTGATTTTGCCAAATTAGATAAGCCAGGTTTCTGGTCAAGTAAATTATCTAAAGGTCCAAAAACTACAACTTGGATCTGGAATTTGCATGCTGATGCACATGATTTCGATGTGCATACAGGCGATGCTGAAGAAGCAACAAGAAAAATCTTTTCAGCTCATTTTGGACATCTTGCAGTCATCTTCATATGGATGAGTGCTGCATTTTTCCATGGAGCAAGATTTTCCAATTATTCAGGTTGGTTAGCTGATCCAACTCATGTAAAACCAGGAGCTCAGCAAGTTTGGGCAATTGTTGGTCAAGAAATGCTTAATGCTGATCTTGGCGCTAACTACAACGGAATTCAAATCAGTTCAGGAATATTCCACATGTGGCGAGCATGGGGAATAACTAATGAAAGTGAACTTATGGCTTTGGCAATAGGTGCTGTAGTAATGGCTGCACTTATGCTTCATGCTGGAATTTTTCATTATCACAAAGCAGCTCCAAAAATGGAGTGGTTCCAAGATATTGAGTCCATGCTTAACCACCATATAGCTGGTTTGGTTGGACTAGGATCATTGGCATGGGCAGGCCATTGTATTCATATCGGAGCTCCTACTGCAGCACTTTTAGATGCAATTGATGCAGGCACTCCGCTTATTATTAATGGTAAAGAAATAGCAACTATTGCAGATATGCCTATGCCTCACCAACTATGTGATCCACAAATTATAGGTCAAATTTTTCCTGGATTAGCTAGTGGTACAGGTAATTTCTTTAGTTTAAACTGGTTGGCTTTCTCAGATTTCCTTACTTTCAAAGGTGGACTTAACCCTGTTACGGGAAGCTTATGGATGACTGATATTTCACATCATCATTTAGCTTTTGGTGTTATTGCAATTATTGGTGGTCATATGTATAGAACCAATTACGGTATTGGTCATAGTATGAAAGAAATATTAGATTCACAGCAAGGAGACCCAATATTATTCCCTGCTCCTAAAGGTCATCAAGGTCTTTTTGAGTTCATGGCAGAAAGTAGACATGCCCAGCTCGCGGTAAACCTAGCAATGCTTGGGTCAATAAGCATACTTGTTTCTCATCACATGTATGCGATGCCTCCATATCCATATATAGCTACTGATTACATGACAGTTCTTGGATTATTTACTCATCACATGTGGATAGGTGGATTGTTCATAGTAGGAGCAGGTGCGCATGCTGGAATTGCAATGGTTAGAGATTACGATCCAGCAAAACATATTGATAATGTATTAGACAGAATTCTAAAGGCAAGAGACGCTTTAATCAGTCACTTGAACTGGGTATGTATGTGGTTAGGATTCCATAGTTTTGGACTTTATATTCACAACGATACTATGAGAGCTTTGGGTAGACCTCAAGATATGTTTAGTGATTCTGCAATCCAACTTCAACCAATTTTTGCTCAATGGGTACAGAGTATTCAATCATCTGCTGTTGGAACTTCTCTTTTAGCAGGTACTGCAGAAGCTTTACCTCACAAAGCTTTAAGTGAAGTTTTTAACGGTAGTTTAGTAGAAGTTGGTGGAAAGGTTGCTATAGCTCCAATTCCACTAGGGACAGCTGATTTAATGATTCATCATATTCACGCTTTCCAAATCCACGTAACTGTTTTGATACTTCTCAAAGGGGTACTTTATGCAAGAAGTTCAAGGTTGATCCCTGACAAAGCTTCTTTAGGGTTTAGATTCCCTTGTGATGGTCCAGGAAGAGGTGGTACATGTCAAGTTTCTTCATGGGATCACGTGTTCTTGGCCCTGTTCTGGATGTATAACTGTTTATCAATAGTTATTTTCCACTTCTCTTGGAAAATGCAGAGTGATGTTTGGGGACTTACTGGTGGCAATTTCGCACAAAGCTCCATTACTATTAATGGTTGGTTAAGAGATTTCCTTTGGGCGCAAGCTTCTCAAGTATTAACAAGTTATGGTCAATCCATAAGTATGTATGGTTTGATGTTCTTAGGAGCTCACTTCATTTGGGCATTTAGTTTAATGTTCCTCTTCAGTGGACGCGGATATTGGCAAGAACTATTCGAATCAATTGTTTGGGCACACAACAAACTTAAAGTTGCTCCAACCATTCAACCAAGAGCTCTATCTATCACTCAGGGTAGAGCAGTAGGTGTAACACACTTCCTTGTCGGTGGTATTGCTACCACATGGGCTTTCTTCCATGCTCGCCTTTTCGGCCTGGGCTAATTACCTGAACTTCACCTTTTTAATTCAATGGCAACAAAATTTCCATCATTTAACCAGGGTCTAGCTCAGGACCCTACAACCCGACGAATATGGTACGGAATAGCTACCGCTCACGACTTTGAAAGTCATGACGGTATGACCGAGGAAAAGCTTTATCAGAAGCTTTTCTCTACACATTTTGGTCATCTAGCAATAATCGCTCTCTGGGTAGCTGGTAACTTATTTCATATTGCTTGGCAAGGTAACTTCGAGCAATTTGTACTTGATCCAACTCACGTTCGTCCTATTGCTCATGCTATTTGGGATCCTCATTTTGGATCTGGTATCACAGAAGCAATGACACAAGCTGGTGCTAGTGGTCCAGTAAATATAGCTTACTCAGGTCTCTACCATTGGTGGTACACAATTGGGATGAGAACTAATGAGCAACTCTTCCAAGCTTCAATATTTATGAGTATTTTGGCTTGTTGGACTCTATTTGCAGGTTGGTTACACTTACAGCCTAAATTTAGACCTTCTCTAGCTTGGTTTAAAAATGCAGAGTCAAGATTAAATCATCATTTAGCTGTCTTATTTGGTTTTAGTAGTATCGCCTGGACAGGTCATTTGGTTCATGTTGCTATACCTGAATCAAGAGGACAACATGTAGGTTGGGATAACTGGTTAACAGTTCTTCCACATCCTGCAGGATTAGCTCCTTTCTTTACTTTAAACTGGGGTGCTTATGCCCAAAATCCTGATTCTTTAGATCAAGTATTTGGAACAGCTGAAGGAGCTGGAACAGCAATCTTTACTTTCTTAGGTGGTCTTCATCCCCAAAGTGAAGCATTATGGCTCACCGATATTGCGCATCATCATATCGCGATTGGTACAGTTTTTGTAATTGCGGGTCATATGTATAGAAATACTTTTGGTATTGGTCATAGCCTCAAAGAAATTACAGAAGCTCATAATACAAGACACCCTAATGATCCTCATAAAGGTAGTTTCGGAATTAACCATGATGGAATATATGAAACTGTAAATAATTCATTACATTTCCAACTTGGACTAGCATTAGCATCACTTGGTGTAGCAACTTCTCTTGTAGCGCAACATATGGGTGCCCTTCCTTCTTACGCTTTTATTGCCAGGGACTACACCACACAATCTGCTTTATATAGTCATCATCAGTACATAGCGATGTTCTTGATGGTTGGTGCATTTGCACACGGAGCCATTTTCTTTGTAAGAGATTACGATCCAGAATTAAATAAAGACAACGTATTAGCAAGAGTTCTTGGAACAAAGGAAGCTTTGATAAGCCACCTTAGTTGGGTAACAATGTTGCTTGGCTTCCATACTCTAGGAATTTATGTTCATAATGATGTTGTTGTAGCTTTTGGCAACCCTGAAAAGCAAATTCTAATTGAGCCAGTATTTGCCCAATTTGTCCAAGCTGCCCAGGGTAAGATGATGTATGGCTTTAACGCTTTATTATCCGATCCTACAAGTTCGGCAAGTCTCGCTGCTAATTCATTACCAGGCAATCATTACTGGATGGATTTGATCAATAGACAAGATGCATTAAGTGCTTTCTTACCTATCGGTCCTGCAGATTTCTTAGTTCACCATGCCATCGCTTTAGGTCTTCATACAACCGCTTTAATTCTTATAAAAGGTGCACTTGATGCTAGAGGAACAAAATTAATTCCTGATAAGAAAGATCTAGGTTACGCATTCCCTTGCGATGGACCTGGACGTGGGGGCACTTGTGATAGTTCATCTTGGGACGCTATGTACCTAGCTATGTTCTGGGCATTAAATTTACTAGCATGGGTAACTTTCTACTGGCATTGGAAACACCTAGCAATATGGCAGGGTAATGTAGCACAATTTAATGAATCAGGAACATATCTAATGGGTTGGTTCAGAGATTATCTCTGGTTAAACTCAGCTCAACTTATTAACGGATATAATCCATTTGGAGTAAATTCTTTATCTCCTTGGGCTTGGATGTTCCTATTCGGTCATTTGGTTTGGGCTACTGGTTTCATGTTCCTAATATCATGGCGTGGTTACTGGCAAGAATTAATTGAAACATTAGTTTGGGCACATCAGCGCACTCCTATAGCTAATCTTGTTGGATGGAGAGATAAGCCAGTTGCACTCTCAATTGTTCAAGCTAGATTAGTTGGATTAGCACATTTCACGATTGGAAACATTCTTACATTCGGTGCATTTGTTATTGCATCAACTTCAGGTAAGTTTGGTTAAATTTTTCTTAAATAATTTAAATCACCACCAATGTGGTGATTTTTTTTGTTCAAATTTAATGTTCTAAATTAAGTTAAAATTATATAATTACTATCAAATATATAATGTCAGATATAAAACAATTAATTTCAATTATTATCCCCGTTTATAACGAAAGCGAGAGTATTGGTTTTTTATTGGATGAAGTTATAAATGTAATGTCATTTCATGAATTTAATTTTGAATTAATTGTTGTCAATGATGGTTCTAAAGATAATACTTATCAAGTATTGAAAGAACTAACTCTCAAAATTAAAGAATTGTCAGTAATTGACCTTCGCAAAAATTATGGGCAAACTGCAGCAATGTCAGCTGGCTTTGATAATTCTAAAGGTGATATTATCATTACTCTGGATGGTGATTTACAGAATGATCCAAATGATATTCCTACATTAATTTCAGAAATTAATAATGGCTATGATTTGATTTGTGGATGGAGGATTGATAGAAAAGATAAATTAATTAATAGAAAGATACCATCAAAAATAGCTAATAAATTAATAGCTCACGTAACAGGTTTAAAGTTGCATGACTATGGATGCTCATTAAAAGCTTTTAAGAAAGAAATAATAGATGATATTAAGTTGTATGGTGAACTTCACAGGTTTCTGCCCGTTTTAGCAAATATTGAAGGTGCAAGAATCAAAGAAATTAAAGTAAATCATAGAAGCAGGCAATATGGAACTAGTAAATATGGAATTGATAGAACTTTTAGAGTTTTAATGGATTTACTAACTGTTTGGTTTATGACTAAATTTTTAACAAGACCAATGTATGGATTTGGCTTTGTTGGAATTATAAGTATTTTTATTAGCCTTGCGATGAGTTCTTACTTGATAGTTTTAAAAATAATGGGTGAGGATATTGGAAATCGTCCGTTGCTAATGTTTGCATTAATCTTAGGAATTGCTGGTGTTCAATTATTTAGCTTTGGATTATTGAGCGAACTTACAATTAGGACATATCATGAAAGTCAAAATCGTCCAATTTACAGAATTAGATCAATAAGCAGTACTAATCAAAATTGATTGTTTACTTGAACTTTCTTATTAATAAAGCTGAAATTTCAACTACTTCAGGAGAAATATCTCTTAAGCCTTTTCGTAAAATTGGTAATGTTGATTTATCAGCCAATTCTTCCGCAATTTTTAATGCCTTTAATTTATTTTCTGTACTACCCTGAAAGAGACTAAACATTTTATTTCTTTGAGAATTTTTATAAAATACTGAGTACTTTTTTTCTTGGTGATTGTATAAAAAACTATTTTTATTAGATGAAAATTTATTATTTTTTTTTAAATTAATGGAATATAAATTGCTTTTATTTATAAACTTTTTAAAGCTTCTTTTTTTTAAAACTAGAAGTAGTATTCCTATAAAAATAATAAGTATAATTGCGAAAAAATTTATCATGTAAAAAGTTAATAATTTTTATATCATCCAGTAATAAAATTAACACTATTTTGCATATAAATACTAAAGTGTTTAAAGATGTTTAAAGAACTATGCCATCTGATTTACCAAGTCTTCTACCCTCAATTTTTGTTCCATTAATTGGTATAGCAATGCCTGCTGTTTTTATCGTATTGATTGGAAGATTAATTACAGCAACTGAATAAATTATCAAACACTAAACTATTAAAAAAATGAGCGACTTTCAAAAATCATTCTCAGAATCAACAAGTTCTATTAAGTTTGATGAGAAATACATAGATACTTCTGTACAACCAAATGATATTGGCGTAGCAGAACAATGGGCAGTAAAAACAGTTGCTGATCCTTGCGTGGGTAATTTAGCTACTCCAGTTAATAGTGGTTATTTTACAAAAGCCTTCATAAATAATTTACCTTTTTATAGAGAAGGTATTTCCCCTAATTTTAGAGGTTTAGAAACTGGTGCAGCTTTTGGATATCTTCTATACGGACCTTTCACTATGACTGGCCCATTAAGAAATTCAGAATTTGCTCTAACAGCTGGACTTCTCGCTGCTATTGGGGCTGTTCATATTTTGACAGCACTTTTTGTTCTATACAATGCACCTGGTAAAGCACCTAATGTTCAACCTCCAGATGCTACTGTTAATAATCCGCCAAAGGACTTATTTACAAGAGCTGGTTGGGCTGATTTTACAAGTGGATTTTGGTTGGGAGGCTGTGGCGGAGCTGTTTTTGCTTGGTTACTTGTTGGAACATTACACTTAGATACCATAATGCCAATTATTAAAAATATTTGGACTGCTGGTTAATTCCTAAATAAAAGAATAAGTAATATTTAAATTTAATTTAAAATTAAAATGAGAGCTCTAATAATTAACGTATAGTTCTGTCCCATCTATAATTTCTAACTACTCTTCCTGCAGAAATTAGTTTGGATTTATAATGCAATGAGATTTTATCATTAGACTTTTTTAGGGTATCTAATCCTATTCCATTTCTGCCAAAATCCTTTCCAGAGCTATGGTAATATAATCCGTCCCCCTTGTAGATTCCAATATGATCACATTTTTCTTCATTTCCAAAAAATAAAAGATCGCCAGGCCGTAGTGCAGAATAAGATTCTTTGTAATAAAAAATCTGTTTACAAAAACTTTTTATTTGAAAAGAGTCTCGTGGTATATGAATTTGATGCTTTAAAAAAGCAGTTTGAATTAATCCAGAACAATCAAAATTGGGTCCTAATGTACCACCCCAAAGGTATTCATTGTTTAACTCTGATTGGTCCTCGATCCATTTTAAAATTGAGTTAACTTTATCTTCTATAAAGAAATGTTCTTTTTTTGTATTCTCAGGTTTTCCTAATTCGTATTTCTCAATAATTAATTCATCTAAATTTATCCAGCAGACGTAACCATCTTCATATAGTTGAACTAGTATTCTTGAAAATTTATGGTTGTTTTGATAAATATTTGCATAAATAAGCCTAAAAAATCTATTTTTAGATATTTCAGTAACTAATTTATCTTCTGTTTCATTTTGATATCCAGAAATATTAACTTTTAATTTCCACCAAATAGTTTTTGAAAAATTAGTTTGTTTAAATAGTGAGATAGGATTTTTATAACTTTCCATACAATGTCCTTTTACTATTTAAGTAAAGAGATGGGTCTAGCCTTAAATGATATTTTAGGGAGAGCATGTTCTTATAATAAAGATTTTTCAAGAGAAGATATTTCGATAACTTGGATTAATTATAAAAGTGAAAATAAAAGTGTATTTAAAGGGTTTGGAACTGGTATTAATAATAAAAAAATGGTTTACCCTGCCAGCATAGTCAAGTTAGTTTATGGCCTTGCTGCATTTCATTGGATTAAAAAAGGAAGTTTATTATTATCAGATGAAATTATTGATGCTGTAAGGAAAATGTTGTTTTTCTCCAGTAATAATGCAACAAGCTTTTTAATTGATTTACTTACTGGAACAACAAGTGGACCTTGTATTGAAGGCGAACTATGGGAAAATTGGAAATTCCAAAGAAGAATAATAAATGATTGGATACATGATTTAAATTGGGAAGAATTGGTTGGTATAAATTGCTGTCAGAAGACTTGGGATGATGGACCATTTGGTCGGGAGAAAGAATTTTATGGGAATGATAATAAAAATAGGAACGCTATGAATTCTGATTCAGTCGCAAGGGTTTTAGAGGAAATTATGATTCATATTGACTATCAAGAAAATGATTTAAATTTGCGAAGTTTTTTAAAAAGAAATTTAAATAAATTTGTTCTTAAAAACGATTCTCTTAATCAAATAGATGGTTTTTTGGGTGCAGGATTACCAGAAAGCATTAATCTTTGGAGTAAAGCAGGCTTGATGTCCGAAGTTAGACATGATTCTGCTTGGTGGGTTAATAGTCAATCTCTACAAACTTTATTAGTCGTTTTTTGTAATGGGGAAGAATATTCCAAAGATACTTCCTTCTTACCATTAATAGCAAAGGAAGTATATGCATTTAATAAGAAATATATTGACGACTAAAGTGTATCGTCTATGAAATTAGAGTCTAATTTGTTAGTATAGGCTTCGTAAGGTAGCATCATTACTTCTACACAATCTATATCATTGACAATCCATTCTCTATATTCTGCTAACAAACTTTTTCTATCTTTATTATCTAATTCATAAATACGCAATGCAGTATCTTTAATATTTTCTTTAATTAAATTTTCAATTTCTGTCTTTCTCATTTTAAGTTAATTCTCCTTCCAAAATCACTCTTCTTATTGTTGACAATGCAATTCCTGTTTGTGATCTGATTGATCTATATGAATATCCCTCATTACGCAATCTGATTACTAAAGATTCTTTTAAATGACTGATTTTAGGCCTTCCTCCCAGATTATTTCCAGATAATTTTCTGCGTAAAAGTTGTTCCCTTTTTCTTTCACCTAAACTTTTGTCTTCTAGATTATCTAATTCATATAAAATCTTAAAAATTGAAGAATTCTCTTCGGGGGATTCATTAGCCGCAAAAAAACCAGTTAAAGTTCGCAATTTAATATCATTATTAATAAGTTTATTTATTGTTATCAAACATTCTTTTTTATTTTTAAATGCTCGATCAAGCTGAGTTATTACTAATTGATCACCTTCAGTTAAGTAATTTATAGCTTTATCGAGTTGGGGTTTGACTTCTGCATCTAAACTTATAAATTCAGAGAAAACTAAACTGCAACCCTCTTCCTTTAAATTTTTTATTTGCTCTTCTAAATTTTTAAATTCATTATTAGTAGCTCTAGCATAACCTATTGCTTTAGAGCTTTTATTTTTTTCAGATAGTAAAATACGTTTTCTTTTGAATTTAAAAGTCAATGTTTTATTACATATATTTTTTACTGTACCAATTAATGAGTAAAAAACACTTTTTAGTACAAAAAATGTAAACTATATCTCCATAAACTAGTTTTTTTTGTAACAGAACAGTACTGATTACTGTATTAAAAATTACGTTCTAAATTCTGTTCTATTTTACGTTGATGAAACAAAAATATAGTGTAATTATTAATTTGAATTAAGGATCTTTCAAATTGTCGATGGATTAATTAAATTCATTTATTTTTTGACCTTCATTGAGTAGTCTTCATTTTTGAAATTATTAATAGTTAATTCAAAATGTTTTTATTAAAATAAAAATACAGGATAGAAAAATTAATTTGACTAATAATTCCAATAGTTTAATATCAAAACCTGATTGGTTAAGAGTAAAAGCTCCGCAAGTTGAGAGAATTGGGAATACTGCAAATTTGTTAAATGATTTAAATCTCAATACTGTATGTCAAGAGGCAAGTTGTCCAAATATTGGTGAATGTTTTGCAAGTGGAACTGCCACATTCCTCATAATGGGTCCCGGCTGCACTAGGGCATGTCCATATTGCGATATTGATTTTGATAGATCTAAAAGAGAATTAGATCCAACAGAACCATATCGTTTAGCCGAAGCTGTTTTTAGAATGCAACTTAAACATGTTGTAATCACTTCAGTTAATAGAGACGATCTTGAGGATGGTGGCGCATCTCAATTTTTTGAATGTGTTTCTCAAGTAAGAAAAAAATCTCCTGAAACTACTATCGAGCTTTTAATACCTGATCTTTGTGGCAACTGGAAAGCGCTTGAAAAAGTTCTTGATTCAAATCCAAACGTTTTAAACCATAATATTGAGACTGTGTCTTCGCTATATAAAAAAGTAAGACCTCAGGGTAAATATGAGAGAACTCTTGAATTGCTTAATAGGACCAGAGAATATTCTCCTAAAGTTTATACAAAATCAGGCTTTATGCTTGGTTTAGGGGAAAAAGAAGAGGAGGTCTTAAGTCTTCTTAAGGATTTAAAAAGTAATTTCGTTGATATTGTTACTATTGGCCAATACTTATCTCCTGGCCCTAATCATTTACCTGTTCAAAGATTTGTGAGTCCCTCAAAATTTAATTATTATAAAGTTTTTGGGGAAGAAGATTTGGAATTTATGCAAGTAGTTAGTTCTCCTTTAACTCGTAGCAGTTATCATGCTGAAGAAATTCAAAAACTTATGAAAAAGTATCCAAGATAGTCATTTTGATTTATTTGAATCTACCCACTCATTTAATTTCCACTCAACTAGATCATTTTTAATCATTGGATCATTCTTTATGATATTAAGTGCATTTTTATAATTATTCATCTCAAGAATGAGTAATCCGCCGTCACCTGGCCTCTTTAACTCATCTACTAAAAAACCACTTTTAATATTAATTCCTTCTTTTTTTAATTTTTTTATCCAATCAATATGTTCATTGATTATTTTTTGTTTTAAATCATGATTAATTAAGTATTCTTTTTTTATAATTTCAGTTTTTACAAAGAAAGGCATTTACATTTTCTTTATGCCAAGCATCTCTTCTTCGCTTGGGGGAACTATTAATTTAAAAGTACTCTTGTAATAAGACCAATTTTCAATTATTTTGGCGGCCTTTAAGCTATTTGTTTTTGCTCGATATTCTCTAATAATTTCCAATAAGATATCTTCCTGCTTTGATGTTGTTATTTTATGAATGCTAACTATTTCTTTATTAACTTTTTTACTCAAATCATTATTCTCATCGATTATAAAAGCTATTCCACCAGTCATGCCTGCACCAATATTCCTTCCTGTAGAACCTAGAATTACTACTTTCCCACCAGTCATGTATTCACAACAATGATCACCTGCTCCTTCTGTTACAGCTGTAGCACCACTATTTCTTACTGCAAATCTTTCGCCCGATTTTCCTAGTGAAAATAATTTCCCACCTGTTGCTCCGTAAAGACAGGTGTTTCCTAAAATAACTTGTTCGGAGGAAGTTTTATCTATTTTTGGTGGAATTATTGTAAGTATTCCTCCATTCATTCCTTTACAAACATAATCATTAGCTTCTCCGATTAATTGAACATTCATTCCCTTCAATAAAAAGGCACCAAAGCTTTGTCCTGCATATCCTTTGAAATTTAAGTTGAGTTCGCCATTGAAGCCAGTGTTTCCGTGAAGTTCTGCGATTTCGCCTGATATTTTCGCACAAACACTTCTATCTGTATTTTTTATCTCAATTTCTTTGGTTAATATTTTGTGATTTTTAATTGAATCTATAAATTCAGTATCAGACAAAAACTCGTCTTCTAATACAGAACCATTACTGTGAGCATTCTTTGAATGTTTTAACCATGATCTATCTTTGGTTGAGTGTTTATTTACTAAAGAAGAGAGATCAATATTAGACGTTTTTGGAAGATCGATATTTCTTGCTGAAAGAAATTCTTGATTACCAATCAGTTCTTCCATATTAGAAACTCCGATACTACTCATTATTTGTCTTACTTCTTCAGCAATATATAAGAAAAAATTGACAACATTTTCTGGAATACCTTTAAATCTTTTTCTTAATTCTTCTTTTTGAGTGGCAACTCCAACAGGACACTTGTTTGTATGACAAACCCGAGCCATTATGCATCCTTCAGCAATCATCGCTACAGAACCAAAACCGTATTCTTCAGCACCTAGCAAAGCTGCAATAACCACATCCCAACCTGTTTTAAGACCTCCATCAGTTCTCAAAATTACTCTTTCACGTAAGTTATTCTCTAGGAGAGATTTATGAACCTCAGCAACACCGAGTTCCCATGGTAAACCTGCATGTTTAATAGAACTCAGGGGTGAAGCACCTGTACCTCCATCATGGCCTGATATTTGAATTACATCTGCATTAGCTTTGCTTACTCCAGCAGCAATAGTACCTATACCAATTTCAGAAACAAGTTTAACGCTTACTTTCGCTTTTGGATGAACTTGGTGTAAGTCATGGATAAGTTGAGCTAAATCTTCAATTGAATAAATATCATGATGCGGTGGAGGAGATATTAATGCTACTCCAGGTTTACTATTTCTTAGTTTTGCGATGTAAGAATCAACTTTTGGACCAGGCAACTGCCCCCCTTCTCCGGGTTTTGCACCTTGAGCCATTTTAATTTCGAGTTGTTTACCACTTCTTAGATATTCAGGTGTAACTCCAAATCTTCCTGATGCTATTTGTTTAATTGCTGAGCATGCGGTGTCTCCATTCTCAAGACCTTTAATAAATGGTAACGTCGCTGATTGAGAATTTTCATCGATATCATTTAAAACATTAAAACGAGCTGGATCTTCTCCCCCTTCTCCACTATTACTTTTTCCACCAATTCTATTCATGGCAACTGCTAAAACTTCATGTGCTTCTCTGGATAAGGCGCCTAAACTCATTCCTCCAGTACAGAACCTTTTGCAAATTGATTCAACACTTTCAACTTCCTCTAATGGGATACTTTTTCTTTGTGAATTTATTGTTAGTAAATCTCTTAGAGATGTTGTCGGTCTATTACTAATAAGTTTTTTGTAAGTTTCAAAATGATCGTACCCTGGTCCTTGTTTTACCGCTGAATGTAAAACTTTGGACATTTCAGGATTATTAGAGTGATATTCTCCATTATTTCTAAATTGTACAAATCCTAAAAATTCTAATTTCTTTAAATCTATCTCTGGATAGGCTTTCGTATGTATTGAAAGTGTTTCATTAGTTAATTCATTTAATGTTATGCCAGCGATACGGCTTGTTGTACCATCAAAAGCAATTTTTATTAAGTCAGATCCAAGGCCTACAGCTTCAAAAATTTGTGCACCATGGTAACTAGATAAAAGTGAGATGCCTATTTTCGAGAGAATTTTTCTTAGACCGTCTTCTAGAGCTTTTTTAATATTTTCTTGAACATCAATTATTGATAATGGATTTATTTTTTTGCTATCAATTAGTTTTTGTGTTTTTGGATGTTTTAACCAGTGTCTACCTGCTTCGAAGGTCAGCCAAGGGGAAACCGCGCTCGCACCATAACCAATCAAACAAGCCAGGTGATGTGTGCTCCAACATTGACCTGTCTCAATAATTAGAGAAGCTTTTAGCCTGATTTCTTTTTTAAGAAGGTAATGATGAATTGCTCCAACAGCAAGTAAAGGAGGAATAAAAGTCTTTGTAGGATTAATACCCTTATCAGAAATAATAATTAAAGAGCAACCTTCTTTTATGGAGAGCTCACTCTGTTTACAAATTGCTTTTAATTTGTTCTCTAAGCCCTGAACGCCTTCCTCAATATCAAACAAACTTGAAATTGTTTGAGATTTAATTTTTGATTGTTTAATGGAAATGAGTTCTTCCTCATTGAGAATTGGACTTTGTAAATGAACAAAAGGTTTAGGATCTTTAATCTCAAATGGTGTGCATCTTTCTCCAAGATGCATCTCTAAACTCATTACAAGTTTTTCTCTTAAAGGATCAATAGGAGGATTTGTAACTTGTGCAAATCTTTGCTTGAAATAGTCATATAAAATATGTGGCTTTGAAGAAAGCACTGCTAATGGGATATCGTCCCCCATGCAATAAGTAGGTTCTTTAGCTAATGAAGCCATTGAATCTAAAATAAGATCATTATCTTCCGCTGAAAAACCGTACGCTGTTTGTTGTTGTAATAGCTCAAGGTCTCTTAGCTTGCAGTCTTTAAACCATTCACTATTATCAATTTTGATAGTTCTATTACTTAGGAGGTTTTTGTAATTATGCCTTTGCGCGGCTTCAGATTTTACCTCCCAATTTCTGAGGATTCTATTTTGATGAAAATCAACCGCCAACATTTGTCCAGGTCCTAATCTACCTTTTTCAATTACTCTTTCCTCTTCAAGATCTACTACTCCTGTTTCGGAACCCATTATTACGAAACCATCATTTGTTATTGAATATCTTGCTGGTCTAAGACCATTTCTATCAAGTGTTGCTCCAACAAAATTACCATCTGCAAATACAAGGAGAGCAGGTCCATCCCAAGCTTCTTGTATGCTCGCAGAATACTCATAAAATGCTTTTATATCTTCTCTTTTTTCGAGTTCTGGTTGATCTCTAAATGCTTCAGGAACAAGTTTTAATAATGAGTCAGTGATGGGCTGACCTGAACGAATATTAATTTCAAGAGTTGCATCAAGATTTGATGAATCACTTTTATTTACATCTACAATCGGCTTAATTTCATTAGATAAATCTCCCCAAAAGTCATCTATGTGAGTTTCTGAAGCTTTAGCCCAGTTGATATTACCTAAGAGAGTATTTATTTCGCCGTTGTGACCTAAAAATCTCATGGGCTGAGCTAGTGGCCATTTTGGAAGTGTATTAGTACTAAACCTCCTATGGTAAACAGAAAATGAGACTTTAAAACTATCTTCTTTTAGGTCTTGATAAAACTCAGATAATATTTCTGAACGAACCATACCTTTGTACACAACAGTTTGAGAACTTAGTGAGGCAAAATAAAATTCACAATCCCCTACGTGGTTTTTTAAAGTTTCCCTTATTTTTTTTTCAATTCTTTTTCTTAATTGGAATAAAAGCCTTTCAATATCCTGATTGTCTTTTTTATCTATATTTAGAATCCACTGGCTTATGAATGGAGCATTTGCTTTAGCTAAAGGACCTAATATCTCATTATTAACAGGTACTGTTCTCCAAGATGTGCTGTAGATTTTTAATTTTTCTGCTTCCTGATCACATATTGATTTACATTTTTCAATTTTCTCCTTTTTATTAGGCATAAAAATCATGCCTAAACCTCTATTAAAATCTTTTTCATATTTTAGATTCATTTTTTCATCTAAGTATTTCCATGGAATTGAACATAATATGCCTGCTCCATCCCCTGAATCACTATCTCCTCCGCAACCTCCTCTATGCTCCATACAGTTAAGTCCTTTCAGGGATTGTTTAAGGATCCAGTTGCTTTCTATTCCTTTAATATTTGCTATAAATCCAACTCCACACGCATCCTTTTCACCGATTATTCCATTTTGGGAATAACTATCTTGATATGTTCCAACGATTCTTTTGATACTCTCTCCCATAGATTATTTAATTTTATTTAGTTATTTATGTATTCCTATTATAAAAATAAATTTGAAAATAAATCTAAAAATAATGAATATTTACCAAAGAATTTTCATTTCACAAATTTTAAAAAAAATATCATCAAAAACTTTAGTTGGTGCTCGTTAAAGGTTATGATGTTTAAATGTTTATTTTTATCTAAATATATTAGATGCCTACCATCTCACAATTAATAGGTTCAGAAAGGAAACGTCTGACTAGAAAAACAAAATCTCCTGCATTAAAAGCTTGTCCTGAAAGAAGAGGGGTATGTACAAGAGTTTATACATCAACACCAAAAAAACCTAATTCAGCTCTAAGAAAAGTTGCAAGGGTGAGATTAACCTCTGGTTTCGAAGTAACAGCTTATATTCCAGGTATTGGACATAACTTGCAAGAACATTCTGTAGTACTTCTTAGGGGTGGAAGAGTTAAGGATTTACCAGGAGTTAGATATCATATAATAAGAGGAACTTTAGATACGGCTGGAGTCAAAGATAGACGTCAATCGAGATCTAAGTATGGAGCCAAAGCTCCAAAAGATTAATTTGTAAACAGTACTTTTTAAAAACATGTCACGTCGTAATGCAGCAGTAAAAAGACCAGTTCTTCCAGATCCCCAGTTTAATAGTCGTCTAGCATCAATGATGATCTCAAGATTGATGAAGCACGGTAAAAAATCTACAGCTCAAAGAATTTTGTCTGATGCTTTTTCTTTAATAAGTGAGAGAACTGGCGGGAATGCAGTCG
Source organism: Prochlorococcus sp. AG-355-B18 (assembly GCA_003280965.1). Classification (GTDB taxonomy): domain Bacteria; phylum Cyanobacteriota; class Cyanobacteriia; order PCC-6307; family Cyanobiaceae; genus Prochlorococcus_A. The sequence goes on from QCDI01000004.1 coordinate 26,420, forward strand.
AATTATTTGAAACAGCTGTGAAAAATGCTACTCCTCTTGTTGAAGTTAGAGCTAGAAGAGTTGGCGGTGCCACATATCAAGTTCCTATGGAAGTTCGTCAGGAAAGGGGAACAGCTATGGCTTTAAGATGGCTTGTCACATTCTCACGTGCAAGAAATGGCAAGAGTATGTCCCAAAAACTTGCTGGCGAATTGATGGATGCTGCTAATGAAACTGGTAGTGCGGTTAAAAAAAGAGAAGATACTCACAAAATGGCTGAAGCTAATAAAGCTTTTGCACATTACAGATATTAATTTCGTCAAAAAGGTACTTAAGTAGTTTATTATGTTAAGAGTTTACTTTTAGGGTGAACTATATTTTTCAAAAATCATTTTATTTGGAGCTTTAAAATTGGCACGCGACTTTCCCCTAGAACGAGTAAGGAACATAGGTATAGCCGCTCATATTGATGCAGGGAAGACAACTACAACAGAGAGAATCTTGTTTTATTCAGGTGTAGTCCACAAGATAGGAGAGGTTCATGATGGTGCCGCAGTAACAGATTGGATGGCTCAAGAAAGAGAAAGAGGAATTACTATTACTGCTGCAGCAATATCTACAAGTTGGCAAGATCATAGAATTAATATTATTGACACTCCTGGACACGTTGACTTCACTATTGAAGTAGAAAGATCAATGAGAGTTTTGGATGGTGTAATAGCAGTATTTTGCGCTGTTGGTGGAGTTCAGCCTCAATCTGAAACAGTTTGGCGTCAAGCTGATAGATACTCTGTGCCTAGAATGGTTTTTGTAAATAAAATGGACAGAACTGGCGCAGATTTCTTAAAAGTTAATAAGCAGATTAAAGATCGGCTAAAGGCAAATGCACTTCCTATTCAGCTACCAATTGGAGCTGAAGGAGATCTTACAGGCATCATTGATTTAGTTGCTAACAAAGCTTATCTTTATAAAAATGACTTAGGTACAGATATTGAAGAAGCACCAATTCCATCTGAAATGAAGGAAGAGGCTGCTGAGTGGAGAAATAAGTTGATGGAGAGTGTTGCAGAAAATGATGAAGAATTAATTGAAATATTCCTTGATACAGGAGAATTATCTGAAGAACAACTTAAAAAGGGTATTAGGGAAGGGGTTTTAAAACATGGATTAGTTCCAGTACTTTGTGGCTCAGCTTTTAAGAATAAAGGCGTCCAACTTGTACTAGACGCTGTAGTTGATTACTTACCAGCTCCTGTTGATGTGAAACCAATACAAGGCGTTTTACCAAGTGGTAAAGAAGATGTGAGACCTTCGGATGATAATGCTCCATTTAGCGCATTAGCTTTCAAAGTGATGTCAGATCCATATGGCAAATTAACATTTGTGAGGATGTATTCAGGCGTTCTTTCGAAGGGAAGTTACGTTATGAACTCTACTAAGGATTCTAAAGAAAGAATTTCTAGATTAGTAATCCTTAAGGCTGATGAAAGAGAGGAGGTTGATGAATTGAGGGCTGGGGATTTAGGTGCTGTATTAGGTCTAAAGAACACAACTACTGGTGACACCTTGTGTACTACAGAAGATCCTATAGTTTTAGAGACATTATTTATCCCTGAACCTGTTATTTCAGTGGCCGTTGAGCCAAAAACTAAAGGGGATATGGAAAAATTATCAAAAGCTTTAACTGCTTTGTCTGAAGAGGATCCAACATTTAGGGTTAGTACAGATCCTGAGACAAATCAAACTGTAATTGCAGGTATGGGTGAGCTGCACTTGGAAATTCTTGTAGACAGAATGTTAAGAGAATTTAAAGTTGAAGCCAATATTGGAGCTCCTCAGGTTTCATACAGAGAGACCATTAGGTCTAGTTCTAAAGGTGAAGGTAAATATGCAAGACAGACTGGAGGAAAAGGTCAATATGGTCATGTAATAATTGAAATGGAACCTGCTGAAGTTGGTAAAGGTTTTGAATTCGTCAACAAAATTGTAGGCGGAGCTGTACCAAAAGAGTACATTGGTCCAGCATCTAATGGAATGAAAGAAACCTGTGAGTCTGGTGTTCTTGCAGGTTATCCACTCATTGATGTAAAAGTAACACTAGTCGATGGTTCATTCCACGATGTAGACTCATCTGAAATGGCCTTCAAAATTGCAGGTTCAATGGCTTTTAAAGATGGGGTTAAAAAATGCAATCCTGTTCTATTAGAGCCTATGATGAAAGTTGAGGTCGAAAGTCCTGACGACTTTCTTGGATCTGTAATTGGTGATCTCTCTTCCAGAAGAGGTCAAGTAGAAGGACAATCTGTTGATGATGGATTGTCTAAGGTACAGGCCAAAGTGCCCTTAGCCGAAATGTTCGGTTATGCCACTCAACTCCGATCGATGACTCAAGGTCGGGGTATATTTTCAATGGAGTTCGCAAATTATGAGGAAGTTCCTCGTAATGTTGCTGAAGCTATCATTTCCAAGAATCAGGGCAACTCCTGATCTCTAAACTAAAACACTCTTAAACCCTCGATTCTTTAATTCAAAATGGCTCGCCAGAAGTTCGAAAGGAACAAACCACATGTCAACATAGGTACAATTGGCCATGTTGATCATGGAAAAACAACACTAACTGCTGCTATTACAAATGTATTAGCCAAAAAAGGTCAAGCACAAGCTCAAGACTATGGAGACATTGATGGTGCTCCTGAAGAAAGAGAGCGCGGCATTACTATTAATACTGCGCACGTAGAATATGAAACTGAAGGCAGACATTATGCTCATGTCGATTGCCCTGGACATGCTGATTACGTAAAAAACATGATTACAGGTGCCGCCCAAATGGACGGAGCTATTCTAGTTTGTGCAGCTACAGATGGTCCTATGGCTCAAACAAAAGAGCATATTCTTTTAGCTAAACAAGTTGGAGTCCCTGCCCTTGTAGTTGCTCTAAATAAGTGCGATATGGTAGATGATGAAGAAATTATTGAACTTGTTGAAATGGAAATTAGAGAACTGTTAGATAGTTATGATTTCCCTGGTGATGATATTCCTATAGTTCAAGTTTCTGGTTTAAAAGCTCTTGAAGGTGATTCAAATTGGGAATCAAAGATTGAAGAATTAATGAAAGCAGTCGATGCTAGTATTCCTGAACCAGAAAGAGAAGTTGATAAACCATTCTTGATGGCAGTTGAAGATGTTTTCTCAATTACTGGTAGAGGAACAGTTGCTACTGGAAGAATTGAGAGAGGTAAAGTTAAGGTAGGAGAAGAAGTTGAAATAGTTGGAATAAGAGACACAAGAGTAACAACAGTTACTGGAGTTGAAATGTTCCGTAAACTTCTTGATGAAGGTATGGCTGGAGACAATGTTGGTTTACTTTTACGTGGAGTTCAAAAAGAGGATATTGAGAGAGGAATGGTACTTGTTAAGAAAGGGTCCATTACTCCCCATACTCAATTTGAAGGCGAAGTTTATGTTCTAAAAAAAGAGGAGGGCGGCAGACATACTCCTTTCTTCGCAGGATATAGACCACAGTTTTACATAAGAACAACTGATGTAACAGGTCAAATAACAGCGTTTACGTCTGATGATGGTTCTAATGTTGAAATGGTAATGCCAGGAGACAGAATCAAGATGACTGGAGAATTAATTTGTCCAGTAGCTATCGAACAAGGTATGCGATTTGCAATCCGTGAAGGTGGACGTACTATTGGTGCTGGTGTTGTTTCTAAAATTCTCAAATAATATATTTGAATTTTAAGAATTTAACCTTAATCATTTAATATAGGTAGATGGATAGGGGCTTTTGTTAATCAACGTCCCTATCATTTAAATTAATTTTTAATTATGACTGCATCAATTGCACAACAAAAAATAAGAATAAGACTAAAAGCTTTTGATAGAAGAATGCTTGACTTATCTTGCGATAAAATAATCCAAACTGCTGATACTACTTCTGCCTCGGCAATAGGTCCAATACCTTTACCTACAAAAAGAAAAATCTATTGTGTTTTAAGGTCTCCACATGTTGATAAAGATTCTAGAGAGCATTTTGAGACGAGAACTCATCGAAGAATTATTGATATCTATAGTCCTTCTGCAAAAACAATTGATGCTTTAATGAAGTTGGATCTTCCAAGTGGTGTAGATATAGAAGTTAAACTGTAAAAAATCCCGAAAAAGACATTAATTGTTTAAAATAAAGTATATCAATGAGGTTTAGATGGGAGAGCTCTCAGTAAGGGAATTGCCTTTATTTCCTTTGCCAGAGGTAGTTCTTTTTCCTCAAGAAGTTTTACCTTTACATATTTTTGAATCGAGATATAGAATCATGCTTCAATCTGTACTCGAAACTGACTCTATGTTTGGAGTTATAAAGTGGGATCCAAACACTAAAAGCATGGCCAATATTGGATGTTGCGCACAGATAATAAAACATCAAACTGCAGAAGATGGAAGAAGTAATATTATCACTCTTGGACAACAAAGATTTCAAATTTTAGAAATCATTCGTTCAACTCCATTTTGCTCAGCGATGGTAAGCTGGGTAAGTGATGATAATATTGATAACCTCCAAAAATTAGATTCTCTAAAAGATTCAGTCACAGAAGCACTTAATGATGTTATTAATCTAACAAGTAAATTGACAAATACTAAGAAAAATCTACCCGATAAATTACCAAAGAATCCAATGGAATTATCATTTTGGATTGGTGCTCATTTGGGTGGTCCTGTTGCAGAGGAGCAGCAAAGACTTCTAGAGGAAAGAAATACTTATACTCGTTTGCAAAGAGAATATGAAATGCTTGATCATACAAGAAAACAACTTGCTGCTAGAACAGCTTTGAAAGAAAGTTTTCCTGATATAAAAGAAAATTAAATGTTTGAATTATTTATACCTTTTTTTTTACTATTTTTATTAATTTTAATTTTAGCCATTATTTGGAGAAGTAATGCCAGAAAATACATTTCTTCTGGTACAGTAGCTTCTGCATATGATGCTTGGACCCAAGATAAATTACTTGAGAGGTTGTGGGGAGAGCATATCCACTTGGGTTTTTATCCCTCCGGAAATAAAAATATTGATTTTAGAAAGGCTAAAGTACAACTTGTACATGAGTTAGTCAGGTGGAGTGATTTAGATAAATTGCCCAAAGGTTCCAGAATTCTGGATGTAGGTTGTGGAATAGGAGGAAGTTCAAGGATTCTTGCAAAATATTATGGTTTTAATGTTACTGGAATCACAATTAGTCCTGCTCAAGTAAAAAGAGCGAGAGAACTTACCCCTTCAGGACTAAATTGCAACTTCCAAGTTATGGATGCATTGAATTTAAAGTTTGACGATGGAGCATTTGATGCTGTTTGGAGTGTTGAGGCTGGTGCACACATGAATGATAAAACTAGGTTTGCAGATGAAATGCTTAGAACTTTAAGACCTGGCGGGTATTTGGCATTGGCTGATTGGAACTCAAGGGATCTCAATGCATATCCTCCATCTTTTATTGAGAGGTTGGTACTCAAACAATTACTTGAACAGTGGGTACATCCTAATTTTATTAGCATTAATGAATTCGGTGATATTCTGAAGACTAATAAAAATAGTGCAGGAAGAGTTATTTCTGAAAATTGGAATTCTTATACAAACCCTTCATGGTACGACTCGATTATTGAAGGCATACGCAGGCCTTTTGCAATTTTGTCTCTTGGACCTTCAGCATTAATAAAGTCAATTAGAGAGATCCCAACTATACTTCTTATGGATTGGGCATTTAGAAAAGGTTTAATGGAATTTGGAGTCTATAAATGCAGAGGATAAATTAACTTAGTTCAACATTTTCAGAAAAATAATTTCCAAAATCAACGAAGTTATTGCAAAGTGGTTTTAAATGATTTTTTAATTCTCGAAGATTTGCAATATTATTTTGATTATTTATTTCTAAATCAATATAAATAATATATTCGCCTAACTCTCTTTTAGAAGGTCTAGACTCTATTTTACTCATGTTAAATCCATAATTTGCAATATGATTTATTGCTTCTAGCAAAGCACCAGGTTTATTTGAGATTAATGAGAAAGCAAAACTGGAAATATTTGCTGAATCAGAACTTAATTCTTTGCTCAATAAAACAAATCTTGTGCAATTCCCTGGGACATCATTTATAGGAAAGGCTAATTCTTTAAGTCCTTTAATTTGAGTTAAAGATTTCGAACCAATAGCTGCTCTAAATTTACTTCCTTTAACCATATTGACAGCCTCTGAAGTTGAATTGGTTGGAAGAGGGATTGCATTTGGAAGATTTTCAGATAACCATTCTGAACATTGAGCTAATGCTTGAGGATGAGATAGTACTTCTGAGATAATTGAGAGTTCTCCATCACTAATTAATGCATGTTTTATAGGCAAAACAATTGCTTTATTGATAAAAATATCAGGAAACTTCCAAAGGGCATCTAAGGTAGCTGTAACTCCGCCTTCTACAGAATTTTCAATAGGAACTACAGCAGCATCACAATTGTTGTACGCTATTGATTTAATGACCGAATGTAACCCATTACATGGTACAAATATAGGTGAATCAAAATTGGCAAGCTTTGATAAAATATGAGCTGCTTTTTCTGCGTATGTCCCTTTAGGGCCTAAATATGCAACTTGTTTGCGCATGATTAATTGTAAGAAAAAAAGAGATCAAATAAGCATTGGAGGGATATAGAAAATGCTATTGTCTTTTGATGCTAAACAGAAACTAAAGCTTTCTGTAACAAGAAATAAAGAATATCTTTCTAAGTATCTTTTGGAAGAAGAAAGAGTTGTTGGAGCAATGCTAGACCCCAAAAAATTATTACCTGAAGGGGAAGGTAGGTACAAGTATACAGTAACAAGTTTTAAGGTTTTCCAATTAGATATTAACCCTGTTGTTTCAATTGCGGTAGAAAATAAAGATGGAATTTTAAAAATGAGTGCTCTTGATAGTACATTAGATGGATTGGGAATGATAGATGACTTTAATCTTATTTTGAAAGCGAATTTGGAAGCAACTGATATTGGATTAGAAGGGGAGGCCCTTCTAGGGGTATCTGTAAGTCAACCCCCATTATTAAAACTAGTACCAAAGAAAATTTTAGAATCTACTGGTCATTCTGTATTAAATGGGATTTTATTGGGAATAAAGACAAGAGTTCAACAGCAATTAGTTAAAGATTTTTTGGAATGGTGTGAATTAAATAAGATTTGATTTCTTTAAAAAACTTTTCCTATGAAGATTAGTTATTCCATTTTTTTTGATATTTGAAAGATGCTCTTTCGTACCATATCCTTTATTTCTAAATATTAAGTATCCTGAGTATTTTTTTTCTAAACTTTCCATTAGATTATCCCGAGATACTTTTGCAACTATGCTCGCTGCAGATATTGAGGTAAATTTCGAGTCTCCTGATACTATATTTTTTTGAATTCCGTTCCATGGTCTTAACAACAATGGTCCATCAATTAATAGTTCAGATGGTTTCTCTTTTAATTTTTTTAAAGCTCTTATCATTGAGAGTTCAGTTGCGACTCTGATGCCGAGCTTATCTATTTCTCTAACAGAGGATTGTCCAATTCCATAATCTGTAGAAAGTGATAAAATTTTTGGGAAAAGAAAGTTTCTTTTTTTGGACGTTAATTTTTTGCTATCCATTACTCCAAATTTTTTTAGAGTAAATTTATTTTTTTCAGTTAATACTACAACTGCTGAAAAAACTGGACCAAAAATTGATCCCCTTCCAACTTCATCCATTCCGACTTCATATACTTTATTCGATACTTGCCGAAGATCTTCTTCTTTTTTTTCTTGCATTGTTTAGCTCATCTGTTACTTCAATTGCATCCTTCTGATTTAAAGATACAACTTCTTCATTCTCATTAGTTTTGTTTGTTGCTTCATCATTGGAATTTGTATTTTCTTCGATAGTAATGGCTATCCCTTCAAGGTCATTAGATTTTGACGTTTTTTTGACTCGTTTTCCTGTTGTTGTTTTTTTATTATCTAAAGTTTTTTCTTTTTCCTTGCTATTACTATCGTCCTTTAAATGAACAAAACTATTACTAGTTAAATATTCTTTCCCTAACTTTATTAGTGGATTAATACCTAAGTGACTGAAAACAATTTTTTCATCATTAGTAAGATCAACAGTTACTATATTTTTTTCTTTCGAATTTGATGTATTCAATTCATCATTATCATTTTCTTTTTTAATCGAGGAATCCTCTTTACTTAAAATCTTGGTGTTAAGTAATTCCTTTTCATCATTTTTTTCCTGCTTGAAATTTGATTTAGAAGCACTTACATCTACAGATTTAATATTATTTGATTTAGAAGGCTTTTCTTCAGCATTTTTAAGTTGCAGATTAGAAATTTCAAAATTCAATTGATTTTCTACATGTCCAGTACCATTGCAGGAAGAACATTTTTTTCCGAATAATTCATATATATTTTGACCTTGTCTTTTCCTTGTTAACTCAACTAAACCTAATTCAGTAAGCTGAGCTATCTGAGGCCTAGCAGAATCATCTTTTATTGCTGAAGTAAAATGTTCAAGTAACTGGAATTGATCTCGTCTAGATTCCATATCAATAAAATCTATTACGATAACTCCGCCAATATTTCTTAATTTCATTTGTCTTGATATTTCAATAGCTGCTTCGCAATTCGTCCACAAAACAGTCTGTCTTGAGTTAGCAGATCTTGTAAATGATCCAGAGTTTACATCAATTACTGTTAAAGCTTCTGTTGGTTCAATAATTATATAGCCTCCTGAAGGAAGTTCGACCCGCGGTTGAAGAGCTTTTTGAATTGTTTTCTTAATTTCGTATTTTTCTAAAATATGTTGGTTTAAATCATTATCATGAAATTCAATATCAACATTAGATTCATAATTTGTTAAGAAATCTTTTGCCCTCTCAACTGACAATTTACTATCAATAACTATAGTTTTAGTGGATGATTTAATATGATCCCTTAATATCTTAAGAGCGAAATCATCATCTCTTTTGATTAAATTTGGTGGATTTAAAGTCTCAGAAACTTGTAAGATATTATCCCATTCTTGAATTAAATTTTCTAAATCTTCAATAAGTAGTTCTTCTTTAATTTTTTCTGCTTCTGTTCTAAATAGTAAACCTGTGCTAGTTGGTTTAATTAAAACCCCTAAAGCTTTTAAACGGTTTCGTTCTGTTTCTGTATTGATTTTTCTGGAGATATTTACTCCCTGGCCGTATGGCTGAAATATTAAGTACTTTCCAGGTATTGAAATGCTACCAGCAAGTCTAGGACCTTTAGATCCTGTAGGCTCCTTAATTACCTGTACAAGAACTTTTTGTTTCGGTTCTAGTAGTTCAGTTATTCCTAATGTTCCCTTCTTGAGTTTTAATGGACCTAAATCAGATACATGGATGAATCCATTTTTATCACTCTCACCAATATTTATGAAAGCGGCATCAATGCCAGGGAGAACATTTTCAACTGTTCCCAAAAAAATATCACCAATTTGAAATTGGCCTTGTGCGACGATTAATTCATCAACTCGATCATCTGTGAGTAGTGCTGCAATTCGAGACTGCTCAGCGATGATAATTTGCTGAGACATATAATTGATTCTGTATGATTTGGATTTTGAAAATCATCTAAAGTAAACAATTAGATTTTTATCTTTAAATAAATCAAATTTTGATAGCTTGTATTATGTACTTTTTAAAATTAATAAACTTAATAAAGTTAATAGTGATTGAATCCTACTATTTATAAAGCTTTAAACGATTTTCGAAATAATTGAAATTGAATTCATAGCTATGATTATCTCTAAAATTAATCATAACTAAGATAATTTTACCATCTAATCACCACTAAAGCACGTTAATCAATTATTCTAATATTGGTGAGATTTTTTCTAAAGTGGTTCAAGTAAACGAAAATTATTTAAAACTCAAAGCAGGCTATTTATTCCCTGAAATTGCTAAAAGGGTAAAAATATATTCTCAATCAAATAAGAGTGCTGAAATTATTAAACTTGGTATAGGAGATGTTACAGAACCATTACCTAGAGCATGCATAGAGGCTATGGGCAAAGCTCTTAATGATATGGGAACAATAGAAGGTTTTAGGGGTTATGGACCAGAACAAGGTTATTCTTGGCTCAGAGAAAAAATATCTGAGCATGATTTTATTTCGAGAGGCTGTCAAATATCACCTGAAGAAATCTTTGTTTCAGATGGCTCTAAATGCGATAGTAGCAATATATTAGATATTCTTGGCAAAGATAATTCAATTGCTGTAACAGATCCTGTTTACCCTGTATATGTGGATAGTAATGTTATGACGGGCAGAACTGGAGATGCGCTTGAAAATGGTACTTATCAAGGATTGACATATCTTGCGATAAACGAGGGGAATAACTTTTTGCCAGAACTACCTGAAAAAAAAGTTGATATTTTATATCTTTGTTTTCCTAATAATCCAACTGGAGCAACGATTACGAAAGAAGAATTAAAAAAGTGGGTTGACTACGCTCTTGAAAATAAATCTCTAATACTTTTTGATGCAGCGTATGAAGCATTTATTCAAGATAATGATATTCCACATTCAATATATGAGATTCAGGGGGCAAAGGATTGTGCTATTGAATTTAGATCTTTTTCAAAGAATGCAGGATTCACTGGAGTTAGATGTGCCTTTACAGTAATACCTAAAAACCTTAAAGGTTTGAGCTCAACAAATGAAGAAATAGACTTATGGCCTCTTTGGAATAGGCGACAATCTACAAAGTTTAATGGAGTAAGTTATGTGGTTCAGAAAGGAGCCGAGGCTGTTTATTCTCTTGAAGGGAAGAAAGAGGTAAGAGGTTTAATTGATTTTTACATGGAAAATGCAAAAATCATGAAAAATAAACTTCAGACTGCAGGATATAAAGTTTATGGTGGGGAAAATGCTCCTTATATCTGGATTAAAGTTCCTGATCAAATGACATCTTGGGATTTTTTTGATTTCCTTCTCCAAAAAGTCAGTGTCGTGGGCACACCTGGGAGCGGATTTGGATTATCAGGAGAAGGTTATTTCCGTTTGTCAGCATTTAACTCAAGATCAAACGTCATTGATGCAATGCAAAGAATAATTAATATATAATCATAAGTATCATTTAGTTCCAAGTAAATTTAATGTTATCTATAAAGTTAGAACAAAGTGTAAGTAATAATTCGGCAGTGCTTGAAAAGAAACCTGCTGAATTAAAAAATAAATCTCCAAAATATAAGGTTTTACTTCATAATGACCCAGTTAATTCTATGGAGTATGTCGCTATTTCACTACGAGAAGTTGTGCCGCAGTTAAGCGAACAAGATGCTATCGCCATAATGCTTGAGGCTCACAATACTGGTGTAGGTTTGGTAATTGTTTGTGATTTAGAGCCAGCAGAATTCTACTCAGAATCTTTAAAATCGAAAGGAATTTCTAGTTCAATTGAAAAAGAAGATTAAAAACTAGTGAATTTATTATTTAGAATGAGCTAGTTTCCTTTCTGATAAGGGGCGGACTTTTAATGACTCTTTTAAGGAAGACTTTCCATATTCTCTCTCAAGAATGTTGATAACTGTTTTACCGAATTCATCTTCTTGATTATCAAAAGCTTCTAAGCAAACCTGACCAAGCTTTTTGCCTAATGAGCCTGGATTCCATAGAAGTTTTCGCGCTGTCCATGGCATCATGCTCATTGGATTATAATTCGGCTTCAAAATTTTATGATCTAAGGCATACTGCTCAAGAAGAGTGTGAGGCTGCAAACCTATAAAGAATATAGCAGGATCAACTAAGCCTTTACCAAAAATATTTTCTAATTCTCTATGGTAAGCAATTGTTTGTCTTATGGTGCTTGGCGTTTCATCAAAAACATTAAATGAATAATTGACTGAAACATGGTTCTTGAAACCCGATTGGACTAGCATTCTGCAATTATTTAATACAGTTTCAAGGTCATAAGCTAATCTCATTTTTCTAACAAGTTCTTGAGATCCGGAAGTGATACCGATTTCAAAATAGCTCATACCTGTATCAACCATAAGCTGAGCTAGCTCAGCATCAATATTATCTGCTCTGATGTATGCAGCCCAATTAATATCGTCCCAGCCTTGATCCTTTATAGCTTGCAAAAGTGTCTTTGCATCTTCGATGTGTTTTTTTGTTGGAATAAACTGCGCATCTGTAAACCAAAATCCTCTAACTCCAAGATCATATAATTGCTTCATTTCCTTGATTACTTCGTTAACAGGATTGACGCGAACCTGCTTCCCTTCCACAACCGTATAAACACAGAAACAACAATTATGTGGACAACCTCTTTTTGTTTGCACCCCTACATAGTAGTCGCCACCATCTATATACCAATTAAATTCAGGCCATATTGATTTAATATATTTATAGTTGCAGGCTGTTTTAACAGTGCCTGAAGGTTGTTCATGTATTAATTTGTTCCGAGGTTTTTGTCCAGCAAAATAACATCTTTCTTCTTCAATAGAATCACCCCTAATGATTTTCTCTATGAGATTTTCTCCCTCACCAACAGAAATGACAGTTCCTTTTGGAAGTAGATTTCCTAATTGTTCATAAAAGACACTAACAGCTCCCCCTCCTAAAATTACTTTTACATCTTTGTTGTATTTTTGTGCTCTTTTGAGTCCCATCTTGACTAAAGAGGTATTTCTATATATCTCTCCATAATGAGATGCAATTAATTTTAAACCTCCCCAAGATCCTCTAATTTTTTTAAAGATATTTTTTGAGTAGAAAACCTCAAATGAGTTTTGTAGGGGATTTCCGCTTCTACCATCGACTGGTGCATAAATTTGTATGTCTCTCCATGAAAATATTATTAGGTGAGGTCTAAATTGATCAATTTTTCTAGTTAAAATTTTGGTGATTTTATTAGATGGGATTATCGCTAAATCAATAAATTGTTGTTCAATATTTGGGAAACATTTATGGATATGGTCTGCTAAGTAAATAGGTCCTATAGGAAATATTGGATTGCATGGAAGCCTTACAATAAGAATTTTCTCATAGTTATCCCTGTGGAGTTTTTCTTTATTTATTTTTGTGAAACCAAAATTAAAATTCATGCTATGAAATTCAGATGAATCTGTCACTTTAAGAATCTAACTACTTTATTACTAATTTGTCGAAATTAAAAATATTAAAAAAATACTAATAAAAATTTTTCAAATTTCAAACATCAGAAATTATATAAAGACTGTAATTGTTAGTAGTTTTAATTTGTAAATCCATTTAGCTGGCAAGACATAAACCCTTCATCAAAAAAATTTAAATACTTTTATAAAATAGAATTTTGGGGTACTAAAAAATCTTTAAAAAATATTTTAGTTGCGAAACTCTAGCAATAATTCTTGTTTTTAATATGCTTTTGAAATGCCGATAATTGGAATTGAACCAACGACCTACTGTTTACGAGACAGTTGCTCTACCGCTGAGCTATATCGGCAATATAAAAATATTGATATTTTCATATAGACTTAATCTTATAGATGAAAGAATTCATGTCAAAAATAGATCCTGAATTAAAAAAGAAACTATTAAAAGAATCCCAAGCTCCTTTTAAGGGATTAAGAAAAATATTATGGATAGCTTTTAGTGGTTCGGCATTTTTGGGACTTTTTATAATGCTTTCAAAAATTGCGAGTGGAAGTGAATTACAGCAAAATAACCTCCTAATACAAATTGTTGCTTGTATATTATTTCCTACTTTATTATTCCTTGACCGGGATAAAGATCTATAAGTTAAATATTTAATTATTTAATTATTTAATTATTTAATTATTTAGTTAAAGTCCTTTTTTGAGTGACAAATTTGAATGCTTCGATTATGTCTCCTTCATTCCAAGACGAGAATTTATCACAGCCAACTCCACATTCAAACCCTGTATTTACTTCTTTCACATCATCTTTAGACCTTTTAAGAGAGTCTAGATTACCTTCGAAAATTACTTTATCTGATCTAATAACTCTAAGAGAACAATTTCTTTGTAATTTGCCAGTTTGTATATAACAACCTGCAATAGCACCTTTGCCAACTGCGAAAGTTGCTCGAACTTCCGCTTTACCTAATGATTCTTCGACAAGATCGGGTTCAAGTAGCCCTTCCATGGCCAACTGAATATCCTCTAAGAGTTTATAGATTACTTCATATTCTCTTATATCAACGTCATTAGCATCAGCTGCTCTCTTCGCTCCAGAAGCCAATGAGGTGTTAAATCCAATGATTACCGATCCAGATGCAGCAGCAAGATCGATATCTGTCTCAGTTATTTCACCTGGAGCAGAAAGTAGGACTCTTACTTGAACCTCATTTTTTGGTAATTGTTCTAGTGATCCTAATATCGCTTCAACACTACCTTGAACATCTGCCTTGAGAATTAAGTTTAACTCTTTAAGTTCTCCATCATTTGCTTGAGTTGATAAGGATGATAAGCTGACTCTTCTAGAGGCCATTTGCTGAGCTAATTTTGTCGCTCTAGCATCTGTTGCCCTATCTCCGACAATGGCTCGACCAGTTTTCTCATCAGGGTAGACTTCGAATTCATCCCCTGCAGTTGGTACTTCACTGAATCCTAGCGCTTCCACTGGGAATGATGGCCCTGCTTCTTTGATTCTATTACCATGTTCATCAACCATCGCTCTAATTTTTCCAAGGACTGAACCCGCAGCTAAAACATCTCCAGATTTCAAGGTTCCATTTTGTACTAACAAAGTAGCCACAGGTCCTTTTGCTTTGTCTAGGTGGGCTTCAATAACAGTACCTTTTGCAAATCTATCAGGGTTAGCTTGTAGATCTTCAACTTCTGACACTAACAAAATCATTTCTAGCAATTTTTCGATATTTTGTTTTTTAATTGCACTCACTGGAACCATCACAGTATCTCCTCCCCAATCTTCAGCAATTAAATCTTTTTCTGATAGTTCTTGCTTTACTCTCTCTGGAGATGCTCCTTCTTTATCAATTTTATTTATTGCAACGACAATTGGTACTTTTGCTGCTCTTGCATGACTAATGGCCTCAAGCGTTTGAGGTCTGCAACCATCATCTGCAGCAACTACAAGAACAGCTACGTCAGTAACCTTTGTACCCCTTGCTCTCATTGCAGTAAAGGCTTCATGCCCAGGGGTATCAAGAAAAGTTAATTTTTTCTTTTGAGATTCATGTTCAAATTCAACTTGATAAGCCCCTATGTGTTGAGTGATGCCTCCTGCTTCTCCTGAAGCTACTCTTGATTCTCTGATGGAATCTAAAAGACTTGTTTTGCCATGATCTACATGACCCATCACTGTAATAACTGGTGGTCTTCTTATTAGATTATCAATATCATCAGATTCAATCATATCAACTGTTTTCTCAGCAGCTTCTTGGATATCATCTTGTAAAACAGGCACCCCAAATTCTTCTGCTACTGTTTCGATAGTTGCTAAGTCAAGTGATTGAGTAACAGTTG
Organism: Prochlorococcus sp. AG-355-B18; assembly: GCA_003280965.1. Taxonomy (GTDB): domain Bacteria; phylum Cyanobacteriota; class Cyanobacteriia; order PCC-6307; family Cyanobiaceae; genus Prochlorococcus_A. The sequence continues at coordinate 41,914 of QCDI01000004.1, forward strand.
CCGTTATACCTTTGAAGAAAAGAGATTTTATTATTTCAGAACTTTCAAGGCTTAATTTATCAGCTAATTCTTGAACAGTTAAATTATCTTCTGGAACTATTATCATTTCAGGTCTTACTTGTTTAGCCTCTTTGGCAGCCTTTAATTCCATTGCTCTCCTTTTCTGCCTTTGTCTTGTGGTCTCTTTTTTCTTCTTCTTAAATTGTTTGATAGATTTTTGAGATTTAGTTTCTTCAGACTTTTCTTTCTTAGGACGCGCCAGACTTGCTGATAAAATTGAAATTTTCTCGCCTGAGTATCCACTGGTTTCAGATGTTAATGAATCATCATTTTCACCAATAATATGAACTTTCTGCCTTTGTTTTTGAGGATTTTTACTTCTTAATGCTTCAAGTTTTGCGCTATCATCCCAGTCTGTCTTCCCAGGTTTCTTTGAACTATTTGAAAATGCTCTATGAGGAGGTTTTTTGGAACTTGGAGTAGCATTTGGACGACTATTAGGAGCTTTCACCTTCTGCTTAGGTGCATCGATATTTTGTATTGCGTTATTGTTTTTACCTAGGTTGTCTTTCTCAGAGTTACTATTTTTTTGAAGCTGCAAAAGTTCATTAGGTGATACTGGCTTCCTTATGCCAGAAGAATTTTGGCCATTGAATTTAGAACTAGGCCTATTATTGGGCATGCCAGGTCTGTTGGGAGAACCAGTTCTATTGGGATTGCCTTGCCTATTAAATGAGCCAGGTCTGCCTTGATCTGAAGGTTTGTTTCTTAAACCAGGCCTATTATTGGGCATACTAGGTCTGTTGGGAGAACCAGGTCTATTGGGATTGCCTTGCCTATTAAATGAGCCAGGTCTGCCTTGATCTGAAGGTTTGTTTCTTAAACCAGGCCTATTGGGCATGCCAGGTCTATTGGAAGAACCAGATCTGTTGGAGGGAGTTTGATTAAAAGAAATATTTTGCTTATTATTTTGCTTAAGAGAGTCCTCTCTTCTTATCGGAGCTCCTACTAACTCAGGGGTGTTTGGTCTATTATTATTTTTTAATTTAGGTTTGTTCGTATTTTTATCAGGTTTGTTTGATAGTGTTCTTTTGTTCCCTGAATCGTAGATTTTTCTGGAAGATTCATTAGATTTAACATTATTATTTATATTTTTAGGCTTTGCAATTAGTTGAATAGGAGGTTTTGCCGGACTTTTGATAGGTGGGGTTGCGCTAATTAGCGAAGTTTTTTTATCTTGGTTGATATTTTGTAAAGGATTAGTATTAATATTTTGTTTCTTAAGGTTTGCTTGAGATTGTGGACTATTAATATTGGGTTTATTGGGTTTTATAGATTGATTTGAAATTTTTTTAAGACTCTCGGGCTTATTAAGAGGTTTTATCAATAATGGCTTTTTGTTTGAATTATCTTTAATTGGATCACCTTTTATAGAGGAAATAATCGGAGATTTATCTTTTTTGTTTTGTTTGTGATTATCTTTTTTAATTGAAGGCTTATTTATTGAAAGTATTTTTTTATCTGTATTTTTTTTATTAATAAGATTTGTTATTTTTTTTGCTTCTTCTGTACTTAAAGAGCTGCTATGGCTTTTTACTGAAATTGAAAGTTTTTGAGCTGCATCCAATATATCTTTGTTTTCCAGATTTAAGTCTCTGGAAAGTTCATAAATTCTGATTTTATCGCTGATAGTCATTTAATCTGATTTGTACTCTTTTTAAAAAAGAATTTATTTTAATTATATTCCTTTATTGGGATGGTCATTGTAGCTTGTAATTTCTTTTTCAAAAATTTCAATAAATTCAGGTTCTAAAAATGTTTTTAAAGCTTTTTGAAGCTTTTTTTTGATCTTGGAATCTGAGTAACATTTTGTAGACTTGCAAATGTAAGCTGATCTCCCCATTCCCTTTTGAAACATAATGCCTTCCTTATGATCTTTGGTAATCTTTAAAAGATCTTTTCTGTCATATGTTTTTCTACATGAAATGCATACACGCATAACAGGGACTTGTTGTATCACCGTTTTTTATCCTCTTTGGCAGATATCTCAGTATCTTGAACACTCTCTAATGGATCATTATCTGTTAATTCTTCTCCTTCGTATTGTTCCTCTCCATATTCTTCTTCATCTTCGGGAAGGGGATAAAGCTCTCTTAATCTTGCATCTTCTGCCGCACGCTCAGCTTGTTCTGCTTCTAATCTTAGTTCAGCTTCTCTCTGGAGATTTTCTTCTTCTTCCCTTTGAATGATTAATTCAGAGACTGCGGCATCTTCTGCTTCCTGATCGTATTCATGTGAGTTTTTAACGTCAATCTTCCAACCAGTTAATCTTGCGGCAAGTCTTACATTTTGACCTTCTCTACCAATTGCGAGACTTAATTGATCAGGTGGAACTAGTACATGCGCATGTTGCCCTGCTTGATCTACAAGTCTTACTTGATCGACTTTCGCAGGACTTAAAGAGTTTAAAATATACTGGATTGGATTAGATGACCATTTAATAACATCAATTTTTTCTCCTCTTAATTCATTTACTACTTGTTGAATTCTTGCTCCTCTAGCTCCAATACAGGCACCTACAGGGTCCACTTCTTCTTCGACACTATCAACAGCTACTTTTGTTCTTGGCCCAACAGCTCTTGAAGGAGGGTTGGCTTCTCTTGAAACAGCAACAATTTTTACTGTGCCTTCTTGAATTTCCGGGACTTCATTTTCAAATAAATAAACCACTAAACCAGCATTTGCTCTACTTACAAAAAGTTGCGGCCCTTTTCTTGCAATTTCGCTAACTTCCTTCAAAAATACTTTGAAAGTTGCATTTGCTCTATAGTTATCATTTGGTAATTGATCTCTCTTGGGAAGTTCGGCCTCTACTTCAGGTCTACCAATACCCGAACTAACTCCCATAATTACTGATTGTCTTTCAAATCTAATAACTCTTGCAGTTAAAACAGGATCTTCCAAATCTGCAAATTCTTCTTGGATCATTTTTCGTTGTTGATCTCTTAATTTTTGGGCTAAAACTTGCTTTGTTGTTGAAGCAGCCATTCGCCCAAAATCCTCTTTTTCTGGAGTAACGTCTAAAACAACTGTGTCGCCTATTTGCGCATCATCAGCTACTTGTTTAACTTCTACAAGAGATATTTGATGATCTTCGCTCTCAACTTCTTCAACAATTATTTTACTCGATAGTATCCTATAACCTTCTTCATCTAGATCTAGTCCAACATCAAAATTACTGAAATATTCTTCATCAAATGGATCTTGGTTAACTCCAATGTAAAAAGTTTTTCTATATTTTTCGTATCCTTTTAATAAAGCTTCGCGTAAGGCTAATTCCACGATATTAGGAGGTAACTTTTTTTCCTCGCTAATGTCTTCAATGAGATTGTTTAAACCTGGGAGAATAACTAATGCCATCTATGATGGGGATTTGAATAATGGTTGAAAATAATTAATCTTTTAATGTACTAAGACTAATTTTTAGTACTTCATTAAAAGGGATTTTTTTAATCTTACCTTTTATGTTAATGGCTAAATAATCTTTAGACTTTTCATAAAGTAAACCATTCAGAAATTTTATTTTTGAATTCTTTTGGTTTAACTCAACATTAACTGGAAAACCTTTAAAAGTTTTGAAGTCTCTTTCTGAGGTTAGTTCATCACTGACCCCTTGACTACTAATTTCTAAGACATATGAACAATTTAAAAGATTTGATTTTTCTATTTCGTCAGATGCTGGGCTATTAAATAGCGCACAATCATCTAAGGAAATGTCATCCCCATCAGTTTTTCTTATAGTTATTTCAATAACAATTGGATTTTGATTAGTTTGTATATTTAAACCACAGATTTCTAAATCCCGCTCATTAGCAACTTTTTCTAATAAAGCTTCTAGTTTACTTTTGTTTTCTTTATTCAAATTTATTTTTAAATTTATTTAAAATTTATTTTCACATATTAAGAAGTTTTTTCTATAGAAAAATTTAAAAATTTGCATTTTATGGATGTTAACAAAAAAACAACAATAATCTCTTTCTTCAATTAGATTTATTAAATAAATTCAAAAACTATTGATGAAATGAAGTATCTCAAGATTAAATTTAATAATTTAATCCAAATATTCATTGTTATTTGTTTTTGCATACTCAATTTCTTTCCAGGTGCTGAAGTTTTAGCTTTAACTTCTTTTGAAAGTCATAATTTCGTATCATCCGCAGTTAAAGATATTGGCCCCTCAGTTGTAAAAATTGACACTGAGCGATTGGTAGAGAGGCAACAATTTGATCCTACTTTAATTGACCCTTTATTAAGGGATTTACTTGGCGAGCAAGGTATTTCTCCTGAAAGGGAGAGAGGACAAGGCTCTGGGGTTATCATTAATGAGAATGGTTTGGTTCTAACAAACGCTCATGTCGTAGAAAGAGTCGATAATGTTTCTGTTACCTTGGCAGATGGATCTATTTGTGATGGTGAAGTTTTGGGCTCGGATACAGTAACTGATCTTGCTTTAGTAAAAATTGATGAAGATGCTTATTCTGGGTTTGCTCCACTTGGAAATTCTGAAGATCTTGAAGTTGGAGATTGGGCAATAGCACTTGGTACTCCCTATGGTCTTGAAAAAACAGTTACCTTAGGGATTGTAAGCAGCCTGCATAGAGATATTAATAGTTTAGGATTTTCAGATAAAAGGCTGGATCTTATCCAGACAGATGCGGCAATAAATCCAGGAAATTCTGGGGGGCCACTCATAAATTCTAACGGTGAGGTAATTGGAATAAATACATTAGTAAGAAGTGGCCCTGGAGCTGGTTTGGGTTTTGCGATTCCCATCAATTTAGCTAAAAGTGTTTCTGAACAGCTACTTAAAAATGGGGAAGTTATTCATCCATACTTAGGGGTACAATTAATTTCTTTAAATCCTAGAATTGCTAAAGAACATAATCGAGATCCCAATTCTTTACTTCAATTACCTGAAAGAAATGGAGCACTAATTCAATCAGTAATACCTAACAGCCCCGCTGAAAAGGCTGGTTTAAGAAGAGGTGATTTAGTTATAGCAGCCGAAAATATCTCTATAAAAGAGCCTAAAACTCTACTAGATGAAGTAGAAAAAGCTCAGATTGGAAAAGCATTTCTCTTAAACATTTTGAGAAATAATGAAGAGATACAGATAAATATCAAACCAGAACCTCTGCCAGGTTTGACATAAAGCACCCATTGAAATTTAATAATCTATAACAATTAGAGAAAAAGATTTTGGATTCACAAACTCAAATGAAACAAGTAGTTGCTGATGCAGCAATAAAGGAAGTAAAGAGTGACATGATTCTTGGATTAGGTTCTGGATCTACAGCTGCGTTAATGATAAAAAGCCTTGCGGATGAAATGCGTTCTGGGAAACTCCAAAATATAAGAGGTGTTGCAACTTCTTTTCAATCAGAAGTTTTAGCGCTTGAACTGGATATCCCACTTATCGATTTAGCTTCTGTATCTCAAATTGATCTTGCTATTGATGGAGCAGATGAAGTTGACCCAGGATTTCAATTAATAAAAGGAGGAGGAGCATGCCATGTTAGAGAAAAGTTAGTGGCATCTAAAGCTAATCAGTTGTTGATTGTTGTTGATGAAACTAAACTCGTACAAAATCTAAATCAATCTTTCCCTTTACCTGTAGAAGTTCTTCCAAATGCTTGGAAGCAAGTTCAGGAAGTCATTTCAGAAATGAATGGAAATTCTTCTTTAAGAATGGCTATTAAAAAAGCTGGCCCAGTTGTTACTGACCAAGGTAACCTCATCCTAGATGTATTATTTGATGATGGTATTAAGAATCCAAAAGACATTGAAATGAAGATTAATAATATTCCAGGAGTATTAGAAAATGGATTATTCGTTGATCTTACAGACAAAGTTTTAGTTGGTAAAATTGAAGATAACATTCCGATGGTTTACTCACCCTCAAGAGCTAGCTAGTCTTCAAATCTTATTTCTACAGAGTTAGCGTGGCTATGTAATCCTTCACTTTTAGCAAGATTGATAATATCAAGGCTATTAATTTTTAAACTTTCTTCATTAAATTCTATTATTGAAGTATTTTTCATAAAAGTTTCAACCCCTAAAGAACCGCTAAATCTAGAATTTCCTGATGTGGGTAAAGTATGATTTGGTCCGGCAAGATAATCTCCAACAGCTTCTGGCGTCCATTTTCCTAAAAATATCGCTCCTGCATTCTCTATACTTTCAAGAATTTTTTTTGAATCTATGGTAAGTATTTCTAGGTGTTCAGGGGCAAAGTTATTGCTTAGTTCAACACAGGATTCGTAATTCTCGCAAATCACAATTAACCCCCAATTTTTTATTGATTGCATGCAAATTTCTTTTCTTGGATGATCATCTATTTTTTTATAAAGTTCTTCCAAAACTTCTTTTGCCTGGTTTTTTGATGTAGTTAAAAGTATTGATGAAGCTAAAGGATCATGTTCTGCTTGCGCTAGTAGATCAGATGCTATATGAGTGCTCTGAGCTGTTTCATCTGCAATGATTAATATTTCACTTGGACCAGCTAAAGAATCAATCCCTGTAGAGCCATAAATGAGTTTTTTCGCAGTCGTAACATATATATTCCCTGGACCTGAAATGACATCAACTTTATTGATTTGACTTGTGCCAAATGCTAAAGCACCAATTGCTTGAGCTCCTCCAATTCTAAATACTTTATTGATCCCTGATAAGTAAGCTGCAGCTAAAACAGTTTTATTTATTTCCCCTTCTTTATTTCCAGGAGATACCATTATAATTTCTTCTACTCCTGCTACTTTTGCAGGTATGGCATTCATCAATACTGTACTTGGATAAGCAGCTCTACCTCCAGGGATATAAATACCTGCATTTTTAACTGGTCTCCATCTTCTTTGGACGATATCACCATATTCACCTTTTATGGTGAAAGATTGAGGAATTTCTTTTTCATGGAATTTTTGAATTCTTTCATGAGCTACCACAAGTGAGCGCTTCAAATTGTTATCGATTTCATCCCATGCATCTTTTAAATCATTTGCGCTAACTTGCATAGGGTTAGGGTCGAAACCATCAAATTTTTTTGTATATTTTTCTACCGCTATATCTCCAGAAATTTTTACCTCTTGGATAATTTCTTCAACAATTCTCTTTATCTTATTATTGTTTTCTGAATTAGTTCGAGTAGAAATCCTTTTTAATTCTTCAATTGCTTCTTTTTTTTTATTTATGATCTTCATTTGCTTAATTTTTCAAATAGAAAGGCACAAAACCCAATTTAATATCTTCTAAATTATATATGATTGATTAGTAGTCGATGTATTTGTTATGATGAGGATCTTCTATTAATGAACCCTCTGTGGCCAACAACAAATCAGCAAAAAAGAGAATACAAATTGCCGAAAGAAATCGTTTAATCAATAAATCTTACAAATCTACAGTAAGAACTTTGACAAAGAAAACTTTAGAAAATTGTGAAAAATATAAAAAGGATCCTAATGAGGATAATAAAATTTTAGTGACAACAAGTCTTAATAAAGCTTTTAGTTTAATCGATAAAGCAGTTAAAAAAAATGTACTTCACAAGAATACAGGGGCTAATAAAAAATCAAAAATCAACAATTTTGTAAAAAATTCTCTCACCACTAAGTAAAAAAGACAGATCATAATTATGAGCGATATTGAACTCATAGACTCACACTGTCATTTAATATTTGAAAATTTTGAGAAAGATCTAGAAGACGTTGTTCTAAGATTGCGTTCAAGAGGTGTAAAAAAATTAGTTCATGCTTGTTGTGAATTATCAGAAATTCCTAAGTTAAAAAAATTATCCCATGAATTTAGTGAAATTTATTATTCAGTGGGTTTGCATCCGCTAGAAGCAAATAAATGGGACCAAAGTTCTAAATCTCTTTTAAGAAGATCAGCTCAAGAAGATAGAAGAGTAGTTGCTATCGGGGAATTAGGCTTGGATTTTTTTAAAAGTGAAAATAAGACTCAGCAAATTGATGCTCTCATTCCCCAAATGGAGTTAGCTAGCGAACTTGAATTACCTGTAATTATCCATTGCAGAGATGCTGCTAATGAAATGATCGAAATATGTGATGATCTTTCTAAAAAAGGTAAATGCCCTAAAGGTGTTCTTCATTGTTGGACAGGAACCCCAACAGAAATGATGGAGTTCTTAGATCTTGGTTTTTATATCAGTTTTAGTGGAATAGTGACTTTCCCAAAAGCACAAGAAATTCATGAGTGCGCCAAACTTGTCCCTAGTGATAAATATTTAATTGAAACTGACGCACCATTTTTAGCCCCAGTACCGCATAGGGGAAAAAGAAATGAACCTTCATTTGTCGAAAATGTAGCTAATTTTATGGCACAATTAAGATCTACGGAATTAATTACAATTGCGAAAGAGTCATCTAAGAATGCTGAAGATTTGTTTAAATTTGACTTGTAATTTTAACACTAGAGCTGCTAATATAAGGAATTACTGGAATTTTTCTTAAATTTTTTGTTTTAACTTTTTCTGTTAAGGGTTTTCAAACCAATTAGCACAATTTTAATAGCTTTTTTATTGAATTGAATTTTTGTTGAAATCGAGATCTTATCCTTGGTTTCGTGTAAAAATAAAAGTTAAACAGTTAATTTTTGAGTAAATTTAAAGTAAATAGTAAATCTCACATAATCTCAGGTTTTCTTGGATGAGCAGTAGCGCTTTACAGGTAGCAAAAACAGCTACTTATCTACCAGATTTAGTTGAAGTACAAAGAGCAAGTTTTAAATGGTTTTTGGAAAAGGGTTTAATAGAGGAATTACAAAACTTTTCCCCTATTTCTGATTACACAGGTAAATTAGAATTACATTTTATTGGTGAAGAATACAGGTTAAAAAGACCTAGGCATGACGTAGAAGAAGCTAAAAGGAGAGATGCTACATTTGCTTCTCAAATGTATGTAACTTGCAGATTAATAAATAAAGAGACCGGAGAAATTAAAGAACAAGAAGTATTTATTGGGGAATTACCATTAATGACTGAAAGAGGAACTTTCATAATTAATGGTGCTGAAAGAGTAATTGTTAATCAAATTGTTCGAAGTCCAGGAGTATATTTTAAAGATGAGCAGGATAAAAATGGTAGAAGAACTTATAATGCGAGTGTTATTCCTAATAGAGGGGCATGGTTAAAATTTGAGACTGACAAAAATAATTTACTTTATGTAAGGGTTGACAAAACTAGAAAAATTAATGCTCATGTCCTTATGAGAGCGATGGGTCTTTCTGATAATGATGTGGTCGATAAACTTAGGCATCCTGAGTTTTATCAAAGCTCTATTGATTCAGCTAATGACGAGGGTATAAATTCAGAAGATCAGGCTTTACTCGAGCTTTACAAGAAGCTACGTCCTGGTGAACCACCCTCTGTTTCTGGCGGACAGCAACTATTACACAGCAGATTTTTTGATCCCAAAAGATATGATCTAGGCCGAGTTGGTAGATATAAAATTAATAAAAAATTGAGGCTTACAGTACCAGATGAAGTAAGAACTCTTACCCATGAAGACGTTCTTTCAACTATTGATTATTTAATTAACCTAGAATTAGATATTGGTGGTGCGAGTTTGGATGATATTGACCACCTTGGTAATCGAAGGGTTAGATCTGTAGGCGAACTTCTACAAAATCAAGTAAGGGTTGGACTTAATCGTTTAGAAAGAATTATTAAGGAAAGAATGACTGTTGGGGAAACAGATTCTCTCACTCCTGCTCAACTAGTCAACCCTAAGCCTTTGGTTGCTGCCATAAAGGAGTTTTTTGGTTCTAGTCAATTAAGTCAATTTATGGATCAAACTAATCCTTTGGCTGAATTAACACATAAAAGAAGAATCTCTGCTTTAGGTCCTGGTGGTTTAACTAGAGAAAGAGCAGGCTTTGCGGTAAGAGATATTCATCCTTCACATTATGGAAGATTATGTCCTATTGAGACTCCTGAAGGTCCTAATGCAGGGCTTATAAATTCTTTAGCTACCCATGCGAGAGTAAATGAGTATGGTTTTATCGAAACACCTTTTTGGGAAGTTAATAACGGTAAAGTTAACAAAGAAGGAAATCCTGTATATTTATCTGCTGATTTAGAAGATGAGTGCAGGGTAGCTCCAGGAGATGTGGCAACTGACAAGGATGGAAACATACTTGCAAATCTAATACCAGTTAGATACAGACAAGATTTTGAGAAAGTGCCTCCACATCAAGTTGATTATGTTCAGCTTTCCCCAGTTCAAGTAATTTCAGTAGCGACTTCACTAATTCCTTTCCTGGAACATGATGATGCGAATAGGGCTCTTATGGGTTCCAATATGCAACGCCAAGCTGTTCCATTGCTCAGGCCAGAACGTCCTTTAGTCGGGACAGGATTAGAATCTCAAGTTGCTAGAGATTCGGGGATGGTTCCCATAACAAAAGTTAATGGGACTGTATCATACGTAGATGCTAATGAGATAGTAGTTAAAGATGAGGATGGTAATGAACATTTTCATTATCTTCAAAAATATCAAAGATCAAATCAAGATACCTGCTTAAATCAAAGACCTATAGTAAAAATTGGAGATCAAGTTATATCTGGACAAGTGTTAGCAGATGGATCGGCATGTGAAGGTGGAGAAATAGCATTAGGTCAGAATGTCCTAATTGCGTATATGCCATGGGAGGGTTACAACTACGAAGATGCAATTCTAGTAAGCGAAAGGATGGTAACTGATGATTTATATACATCAGTCCATATTGAAAAATATGAAATTGAGGCAAGACAAACAAAGTTAGGACCTGAAGAAATCACAAGAGAGATTCCCAATATCTCTGAAGAAAGCTTGAACAATCTTGATGAAATGGGAATAATTAGAATTGGCGCTTTTGTCGAGAGTGGAGATATTCTTGTTGGGAAAGTTACTCCAAAAGGTGAATCAGATCAACCTCCTGAAGAAAAACTTTTGAGAGCTATTTTTGGTGAAAAGGCTCGAGATGTTAGAGATAACTCCCTAAGGGTGCCTAAAACTGAAAAGGGAAGGGTTTTGGATGTACGCATTTACACCCGAGAACAAGGTGATGAGTTACCTCCAGGGGCAAATATGGTTGTTAGAGTTTATGTGGCCCAGAGAAGGAAAATCCAAGTCGGAGACAAAATGGCTGGAAGGCACGGAAATAAAGGAATTATTAGCAGAATCTTACCGAGAGAAGATATGCCTTATTTGCCAGATGGAACACCTGTAGACATAGTACTTAATCCTCTAGGAGTTCCAAGTAGGATGAATGTAGGCCAAGTTTTTGAACTTTTAATGGGCTGGGCAGCCTCTAATTTAAATTGTAGGGTTAAAGTCGTCCCATTTGATGAAATGTATGGTGCTGAAAAATCACATCAGACTGTCCAAGCATTTTTAGAGGAGGCTTCAAAACAACCCGGCAAATCTTGGGTTTATAATCCTGAAGATCCTGGAAAGTTATTACTTAAGGATGGTAGAACAGGTGAACCATTTGATCAGCCAGTTGCGGTTGGATACTCTCACTTCCTTAAATTAGTACATTTGGTAGATGACAAAATACATGCAAGATCTACTGGACCTTACTCTTTGGTTACTCAACAACCATTGGGTGGAAAAGCTCAGCAAGGCGGACAAAGGCTTGGAGAAATGGAAGTTTGGGCACTTGAAGCTTATGGAGCAGCCTATACCCTTCAAGAATTATTAACAGTTAAATCTGATGATATGCAAGGAAGAAATGAAGCTCTTAATGCAATCGTAAAAGGTAAACCTATACCTAGGCCCGGTACTCCTGAGTCATTTAAAGTTCTTATGAGAGAATTACAATCTCTAGGACTTGATATTGGGGTTTATACAGATGAAGGTAAAGAGGTGGATTTAATGCAAGATATAAATCCGAGAAGAAATACTCCTTCGAGGCCAACGTATGAATCACTTGGAACCTCTGAATATGAGGAAGATTAAATACTCAATTAAAAATTTTTAATTTAAATTTCCCAAAAATGACTAACAGCAACTTAAGAACTGAAAATCACTTTGATTACGTCAAAATTTCAATAGCTTCTCCTCAAAGAATAATGGATTGGGGGCAGAGAACATTACCTAATGGACAAGTGGTGGGAGAAGTTACTAAACCTGAAACCATCAATTACAGGACACTTAAACCAGAAATGGATGGATTGTTTTGTGAAAAGATTTTTGGACCTTCTAAAGATTGGGAATGTCATTGTGGTAAGTATAAAAGAGTGAGACATAGGGGTATTGTTTGTGAAAGATGTGGTGTTGAGGTAACTGAAAGTAGAGTTAGAAGACATAGGATGGGCTACATAAAACTTGCTGCGCCAGTATCCCATGTTTGGTATTTAAAAGGAATTCCTAGTTATGTCGCAATTCTTTTGGATATTCCACTAAGAGATGTAGAACAAATAGTTTATTTCAATTGTTATGTTGTTTTAGATCCTGGAGATCATAAAGAACTCAAATATAAGCAATTACTTACAGAGGATGAATGGCTGGAAATTGAAGATGAGATTTATGCTGAAGATTCAACAATTGAAAATGAACCTTTTGTTGGTATTGGCGCTGAGGCCTTGAAGCAATTACTTGAGGATCTTGATTTAAATCAGGTTGCTGAGGAACTCAGAGAGGAAATTACTCATAGTAAAGGGCAGAAAAGGGCAAAACTTATAAAAAGGATAAGAGTTATTGATAATTTCATTGCAACTAATGCACGACCAGAATGGATGGTCTTAGATGCAATTCCTGTTATACCACCAGATCTTAGACCTATGGTTCAGCTTGATGGAGGAAGATTCGCAACTTCTGATTTAAATGATCTTTATAGAAGAGTCATAAATAGAAATAACAGATTAGCCAGGTTACAAGAAATTTTGGCTCCTGAAATTATTGTAAGAAATGAAAAAAGAATGCTTCAGGAAGCAGTTGATGCTCTTATAGATAATGGAAGGAGGGGAAGGACCGTCGTTGGTGCAAATAATAGAGCGCTTAAATCACTTAGTGACATTATTGAAGGAAAACAAGGAAGATTTAGACAAAATCTACTTGGTAAGCGCGTTGACTATTCAGGACGTTCTGTAATAGTTGTGGGCCCCAAGTTAAAAATGCATCAGTGTGGTCTCCCCAAGGAAATGGCAATTGAGCTCTTTCAACCTTTTGTCATTCATAGATTAATCCGTCAAAATATCGTAAATAATATTAAAGCTGCAAAAAAATTAATACAAAAAGCTGATGATGAAGTAATGCAGGTGCTTCAGGAAGTGATAGAAGGCCACCCAATTCTTTTAAATAGAGCACCTACTTTACATCGGTTGGGAATTCAAGCTTTCGAACCAAAACTTGTTGGCGGAAGAGCTATACAACTTCATCCTTTAGTGTGTCCTGCATTTAATGCTGATTTTGATGGAGATCAAATGGCAGTTCATGTTCCTTTAGCTTTAGAGGCACAAACCGAGGCACGAATGCTTATGTTGGCTAGTAACAATATTCTTTCTCCTGCTACAGGCGAACCAATTGTTACTCCATCACAAGATATGGTTTTGGGATCTTATTATTTGACGGCTTTGCAACCTAATTATCAAAAACCTGATTTTGGAGAAAATAAGACAACTTTTGCTTCACTAGAAGATGTCATTTTTGCTTTTGAAGATAGGAGACTTAGCCTACACGAATGGGTATGGGTTAGATTTAATGGAGAAGTCGAAGATGAAGATGAAATGAGAAACCCACAAAAAACTGAAGAGCTAGAGGATGGCTCTAGATTAGAAATTTGGAATTTACGAAGAGACAGATTTGACTCTCAGAATAATTTAATAAGTAGATTTGTTTTGACGACTGTAGGGAGAGTTGTGATGAACTATACCATCATAGATTCTGTGACAAAAACTTAATCTTTAAAAACTATTTTTCATTAATCTAAAAATCATGACATCATCTAAACCAAAAAAAACTTCCAGAGTACGTAAAACTACTAAAAACTCAAAAAAGAATAATCCAGTTTTTATGCCTCCTTTAGCTAAAACGCCGGCATCATTCAAGAATAAAGTAATTGATAAAAAAGCCTTAAAGAATTTAGTTTCTTGGGCTTATAAAACTCACGGGACTGCAATAACAGCAGCCATGGCTGATAATTTAAAGGACTTAGGATTTAAATATGCTACACAAGCTGCTGTTTCTATTTCAGTAGATGATTTAAAAGTTCCTGAAGCTAAACAAGATTTGATAGGACAAGCTGAAGAGCAAATATCTGCTACGGAGGAATGTTACAGACTCGGAGAAATTACAGAAGTTGAAAGACATACAAAAGTTATTGATACCTGGACTGAAACAAATGAAAGATTAGTTGATGCTGTTAAAAATAATTTCAATCAAAATGATCCTCTCAATTCTGTTTGGATGATGGCTAATTCAGGAGCTAGGGGTAATATGTCCCAAGTAAGACAACTTGTTGGTATGAGAGGTTTAATGGCTAATCCTCAAGGAGAAATCATTGACCTTCCAATCAGAACAAACTTTAGAGAGGGACTGACTGTTACTGAGTATGTAATTTCTTCTTATGGAGCAAGAAAAGGTTTAGTGGATACTGCTTTAAGAACTGCTGATTCAGGTTATTTAACCAGAAGATTAGTTGATGTTGCTCAAGATGTAATTGTTAGAGAAGAAGATTGCGGAACGGAACGATCAATAGTCGTTGAAGCTGAGGATGGTAAATTTGGAGCAAGGCTCCTTGGCAGACTTACTGCAGAGGATATTTTAGATTCCGAAGATAATTTAATTATTCCTCAAAATACTGCAATAGATCCACTATTGTCACAAAAAATTGAGGCAGCATCCATTCTAAATGTAAAAATAAGATCTCCATTAACATGTGAAGCCAATAGGTCGGTTTGTAGAAGATGTTATGGATGGGCTTTGGCTCATAATCATCTTGTTGACTTAGGCGAAGCAGTAGGTATCATTGCTGCTCAATCTATTGGAGAACCGGGTACACAATTAACAATGAGAACTTTCCATACTGGAGGTGTATCAACTGCTGAAAGTGGAGTAGTAAGATCCAAAATTTCCGGTAAAGTTGAATTTAGTTCAAAAGCAAAGATTAGAGGTTATAGAACTCCACATGGCGTAGAAGCTAAACAAGCGGAAGTTGATTTTATATTAAAGATAGTTCCCCAAGGAAATAATTCCAACAAAGCTCAAAAAATTGAAGTGTCTAGTGGATCACTTTTATTCGTTGATGACGGTGAAAAAATTAATTCTGACATAACAGTTGCACAGATCACCGCTGGAGCTGTGAAAAAAAGCGTTGAAAAAGCAACAAAGGATGTTATTTGTGACTTAGCTGGACAAGTTAGGTACGATAAGGTCATTCAACCTAAGGAAGTCACAGATAGACAGGGAAATATTACTTTAAAAGCCCAAAGATTAGGCAGATTGTGGGTTCTAGCTGGAGATGTTTATAATTTACCACCTAACGCGAGACCAGTTGTCTTGAATGGAAAGTCTGTAGATGAAGGAACTGTTTTAGCAGAGGCAAGTCAATCAAGTGAATTCGGAGGACAAGTTCGATTAAGGGAATCAATTGGAGATTCTAGGGAAGTTCAAATTGTTACTACAGCAATGTCTTTAAGCAATTTTAAATTAATTGAAGAATCTACTCATTCAGGCCAAATATATAATTTGGAATCTACTGATGGAACCTCCTATCGTTTGAATACTTCCCCAGGCAGCAAAATTAGTAATGGTGAGGTTATAGCAGAATTAACGGATGAAAGATTCCGTACCAAAACTGGTGGTTTAGTCAAATACTCACCAGGATTAAGTGTCAAGAAAGCAAGATCATCTAAAAATGGCTTTGAAGTTAGTCAAGGTGGAACTTTGCTTTGGATTCCCCAAGAGACTCATGAAATAAACAAAGATATATCTCTTCTGATGATTGAAGATATGAAATGGATTGAGGCAGGAACAGAAGTAGTAAAAGATATTTTCAGTCAAACTTCAGGAATTGTCACTGTTACTCAGAAAAATGATATTCTCCGTGAAATAACTGTAAGAAATGGATCTTTTCATGAGTGCGACGATGAAGAAGTTTTGAATAGATTTACAGAAGAAGGTATTTTAGTAAATCCCGGCGAAAAGATTTTGGATGATATCGATAATAAAGAAATTCTATTTGTTCAGAAATTGGAAACTTCCAAATGTAGAGGCTTGCTTTTAAGAACTGTAGAAGAATTTACTATTCCGGATCAAGCCGAATTACCTGAATTATCTCATATTAAGCAGGAAAAAGGTCCTCATTTAGGCTTAAAAGCTATTCAAAGGCTTACTTACAAAGATGGTGAATTAATAAAGTCAGTTGAAGGAGTTGAATTACTTAGAACAAATTTAAGTATTGAAAGTTTTGATGCTACTCCGCAGATGACTATTGATGTCGAGTCGATTGAAGATGAAAATGATTCATCAATTAATAGATTAAGTCTAGTAATATTAGAATCAATTCTTGTAAGAAGAGATACCATATCTGACTCAAGTCATGGCTCGACACATACAGAATTACAAGTCGAGAATAATCAAATAGTTAAAGCTGGAGATGTAATAGCTACTACTCAAATTCTTTGTAAAGAAAAAGGATTGGTTCAATTGCCAAATGTTGTTGATGATGAACCTATAAGAAGGTTAATTGTTGAAAGAGAACAAGACAAAATTGAAATTAAGATTAGCAATAATGCAGTCGTGAAAGTAGGTGATCGTGTAGTTGATGGAGATTTTATTAGTAAATCTGAAAAGTCTACTTCTTGTGGTGAAATCGAAAAAGTTTCTAGTGGTTCAGTAACCTTAAGACTTGGCAGGCCTTATATGGTTTCTCCTGATTCGGTTTTACATGTTAAGGATGGAGACTTAGTTCTAAGGGGTGATGGATTAGCTTTACTTGTTTTTGAGAGACAGAAAACTGGGGATATTGTTCAAGGATTGCCTCGAATTGAAGAGTTATTAGAAGCTAGGAGACCAAGAGATGCTGCAATTTTGTGTAAAAAATCTGGAATTGTTCAAATTAAACAAGGTAATGATGAAGAGTCAGTGTCTTTATCGGTTATTGAAAAAGATGATTCAGTTAACGAATATCAACTACTTCTTGGGAAAAATATAATGGTGAGTGATGGACAACAGGTTAAAGGTGGGGAAATTTTAACTGATGGTCCGATTAATCCTCATGAATTATTAGATTGTTACTTCAGCGATTTAAAAGATCAAAAACCCCTAATAGATGCAGCACGAGAATCTATATCAAAACTTCAAAGAAGTATGGTAAATGAAGTCCAAAATGTCTATAAATCTCAAGGAGTAGCAATCGATGATAAACATATAGAGGTTATTGTCAGACAAATGACCAGTAAAGTCCGCATAGAAGATGCTGGAGATACTACTCTCTTGCCTGGTGAACTTATAGAATTGAGACAAGTGGAAGATACAAATCAAGCAATGGCAATTACTGGGGGTGCTCCAGCTGAGTTCACTCCAGTTTTGTTAGGTATTACTAAAGCCTCCCTTAATACAGATAGCTTTATTTCAGCAGCTTCATTCCAAGAAACTACAAGGGTTCTCACAGAGGCTGCAATTGAAGGAAAATCAGATTGGTTAAGAGGTTTAAAAGAAAATGTTATTATCGGTAGATTAATACCTGCAGGTACTGGTTTTAGCGGATTTGTAGAGGAATTAGCCTCAGAAGCCGGACCTCATCCTGACATACTAGCTGAAGAATCTGGCGGATATAGAAGAGCACAGAACTTAAGACCAGATTACACGGTCGATATGCCCCAAACACCTACCGCAAGCTCTACTGCAATACTTGATGATCCTAGTGATGAAGATTTGGAGACTACACGGAATCGACATGGAATCGATCCTTCATCAAGTAATTTTGCTGCATTTGCAAGACCTAGTGCTGAAAATCAATTTTCTGAAGATCAATTACCTGATCCTGCTGCATTAGAGGGATTACAAGAGGAAGGTCTTCTTTCAGATGAATAAATATTATCTAATATTCTTTTTAGTTACTAGAATGTGTTCTTTATACAGCAATTGATGATTAAGCCTGAGATTATCCCAAAAAGAAAATTACCTCGATATGGTTTTCATACTTATAATGAAAGACTTAATGGAAGAATGGCCATGATTGGGTTTATTGCGTTAATTCTTACAGAATTCTTTTTAAAACACGGTTTGCTGTTATGGTGAAACCAGTTTTGAAATAAAGAATAAATAATTTGAAAAATCTTCTTGGAAGTAGTATTAAAGACTTAGAAAATGTAGCTCTTAACTATGGTCAGGCTGCTTTTAGAGGTCGTCAAATTTATAAGTGGATCTATAACTACAGAAATAAAAATAAAAATATTGATCAAATAGAAGTCCTACCTCTAGATTTTAGGAAAAAGTTAAGAAATGACGGTTTTAAAGTAAGCGAACTTAGATTGCAAGAAAAAAACTTGGCTAATGATGGCACTTTAAAGCTTTTACTTTCTACTGAGGACAATGAAAGTATAGAGTGCGTTGGCATACCAACTGAAAAAAGACTTACTGCATGTCTTTCTAGTCAAGTAGGCTGTCCTATGGACTGCAAATTTTGTGCAACTGGGAAGGAGGGTCTGAAGAGATCTTTGAAAGCAAGTGAAATATTAGATCAAATTTTGTTTATTGAAAATGAAATGAACAGAAAAGTGACTAATATTGTTTTCATGGGTATGGGTGAGCCTTTATTAAATATTGACAACTTGCTTTTTTCAATAAGATCAATAAATGATGATTTTCAAATTAGTCAAAGAAAAATAACTGTGAGCACTGTTGCTGTTCCAAAAATGATAAATAAATTATCAAAAAAATCTTTTCAAATTTTAGGTAATTGTCAATTTACATTAGCAATAAGCTTACATGCTTCAAACCAAAAAACAAGAGAAACGATAATACCAAGTGCAAAAAATTATGTGATCAAAAAAATAATTGAAGACAGTAAGCAATTCGTAAGAGATACTGGTCGAAGAGTAAGTTTTGAATATTTAATGCTAAGTGGAGTTAACGACAAATTAGAACACGCTAATGAATTGAGTAATTTGTTAAAAGGTTTTCAATGCCATGTAAATTTAATTCAGTACAACCAAATTGATGACGTTGAATTTAAAAGAGCTTCTTTAAATAATCTTAAATTATTTCAGTCTAGACTTTCCAATAATGGTATAGCCGTTAGCTTGCGAAAAAGTAGAGGCTTAGATAAAAATGCTGCATGTGGGCAGCTAAGACAAAATGCAAGAAAAAATAATATTTTCTAAGAGAAATTTTTTAAAAGTCTATTAAACAGGTTATTATTGTGTTAATTAATTTTGAATCTTTGGGTTTTATCAAGACTAAAATTCTTCCTTTCGCTATTGTCGCACTTTTTGGGATTGCCTTTTTAGCAGTCAGTGCAAGAATTTGGTTGCCAGGAGATATGATGTCGCCAGCCCCTATGAATTAATATTTTTCGTTTTAGAAAATGACAAAAAATAAGGATCCTAACAAAGAAAGCTTAGCTGAAATTGCAGTTGACCCAGATGTTTTGGCCAGAGAATTGGCTTTAGAGATTGAAATAGATCCTTTAGAGCAAATTGATGAAGATAATTTTTCAAAAGGTTTAAATACAACTCAAGAGTGCAATGCAGCTTTAAAAATGCTTGAAGGTAACAGAGAAGAAAGAATACAGGGCTTAAGAATATTTTGTGAATATAGAGATCAAAGATCTTTCCCTCTTTTATTACCATTACTTGATCAACCTTGTCCTGTTGAAAGAATGAGTGCTGTATATGCTTTAGGCCGTAATCCATGTCCCAGTGCGGTCCAGAAACTTGTCAGTCTTTTGGAGACTGATGATAATGCGTATGTCAGAAGAGCTACTGCATGGAGCTTAGCTAATTATGATAACCAAATTGTTTTGAAGCCATTAATAAATGCTTTAAAAAATGATGTAGCTGCTGTAAGGCTATGGTCATCTAGTTCTTTAGCTGAAATTGGAAATGTTTCTTCCAAAAACGCTGAATTAGCAGCAGAACAGCTTTTAATAAGTTTAAAAATAGATAATGAATCAGGTGTCAGAAGTAATTGTATTTGGTCATTGTGTAGGTTGTTTGAAAAATTAGATAATACATTTCAAGAATGTTTCGTTGATGAATGTACCAAAATAGCTCTTTTCGATAAAGAGCCATCCGTTATGGAAGAGGCAAAAACCGCTCTAGATTCGATGGGGATGCAAGGTTTTTATAATTAAGTAGCTTTAATTTTTTTTTAGGAAGCTATTGAAAAAATTTATTTATCAGATATTCAATATAAAAATTAAAATTAATTAACTTGTACCAACTGAAACAAAAAATTTTCGTTATTCTATATAAAGTAAAAAGTACTTGGTACTTGAATTTAATGCCTCAAAAAACATTGAGATTCAAAATTCATCAAGACGGTAGAGTTGAAGAGACTGTTGAGGGATTTACAGGTGATTCTTGTAATGAAGCTACAAAAAATCTCGAAGATGCTCTTGGTAAAGTAACAGTCAAGGCTAAAACATCTGATGCCTTCATCTCTAATCAAAATGAAAACTTAAAACATTTTAACAAAGAATCTAATGTCACATTTTAGTACTATTAAAACGCAGCTTAAAGAAGCAGAGCCATTAATTAAGGCTTTAGATAATCTAGGTTATATCATTAATCAAGAAGAAAAGTTCGTTAAAGGCTATAGAGGTAAGTTTACAGCTGTTGATATAAGCATGAATTTACCTGGTGATACTGAAGTTGGATTTAAATGGGACAATAATTCAAGTACTTATGAATTAGTGACAGATCTTGATTTATGGAAATTTGAGCTTCCGGTAGAAAGATTTATTTCTAAAGTTACTCAAATGTATGCTTATCAAACAATTATTTCTAAAACAAAAGAGGATGGTTACCAAATAGTAGAACAAAAAAACCAAAATGACGGCTCAATCGAATTGGTCTTAACCAAGTGGGATAATTAATGTCGAATTATGGATTTTACCGATCCATTTGATAATTTAGAAAAAAATATAGAAATTACAGGCTGGGAGCCTGTACTGGGAGGTCAATTAGCTGAAAAAGCTGTATGGGTTGATGAAGCTAAATGTATTGGTTGTCAATACTGTGTACACGTTGCTTCAAATACTTTTTTAGTTGATGAGTTTCATGGCAGAAGCCGAGCAATAAGACAAGATGGAGATAGTGTTGATTTAATACAAGAAGCGATAGATACATGCCCTGTTGATTGTATTCACTGGGTCAAGTTTGAAGAATTGGATGATTTAGAGAATAGTCTTGATAGGGATATGTTTCAATCATTTGGAAAACCACCAAGAATGAATAAGCATTAATTCCAAAAAGATGCAATATCGTAGGTTTGGCCGAACCAATCTTAAGATTCCTATTTTATCTTTGGGTGGTATGAGATTTCAAAAAAGTTGGGATCAATTAGATTTTTCTAAGATTTCATATCAAGAACAAAATAAAGTAGAAAATATATTAAATCTGGCAAACAAATATGGCTTAAATCATGTAGAAACAGCTAAGTACTATGGAACTTCTGAGGTGCAATTAGGAATGGGTTTTAAAAATTCTAAAAATATCCCCAAAATAATTCAAACAAAGATTCCTCCAAACAGTGATCCAAAAATATTTGAGAGAGATGTTATGTCAAGTATTGAAAAATTGAAAGTTAAAAAAATTGATTTACTAGCAATACATGGCATTAACACAGTTGAACATTTACATCAGGCCATTAGAAATGGTGGTTGTATTGACATTTTGAGGAATTTGCAAAAAGCAAATCTAATTGGATCTATTGGATTTTCAACCCATGGAAAATCTTCGCTCATTGAGAAGGCTATTTCAACAAACCTATTTGATTATGTAAATTTGCACTGGTATTACATTAATCAAGAAAATACAAAGGTTATAAATTTAGCAAAAAAGTATGATCTTGGGGTTTTTATAATAAGCCCTACTGATAAAGGGGGACATCTTCATACTCCCTCAAACAAAATGTTGGAACTTTGTAGACCCCTTCATCCCATAGTTTTTAATGATCTTTTTTGCTTAAGAAATAAAAATGTCCATACTCTTAGTGTGGGTATTGCAAAAGAGGCAGATTTTAAATTGCATTTAGAAGCTGTTTCATTGTTATCAGAATCCGAGAAGTATATTCCAAAGATAATAAATAGATTAAGGCAGGAATCGATTAATGTTTTAGGCTTAGAGTGGTATCAAAATTGGGATAGAAATCTACCGAGTTGGGAATATACTCCTGGGAATATTAATATTCCAGTTTTGCTATGGCTTTCAAATTTAATAGATTGGTTGGATATGGAGGGGTTCGCAAGAGCTCGATATCAACTGCTAGGAAATGGAAGTCATTGGTTCCCAGGATCTAACGCTAATTTACTCGATGTGGATGTTTCTGAAGGTCAATTATTGACAGTTTTAGAAGGCCATATAAATCCAAAGAAAGTTATAAATAAATTAAGATTTTTAAAAGAAAAGTTTGGAGATAAAGTTGCCAAAAGATTATCAAAAAAATAATTTCATAATGGATTTTTCTCGGGTTTACCCACTTTTCTAGGGTAAATTTTAGGGCAAAAATTTTTAGGTTGAATAAGAATAATATTTCTGGTACCTTTATATTTTGGTAATAAAATCTCCTTTTTCTCTTTAAATTTTCCTTCTAATATTTCTAAAGTTTTTTCTAGATTTTTACTTTCTAAATCAGTCCATTTTCCACAATATAAAACTCCTAATCCTTCTTTTTTTAGCATTGGTAATATATATTCTGACACTGTTGATGGATTACTCACCGCTCTAGTAGTAGCTATATCGAAACTATTTCTCATTGACGATTGATGGGCTAAATTTTCAACACGAGCATTGATTATATGAATATTGCTTTTGAAATTGATCTCCTTAATTATGCTTTTTAAAGCATCTGTTTTCTTTTTGGAAGAATCAACTAAGTATATTTCTGAAGTAGGATGAGTTATGGCATAAGCTAAACCAGGGAAGCCACATCCAGATCCAATATCTAAAAATTTTTTATTATCAAAATTTATATTCTGGAAAGTTTTAAATGGCCAAATGCTGTCAAATACTTGAGATATCCAATAATCATCACCATCAATTAATCTCGTTAGATTAGTTTTATTATTTAATTCTTTTATTTTAATTTGTAATTCTTGAAACATAATTATTTCATCTTCAGTTATAAGGGCAGATATTTCTTCTAGGATGTTTTGTTTTTTCATTTCGTTATAAATATAAATTTTTACGATTCATTAATAACATTCTATTTATTAAAAATTTATTAGAATTACAATATTAATAAAAGATTATTTTGAAAGGGAAAATTTCTTATTATAAAATTTTAGGTATCGATGAAAATGCCTCTAATCATGAATTAAGAAAGGCATTTTGCAAACTTTCCATAGAGTTGCATCCTGATACAACTTCTTTAGAAATAGAAGAAGCTAAAGCTAAATTCCAAGAAGTTTTGGAAGCTTATGAAAATTTGAATAATAGTAATTTGAGGAAAATATATGATGACAAAATAAAGGAAAAATCTAGTAGTAATAATAATACTAAAGTTTTAAATAATTTAATAATCGATTCAAATAATCAAAATTTAGTAGGGAATAGAAGACCTTTTTCAAATGGGGAATTGTTTTCGTTATTTCTTTTATTCACGATCATTGCAATTAGTTTGATTTGTTCAATTTTTATTGCCTCTTTTACTGGCAAAGAATTAGATACAATACCTACTTGGTTAGTAAAATGATACTTAAAAAAAGTCTGTGAATCTCTCTAAAAAACCTATCAACCAAAATTCACTTCAATCATTGGAATTGTGGCTAACTGATTTAGGTGCAGTGAAGGATGTTAATAATCCATCTAAATGGTACCTGTTACTTTCTAATTGGAATGCAACTATTATGTTTGAACAAGAAGATTTAAGTGTTACCTGGGAAAGTCAAGGACAAGAAACTAAAAGACTATTTTCCTATTGCATTAATAGAGAAGATGTGGAAAATGCAATACTACAGGGACCTTAAATTTCTTTCTACAGATTGTCTAAGATTTGCCTTATTATCCAGTAACTTTTTTCTAATTGATCGTCGGTTATACAGAGAGGCGGCAAAAGGTAAATAACATTCCCGAGGGGCCTAATAAATAAACCTTGCTCCATTGCAAGACTCTTTATTTCTTTCCCAATATTATTAAAATAACCTTTTTTGTTCCCAATATCTAAATCGAAGGCAGCAATTGTGCCGGATACTCTTATCTTTTTTATATAAGGTAATTTTTTAAATTTAATTAAATGAGATAAATGTTTTTCTTCAAATGTAAGGTATTTATTTGGTTCTTTTTCAAGTAAATCAAGACTAGCGTTTGCCGCAGCACAACCTAAAGGATTAGCAGTAAAACTATGTCCATGCCAAAAAGTTTTTTTTGGAGAATCATCAATAAAGGATTGAAAAATTTTTTCTTTACATAAAGTTATTCCCATCGGTAAAAATCCACCAGTTAAGCCTTTTGAAATACTTATTAAATCAGGAATGATTTTGGCTTTTTGAAATGCAAAAAGGCTTCCACATCTTCCAAAACCAGTTAAAACTTCATCTGCAATTAACAAAGAATTATTATTTTTTATAGTTTCTGAAACTTTTTTTATAAACTGAGGCCTAACCATATTCATTCCTCCTGCTCCTTGAACAAGTGGCTCAATGATTACTGCAACTGTGGGAGTTTTAAGTAGGGTTTCTAATTTTTGAATCGCCTCATTTTCTTTTGTTTCTACTTCATCGTCGTTTATCCAAGTTGAAGGCCATGGGACTCTCTTAACTGGGAACATAAGATTATCGAAATTCTCATTAAAAATATTTCTTTCACCTAAAGCCATTGCTCCAAATGTATCGCCATGGTAGGCGCCATCAAAAGCTACTATTTGAGATCTAGTTTCTCCTCTATTTTGCCATGATTGGAAGGCAATCTTTAAAGCAACCTCCACTGCAGTAGAACCGTTATCAGAAAAGAATAATCTGTCTAGTTTTGTTAATTCACTAAGTCTTTCTGCCAACTTTTTTGCCTGTGGATGTAAAAAATCAGCAAATATAACTTGCTCAAGTTTTTTTGATTGATTGAAAATAGCATCGGCAATATATTCGTTACTATGACCATGAAGAGTTACCCACCAACTACTAATTGCATCTATTAGCTCTTTTTTAGGGTCTTTAGTAAATAGGAGGGCATCTTTACCATGCGTCACTTCTATTTGCGGTTTGCTGTTATTGATTTGTGTAAAAGGTGGCCAAATATTTGGGTGCCAATTTTGATTTGGAGTTTTTGAATCCAAAGATTTCATTTAACTTATTTTTGAGTTTAAAAGTGAGATCAACTTATTTTTGATTTCTAATTCTTTCCATAGTATATCTAAATTATTTGAGTCCATTTTCCTGATGTAAGGAAATTCAGTAATTAACGGAATACCACTAAAATCAACTAAAGTATTCGGATTGTCTAGGTGTTTTTCGCCATTGACTACTAAACCTAAAATCTCAATATTTCTTCGTTTTAAGGCCTCAATACTAAGCAGAGTGTGGTTTAGAGTACCAAGTGAACTCTTACATACAAGTATTACGGGAAGATTCCATTTTTTTATTTGATCTATTTGCAAAAAATTACGTGTTATTGGAACCATTAATCCACCTGCAGTTTCTACAATTAATGAACCTTTTATTTTTGGCAATCTCAACTTGTCAAAGTTAATAGTTTTTTGATCTATTTCAGCAGCCCAATGAGGAGAAAGAGGTTTTGTAAAGACATAAGCTTCTTTAATTATTTTCTCTTTATTTACTTGTGCAAGCTTTTCAACAGTTTGACTATCAGTTTGAGATTCAATACCACTTTGAATAGGCTTCCAATAGAAGGAATTTAATCCTCTAACGAAAAAAGAACTTATTAAAGTTTTCCCAATATCAGTATCTGTTCCACAAATTATAAATTTGAAAATACTATTACTAATACTCATAATTTTTTTATGATTTGAATCTCAATTTGCCAAGAAAGGTTCACTGTATTATTGTAATTCTTTGGCCAAAACTTTTGCATTTCTTTTAACTCTTTCACTGTTTTACGTTTAGAGTTTGTTGATTGTGCTCCTACATTTTTAATGCTTCTAAAAAGCTTATATACATCTTCAAAATTTTCAAGATAATTAAACTTTTCTGAATAATGAATTTCTGTTGATTTGAAATCTTTTAATAATTCATTAGAGCAAAGGAAATTAAGACCACTATATTCAATATCAATTTTTCTACAAGTATCTTTCCATTCAGGAAAACAATCTTTTGTTGGATATGAAATGATTAAAAAACCTCCAGGTATTAATTTACTAAACCAATTTTTTATTATCTTTTCTGGGTTGTTTAACCAATGTATACAAAAGTTAGATGTTAATAGAGAACAGTTATTGATTTCGGGAGGTAAATCATTATTCAAATCCCATATAATTTTTTTACTAGATAATTTATTCGCAAGAAGCATTTTTTTGCTGAAATCAATTCTGGATACTTTTTGGGAAGAAAATTTTTTTTCTATTTCATCAGCTAATAGTCCTGGTCCTGATCCTAGATCTATCCATTCACCTTTTTTTTGGGGATTTAATTCCTTGATAAATTGAACAATCTTTTTTGCAAAAAATTTTTGAATATTTGAATATTCTAAATACCGATATGCAGCATCATTGAAGTTATTTTTTATTTTCTCATTCCACTGTTTATTATCCATTTCAATCATTAAATGTATTAAGTAAAATCTCGTATAAATTTAAATTATTCAAGCAATGCCCTTGCTGAGCTAATTTAATTAAAATTGGCTTTCTATCAAGTGTTTTATTTAAGAAATCTAAAAAGTTATTATTTGATTCTTTGTCAAGAATCAAATCATTTTCTGATTTTATAAAAATAATTTTGCAATCTTTTTTAAGAAATACTGGAAAATCTCTTTTGATGTAAAGTTCTTTTAAATCACTTAAAAGAAGATTTTTATTTGAACTCTCTAAACTTTTATAAAGGATATTTTTAAAACTATTATTAATTTCATTTGGCATAAATGATCTATGTATAAATTCTTTCAACATATCCTTAGGTTTATCTTTTTTGATTTTTGTTTCCATTCTTTTTAGAGACCTCAAAATAAAGTCTCTCTTGTTACTTAAAGGAAGAAAATTATTAAAAGAATTGATAAGAACAATATGAGTTGCTTCTTCTAAAATTTTTTTTGGCATTAAATGAAAACCATATGAGTGGCATAAAGACATTCTGATTTCTTTTTTACATTCGCTTTTAATCCATTTTGCTTGATAATTGCTTGTCGAAAAATAGCCTCTTTCATTATCTTGCCAATGCCAATTATTATTTAAAAAATCAACTTTATAATCATCCCAGAAATGTTTATTTAGTCCCCACCCATGTTGAGTAATAATTTGTTTCATTTAAAATCTTTTAATACAGCAATGAAATTCTTTAGCAGATTAAAATCTAAGTTTCTCCTTATTGTTATTCTTATTCTTGATTGTCCAACTGGGACAGTTGGAGGTCTTATCGCAATTGCTAAAAACCCATTTTTTTCGAGATATTTTTGAAGATAAATTGCCTTTTCTTCTTGTCCAATAATAATTGATAAAATGTGGGAATCTCCTTGTACAGGAAAACTAAAATTTTTAATAATTTCATCCTTCCATACATTTGCAGAAGATAACAAATCATTACCCCATTCTTTATTTTGTAAAATTTTTTTTAAACCCTCTAGTGCTCCAGCAGCTAAGCATGGAGCAAGCGCTGTTGTGTACCTATATGCACCACTTGTTTGGATAAGATATTCACCAATTTCTGAATTGGAAGCTATGAAAGCTCCTCCGCTACCAAATGCTTTTCCAAAAGTTCCAGTGATCATAGTTATATTAGAACGGAAATTAAAACTTAAACCTCTGCCTTCAGGACCCAAGATCCCAATTGCATGAGCTTCGTCTACTAATAATTGAACACTATTTTTTTTGCAAATTTCCGTTATTTCTTTTAGCGGAGCAATTGATCCCTCCATACTATAAAGAGATTCAACAACAACTAAAATAGAATTTTTTGTAGGGTTAGAATTAATAATTTTATCTTCTAAATCCTTCAAATTATTGTGTGAAAATCGAACCAGTTTTGCCTGAGCAGCTTTAACTCCAACTAATAAAGAGTTATGGATCAATTTATCTGCTATTACGATACTATTTCTGTTTGCTAAAGCCTCGATAGCTGCTATATTTGCTTGAAATCCGCTTGGGAAAAGTAATATTTTTTCTTGATCAAGCCACTCGGAAAGTTTTGTTTCCAATAATTTATGTATTGGTCTTGAACCTGTAATAAACCTAGAGCTTCCTGAACCAATACCTTCTAAAAGGCTTATTTCGTAAGCAGCTTTTATTAAATGCTTATCTCTACTTAATCCAAAATAATCATTACTGCATAAGTCTATAAGTTTTTTATTTTGCGAATTTAAATTTATAAGTTCGAATGGTTTTTTACCTAATGAAAATGTTTTTAATTTACGGATTCTATTTTTTGGAATTTTTATTTTTTTCATTTTGGCAAAATAAAATTTAGTGGATTTAATTAAAAAGATTTAGATTTACTATTAAAGTTTGCAAGGTATTTTTTGTTTATTAATATCTATATAGATCATATATTAAGAAGTTAACTCATCCTCTCTTCAATCACAATTATTGCTTAATTTAGAGGAATATTTCCCCTTTCCTCTTGATGATTTCCAATTAGAGGCAATACGAGCTATAAATAGCGGAAATTCTGTTGTTTTAACGGCACCAACAGGTTCGGGTAAAACATTGATAGGTGAATTTGCTATATATAGAGGTTTATCGCATGACAGCAGAGTTTTTTATACAACACCTTTAAAAGCCCTATCAAACCAAAAGTATAGAGATTTTGCTAATCAATATGGTGAGAATAAGGTTGGTCTTTTAACTGGAGATATAAGTATAAATAGAGAAGCACCAATCTTAGTCATGACTACTGAGATTTTTAGGAACATGCTTTATGGCGAATTTGATGAATTTGATGATCCCTTAGAAAATTTAGAATCTGTGATTCTTGATGAATGTCATTACATGAATGACCCCCAAAGAGGCACGGTTTGGGAGGAAACTATAATCCATTGCCCTACTAGAACTCAAATAATAGCTTTATCAGCAACAATAGCTAATGCAGATCAACTACAAAATTGGATAGAAAAAGTTCATGGACCCACAGTACTAATTAACAGTGATAAAAGACCAGTCCCACTTGATTTTATTTTTTGCAGTGTTAAAGGCCTCCATCCACTTTTAAATAATAAGGGTAATGGAATTCATCCAAATTGTAAGATTTGGAGAGCTCCTAAAGGGCAGAAAATGAGAGGGAAAGTGGGCAGGATAATGCAACCAAAGTCTCCCTCAATTGCCTTTGTGATCTCGAAACTGGCTGAAAGAAATATGTTGCCAGCTATTTATTTTATTTTTAGTAGAAGAGGATGTGACAAGGCTATTGAGAATATAAAAGATTTAACTTTAGTAAGTTATTCAGAAGCAAATATGATATCCCAAAAATTAGATGTTTATCTTAAAAATAATCAAGAGGCAATTAAAGATAAATCTCAATGCGAGGCATTAAAACGCGGTATTGCATCTCATCATGCTGGATTATTGCCTGCATGGAAAGAATTGGTTGAGGAACTATTTCAGCAAGGTTTGATAAAAGTTGTTTTTGCAACCGAAACTCTAGCTGCAGGAATTAATATGCCTGCAAGAACAACTGTTATTTCTTCTTTATCAAAAAGGACAGAAGATGGGCATAGATTATTATTTAGCAGTGAATTTTTGCAAATGTCAGGAAGAGCTGGAAGAAGAGGAAAAGATACCCAAGGATATGTTGTTACATTACAAACAAGATTCGAAGGTGCCAAAGAAGCAAGTGCACTGGCTATAAGCAAACCAAATTCTTTAGAGAGTCAATTCACTCCTAGCTATGGAATGGTACTTAATCTTTTACAAAGTTACACTTTAGAGAAGTCTAAAGAATTAATTAAAAGAAGTTTTGGTAGTTTTTTATATTTAGGTGAATCCACAGGTGAGAATATGATTCTTGAAAAGTTGGATAAAGATTTAATTGAATTAAAAAAAATTACATCTAAAGTTTCATGGAAAGATTTTGATGCCTACGAAAAGTTAAAAAATCGTCTTAAAGAAGAGAGAAGGCTATTGAAAATTTTAGAAAAACAAGCAGCAGAAAAATTATCAGAAGAGATCACTAATGCACTCCCATATATTAAAGATGGAAGCTTAATTTCAATCAAAGCTCCACAAATCAAAAGAAAAATTGTTCCAGGATTAATTTGTAAGAAAATATATGAATCTCAAAAAATAAAGAGTTTATTGTGTTTGACAATTGATAATTTATTTATCCTTATAAAACCATCATACATAGTCAGTATTTTTAATGATTTGGATACAATTGATGTCTTAGGACTTGAAGCACCAAAGATGTATTTTTCTGGAGAGGTATTTAGAGGAGATGATTTGTCGCAGTGTTTCGCAGATCGAATTTTAGAAGTTTCTAAAAAAAATGATTTACAAACTCCACAATATGATCTGACAACGGAAGTTTTGGCGCAACAGCAACAAATAAATAATTTAGAAGAAACTGTTACTGATCATCCCGCCCATAGATTTGGAGACTCCAAGAAGTTAAAGAAATATAGAAAAAGAATTGTTGATGTTGAACAAGAAATAAATATGAGAAAAAAGCTTCTTGAGGATAAAGAAAATCATAACTGGAGAACTTTTACCGATTTGATTAAAATTTTGAATCATTTTGGTTGTTTAAATGATTTGGAATTGACAGAAGTTGGACAAACAGTTGGTGCAATAAGAAGTGAAAATGAATTATGGATTGGTCTTGTTTTAGTTAGTGGTTATTTGGACGATTTAGATCCTCCTGATTTAGCTGCAATTATTCAAGCTATATGTGTTGATGTAAGAAGACCAAATCTTTGGTGTAATTTCAAGCCTTCTTTAAAAGTAATAGATGTTTTTAATGAATTAGATGGTTTAAGAAAATTAGTAGCTTCTCAACAGAATAAGCTTTATATTGAGATACCTATCTATCTAGAAACAGAGTTGACTGGAATTATTTCTGAATGGGCAAGGGGGAAAAAATGGCAAGATTTGGTTTTTAATACTTCATTAGACGAAGGCGATGTAGTCAGGATTATTAGAAGATCAATTGATGTCCTTTCTCAAGTGCAATACTGTATTGGTGTTAGTAATAAATTAAAAACCAAAGCAAAGCTAGCATTAAAAGCTATTAACCGTTTTCCTGTTTCTGAATCTAATGATCTTATAAAAGTCTCTGAAGATATTAATCCTGCAACAAAAAGAATTGACAATAATTCTTAAATTTTTTATCAAATCATTGAATTAATATTCATTGCTTCATCAAATTCATCTTCGTTTAAATAACCAAGTTTAAGTGTTGCCTCTTTTAAATTTAATGATTCTTTGAAAGCAAGGTTTGCAATTTCAGCTGCTTTTTCATAACCAACTTTTGGCACTATGGCTGTAACCAACATTAATGAATTTTCTAAATTTAACTTCATTTTTTTTTGATTAGGTTCCATCCCAGCAACTAATTTTATTCTGAAGTTTTCTATTGCATTTTTAAGTAATTTTAAACTTGTAAGAATATTAAATCCAATAAGAGGCTTATATTCATTCATCTGCAAAGTGCCGCTAGAATTTGCTATTGAAACTGCATATTCAAGACCCATTATCTGAGTACAAACCATTGATAGGGCTTCGCATTGAGTCGGATTTACTTTACCTGGCATAATAGAACTTCCAGGTTCATTTTGAGGGATAATTAATTCATATATTCCTGATCTTGGACCAGAAGATAGAATTTTTATATCATTTGAAATTTTAAACAATGCACCTGCAAATATTTTTATCTGGCTCATTACTTGAGCTAGACGATCATGCGAGGCCATTATAGAAAAATTATTTTTTGATTTATAGAACATTAGATTCGTATAATCGGAAATTGATTTTATGGACTCTTCACAAAATCCTTTTGGACAATTAATCCCTGTACCAACCGCAGTTCCTCCAAGAGGCAAGAAATATAATTCATTCAGACTCATAACAATTGCATTTTCAGCATCTTTAAGTTGCTCTGACCAACCTGATATTTCTTGCCCAAAAGTAAGGGGCACTGCATCTTGAAAATGGGTTCTTCCTATCTTTATTAGGTCTTTCCATTCTTCACTTTTTTTATCAAGGATTTTCGTAAGTTCTCTTATAGTTGGAACTAAATTTTTGATTATTTCATTAACAACAGATATTTGAATAGCAGCAGGAAAAGTATCATTAGTTGACTGAGATTTATTTACATCATCATTCGGATGAATTGGTTGATGACTACCAAGCTTTGAATTTGTTTTTAACGCTGCAATATTTGAAATTACCTCATTAACATTCATATTTGTTTGCGTGCCACTACCTGTTTGCCAAACCTTTAAGGGAAACTGTGAATCATGAAGCCCATCAAGTATTTCTGTACATGCCTCTACAATCAAATCTTTTTTTCTTTTATCTATTAAACCTAAATTGAAATTAGCAATTGAAGCAGCTTTTTTTATGAGGGTGAGTGAATAAATTAACTCAATTGGAATTAATTCTTCTCCAATAGAAAAATTTATTATTGATCTTTGTGTTTGAGCACCCCATAAAGCTTCCATGGGAACCTCTATTGTTCCCATACTATCTTTTTCAATCCTAAAGTTTTTTGTCATTATTCTTCTGAAAACACTGATTAAAATGAGATAAGGTTTTCAGTAATCTAGATACCGAGCTTCTCCCATATTACACTTAAATTATTGAGATGAATTGAAGGATTAAAACATTCTTCTAAATCACTTTGATCAATAAAATCCATAATTTCATTATCTCTCTCTATATTTTCTTTGAAATTCCCATTCTCAGTATTCCAGGCCTGATGTGCATTTTTTTGTACTAAGCTATATGCCTTTTCTCTAGACATGCCGCTCTCTACAAGCAAAAGTAAAACTTTCTGACTAAAAATTACGCCGCCATATATATTTAAATTTTTGAGCATATTTTTTGGATAAACTTCTAAATTGCTTACTATATCTTTCATTTCTCTAAGCATAAAATGCAAACAGATTGATACGTCAGGTAACATAATACGCTCATTTGAACTATGGCTAATATCTCGTTCATGCCAAAGTGGGACATTTTCCAGAGCTGTTAATACGTAACTTCTCAAAATTCTCGCTAAACCGCTTACTCTTTCACTCCGAATAGGATTTCTTTTATGAGGCATTGCTGAACTTCCTTTTTGCCCTTTTGTGAATCCTTCCTCAACTTCTAAAACGTCAGTTCTCTGTAAATTTCTTATTTCAGTAGCGAATCTATCTAGCGAAGCCCCAACCAGTGCAATTGTTTGAACATATTCTGCATGTCTGTCTCTTGATATAACTTGGGTACTTGCTGTATCTGGTTTTAAGCCGAGTAAATCACAAGTTATTTGTTCAACTTCAGGGTTTGTATTGGCGTAAGTACCCATTGCACCACTTATTTGTCCTATTGCTACGGATTCTTTAAGTGTTAATAATCTTTTTTTGTTCCTTATTATTTCTGCTAACCATCCTGCAAGTTTAAAACCAAAGGAAATTGGCTCCCCATGAATAGCATGTGATCTGCCAATCATTAATGTATTTTTATGCTTTCTTGCTAATAATCTGACTTCATTTTCTAGTTTCTCAATTTCTTTTAGTAATAATTCACTAGAATCTTTCAACTGAAGAGATAATCCGGTATCAAGTACATCACTACTAGTCATTCCAACATGAATGTATCTACCAGAGTCTCCTACAAATTCATTGACGCTTGTAAGAAATGCTATTACATCATGTTTAACTTCTTTCTCAATTTCTTTAATTCTGGATTCATCAAACTTTGCATTTGAACGAATATCTTTCATGGCATTCTCAGGAATTTTTCCGAGAGAACAATTTGCTTCACATGCAGCTATTTCAACCTTAAGCCAACTATGGAATTTTGCACTTTCAGTCCAGATTTGCCCCATTTCGGGTAATGTGTAACGCTCGATCACAATTTTTAATAATCACCATCTTAAACTTTATAACCAAAATCGAATAATTGCCCTATACCTTAAGGATGTACTTGCCATTGCACATATTTGCCTGTTAATTATTTTTTTTGTAACAGATTTTTTAACTGTTTAAAGAAAGTTTAAATATTAAAATATTTTTACAAATTGCCTTCGTTAATAATGGGTAATTCTTTAGTTCGCATTTAAAATTAGAAGGTATTAAAGAATTTGGATCTTAATCTTGTAGAAGTTCATTATTCAGTCTTTTTTTTTGATGAATAGATGATTGAAAAAAGTAGATTAGACCTTTATCTTCTCAACAAAGGTTTATGTGAAACTCGTCAAAAAGCCCAAGGTTTAATTCTTGCAGGCAAAGTAAGAGATATTAATGGCAAAGTATTGGATAAACCTGGACAGCAAGTATTAATTGGTTCTGAATTGTTTATCGATTCCGGACCTATGTTTGTATCAAGGGGAGGCGAAAAATTATTAGAGGCATTTAAAAGACTTGAAATAAATGTAAAAGATAAAATATGTATTGACGCGGGAATCTCAACTGGGGGATTTACTGATTGCTTATTGCAACAAGGCGCAAAGTTAGTTTATGGAGTAGATGTAGGTTATGGACAGACTGCATGGAAAATTAGAAAAAATCCAAAAGTTATACTTTTTGAACGAACAAATATTCGAAATTTAAAACCTAATGATCTTTTATCTAGAAGTGTTGAATTGCCAAATTTTGTGGTTGCTGATTTGTCTTTTATTTCATTAAAGTTAGTTTTTAATTCTATTAGTAATTTATTAGTAGGTGATTCTATAGAGGGAATATTTTTAATTAAACCGCAATTTGAGGTTGGTAAAGATAAAGTCGGCAAAGGTGGTGTTGTTCGAAATCCTAAATTCCATACTGAGGCTATAGAGTCTGTTATTGATGCGGCTAAGAATTTTCAATGGAATATACAGAATTTGATAGCTTCCCCTTTAGTAGGTCCAGCTGGCAATCATGAATATCTAGCTTGGATGTGCTTAAGAAGTGAACCAAATCCAAGAATTAATAGTGAATATATACAAAATTTAGTAAATGAAACTCTTTGAATTAGAGAGCTTCTTCATCTTTGTCGCCAGTTCTAATTCTCACAACAGAATCAATTGATGTGATGAATATTTTCCCGTCGCCGATTTCCCCAGTTTTTGCTGCTTCAGCAATTGCATCAATGACTGAATTAACTCTTTCATCCTCCACTACAACTTCTACTTTGAGTTTTTGAAGGAATTCAACAGTAAACTCTGAACCTCTATATCTTTCAACTTGTCCCTTTTGTCTTCCAAAACCTCTGACTTCACTCACAGTCATTCCAACAATACCAGAGTTTACTAATGCAATTTTTACGTCCTCCAGTTTAAAGGGACGTATGATTGCCTCAATTTTCTTCATGATTAGACTTTGAATATTATTATTTTAATTGTTTTTTGGGAAAACATCCATCATTGAAATATCAGAAAAACATTTAATATCAAGACCTGCATTTATGGCATCTTCTATTAATAATTTGGAGTTTTTTTCAGAAATAATTACTGTACTATTTGATAATGCTTCCCACTGATCATTTTCAAAGTGTGTTTGAAGCCATAGCATTCCAATTGCACTCTTTGGTTGAAGTGATTTATTTAAGTTGTTATCGATAGTTATCAAACAAATGTCCATTAATTTTGTCTTTGAACTAAACACATATAACCCTTTTGAATGGCATTATGATTGTTACTATTGATACAAAAATAAGATTTCACAGGTTTTGACTTAGTCAACTGTAATACTTAGGCTTGTTGAGACTTTTGCGAATTTTGATCTTTTTATATAGGTTTAGTAAATAAGTTCCATTAAAAATGAGTGCTGCTAAATTAAATGATTCGACAAAAAGTCCACTATATGGTGAGAGAATTATTGAAGAATCAAAAATAATTTGTTTTGAAAATCCAAATAAAAAAAGAATTTATGAAATTTCTATCCAGTTACCTGAATTTACATGTAAGTGCCCCTTTTCAGGCTATCCAGATTTTGCCAAGCTAAATATTGTTTATCAACCAAATTTGAGAGTCTATGAGTTGAAATCTCTAAAGCTTTATATTAATAATTTCAGAGATATGAAAATATCACATGAGGAAGTTGTTAATAGAATTATGGATGATTTAGTGAATGCAGGCTCACCGCACTGGATACATCTAAATGCTGCATTTAACCCCAGAGGAAATGTTTCTATGCAATTAGATATTTTTAGTGGACAGAAAAAAAATTAAAAATTTTTAATTTCTTCTAATAATTTAAAAAATTCTTTTTTAAAACCAACTAAATTTTTATTGCTTAGACCTCCAATGGATAACTTTTGTGATTCAATATTTACAAGAATCCATAATTGGTTAGTAGGTATAAGACTTATTATTGTTCCAAAAATTATTAAGATAAAAGAAAAATAAATAAAAGGAATAGACGGATCATTTTTAATTATCAATCCACTGCTGGGGATTATTTTTTTTAGAGCTACTTTTGAAGAATTAATTTCCAAGGGTTCTTCATTTATGTAGAGATTATTTCCTGAAAAATTTTCTATATTGGAAATTTTAAGTGGACCATTCTCATTATCTATTGTTAAAAGGAATTTTTTTTTATTCTCTGAACCTAATTCAACTAAAACCCCCCAAACTTGATTTCCAATTTCAGGAATCTCCTTTAATTGTAATTGATAAAGGATATTATCTATTTCTAAAACAACATTTGATATTGACCAGTCAGCTTGATAAATAGTTAATCCTTGAAACCTTATTGGGTGATTAACTTTGGCAGTTTTTATTTCATTTAATCTTAAGTCTTCAGAAAAAAAATCTAACTTAGAAATAAATTGTTTGGGTATACCATCACTTTCTCGTTCTATAGAAAAATCAACTAACTTTATATTGGCTTTTGAGTTCGTGCTCTCATTAATAAGATCCAAGCTTTCCCCAGGCAATAAATATTGTTCTTTTGATTGATTGGTAAAACTTCCATATGCTGAGCCTATTAGTAATATTATCAATCCAATATGTACAACTAAAGGACCGATTTTCCCAATTAACCCCCTTCTTGCAGAAAGATGACTTTTATATTTGTATGTTTGCCATCCTTGTTTTTTAAGTAATAAATCTGCTTTTGATATGTAGTCTGCATCTTCATTGATTTGGTGACTAGAGGTTAATTGCAGTTTGCTAAATTTTTTTTCATTCTTATATTCGATCCATTTTAATGAAGCTTTTAAGGAAGGGATTTGCCTCCTGAAACTACAAGCTGCTAGAGAAATGCAAAGAAGAATTAATGCAAATAAAAACCAAAAGCTTGTATAAATATGATCCAATTGAAGTTTTAAGACTTTTTCGCCATTTAAAAATCCCAAAATAGGAGCATTATCAAAAATATCAATATAAAATTTTTTATTACTACCTTGAGGTATGAAAGTTCCTATGCCACTTGAAATGGCTATAAAGATTATGAGTGATATAGCGAATCTTAAACTTGATATTTTTAAAATTAAATTCTTAAAAATAATCATTTAAATCCAATTTGAAAATAAATTTAATAATCCAAGGGAAACTAAAAATATCCCACTTAAAGTAGGAATTATTTGACTAAATTTTCTGAGCTCTAAAAATTTTTTTAAGTTTTCTGCTGTAGCTCCAGCAATGATTAGAGGAATTACTTGGCCAACTCCAAAGAAAAATAAAAAAATAATTGAGATTGTAGGGTTTTTAGCTTGCGATACCCAAGCTAAAAGGGTTGCTAGTACTGGAGTAATGCAAGGTGAAGAGGCTAGTCCAAAGGCAGACCCTATTGCAAAAGGTGCTAAAAAGGATGGTATTTTATCTTCAATTATTTTTAAATCAGGTCCATTCGGGAATTGAAACTTTAGAATTCCTAATAAATTTAAACCCATAATAATTGCTATCAAGGCAACTACCGAGGTGTAATAAGTTGGTATTTGCCCGTAGATTTTCCCTAATAATCCACTAGCAGCACCCAATGCGACGAGTGAAAAAACTACTCCTCCTGAAAAACTAATAAGTTTAAATTTATTTTTGTCTGTTCCACCTATATAAGCAATTGTGATTGGTAGTAATGATATCGAGCATGGCCCCAGACTAGTTAAAAGTCCTGCCATGAAAACCAAAAATATAGTAAATGGGCCTGGATTATTAAGACCATTTTCCATAAGCAGATTACCATTTTGAGATAATTCTGAAATAACTAAATTAAATGATTCGATAGCTTAACTTAAATCCTCTAAATTCTAACTAATTAAGCGTCTTCCGTGTATAAATCATACCTATGAACCCTGTTGATTCTAATGAACATCTCAGTAACATTCCTGCAATAAAAAAAGATGCTAATAATGAATTTCCGCCATAACTGATAAAAGGTAGTGGTAAGCCTGTAGTAGGAATTGAACCTGTTGTTACAGCAATATGCATTATTGATTGACCTGTTAATAATACGCCACATCCAATAGCAACCAACTTTGTATAATTATTCCTGCACTTAAGAGCAATTCTGAGGCTTATATAAGAAAAAATTGCTAAAAATCCTAAGAAAAGGGAACATCCTAACAAACCAAATTCTTCTGCAAAGATGGCAAAAATAAAATCTGTATACATAAATGGTAGGTACTGTAATTTTTGTATAGAAAGCCCAAAACCTTGCCCGAATAGACCGCCTGAACCAATGGCTAATAGACTCTGAACCAATTGAAATCCACTTTCTTGTTGATCTTTCCAAGGATTAATAAATGAAGTAACCCTAAGTTTTTGATATTCGTTAATAAGGATACTAAAACAACCAGTTATGAATCCTAATGAGGCAAATGAGCAAAGAGTGCTAAGTTGTACTCCTCCGCATAAACCCAAAACCCAAAAAAGAATTCCAGTTAATGATGCAGTACTTAAATTAGGCTGTTTTAGTATTAATAAAATTAATAAACCAAAAGACATAATTGAAATTAATTTTTTATCATTCTTTATCAGATTCCAATGAGCGAAAAGATTAGAAGCTTCTAAAATTAAAAAAGGTTTAATTAATTCAGATGGT
Source organism: Prochlorococcus sp. AG-355-B18 (assembly GCA_003280965.1). GTDB lineage: Bacteria > Cyanobacteriota > Cyanobacteriia > PCC-6307 > Cyanobiaceae > Prochlorococcus_A. The sequence continues at coordinate 81,392 of QCDI01000004.1, forward strand.
TGCAGACGTAAATTTCCTAGCACTAGCCATCTTGAAGATCCATTTACTGTAATTCCAGTAATATTAGTCAGAAAAATTAAAAAGAATAAAATATAAAAAATAATCCTTGAAAACTTTAAAAGATTTCTAATGTTTGTATTAAGAGTGAAATAAAATAAACCAATCCCTGGAATTGTCCAAATAATTTGTTTTTTTAAAAAGTAAGCCCAATTTCCCATTTCTCTACTGGCTACCCACCAACTTGACGATCCTAGAATGAGGATGCCGAATATTGACCATATTCCTACGAGGATAAGGAGGATTTTAGCTTCATAAGGCCATACCATCCAAGGTAGGGGAAAGATAGACTCTGTTAAATTGCTTAAATTTTTTTTGTAATTAGAACTAAAGGGTTTTTTTCTTTTAGAAATTCTTTTATATTTTATTGTTTCTTGACTTATCTCCAATTTTTTAAATGTATATGTACTATTGAGACGTTTAATTGAGATTTTGCCAAGTCTTTTATTAACGTTTTAAAGTGTTAAAGCAATAAAAAGATGACTTTTCATAAATTTTATTTTTGAAGAATAAAGTAGAAAAAGGTCTACAGATTAATCATAAATCTTAAGAATTAATTTTTTATAAAAAAAAACTAGCTAAAAGGCACCTCTCCGTGATAGATTCCGTGAGTTTATATACTTACTTAAAACCATTCAGAGAGGTTTCTAAACTATGTTCACATCAGTGGACTCAAATAGAAAAAAACTTGAGCATCTTTCTAATGAGAATGCTGAATTTCCTCAATCCCTGAATAATTCGATCATCAAAGAAAGTAAATCTGGCATTGCCAATCAAATAGATAATTTGCTTTCTCAAAATGATGAATATACAAAATTGCAATTAACAATTTTTGGAATTACTTTTATTGTTTCTATTTTTATAGCTTCAATAACTGGAATTTTTCTAGGATTTACTTTTGGTTTTAGTATTTTTATAGGTGCAATTGCCGGTATTTTTTACCTACGTTTGCTTGCCAAAAGTATAGGGAAACTTGGTAAAGAATCATCAGGTGTATCAAAATTGCAACTATTAGTCCCAGTTTGCCTCTTTATTTTTGCGAGCAAGCTAGGATCTTTAGATATTTTTCCTGCGATGATAGGTTTTTTCATTTACAAGCCTTCTCTCATTCTTTATTTTTCACGTTCTTAAGTAAATTTTTTTATTCAAAACAAATGTTTTTTAATTCCTTGCTAACAAATTTTGCAGCATTAGAAGTTGGTCAACATCTTTATTGGCAAATTGGAAATATCAGACTTCATGGGCAGGTATTTTTAACATCTTGGATTTTATTAGGAGCGTTATTAGTTTTTATTTCTTTAGGAACTAAAAAAATGGAAAATGATCCAAAAGGCCTTCAAAACTTGCTTGAATTCCTCTGGGATTACATAAGAGATCTTGCTAGGACGCAAATAGGTGAAAAAGTATATAGAGATTGGATGCCATTTATAGGTACTTTATTTTTATTCGTCTTTGTTAGTAATTGGGGGGGAGCTTTAATTCCTTGGAGATTGATTAAGTTACCAAGTGGAGAATTAGGAGCACCTACTGCAGATATCAACACAACTATAGCCTTGGCGTTATTGGTTTCACTCTCTTATTTCTATGCAGGTTTAAGCAATAAGGGTTGGAGATACTTCGAATATTATGTTCACCCAACTCCTATTATGCTTCCTTTCAAAATTTTAGAGGACTTTACGAAACCTTTATCACTCTCTTTCAGGCTATTTGGAAATATTTTGGCTGATGAGCTTGTTGTTGGTGTTTTAGTCTTTTTAGTTCCGCTAATTCTCCCAATACCTGTTATGTTCCTAGGATTATTTACTAGTGCAATTCAGGCATTGATTTTCGCAACTTTAGCGGCCTACTACATTGGAGAAGCTGTTGAAGAACATCATTAGCTGTCTTCTAATACATTCAGACTCTTTTACAAAGGGTCTGTAATCTGGCAAAATATCTAATCGCGTAGGTCTGAAAATATCAGACCCATTCTTAATAGAAAGGATGTCCAAGCGTGTATGACAACAAAGATTATCACAAGCATTAAGCTCTTTATTTCAAAATTATGGATTCGATTACTTCCGCTGCATCAGTTGTAGCTGCTGGTTTAGCAGTAGGTCTAGGTGCTATTGGCCCAGGTCTTGGACAAGGTAACGCAGCTCAAGGTGCTGTTGAGGGTATTGCCCGTCAACCAGAAGCTGAAGGTAAAATCAGAGGTACTCTTCTTTTATCTTTCGCTTTCATGGAGTCATTAACAATTTACGGATTAGTTGTGGCTTTGGTACTACTTTTTGCGAATCCTTTTTCCTAAAAGTTAATATTGCTTCTAATCCTTATTAGCAGTATTTCAATTTAATTTTTTAACTTCAATTGAATCATATGTTGGCTCTTAATTTTTTTGGTGCTACAGAAGGTGGATTATTTGATATAAATGCCACTTTGCCATTAATGGCGATACAAGTAGTTGCGCTTACTTACATATTAAATTCTCTCTTTTTTAAGCCAGTAGGCAATGTTGTAGAAAAAAGAGAAAAGTTTGTAAGTAATAATATTATTGAGGCCAAAAATAAACTTTCTGAGGTTAAAAAATTAGAAGCTGAATTATTAACTCAGCTTCAAGGTGCTCGTACAGAAGCCCAAAGAATTGTGAGCGAAGCTGAGGATGAGTCTGACAAGCTTTATAAGGAAGCACTAGAACTTGCTAACAATGAAGCAAATGCTTCAAAAGAAAAAGCAAGACTAGAAATTGAAAGTCAGACATCTGCTGCTCGTGATCAACTTTCTAAACAGGCTGATGATCTAAGCGAACTTATTGTTAATAGATTGATTCTAGAAAAATGAATTTAACTCTTTTAGCTACAGAAGGTTTTGGATTGAATTTCAATTTATTCGAAACTAATATCCTTAATTGGGCTGTAGTAGTTTTCGGTCTTTATAAATTTTTGCCTGGTTTCCTGGGTAAAATGCTTCAAAAAAGGAGAGAAGGAATCCTTCTTGAATTAAAAGATGCTGAAGATCGACTCCTAAATGCAACTCAAGCTTTAGAAAAGGCAAAGAAAGATTTATCTTCAGCAGAAGAAAAAGCTTCTCAAATAAAAGCAGATTCCCTTAAAAGATCTGAATCAATAAGAATGGAAAGTGAGAAAAAAGCGATAGAGGAGATGGCACGAATTAAACAAAGTGCAATCTCTGATGAGAGCTCTGAAGCATCCAGAGCAATTTCTCAACTTCGAAAAGAAGCTGTTGAACTGGCCATTAAGAAAGCCTTAGATTCTCTACCAAATCGACTTGATAAAAAAACACAAGAAAATTTGGTAACTCAATCAATTAATAATATTGAGGTGAACTAATGCCACTTTTAAATTCAGTTACTACACCATACGCAGAGGCATTACTTCAAGTTGTGAATGAAAATTCGCAAACTGAGGAGATGGTTTCTGAGGTTAAACAACTCTTGGAATTAATCAATGATTCCCCTGAATTGGAGAAGGCACTATCCTCTCCTATTTTAGAGACAGATGCTAAGAAGAAAATCATCATTGAAATTTTTTCAAATAAGGTTAATTCTTCTTTACTAAATTTCTTAAAATTATTGGCCGATAGGCAAAGAATTGGAATCCTTACTTCAATTCTTGATAGGTTTTTAGAGATTTACCGAGAAAATAGTAATATTGCTTTGGCAACTGTTACTTCTGCAGTCGAGCTTACTGATGAACAGAAAGGTTTAATTACCAAAAAGATCATCAATATTGCTGGAACAGAAAAATTAGAACTTGTAACTAAAATTGACCCATCTCTAATTGGTGGTTTCGTCGCCAGTGTAGGATCAAAAGTAATTGATGCTTCCCTTGCTTCACAAATTAGAAAACTTGGCATAACTCTTTCCAAGTAACTTTTAAATCAACCTTAAATTCTTAAATCCATGGTATCTATACGCCCTGATGAAATCAGTTCAATCTTAAAACAACAAATAACTGATTATGACCAATCTGTAAGTGTTAGCAATGTAGGAACTGTTCTGCAAATCGGTGATGGCATTGCAAGAATATATGGCTTAGATCAGGTCATGGCAGGTGAGTTATTGGAATTTGAGGATGGTACCGAAGGTATAGCTTTAAATCTTGAAGATGATAATGTTGGAGCCGTTTTAATGGGAGAGGCACTTGGTGTCCAAGAAGGAAGTAACGTTAAGTCCACAGGTAAAATCGCATCTGTACCAGTTGGTGAAGCGATGCAAGGGAGAGTAGTTAACCCTCTTGGACAACCAATAGATGGGAAAGGTGAAATCCCAACAAGTGATACTAGGTTGATTGAAGAAATGGCTCCTGGAATAATCAAGAGAAGATCAGTTCATGAACCAATGCAAACAGGTATCACATCTATTGATGCAATGATTCCGGTTGGAAGAGGTCAAAGAGAATTGATTATTGGTGATAGACAAACTGGAAAATCTGCTATTGCTATTGACACAATAATCAACCAAAAAGGTCAAGACGTAGTTTGTGTTTACGTAGCTATTGGTCAGAAGTCAGCATCCGTAGCGAACATCGTAGAGGTCTTAAGAGAGAGAGGAGCCCTAGATTATACAGTCGTAGTTAGTGCAGGAGCTTCAGAACCAGCTGCTTTACAGTACTTAGCGCCTTATACCGGTGCAGCAATTGCTGAACATTTTATGTACCAAGGTAAAGCAACACTTGTTATTTATGATGATCTAACAAAACAAGCTCAGGCTTATAGGCAAATGTCTCTTCTTTTAAAAAGACCACCAGGAAGAGAGGCTTACCCTGGAGATGTGTTCTACTTACACAGTAGATTACTAGAAAGAGCTGCAAAACTTTCTGATGCAATGGGAGGGGGTTCTATGACAGCTCTACCAATTATTGAAACTCAGGCAGGGGACGTTTCGGCTTACATTCCAACCAATGTTATTTCAATTACAGATGGACAAATATTCTTGAGTGCAGATTTATTTAACTCAGGATTAAGACCAGCTATTAATGTTGGTATTTCTGTTAGCCGTGTTGGAGGAGCCGCTCAGACAAAAGCAATTAAAAAAATTGCAGGAACTTTAAAATTAGAACTCGCACAGTTTGATGAACTAGCTGCATTTTCTCAGTTTGCATCTGATCTTGATGAAGCAACTCAGCAACAACTTGAAAGAGGCAAAAGACTTAGAGAGTTATTAAAGCAACCTCAATTCTCTCCGCTAAACCTTGCAGAACAAGTTGCAGTTGTTTATGCAGGAGTAAAAGGTCTTATTGATGAGGTCCCTGTTGAAGATGTTACTAAATTTGCAACTGAACTTAGGGAATACCTAAAGTTAAATAAAGCAGAATTTATAGAAGAGATTCTTAAAGAAAAGAAATTAAATGATGGATTAGAAGCGACACTAAAAGATGTGATAAATGAAGTTAAATCATCAATGCTTGCCACAGTTTAAATTTATTTAGGAGATACCATGGCAAATCTTAAAGAGATTAGAGATCGAATCGTTTCTGTTAAAAATACAAGAAAAATAACGGAGGCCATGAGACTTGTTGCAGCTGCAAAAGTTAGGAGAGCTCAAGATCAAGTTCTTAAGAGTCGACCTTTTGCAGATAAACTTGCACGGGTCTTAGAAAATATTCAATCTAGAGTACAATTTGATGCTGTAGATTCTCCTCTATTATCCAATAGAGAAGTAAAGAGCATCAGCTTGGTTTGCATAACTGCCGATAGAGGTTTATGCGGTGGTTACAACACAAATATAATAAAAAAGGTAGAAATAAGATACGCAGAATTAGTCAAACAAGGGTATCAGCCAAATTTAATTTTGGTAGGGAAGAAAGCTATTGGATATTTTCAAAATAGAAAGGACAGATATGTAATTAAAAGTACTTTCAAAGAACTAGAACAGGTACCCACAGTCAAGGACTCAGAAGGAGTTACAAATGAAATTTTAGCTGAATTTCTTTCGGAAAATTCTGATAGGGTGGAAATTATTTACACGAAATTCATCACTCTAGTTAGCTGCGCCCCTGTAGTTCAAACACTACTGCCACTTGACCCTCAAGGAATTGCTGAGGAAAACGATGAAATTTTTAGGTTGACTACAAAAGATAGTAAGTTACGTGTTGAAAAATCAAATATTGAAAAAAGTGATTCAGAGAAGTTGCCATCAGATATTGTTTTTGAACAAAGTCCTGATCAACTATTAGATTCGCTATTACCCTTATATCTACAGAATCAGGTACTAAGAGCTCTTCAAGAGTCCGCAGCTTCAGAACTTGCCTGTAGGATGACGGCGATGAATAATGCTAGTGATAATGCTAAAGAATTAGCAAGTACTTTGAATCTAACCTATAACAAAGCCAGACAAGCAGCTATTACTCAAGAAATTTTAGAAGTTGTAGGAGGTTCAGCAGTTTAGCAAAAAGATTTAGGATATGCCTGAATACAATATCAAAGTTCAATTTGAGCAAAAGACTTTTAGTTTTTTATGTTCTGAAGATCAAGATATTATTTCAGCGGCAAAAATGAATGGAATAGACTTACCAAGTAGTTGTTGTTCAGGAGTTTGTACAGATTGTGCATCCATGATATTGGAAGGATCTGTAGATCAAGAAGATGCTATGGGATTAAATGATGACTTGAGGGAAAAGGGCTTTGCACTTTTATGTGTGGCATATCCCAAGTCAGATTTGAATATTGTTATTGGTAAAGAAGTCGAAGATGATTTATATAATGATCAATTTGGTAAATATCAAAAATGAAATTAAGTTCAGTTGATTATTATTTAGATTGGCCAGTCTCAATAAAATTAAAAAATTTAAGAGAATTTATCATTGCAAATTTAGAAAAAAAAGGTGATTTAATTCGATGGTCAATTGTTGATATTCAAAATTCTATTGACTCTTTTGGAACAAAAAAACTTAAAATTAAAGCTGTCTTAGCTAATTAAAAAATATAAATTTAAATATTTTTAATAATGGAAAATTCACCAACAATATTCATTGTTCCAACTGGTATTGGTTGTCAAGTAGGAGGTTTCGCTGGGGATGCACTTCCTACCGCTAAACTATTAGCATCGGCAAGTGAATGTTTAATTACTCATCCAAATGTTATGAATGGCGGTACTCTTTCTGAAAAAGATAAAAATATTTTTTATGTTGAGGGTTATAGTTTAGACCGACTTGCTAAAGGAGAAATCGCTTTAAAAAGGGTAAAGCAACAGAAAATTGGGATAATTTTTGATTCAGCCATTGAAAAAGAAATATTAGTGAGACATTTACAAGTTGCTGATGCATGTGTTTCAACTTTAGGGATTAATGTTCATTCTTATGTGATCACAAAAAAGCCATTAAACATAGTTATTGATTCTGATTCTTCAAAAATCAGTGATGGCATAATTGAAAATCCTGATTCTCTAATTGATGCTGGAAAATGTTTAATAGAAAAAGGAGTTACGGCAATAGCAATTGTGGCAAAATTTCCAGATTTTTCAGATTCTCTAGAAACAAATATCTATCGAGAAGGGAAAGGGGTTGATCCTATTTCTGGAGTCGAAGCAGTCATAAGTCATTTAATTAGCAAATTTTTAAAAGTGCCCTGTGCTCACGCACCTGCTTTAAATCCAATTGAATTGAATGAAAATTTAGATCCTCGTGCAGCTGCAGAAGAAATAGGATTTACCTTTTTACCCTCAGTACTGATTGGGTTAAGCAATGCACCTGACATTGTTGAATTGCCCGCTAAAAATGAATTAATCTCACTACACCCAGATCAGATTGAATCTATTGTTGTTCCTAATGGGGCACTAGGGGGAGAAGCAGTACTAGCAGGGATTGAAAAAGGGTTAAATATTATCTCTGTAAAAAATCAAAATACATTAAAAGTGACAAATGAGTTTTATGATTATCCTAATCTTCTTGAAGTGGATAATTATTTAGAAGCTGCAGGCATAATTCTTGCTATTAAAAAAGGAATCAACCTTGATTCAGTTAAACGGCCTTTAAAAAAAATACAACAGTGTTCTTATAGTGATTAATAAGATATTGCTATAGGAACTCTCCAGTCACTTCCTAATGATTGACTGCTTAGTTTTAGGATTGGAGGAGCCTGCTTTCTTTTAAATTCCGCTTTTTTTATAAGTGATAATATTTTTAAAATTAAATCTTTTTTATAACCATCTTCTTCTAGTTGTAATAAATCTTTTTTCTCTTCAATAATTCCTTTAAGAATATTATCTAGAATTGAATAGGGTGGGAGAGAATCAGTATCTAATTGATCAGGACCTAATTCGGCACTTGGAGCTTTCGTCAGTATATTTTCTCCAATTAAATCTACACTTGTATCTAACATATATGATTTTCTATGATTAATTGAATCTTCGCTATCAAGCCAATTGCATAATTTAAAAACATTAGTTTTATATAAATCCCCAATTACCGATAATCCCCCATTCATATCACCATAAAGTGTGCAATATCCTACAGCTAGCTCTGATTTATTTCCTGTTGAAAGTAATAAATGCTTTTCTTGATTTGCTAAAGCCATCAGAAGCGTTCCTCTGATTCTTGATTGAATATTTTGATTTGTTATCTCAGCCATCTCGAAAGATATGGTATTTATAAAAGATTCTTCAAAAGAGCTCATCAAATTTTCAATTGGGATGCTATTGAAATTTATTTTTAATCTGCTCGCTAAATCTTTCGCATCACTTTTTGAATGGGGGGAGCTCCATTTGGAGGGCATAGAGACACAATAAATATTTTTGCTACCAAGAGCTGCCGTCGCAATCGCTGATACAAGTGCTGAATCAATACCACCACTTAGTCCAATTAAAGCTGTTTTAAAACCGCATTTTTGAGCATAATCTTTAACACCAAGGACTAATGCATCAAAAATTGATGACATCTCAGACTTCTCAAATTTATTTTTTTGAGGTTTTGTTTTCTTAATGTCCCAACTGGAGAAGTCTTCTGAAAAAGATTTTAATTGTTTAATTTTAGATCCATTCTTATCAAGAATAAAACTATTTCCATCAAAAATTAAATTATCATTTGCTCCAATCTGGTTTACATATATCAGCGGTACTTGAAGATATTGAGCAGCAAAACTGGAAACTTTGGATCTTAGCTCTAACTTTTTAAAGGTATATGGGGAGGCCGATAAGTTCACTAAAATATCAACTTTTTTTTTCTTTAACTCAAAAATAGGATTCTCTTTATGAATTCCTCTCCCTTCTATATTTTTGTTGACCCATAAATCCTCACATATAGTAAAGCCAAGTCGCCAAGTTTTATTATTAATTTCTTTTGTTAATACGGAAACTTTTTCTTCTGATCTAAAGTATCTTTTCTCATCAAATACTTCATAGGTGGGAAGAATAATTTTACGAGCAATTATTTTCCACTCACCGTGCTCAAGCAATGCAACAGAATTATAAAGATTTGGGAAAAAAGAATCATTTATTATCTCAGCTATCCCTACTGTGATACTCAAGTTTCCATGTTTTTTATAAATATCTAAGGCTAATTGGTCAAGAATTTGATATTGATTTTTGATTAAATTTTTTTTAAGAAGTAGGTCGTTTGCTGGATATCCCCATAGTGATAATTCTGGAGTAAGAACTAAATCAGCAGAATTTGAGCTAGCTTTCGAAGCAGTACAAAGAATTTTTTTTGCATTACCCTCTAAATCACCAACAACTGGATTAATTTGAGCAAGTAAAAACTTCATTCAACTAATTTAGTGGATTCATATAAATTATTCTTTTTAACAATATCTATTAATGAAGTTGGTAAATTAGAATAATTAAAATTTGATCTGAGCTTAGAACTTGAAATGTTTGGGACTTTTATGGTTGAAATCTTAAATTTCACTTTATAAGTTTCTAACATTTTAAGAGTATTTGATTCTATAGGATATCCCTCTCTTAAAATTACTAAAAAACTAACCTCATTAGTAATTTTATCAAAATTTTTCCAGTAGAAAATATCTTTAATTAAATCGCTCCCAATTACAAAATCTAAATTATTTAATTCATAAATTCTTTTACATTTTTTAATTGACTCTACTGCCCACTGGCTACTAACACTTTGATTAAATAAAATTTTAGGATTATCTAAACCATCAATTAAAGTTTTTAACAAATGGCTACGAATTGAGATATCCTCTTTGTGTTTTTTGTTGGGGTTGTTACTGACATAACCAATTGTAAAAGCATATATTTTGGATAATTCTTCAAGTATTTTTAAATGTCCAATGGTAGGTGGATCTGCACTGGTACCAAATAATGCAATGCTTTTTCCCATTTAAGTTTTAAGGCAGAATTCTAACAAAATTATTATTTAAATTTCTATTTGAAAAATAAATATTTATGTGGTTAAAAATATCTGGGTCATTAAAAGTCATATTTTTGATAATAATAGCGGGTTCTATAAAAGAAGCTTTGCTTCTTGTAAATATCTCTTTTGCTGCTAATTTCCCCAGGATTTTTGTAGAATGCACTGCGATTGCTGCTTGAATAATTGCTATGGGTCCATAGGGTAATAATGAGAGCCCATTAGTGAAAGGTGCCGATAATAAAATTACTTTCTTAATAAGGTTTAAAGAGGTATTGACGCCGATTTGAGTAACTCCCAAGTAAAAATTATTAATGGATATATTTTTAAATAGTTTTCTTGTAGATTCACCTTTCAATGTTAAGCCGTAAATCTTACTTAATTCGCTAATCAATGCAGTATCAAGTACGAAACTACCAGCAACATCAAATAAAATAAAAGGATTAAGAGCTACTGCGGATGCCTTTATAGTCGAAAATTTACCAATAGTTGATTGAGCTAATTTCTGCCTTCTTTTCAGTCTTTGCTCTTTTATCTGCAAAAACAATTTGTCAGCTAGTTGAATTGAATTAAGTGTTAAAAATATCTCACCATATTGATTTATTATTTTTGTTAGATAATTTTTAAGATTTATTCCATTGTTTAGAATTATTGGAATATTTAAGTCTTTTGGAAGCTTAGATTTGATATTTTCCTTAATTTCTTTTAAGTCATTTTTATTAAAAAGATCGATTTTATTCAAAATTATTATTATTTTTTTCCCATCTTTAATTAAAGAGCTGATTTTGTTTAATTCATTTCTATTTATATCTCCTGCAACTACAAATAAGATAAGATCTGAATGATTTATACGAGAGTATATTTTTTCTGGGAATTTAATATTGCAAAAATCAAATCCCGGGGAATCTAGCAACTCTATACTATTTAGTGTTTGATTTTTTAGGGTCCAAACTTCTGATTGTATTTCTTTTGTAGAGCCGTTTATAATATTCGTTTTAAAAATGTCTTTATCTAATAAAGAATTTAAAACAGAGGATTTCCCAACTCCTGATTTACCATATGTGCCAATTCTTATTTGTTTTTCTTTGAGCCTAAAAAGTTGTTGATTAAAAGAAATTATTTCTCTATTAAAAAAACTTTTTTCATAGTTGGTAAGATCTATACTCTCCCACCAATTTTTTAAAAGTAAATAATTTTTATTAATTCTCAACTGTTTCATAATTTATTTTTTCCACCAACCAGCTAATACAGATAAAACATCTTCTGCACCAATAATTCCCACGAATCCTCCAAATTCATCTACTACTACTTTCACTCCTTTATGATTCTTGTCAAATCTTGTTAATAATTGATCCGCCCTAATCATTTCAGGAATGTATTCCACAGGTTCGCAAATTTCTGATAATAATTTTTTATTTCCCCCCTTAATTAATTCTGATAGTATATTTTCACGCTTGACTATGCCATGAATTTTATCAACTTTATCACCTAAAATAACCCACCATTGTGAATTATCTGACATTATTAGTTTTGAAATTTCTTCAAGATTTGAAGACCCATCAAGACAAGGTGCCGATACCCTGGGGATCATTAAATCTTTAGCTTTTAAATCATTTAATTGAAAAACCTTAAATATCATTGCTGCTTCATCGGCTTCTATTAAACCTTTCTGACTCCCAATTTTTGCCATTTGTCTAATTTCCTCTTCATCAGTTGAAATTTCATTTTCTGCAGTAATAACTGGAAATATTTGTTCGATTAGTATTAAGAATGGCCTCATTAAACTATTTAATATTCTCAGTATGGGAACGGATAATAATGCTATTTGTACTGAAAATCTTGTTCCAAGAGCTTTTGGCAGTACTTCTCCAACTAATACAACTAATATATAAAAAGCAATCGAAAACAGAGTTAAGCCATAACTATTATTAATTACTAATGCTCCATATACCCCCAAAATAAGGCTTCCAATTATGTTAAATCCATTATTAGTAATTGTAATGACAGTTAATGTTCTCCCAAGATGTTTCCTAAGTTTAAGAAGTTGATTGGCAGTACTTTTTGGCTTTTGTTTTGAGGCTATTTCTAAAATTCTAATTGAATTTACAGCTAAAAAAGCTGCTTCTACTCCCGAACAACATGCTGACCCAATTAAAATAAGAATAATAAGAAAAACTAAACCGTAAACACTTGGTTCCATTAAAATAGATAAAATATTAAATCTGTTTTAATTCATTCTTCCATTTTTTTTTAAAACACGCCAATACACAATTTATGTTTAAAACTAATAATAAGGTTTTTGAAGAAAGAAGAGAAATTTTCCTAGACAAGTTAGATGGAAAAGCTGCTATTATTCCTGGAGCTAAGCTTGTAAAGCATCATGCAGATTGCGAGTATCCTTTTAGGCAAGATAGTAATTTTTGGTATTTGACAGGTTTTGATGAGCCTGATGCAATTGCTCTTTTTTTATCTCATAAGCCAAAGGGAGAGAGATTTATTTTGTTTGTTGCTCCTAAAGATGTTATTAGTGAAGTTTGGCAAGGCTTTAGATGGGGTTTAGAAGGTGCTGAAAAAGAGTTTAAGGCTGATAAGGCTCATTCAATAAATGAAATTAGGGATTTGCTTCCTGGTTATCTAAATGGCGCTGACGAACTTGTTTTTTCGATTGGTAAGCATCCATCTATCGAGAAAATTGTACTCGAGATATTTACGCAACAACTAGAAAATCGCTCAAGATTAGGGATTGGTGCTAATTCTATTAAATCCCCAGAAATTTATTTAAATGAGATGAGAATAATTAAAAGTGAATTTGAAATTAAGAGAATGAGAGAGGCTATACAAATTTCAGCAGAGGCTCATGAATTAGTTAGAGAATCTATTAAATCCAAGAACAATGAAAGACAGATTCAGGGTATTTTAGAGGGGTTCTTTTTGGAAAAAGGGGCAAGAGGACCTGCATATAATTCTATTGTAGCCTCAGGAGATAATGCATGCATTTTGCACTACACTTCAAATAACTCGCCATTGAATAAAGGGGAGTTATTATTGGTAGATGCTGGCTGTTCATTAACTGATTATTACAATGGAGACATAACCCGAACTATCCCAATAGGAGGGAAATTTTCTGATGAGCAAAAAGTTATCTATGAAATTGTATTGAGTGCTCAGAAAACTGCTATTCAAAGTGCCATCATTGGATCCAATTCTAGTACTGTGCATAATGTAGCTTTGACAATTCTTGTTGAGGGATTAAAAGAAATTGGTTTATTGTCTGGCAGTACTGAAGAAATAATTGAAAACCAATCCTATAAACATCTTTACATGCATAGAACAGGGCATTGGCTTGGCTTAGATGTTCATGATGTTGGGGCATATAGAATGGGAGATTATGAAGTACCATTAAAAAATGGAATGATTCTTACTGTAGAACCTGGCATTTATATAAGTGATAGGATCCCAGTACCTGCAGGACAACCTCACATTGATGAAAAATGGAAAGGCATTGGAATAAGAATTGAGGACGATGTTCTAGTTAAAGATACAAATCCAGAAATCCTGAGTATTGCTGCACTTAAAGAAATTTCCGATTTAGAATTTTAAAATTTGACTTATCTAGTTAATAGATTTATTTTTTATAAAGCTTAAATTTCAAAAATGGTTAAATCAAATTCATATGATACGAAACTTTCTCAAGCAAGGGGTTTGGCTAGTCAACTTGGAATGTTTGCAGAAGAGAACGATATCCCTAAGGATCTATGGGATTCATTGGAAGCTACAATTTATGATTTTTATCAAGTTTCACATGACAGATAAAATTCGATTTAGAAACTATCAATAAATAAAATCAAGAAATTTTTGATAAATTAATCAAAATGTGACCATAAACTGATAAATTATTACTTAAACATATATAAGTGAATGACCTCATCAGATAAGTTAAATCAAAATTCAATAGAAAAAAAAAGTGGTCACCCTAAATCTAAAAATTCCTCTCCTAATACAGGAATGATGGGTGCTACAGCTGTATTAGCTGCTGCCACAATTGATGAAGATGGAGTCCCCACTGGTTATACCCCTAAGCCAGATGAAGGAAGGTTCATAATTAAAGTATTGTGGTTACCCGATAATGTAGCTTTAGCTGTTGATCAAATAGTAGGGGGAGGACCAAGCCCACTTACTGCTTATTATTTTTGGCCAAGAGATGATGCATGGGAAAAATTAAAAAGCGAACTAGAGAATAAAGGTTGGATTACAGATAACGAACGAGTTGAAATATTGAATAAAGCTACAGAAGTAATTAATTATTGGCAAGAAGAGGGTAAAACAAAGAAATTAGAAGAAGCCAAGTTAAAGTTTCCTGAAGTAACTTTTTGTGGAACTGCTTAAAAATTAGTTTTTTGCAGCTTGAATCCTTGCCTCAGCTTTTGAAATTTCTTTTAAAGCTTTAATTTTCTCTGGATTTTTTTCATTTTCAGAAAATTTACTTATTGCTAGTTTTGCTTCTTTGAGATCTTGTTCAGCATTTTGTACATTAATTTCAGATCCAATTTCTGCATTGTTTACTAAAACTATTACCTCATCTGATTCAATTTCGGCAAAGCCCCCCATTAAAGCTATTGATTGCCATTGAGAATTCATTCTTAACCTTAAAACGCCTATATCAATAGCCGTAACTAAAGAAATATGTCCTGGAAGCACACCCAGTTGTCCAGTTGTGCTGGGAAGAATTACTTCTTCAGCTTCGCCTTGATAAACATTTTTATTAGGAGCTAAAACTTTTAGAGAAATTGCCATTAATTTAATTTTATTGAAGGATTTATATATATTTTGGTATTTATTTTTCTGACTTGATTTTTTCAGCCTTGGCTTTGACTTCATCAATATTACCAACTAAGTAAAATGCCTGTTCAGGTAAATCATCTAATTCGCCTGACAAAATCATGTTGAAACCAGCTATGGTGTCTTCTAATTTTACATATTTACCAGACATTCCTGTAAATATTTCTGCGACGAAGAAAGGCTGGGAAAGGAATTTTTCAATTTTTCTAGCCCTATCAACTGTTAATCTATCTTCTTCAGAAAGTTCATCTAAACCAAGAATTGCAATAATATCTTGTAGTTCTTTGTATCTCTGTAATGTTGATTGAACAGCTCTGGCAGTTTTGTAATGCTCATCTCCAACAACTGATGGTTGAAGCATAGTACTTGTTGAGTCTAATGGGTCAACTGCTGGATAAATTCCCTTAGCTGCAAGAGCTCTTGCAAGCACAGTAGTAGCATCTAGGTGAGCAAAGGTTGTTGCTGGAGCGGGGTCAGTCAGGTCGTCTGCAGGAACATAAACAGCTTGAATTGATGTTATCGAACCTTCTAATGTAGATGTAATTCTTTCTTGTAATTCACCAACATCAGTTCCAAGGGTTGGTTGGTATCCAACCGCTGAAGGCATTCTTCCTAGTAAAGCTGATACTTCAGAGCCAGCTTGAACGAATCTAAAAATATTATCAACAAAAAGAAGAACGTCTTGTTTGTTAACGTCTCTAAAATGTTCAGCCATTGTTAATGCCGATAAGCCAACTCTCATCCTTGCACCTGGGGGCTCATTCATTTGTCCAAAGCATAATGCAACTTTTGATTGAGTTAAATCATCAGCATTAATGACACCTGATTCTTTAAATTCTTCATATAAGTCATTTCCCTCTCTGGTTCTTTCACCTACACCTCCAAAAACAGAAACCCCACCATGTTCCTTAGCAATGTTGTTTATTAATTCTTGAATAAGAACTGTTTTCCCAACACCAGCTCCTCCAAATAATCCAACTTTTCCTCCTTGCCTATAGGGAGCTAAAAGGTCAATCACTTTAATGCCTGTTTCAAAAACTTTTGGCTTAGTTTCTAGGTCAGTTAATTTTGGGGCAGATCTATGAATTGGTGCAGTATCTTTAGTCTTAACAGGACCTTGCTCGTCTACTGGCTCTCCTAAAACATTAAATATTCTCCCTAAAGTTGCTTCTCCTACAGGAACAGAAATTGGTGCGCCTGTGTCAATTGCCTCCATCCCTCTTACAAGGCCGTCTGTGCCACTCATTGCTACTGCTCTTACTCTATGGTCACCTAGAAGTTGTTGGACCTCTGCAGTAAGCGCTATATCTTGTCCCGCTGGATTTTTTGCCTCTATTCTCAAAGCATTTAATATTTTTGGTAATTTTCCGGCTGGGAATTCTACATCAAGAACTGGTCCAATTACCTGACGAACTACGCCTTTTGTTTGTGAAGAAGTTGATGGGGTTGCTACCATTTTTATTGTTTGGTGATGATTAGCTGATTTTTTAACAGCCATAATCCGAAAATACTACCATCTCATGGGTAGATTCGTTAAATGGGTTCGGCCACCCGCACAGTTAAAGTATGGTTTAATGGCCGCTTCGCAGATTATGTTGTTGAACATACGGATCGAGAGTTTCTCTTTCCATTTTTATGACGCAAAGCGTCTCAATCATGATTCTCCATTAATCTATGGCAGCTGTTTCACTTACAGTCTCTACAGTAAAACCACTGGGAGATAGAATATTTATTAAAGTTTCCGCATCTGAGGAAAAAACTGCTGGGGGCATTCTTTTGCCTGATTCAGCTAAAGAAAAACCACAGGTAGGAGAGGTTGCCCAAGTAGGTCCTGGGAAGCTTAATGACGATGGTTCTCGTCAAACTCCAGAGGTGAGTATTGGCGATAAAGTTTTGTACAGCAAATATGCTGGAACAGACATTAAATTGGGGGGAGATGAATATGTCTTGCTCTCTGAAAAAGATATTTTAGCTGTAGTTGGCTAAAATATTTGTTTCAAAAATTATTAAAACTTATTACTAAATTGCTGCCTAAATATGGCTAAAAGAATTATTTACAATGAGCAAGCTCGCAGAGCGCTCGAGAGAGGAATTGATATCCTTGCAGAGTCTGTAGCTGTAACGCTTGGACCAAAAGGAAGAAATGTTGTCTTAGAGAAAAAATTTGGTGCTCCACAAATCATCAATGATGGTGTCACAATCGCTAAAGAGATTGAATTAGAGGATCACATTGAAAACACTGGCGTTGCATTAATCAGACAAGCTGCTTCAAAAACTAATGATGCAGCTGGAGATGGAACGACCACAGCTACTGTTTTAGCGCATGCCATGGTTAAAGCAGGTTTGAGAAACGTAGCTGCTGGAGCCAATGCAATTACTTTGAAAAAAGGAATTGATAAGGCTACTGAATTTCTAGTAGGTAAAATCCAAGAAAATTCAAAACCTATTAGCGATAGTAATGCTATTGCTCAATGTGGAACTATTGCTGCTGGAAATGACGAAGAAGTAGGTCAAATGATAGCCAATGCAATGGATAAAGTTGGTAAAGAAGGTGTCATTTCTCTAGAAGAAGGAAAATCAATGACTACCGAATTAGAAGTTACTGAGGGGATGCGTTTTGATAAAGGCTACATATCACCTTATTTCGCAACAGATACAGAGAGGATGGAGGCTGTTCTAGATGAACCCTATATTCTTTTGACTGATAAAAAAATTGCTCTAGTACAAGATTTAGTTCCGGTTCTAGAACAAATAGCTAAAACTGGTAAGCCCTTAGTCATTATTGCTGAAGATATAGAAAAAGAGGCTTTAGCTACTCTTGTTGTTAATAGATTAAGAGGTGTGTTAAATGTTGCGGCAGTAAAAGCGCCTGGATTTGGTGATAGAAGAAAAGCCATGCTTGAAGATATGGCTGTTCTAACTAATGGTCAACTCATTACTGAGGATGCAGGACTGAAATTAGAGAATGCTACTTTAGAAATGCTTGGAACCGGTAGAAGAATCACAATTAATAAAGAGACAACAACTATCGTAGCTGAGGGAAATGAGGAAGCAGTTAAATCTAGATGTGATCAAATTAAAAAGCAGATGGATGAAACAGACTCCTCATACGATAAAGAAAAGCTCCAAGAACGTTTAGCTAAATTAGCTGGGGGTGTAGCAGTGATTAAAGTTGGAGCTGCAACTGAAACTGAGATGAAGGATAAAAAACTTCGTCTTGAGGACGCTATCAATGCTACAAAAGCTGCTGTTGAAGAAGGAATCGTCCCAGGAGGAGGAACAACCCTTGCTCATTTATCTCCGATTCTTAAAGATTGGGCTGATAAAAATTTAGAAGGTGAGGAATTGATTGGGGCCAATATAGTAGAAGCTTCACTGACTGCTCCCCTGATGAGGATTGCAGAGAATGCAGGCTCTAATGGTGCTGTGATTGCTGAAAATGTAAAATCTAAGCCATTTAATGACGGATTTAACGCAGCTACTGGAGAATATGTAGATATGTCTTCTGCTGGTATAGTAGATCCTGCAAAAGTTACTCGATCAGGATTACAAAATGCGGCTTCTATAGCAGGAATGGTCCTTACTACTGAATGTATTGTTGCAGATTTACCTGAGAAAAAAGATTCATCTGCTCCAGCGGGAGCTCCAGGTATGGGTGGTGACTTTGATTATTAACTAAAAAAATAGTTAATAAATATACATTCAAAAAGGGATTATCTTAGATAATCCCTTTTTTTTACCCCTACGATATCCAGCCAGCGCTGAGAATTATTGCTAGTGAAAGAAATATAACTAAAAAAGTCCAAGTTATTTTATTCAGAGATGCTTCTGCACTACTTGCACTATTAAACATTGAACTTCCACTTGCAGCAATCCCTCCCATTCCATCACCTTTGGGGCTGTGAAGTAAAACTAAAAGTATTAAAAGTAATCCAGAAATTACCCATATCCAACTAAAAATTTGAATCATTCTTATGGCCCTTTATTAATTTTAAACGTGTTGCACGACTTTATTATAACCTTTTAATTCGATTTCTTTAATAAGAGATTTTCCTGTCATTTCTTTTGGAATGGGTAGATTTAATAATTGCAATAAAGTTGGAGCAATGTCTGCCAATCCAGCATTATCCCTCAAATAGATTTCATTCCCCATATTTGGGATTTTTCTTTTTTCACCCTCAATGAAAATCAATGGAACTTTATTTACGGTATGAGCAGTCCATGGTTCTCCTGCAGGACCTTTCATTACCTCTGCATTTCCATGATCTGCTGTTATGAGAATGCTTCCGCCCATTTCTCCAGTAGCATTAACTATTTGACCGATACATTTATCTACTGTTTCTATAGCTTTAATAGTCGCATCCATATTGCCTGTATGGCCCACCATATCAGGATTAGCAAAATTGATTACAACAAAAGCATAGTTTCCACTTTTGATTGCTTTAGCACAACTAATAGTTAATTCTTCCGCAGACATTTCAGGTTCCATATCGTAAGTTGCAACTCTTGGAGATGGAACTAAATGCCTCTCTTCTCCAGGTAAAGGAATTTCAACTCCTCCATTAAAAAAATATGTTACATGAGGATATTTTTCTGTTTCAGCTGTTCTGTATTGCTTGAGTCCGTTTTCTGAAACTATTTGACCGATAAAATTATTTAGAGATTCAGGAGGAAATGCAACTTTAACTGGGAAGTTTGGGTCATATTGTGTGAAAGTAACTAATTCTAGATCTGGAAAAACTTTTCTTTCAAACTCTGAGAATTCTTTATCTGAGAGGGATTTTATTATTTGTCTAGCTCTGTCAGGACGAAAGTTAAAGCAAATCATACTATCTCCATCTTTTAGATAGTTATCAGATAATCGAATGGGCTTTATAAATTCGTCAGTTATATTTTGATCGTAACTTTTTTGAATATAATCTTGCGGGGATATATTAGTTATTTTAATGTCTTTATCTGTCAAATTGACATAAGCTTTTTCGGTTCTATCCCATAAAAGATTTCTATCCATTATCCAGTATCTTCCGCATATAGAGGCAATTTCGCCTGTATTATATTTTTTTATGCAAGACTCTATCTGATTTAGATATTTAGTTGCACTTTTTGCGGGAGTATCTCTCCCATCTGTAATTATATGAATTGCAACTTTTTTGATGCTATTCTCAGATGCCCATTTTATTAACCCTAATAAATGATCAATATGACTATGTACTCCTCCATCAGAACATAATCCAGTGATATGCAAAGTAGAATTGTTCTTCTTTAATGAATCAGCGATCTCCTTTAATTCATTAACCAAGCCTAATTTATTCTTTCTTACAATATTTGAAATTCTTACAAGTTCTTGTTGGATTATTCTTCCAGAACCAATGGTAAGGTGACCAACCTCAGAATTACCCATTTGACCATCTGGGAGACCTACATCAGAACCACTAGCACTTATAAGAGTATTAGGATATGCATGCCATAATGAATCCATAACTGGTGTAGAGGCACTTTTTATAGCATTGTCAGATATATCTTCTCGATATCCCCATCCATCTAGAATTGCAAGAACTACAGGGCTCTGAGGAACATTTAATCTGTTTATATTTTTGCTGCTAATCTTTGACATATTTAGATCAAATTAGTTTTTAAGTGATCCAACCTTAAATTTAGCTTCAAACGCTACTCTTTAACAATTTATATTTAATATAGTTAGCTTTTGCTAATTTATGAAAATATCGAACGAATTATTTTATTGATAAATCATGTCCAACAAAAAAAAAAGGATCGTAATACTTACTGAAAATGAGCTTAGAAAAACCCTTTCACGTTTAACTTCAGAAATTATTGAAAAAGTACAAAACTTAGACAACCTTCTTTTGGTTGGTATTCCTACTAGAGGAGTTGATCTTGCCGAAGTTCTAGAAACAGAATTATTTTGTAAGACAGGTGTAAAAATAAGAAGAGGAGTAATTGATCCAACTTTTTATAGAGATGATCAAAATAGAGTTGGAACTCGATTAATAAAAGCAACTGATATTCCAACACCAATTGAGAAACAAGAAATTCTCTTGATAGATGATGTTATTTATACTGGAAGAACAATTAGAGCTGCAATGGATGCTCTATGTTCTTGGGGCAGACCTAAGAGAGTGATGTTATTAGTAATGGTAGATAGAGGTCACAGAGAATTGCCTATTCAACCAGATTTTTATGGTAAAAGAGTTCCAACTAGTAAAAATGAAAGTATTAGTTTACGTTTAAATAATATTGATAATGAAGAAGGAGTTTTTCTTGAGTAGCTTTATTTCAGAAGATATTGCCTAAATTATATTCTCCTAAAAATTTATCTTTAATATCGAAATACTTTACTAATAAATCAGCTTTTTCATTGATTTTGAAGAAAAGTGTCAAGTTGTCCTCTCCAATATTAGATTTATTTTCTAAGACGATTTTGAATGGTTTTTTGTCCCATTTGATAATTTCTTCTTCATTTTGAACTTCTGATAATTTTGGTAATCCATTTTCAAAAATCACATCATATTCTCTTTCTTTTTTTGTTTCTCCAATGATTATTTCAAATATTTTCTGATTATCTTTACTGGCTTGAAGGATTAGTTTTAGAGGGTTTTCAGTTGGCCATGTTTGACCTTTGTAGAAAATTGGATGCCAGAAGTGCTTTTGTTCTCTTCTATTAAACAATCTTATAGATAATCCTTTGTTTAATATGTCTTTAATTTTTACGCCTGGAGTCATTGCTAAAGCTCCTAAAGCAATTGATTCAATAGGAGGAGGTGACTTTATTTGAATTTTTGAAATCTTTTTTGTTATCCATTCTTTAATTAATGGTATTTGAGTTCCCCCTCCAACCAAGATAATTGCACTTAAGTCATCTACTGTACAAAATTTACCTCTTGCTTCATTTAATAAATCTTTAAGTAGGGAGTTAAGGTGATTAAGTAGATTATTCTCAACAATAATTTTCTCAAACATTTCTTTGCTTAGGTAAAAATCTTTTTCTTGATAATCTTCAGTTAACAATTTTATTGGAAATTTATTTTCATAATTTATTTGAGGCAAGCTTAGTTTACATTTTATTTCTTCAGCCTTTTGAAGATTTATCGCATATTTATTATTTGGAATAAAATTATCAAGTATCCATTGATCAATATCTTTACCACCAATTTTTGAGCCTGTTTTACTTATAATTTCAGCACATCTTACTTTTTGTTTCGAAATTGAGCTAACATCATTGCCCCCAAATTTTAATAATTCAGCTATCGGTCCAGATTTTCCTTCTCCTCCTTCAATTTTGACTATATTCATATCGATTGTGCTTCCTCCAATATCCAATGTCATTATTTTGGAACCAAATGGTAAATTAATTCCTAAACTTGCCGCAGTTGGCTCATCAACTAGTGCTATTTCATCAACAGATATATCTCCACAAAGGTTTACTAACCATTCTCTATACCCTTTGTACGTATCAATAGGAGCAGTTAAAACAAGCCTCTTGATTTCATATTTTTGAGGAATGTTCGCCCACAAAAATTTAAAAAATTTTTTACCACATTCAGCAGGATTTAAGATTTTTGTTTGGTTAATTTTTTCATTAGGATTTCCAATTAATCTTTTAAAATTTGAATGATAAAATAAGTCTGAATTAGAGTTATCTCTCATCTTTATTGCACTAATACCAATTTTCAACGTTTTTGAGGGCTCTTCGCACCAAACTGCTGTAGGTATAACTCCTGGAGATGATGTAATATTTGGTATCTCAACTAAAACAGAATTTATATCTTTTTCATCTTGAAAAGCTATTACAGTATTAGTATTTCCTAAATCTATAGCAAGTGTTCCAGATAAAATTTTTTCCATATGAAATGTTTTATGAATCAATTAAGTTCGTTTTGTAATTTATGTTTTGAATCTGTCCAATAAATTGTAAAATATATATGATAATAAAAAATTTAATGAACGTATCAAATAACGCTGGAATCGATTCAAATGATCTTGCCAAAAGAGGCGAAAGCTTAATAAGGCAATCAACTAATAGATACTTAACTACAGTTAGAATTGCTTTTAGAGCAAAACAAAGACGTTTTGATGATTTTGATGGACTTCTAGAGGAATCAACTGTTAAACCTGTTCAAAGATCAATTATTGAACTAAGCGATGAACAAGACCAACCAGATTTACTCCCTGGTTAGTTTTGTTAGAAGACAAAAAACGATGGAGATTACGTAGAGATTTTAAAAAAGGTAAATTTTGTTTTTTGATAGGAATTGATAATTGGTCAATTGAGCTCCAAAAAAGTGAGTTTGAATCGCTTTATTTTCTACTTTTAAAAATAAATGCACAACTTTTAGGTATTAAGAACGAATTAATGGCTGAAGAGTCTATTACTTTAGTGTTAGAACAATTACCTTGGTTTATTGAGTTAGAAGGGAAAAAGAATGAATGGAGCTTAAGGTTTGTTTTTGAAAGTCAAGACGAAACAAGATCCTTCGAAATGTATTGGCCGATACCAATAGCACAAAATTTATTTTATGAAATAAAAAACATGTGGGAATCAATGGAATAAAAGATAAATAAAATTGGAAATTTTGCAAAATATTTCCCCGCGCCCAAAAAATTTTTTCACAACTTTTCCACAACTATTTAAAAAAAAATATCTAATGACCTAATGTATGTGGAAAACTTCTAATTTTATAAAATTCTTTATATTTCAGAGATATTTATTATTCAAAAATTAATTTCTATGAACTCCCCTTTTATGACTAGATTCTTACGATTCTATCGCCTGAGACTATTTTATATTGATACTTGTTGACGAATTTTTATTTTTGAAGAAAACTAGAATTTGTAAGTTTAAATTCCATTAAATTGATCAATATGCACGAGTTAAATTACGATTCAAATGCAACAGTTTTCAACAAGAATGATGAAGTAATTAGTTTTAAATGTGAACTACAAGAAAATCTTCAAAAGGCTATGAAAAAATTTGTTGAGGAACATCCTAATTGGGATCAATACAGGATCCTCCAAGCTGCTATTGCAGGATTTTTAATTCAAAAAGGATTTCAAAATAGAGATTTAACAAGACTCTATGTTGGAAATATGTTTTCAATGAATTTTGAGGACTAAAAAAATTTTTTATATTTTTTCTAATAGTATTTTTGCTATATCATCACGTACCGGTAAAATTGATAACCTATTTCCTTTTTTTACAACTAATAAATCATCTTCACTGAATAAAATTTTTAACTCAGTTAAACTTAAAATTTTATTTGACTTAGATATGAACTTTACTTTTACACAATCCCATCTAGGATTTTCAGGTTTAGATTTTGGATCATAATACTTTGAATCTTTATCAAATTGCGTAGGATCAACAATATTTAGATCTGTAACCTCCATCAGTCCAACAATTCCTGGAGGCTTGCAGTTTGAATGATAGAAAAAAACTTTATCTCCAATATTCATTTTTCTCATGAAATTTCGAGCTTGATAATTTCTTATGCCGTCCCATAAAGTTACCTGATCATTTTTTAGAGTATCTATGCTGTAGGCATCAGGCTCACTTTTCATTAGCCAGTAATTAATTTCAGTCATATCAATTAGTTTAGAGAAAGTTACAAATCGTGAATGAATCGTGAATGAAATTAGATTTCCAGCCCTATTTGTTTAGAGCTTGCTTCTCAATTCTTTTTTCAATCTTATCGAAAAGTTATTCGAGAGGATATATATAGTTACAGATCGCTTGAGACAGAATTTTTTATTTTTTCTTGAATCTTGGTTAAAAAATAGAGCAAATCAAGAAAGCTAGTTATTGCAATGCTTTTCAGTGATTGATTTGTGCTTCTATTCACGATAGTTTGTAAATCTATTCACGATAACCCCAAAGAAGCTAGTCATAGATTGATTCACGATATGTCTCTATGGAACTAGGAGCCTGAAGCTTAAGCTGCTTCTGGAGCGAATATTCTGCTGTTCTCTTTCCAGTATCTGCAGCCCTTAATTAGATGATCACCTTGAGGAATAAGCTTTTGATGAAACGGACAGGTAAGGATGGTGACACAAGAACTTGTTGTGCTGTACCTGAAGTGATTGCAAGTAATACAAATCCTCTGTCGTTTTCTTGTTAATGTCTCTCCCTCTAAATAGTCCCATTCCTGCCAGTCCTCCATAACAATATAGTACAAGTGTACTAATAGTTATAGCAATTAAATTAGCTATTGGTCAACAATTAGTTCTCGAGGGGGCTATGGGGGATAAGTCCTTATTTGCAGGTATATATAATTGCCTCAGACATTTTTGTCATTTTTTACGGGAACAATCTATTTCTTAAGGCATCTGTTTCCATTTTATCGATCCTATATTCAAGATTGTCCATTTTAAATTTCCTTCTAAGTTCTTTTTGACTATTAATGCTGTCTTGCCATATTTGAAATCCGTTTGTATTAGAACGATTATTAGAAGGAGGAGGACTGTAAGTTTTACCAGAGTAATAATTCATACAGCCCTGAAAATCTGAGGCATTCATACATTTGGAATGCTTTGAGTAGGGATTAGTATTAGTAGAATAATTTTTTTCTTTTGTAGTTTCGCTAGCTTTCCAAGCCTTTTCTACTTCCCTTAAACAGTTGTGCCATTTATACTTTTCTTCAGGCTTGAGATGTATATCTTTGAATCTTTTATCACATAAATCCCAAGCGTAAGTTCTACCATTAATACAATCTCTAAGACTCAAGTAGCCATTTCTTTGCCATTGAAGAAGACCACCAAAATTACAAGTTTCAAATTTTAATGAGCAAATACTATAGTCATCAAAATTATCGTAAGAACCTGAAAAGCAAATCTTTTCAACTTTTTTAAAACATGACACTAAATCTTCAGTTTCTTCGTCGCAAGCACCTGCTATGCCTGATGTTTTAATATAATAATTCTTGTCTTTAGATGAAATAATTTTCCCCAAATAATTAGAACAAATCTCAGCGTCTTCATCTAATTTATAATAAATTTTACATTGCTTTCTTATAAATTCTTTTGTATTTTCTTTTCCTATATTAGAAATTCTTTTTAATTTTTCTTTATTAGCTAATTTAATTTTTTCAATATCTGGTTTACTGGCGGTAATACACGCTGCTTTATTATCTGGATAACTATATTTTGGATCTCCATACTCATCTAACTCTTGAGGTAATGTATTTCTGTTAATCAATGTTAATTCCTTAAAATCTAAAACATATTCCTCTTCAGCGTCTGAACCTTCCTTAAAAATAAGGATCCGATCTTTCTCCTTCCACTCTGCAGGCATTTTATCTACTTTCCCAGTTGGGTAAAAAACACTAACAATTTTTTTATTTAAATTAACGTCTAATTTGACTTGATATGTAGTTCCAAAATTGCAATCTAAATATGTTGATTCGGCTTCAATACTTGAAGGTAAAGCTATTGAAGCAAAAGAAGCAATTAATGGAATTAGAAACCTTTTCATCTAATTACATCTAGGCTTATTCTTCCAAACAGGAGAGTCGCAATTAATTTTTACGGAACCTGAATAAGCTTCTTGTTTTGATGATGGTTTTTTATAGTTCAGGGCTTTCGTTGCTAATTCTTCAATACCAAAAATATCAAACAGTTCGTTATCTGCTTTTCTTAATTCCTCTGGAGTTGCTTTTTTAGAAATAAATTTCTTAAATTCCTTCATAGGTAAAGGAGTTATTCTTGGTTTACATGAAGAAGTTGTATAAATAAAAGGTTCTTTATTGGGGCAGTTAGGATCCAAAACAGCTTTGGCTGATACTCCTAAAGCCAAAGTTTGTGTCCCTCCAAAGATAGGAATAGGTGCTGGTTTAGGGGTATATCCTGCAGATAGCAATGCCAAATGTCTCCATGGAGTCATATCCCTCAATTTGCTTATGACTTCTCTGCATATACCTCCTCCAGAATAAACAAATCCGTTGGGGCAGCTATTCCCTGATAGCTCAGTAGAACCCTGTATAACTCTTAGACTTGGAATATCCGTCGACTTACTTGTCTGAGCTTTAATGCAACCTGCATAATCAGCAGCTGGTAAACATAACTTATGAACTTTAGGATCTACTTCTGCTTTAACTGAAATAGGAAAAGTAAGAGCAAATATTAGTGGGACTAATAAGCGTTTCATCTAATTACACTTGGGCTTATTCTTCCAAACAGGAGAATCACAATTAATATTTCCCACATTCTTTGATTTAGATGAAGTTCTTTTCTTGATGTCTTTATATTTGTAAAGAGAGAAAGTAGAAGGCTTAAGATATTCGATCATGTCTTTTTTAGTTCTACAAAAACTTATACCTTTGGTTTTAACCCAATCGTCTTTAGCTTCAGAGAACATAACCCATTTCTTTCTTTTACCTTTTTTGTTTATTGTTTTTACTAATCTTTCTTTGAAAAACGTAGCATAAACTTCATCTTCACAATCAAGAATATAATCCCATTGTTGTTGAATTATTCCTCCAGGAATAGCTGCTCTCCCAGGAATAGTTAATTGAGCAGGAGGGCGCGTATAACAATTGAATGAACCACCTGTTCCATAACAGTTTGTACTGCTTCCCCCTATGTTGGTTGAGTAACCTGAGGTTCCAGCTTGTGGTTCTTGGTAAAACCTTATAACTGACATTAATTGAATGTATCTACCATATTTGTTGTTAACTTGAACTTGATATATCTCCGGATTTACATATCCCGCAGCTCTTTTGGCAGGCATATCAGTAAAACGCCAACCTGGAATAACTTTCATTCCTAAGTTGTCAACTTTTCCTTTTGCTTCTTCAGGGGAACAATTTCTATATGAACAGTCAATATCATTTGGAGAGATTATTTTTGTAGTATTTAAATTCTCTGGATTTTTTGAATATTCCATACATCCTTTATAGTCGGTAGCTTCTAGGCATTTATCATGGAAACTAACTTGACTCATGCAACCTTCATAATCATCTGCTTTTAGACATTTCTCATGCATATTAGAATCATTGGCAAGAGAAATTTTCCCAGTAAAGGAAAGAGCTAATAGAGCAAATATAAAACTTAAATTGGAACTTTTAAAAAAATTGATTTTCATAAGAGAATTATTATTCGATTAGCCAATCCATTTTGTTGTGTTTAGCGCAACCTATGAAATCTTTTGCTTCAACGCATTTCCCTAGATCGTATACTCTTTGTTTATAAATTTCCCAAAATTTCTTCAATTCTTTATCATGATTCATAGCTACTTCATAGCAGTAAGCAAACTGACTTAAAGAAGAATAAAAACTTACTCTAGATTCAAAATCTTTTTCCTTTTCTGCTCCAATAGCCCTGCTGCAAATTCTTTTTCGAGTTTCTTCAGGAGATCTCTTAGAGCCATATTTACTAATAATATATTTATCGTTAAAAAAACCTCTGTCAAAAGATGCAACGTCATTTATTTCTTTGATTTTTTCCTTCCTAGATACTTCCGAATCTTTGCTTATATCTTTTATATATTCAATATTTTTATTATCCAAATGTTTCCATGCCCTTCCTTCACTAAAAGCAATATAAGCTGGTGACTTAGTTAGTTTATCCTGAGGATTTTTAGATATGTATTTTTGAAGAATAGATATGCAAGATTTTTCTACTTCTTTTGGAACATCGTAAAGTTTTATAAATGTGTAGCAAGACCCCGCTTTATATGAATCTATAGTTTCTCTGTCAAAAACACTACTTTGTAGGAGTGTTTTTTTTATGTTGTTTGTATTACTTAAAAAAAAAGGCAAATATAGTCTCCACCAATAATCGTTATCCCAGTTTTTTGTTTCTAACCATTCGCTAGTTGAGCCTGGTGATTTTAGCCATGCTCTTTCATTAACTTCCGCACTAACTGGAGATAAAAAACCTAATAAAATCGCTGATATTAATATGCGAATGATCATGGTATTGAAGTTAAGATTTCTCGTTGAAGCTCATACAACCTTTGTAATCAGCTGCCTTTAAGCATTTTTCATGATTTTTCTTGTTGTCTGAATTTTGGATAGAAGGTTTAGAAATATTTAATTCTTCATTTTTTTTAGAAGTTTGATTTATTGCTTTCCATTTTTCTACTAATTCTAAGCAGTTAACATAAATCCCTAAAGTAGGAAAATCTAAGTCCCTTTCTGTTGAGTAAAGATTACATAGTCGTAATCTTCCAATTAGCAAATCTCTTTTGCTCATGTTTTTAACTTCAGAATTACCTGAGACTTCGTATAACCAATCTTTGTGGAATTGATCATTAAACCATCCTTTCTTTACTTTGTATTGCGTATTCCTTACATCTATAAACAATTTAAAATCTTTGTCACTCATCTCTTCTCTCATTAAATTTAATTCATCCTCCTCCCATTTTCTTCCTTCATAAAAGGCTTTTTCTTCTTCACTCAGATTCCTTTTAGCCCTTTTTGATAGTTTTTGATAAATAGTTTTACAAGATTCTTTTAGGTAATTAGTGTAATCATTCAGTTTAATAAAATCTTTACAGGTTTTTATTTTCGCTTCATCAATCATTTTCTCGTTAATTCTTTTTATCGGTTTGTTATAGAAACGTGCAAGACTATTAATCCACCATTCATCATCATCCCAATTTTTTGTTTCAAGCCATTCACTCGTGGAACCTTTCGTTTTTAACCATGCTTTTTCATCAACTTCAGCAAAAACAGGAGATATAAAACCTAGTAAAAATGGTGCAAGCAACAGGTGCTTCATGGCACTAACGAATTTGCACAATGATATATGCAATATCCTTTAATGCCAAGAGAGATTAATTACATAGTCAGTTTTTAGAAACAATTAGTGATTTAATTATTTTTGGAGTTTCAGTTGATTTCTCATATGCATACTTTTTTGATGAGTGTGAGTTGGTGTTTTTCTTTTATGTTTGTTTTGAGTGTTATTGGTTCCTCCAATTTTTAAAGAGGTAATACTTTTTCTTAATTT
The DNA here is from genome assembly GCA_003280965.1 of Prochlorococcus sp. AG-355-B18. Taxonomy (GTDB): domain Bacteria; phylum Cyanobacteriota; class Cyanobacteriia; order PCC-6307; family Cyanobiaceae; genus Prochlorococcus_A. The sequence goes on from QCDI01000004.1 coordinate 111,556, forward strand.
GTTTTTGAATTGATTGATTTTCATAAGCTTTTATTAGTTATTTCACAATCCATTCACTCATTAACAATCTTGCTTTATCAGCATCATTAAATTCAAAATAATACTTAACTCTTTCATGAGCTGATTCAGCTATTTCACCTTTAGACCAAAATCTTATTCGTCTTGTATTAGGGCAATTATCTCTAGTTAATGGTTTTTTGTTCATGTTAAAAATGGAAATTAAATTAAAGGATATTTGGAATTTGGGTAATTGATATAGCTAAATGAGTTAGAGTTTTTATGAGAAATGGCAAATAATTATTTCTTATTCTTAAATATTATTTTTATACATATATGTAACAGAAATGTATAGACTTAATATAAATATAAGCATATATAACCAATTTCTTTACATTAATTAATATTAATGTTACATTAGTTTACATATTTAGTCTTCATAAAAATGACCCCTGAAGCAGAAAGATTTAACGGTTGGGCAGCAATGCTCGGTTTCGTTGCAGCTGTTGGTGCATACGTAACAACTGGTCAAATTATTCCTGGTTGGTTCTAATGAAAAACACAAAAATAGTTGAAAAGGAAAAGATTATAGCTGAGAAGCTTAACGGCAGATTTGCAATGATGGGCTTTATTGCTCTTGTTGGTGCTTATCTAACAACTGGTCAAATTATTCCTGGCTTTGTGTAATGCTTGAGGCAGGAATTAACACTTGGATTAACACTATACTTTTTCCTTTTATGCCAGTCATAACAGTATTTATGGTTAGTGCATTAATGTTGAGTGATTTGCCATGGAATGATGATGATGACGATGATGATGGCGGTGGATTAATCTCACCTGTCTATAACTTCGTTCCTCAAGGTGCTTAGAGGATATATATCAAAATGATTCTCATCTCATCTTTATTTAATTCAGTCCCTTCAAGTGCTAAAGACCTTTTAGAGTTTGGTTTCTTTCTCACTGTAGGTATTACAGCAGGAAAAGTAGGACTCCTATGAAAACATATCTAATTGCCATATCACTATTTGGCATTGCAATAATAACTACTGCGATATCACCAAGTATTGCTTACGCAGTATAAAAATTTAATCACTCTTATTAACGAAAAATTAAAAAAATGGAAAATTCAAAAACAACTTATTGGCAAAATGCTGAGAGAACCAATGGAAGTATGGCAATGATGGGTTTATTCGCATTGGTTGTAAACTACGGTCTTTTTGGCTGGATCATCCCAGGTATTTTTTAAAATGAATATAGATATTTTCTTAATCTCTTTCTTTACATATCTATTAGTGCCAGTGGTAATGGTTGCTAAGGGTAGAAAAAATAAGGTATTTTAAAATGTCTTATTTCGCAAAAAATAATTATATAAAATATGACGAATGGTTTGATGAGAATATTTCTCCACTTGATTTAAAATTTTATTACGAAGAAAAACGATTCTCAAATACTCTTCATGAAAAATTTTATTTATTGTCAACCTCAAAAATATTCATTGGGGGTTCTGAAAAAAAATGATAACTATTTAAAAACTTCTTCCGCAAGGTTAAATTAGATTAAAGAAATATATGAATTTTAATTATCATAGGTAAATGAAGATGCATCATTAAATTTTTGAAAAAAGAGAGTTGACATATAAATTTTTTTTATTATTACATCGAAAATAAAATTTACCTCAATGAATATATTTATTAGTTTTGCTGGAATAAAATTAAGGAAAATTCAAAATTGGACCACCTAATAAGCTTGAAAAGAGGATTATTCACTGGCAAAAAATTTATAAAAAATTTCTTCATGCATCCGGTATTTCTTTTTAATTTTATTTTTATCTTTTTAAAGAATATTATTAGTCTAATTTAATGTTTAATTTGATAAACAATTGAAGTAATAATTAATAGAGCTTGTTGATAATGAATTTAAGTATAAAAAAATTACGATTATGAAAATTCTTATTCCAATAATTGTATCTTTATCTTTCATTTCTTCTTGTAGTAGTGACAAAGATTTTTCTCTTACAGAGGTAAACGCATTAATAAATTGCGGAGGCAGATCTCGTATTTTAGAAAATGACAATGAAGAGATAGTTAATACAAAAATAAAAGATTTAAGCGATGGAATAGGAAAATATGTTGAATTTACTGTTGTAGAAACTGATAAAAAAGGCGGGAAATATAGGATTATTAATTGTTTCCCAAGTGAAGAACCACAAGATTCAATTATAAAAACTGTTAAAACAAATTATAAATTAAGCAATTAAAACTTATTTAGAAATAACTATTTTACGCCTGATAAAAGTTTTGGATTGATGATTAAGTAGTAAGCGTTTCATAAAAAATATAGCCTTGGAAAATAGATTTTTTTAAGATTATATTAATAAAATTTAGGGAGAATAAAATGTCAATCATTACGGACAACACAGTGCTCGTACATATTTATAGTGGTTTAGAATCCAAAAATAAAATAACTTTAGGTTTATTAGTTGCCCTTACAGCAGAAAAAAACGATCACAAAGTAACTCTTTTTCTTGCTGGGGACGGAGTACACATACTAAATTGCAAAAAAGTTGGTGAAATAGTTGGTCAAGGTACCGGAGATTTATACGAACATCTTGAAAATTTAAAGAATTCAAAAGTTACTATATACGTCTCAGGACTTTCGGCTAAATCAAGGGGTTATGATGAGAAGCTTTTAGAAGGATATAATGCTGAGTTTGCTACTCCGGATGTACTAGTTGATGAGTCAATAAAAGCGGATAGCATCCTTTGTTATTAAGTCTTTATAAAAACAGAAATTTTAAACTGTGTTTTTTGATAATTTGATAATTTCCCATGCTTCTGATGCAGAATCTGCGTATTTAAATAAATTCAAGTGTTCATCTGCAATTAATCCATGATCAGCTAAATACTCAAAGTTAATTATCTTATCCCAATATTCTCTACCAAAAAGTATTATTGGGATTTTAGTTTTCATGCCAGTTTGAAGGAGTGTTAATAGTTCAAACAATTCATCTAGAGTTCCAAACCCACCTGGAAAAAATACAGCAGCTATTGATCGCATTACAAAATGGATCTTTCTTAATGCAAAATAATTAAATTTAAAGCAAAGACCTGGAGTTATAAAAGCATTTGGGATTTGTTCATTAGGGAGACTGATATTCAACCCTATTGATTTACAATTTGCTTCAAATGCTCCTCTGTTTGCAGCTTCCATAATTCCTGGTCCACCACCTGTAACAATCACATCAGAATTATATTTTTTATTTTGATTATTAATTGAAGCAAGTTTAGAAAATTCCATTGCGGATTGATAATAGTGACTCATTGATAACAAATTTTCTAACCTACTTAAATTTCGTTTAAGCAAAATCGATGTAGGATTTTTTTTAATCAACTCTTTTATATTTTTAACTCTCTTTTTTGTATTGGATTCTTCTGTGATACTTGCGCCTCCAAAAATAATTATGGTTGAAAGAATTTTATTCGCTTCAAGGATGAGATCTGGTTTAGTAATTTCAAGAAGCATTCTTACCCCACGCATTTCATCTCGACTAAGAAAACCAATATCTTCGTGAGCTAATTTATAACTATCAGAATTAATAATTAAATTCAGATTTTTTAAATTATTAATTTTGGGTGAAATATGTTTTTTCATTTGTAACAAGGGGTTTTAATATTTTTTTCTAGCGGATTAAAAAGAAATCTTTTAATTTGATTATCTTCGTAAACCCAAAATACAGGTTTACTATTTCTTGCCTTAACTAAACTTATTTTGTCTAATTTTTGTGGGCTAAATTCTTTAGCTGAATCAAAGAATTTATCTCTTTTGGGTTGATTTAAAACAATACTACCTTCTTTGCTTGAGATTGATCTGTGATAAGTTCCAATAGGAATTTCTAATGCTCCCATAGATCTATTTAGATAAATCACATGATGAGGTTCATCCCATGAAGGATTTATCAAAACAAATTTCCTTTCCCCTTTAATAACTAAATTGTGATCAATTTGATGATAATGAACATAATATTGCTCATTTTGAAGATCATCTGGAGGAGATATGGCTTCTCCAGAATGGATCACAACGTCAGAACTATTTGATTTATTTATACCTGCATCGAAAAATGTAACTTTTGGAGTCTGTCTAAATACAGTTATAGGGAAGAATCTTAATTCCATTGTTTACCCCCTTTTGAGCAAATTTACAAATAGGATTAGAGTTTATTTATTTATTATTTTTTAAAAAACTATTAATATCCGGTTTTTAATTGCAACAAACTAAGCAATCTTTTTGATTTGGATAATCTCTGCATTCTTTTTTTAAAGTTTCTTCTAAAAAACCGATTTTCTTGAAATAATCAAGATCTTTTAATTCTTTTTTAGGAACTGTGAATTGTGTTTCTAGTTTCATTTTTTTTCTCCTAATTAGTACTGTTTTTTGAATCCATTCCAAGTTTGAGAAAACCTTAATCCCAGATAAGAAATTAAAATTGTCCAAAATAAAATCTCTATTCCTAAATTAGTCATTTGCTTTTCCTCCTTTCTATCTAAGTATTCTTTAGTACAGGTATTATGCAAAAATCAAGCGTAAGAATACCTAAAAAAATAAAGTGTTAATCACAAAAAATTTTGCAATGGTTGTTACTAGGATGTTCCGCGCATTCGTTATGCCAATAAGTTTCAAGTTCTTTGGGATTAATATCACATGAAAAGCTTTTATTATCCAAATTTATCTCTTGGATAGTGAATGTGTCGTTTAGCGCCATAAGACTTACCTCTTGACTACAACTATGTTTTAATTCATTTGAATAGTAAATTTCAAGTTATATGTGTGCGGTTATAGGAACAAAATTATACGGATTAAGGATCAAAAAAAACTCCCAAATTAAAAATCACTACAAGAAAAACATCTTTAAAAAATTTATTTTAAGTTTAAAAAAATTTGGATAAAACTTTCTTAGAAATTATCATCCTTAAACTTACTCAGATCAGCTATTATTCTTTATCCATCTAATTTATCTGCATATTCTCTTAAAATTTCAGCCATCTTTTGAGCTGGGATCTGTTGTTGATATTCTCTACATAAATCAAAAAATTTATTCAGGAAATCTTTCATTGAAGAGGACATAGAAATTAGCGTTTTATTTTAAAAGTAATGTATGCAAACCCACTAAGCAATAAAAGACTCATAACTCCATAAAAAATCGCTATTCCGTACATGTGCGTCATTTATTTATAAATATATAAGCAGAATATAAATAAACTAAGAAAACTCCAATAGCAAAAAACTCCAATAAATAAGAAAGTTCCAAATTTTATATAATTTAGGTTTTTTAAATTCTTGTTCTTCTTTTTTAGTAATCATTTACTTGCTTTTTCATTTCTGGCAGCATTACCTTTTGCTCTTAATACCAAGGTTATTGTAAGGGCGGCGCTTAGTATCAGAGCATCAATTAATAAGTGTGGGGAGATATTCATCAGCTTATAAGAGAAATAAGAAGAGTCATTATCTTTTCAGCAATAAATCTATTAGCCATAAAAAAGAGGGGTTTAACCCTCTAATTTTAGATCGACTGTCAATCAATGACTATTTTAGCTTATTAGCTTTTCTTATAAAAAGTATTTTATTTAGTTGGAGCAAGAGAAGGCACCTGAAAGAATATTTTTAAAAATTTGCGATTGTCCCAATGCGTACAAGAAGAAAGTCGATGATGTGATAGTAATTGCTATTTTAGAAACTCTATTAAATTTTAAATTTGATACTTTTGAGAATGCAGAATTCATTTATTTACTAATTTAATTTAATTCATAATAACTGCATAAATTAAAAATTCAGCATCAAAATTTACCAAAGATTAATTTTCTTGCTCCTTTTTCTGCCCTTGCATTTTTACTTTTTCAAATTCTTTTCTAGAAACTATTCGAATTTTGTATTGAGGATATCTTGTTTTCCACCATTTATTTATAGAAATAGCTATTCCTCCTAAATCTTCAGCACAAATATTGACCCATAAAATTTTAGTTTGATCTTCTTTGTAGAATTCCCAACTAGTAGGTGAAGCCATTAAAAATCTTTAGTGAAATTTTTAGGATCTTTGAAAAACAAGCCTATAAATTTTGGTATTGGGTTCGTTAGCTAAAACTATTTTTTATATGATTAGATTCACTTAAATATAGGGTTTTTATAAAGTGCTAATAAAGGCCTTAAATAAAAAGATTTTTTCATCACTTTTATTTTAAATTAAAAAAATATCTTAGGGAAGAAAGGGCCAAAATTGGCCCCTCTGGGTGAAACTATTCCAAAGAAACACCATTAGAACTTTACTCTGAAAAATGCATATATAAACAAATTAATATAATTAATATTAAAAATTAAGCGGCCTTTTTAAAAGGATTTATGTTCTTAAAAAATTTATTACTTTTGTGGGCACTCATTTTTCTATATCTTTGATTTATCTCCAAAATATATTTCCTAGCTTTTTTATCGCTTTCAATTTTCTGTTTTCGAAGACGTAAAGCTCTTAATTCCTCAATTGACATAAGGCTATTGTCTTGGTTGGAATTAAAAAGATCAAATTGCATCAGTTTAAGAAATTAACTTTCTTCTTTAAATGCCACAGTAACAATCTCATGGTTATTTGCAATAGAGATAATTAACCAATTTCATTTAAATAACATACTTGATTTTCAATAAGTTATGTTTCCAAAAATTAAAAGGTTTCGAATGAATAACTTTTAAAATTAGTAAAAATTTTTAATTGAATTAGATGGAACTTCCTCTGGCACCAATGATTCGCCGTAATGTATTTCCGCTGATAACATTAGTAACCAGTAAAAAAAGTTAACTAAAGCTTTCTCCACGAGGATTTAGTAACTAATCTAAAAAACCTCATAAATTTTGTAAAAGCAATATACAAAATAAATATATCAAGCAATCAAGATATTTATATAAAAAAGCATAGATCCAAAATAACTTGGAAAGTTTTGCACCTTCAAGCTTTAGGCAGCGGACTAAATCCTCGTGGAGTATTGGACTTTAGCCCGCTCTCTCTTTTTAGCAAAGGAAAAATTGCACTGCAAGGTAGATCTAAATCTTAAACTTCTATCGTTGTATCCGAATAAATTATTTTAGTTAATAAGAACTAGGCTAATTAAGCATAAATTAGTGTTATTTATCTTATATATTTGCTATACGGCTTAAGTCATGCCAGTTGATTCAGTATTTTTGCTCATTGATATATTGATTCTAAGAATAATATTATTATCAATACCAAAGAAGGTACACTTTTTGAAAAAAATAATTAAATTTCTTAAATCAATTAAGAGAAGAATTGATATCCTCAGCGCAGAGACTCAATTAAAATTTATACTAGAAAATTAATAATGGTGTTTCCACATTGTCCTATTTGTGTCGTCCTAGCATTAGTTTCCTTTTGTATAGGAGTGACTCGCAGTTATATGTTTTTTATTCTTTCAAGGGAGTTAATAAGTGAAAAATCCAAGTTTAAATTTCAGTTTAGTTTCAATTAAGGGTTGACATCTAAGTATAAATACTTTATAAATAAAATGTAGTCAATACTACAAAATCGTCCGATCTACCATCTGATAGACCGCAGTACGACTCAAGCCATAGGACGGGGACTTGAGCAATCTCAGGAGCTGCATCATGGTAAACATGTATTTCAATGGGAAGTCATTCGTATATTGTAGAAAACAAGAAGAAAAAGCAATAAAGCTTACCTACAGGGGATCTAGTTACTTAAAATAAGTTTTCTAATTTCTTTTTTAAATATCTAAAAAAATTTATTTAAGGAGTTCTATAAAATTTGATAAATTCTCCTTTTGCCATACAAGAAAAGAGAATTAACTCAATAGGTAAAAAAAGGAATATTATTTATGAGTAATTTTGGAGGATAGATAGAGATAATCAGAGCACTCTTAATAAATTTATCTAGTAAGTTTTTTAACAATAGTGGGTTTAAAAGTTTGCATAATAAAATCTTTGCTGTTAATTAAATTAGAGATTGTTATTACTAATACCATTAGAAGTTTTTAATAAATATGTGCTTTTTTCTTATTACTTGTCAAATTATTTAAAAAAAAAATTGGTTATTTATTGAATTTTTTGCATAGTATTTATTGATACTTTATAAGAAAAACTTATTATGAAGATATTTTTTGCATATCTAAAAAATCATTTATTCGTATATTTCGTAACGAGAAATTAATTTAGAAATAACTAATTTGTAATCAGATTTTTAAAAGGTCATGCAACCTATTTCTGAAGAGCTTTACAAAAAAATAGTTGAGACTTCTAAAAAATGAGTAAGTTATTAATTGCTTTATTAGCTTTAGATATAGGTTTTAGTCTTTCTAAAGTTTATATTTTTACTTGAAAATCAAATTAATTAGAAAAAAGAATTAATTTTTTTCAAAAAAAGATATAAGGTATTTTTTAGGAAACCTATTTTATAAAATAAATAATTAAACCAACAAAAGAACTACCTACAAGTAGTAGGACCATTAAAAGGGCTATTAACTTTGCTAATCCCATAAAGATAAATCGGAATTTCCTGTAGATCTTTGCATCCAGTGGATTTTCCAAACATTATTTACTTTTTTGAAAATAGATGTAACTGTTGGTAAGTCATCATTAGGGGTACCTTTATAAGTAAATTTTGAACCTAGTGTAAAAATGCACATTATTATATTTTCACTTAAAACTTCTAATCGGTGAATTTTGGTTATTTCTGCCTTTTCTTGAACTATATCAGCAGAAATCATTTGTTCAAACCCTTTTGCATCTATAGGATTACCACTAGGTCTTATGAATAAAAAATCTGTAGTGGCATTATTAAGAAAAAAAGAAGCCATTTTTTTGGGATTGGCAAACTCATTTAATAATGAAATTATAGTTTCTTGATCATTCATAAAAAAGTAAGAGAGGTGTTCCCTTTAGTTTAGATGTACTTTCAAATATACAAATCGTTAATGTGATAATTTTAAGATAAATTCGTTAGTATATCAAAATACTATTTATGAAAGCAAACTATGGTGAATTCATTAAACAAACTATTACCTGTTGGCAAAAAGGTCAAGAAATATTTGCCTTTTTTTATTGGATTTAAATTACTTACATTTACTGGTTTTCTTACTTACATAATGAATCGTTAATTTATATTACCGTCAAAATATATTTGAATTAATATCTAATGAAAAAAGAAGAACGTATAAAAAGATTCAAGTCTATGTCTAGTATGCAAAGACAGGAATTGATATTAAAGAAGATGAAAGAGAGAGGCATAGAAGTTGGGAGCGGGATTCCAAATAAAAAATATGATAATAGAGAGGTTTATGAATTAATTCAAATTTCTAAATGCTTCCCAGAATTAAGAGAAAAATAAATAAAAGTTATTGGTTTGAATTTTAATGAACATTTATTTGCTTATTTTTTTCTTAGGTTCTTTTGATTATATGCAATAATAATTTCAACTTAAATTAAAAATGTTTAAAAAATTACTTTTAATATTTTTTTTACTTTTTAGTTCATTTATAACTATTTATCCTTCCACAAAAGAAAATACCAAATTGTTTAACTATTGTTATAGTCTTGAGAAGATATTTTCTAGAAATTTAGTAGTAAAAAGTAAAAATATATCAAGGAAAGTTAAAACTTATGCAAAAGATATTATTTTAATTGGTTCGAGCAAAACTAAGGGAGCTTTGGTGAATAAGATAATTGATCAATATAAAAATTCTAAGAAATCCTTAATTATAAGTTTTGTCCCTAATCGAGTTTATTGTTTAACAGGATATTGGATTGAGTATGTAAATCCAGGAACATTTACATTATTGTTTTATGAGAAAACTAAAAGAGGTATTAATAAATATAAGGACACTAAACAAGAAGTCGATAAATTTATCAGAGATATTAATTCAGAATATAAATCCATAAGAAAAGAAATAAAGGATTTATTTTAAATAAATTATGTTCTAGAGTAAAAAAGTTTTTTATTAAATATGTTTTGCCTTGTCTATATTATGAAAATAAAAATAATAAGAAATCCAAAAACTAATAAAAAACTAACAATAGATAATAAATAAACTAATTTTTTTGTGATGTTAAATTTAAGTTTGCTTTTGGTAAATTTTTTAAAGAGCCTAAATTTCCTACTAGATAATGGGTAATAGCTTTCTGAAATGTTCTCAAGATAATTAGTATTATTAACTAGATAATTATTGGTAATAAGTTCTTTTTTATTAGCTTTTTTATCTAATTGCATATTATTTTCAGAAGCACCAATTTTATGATTTGATAATTCATAAAAAAATTCATGTAAATTTTCAGTATTTTTTAATTTTTTATTTTTAACGTCAAATTTTGTTTTTTCTAAATTATCATCAAACCATTCGTCATAGATTATAAAGTTGGGTTCGGCAAAATAAGACAAAATTTTATTTCAAAGTAAGTACAATAAAACCATAAATTAAAAAAAAAAAGATACTTATTTTTGTTGATAAATTTCATAAATTATGTTTATAAATCATCATAAATTGTCAATACCATATTAAATTAATTCATCCAGTATTAATGACTTGTTATATGGTATCAGCTAAAAAATCTTAAGATTATATTCAAGTAATTTGAAATTTTTTAAAGAAATTATGTTTAATTTAATAGTCTAATTAAATAATATTCGCGAATAAGTTTTTATCATGCCATCATTAATGGGCACTCCTCGTCTCTGATGCAAAGCAGTGGTCTTGTTGAGTGCAAATATTTTCAAATTATTTAAAATTATCTAATATTAGATGAGAAAATTTAATATATTTTTGAAAAATATCTTTAAATAATTTTTGTTTAAGCATTCAAAAAGATTTTGATTATACATTCAAATTAGAACTTAAAAAAGAAATCCACAGAATTTATTAAAACATTCCTAATATTGATTTTGTTAGTTATTAAATTATGAACATCTATTTATTTTGGATATTATTTTTATCTTTATGGGCGATAGTTCCTTTAATGATTATTAAAGGTAGGGTAGATGAAACTCCAAAAATTAAGACGGCCCCTGAAGTAAAACCGCAGAAAAAAGGTTGGTTTAAATAAAATTTATAATTTTTTTAAAATCAATAATATAAATCTTTAGGCTTTAAACACTAAAATTTCATTTTTTATATTGAAAACATTTGAAAGATATTATCTATTTTTGGTCGTTCTTGGAGGAAGAGCTGATAAAGCTAATGTTGAGTTACATGATGTTAGGTGGGTTGTGGGCTCACAAATAGAGGATACATTTAATGACTTAAGGAATAATTGGTTTGGTTCAATTGATGGTTTACATATCGATAGCTTTAAAAAAATAGAATATATAGATGGTTATAAGATAAATTTAAAAATTCTTGATAAAAATAAAATAAAAAATAAGCAATCACCTAATCAAATTAATTCTCAACAAAATCTATGGTTTGTCAATATTGGAGGTTATGATCCAACTTCAATGCAAGAAAAACATGAATTTTGTTTAGTTGTCGCTTCAAGTTCCCTAGAGGCAAAGAATAAGGCTATATCCAAATGGCTTAGTGGTTGCAGAAAAAAGCATAAAGATGATATCGCATCTCTAAACACGTTAATTAGTTGTGATGATTGTCAACTTATTAAAAATATAGGTAGTTGGGAAATAGAATTAATTTTAAAAAATAATTTACCTGAAGAAACTAATTTTCCTGATTGGTATGGTTATAAAAGAATAGATAAGGTTTAAAAAAATTTAAATCAATTTTTTTATAAAAAATTATTATATTTGTAGCCTTTTTATAAATATAAAAGATTACAGAGAACTTGATTTTCTCAAAAAATAAATTCCGCCTCCCAATGATATGAATACAGGTAACCAAGCAGCAAAAATTGGAGGCAATAAACCTTTTACTCCAAATGAACTGAACAGAAATGACATAACATAATAGATTAAGATTAGTATCACGCTTAATCCAAATCCCTGACTTTTAGAAGATCTTAAATTAGATTTTGATCCCAAACTACTCCCTATTAAACCGAATACTAAGCATGCAAAAGGTAGGGTGAATTTTTCTTGAATACGAACTTGAATTCTTCTTATCTCTTTTAGGTTCCCAGTTTTTTTATATATTTTTTCTGCTTCTAAAGCCTGCTTCAGAGTCATCTCTGTGGAATCTTTAGGAACTTTTGCTAACTCCAATGGCCCCTCTACGAAGGGATATGTGTATTCTTTAAATTTAATATTCGTAGTTTGCCCGGTTGGATCAATAGATATAATACTACCTTCAGAAAATATCCAAGAAGAGTTCTTTTTATCAAATATTGCATTATTTGCTTTCAAGACTTGTTGAAAATCTTCTCTAGAAAAATCTAATACTGTAACATCATTCATGATTTGGTTTTCATATTTTGAAGCATAAAATATATGAGTAAGAAAAGTATTTCTTTTTGTTGGTTTTTTGGTTGAAGCATTTATCCTAGAACCATATCTAGAAAACATAATATTAAATTTCCCTGTTTCGCTGCTGAAAGAACTTCCTATGCCTGCTCTTAAAGTTGTTTCAGCCAATTTATTACTTGTGGGGACCAAATTATCATTAAAATAAAAAGTCAAACCAGTCATAAATATTGAAAGTGCAATGGCTGGAGAAATAATTCTTGAAGTTTTGATACCTAATGATTTAAGTGCTAACAATTCTGAATTACTTGATAATTTTCCATAAGCTAATAATGTAGAGAGCAAAACTGCCATAGGGAATGATAAAACTAAAAATCTGGGCAAACTAAAAAAAAGAACTTTTAAGGCTAAAAAAAGAGGTAAACCATATTCAACAATTTTTCTTATAAGATCGAACATTACGCCAACAGATAAGGAAATAACTGTAAAAGCAGAAATGGCAAATACCATAGGGGGTATCATTTGTCCTAATAACCATCTATCTATTAAAGGTATTGAATACCATTGAGTAATTACTTTATTAATGGTTTTTTTAATAAGTGCTTGATTTGAAATTTTCAAAAGGAATTTATTTGATTTTTATACTGTCGTTTCTTGCATTATAAATTATCAATGATTTGTAGACCAATATAAAATTATTAGTTAAGAGATACCACCTTATAATCTTTACTTTTCCTAGTAATAAAAAAATAATTTACTTACCCTTGCATTAAGACAAAGAATTTGTTTATTTAAAAAAAAGAGGAAATTAATGAAAAATAAAACTTTATTAAAAGAATGTAAGTGTATACATTGCCAACAAAAACTAGAGCAAATTAATAATTCAAGATTATATTGGGACAAATTAATTTTAAGTAAAATTTCAACCTAGCTTCTTATGAAAAGAAGCATAAATGCACAAACGGTTAATTCCAAAATAACCATTTTTTTAACTCCTATATTGAGATAATTAATAATTTTTTATACAATTCTTTTAATACTTTCTTAATAAATAAAATTACTTAGCTTTTTGATTTCTTTTGTAGATTTTATTTTCTCTATTTAAAAGAAAAAGGATAATAATAATACAAGAAGGAATAAGAATAAAATCCAAAGACATACACTTAGTTTAGTCTATTTTCTATTTAGCAATAAAACAAATATTTGGCAGTCCTTTAATGACTTAAAGTCTCATAATGAAAAAAATATATAATTGGTTGTTTTATTTCTTATTTGACAAATTAAAAGAGCCTGCAAGTATCCCACCTGCAAGCTCATGACGACCTAGTTAAATTCAGAATTTCTGACGTTAACCAGCTAAGCACTTCCTAAATGCTATCCATATACTAATAAGTAAAATTACTTATTGTGAGTATAAATGCTTATTCTTATTCATTTATCCGCTAATTAGGTTAAAAGAAAAATTTAATGAAAATTTTTAAATCTATTTTCAGCAAAAATTTCACATACTGTTCCATAAATGCTTATAAAAAAAATTCCTGCTTTTGGTTTACATAACTTAATATTTATGTTACAATGGTTAACAATTGTATTTTTTAAAATGACGAATACTGGAGTAACAACAGAATCAGGTGGAAGACAAAATATGTTCCCATCAGAAACTAGACCTTATATTGATGAATCAGTTTCTTATGATGGTTATCCTCAAAATGCAGAAAAGGTAAATGGAAGATGGGCTATGGTTGGTTTTGTTGCATTGTTAGGTGCTTACGTAACAACCGGACAAATCATACCAGGAATTTTTTAATAAATAAATTTATTTAACTTATAAATCCCAATTTTTAATTTACTACAATTAAATTTAATTCAATTTAGAGAATAAAAAAAACCAACTAAAAGTTATTGCATTAAGGCCAAATATTATTCCTAGAAATATATATGCGAATTTTTTTCCTATAAAGGCTGTATCAGGCTCAAGTTTTACTCTCATAAATTTCTAGTATTAATTAGACGAATTTAGCATTATTTACAATATAAATATGGAATTTGCAAAAGAAAAAAATTAAATTAATATTTCCTTCCTTTACTCTTTTATCTGAATTTAATTTGCAACATTTTTATCAAATTATAATTGGGCAATTTTTTTATTAATATTGTTGTTGCCTGTAACCTTTCTGGGTTTGAGTGAATCTTGCTCCAATGTAAATTAATAAAATTAGCCAAAAAATGATTTCCAAACTTAGGTTAACCATTTAATTTACCTTAAATCTATTGATAAACTAATTCCAAATGTGTTATCTCTGTAAAGTCTTTATACTGATTTTAGTTTAATATCATTATTTGATAAAGTATATTTCAATTATAGTTTATCTCTAAAATCTAATATCAATAAAAAATCAAAAAAAAGAACCAAAGAAATTGGCTCTAAAAAAGTTTAAAGTTTGGTTAGATAAAACCGGGAATAATTTGACCTGTAGTTAAATAAGCTCCAACTAGTGCTACGAAACCCAACATAGCAAATCTTCCGTTTAACTTTTCAGCTACGATTTTTTCTTTTTCAACAATCTTTGGTTCAGTATTATTCATTAGAACCAACCTGGAATAATTTGGCCTGTAGTTACATATGCGCCGACTGCTGCAACAAAACCTAACATTGCTGCCCAACCGTTAAAACGTTCTGCTTCTGGAGTCATTTTTTTAATGTGATTTGTAAATAAATATAACATATTTATTTATTAATGTAAAGGATAGTTCATAGAATTGCCAATTAAATATAAATAAAAACAATTATGCGACAAATATGTATCGACTTATACTTTATTGACGATATGCGTTTTCTGGAGTTTGATAAGGAAAATATAAATTAAGAGCTTTATCTTTATAGAATTAAATCCTCAATTGAAAGTAAATTAAATTAAAATATATTTAAGAGTCAGCTAGTAGGGATACAGGCTGACTCTTTTAATTTAGTATTTTTAGTTTGAAGAAAAATAGTTTTTAGATTTTAAATATTTGCTAATAATAAATTAGATAAAGAGAGACTAATGTCATTTGCTACTTATTTCATGCATGTAATTTTCACAAGAATTCCTTCTCTGATTAATTCTGATTTAATACTTTATATTTTGCCAACTCTTACTGTTGCGATACTATTCTTTAGCCTTAAGATAATGTTCTTTAAGACTCCTAAATTGAGAAAAGTGAAATAAAGAAGATATCAGAATAAATTATTTATACTGCATATCTTAATTATTTTTATTTTGGATAATAGACTTTTTTTTTCGGCTACTAAAAGAAATAGCGCCTTTATTGGAGATGTACTATCCAAAATCATAAAAAGAAATGGTTCAATATTGGAAATAGGAAGTGGTAGTGGAGAGCACGGAGTAGTTTTTCAAAAACGTTTTCCAGAAGTAATTTGGCAAACAAGTGATCCAAAGTTAGTACATAGAAAAAGTATAAGTTCTTGGATTGAGCATGAAAATTTAAGTAAGAAAATGCCCCAACCTCTTGTACTTGATGTAGAAAAAATTCCTTGGGAAATTCCACTGAATTTAGTACATTCTTTGCAAGGCATAGTTTCTATTAATATGATTCATGTAGCAGAATGGACTTGTACGATCGCGCTCTTTAAGGAGTCAGCAAAATTATTAAAAAATAGGCAATTTTTGATATTGTATGGACCATTTAGGATTGGCAATAAGCATACAAGTAAAAGTAATTATTTATTTGATAATTCATTAAAAATGCAGAATAATCATTGGGGGATTAGAAATCTTGAGGAAGTTAGTGAAGAAGGTAAAAAAAATGGCTTTTTTCAAGAAGATATTATTGATATGCCAGCAAATAATTTTTCAATAATTTATAGGAAAGGTATGAATTAAAAAAATTAAAAGTTTAATAGGTATATTTAAAATGATTTAATTAACTTATCAACTTGATAGTTTTCTACTCCACTCTTTATGCTTTTCATCTAAATTTGAAACTTTTTCTCCTAGGCTAAGCTGTTTCTCTAATAATTCTACTTTTGTTAGAGTTATTTCCTCTGAATAAAATTTAATAGGCTGATTACCATGTAAATTGTCTCCACTCATAATAAATTTAATATCTTGAATAATTTTCTAAGATGAAAAATAAGATATTACTGATTCTTTTATATTCTTTTCAGATTTGCGTAAATTAATGTGATAAAGAAAATTGTATTTATTATTTTCTTGATCCTCTTTTATTATATGAAGATTGCCAAATATATCTTCCTCCTTTTTCTCCCTTTATCTCTGATTTAACAGCAACGCAATTACAAGCAATATTCCAGAGTGCTTTGGGTATAGGGTCAGGATTAAAAAGATATGCTTTGTTAAAGGCTTTTTTAATTAAAACAGTAGCTTTTTTAGCGTGATAATGAGGAATGGTTGGACAGACATGATGTACGACATGGCTCGAGCCTATATTATGATGCAGAAAGTTAAGGATTTTTCCGTAAGGTCTGTCAATAGATAGAAAGGCTCCTTTCATAAATGAAAATCCAGTGTTTGAAAGATGTGGCACATCTGAATCTGTATGATGAAGCCATGTATAAACCACCAACCAACTATTTACTACTAATAAAGGACCAAAATAAATTGCTATTACAGGAAATAATCCATGCTTAATAACAAAGAAAAAGATACCCAATAACGTTAAAACTACGCCAATATCTGATATCCAAACTTTCTTAGTCCATATTGATGGCCATAATGCTTTAGAAAATGGTTTTATTGGCCAAAAATGATTTGAAGTTCCATATTTAATACCTCCAGTACTGCCAGTAAGTAAATAAGCAGGCCAGCCAAATATTAGATGTAAAACAAGTTGAAGAATTCCGTAACTTTTCTTACCTATGGAATTTGAAAAATTCAATTCTTTATCTCCTCCAACCTTTTCTGTAATCCCATTGCCATCAATGACTAAAGGAACGTGAGTTTCACCATTGGTTACATTATTAGTAAATCGATGATGCACTGCATGAGAACGTTGCCAAGAGAAATAAGGAACAAGGAGTAATGAATGTAGTAAATATCCAGTTATAGTTTCTAAAGTTTTGTTTTTTGAAAATGCTCCATGTCCACATTCATGGGCAATTACCCAGAATCCCATCGCAGTAGTACCTGATATTAATGAGTATATGATCCAAATTGGGATCATTTTTGGAGTAAATGGAATAGATAACCCTATTGCAACTACTAATAATTGAATCAAAGCTGATTGTAAAAGATACCTTAAAGAAGTTTTCGTATTGCACTTAAAATAATGTTCTGGGATAACATCCTTAAATTCTTTTATGCTTGGAATATCTTTATTCTCTATTACAAGCGCTTTGCCTTGAAGGCCCGAAAACTTTATATTTCTCAAATTTTTTTTAGGTAAGAATTTTGTTAAATAAAAATCAATTTATATATCCTATTATCCATCACAGGATCTTCTTATTAAAAGAATGTATCATTTATCTTTGTCAATGGAATTTTTAAAACCTAATTTTCATCCTAAAAAAGACTAATTTAGGTTGCAAAACTTAGTTTTATATCTTTATTGAAATTTCTTGATTTATACATGCAATTAGTTTTTTCATCCCCTTTATTGGTTCCTATTAAAAGCTTATTTAAAGACCACGTATATACTTCTTAGGTAGACCTGTTTGTTTACGAGGCTTTACTAAAATAGGTAAAACTATCACTCCAACTGTAAAAAGACAGATTGGAGCAACTACCATCAATATAGATTCTAATGACATGAAATAATTTTGAATTTATTAATAAATAGCAGGATTTTTTTTAAAAGTCATGCGTATTTATATCTATTTAGTGATGATTGCTTTAAAACATCTATAGTTTATTAAGTAAAAGAGAAAAAAAGATTAAAAAAATTCATTTTTCAATATTCATCCTGTTTAATTGTTCAATATTTCACTTTATTGAGAGGTAAGACATTATGGATGAAGAAAAAAAATGGATGTTAATGACTTATTATTGCCCAACTCATGGCGATTCAGGGATGATAAAACCAATTGAAATAACAAAAAAGGAAATTAACAAAACATTCCAAAAAAAAGATATTACTTCTAAAAATTAATTTATTTCTTCAATTTATGAAGAAATAGTCACAATCTTAATTTAAACCTCGTATCTAAAAGTACTAAAAAAAATGTTTGGCTGCTTTTTAATCAGCGGAATTAATAAATTATTTTTGAATAGAATTTTGAAATATTACTTGACCTCTTTTTTAGATAGACTTAGGAGAAATAATTTTATAAAAATATTCATGATTAATTTATTTGAATAATTATTAATTTATTAATTAACAAGTTCTTAATATTAATAATTTCTAAACTTGATCAGAATCGCAGGTCAATTCACACTGATTAAGATCATTAGATGAAATCTTCTCTAAAATTCTTAACATATCTATTTCAGAAAGCTCTCCATTAGAGTTCCATTTTAAAGTCGTTTTTCTTTGTGGGTAATTTTTTTTATTCATTTTGATCTCCACCCTTTAAATGAATTTCTAAACAACGAGTAATACATTCTTGATGACCATCAACAATACTGCATTCAGTAATACACTCAAAATATGAATTAATGGAATCTATTTCTGTATTCTCGTTGGTAGAAACAAATGAATCATTCATGATATTAGTAGATTTATTTGGAATAGAGATATAGCACGAAATTATGTTCAATAATTTGATTTATTAAGTGAATTAGGAAAAATAAGTATTAGTTACTAAATTTATATTGCACTTAGTTTACCTTTGAAAAAGCTATTGATAGTCTTCTTTTAAAAGATAAAAGAAACAACAATTTTGGTTATTTAAGATGTTTTTTTAAAAAGCTATCTTTCAAAAAAATCAGCATAAAGACTGATTTACTTTTCGGTAATTTAGTTAGATGATAAAAAAGTACACTTTTAGATTTTCAAATGAAATCAGTAATAAATTGGCTTTCTAAAATGTTTGAGAGTATGGCAAACGCTTTTATGCATCCACTAAAGAATGACTTGCCTCCATCTATTGGTACACATGCATATAGCAGTATCCCTCTAAAAAGAAAATTTAGAAGAAGGTTGAACTAGGTATCAACTTATTGGGATTAATTTTTCATTTTTATTATCCCAAATAATATATTTAAAGCAGTTTGAAAAATCGCTTAATCGCAAAAACTTTGAATGCTGAAGCAAATGAATATTTGCTTTATGACAAGCCCTTAAGTTGTAATTTGGTATTCTCTCAGAGAGATGATGAATGCTGTGGAAGGATATGTCAGCTAAAAACCAATTAAGCCAATTAGGTATATCTAAATTGCTACTACCCAAAATCGCTCCATCGACGATATCCCAATTTTTCGTCTTTTTAGCATATGCATTTTCATAGTTATGTTGTACAAAAAAAACGCATATTAAAATTGAAGCTGATAGGGTTAACATCACAGAATAAAATGATAAGAAAAAAACTAACCCCAACCATTTGCACATAAAAATCCACCCTATGATTACTATTACGTTATTAATTACTAACTCAAATAGTTCACTAAAATTATCTCCATAATCAGAAAAAGGTGGTTTAACTCTCGAATTTATAGCTAAAAGTTTAGAAATTTCTCTATTTTTTATTTTGATAAAAGTCTCTTTCAATACATCTTTAGTAAAATTAAAAATGATTATAATTAGCCCTAATCTAGGCTTTAAAACTAAATAATAAAAGCCTCCAGGGAAAATCATTACCCAATCTCGACTTAATTTATATAAAAATTTCTCTCTTTTTGAGAGAGAATTATAATCCTCAAGACTTAAAACATCTATAGGGCCTTTATAAATTTCCCAGTTTCCATTATTTTTATGATGGAATGCATGATCAATTGACCATGATTTCTGGGGAATACCATTTACTAAACCAAGTAAGAATCCAAAAAAGCGGTTTAATTTCCTTTTTGTAAAGAGAGAATTATGACCGCAATCATGCATTAATGAGAATGTTCGTGAAGAGAATAGAGTTAAAAGACAAATAATAGGTATCAATAAAAAACCTTTTATCAATAATGAAAGAGGTTGATTTATTATTTGGTAAACAATTATCCAAATAGAAATTATTGGTAGGATGGTACAAATAATTTGGTATGAAGCTCTAAAATTGTTTCTTTTTAGAAATGGCCGGATTAAAAAATCACTTCTATTTACCTTGA
>QCDI01000005.1:0-124130 GCA_003280965.1 Prochlorococcus sp. AG-355-B18
TGAGTTAAGGTGAGAGACTCTGCTGCACTAAGGGTTGCATTGTTAACCGCAACAGATGTTAAACCGCTACCATTACTAAATTGTCCGGCATTAATATTCGTTGCTAAAGTTGATAGAGCAGAAAGAGTACCTGCGGTTATTGTATTGACATTGGTAAGGTCTATATTGGTTGCCGATGAATTTAAGCTATTTAAATCTGAAGCAGATTGTGAGGCAGCGGTGGGCTTAAAGGTGTAGACAGACTCTGCCTTCGCTCCTCCAGAACCATCACGAAAATCTGTAATATTAGAGATAAAGGTTGACATCGCACTGACTGCGCCAGTAATGCTTGTGATTGCATTAGCTTGTCCAGCTGTACCTGTCTTAATATTGAGAGTAGTAGCATCATTTATAGTATTCATGTTCTCAGCTGATGCAGTATTTGTACCATCAGCAACTGTTATGGTTAATTGATGAACAGTAGTTGGGCCTGCTGCTTGAGGAAGCGTAGCGAAATCGGTGGCGAGAACGGTAGGGGAAGTAGTTGATATCTCAGCGAATAAATAATTGTCAGCAGTAATAGAAGAAATTTTTCCTACGAGAGAAGCTGCTTGAGCAGATGTTATTGTTCCGGATACAGAAATTTGATCTGAAACTGAACTATTAGGAGTAGCTCCTATATAAGTGTCGACATCTTCGTCATTAAGGTTAACAGTAAGAGTATGATTCCATTCATTTAAAGCGCTTTGAGAAAATGGGATAATGTTGTTTTGAGCATCAGTTATTCCGCTCTCAATACTATATTTTTTTAAGTTCCAATTAGCGCCTAAATTAGAGTGTCCCACAACTGTATCGGAATAAAATATATCAGCGCCTGAAACATTATTGAATGATTTAATAAAATCTAAATCCTGGCCAACATTACAAGAGAGAATTTTGATACTTGTAATGCTTAATTTATTAAAAATATGCTCATTTTCTTCTATAAAATCTTTATTGATAAGATCATTCCCAATACAGATATGACCTGCATACCCGTGGAATAGTAAATTTATATCTTCGAGAGATTCTCCCTCTAGCTTGGTCAAATTATTTAAAAACTCACTTTTTGATTTAACACCTATCAATTTGTAGTCGGATGAAAGACAACCAAAAAGAGAATCTAAATCCTGAAGATTAGGATCAAAAAACAATATATGTTTCCCCTTAGAATTAAATGATTCTAAGGAGTTTGAAAGAATTGGGGATTTGATTGCAATGCCACCAAGAGGTTTAGGCACCATATTCACACACTAATTATGTTTATATTAACATCACTATTTGGCTGTAGACAAGTATATTTTGATCTATTGACAAAGAATTATACTAGTAATTTCAACGGAAAACTTAAGAATTTGTCATTGTAATAAGGTTTTACAATATGACAAATAAAAATCTGTCACTATGTATTTCTAAAATTCCAATTGCAAAAATTTATAAATAAATTTTTCATACAGAATGTAGATTTCTACTTACGTCTCAAAAATTATTTATTGATATTTTTTTAAAATAATTTATAAAAATATTAATAAATTGATATTTCAAAAGAATCAAAAAAATTTAAAAACTTTTTAAAGAATCAATTTTTTGTGTAAGTCCACCTAATAATAACTTTAGGTAGCTAACTTTTCTCAATTTAATATTAGCTTGAAGAGACATTCCAACCTGAAGTGCAAGAGATTCTCCATTACTTAAGTTTAATTTTTGTTCGTCAAGCTGTACTACAGCAGGGAATCTATATTCTGGTCTTTGTTCAATTTGAGAAGGGACTAATGCATCAGAACCAATTGATTTAATTGTTCCATTTAAGACTCCAAAATCTGTAGAGGGGAAGGAATCAATACTTATTTCTACAGGAGCTCCAACTTTGACAAATCCTATTTTATTACTTGGAATTTCAATATCAGCTTCCAAATCATCAAAAGGAACAATTTTCATAATCGGCTCACTGGATTGAGCAACGTATCCTTCTGTAGTGGGTTTTAAATCAAAAACAATCCCGCTAACAGGAGACTCAATTGATTGATATTTTAGAGTCACTTTTGCACTCGTTAATTCAGAATTTAATGAGCCAATCTCAGTTCTCATCCTAGCCTCTTCAGATTCAAGCTTTTCAATATCCTGTGATATTACATTTGTTGCTTTATCCTTCTCAATATTTAATCTTGATAATTCACTTTTCAATTCATTAAGTTCCATTTTCTTTTCGATGTATTGCAATTTTGAGATGGCACCTTGTTCATATAGAAATTTAATGTCTTTAAGAATTGGAGAATTTATCTTTATTTTTTCAGATGTATTGCTAATTAATTCATCAATAATTTCTGACTCCTGCAAAAGTTCAGCCTTTTTTAATTTTAGAATTGAGGCTATTTTTTCTAATTGAAATTGTTTTTCAAAAATTGCAATTTCCAGAGATCTAAATTTTTCGAATGAAGCCTCTTTATCTAATTGAACCAAGATTTGACCACTTTCTACATTTTCTCCAGATTTAACTAAGATTTCATCAATAACACCTCCTAAAGGAATTTGTATGTCTTTAACATCTCCTTTTGGGTCAAGCTTTCCAGTTGTCATTACCACTTCATCAGTTTTAGCGAAACACAGCCAGAGGAATGCAAAAGATGATGTTCCAATTAGAGCCCAAGTTACAGATTTGAACCAAAAACTGCTTTGTTTTAACAGTGATTCATCGAAAGATATTTTCTTAAAGCTAACTTCTACCTTATCTTGTAGTTTATTAAATTGATCTTGGCTTAACTCCAAATACTCTTTAAAAGACTTTTCTTTAAGGAATTTAAGAGTCTTTAATTTTTGATTTAATTTAAATTTAACTTTTCTTATTTTGTATAAATTATCTTGAGAGAGAAATTTCTTGATTTTATTCAGATTCAAATTAATTTTGTCTTTCATTAAATATTCCCTTTTTGACTTTCAAGTGCAAAATATCTTCCTTTATTTTTTATTAATTGATCATGAGATCCAATTTCATCCAACTTACCTTCGTGCATAACCAGAATTAAATCAGAATTTCTTATTGTTGATAATCTATGAGTAATGAAGAAAACTGTATTTTCTTCCAAATTTTTAATCAAGTTATTACAGACTTTAGATTCTGTATTGTAGTCCAATGCACTGGTTGCCTCATCTAAAATAAGAATTTTTGGTTTACTCAGTAGAGTTCTAGCAAGTGCTATTCTTTGTCTCTGTCCACCACTAAGAGAAGATCCTCTTTCCCCAACATTAGTACTATAACCATTGGGTAGTTTCATTATAAAATCATGAGCCTCTGCTAATTTAGCGGCTCTTACAATATCATCATTATTAGCTTCAGCTTGAGTAAGGGAAATATTGTCAAGAACTGTGCCTGAAAATAAAATTGGTTCTTGCGGTACTATACCAATTTGCCTTCGAAGAGAATATAGTTCGACCTTATCAATATCATATCCATCAATCTTAATACACCCTTGGCTCGGAGAATATAATCTTGAAAGTAATTTCATTAGTGTACTCTTACCACTGCCGCTTTCTCCCACAATTCCAACGAATTGGCCTTTCTCGATAGTAAAACTAACGCTATTAAGTACGTTAGAATTATTTTTAGTAAAAGTAAAAATTACATCTTCAAAAGAAACATTCCCCTTAACAGGAGGCATTGTTATTTTCTTCTTATCTAATTCAGTTGACTCTTGTGGGGTATCAATAACATCTCCAAGCCTTTCAAAACTGACCTTAAGTTCTTGTATATTTTGCCATATAGAAGAAAGTCTCAATAAAGGCTGTGTCACATAACTAGAAATTATTCTAAATGCAATTAGTTGTCCCAAAGTCAATTGTCCTTTCAATACCAAAGTTGCCCCTATCCATAAAACAAGTAATTGAGATATTTTTTGGAGTACTTGACTTAATTGACCAATAAGAGTTCCACTTATAGTTCTTTCAAAAGTTCGTGTGATATATTTTGAATATAATTGTTGCCATTTCCACCTACTAATTGTCTCAATATTTTGAGATTTAACAGTTTGTATGGAAGTAATTACTTCTACCAAATGACTTTTGGTTTTGGCATTTTCTTCTGCAGTTTGTCTATATTGCCTTCTAAAAAGAGGTGCTCCTAATAAAGTTATAAATATCTGAATTGGTACCACTAATAAAGCAACAATTGTCAGTAAAGAGCTATAAATGAACATTACAAGAATGTAAATTACAGAAAAAATCGCATCTAAAATAGTTGTTAAAGTCTGTCCAGTAAGGAATTCTCTTATCTTTTCTAGTTCATCAATCCTTGATCCCAATTCTCCAACTGGCCTTTTATCAAAATAATTAAGAGGCAATCTTAAAAGGTGATCAATTACCTCAGAACCTAAACGCTGATCTATTCTGTTAGTTGTTTCTGCGAATAAGAATGTTTTTAAACTCCCCAATATCCCTTCTAATAAAGTAACGAAAAGTAGTGCAATTCCTAAGACTTGAAGAGTGTCTAAACTTCTTTGGGAAATTACTTTATCGATAATAACCTGAATTAAAAGAGGATTACCTAAAGTAAATAATTGAACTATAAAACTAGCAACTAAAACTTGAACCAAAACAAGCTTGTATTTTTTAATTGCAGACCAAAACCAATTTAGACTAAAGACAACTTGAGGCGTCTCTGTTGTCTTTTCAATTAATAAAATCGATATCCCTTCTTCGAAGAAAGACTCAATTTTTTCACTAGAAACGCTTATAAAGCCATCAACTGGTGAAGCAATTAAAATTCCCTCTTGGCTACTTTTTATAATTAAAGCAAAGCTATTTTTCCATTTAATTACACATGGTGTTTGGAGCCTGAATGCCATATTAGAGGGTATCTGCCCCTTGGAAACATGTAATCCAAGATTGGAAAGAATTTCAGCTATTAATTGAATATCAATTTTTGCACCTCTCGAAATAAAATCTCTTAAGATCTTTTCGATCGAGTCTTTTCTAATTGGAACATTAAGTATTTTCGAAATCATTTGAAAACAAGCTAATGTTTCTCTTAGTTTTCCATTTCCCTTCACTAATATATTTTCAGGGATTTCTAAATTGTTAAAAATACTAACTGGCGCATTTTGAGGAGCATTTTTTATGTCTTTTTTCCCCTCATTATTACCATTAGAAATTAAGAATTCATTATTGTTATTTAATTCATTTATCAATAAATTATCAAAGAAATTTCGTTCTATACTAAGAAATCGATTACTAAGAAAGTTTTTTGAGTTCTTTAGATTCAAATACTCTGAAAAAGTCTTGACTTCTTTAAAATTTTGAGAAATTAGACTTGAGGATGTAGAGCTTGAGAAAATCTTAATGTTTTTACCTTTTAATAACTTTTTAATTTCATCATCATTTTTATTTAAACAAGAGGCTTTTTTTTCTAGTATTTGAATTAATTCATGAATTTTAAATTTAATATTTGGAACTTCATTTATGACAAATTCTGCAAATTCAATAATTTCAGCAAGATAATTAATTGAATCAAAATAATTTTTAAACTTTGGATCAATTTCATAATATTTTTTAAATGTTTTATCACTAATCGAAATGACAATTAATTCTGATGAAGACCTGACATTTTCACAGGCTTTCTGTTTCAAAATTGAAAAAGCGCCAACAACATCGCCAACTGAAATTTTTTTAACTGCCTTAGGTTGTTCATTATCTTCAACAATAATTCTTGCTGTACCTTTTTCAATTAATAGAACTGATCCAGAGATATATTTATCACTTGATATTGATTGCCCAACTTTATATTTAACTTTTTCTCCATACTTTAAGAAAATTTCCTTAATATAGGTTTTTAAAGATTCCTTCATGAAATAAAAATATGGGAAATTCAGTTAGGTAAAAGAAATTTTTGAATAGAATCGACCGCAAGCAAGTTAATCCATTCGTCAAATAAAGATAGCACCATTTTTGTTTTGGTTAACTCATCAAACTTAGCTTCTTTTTTTGCTTCTAACATTATCAATAACCAAATATCTCCAACTTTAAAGGGAGCAATAACTTTATTCAAATTTATTTTCAATATTTTCTCCTTAACGGTAAGATTAATCTTAGCTAAATCTAACGGTCCAACGGTACCATAAGATTTTACATTTCCAATAGCTTTCAAGTTTTCGGAAAATAATTTATCAAAGGAAGTTTCACCAGAATCCAATTGAAAAAAGATCTCATAAGCAAAATCAGAATCAAAAAATTCTATATATTTATAGGTATACATATCCAATAGATTTTTATTTTTTATAAAGTTACTTTTTGCTTTTTCAGCAAATATATCTCCTGCAATAATTAAAACCTTCTTACTATTTAATAAATTTCTTTCATGATCATTCATTAGCATGCCCTTTAGTTTAAGATATTTTGATAATTGAGATTCATCTTTAATTTTGTTATTTTTGCAAAATTGTTTATTTGATTCTTTAAAACTAAATTCTATATCTCCTTTCCTTTCGCATAAGATATTAATTATGAATTTTTTAACAAAGTGAACAAGAGAGTCATTTTCTCTAAGACAAATAATAAAAAGATCTGGCAAAGATTTTAATCTTAAATTTATATCTTCTAAGAGATCATTCATTATTTTTAGAGTTAACTGAAAAAGTTAAACAATATCAAACTAATACTAACTAATAATTAACTTATATAAATTGGTAGATTAATTTTCTGAATTAATTGAATAAGAATGATTTTTTAAAGATTTTAAAAGTGAATTATTTACGTGTTAATATTTTCTGCATTTGCGAACAATGCTAAAGTTCTTATGAAATTAATTGGTTTAGAAGTAAAAATAAAAAGTTATTGATCTAACTCTATTTAAAAATCTCTTTCTTCATTAAACCCAAAAACAGCATATTGCTCTGTTGCCCCGCTTAAATCAGATCCATATGCTGCCTGCATGTCACTATAAGCAGAAATATATTTTGAAGCATTAAAAGAACTAATATTTATACCTTCTGAATGACCAAACTCCACCATTACCAACTTGGCTTTTTAAGTAGGTACGGAATTGCTTTAGAACAGAGCCAGAAAGCATGCTACAACTTGTAAATCTCTAGGTGCATTTTAAGGCGCAGATTTCAATAATCAAACGCTATAAAGTACTATAGGAATTACGGACGTCGCAAAAGAAATCTTTAAATTGATTGATATGACTGACGTTTTTAGATTTGGGGCCATAGCTCAGCTGGTAGAGCACCTGCATGGCATGCAGGGGGTCAGCGGTTCGAGTCCGCTTGGCTCCATTAGGTTTTAGGGATTTGAGGATAATAATTTAATACAATTAGTGCAAAATCTAGTGCAAATTAAAATGTAATTAGAAGAGTATCAATTGAAGAGAATAGCTCTAGAGATTAAATATCCAAGTGTTCATTGTTTTTATGAGATCATGAAGTTTAATACATTTATTTAATATCCAAATTTTTTATTTAGCTCTAATAAATTTTCTTTTTTTAAAAATGTAAGTATTAATTCTTCGAGAATTATTTGATCATCTTTCTCAAACGATTGGGAATTAGTTCTTAGAGTTGAAGTTTTTTTAAATAAATTATTTTTAATTGAACCTAATAAATTATCTGTAAAAAGATTGTCATTAAATGAACTATTAATTTTTTTTGATTCAATCTCATTAATATTCAAATTAATCACATCTTCATACCTTAAAGTAATGCAATCTTCTTTATTTTCATAAAAAATATTTAACTGGTTTTTTATATGTTTTATGTCATTCGCATAGTTTAATGTAAATTGTGTAAACATATCAGTTAAATTTATTTCATTTCTCCAGTTTGGGAAATTTTCTGAACCATCAAAATTTGTACCAACCTTAAAATACTTGAATTGAAAAAGTGACTTAATAATTGATTTCATATCTCTAACTACGTTTATAAGAACTATGTTTTGTGATTTAATATTGTCCAATTCATCAAAATGAGAGACGCTTACCGATTGCTTAGGGAGCTTATTTATTACCAATTCGGTGGGTAAGAATGATCTTCTTCGCCATGGTTCGAAATGTATCCCTTTTTCATCCTTAAAATTTCTATTATCGTCTACATGTCCATTTCCAAAATGAAGATCTGTAGGGGTGAAACTCATTTCCTTAAAACAATTTCTCAACAGATATGTACCTGATTTAGGTACGGAATTAATTAATACAGGTGAAAATTTTGAATTATTATTGATTTTTAATGACTTAAAACAAAATTTTTCAACCAAGTAGAGCAATATATAATTTGAATTTAAGGGGTTGCCGACTAAAATCAAAGGGTTAGTAGAAATAATTTTAAAAATTGAAGAAACTTCATTTTTATTATTTAAAAAACAAAGTTTATTATCTTTAACCTCCCATTTTTTTTCATTATAGTGTTGATACCCTTTTACACTATTATCATTTTCTAAAATTAAATCAGAAAAATTGGGTCCATTGAAATCTCCATAGGTAAAAATGTAATTTGATAAATCAATTTGATTGTCCAAAAAAAACATCTTTAATCTTTGATGAAATCCAAAATCTAGAAATAGTACTTTCTAAATATGTTATTTTATTTGATTCGAATTTTATTCAAAATTAAAAATTTTTTGATTTTAGATAAATACGAAGGCAACAAATAGATTCTACAATAAAAGATAATAATTTTTTAAGGTATTTTTTATAACGCTAATTCCGTGAGAAATTCTGCGAGCTAATCAGCGAAAACAGTTCAAAACCTATCACAGATAGATCAATGATCAGCATTGCATTAAGGGGTTAAACAGTTCGATTCCAATCGGCTCCATGACGATTTTCGCTAGATATTACGAAAGTATGTACAAGAATCCTTAAATATAGGATAGGGATATTAATGTATAAACACTAGCAATTATGTTTCTCTTAGAAGATTGGTAACTCAATTAATTTAAATTGAACTAATGTTTTTAAATCGTTGATATTTCCAAATATATACTATTGTAATTATTTTTTTAACAGAAGAATTAAAATTAAAAAAAATTCTGATTTTATATGAATTTAAAAAAATCTGATAAGTTTTTATTATTAATTTTATCTATTGATATTCTATTTATTTTATTAAGCCTTATTGATTATTTTTCTGATTTTAACTTTAGAGATTTTAATGTAGCTATTGAAAATCAATTTGCTGAGCAATTCCAATATTTAAAATTTATTGGAATAGCAATCATAAGTTTTCTTCTTGCAATAAAAAAAGATCTTCTCAATTCATAGTTTTTATGATTATTCCTATATATCTTTATTGGGATGATTCAAGACAATTGCATGAAAGATTAGGCACTGAAATAGCATCTTTTCTCTATGATGGTAACCCTAACGATACCTTAATTAGGGAATTTCGATATCAAGATATTGGAGAAATTCTATATATGTCCATAATTGGATTTATTCTTCTATTTACGTTCCTCATTTGCTATAGATTATCCAATTCCTTTGATAGATATTTTCTAAAAAATATATTAAAACTATTTATTGTTTATGGAATTTTCGCTTTATTTGTAGATTCTATACATCAGTTATCCGAGGGATTTATGTGGTATTTACTAGCAGTATATGAAGATGGTGGAGAAATGATCCCTATAAGTTTTATAACTGCATATTTTTTTGAATATCTAATTTGCAATAAAAAAAATATGAAATTTAAATTTTAATGATATTTGAATTAATTTTTTTTAAAAATTGAATTTTTGCGAGGTTTCCTTATAGCAAGATGTAAAAAAACTTCAAACCCTTACAACAGCTTATTTGTGGGTCTATATGACATGAAGGAGGTCAGTGGTTCGAATCCGCTTGACTCAACTTATTTTTGCTAGTCATATCAGGGGTTTTGAGGGCGTTTTCGTAAAAGCATAACTTTTGTACATACTTGTCCAAGCTTGTTTAGTCAATTCTGCACCCTAAAATGCATTTAAGGACATTCTTAAGTTGCTACAAAATGAAACCTTTAAATTGGGTCGAACTTACAAGGCAAAAATCAAAGCCAGAAATGGTTTTGGTTTGTCAATAAAAGGAATAGAAAACAAAATAAGGTAATAATAAAAATTGTTTATAGATTTTCTACTGGTCAAAGATCAACAGTTATTACTGACATCGAATGGAATACTAATAACTGAAAAAAGATTCAAGATTTAATAATAGAATTTGAGACTTTGATGTATGAAAGGCATGTTTTTTTAAAAAAAGCATATGAATTAATTGGGAAGCATTAGTAGATGAATTTGTTAATAAAGAGGTAATAGAAGAGAAACAACTTAGTGAGATTTGAGGTTAAGAATGAAGCGAGCTTTACAAGCGCTAAATAATAAACCACTTCCAAGAAGACGAGGTAAATGATTTTAAATATGATCGTAAATCATAAATTGCTCGTAGGGCATTAAGAGAAGATGATATGGAAGCTAAAGAACCGGTGGATATAAGAATTTAAAGCTATAGTTATTATCAAAATTAATATCTTTTGACAAATAATTGTAAATAAAAATATAGAAGTGATAAAAAATCTATGATAAAGTGTGTAACTAAATATAAATATTATTTAATTAATAATTCTAAAAAAGATGGAGAGAGAGAAAGCGCAAGTGTTTGAAAAAATAACCTATCAAAGTAAGATCTTAATTAGTGGTGATCACCTATTAACTTTTATAGTTCCTGTTTATAATACTAGTGAATATCTTTTGATGACTCTTAATTCTATAGGAAATTTTTTAAGTGATTACATTGAATTGATAATAGTAGATGATGGTAGCAAGGATAATAGTTCAGAAGTAATTTTAAATTGGATTAAAAGTTCCAAGACCAAAACCAAAACTATATTTATTCAACAAAATAATAGAGGATTATCTGAAGCCAGAATGACGGGAATAAAATATTCATCAGGCAAATATATAGGCTTTTGTGATAGTGATGATTTCCTCAACTTAAACACTTATCTAAAAATGGCACAAATTGCACAAGAACAAAATTTAGATATTGCAATGTGTAGATCAAACGTTTTTGATCATAATTCAGGAGAATCATATGATTTCTACGATACACATTATTGGTACAAAGTTTTAGGAGAAAAAGATTTTATGGTGACTAATACTTTAAGTGATCCTGAAATTCTCATGATGGAACCAAACGCTAACACCAGAATAATTAAAAAAGAATTTTTAATCAAAAATAATATTTCTTTTCCAAGTAATCTATATTTTGAGGATGTACCGGTACATTTTATCTCTTACACAAAAGCATCAAAAATATTGCTATTTAATTCTACGGGTTATTTTTATAGAGTTGGCAGACCTGGTAAAATTACAGACTCTAAAAGTAGTAAAAGGTTTGATGTTTTGAATTCTATAAAATTAGCAACTGAATACTCTAATAAAAGTTCAATAACCCTTGAACAAAAATCATCATTACTTTTTTATTCTTTGAGGGTCATATTTTGGTGTGGAAGTAATACATTAAATAATGAAAAAGTTAAGTTTTTTAATGAGGCATGCAAATTATTCCAGAATGAATTTGAACTTGATTGTTATTTATATTGTTGTGAAAATCTTTTAGAAAATAGTGAGAAATTAATTCTTTCAGCATTCTTTACTGGTAATATAAATTACTTATTAAAAACATCAGTATTTCTTAAAAAGAGTAAGCTTGATATTATAAAACTTATGATGGAAAAACAATTTGGCATTTACCCCCGCAAAATTGCCAAAACTGTTTTCAAAGATTGGATAAAAGATAAGATTTGGAATATGCGAAATAAATTAAGATGGAGATCTAGATAATGTTAAGAATCGCTGAAGCAAAAAAATTAACTGATTATCTAAGTGGTGATTTGATATCTCAATTTTTGGAAGAAGATATTCATAGACTCACTAATAACTTTTTTGGATATCAACAAATACCTTTTTATGCCGATAGTAATGTTCTTATCTTAGGAGCTCGCTCAGGATTAGAAATTGTAAGATTTGCTTTAGAGCCTAATGTTAAAAAGATTTTTGTCGTCGAATCTAATAAGGCACTTCAAGAAGAAATATTATTATGTTTAAGTATGTTTGACGATAAAATCGAATTTTTTTCAAATTTATACAATATAAATTCTCTTAATTCATATTCAAGTAAGGAAAAATTTAAATTTGATTATGTGAGACTAGATATTGGCTTTTTATATACAAAATCATATTGTTATTATCCTTTAGATCAATATAATATGAATATTTTTGATCTTTTAAAGAGTTTTGAAATTTCACATTTAGCGGGAGAAATCGATGAAAAACTTGTAAATCCAATTCAATTAATAAGGCTTCTAAAAAAGGATTCGGAATCCTATTTTTTAAGGAGTAATTCTCGAAAATCAATAATGTCAGGTACTCGAAGTAATTTTAAGTATGAAGTTTCTATAGTAGTCCCTTGCTATAAAGTCCTCCCTTGGGTTGATAGATGCATAAATAGTCTTCTTAATCAGACAATTAAGTCGATAGAAATAATTGCGGTTAATGATGGCTCTCCAGATAATACTGGTATTCATCTGGATAATCTTGCCAAAGAAAATCCAGAAAAACTAAAAGTTATTCACAAAACAAATGGAGGATGTGCCTCAGCCAGGAATGCAGGAATAAAAGCTGCGAATGGAGAATTTATTGGCTTTGTAGATGCAGATGATTGGGCAGATTCCGCAATGTTTGAGGAACTCTACAAAGCTGCAGTCCTTAATTCTACTCTTATTTCTCAATGTGGATATAAGGAGGTTTTTGAAGGAAGCAATAAGACAATTTTTTATAATGATTCTTTTGGAGGAGATCTTGATAATGGTCAAAGAGGTGTAGTAAAAGAACCAAGCTCTTTAATATTACTAAGACCGACTATATGGAGAAGAATTTATTCTCAAGGTTTTTTAAAGGATAACAAATTATTTTTTGCAGAAGAAATAAAACGCTTTGATGATATGCCTTTTCAGTTTCAAGTATTTAGCTTAGCTAGAGAAATTTCAGTTATACCTGATTGTTTTTATAACTACAGGCAAGAAAGAGTTGGACAAGATATTTCTGTAAGAGATGAAAGATTATTTGTGCATTTTCAGATCTTTGAAAATATTAATAAGAATATTATTTCTTGGGCTGATAGTAAT
Source organism: Prochlorococcus sp. AG-355-B18 (assembly GCA_003280965.1). Taxonomy (GTDB): domain Bacteria; phylum Cyanobacteriota; class Cyanobacteriia; order PCC-6307; family Cyanobiaceae; genus Prochlorococcus_A. The sequence goes on from QCDI01000005.1 coordinate 13,158, forward strand.
ATTGAGAGAGAATTAATAAAACAAAAATTAAATACTTATCTTTGGACACTAAAAATCATTAGAAAAAAATATTTTTGGAAATACTTTAAAATGGCTGCTTTTGATTTAATTAAAAAAAGACAAAATATAAAAATTTTTGAAATCATTAAGATTGCAAGAATTAACAAATCAAGACTCTTTGTAACCCTTGCGTTTGTTTTAATAGTAATTTTTGATTCATTAAGAAGATTTTTATTTAAATTACCAAAGTAAATATATATAGATTAACTGCAAATATCTATATTTCTTTATCTACATCCGTTTGGATTTTTTTTCTTGCCAATTCCAAATGTCTCTACACATATCATCTATATTTAATTTAGCTTTCCAATTAAGTATTTTTTCCGCTTTAGAGGGGTCTGCATAATTTGCATCAATATAACCCTCCCGTCTCTTTTTAAATTCAAATTTAATTTTTTTTCTGCTCTAATTTTTAAATGATTTGATTATTTCAAGAACTGAATAACCTCTACCGGTTCCTAAGTTTATTTCAGAACAATTAAGTTCATTAATTTTTCAATGGCTTTTATATGACCCTTTGAGATATCGATTACATGTATACAGTCTCTTATTCCTGTTCCATCTTTTGTCTCCAATCCTCTTTAAACATGATAAAGGAAATATTTTTAAAGCAATTACTAAATAAGTTTTTAAATTATAAATTCTTCATATTTTAAATAAGCCGTCAAAAATAGCTTTAAAGTATAATCTTAAACTTTGAACATTAAATTTGTTTTTTGATATTTGGAGAATTTTAAGTGATCTTATTAAAGAAAAAATTATTGCAATTAATTTAATAAAAGAATATTTTTTTACAACGAATAGATGATTCCTAATATCTAGATAATGCCTCTTACCAAAATCAGAAGCAAGACGAGGCTCCAGTTTGTTAGGGTGCTTAATCTTGCTGCTTGGGACTAAAAAAATGGAGTAATTTGATGATCTTAACCTCAATGAATATTCCATATCATCATGGGATATAAAAAATTTTTTTATTGGAACTCCAACATCTAACACAGCGTTGCTGTTAATTAATAGTCCAACAAATGATGCAATATCAATATTTAGAGATTTTCCAGTATGATTTTTATTTAAATTAATGGTCTTGGTTGTGCCTATTCTCCAGTTGAAATTTTTTTGATGATAGCTTGCTGTTTTTCCGCCCTCTATTACAGAGCTACAAAAAGCTCCAATTGTAGAAGTTTCTTTGATCTTTCTCCTTACCTTCATTATATTTTCGAGTGCATTTTTGTACGGACAAGCATCATCATCCATTATCCATATCCAATCAGGCTTATATTTCAGAGAAGTTGTAATGCCTTTGGCAAAACCTCCGCTACCTCCTTGATTTTTTGAAAATCTAAATATGTGAATTTTTTTCGTAATATTTATTAGAGTTTTTACTGGGGTATCTGAGGCATTATCTATAACAATAATTTTTTTTAGAGGATAAGTCTGATTTGTAAGGGATTTTATTAATTTAACAAAGAGTTTTGGCCTGTTATGAGTAACTAGTACAGCTATACATTTATCTTCCCTTATCATGTTTAAAGAGGATTGGAGACAAAAGATGGCATTGGGGTTTTTTTATTTAAATTTTCTAAAAATGATTCTGCTGTTAAAAGAGCCTCATTAATTGTTACGTGCATATCTAAATACCTATATGTTCCTAATCTTCCTGAAAAAGTTACATTTTCTTCTTGATTTGCTAGATCGATATATTTCTTTAATTGATCTGTATCTTTAAGCAACCTGATTGGATAATACGGTACGTCTTCTTCAGTGCATAAACGACTATATTCTTTAAAAATAACTGTTTTATCATGACTTTCCCAAGGTGAAAAATGCTTATGTTCTGAAATCCTTGTCCAAGGTATTGATTCATCTCCATAATTGATAACAGCATTACCTTGAAAATCACCATCATGAATTTCTCTTTTGAAGTCAAGAGTTCTGTAATTTAAGTTCCCCTCAGATTTATCAAACCACTCATCAATAGGTCCTGTATAAAAAATATGATCATATTTAGATGATTCTTTTCTCAATAATTTTGTGTTTAAATTTAGTTCAATATTTTGATGGTCTAATAGTTTTTCAATCATATGAGTGTAGCCATTTTTTGGCATTCCTTGATATTTGCTTGAATAATAATTATCATCGTAATTAAATCTTACAGGTAATCTTTTCAAAATGCTCGCTGGTAATTCTGATGCATCCATCCCCCACTGTTTTTTTGTATAGCCTTTAAAAAAAGCTTCATATAGATCTTTTCCAATAAATTTCAATGCTTGTTCTTCAAAAGTTTTAGGATTTTCTATTGATTTATCTGCGATTGAGTTAATAAATTTTTTTGCTTCATTTGGATTCAAATCTTTTCCAAAAAATGAATTTATGGTTAATAAATTTATAGGCAATGAGTATATCCTTTTCTTAAAATTAGATTTAACTCTATTTATGAAAGGCATAAATTTATCAAGATTATTTACATATTCCCAAACTCTCTCGTTGCTTGTATGAAAAATATGGGGCCCATATTTATGTACCATTACATTTGATTCTTCATCTCTTTCTGTAAAACAATTGCCCCCAATATGAGAACGAGAGTCGAAGATAATTACTTTATGGCCTTTTTTTGCAAGCTCATTACCTATAACTGCTCCTGAGAAACCTGAACCAGCAATTCCAATTTTCATAACTCTAAAATTTAGTAGTTTTTCTGACTAAGTTCTCTTTCAAGAATATGATTCTCAGCATAGTCGATATAATTTAGATCGTTTAAAAAACGCAGATACATGTCTATTGGTGTATAAAACTTATTTGGTAGAAACAAACTCAAACTCTTCAAGATATAATCCATTATTTAAAAGAATTTTAAATAATGTATCATATCAAGTTACGAATAATAAAATAAAAAGATAAAAATTTAAGTTATAAATAATAAAAAATATTAAATTTCAAAATTTAAATATTACCTAGACCCTCAGGATTTAATCTTTGCCAATTCCAAGTGTCTATGCACATTTTATTAATATCAAGTTTCGCTTCCCAATTAAGTAATTTTTTTGCTTTGGATGGATCGGCATAATTTTCTGCTATGTCTCCTTCACGTCTTTCTTTGAACTTAACTTTTATTTCTCTCTCAGTTACTTCCTGAAATGACTTTATTATTTCAAGCACTGAATAACCTTGACCTGTCCCTAAATTAATTTCTGCACAATTTAATTTATCCAATTTTTCAATTGCTTTTATATGACCTTTTGCCAGATCAATTACATGTATATAATCCCTAACCCCAGTGCCATCATTAGTTTTATAGTCATTACCAAATACATTCAAATGTGTTCTTTTCCCTACTGCTACTTGGGACAAGAAAGGCATTAAGTTATTAGGAATACCTTTAGGGTCATCGCCTATTTGACCACTTTTATGAGCTCCAACAGGATTGAAGTATCGCAAAATACAAATTCTCCATTCTGAGTCTGCCCTATATTGATCTCTCAAGATATTTTCAAACATTAATTTGGTCTTTCCATAATTATTATGTGGGCTTAAAGGATGATTTTCTGTTAAAGGTAAAAATTTGGGAGATCCATAAACTGTAGCGGAAGAGCTGAATACAATTTTTTTTAATCCAGTTTCTTGCATAGCTTCTAAAAGGGATATACCTCCACTTAAATTATTTGAAAAGTACTTTAGAGGGTTGCTTTCTGATTCGCCAACAGCTTTGAAACCAGCAAAATGAATGACTGATTCACATTTAAACTTTTCGATGGTTTTTTTTACTTTATCCTTATCTTTTATATCGCATTCTACAGCTTCTATTCTTTGTTTAGAAATTTTTTCTAGTCGACTAATTACTTTTCTATTGCTGTTGGAGAAATTATCTAAGAGAATTGGATTGTATCCTGAATTTATAAGTTCAAGAGATGTGTGACTTCCAATATAACCGGCACCACCAGTAACTAATATATTTTTCACCATAAATACTAATTTAATATCAATTATGTTAATACACTAAATTGCTCATATATTAGTTAAACATAATTGTAAGTAAAAAAATTAAATAATTTTGAAACTAACTCTATATCACTTTTATGTACTAAGTTTTAATTCCTCAAAAAAACTTTATGGATTGAGTTAAAATAGAAATGATTTTAAGTAGTCTTAAGCTAGGCTTTTATGATTTCATTAGAAAATATATCTTTATCTATTCCAATTTTTACTAATGAGACACGTCAATTTAAGAAAACTTTATTGAAATCTGTAACGGGTGGTTTATTACAGAGAGATTCAGCTGAAGTTACATATATTAAGGCTCTCTCTAATGTTAATTGCAAAATTAATAGAGGGGATAAGATAGCTCTAATTGGTCATAATGGTTCTGGGAAAACAAGTTTTTTAAAATTAATTTCAGGAATTTATGCTCCAACATCTGGAAACATTCTTGCAGATATTAAAGTATATCCCATGATTAATAAAAGCTTCATTACTAGTGAAGAATTAAGTGGATATGTCGCTGCAAGATCTTTTTATATGATGACTCATGGTTCTTATAGTGGTTTTGGAGAATATCTTGAAAAAGTTGTTGATTTTTCAGGTATTGGTGATTTCATCTACTTACCAATCAAGACATATAGTCAAGGAATGGCATCAAGATTATTATTTACAATTCTCACCTCCTTTGATCACGAATGTTTAGCTTTAGATGAAGGTTTTGGTGCTGGTGATAGTAGTTTTACAAAACAAGCTGAAATTAGAATGAGTGAGTTTATAGATAAAGCAGGTACTTTGATATTTGCAAGTCATTCTGAGGAGTTACTAGGCAGATTTTGTAACAGAGGACTAGTTTTTGAAAAGGGTAGTATTATTTTTGATGGTTCTCTTAATGAAGCTTTAAAATTATATAAAAAATGAAAGAAATAATTTATTCATTAACTTATGCTTGGAATACCAGGAATACGTGGTGGTATACCGCCACTGCAAGAACTAAAGCTAGATTTGCCAGAACCACCTTGGGAGGGTTTTGGTTGGGTTTATCAAATATTTTGTATATTGCTCTGCTTTCAGCAGTTTATGGAGCTGTATTTAAGGTGGATAATTTTAGTAATTATGTAGTTTATCTAGGAGTAGGGTTAGTAGCTTGGAATTCTATAGCAAGTAGTTTTTTATCTGCGCCAACTTTATTCGAAGCAAATTCTCAGAAAATATTAAATACAAATACTAAACATATTTTTTATCCCTTAGAGGAATGGGCTTTCCAAATTCAAACATTCTTTCAATCTTTATTTTTAGTACTAATTGCTTTAAGCTTTTATCAATCAAATATTTTTTTCAATCTTATTAAAGTTGGATTTTTACCCTTAATCAATATTCTATTACTCATATTTTGGTTGCCAATCTTTATATCTATTATAGGGCTTAGATATAAAGATTTTTTTCAACTTGTGCCAATTATTGTTCAATTGATTTTTTTATTATCCCCTTTTCTTTATGAAAAGAAGACACTTGGATCAATAGGTTGGATAGCAGATTTTAACCCCATATATCAGGTGGTTAATAGTTTCAGATCTTCAATAATATCTGGTGAACTTTCCATTTTGTTGTATATATCAATAACAATATTCAATATTTTAGGGATATTGTTTTCCCTATTTATACTAAATAAATCAAAAAAGATTCTTCCTTTTTTAGTTTAATAATTCCATTATTGATTTATTCAAAAACTTCTGAATACTTTAAGTCATTAGCCATTTGATCTTTCGAAGATTTTATTGGTTTTCTATTTGTAAAGATGCTGAAAAAGAGAAATATTTCAAAAATTTTATTCATTTATTTATCCAATTTTTTATTTATAATTTTTTTAAAATTAAAGCAGCAAAGAGTTCTATGTTACCTGTTAACTTTTGACTATAAATTCCTGATTTATAAAATAAAAAAAATCTCTTAAAAATTGACTTTTTCCTTAGTTCTGAGAACTTTTTTAAAGTTAATAAATTCTCATTTGTGAGTAAATATTTTTTTTTATTTAAAGAGTTTAAATTTATTTCATTCCAATTTTTATATTGATTTTGAAATAAATTCCTAATACGTTTCATCCTATCCTTCAAAGAATTATTTGAACCCAAAAAGTTATTTTTATGTTGCCTATATTTTATAGATGGTTCTAAGTCATAGTATATATCTCCCCCGGAACCCGATATTATAAGATAACACCACCAATCATGTGAAACAAAATAAATATTTTCAATTGATTCACAAATTATATTTTTTGCATTTTGGTTAAAAACAATTGTATTTCCAGCAGCTATATTTTGCACTATGGCATTCTTAAAAGAAGGTTTTTTGGAGTAAGGATGTGATTTTCCTAATTCTAAAGAGCAATCTTCATTAAAATAAGTGGTTCTTGAAAAGTATAGATTAGAGCTGGTGGATTTTTTATCTTTTAAAACTTTTATTGCCTTCTCAATTTTATTTTTTTCCCAAATATCATCTTGATCTGAAAAACAGTAAAAATCATATTCGGGGACAATAGACTTTAAAGCGTAAAGAAAATTCTTTTCATAGCCTATATTTTTTTTTAACTTCCTATAAAAAATATAAATACCATTTGAAATTTTAAAATTTAATCTTTCAAGCGAAGGAAAATCTTCATCACTATTGTCGTCAGATATATAAATACTTAAAGTCATATTCTCAATTTCTTGATCAATTATTGATTGTAATTGTTCTAATATATATTTTGAACCATTAAAATATGCCAACACACAAGCTATTTTTTTTTTAGAAGGATATATTTTATCTCCATTTAAATTATTTTTCTTATTTAATATTATCCATTCTTCTTTCATATTTCTTTAAATAAATCAACTTTATTATAGGCTTATTGAATATATTTAAGGAAATAAAAAACTTTTTCTATATACCTATGATATGAATTTTATAGTTTTGGTTATTAAAAGATAATTTAGAAAAAACCTTCTTTGTGTTTCTGTTTTGCATCATAAAACTTGTTAATTAAGAAAAAGGTACATAACAATCTTAAGATTAAAAGAATTTAGAAAAAAACAATAATGATTAAAATATTTAGTTAGAAAAATCCCCATAACCATCGAAATTAAAGCTATGTATTTTAAAGTTTATTCCACCAGTTTTTGATTCATTATTATAAAAGAGACCTATTGAATAAGCTCTTCTATTCCATGTTAAATCAAATTTAGTATTAAAAAAATTTTTATAATTAGGAGAATCTAAATCCAAGTTATATTCAGTTTTATAATCTAATGTAATAGGACCAATCAATTGTTGTTTAAGATTAAATTCAATTGAAGTATTATCTGTCGCTTGATCGAAACCAAAAGGACTTTTGCCTTCTGCTAATGTTATTTTAGGATAGACACTTATCTTCGTATAATCTAATAAAATGTTTTTGAAGTTTCCTAGAGTTAATTCTGGTCCAACTCTAAAAGTAAATAAATCTTGGTAATTATAATCACTATATCTATAGAGATCAATTTTTGCTTGAGCATTTATATTTAATCCCGAAGGGATTTCTATTGGACTATACCTATAACCCTTATCTATGAAAGTATTTTTTTGAGGTTTCCATATTGAATAAGAATGAGTTCTATCAAAAAAAATATTTAACCTTTTTCTACTAAGCATTTTTAAAGGATCAACCCTATCTGAAGACTTATAATCTCCATAGCTAGCTGCTATAGTTGAAGATTTGTTTACATTATTTATTATCCAGTCGTTTGATTTAATAATTTTCATACCATACGCGCTTATTATTTCCTTTTCACCAAGAGATCCATTCCAAATCTTATCTCTGTAATTACCAAATAATGATAGTTTAGTCTCTTTTTTTGAATTAATTCTATTTTTCGAATATAAAATCTTAGAAATTTCAGATTTATTTCTAAAACTTTTTTTAAACTTTTCAAAATCAAGAGAATTCAATGAAAATTCAGAATTAAGATTTAGATTACTAAAGTTTGTATTAAAAAAACCTCTTAAGCCAAATGAATCTAAAAAAGTTATATCTCGTTCTGATTTTGAAGCAAGTAATGATTCATTTTTATTACTAAAACTCTCTGTTTTTCCAGACTTTATTCTCTGTAAATAAAATTCTTTTTGCAGATTTAAGCTTGATTTTTTTTCATTGCCAAAATATATTGGATCAAAATTCCTCGTTAGAAAAAATCCATCTTTCGACTCTTTGTCATAACCAAAACCCCATCTGAACAAGTTATCTTGATCAATTTTATATCTTCTTGGCCCAGTTGGAATATAAATTTTATTATCTAAAACTATGGTGCTCCAATTAGATTTAAAAGTTATTTCTCCATCAATATCTATAGACTTGAATCCTCTATTATTTATTATTAATTGAGGTTTATTAAATGGGTCATTAGTTAAGACAAGTTTGTTTGCAAACCATTTATTATCTTTTATATCTATCCTGCTGGTTTTAAATCTCCATTTTTGTAGATCATTCAATTCTAAAATGAATTTTTTTGGGGAAACTTTTTTTAGGAATGTCCCTTTTTCATCCAGATCGAGTTCTTCAAAACCTAAAGTACTTGTACTATTAAGGCTTACATTTTTAACTTTATTATCTAAAAAAATTCTTTCATCAACTTTTTTGTCAATTTCTTTTTCTATCTTTATAAATCCAAGGTTATTAAAATTAATTGATCCATAAATATCGTTAATAAATCCAGTTGAATTTTTAAAGTCATACTTCAACTCTGAAGCTAAAAGAAATTGGTCTTTTGAATTAAATCTTATGTCTCCATTGAGTAATAATATTTTTGTTTTAAAGTTATATTGAAGTTTTTCCGCAACTATTATAGAACTACCATTTTGAAAAACTACATCTCCCTCGGCTGTAAAAATTTCTCCAGTGCGTAATTGCTTATTTGAAAGTATTCTAATATTATTTTGCGTTGAATTTTCATATCTAATATCTTCTAAATTATTTGCTATTAGATAAATAAACTTATTGATTTCGATTTGTGGATATAAATTCAAATATGAAGATAATTGGGAGCTTTTCTTTTCAGCTTTTTCATCTAAAATATTATGATTCACATAACTAATTTTTCCAAAAACACTGAGTGGTAAGAAATTTAATGCTAAAAAACTTATAACAGTTGCATGTCTAATTTTCAAAAATGCATACCCAATAGTTTTTTAATTATTATATGAAAAAAACTAAAAGTAAACAAATAATTTCAGTTAAAGATTAAAAGCTTAATTTCGTTTTTTATCTATCCCACTTTTTGAAATTGAATGCAAAGTCATTTTTATTTGTTATTAAAAACAATTCATTACCTTTCAGACTATTAATTAAGATATTTTCAAACTCTTAATAATCAATTCAAATGTTTTCTTTAGAGTATATTTCGATTGATTTTTTTCGTAAATGTGCTTATTTGATTTTGCACTGAAATTAAGTTCGATTTTAATTTTTTAGATTCCCAAAAGCTTGAAATTTAGTATTTTTTTATAAATCAAAACTAATAGAATAGTTTTAAATAGTAGGACTTGCTATTAATAAAAATACTAAAAAATTTTTTTGTTTAATCAATTTAAACTATTATATTCTTATTATAGTTATCTGTTTAAGTAAGATATTTTTATAAAATTTATTAATATAATTTTTATAAAACTTTTAAAAAAATTTTAAAGCTTTTCTTTATTTCTAGGTTCAAGAAAAATTCTTCATTTTAAAGTTCATAAAGAACACTATTCTCTTCAGATTATCTCTTAGCAAGATTTTATCGAGAGGTTTAAAAAAAGGAATTAAAATTTAAGAATTATATTCAAAAATCTTCTCAATAAATTTAAAGGATTTATTTATTTATTAATAAAAATATTACATCTTTAGCTTCAATTATCTTGATAAATAAATTATCTAAAATGGTTAAATGGTAATTTTTTCAATAAGCTCTAATCAATTTTGAGAGCGTATAAATCCAAACCTCAAGTTACGAGAATTTTCTTTTTCAAATCTTTTAACAAATCAATTTTAATTACCCAAGATTTATTTAAAGAAACTTTTTAAGAGAAAGTTTTTAATTTAAATATAGATTTTTTAATCCTTCAAGGATTTCAAATACAAGCTTAATTTAGTTTCAATAATTCAAAAATAATGGAATTAGGATAATTATAATTTTTTGAAGAGTTAAATTAAACCTTCCTCCAGACTGCCAGTAACTTGCCCTGAAGAACAACTTCATCCAAACCTAACTCTATTGGTTCATAAGCTGGATTAGCAGCTTCTAAGAAAATTTTTTGTCCTTTTTTATTGAAATATTTCAAGGTCGTACCTAGTCCTGGGACCATAGCACTCACAATCATTCCATTTTTAAGAGAATAAGAATCTTTAATAGGTTCCATCAACACCATATCCCCATGCGCGATACATGCATCTATCATTGAATCACCATTTACGGTTAAGGCGAAAACATCCTTTTTCTGTAAGACTTCAGATAAATCTAAATTTTCATTAACATCAGAATAAGTTTCAATTAAACCACCTGCCGCGACAGAACCCATAATTGGAACTCCACCTGTGATTTCATCTACTATTTGCATAGTTCTAGCTTTGCCTTCTTGCCACGATATGTATCCTTTTTCCTGTAAATGTTTTAAACGACTTTGAATTGGAGCAGGGGATTTAAGACCCATGGCTTGCATCATTTGCCTAATCGAAGGACTATGTTGGAAGTCCCTCATATAGTCCTTTATCCATGCATAAAGCTCATTCTGAGCATCTGTAAGATTATTACCTTCAGAGGTTTTCATTAAAACATTTGTACGCTAATACATTTGTACCTCTTTTAGAGGTAAATAGCAATATTTTCATGAAAGAAGACATGTTAAAAGAGCTTGTTGAGCATGCATTCTATTTTCTGCCTGTTCAAAGATTCTACTTTTTTCACTTTCAATTACTTCATCAGTTATTTCTTTAGCCCTATAGGCAGGAAGACAATGAAGAATAATTGCATCTTTATCAGCATTTTTTACTAAATTCTGATCAATAGTAAATCCCAAAAAGTCCTTATCTTTCTCTTCTTTTTGGTTTTCTTCACCCATAGACGACCAAACATCTGTATACAAAACATTTGCGCCCTCTACTGCAGCAACGGGATCATTAGTGATTTTTAATAAATTTTTATTCTTATATATTTTTCTTGCTTTATTTATGACCAAATCATTCGGTTCATAACCTTTAGGACATGCAATTCTAACTTCAACCCCTAGTAAAGCTCCACACAAAATGAGAGAGTTAGCGACGTTGTTGCCATCACCTATAAATGTCAAAACCACGTTTTTAAAATCAATAAATTCCTCTTTAATTGTCATAAAATCTGCCAAAGCCTGACAGGGATGTTCTAGATCTGTGAGAGCATTTATCACTGGCTTAGAAGACCATTTTGCATACTCTTCCAAATCAGATTGTTTAAAAGTTCTTATCGCAATAACATCGCAGTATCTACTTAGGACTCTTGCTGTATCTCTAATTGGCTCTCCCCTACCAATTTGTGAAGTATTAGGATTTAGATCAACTGTAGTGCCCCCAAGTCTTGACATTGCAACCTGAAAACTAACTCTGGTACGAGTTGATGACTTATCAAAAATTAAACCTAAAACTTTATCTTTGAGTTTTATGTTTAGATCTTTATTTTTAAAATTTTTTGCTATCTCTAAAATTTGAAGAAATTCTTTACATGAGATATCCAAGCTTGATAAAAAATTTTTACTTTCAAGCTTGATCGTGTTTAGCATCTAACTTTATACGAAAACCTAAATTCTACTATGCAGGCATCTTACTCTCTGCTAGGAGGTTTTTAAGATCCTCACCCTCTATAACCTCTTCTTTGAGAATTTTTTGAGAAATCGATTCTAGAAGAGGTAGATTATTCCTCAAAATATTAAGTGCTGTTTCGTGTGCATCATCAACTAAATCTCTCACCTCTTTGTCTATTGCTTGAGCGGTAGCATCACTAACAGATCTCCTTGGATTGTTTCCATTCCCTAAGAACTGGCCACCACCTTGTTTGTCATAAGCAAGGGGGCCAAGAATATCACTCATTCCGAATGTACCAACCATTTGTTCTGCTATATCAGTTGCTCTTTGCAAGTCATTTGAGGCTCCCGTTGTAATCTTCCCAAAAACTACCTCTTCTGCTGATCTTCCTCCAAGAAGTGTAGCTATTTGTCCTTTTAATTCATCTTTAGAATTCAAAAATCTTTCTTCTGTTGGCAATTGAAGAGTATAACCAAGTGCACTCATACCTCTTGGTACAATTGAAATCTTAGCAACTTTTGAACCTCCAGGCATAAGATGTCCAACTATAGCATGACCAACTTCGTGGTAAGCAACAACTTTCTTCTCATCATCTTGTAAAACACGACTCTTCTTTTCCAAACCAGCTACTACTCTCTCTATAGCTTCACTTAAATCTTGTTGTTCTACACTTTTCCTTTTAGCTCTAGCGGCGAGCAAAGCAGCCTCATTTACCATATTAGCCAAATCGGCTCCGGCGAACCCGCTAGTGGCTTGGGCAATAGAGTCTAAGTCAATTGAATCAGCTAATTTAACTTTCTTGGTATATATCTCCAATATAGTTTTTCTACCAGACAAATCCGGTCTATCAACCAATACCTGCCTATCAAATCTTCCAGGCCTTAACAATGCCGCATCTAGAACTTCAGGTTGGTTAGTAGCCGCAAGTACTATAACGGGCTTATCTGTGGAGGCAAAACCATCCATTTCAGTGAGAAGTTGATTTAAAGTTTGTTCTCTTTCGTCATTACCACCAACTACTCCCATTGATCCTGAACGGCTTTTACCTATCGCGTCTAATTCATCAATAAAAATAATACATGGAGCTTTCTTTTTGGCTTGTTCAAATAAATCTCTGACCCTTGCCGCACCTGCACCTACAAAAAGCTCAACAAATTCGGAACCTGAAATAATGAAAAATGGAACTTCCGCCTCTCCTGCAACTGCTTTTGATAAAAGTGTTTTACCTGTTCCTGGAGGGCCTACAAGAAGTACTCCTTTAGGTATTCTTGCTCCTATGTCTGTATACCTTTCAGGTCTCTTTAAAAAATCAACTATTTCTGTTAATTCATCTTTAGCTTCATCAACTCCTGCAACATCAGCAAAAGTAACTTTAGATTCATCATCAGGGACATAAACTTTAGCTTTACTTTTGGTAAAACTCAGAGCTCCCTGAGCACCACCTCCCCCCATACTTCTTCTAGCGAAGAATTGTAAAACAAGTATAAAAATTAAAGGGGGAACAACCCAACTCAATATAGTTGAGAAAAAATTAGGTTTTTTGGGAGGAGCGGCAGCGAATTCCACTCCTTTACTTTCTAACCTTTGGGGTAGGTCCATATCAAAAATTGGGGTTGTTGCTAGAACAGAAGGGGCTCCTTCTTCAGCTCCATTTAACTCATACCTAATCTGTTCTTGAGTTATATATGCACGCTTAACTTCTCCATCATTAACCTGATCTATAAATAAAGAATAAGGTACCCTAGGGATTTGCATATTTTGATTAGGGAAAAGGCTGCTAAATAGAAGCAAAGCTCCCACTCCTATCAAAATGATATTTACAATTCCAAATCTTCTATTAGGTTGATTATCGTCTTGTCTTATTGGCATAGTTATAAAAAATTTTGAACTTATTATAAACTAAACTAAGAGTTTCCGTATCTGTATTGTTTTTTTTGGGTAAGAACCGTACGGTACTTTGACCCATAAAATTAGTTTAAAAATTAATTTTTTAATGAACTCCTAATAGATATATCATTTCCAATCAAACTAAACTGAGGATCACTTAATTTAATAATTTCGTGCATTTCTCTAAATTCAAAATCGCTTAGAGGATTCATACTATTTTCTCCACCTAAAATTTTTGGGGCAATAAAAGTAATAAGTTCCTGAATACAATTAGATTGAATAGCTGCAGTAGCCAATCCTGGGCCACATTCCCAAAGGACTTTATTACATCCTCTTTTTGCAAGTATTTTTGAAATTAACTCTGGATTATCTGATAATACCTTTTCAACCTCCACGCATTTCGGAATCCTTGAGAGGTGGCTTTCATTTGCTGTAGAAGAATCATAAATAACTAAAGTTTTTGCCTTACTACAATCCCAAAGATTAGATTTTGAAGGGAGATCTAAACTTTTTGTGAAAACAACTCGCAATGGCTCTGGATTTTTGGCACCTCTAGTAGTCAAAAGTGGGTTGTCTCTTCTTAATGTGTTTCCCCCAATGATTATTGCATCAAATTCTGCTCTTAAAGAATGAACTAATGACCTTGATTCATCATTAGTAATCCATTTACTTTTTCCATTTTTTAAAGCTATTCTTCCATCTACACTCATCGCCCATTTAAGAACACCAAATGCCTTATTAGTAACATTTCTATGAATGAAAGCCTTATTTAGATCTAAGGATTCTTTTTTACATAATCCTAAGTGAACTTGTATTCCAGCTTCTTTTAGTAGCTTAATGCCTTTACCAGAGACTCTTTTATCAGGGTCTTCAATAGAAATATATACCTTTTTTAATCCAGATGATATCACCTTATCTACACATGGAGGTGTTTTACCTTGATGGCAACAAGGTTCAAGATTTACATACATTGTTCCACCTCTAGCATCCTTTTCTAAATTATTAAAAGCCATTGCCTCTGCATGAGGCATACCTGCCTTGAAATGAAATCCTTCTGAAATAAGATTTCCTCTCTTATCAAGTATTACTGCACCAACACTAGGGTTAGGACTTGTTGTATTTTTGCCTAAGGAAGCTAAAAAAATTGCTCTCTTCATCCATTTTGTATGGCTCACATTTTTTTCAAACATCTCCAATAATCAAATTCATTTTATTGATCTCCACTCTTTAACAACAAAGGGCGGAACAGGTAACTCAGAAAAAACTCCTGACAAAGATAATCTTAATGGTCTATTTTTATCTAAATTTTTAATCAATTCATAAAGATCGAATTCTGCTGCAGCTTGTCTTCCATCATTTGCCAATTCCACATTAAGTAATGTTTTATCATCTAAAAGCCACTGTTTTCTTCCTGACTCAACCCTCAAGTTAGTGGGATGATCAATTCTGAGATTTCCTGGATATCCTATTACTCTCAAGATCAATTTATCTTCAAAAAGAGGTGATTTATAAGCTACTAGTTGCCAAGTTTCAAAGTCCAAGTCCCTTAAGAACTCACTACTAGCATTCATTAATTCCCCATTAATTTCTGTTTCTGCAACTTCTGCAGATACTTTTAATGGATTAAAAATAAAGGATAGTAATAAAAGTAAAAGTAATATACCTTTTGAAAAAATATTTTTATTTGATTTTGTAATTTTCTTCATTTTCAGAATCCATAAGGGCATCTAAAGTTACAGCTGTTCTTACAATAGCTTGAAACCTTTTGATTATTTTACGATTTTTTTCTATAACTCGAGATAAATTCAAAGTGTCTTTTTCAGAATAGCTAGATGTTAAATCGCTAGAATCTTCTTCAATAAACTCAAATTCACTATCTTTATTAATTAGAGTTAACAATAAATCATGTAATCTCTTTCTCCTTTCAGACAATTAATTTACTATGATAACTCGCATAATAATAAGATAATTTAATAAAACATTCAAACAATTTAGTTCCATTTTCTTAAATATTGATGACTGAAGTTTATAGAATGATTCATGTAATTGGGATTAATTCTTACAAATTTGAAGATCTATCTTTCAAATTACAAAATCTATTTTTAAATACAGATAATATTGCTGTTCCCAATTCATATTTTGAAGAAATTAAATCATGGAGCGATAATGATTTAGAAAAAAAGAAGTCATATTTTTCGAGCAACAGTAATAAGGAACTTGTTGAATGGCTTAGATCTCAAGAGAATGACGTTATCTTAATTTCAAGAGGAGATCCACTTTGGTTTGGAATTGGAAGAATACTACTAGAAAATTTTTCAAAAGATGAATTAATTTTCTACCCTTCAAATACTTGTATTCAATTAGCATTTAATAAGTTAAAGATCCCATGGCAAGAAACTGTTAATGTAAGTATTCACGGCAGGGATTCGACTAGGTTAATTGAGGCTCTTAAAGCAAGGCCTTCAAGTTTGGCTATTATTACAGATTCAAATTACAAAAGTTTCAAAATAATCAAAAAAAACTTATCAGAATTAAATCTAATTGAATACTATGATTTTTGGCTCTGTGAAGAGATAGGCTTTGACAATGAAAATATAAGAAAATTAAATCTTAAAGAGTCATTTCCCTCTGACATATCAAGTTTAAACATTGTTGTTCTTACAAAAACAAAGAAAAATTACTCAAATAATAATCTCCCTCTTTTCGGAATAAATGATATTGTTTTTAAAACTTTTGATGATAGACCAAATTTATTAACCAAAAGGGAAGTTCGCGTTCAAATTTTAGCTGATCTAGAGCTCCCAAAAAATGGAGTCTTGTGGGACATAGGAGCAGGTTGTGGGTCAATCGGTTTAGAAGCATTAAAATTAAGGCCTAATTTAGATTTGTTTTGTATTGATAAAAGGATTGGCTCAAAATCATTAATACTAGAAAACTCAAAAAGACTTGGCGTTAAACCAAAATTTATTTATGAGGAAGACGTTAATAATACCTTGAATTCGATAAAATTGAATTCTTTTGAAAAACCTTATAGATGTGTAATTGGAGGATGTGATAAAAAGACTAAACTTCAAATTATTGATAAATTCTCTCAGGTTATGAGTATTGGAGATATCATCATTATCCCAATAATTGACATTCAAACTATTAAAGAATTGAAAGAGGAATTAAAATATAAAAATTTCAAAACAAATATAAATTTAATTCAGACCTATAAAGGCTTAAGTATCGCTGAGGGAATGAGATTAGAACCTAATAATCCTGTTTTTTTATTAAAAGGGAAAAAACAAATTTAATTAGTTGTTATTTGTTAGGTTTAGCCACATGGGGCAACCCCCAGCCAAGTTTATTTCTTAAAACCTGGAAAAATTCATGATCTTCAAGTCTTATAAACTTTACTGAGTGTTTGCTTTTTCTTATTAACACTCTATCTTCAGGCCAAACATAACAACCAGCATTTCCATCAACAACCATTACCAACCTTTCAGGAGTTGCAGGGAACACCGTTACTGGCTCCGAATCATTAAAAACCAATGCCCTAGATGCCAATGAATGTGGAGCAATTGGAGTTAATTGCACTACTGGGCAATCAGGAGTAATAACTGGCCCTCCAGCACTTAGAGAATAAGCTGTAGATCCAGTTGGAGTAGATAAAATTACTCCATCAGCTGAAATGTCCACTGGAGCATGTCGCCCTATAGAAATCTCAAAATGACACATACTTGTAAGAGGTTCTCTATGAAGAGCCATCTCATTAAGGCAGAGAGACTCCCATCTCCTCTGATCATTCCTCATTACACTAATAATTAAGCAAGTTCTTTCTTCAATATCCCAATTTCCAGCAATGATTTTATCTAATGCCACATCAAGATTAGATAAATAAGCTTCTGCAAGAAAACCTAAATGACCAGTATTTATTGTAAGGATTGGAATTTCAGCAGGTGCTGTTTGTCTTGCTGAAGAAAGTACGGTTCCATCTCCGCCAAGAACAATTGCAAATTCCATTGACGAGTCAAACCCCTCGGGGACGCAATTTGTATATCCCAAAGGACGAACATGTTGATCAGGATTGGCGAATCCAATCATTCCGCCAGAGCTACTAACTCTTACAACTTCATAATTAGAATTTTCCAATTTTTTCTGAACAGAACCTGCAGTTTGAACAGCAAGTTCTTTCC
Organism: Prochlorococcus sp. AG-355-B18; assembly: GCA_003280965.1. Taxonomy (GTDB): domain Bacteria; phylum Cyanobacteriota; class Cyanobacteriia; order PCC-6307; family Cyanobiaceae; genus Prochlorococcus_A. Next base: position 31,080 of record QCDI01000005.1, read on the forward strand.
CATCATTAACGATTAGCCCTGCTCTACGTACCAATCAAAAAAATAAAACTATGACTATCTTAAACTAATTTGCTGGACAATCCTAATTTAAAATTTCAATTTTATCAGAACTGTTCTAAGAATCTAAGATCATTAGTATAAAATTTTCTAATGTCGTCAATTTGGTGCCTTACCATACAAAACCTTTCAACACCTAATCCAGCTGCGAATCCAGTCCATTTCTCAGAGTCTATTCCTAATTTTTCTAAGACCATCGGATCTACCATTCCACAACCCATTACCTCTAACCATTTACCTTTCCATTGCACATCTACTTCTGCAGAAGGCTCAGTAAATGGGAAATAACTAGCTCTAAATCTTACAGGAATATCTCCAAAAAAGGTCTTTAAAAAAGTAAGAACTGTTCCTCTTAGATGACTAAAATTAATATCTTGATCGATACATAAAACCTCAACCTGATTAAATACAGGGGAATGAGTAGCATCTACAGCATCTCTCCTATAAACTCTTCCAGGAGCAATAATTCTTACTGGAGGGGGATTGTTCTCTAAGTATCTAATCTGAACAGGAGAAGTATGGGTCCTTAAAAGTCGATTTTCATCTAAGTAGAAAGTATCCTGCATATCTCTTGCGGGATGATTTTTGGGTATATTGAGAGACTCAAAATTATAAAAATCAGTTTCTATTTCAGGACCACTTTCAACTGAGTATCCTAAACCACAAAAAATATCAATTATTTCGTCTTGAGTTGAAATTAAAGGATGTTTATTTCCAGGAGGTATTCCAATTGAAGGGATAGTTACATCAATTTTTTCTTTTTTAATCTTTTGGTTTAGGGCTTGATTATTAAGTTGATTTTTTCTTTCAGTTATTAGTTCTTGTAAATTTATCTTTATTAAATTTGCCTTCTGGCCAACAATTGGTCTATCTGTAGCAGATAATTGACCCATTGTTTTCAAGATAATTGACAACTCACCTTTTTTTCCCAATAAAGAGACTCTCAGTTTATCCAATTCTTCATGAGTATTAGAATTATCTATATTATTTTTTGCTTTTAGAGAAAGATTATTTAGTTTTTCCTCAATTTGACTTAATGATTCAATTTGACTCACTGATATAGTAAAAATAAGTATTGCCTTATCTTACTTAAATATCGTCCATAAATAAAATGTATTGATTAATGAAACCGTTAAATATACTAATAAGCAATGATGATGGTGTTTTTGCAGCGGGGATAAGAGCGTTAGCAAAATCAGCTCAAAAAAGAGGTCATAAGGTAAAGGTGGTATGTCCTGACCAAGAAAGATCAGCTACTGGTCATGGCCTTACTTTACAATCTCCATTGAGAGTGGAAAAAGCTGACGAATTATTTGGGGAAGGAATTGAAGCTTGGGGATGTTCTGGCACACCTGCTGATTGCGTCAAATTAGCACTATCTGAACTCTTGGATCATAAACCTGATCTAGTACTATCTGGAATTAATCACGGGCCCAATTTAGGGACAGATATTTTTTGTTCAGGTACTGTCGCTGCAGCGATGGAAGGCACTTTAGAAAATGTTCCCTCAATGGCAATAAGTGTTGCTAGTTTTAAATGGAAGAATTTCGAATTTGCTGGAGAAATTGCAATGAATATTGCCGAACAAGCAATTAATGATAGTTGGCCAGCTTCACTTCTATTGAATTTGAATATACCCCCTTGCGAGAAAAGCAAAATTAAAGAATTATCCTGGACAAGATTATCAATCAGAAAATATAAAAATCAATTTTCCAAAAGAGAAGATCCAAGGGGTGACGATTATTATTGGCTTGCCGGTGAGGTTGTTTTAGATCTTAAATCAAAAGGTTATGGTCCAAAGAAATGGCCAAGTGACGTATCACAAATACAAGAAAATAAAATATCTCTTACGCCCGTTGAGCCAGATTTATTTTGGAGGGGTAATTTAGACAAATTACCTAAAATTAATACTTCACTTATAAATCCTTCTTAAAAGCCATAAAGAAAAGCACAGTCCAAAAAAATGAGCAGCAATAACTTGTGTGTTACTAAGGACTGATAATATCTCAAGTCCAGTAATTGGAATATCAGATGTCGCCGTTATCAATTGTCCAGTTGTTTGAGAAGATGCTTGTATAAATAAAGCACCCATAAGAGCTTGATATCCAATTAAACCAAACAAAATTCCTAATAAATCAACTATTAGTCCTCGTTTTATCAATTTACTGGTTTGTCCCCTTGAAGGTCTTGCGTTACTTGCGATTGCTCTTCCTGTTCTAACTATTAACCAACCCTGCCAAAGACTAAAAAGTAGTAAAATCAAGGATATTGTCGTAAGCGATAGACCAGGTGCTAAGCCAAGCTGCCCCTCGCTATTATTTACAACATTTGAAAAAAGCAAAACAGCTGCAACAACAACACCTAAAATGGATTGAACCCAAAAACGTATCCATCCAATGCGCCGCATTCCAAATGAAAGGGACTGAAAATCAATTTTGTCAGACATTCATTTGATTGAATAAACTATAATCTATTCAAATTTGCCATCAAAATCATAAAATTGCACGTAATCTTTTGATCTCTTTAATATCGCCATCTGAAGTTAAGAATCCTACTTCAATAGCTATTGGAAGTTTTGATGGCCTACATGCTGGCCACAGAAAATTAATTAAAAGTGTAGTTGAAGAAAATCAATACACCCCAACAATTGCAAGCTTCTGGCCTCATCCCAGAGAAGTTTTATACAAAGAGACACGTCTTAGACTTGATCTCCCTTATGAAAAACTACCTATCCTGGAAGATCTTGGGATTGAACAATTAGTTCTGATTCCTTTTGATAAAGAATTATCTAAATTGAGTGCAGAAAAATTTGTAAAAGATATTTTGATAAATCAATTACAAGCAAAAAACATTTCTGTAGGTGCTAATTTTAAATTTGGTTTCAGAAGAAGTGGAGACATAAATACTATAAAAAATACAATTAAAGATACTGATATTAAACTAAAAATTACTCCAATTTTAGAAGACAACGAAGGTAGAATCAGCAGCAGCAGGATAAGAGATTTACTTGAGAAAAGTGACCTGAAAAATGCTTTCAAAATTCTTAATAGGCCTTATAGTTTTAATGGAAAGGTTGTTAAAGGTAAAGGGATTGGAAAAAGTATAGGATGGCCCACAGCAAATCTTGAAATAGATGGCAGAAAATTTTTACCTGGAGAAGGAGTCTACGCATCTTGGGCAACCATAGAAAATTCTAACCAAAAAATTGAATCTGTTATGAATCTTGGCTCTCAACCAACAATAAATCCTTTACTGCCATCTGCAGTTGAAGTTCATTTAATAAATAAAGAGATTGATCTATATGGTTTAAACCTATCTGTAGAGCCAGTTGAAAAGCTTAGATCTCAAATTAAGTTTAAGAATATAGATCAACTTTCTAATCAAATTAAAAAAGATAGAGATAATGCTATAAGAATTTTTAAAAACTATAAAAAATAAATTACAAATGCTTAATTCCAATACTACAAATGCTGATAATTTAAGAATTTATCAAATTATTGACGCTAATCTGGATAGAGCTAGAGAGGGCCTAAGAGTATTAGAGGATTGGGCTAGATTTGGTCTAGGTAAAGAAAAATATGTTGCAAGGATAAAAAATTTTAGACAAATTTTAGGAAAAAATCATTTAGAAGTTTATAAACAATCTAGAAATCACATAGAGGACAAATGTAAAGGATTGACCCATGAAGAGCAACTCAACAGAAAAACCTCTGAGCAAATAATAAGTTCTAATTCAGGCAGAGTTCAAGAAGCATTGAGAGTCATAGAAGAATTCTCAAGGTTACATAATAATGCGCTTTCAAAAATCGCTTCAGAAATTAGATATGAAATTTATACTATAGAAATTGACTTATTAAGTTTAAGCAAGCGTAAAAATTCGGAAGAAATATTAAAAGAAAATGATTTATATGTAATCACAGATCAAACGGATAATTTATTAAAAATAATAGAAGAGATTTTAATTGCGGGAGTAAGAATTATTCAACATAGATTTAAGACGGGAACTGATAAAGATCATCTTCAAGAAGCAATTAAGATTAAAAATCTATGTAAAAAATATAGTTCTTTGTTCATCGTTAACGACAGAATTGATATAGCTTTAGCATCAAATGCAGATGGCATTCATCTAGGTCAAGATGATTTAGACTTAAAAACCGCAAGAAAATTATTAGGTCATTCAAAATTAATTGGTGTAAGTGCAAATAATGAAATTGATATTTCTAATGCTCTTAAAGAAGGTTGTGATTACATAGGAATTGGCCCAGTATTTGAAACTGCAACGAAAAAAAATAAAAAACCTATAGGTATTGAAAGGATCAAAAAATTAACAAAAGATTTAAATATTCCTTGGTTTGCTATTGGAGGAATTAAAACAAATAATATTTCATATTTAAAAAGCAATGGTTTCAAAAAAGTTGCCTTAATTTCGCAAATAATGAATTCTGAAGATCCCAAAGAAGACGCTATTATGATCCTAAAAGAATTGTCTCATGAAAATTAATGTAAATGGTGAGGAAAAAAAAATAGAACTTGATCAAGAAAATGCTCTATTGTCTACAGCGCTTAATTCCATGGGATATAAACCCAACACAATTGTTGTGGAGTTAAATAATTTAATTGTCAATTCAATGAAATGGGAAAAAGTGAAACTTAAAGATGGGGATAATCTAGAAATCGTTTCAATAGTTGGTGGTGGTTAAAAGAAAAGATCTTTTATATTCAAAATCTTCATAATTTTTTAAGTTTAGGCTTGAAACAATAACCAAATTTTTTCAATTTTCGTTTTATATTCTTAATACTTAAATAAAAAAATGAAAGATAAAATTGATAATAATTCAAGATCTCTAAAATGGGAGCAAAATGGAGAGTTAGCTCATAAAGATCTCTCTGAATTAATAGAAAGATTAAAAAATGTAGAAAGTGAACATGCCTCTTCTGAGTTATCTAGATTAGGTACAAAATCAAACATAAAAGATTAAATTTGTTACTTAGATCTTGTTTTTATAAAAATTTGTACCAAATTATAATTACTGAATACAAATGTAAATGCCGAAAAGATTTCCAGAGTGGGTTAACACTGAAGTAGTGATTAAAGCAATCAAAATGCGAGAGGAAGGAATGCTTTCTAAACAACTTAATTTATGGATAGAAAATCTATTAGAAATAGAAAAAAAGTAAGTATTTAGGAGATACTTTTAATAATTCTTAGAGCCGCCATTGCAGCTCCAAATCCATTATCTATATTCATAACTGCGATACCTGGAGAACAACTTGACAACATACTATTTAAAGCAGTTTCTCCATTTTTGCTGACTCCGTAGCCAACTGAAACAGGCACTGCGATTATTGGTTGGGGTAATAATCCTCCCACAACTGTTGCCAAAGCTCCTTCCATTCCAGCACAAACTATTAGTACATCATATTTATCAATTTCTTCTAACTGACTCATTAATCGATGAAGTCCTGCTACGCCAACATCTATAAAAGATTGACAATTCAACCCATAAATTTCAAGCGCTAATTGTGCTTCAAGTGTTACGGCCAAATCACTTGAACCCCCTGAAATTATGGCAACTTTTTTATTTGTGTTTATTTTTTTATGATTTTTTCCAATTATTAGGCAATTTGCTTCTTCATAAAAGCGTGCATCATCATGCAAATCTAAAAGATAATTAGCCTTTTCACTATTAATCCTAGTAATGAAAACAACCTCATTTTGACTTAATACACTTTCAGATACTCTCTTTAATTGGTCGATACTCTTGTCTTGACCCCAAATTGCTTCAATAAGTCCAAGCCTCTCTCTTCTTTGAAAATCAAATCTAATATCAAAATTCATCCTTGCTTATCTAACTCTCCTTCATAAATTAATTCAAAAGGATTTTCTTCTAACTTTAGAGCTGTTTTTACATTATCTTCAAATTTTTCTTGGACTACATTTACCTCTGACATTGGTATACTTTTCCATAATTTTTTACTTTCCCAATTTACCAATATTAAAGCTTCTTCCTTTTCTTTATCCCAATATAATTGTCTCCCCAAAAAACCCTTTTGAGAAGATAACCATGGATCCCAGACTTCTTTTTCAGCAGTCAACCATGCTGCTTTTGAAGCCGCTGGGACTTTAAGTCTTAATTCCTCTATAACAATTTCACCTTGATAATTATCCATAGGAAGAGCTTGTAAATTAGGAAAATCAGATTGAAAATTTAAAACTACGATGCAAATCAATAATAAACAAAATTGTTGAAATTTTCTTCTCAAATTTAAATTTAATTTCATTTTTTCTCAAGTAGCACTACTGAATGGCAACTAATTCCCTCTTCTCTTCCTTCTGGACCCAATTTTTCATTAGTAGTCGCTTTAATCCCAATTAAATTTTCATCTATATTTAAGGTCTCAGAAATATTTTTTTTCATTAGCTTTATATGTGGCATTATTTTTGGCCTTTCAGCAACAAGAACACTATCAATATTATTTATTTCCCAACCATCTTTTCTTATCAAGTCAATTACTTTTGATAACAAAAACAAGCTATCAGCATTTTTCCATTTTTCATCAGATGGGGGGAAATACTTTCCTATGTCGCCCAACGAAAGTGCTCCCAATAATGCATCCATTATTGAGTGACTTAAAACATCAGCATCACTATGACCATCCAATCCTAAATTTTCAGGATGATGCAATTTCACACCTCCAATAATTAAATCTCTATCCTCTACTAGTCTGTGAATATCGTATCCATTACCTATTCTAAATTTCATGAATTGATTATTTTCTTTTATTATTCTCTTACTTTGTGAGGATTTTTTGTAGTTTTCATTTGAAATTAAGTCACTTCTTCTCTCCAATGTTCTTTCAAAACTTTTTCTTCTTCTCCACGATTTAATCTCTTCATGATTACCGCTCACTAGAATATCTGGTACTTTCATATCTTTAAACGTTAACGGCCTCGTGTATTGAGGATATTCTAATAAAGAAGCATTATGACTCTCATCGACTAAGGAGTCTGGATCACCAAGAGTTCCTGGTAATAATCTAGTCAAACCATTAATTATTGATATAGCGGGTATTTCACCTCCAGAGAGTACATAATCTCCTATGGATATCTCTTCATCAGCTAAACATCTAATCCTTTCATCAAAACCTTCATATTGACCACAAATAATTATTATTTGATCCAAAGAGGACCATCTCGCAAGATCCTTTTGCTTTAGGACTTTACCCTGTGGGGTCATCAGCAAAGTTTTACTTTTAGGTAGTTTTCTAATTGATTCATATGCCTTATAAATAGGTTCAGGTTTCAATACCATACCTGCTCCTCCTCCATACGGCTTATCGTCTACTTGTCTGTAAGAACCTTCTCCATATTCTCTCAAATCATGTAAATTCACATTGATCAAATTCTTATCTAATGCTTTTGTTATGACCCCTAAATTATTTATTAATTCAAAAGCTTTAGGGAACAACGTAATTACATCAAAATTAAAACCACTCATCTAGAAATCTTCCTCATAACCAAACTCAATTAATCTTGATTCTTTTTTTCTCCAATTTGGAACCACTTTCACAAACAACTCTAGGTGAACTGGACCATCAATTAATTTTGACATATTTGATCTTGCTGACTGACCAATCATTTTTAACATTGAACCTTTCTTTCCAATAAGAATGCCTTTTTGAGTTGATCTTTCAACAATAATAGTAGCCAAAATAGCTGTAAAAACTTTGCCATTTTTTCTTTTAATTTCCTCTCTCTTTTCTATCTTTACTGCGACACTATGAGGTACCTCTTCTCTTGTATTTTTTAATACCTGCTCTCTTACTAAATCAGATAATAAGTTATCTAATGGTTGGTCGCAAATCGTCTCTTCACCATAAAGTTTTGGTCCCTCTGGAAGAAAATTAAGTGCCATATCGACTAGTTCAGAACATCCCTCTCCTTGAGAAGCACTTACAATTTGAAAGTTTCTATTAATTCCAAAAAATCTCCTATATTGATCTAATCGTAAATTCCTAAATTCTTTATTAACCAAATCCCACTTATTCAATGCCACAATAAACTCAGTTTTATTTGCGATTAGAAAATTCAAAATATATTCATCACCTCTACCAGGTTCTTCACTTGAATCAATTACAAAAATTACCATATCAACTCCATTAATTGCAGATTTTGCGTTTTTTACTAATATCTCTCCAAGTCGATGATGAGGTTTATGAACGCCTGGCGTATCAACAAAAATTATTTGCCCACTGTCTGTAGTAAGTATTCCTTTTAATTTATTTCTAGTAGTTTGCGCTATTGGAGAAGTAATTGTTATTTTTTCTCCAATCAATTTATTTATTAAAGTAGATTTACCCACATTTGGCCTTCCTAGTAAAGTTACAAACCCAGATCTATAATTGGCCAAAGACTTTTAATGCATCAATAATAAAATTCTGATCAAAAATGGAAAAAAAAACCATAAATTTAAAAGAAGCTTCATTCACGCAAGCAATAAATATATCCGCACAATGGTGCAAAGAGTGGGGTGAAGATTTACTCAGCGAAGAGGTTTTAGCAGATAGAATCGCAGAGCTAACTAAAACAAAAAATGGACTCAGAGGATTTTTTGCATACGCTTTATCAGATAACGATTGTTTTTTGTTAGATAAACTTCCTTTTTCACTAATTTACAAACTGAACGAAGGTGGTGATGCTGTAACTGACGTAGTAGTAAAAAATTTAATAATGAGTTCCGCTCAAATTATTATTCATCGAAGAGATAATAATCGTGAATATGAGATAACATCAGAAAACATTTCAGATAGATGTAAGGCTATTCTAAGACTGCTAGAAACTAAGTCAGTTACAAAGTCTGTCAACCAAGTCCTTAGAGACTTAGATGATATGGGCAATAGTTTTGATAATTCAGTTAAATATGACTCCGAGCAAAAGGAATTCATAAAAAAACAAATTCTTGATATCGCCCAATAAAAAAGCGTAGAAATAAATCTACGCTTTGGATTAGTTTTTTACTTAATTTGTTTAGTCTCTTCTTCCGCCGCCTTGAAGTGCAATCATTAATCTTAATATGAAAACGAAAAGATTAATGTAGGTTAAATACATACCTAAAGCCCCTGCCAAGTATTGATCGTCACTATATCTTCTTGGCATTGTATAAAAATCCACAAAAGACATTGCGACAAATAAAACTGTTCCAAATCCTGCGATAATCAACTCAAGCCCTGAACCTCCAAAAACACCTGGGGCAAAGAATCCTCCGATTAATTGAACGAACATTGCTATAAGAAGTCCTATTAACCCAAGACCGACAACACCACTTAGTGCTTGACCAACACTATCACTCATCCTCTGACCGGTATAAGAGGCAATAACAAAAGTTATACCTGTAGCTAAAGCAGCAGTTCCGACCGAACCAATACCAATTGTTCCTATTGCTAAAGCAACTATTCCACTTAAGGTGAATCCAGTAAGCAAACTAAATCCTGTAAGTAAAGGCAAGGCCTTTGCATTATTTGCATTATTTGCAGCGCTTGTGGCTATAAAAAACAAAACCAATTCTGCAATTAAAGCAACTATTGAGAGAGGCTGAAAAAGCGCTGGGTTCGTTGCTATGAGTGAGACACCTGCTAAAACACCTAAAGAAGTTAGAACCATACCTCCGCCTACGTAAGGTAGAGCTTTTTGAACAACATTAGGTCCAACAATTGAACTTGTTTGTGCTTCACGAATAGCTTGATTAAAATTACTACTTGCTGGCATTTTTTTTTAATATATTTTTTATTCTACTTGATTTTTAAAATTTCAGGGTACGGATCTCCAGAGTTATTATGGTTATTGATAAGCCTCAATTATTTTCTGAACTAAAGGATGACGAACTACATCTTCAACAGTTAAAAAACAAAATTTTATTCCTTCAGTTTTAGAGAAAATTCTTGATGCTTCAATGAGGCCGCTTTCCTGATCTTTTTTCAAATCAATTTGTGTAATATCTCCGTTTACTACCATTTTTGATCTCTCACCTAATCTGGTTAAAAACATTCTCATTTGAGAGCAGGTTGTGTTTTGAGCTTCATCTAAAATAACCATGGAGTTATCCAAGGTTCTGCCTCTCATAAATGCTAGGGGTGCTACTTCAATAATTCCTTTATCGATTAGAGAATTTGTTCTATCAAAACCGAAAATACTATGTAAAGAGTCAAAAAGGGGTCTTAAATATGGATCTACTTTCTGTTGTAAATCACCGGGCAGAAATCCCAAACTTTCTCCAGCTTCTACTGCTGGTCTAGTTAGAACAATTTTTTCTATCTTTTTCTCGTTTAATAGTCTTGCTGCACATACAGTTGCCAAAAATGTCTTTCCTGTGCCAGCTGGACCAATTGCGAAAGTAAGATCAAAGTTTTCAATTGATTCAACATATTCTTTTTGCCTTATAGTTCTAGGTCTTAAATATCTTCCTTCTTTTGAACGCGCTAGGACTTTCTTCCCAAGTTCTGCATGTGAAGATGACTCTCCCATATTTAAGGAACTTAAAGCCGCTTTTAGATCTACCTCTGGGACTTCTAACCCTTGTTCCCAAATTGGTCTTGTCAGCTCTACTAATGCTGAAGCTTTCTCAATTTTAGATATGACGCCGTTCATCTCAAGTTGCAAGCCTCTTATAGTTAAAGAAACTCCAGTAAGAGACTCAAATTTTTTTAAGAAAGAATTACCGGGACCTGACAATGCTGTAGCTGCATCAGAGCTTGGCAAATCTATTTTGAAGTGACCAGTTTTGGAAACTTCCGTCATCTAGTTATTGAATAAGAATAAAAATTTATCAAATCACTAGCTTTCAGCTTCATTACTCTCGCTTTCAGCTTTACTAATATCATTTTCTTCATCTTTAGTTTTAGCTTTAGCTAATTTTTCCTTCTCTATCTTTGCTTTACCAATAGCGATGGAGGGTCTTTCTTTTTTTTCTAATAACCCTCCCTTTTCTAATAAAGTTCTTACAACATCAGTTGGCTGAGCACCTTGAGTAAGTCTTGTTCTTAAAGCTTCTGTATCAAGCCTGGTTTCCTTAGTTCTTGGATTATAAAAACCTAGTTCCTGTAGGGGTCTACCATCTCTTCTGGAAGTACTATTGCATGCAACAATTCTGAAACTTGCCTCTTTTTTCTTTCCAAAGCGCTTAAGGCGCAATTTAATCATCTTAAATTAATGTATTTTTAATAATAATATCATTTAAAGGTAGAAATATAGAAACTATAAATCGGCAAAACCTTTTTTCTTTTTATTATTTTTTTGTTTTTTCATTGGCTTATTACCACTCATCCCTCCCATTCCTGGCATTCCTCCCATTCCTGGCATTCCTCCCATTCCTGGCATTCCTCCGTTAGACATTTGTTTCATAAAACCTCTCATTCTTTGAAAATCAGCTAATACTTTATCTACATCTTTTGCTTCATAACCGCTACCCTGAGCTATTCTTTGTCTTCTTGAAGGCTGAGCAGCAAGAACCTCAGGTTTTTGTTTTTCCTCAAGAGTCATTGAAGAGATCATTGATTCTATTTTCTTAAGTTGATCTTCTCCATCTTTTATCATCCCATCATCGATTTTATTCATTCCAGGAATCAATTTAATCAATCCACCAAGTGATCCCATCCTTTTAATTAATCTCATCTGCTTAACGAAATCATTAAAATCGAAAGTTGCTTCCTGAAGTTTCTTTTGCATTGCCTCTGCATCAGCAAGTTCAACTTCTTTTTGAGCTTTTTCAACAAGTGTCAACACATCACCCATGCCTAAAATTCTGCTCGCCATTCTCTCTGGATGAAATGGTTGCAGTGCCTCTATTTTTTCACCTACTCCAATAAATTTGATGGGTTTACCACTAATTTTTCTTATTGATAAAGCAGCCCCTCCTCTTGAATCCCCATCCAATTTAGTTAGTATCGCTCCTGTAATTCCTACTTTTTCATGAAATGATTTTGTCAAGTCAGCAGCTTCTTGACCAATCATAGAATCAACAACAAGCAAGACTTCATCAGGGTTAGAAATTTCTTTTATTCGAACCATTTCACTCATCATAGAATCATCAATTTGCAATCTTCCTGCGGTGTCAATAATTATCGAATTAAAATCGTTCTCACTAGCAAAATTTAATGCCTCTTTAGTTATCTCTTCTGGTTTACTATTTTTATCTTTTGCTGAAAAAACTTCCAATTCATATTGACTTCCCAATGTTTTAAGCTGTTCTACAGCTGCTGGTCGATAAATATCTGCAGCAACCAAAAGAACTTTTTTTTCTTTTTCCTTCAAATAAAGGCCTAATTTTCCAGTTGCAGTTGTTTTACCCGCCCCCTGAAGTCCAGCCATTAAAATAACTGTGGGACTATTTTCATTCTCGTTTAATGGAGAATTTTCATTCCCCATAATATTAATCAATTCTTTGTTCACTACTTCTACAAATTTTTGACCCGGGTTTACACCCCTAACTACTTCTTCACCAATAGCTTTATCTTTGACATCTGATATAAACTCTTTGACTACTGACAAACTAACATCTGCATCAAGGAGTGCTCTTTTTACCTCTTTCAATGCGTCGTTAATATTACTTTCACTAATTTTTGCTTCGCCTCTTAAACCCTTTACTGCGTCTTCAAAGCGTGACGAAAGTTCATCAAACATTATTAAAAAGTAATTTTAATTATTATAGATGATCTTGAAGTTAGTAATTACAAACCACTAACGAAATCAACTAATTTCCATGATTTATTTGAAAAACCCAAAATATATTTAACTTTTAGAGGAGTAAATGATGTTTCATTAACAAATTCTCCAGAATTCTTTAGTATCCTCTCTAAATAATTTAATTCTACTAATACAACTATCCTGGAGGAAGTTTGTGATTCGATATCTATCCTCTGGATTTGGGAATTAATTTCTTTAACAATACCTTTTTTCATATCATTTTGTCTTTCTTCGATTGTTCTATCAATCAAACCTTTACTGACAATGTTGGAAAGATTAATTTCACTTTTTCCAGCCAAATAATTACTTTTACTAAAAAGCCAAGCATTAATTAAATTTTTTATCTCTGCGATAGAAGGTGATGCTTTAGTAATTTTTTCGACTTTAAAGGAATTATTTACGGCAGAGTTCGCAACAGTAGAATTCAATTTATTAGAAGGTTTTTTTTTAATTTCTTGAGTGATATCTTTTTTACTAATATTTTGAATTTTTTCAACTGCTATTAAAGGTTTATCTGAAACAACTTCATTTTGAATTGATTTTTTAAAATTATTTCTTAGAAATCCAATCCCAATGCCAAATGTAAATAGAATCATAAATGCATATAGGTAAATTAAATAAGGTGACCGGCTTAAAATTTCTTTACTATTCAAAAATTCCCCAAAACTAAATTTTAATTCAGCAATTTTTTCAATTAAGTACTTATAAACCTCTATTGGTTTATTCTTAAATATTTCCTCACTGAATTTGTTTTCATAGATATCAAGCTTCTCGAATTCTTGTTTAATACCACCTGGCCAAGGTAACCTCCTTTCATCAACATTTGCCGATGAGCTATCAAAATCTTCAGTGATGCTTGTTGAGGATTCTTTTTTTGTGAGTTGGTTTTGAAGATTTGGTTTAATTGTAATTTTTTTTGATTTCTTTTCTAATTTTTCTATAAATTCTTGTATTTCCCTATCTTCAAACCAAGAGTCCAAATCTACCTCTGTTGAGTCAATATCCCTATAACAAACTAAAACATCATTCTCTAACCAATTTTTACAAAAATTGCATATCGCTTCTAACTTATTTCCTGGATAATTATTAAGCCAATCCCGCAAATTCTCATCAAAACTGCTAGAAAACCTTGCAGAAGCTTGATCAATATCCGCCAAAAGCAGATCTAAACAACCAACAAGAGGCATTGAATCAAGACCTGATATGTTTAGTTTCTTTAGAATTTTCCTAGCTTCAAATAATTTTTCTGGCTTTCTTCGTGAGAAGCCAATCGCTGTTAAGGATAAAAAAGCTAAGAATCCTGCTTCTAAAGATCCTCTTTTTTGTAATTCAAGGAACAAATCTATCTGTTCTTGAACGGTCAAAAATGGCCTTATTTGTTGAAAAAAAGCTTCAAATTCTTGCTGATTTAAATAATCTCCATATTCAGACTTATTATTACCTTCCAAACCACCTCTTTTAATTATTAAAGTTTCCAACATACTCAAGCCTTTTTTATGAGACTCCTGATCATTTAAATCCCTACTAAGTAGATCTAGAATCCGATAAGGAAGTAGAGCAACTAAATCTTCTTCAAGTTCTTTTCTTATTTCTAAAAGCTTTCCCATTCTTTGAAGAAGTTTTATACCCTCAGATAAAAAGTCCGCTGCGGTTGAATAGGATCTAAGCTGTTGTTCTTGAATTGCTGAATCTCTAGCTGTTAAAGCAGCTAATAAAGTTAGATCGGCTTCTCTACCACTTCCTAAAGCTGGAGTTTGTGGAGGCTGCAAAGCTTTCCTTGTGATTCTAAAAGCTTCTTTTGGGGAACCCGATTCCCAAAGAAGTATTAATCCTGCCACTTCTCTATTTGAGGAAAAGTCTAGTCCAGATCTACCATTTAATAGCAAATTTTCGTACTCTCTCCTGCTTTCTGGATCTGTAAGTAAATCAGCAGTCAGGCGAAGCAACTCTGATCTTTGGGTTAAAACTTCATATGTAAAACCTTCATCAGGCGTTTTATCCAACCTCAATTGAAACGCCCTTAATATTTCCTCAGAAGATGCAGAGGGGCTTACGCCAATTAAACGAAAATGGTCTAAAGGAAGTTCCAAACAAATATCCTATTGAAAATTCTTAGACAAATTTTATCAAGTTAAAATTTTTTTTCATAAGGTCTTACAGAGTTATTAAAAAAAAACATAAAAATCGACCTTCACAGCTTAGAATGTTAACAAATCAAAACTTCATTAAGGTATTTTCTTGGAAACACACGTAGAGAGAATCTCAAACCTTCAAGACATAAAAAAAGCCGAATTAGATCGAGAGACCGGATTATTTCTTTATGAAGATATGATACTTGGTCGAAGATTCGAAGATAAGTGTGCAGAAATGTACTACAGGGGGAAAATGTTTGGTTTCGTTCATTTATATAACGGTCAAGAGGCCATAAGTACTGGAATAATTGGTGCTATGAAAAAGAAACATGATTGGTTTTGTAGCACTTACCGCGATCATGTCCATGCACTAAGTGCTGGCGTTCCTTCTTTTGAAGTAATGAGTGAGCTTTTTGGAAAAGCTACAGGCTGTAGTAAAGGCCGAGGGGGGTCCATGCACTTATTTTCAAGAGAGCATCACTTATTGGGAGGATATGCTTTTATTGGGGAAGGAATTCCAGTTGCTCTAGGAGCAGCCTTTTCAAGTAAATATAAAAAAGAAGTTGCTGGCAATAATAATAGTGATGCTGTAACTGCAGCATTCTTTGGAGATGGGACTTGCAATAATGGACAATTTTTTGAATGCTTAAATATGGCCCAATTATGGAAATTACCCATAATTTTTGTTGTTGAGAATAATAAATGGGCTATTGGTATGGCACACGATAGAGCAACCAGTAATCCTGAAATCTGGAGAAAAGCTTCTGCTTTTGGGATGCATGGTGAAGAAGTTGATGGAATGGATGTATTAGCAGTACGAGGCGCAGCACAAAGAGCAATTGAGCGAGCAAGAGCAGGAGAAGGGCCTACTCTTTTAGAATGCTTGACTTATAGATACAGAGGACATTCTCTTGCTGATCCTGATGAATTAAGGTCTGAAAAAGAGAAGGAGTTTTGGGGGAAAAGAGATCCTATTAAGAAATTAGCTCAAGAAATTATTGATGGTAAATTCGCAACTGAAGAAGAATTAAAAGATATTGAAAAGAAAATAGATTCAGAGATATCAGAGTCTGTTAAAAATGCCTTAGAAGCTCCTGAACCACCTTCACAAGAATTAACTAAATATATCTGGGCAGAAGATTAGATTAAATACCGCTTGGTAATTTTCTGGTTAAATTTCTTAATTTTCTTAATGCCTTAAGTTCGACTTGTCTCACTCTTTCCCTAGAAACTTCTAATAATCTTCCTATTTCAGCAAGTGTATGTCTCTCGTTCCCATCAAGTCCGAACCTTAATTTAAGAACATGTTGCTCTTGCTCGCTTAGATGACTTAACCACTTACCTAGTTGCTCTTGATGCATTTTTTGCTCAACTTGGTCTAAAGGCTCTTCATTATTACTATCTGCTATTAAATCACCTAAAAAGCTCCTACCATCATCACCATTGACTGGAGCATCTAAACTACTTGTTGATAAAGCTTGTCTTAAAACAGAATCTAATTCTTCTACATCAATTTCCATTGCTTCTGCAATTTCAATTCTGCTTGGCATAGCGCCAAGTTTATGTGCTAAATCCCTACTGACTTTTCTTATAGATGCTAATCTTTCGCTTAAATGAACTGGTAAACGTATCGTTCGTGATTGGCAAGCTATTGCTCTTGTCATACTTTGTCTAATCCACCAAAAAGCATAAGTTGAGAACTTATATCCTCTTGTAGGATCAAATTTTTCAACAGCTCTCTCTAAACCAAGAGAACCCTCTTGAACTAAATCAAGGAGTTCGAGTCCTTTACCTTGGTATTTTTTTGCCACACTTACGACTAGTCTTAAATTAGCTTTCATCATTCTCTCCTTTGCTCTTCTGCCAATTTTTATTGTTCTTTTTTGCTGTGTTGTAAATTCTTTATTATTTTCATTTAATTGGCCATCTTCTGTGAGAATCATCATTCGCTGAACTTGATTACCAAGTTCAATCTCTTCAGCAGGTGTAAGCAATGGTACTCTACCGATGTTCTGCAAATACCAACTTATAGGATCATTGCCCCTTCTTTTCTGTGGTTCTGCTTGTGCTGGTATTGATGAAACCATTATTTTGACCCAATAAGGTATTAAAACTCTCCTACACTTTTAGGAAAATAGCCCAATATTTAATGCGCGCTTCAGATTTCAAGTAATATTTGTATATTTATGTGTTAAAAACTATAAATATCTCTCTTAAATTGTTTCTTTCAAGATATTTGTCTCGTTTTTCTTTTTCTCATAATTTTCGATAATTCATCACCAATAGCAGATGCATTAGAGCCACTTTTGCATTTTGATGCAGCAAATGAATGCAAAAGTACGTACTTAGCAAAAAAATCGGTTGTTATATTTCTACAAAAGGTTAGATCTATCGCAGAACTTCCAGCTACAAATCCAGATAAAAGATCACCCAATCCAGCTCTAGCTGTCTGAGAATCTGTCCCAAAAAGTTGCCATGCATTTTTATTGTCAGCAATTATGCTATTAGCTCCTTTCAACAAAATACTAATATTAAAATTTTTTGCTGCTTTAAGTGCTAATCCAACATTCGTTTCACATTTGATATTAGGAAATAACCTTTGAAATTCTTTAGGATGAGGTGTGATCCATGTTTTAAATTTTCTCTCCAAAAAGAAATTTGCCCCTAACTTAGATTCGGAAATTCTATTAAGTGCATCTGCATCCAAGATCAATAATCCTTCAAAACCAATAAGATAGTCTTTTGTTTTTTGCCAATCATCATTATCAATTCCTATTCCTGGGCCGACAACTACTGAATCAAATGAACTTAAATCAATATTTTTTAATGCGCTAAATAAAGATGCATTTCCATTTTGATTAGATTGCATAGTTTCTTTTAAAACTATTTCTGGAGCTACTTGCCAAATAGATTCAGAAACTAACTCAGGCAGGACAGCCGAAATATAGCCTGCTCCACTTGATATGGCCCCTTTTACTGCTAAGTATGCAGCACCAGGATATTTTTCACTTCCGGCTATTAATAATGTTCTGCCTCTTTTATATTTGTTGGAATTTTTTGGTAAAGAAGGTAAATCAATATTTTTAAAATCTTTGTAAGTAACCTTAAAAACTTTTTTTTCAATCTTAAGTAACTTATAAATAGGCACCCCAATATCGATATGGTGCAATTCTCCAATAAATGGCAAAGCAGAATCTTCGGTCAGCCCCATCTTATTAAGACCAATGGTCAAGGTATAGTCTGCCTTTACTGCGTCTAAAAAAGGCTCTCCTGAATTTGGACATAATCCTGTTGGAATATCAATACTTATTACCTTGCCATATTTGTTATGAAATTTTTGATTAAATAGTTTAATTAATTTATTATCAACTTTTCTTGATTGATTATTACCAAAAACTGCATCAATCCAAAGGTCTTTCCCATTTGCATCAGGGGGCTCTAGTAATTTTGTGACACCAAGAGATGTAAGATAATTAAGGTGGTTATTTGTTAACGTTTTTTTTATCGGGAATGGACACCATACCTGAACATAAAAACCTTTCAAAAAAAGCTCTCTAGCTATTACGGCACCATCCCCACCATTATTGCCCGGGCCTACCAAAACAGTTATTCCATTCTTGAGAAGAGGTTTCTTTTTTAAGAGCCATTTACTAATTTGGATACCAGCTTTTTCCATCAATGCTTCTTGTGGCATTCCATCAGAAAACATTTCTTTCTCTAATATCAACATTTGCTTTGAATCAACAATTAAATGTTCAGAGTCAATTGTTGGCCATACAATTTCGTTCATAATGAGTACAAAGCAATTGAATTCCCGTTTAAAAATTTAAACTTTCATGTTAAAGACACAAAAGGATAAAAAATTAGACAACTTTTTTTCTTCTAATAATAAAACTAAAAAGAAGAAAAATATCATTGTAGGTCTTTCTGGTGGGGTAGATAGTTCCCTTTCTGCTGCTCTTCTTGTTGAGAGAGGCTGGAATGTTGAAGGACTGACTCTTTGGCTAATGAAAGGACAAGGCTCCTGTTGTTCTGAAGGATTAGTAGATGCTGCCGGCCTTTGTGAAGATTTGGGAATTAATCATAAAATAATTGACTCAAGAGAAATTTTCGAAAGAGAGGTAATTAAAAAAACTACTGAAAGCTATGAGAAAGGATTTACTCCACTTCCATGTTCTATGTGCAACAAGAATGTGAAGTTTGAAGAGATGCTTAATTACGCAATAAACAAAAAAGACTTTACTCATATTGCGACCGGACATTACGCAAGGATAAAAAAATCATCTTATGCTGAAACTCTTGATTGCAAGAGCTTTGTATTTAAGGACTTCCTTCTTCTCAGAGGTGCTGACGAAAACAAAGACCAAAGTTATTTTCTTTATTCTCTTCGACAAGAATTACTAAGCAGATTGATATTCCCTCTTGGTGAAATGAAAAAAGAAGAAACAAGAAAGGAAGCCCTGAGATTAGGCCTTAGAACTGCTCAAAAACCAGAAAGTCAAGATTTATGTTTAGTTGAGCATTATGGATCAATGCAGAGATTTATCGACAAACATATTGAACCCAAAGAAGGAGAAATTGTGCATGTGAATGGGAAAATCCTAGGAACGCACAATGGTATACAGCACTTTACGGTAGGTCAAAGAAAAGGTTTGGGCATTGCTTGGCCAGAACCATTGTATGTAAAAAGTTTAGACAGGGTAAAAAACATAGTTTATGTAGCAGATAAAAGTGATCTTTTTAAGAAAGAAGCAACCATAAATAAGGTTAACTGGGTTTCAATCGAAGAACCTAAGCAAGAGATAGAAGTAGAAGCACAAATCAGATATAGAAGTCATCCAGTAAAAGGAACTTTAATACCTCTGAAAAATTTAGATAATCCAACTAGAACATTTAAATTAATTTTTGAAGAAAATCAAAGTTCAGTAACGCCAGGACAAGCTGCAGTTTTTTATAAAGGAGAAATTTTATTAGGTGGCGGATTAATTAATTAATTTTCCAAAAGAAATTTAATCCCATAAAAAATATAAACAATAACAAAAGAGGTTTATCTCCAAATTTTGTATATAAGGTCTTTTCGGATGAAAAATTAGGGAACACAATTTTATTTTGCTCCACATTTAAATCTAGAAGTTGAATAATTCTTCCATCATCTTTTACTAAACCCGAAGGACCGGTGTTTGATACAAGAAGATTATCTTTTCTATTTTCAATACTTCTCAATCTTGCCAAAGAAAGGAATTGATCATAAAGCTTAGTTGGATAGGGATCTAAGTTTGCTGCAGTTAATATTAGTTTTGCACCGCTATTAATAGCCTTTCTTATTTCCAATCCATCACTAATTTCATAACAGATAGCCACTGCTAAAGGTTCTGTAAATTTAGGATCAAAAAATCTTGAATCAGAGCCTGGTTGAATTCCTCCTACTGCAGATAATCCTCTTGAAAAACTATCTAAAAATCTAGGTATTTTTTCACCTAATGGAACAAGTCTATTTTTATCTATAAATGAGGTAAAAAATTGATCTCCAATTTGAAATCCTAGTAAAGAACTTCTTAACTCATTATTAGAATTTCTGAAACCTCCTGCCAAGGTATTAACCTTAGAGCCTTTAGACAAATAAAAATTATTGTATAGAGTTCCTTCAGGAGCAACAAGAAGTTTCGCTTGATTGTCTAAAGCATACTTTTGAGCGATAGATTGTTTTTCTTTAATAAATTCATCATCTATTTTTAATTTTTCTCTTGTTGATATATTAGTTTGCCAAATTGCTACAGGATTTTCATAATTTCTTTTAATTGGAGTTGCTAAACCACCAAATAAATGTAAGAAAAAAATAATAAGAAGTCCTAAAAGAAATATTTTTTTAAAGTGAAGTTTTCTTTTCAATCTACCGTGACTAAAAAAAATCCAAAATCCAATCAATATTTGTATTACGCATAAACCACTTGCGCCAATCCATCTTGCCAAACCAGCAAGATAAATATCAGCTGGGACAAGACTTTCGCCTAAACCTATCCAAAAAAAAGGTGTTTGAGAAAGTATTAATTCACCAATCCCCCAAGTCAAAGATAAAAAAGTTACTTTTACAGTTAAAGGTAATATTTTCATTTTAAAAACATCCTCTTTCCAGAGAATAATTTCAGCTAACAATCCCCATAAATAAACTAATATCCCACCCAAAAAAGCACAAAATAATAATATTGAAATGGCGATTATTAAACTTGCAAGCCATGAAAAACCAAGCCATGTTAAAGGATGAAGATCATATAACCATGAATGACTGATCAAAACGAAGAAAAAACCCCACCAAAAATTTGCTATTTTTCTCTCACTTGCCTTCCATAAAATAAATAAAGAAATCGGCATAAAAATCAGCCAAAAATGAGTTGAAACAGAAATTCCTCCTAAAATTCCACCTACACAAGGGTAAAAATATTGTCTTAAACTTTTAATCTGAGTCGGGATTAACAATCTAAAATTACGAAATTAAATATATAATCACCCATACATTGTACCTTTATTCTGTAGTATTAGTTTTAGTACTTTTAAAATTTAGGTGAAAGAAGTCTTTATCAGTTTTGCAGTTTTTGTTATTTGTGTTTCATTAACTATTTTCAGTCAATTTAATTCTCCCCAAGTTGTTAATGCTGCTGAAACAGAACCTCAATTAGTTCAACAAACACCTCTAGCAAAACCAACAAATGTTTCAAATAACAACTTATTTGAATTAGACCCATCAGATCCAAATCCTATACTTTTCGCTATGGCAGAAGAAACACAATCAGATACTAATTCAAGGACTACAGAAAGTGGTCTAATTATTGCGGACATCCTGAATGGGGAAGGAGATGAGGCCAGCGCTGGACAAACAGTTACAGTAAATTACACTGGAACCTTAGAAGACGGAACACAATTCGATACAAGTATAGGTAGAGCTCCATTCAGCTTTCCCTTGGGCGCCGGACGAGTAATAAAAGGTTGGGACGAAGGTGTTGCAGGTATGAAAGTTGGAGGGAAAAGAAAATTAACAATTCCTCCTGAACTTGGTTACGGATCAAGAGGAGCAGGAAATGTAATACCTGCTAATGCGACCTTGATATTTGAAGTTGAATTATTAAAAGTCAATTAAATTAAGTAAGAAAAGTATTTAAGACTTTTCAATTTAGTTAATCTCCAAGTAATATATATACAACACAAATTATTTGAAATGTTAATTAAATTCATCAATTCTCTTCTAGATAAAAAATCCCCAATGATCGTCAATGCTCACTGCGATGGTCCTTGTGGTGTTTATGATCCAGCATCTACAAGAGTTGCAGCAGAAGCAGTTTTATCAATGACAAAAAAGCTTATTGCACTAGAAGCTCCTTCTAGCACTGATTCAGCGGAGTGGGCTACATACAGCAATACATTTTCTAGATATGTTGCAGTTAAAGAAGAGCAAGCAAAAGAAACAAAGAAAGAAATTCTAATTCTGTGGACAGATTACTTTAAACCAGTTCACTTAGAAACTTATCCAGACTTACATGAAACAATTTGGAAGGCAGCCAAATTATGCAGTGCATGCAAAGTTAATATTGATTTAGCTCAAGCTGAAGAACTCATGACTTATGTTGAAAAGATTCATAATATTTTCTGGGCATCAAAAGGAAGATCAGACGCTTTCGTAAAAGCTAGTTAATCAGAATTATTTTCAAAAGTATTTTTGATTTTATTTTATTTTTCTTGGGTTTAAGAAAAACCGCTTTTGTTTATGGTGACTCTATGTTACCAACCCTAAAAGCGGGAGATATTGTATTTTTTAAAAAATATAAAAAGCATAAATCAATACTTAAAAATCGACAAATAGTTATTTTTAATCATCCACTAAAAAATAAAAAACTTATAAAAAGGATAAATTCAGTGAATCAAAATGATATTGAGGTTCTTGGCGACAATATTGAATTTAGCGAAGATAGTAATAAATTTGGATTAATCAATAACGAAAAAATAATTGGGATTGTCACTTCTAAATTAATTTTTCCTAAATTAAAAAATTTTTTAATTCAAAAAAACAGAAGCACTTCTTTGAATCCAAAATAATCCCACAGAAAAGGAAAGCCCTCCTGCTACAGCTATTAATCTTTTAATAAATTTGTGACTTGCTTTAAAGGTGGTAAAAGATATTAAACAAGTAAAAAGATTCATACTAATTAGTGAACCAAACAAATATGAAATCAAATATAAGCAAGCGTTTGTTAAAGGTAGTGCTAAAGCAGGAAGAACTGCAAGAAAATGCGAACCGCCAGCTATACCGTGCAGCAAGCCTAAACCTGTCAAGGCATGTGAGTGCTTATTATTATTTTTTTGTTCCTTAACATGAAAGTGAAAGTGACTATGGGCAATCCCATTCTCATGCTTATGGGAATGCGAGTGGATTTTTAGTTTAAAAGAATTTTTTATTGCAAATACTCCAACAATTAGAAGAGAAATTCCAACTAGGAATTCGGCTATACTGGAAAATTTGTTTAATGGCGTAATATCCTTTATGAAAATCGCTAGGAAAGCTAAGAAGAGGATACCTGAAGAGTGTCCTAAGCCCCATGAGAAACTATTTTTAAGAGCTTTTTGGGGATTATTAATCGCTGCTGGTACCATTGCAATTAGATGATCAGCGCCACTAACAACATGTACAAATCCTGCAACTACACCGGTTAAAATTACAGCCTGCATATATATTCAGTCCAACTCTGTTTATTAAATTTTATAGCACGATTTGAAGTCAAAATTAAAGTGAGTTAAATAATTTCTTGAAAGATTGTTCAATATCACTTTCTCTCATAAAAGTTTCACCAATTAATACTCCCTTGATTCCAATAGAATTGAGCAATTCTAAATCTTCAGCAAAATTAATTCCGGATTCACTAATGGGAAGAATATTTTGTTTTAAAAATATTTCAGCATATGTGTGCATCAATTCTATTGATGTTTTTAAATCCGTTTTAAAAGTCTTTAAGTCCCTATTATTTATTCCAATTAAATTAAAAGATTTTAACTTAAGTATCCTTTCTAATTCATTATCGTTATGGACTTCAACAAGAACACTCATCTTTAAATTATCAGCTATTTTCTTTAGATAAATTAAATCGTCATCACTTAAAATCGCAGCGATTAATAATATTGCATCAGCACCAGATACCCTTGCTTTATAAATCTGATAAGCAGAAATAATAAAATCTTTGCAGAGTAGGGGGAGATTAGTTGATTTCCTTACAGTTTCGAGTATTTCATAACTACCTTGAAAAAACCTTTTATCGGTAAGTACTGAGATACATGATGCTCCTAATCCTTCATAACAAATTGCTATTTCTTCAGGGTTAAAATCTTTTCTAATAACTCCTTTGCTCGGACTAGCTTTTTTTATTTCAGCAATTACTCCTGGTTTTATTTTTGACTCCAAGATATTTTTATAAAAATCTTTGGGGGCAGGAAGTTTTTCAATCTTTTTTATTAGATCTTCTAAAGAAAATATTTTTTTAAAATTTTTAATTTCAATGTCCTTGTGCCATACAATTTCTTCCAGTATATTTTTTGCTTGTGATTCCCTATGAGGCACAGCATATTCTAAATTTTCTACCCTTACTGTTGGATTTGGTGGCCTGCGTCTTATCTCCATTATTTTAGATATTATTTTATTTGAGAAGCAGCTTGTTTATACGCGACTTCAACTACTTCACTAAGAGTGGGATGAGTATGAACTTCTTTAGATAATTCAATTACGCCTTGGTTCCTTGAAATAGCATTAGAAATTTCTTGAATCAAATCAGCTGCATGTAACCCAAAAATATGAGCACCTAATACTTTCCCATTATCTTTATTGAAAATCAACTTTAGTAATCCATCACTCTCCAATTCAGCTAATGCTTTTGAATTGGCTTTAAAGAAACTTTTGACAACCCCCAAAGTAAAATTTTCTTTTGCAGATATCTCTTTGGCCTCTGCTTCAGAGAGACCAACTGAACTTATCTCAGGGTGAGTAAAGGTTGCTGCTGGGATACTTTTATAATTAATTTCGACGTTGCCACCGCAAATATTATCAACAGCAATAGTACCTTGAGCAGCAGCTGTATGTGCAAGCATCAGTTTTCCTGTTACATCTCCAACAGCCCAAATATTGGGAACTATTTCACCACCATTCTTAACCCTCATTTGATCATCTATAGGAATGAAACCTCTTACTGTTTCGATACCAACCGACTCAAGATTTAAGTTATTACTATTAGGACTTCTGCCAGTTGCAACTAATACAGCGTCAACTTCTAAAGTTTCAACAACTTCTTTAGATTTTGCATCTGTCAATTCTATTTTTACAGGACATCCAGGCGTTATTTTTGTCGCAAAGACATTTGATTTTGTATCTATATCTCTTGCTTGAATAAGGTTCTTTTTAGCAATTTTTGTAATATCTGGATCGAATGTTGGCATAATATTTTCCAAAGCCTCGATCATGGTAACTTCACAACCTAGCGCGGTATAAACATCAGCAA
This sequence comes from Prochlorococcus sp. AG-355-B18, assembly GCA_003280965.1. Lineage (GTDB taxonomy): Bacteria > Cyanobacteriota > Cyanobacteriia > PCC-6307 > Cyanobiaceae > Prochlorococcus_A. The sequence goes on from QCDI01000005.1 coordinate 56,537, forward strand.
ATTCCAACCCTATATATCCGCTTCCAATAATAGCTATCCATCTTGGAAGCCACTCAAGTTTAACCGCATCATCACTAGTAAATACCGTCCTATTATCCAAAGTTATTCCACGGGGGACAAATGGGGAAGAACCAGTTGCTATAACAATATTCTTGCATGTGAAGATTTTATCAATTCCGTTTTTATCTCTTACACCTACTTTTTGATTTCCTTCTATTCTGCCAATACCCAAAATAATTTCAACTCCACTCCTTATCAGAGTTTTTGTTAAATTTTCTCTAACATTTAACACTAAATTATTTGCATGATCTGCAATTTTTGATCTCTCGAACCTTACTGGGGAAGCATGAATTCCAAATTTAGCTAAATGTTCATAATCAGCTATTTCTCTGACTTTTCCACTTGCAGCCAAAAGAGCTTTAGAGGGGACACAACCCTTGTTAACACATGTGCCTCCCATATCAGAAGATTCTACTATTGCTACTTTCAGTCCCTTACCAGCAGCATGTTTAGCGGCATCAAAACCTCCATATCCTGCTCCTATAACGATTAAATCAAAATCAAAACTTGAATCAGTCACTTTTTTATTTACTTATTAGAGGTGTATGCGACTCTTTTTCGTTCTAGTAATAATGGAACTGCAACGCAAGCCACATTCAATGATTCTACAAGCTCACTATGCGGAATTGTAATTGTTTCATTAAAAGCTTCTTGAATTTTTTTATGAATACCTTGACCTTCATTACCCAAAATTAATGCGGTACGTTTGGACCAATCAATTTCCCAGTAAGGTTTTGAAGGTTTTTTTGAACTCTCATTATGGCTACTAGTAGAGAAAACCTTAAAGCCTGCATTTGATAATTCAGACAAAGACTTAAGTAAAGAATTTAATATTTCTTCTTCAATTCCATCAAATCTTAAAAATGGCAGATGAAAAACTGCACCTGAGGATGCTCTTAATACCTTTTGGCCTAGTGGGTGCGCACCTCCAGCTAAAAAAATTGCATTAACACCCGCAGCTAAAGCGGTTCTAAATAGATTACCCATATTCCCAGGATCTTGAATTCTGTCGAGAACAAGAACAAAATCATCTTTCCTATTGAATTGATAATCAGGTATTGCTGAAATCTCAACTAAAGCTGCTATCCCATCTGGATTAATTGTTGAAATCGCAGATGCTAAGACTTCCTCTGAGACAATATTTATTAATGACTCATGAAATTTTTTGCTTAGATTTTGATTCTTTCTTAGCCATTTTTCGGTAACTAAAATCCTAGAGGGATTTTTTCCAGATTTCAGCAATTCTTCAATAAGATGTGTACCTTCTATGCAAAAAAAGTCTTGATCTTTTGGAGATGATCCTCTTTTAAATGATCTAAATCTTTTAACTAGATTATTGTTTTTACTAGTTATTTTTAAAAAAGTATTTTCTATGAGTAAGTTTGAAAATTTGTTATCAACTATATTTTAATTACATAAAAATTTTGATCAATTATTTATTAAATTTTTATTTCCCAAGAAATCAAAAATACATTTTCACTTTTAATTAATATTCATGACGTTACATAGGGTGGACTTAATATTATTAGTTTGTCATGATGAATCTAATAAATTAAGTCTTAATGATTTGCGGAAGCAAAACAAAGTCATATCTTAAATCGCAAAATTTAAAGATTCTTGGCCAAGGCAAGTTAAATGGAATAGTTGAAATAAGTGGTGCGAAGAATTCCGCCTTAGTTTTATTAGCCTCATCATTGCTAACTAATGAAAAAATAATTCTTGAAAATGTACCTTTTCTCACTGATATTGAAAAGATGGGGAATATCTTAAAGAATTTAGGAGGTAATTTAGTTCGTAAAAACAACCAACTAGAAATAGATCCAACAACTATTTCGATTAAAGAACTTCCATATGAACTTGTTAAAGGATTAAGAGCCAGTTTCTTTTGTATAGGTGCACTATTAACTAAATTTGGAGAAGCTCAAGTACCCTTACCAGGTGGATGCAATATTGGCTCAAGGCCAATAGACGAGCACATTAATGGACTAATCGCATTAGGAGCAGACATTATTATTGAAGAGGGAATTGTCAAGGCAAAAATAAGGGGAAACAAAAATAGACTTCATGGCACTCATATTAAATTAAATTGTCCAAGTGTAGGTGCTACTGAAACTTTAATAATGGCAGCCTCTTTAGCTAAAGGAAGAACTACTATTGAAAATGCTGCTAGAGAGCCTGAAGTTCAAGATTTATGCCAAATGCTTAATAAAATGGGGGCAAAAATTTATGACTCTGGTAAAGAAACAATTATTATTGATGGTGTTAATAAGCTTGGCGGATGTACCCATAAAGTAATTCCAGACCGAATAGAAGCTGGAACTTTTCTAATAGCTGCTGCTGCAACTTCCTCTTCAATAACAATCTCTCCAGTAATCCCTCATCATCTTGAAGCTGTTACTAATAAGCTTCAAGAGAGTGGGAGTAAAATTACGATTAAAGGTAATTCGATTTCTATCAAGAGTAATGAGATTAAAGGAGTAGATATTGAAACAGCTCCTTTTCCAGGCTTTCCTACTGATTTGCAGGCACCATTTACTACTCTAATGACAATCGCAAATGGTGAATCAAAGGTAACTGAAACAATTTTCGAAAACAGAATGAATCACATTTATTTACTTAATGAAATGGGCGCCCGTATAAAATTAAACAAAAACGTAGCTCACATCAAAGGTGTTAAAACAATTAATGGGATGAATCTAGTTGGCTCAGATTTAAGGTCATCAGCTGCATTAATAATTGCAGGAATCATCGCAAAAGGTATTAGCAAGATCTATGGATTAGAACATTTAGATAGAGGTTATGAAAATTTTGAATTAAAACTAAAAAATTTAGGTGTAAAAATAACTAGGGAGATTAGTAAAAATACCTTTGAGGAGAATGAATATAAAATTGAACCTAAATCTGAGAATCCTTCAAAACTCGAAGCAGCTTAGTCCTTTAAACAAATATTTTCAGAACTAAGAAAATTGATTTAAAAGTAAGCAATATTGATTAGTGAAATACAACCCAAAAATAATATAAACAAAACTAGAAAGCGGTTAGACCAAATTTTATTTAAACCATTAAATTTGAATTCATTCATGCCCAAGTTCCGTTATTAGATCCAAATGTTGTCAGTATAGTCACTGCAATAAATAGATAAGGAACAAATTTAAAAGATAATTTTTTAGCTTGTGTTTTAGACATTTGTTTTTTTATTAAATATAACATAATATTACTAATCATGAAGCTATCCCCTCAGAAAAAGACTTTTAAGCGCAATTAATCACAAAAATGTATCATAAATGTTTAAATTTTCTTTTTTTACCTTATTTCTTGTCAGCAAATGCAATAAATAATTCTATGTTTTTATCGAAAAGATTAACTATTTACAAACGTTATCTTGATAACTTTTCCTTGACCTAAAGAATAGTCAATAAGTTGATTTTTGTTATAATAAAAAAGTTCATTTTTGCAAAAGCCTTGGGAGCGTGGTGGAATTGGTAGACGCACCGCACTCAAAATGCGGCACCTTCGGGTATGTCGGTTCAAGTCCGACCGCTCCCACTTTGATGAATACCTATAGTCGATTCGATATATCTTTCAAAAAAGGAAAAGGTTGTTGGCTATGGGACAAAACAGGTAAACGGTATCTTGATGCAGTCGCTGGTATAGCAACTTGTAGTCTTGGACATAGCGATAGAGTTTTAAGAAGAAGGTTATCAACTCAACTAAAAAAGATTCAGCACATTTCTAATCTCTACAACATTGAAGAACAAGAACAATTAAGCAGAACTTTAACGAATATGAGTTGTGCTAAAAGCGTCTTCTTCTGCAATAGTGGTGCGGAAGCAAATGAATCAGCAATTAAATTAATTAAAAAATATGGTAATACAACAAATAAAGGAAAAGAATCAATTATTCTCGCAGCAGAATCCAGCTTTCATGGAAGGACGCTTGCAGCCTTGAGTGCCACTGGACAGCCCAAATATCAAAAAGGTTTTGAACCAATGATTCAAGGGTTCAAATTTTTTAAATTTAACAATTTTGATTCGGTAAAAAAATTATTTGAAGAGTGTGAAAATAATGATCAAAAAATTTCCGGCGTTTTAGTTGAACCAATACAAGGAGAAGGCGGCGTAATTCCTGGAAGTAAAATATTTTTTAAAAGCTTAAGAGATATATGTGATAAATATAATTCTCTTCTCATTTTAGATGAGGTCCAAAGTGGAGTAGGTCGAACTGGGAAAATGTGGGGTTATGAGAATTTAGGAATTGAACCTGATGGATTCACACTAGCTAAAGGATTAGGAGGAGGTCATGCAATTGGAGCATTATTGGTAAAAGAAAAAGCCAACATTTTTTCTCCAGGAGATCATGCAAGCACTTTTGGAGGGAACCCATTCGCCTGTAAAGCTGCCCTAACTGTATTAGAAGAAATAAATAGAAGAAATATTATCAATAATGTTTATCAAAGAGGGGAACAATTAAGTGCTGGGTTTGAAGAATTGTCAAAAAAATTTCCAAATATTATTAGAGGGAAAAGAGGTTTAGGTTTAATACAAGGTCTTGTGATCAATGATGGATATGCTGATGCAAAAGAAATTACATTAAAAGCTTTTGATAAAGGATTGCTGGTAGTTCCTGCAGGAGGAAATGTTGTAAGGATTGTCCCACCATTAGTTATATCTCGAAGAGAAATTAATATTCTTTTGGAAAAGCTAAATTCAATTTTTGAAGAGTTATAGCAATTTAAATTTTGAAAAATGCAAATTTAAAAATTTTTGAATTATTATCTCCTAAATATGAAAGGGATAATATCAAGTTAGGTTTATCAAGAATTAAAAAAGCACTTCAAGAACTTGGTAATCCTTGCAAGAGTATCCCTGCAATACAGATTATTGGAACCAATGGGAAAGGATCAATCGCAGCATATTTAGAAAGTATACTTTTTGAAGCTAAAAGGAATTTCGGTGTAACGACATCTCCTCATCTTTTTGATATATGCGAGAGGATCAGAGTCAATAAAAAAAATATTAATAAAACTGATTTTGAAAAAATCTATAGATTAATAGAAAAAAAATTTTCAACATTTGAATTAACTCCTTTTGAAAAAATCATTTGTTGCGCACTAAATTTTTTTGACCATAAAAAAGTTGAATTACTCATTCTTGAAGCTGGCTTAGGGGGACGATTAGACGCGACAACAGCCCATAAATCTAGACCAATTATTGCTATTGGGAATATTGGCTTAGACCATACAGAATTTCTTGGAGATACGATTGAAAAAATTGCCGAAGAAAAATTAGCAGTTATTGAAAAAAACTCAATTGTCATCTCATGTAATCAAAATAGTCAAGTTGAAAATTTAATAACCAAAAAAGTTAAAGAGGTAGGAGCAGAAATTATCTGGAAAGATTCAATTTCAAACAGCTATGAGCTTGGATTAAAAGGAATTTTTCAAAAGCAAAATGCTTCAGTAGCTATTGGAGCAATTGAAGCGCTGAATAATTTAGGATTTAACATAAATGAAAAACACATATCTGAAGGTCTTAAAAACACAACTTGGAAGGGAAGGCTAGAAATAATAAATTATTTCAACAAAGAAATTCTTGTAGATTGTGCGCATAATTATCCTGCTGCCAAAGCACTCTCTTATGAGCGAAGCAATTGGGAGAATGAAGATAAAGGAATTTATTGGATTTTAGGGGTCCAAAGACAAAAAGATATTTACGCAATATTAAAAACACTTTTAAAGAAAAATGATCGCTTATTACTTGTGCCAGTTCCAAACCAACCTAGTTGGCAATTAAATGATCTCTCTCAGATTAAAGAAATTGACTTTCAAAAAACAATTGAATTTAAAACATTTGAACTTGCCATTGAGTATTTATTTTCCCTAGAAAAATGGCCACCTAATCATCCTGTTCTAACAGGTTCTATTTTTTTAGTTGCTGAATTTATTAAATTTGCGAATAAACAGAAATATTAGATTTGAAATTGTTCTTTTACTTCCCAACCTTCCAATTTTCCTGGATTTAATAACCCTTTAGGATCAAATCTTAATTTCGCTTTTACTTGATCTGCATCCACCACTCCAAGGCCTCCGCCTTCAACAGTTAAAACATGAGGATTAAAAATAAACGCACCAAGTTTCTTGCAATCTTCAATTATTTCATGTAATTCTTCTTCACCATTCCACATTAAAACAGGCAAAGCCGCTAATCGAGGTGATCCTTGTTGAGAAACTGCCTCTAAATGCCAAAGAACTTTTTTACCCCATTTTTTTCTCATAAAATTAATTAATGTTAGTTCATTATTAAGTGGCAAAAGCATCTGTAAATACGTCCAATTTTTATCCCTAGACCTCATATGAAGAGTTGTATGATTCCATACGACATCAGAAATTCCATTCACGAGCTTTTCTTCTTCCCCAAGTAGGGTATATTCAACTTTAAATTTTTTACAAATTAGCTCGATGGTTTTTATTCCTCCAAGAGTAGATTGAATTAATATCTTGTGACTTCTAGATTTACTTTTAAACCATTTTGGCATTTGATCTACAATTTCTTCTTCAAGAATTGCTCCTAATTTCAGATTAATTGCTGCGCTAGTAAGAGTTTTCAATATTTCTATTGTTTTTTCAAATTCAATACAGTCGATAACTAATGAGTACCACTTACGTTTGATATCAGTAGAAAGTAATAAAGAAGTAATTATTCCATTCGTCCCATAAGCATGATTTAGAGGTTCGGATTCTTCAGCATCAAATTTTAATAATACAGGTTTTTCATTCATCGTTACTGCCTCTAAACCTATAAGATTTCCTGGATCTCTTAAAAATCCCCACCTAATGGAACCAATACCTCCTGATCCACCTGCAATAAAACCTCCAATTGTTGCAGTTTTCCAAGTACTAGGAAGTAACCTCAATTCCCTCCCATATTTCTCTAGTTGTTTATTCAAATCTCCCATAACACAGCCAGACTGTACTTTTACAAAGCCTGTATCTGGATCAAATTCTTCTAACTTATTAAATTGGCTCATCTGCATTACAACTCCTTTAAATAATGGGACAGCTTGTCCATAATTACCTGTACCTGAACCCCTTAAAGTAAGTGGGATAGATAATTCCCAACAAATTTCTGCTACTTCCTTTACCGCTTTGTGATCACTAGGTCTTACCACCAAATCAGCAATACATTCGTCTAATTTTTCAGTAAGGATTGGAGAGTAGTTATAAAAATCTTTTGAAAGTCTTTTGACATCGGATTTATTTTCAATGATCTCTAAGTTTTTGACTTCTCTAAATTTGTCTATAAATTTAAGTTTTGATATCATTAATAAAAATTTTTATGCTTTGTATATAAATTAGCCAATTAGCAGTATAAATCGCCGTTTATAAAAACTTTTCTCTTTAAATTGCTCGAAAAAACATCTGCCCATCTTTGTGCATCTAAAATCACAAAATCAGCAGGACAACCTTTTTTAATTAAACCATCCCATTTTAAATTTAATAATCTGCTTGGAGCTAAAAAAATAGGAGATAGAGTCATTCTCTCCCAGGGATTTAGTTGAAGCATAGGCATCGAGCAAGACAACATATAAAAAGGGTCAAAATTACCAAATGGATACCAAGGGTCTTGAACGTTATCACTACCAATAGATACATCCACATGTGATTTTTGTAATTGTTTTATTGGTGCAACTGGTCTTTTTAATGAAGTTGTTTTATTGCTTCGATTGAGCAGCCAAAAATTTGTTAGGGGTAAGGCAATAACCTTGATATTTTTCTCAGCCATTTTTTCTCCTAAATTTAAAATCTCTCCATTACTTAGAGAAATAAGACTACTCAAATGACTACAAGTGATCGGAATACTATTGATTTTTAAATTTTCGATTGTTTCTAATAAAACTTTTATTCCCGCTCCGGGTTCAATAATTGATTCATCTATATGCAAATCAATTTCTAATTTATATTTTTTCGCAAGAAGAAGCATCTTTGCTAGAAATTTGCTTGTATTTTTTTTATTGAAAGGGGGTACAATAACACCTCCTAATATACCTCCATTAGAGGAAAATATTTTTGCTAAATCTTCTCCATCAGTAGTACCCCAGAATTCCAATGGAGCTAGAGCAACGTATTGTAAAATCAACTCAGATGAAAATTTTTTTTGTAATTTAAAAAGTTCAATCCAAATATCAATAGACTGACCTTCGTATGTATCAATATGACTTCTAATTGCTCGGTATCCATTTTGTATGGCAAGTTTTAATGATTTCTCAACTCTTTTAAGAACCTTATCTGTAGTTCTAGTTTTATGTTCTTCAAGATTTACTGATAATGCTCCTCCATAGTTTGATTCCAAATTAGGAAAATCTGCCCATGTAAAAGATTTATCAAAATGCGAATGAGTTTCAACAAATCTTGGGAGTAAAATATTTTTTGGTTTTGTAACTTTATTTTTTAAAGGCTTTAACTCAGAAACAAATCCTTCCTCCCAACCAATGGAAACTGAGCATAAATCCTCTACATCGATAATGAGGTTATCTATTTCTTCTATTAAACAAAGGCTTCTGGGAATAAGAACCTCAGCTTTGCCGGAATTACTCAAATTTTTAAATTTTCTTTTATTTTAAATCATAAGAAAACTTTACTGAATTAGAAAATAATTCAAATTTCGCTAAAAGATAAAAATAAGTATGAAAATTACCCTTTAGTTGTTAAATTTATAGATGTGAGGCGGGCGTCGCCAAGTGGTTAAGGCAGCGGCTTGTGGCGCCGCTATTCGGGGGTTCGAATCCCCTCGCTCGCCCTCAAAAATATTGCAGCAAAATTATTTAACTTGTAATTTTGAATTAAAGAATCATAAAAAATTCCTAGCAAAGTGCTAACAAAAACAAAATCAGACGAAAAAAAATCTCAAAAGAATTCAACTACCGGCAGTTATTGGATCACAACATTTGGATGCCAAATGAACAAGGCTGATTCTGAGAGAATGGCTGGGACATTAGAGAGGATGGGATATACCAGAGCGGATAATGAATTAAATGCAGATTTGGTCTTGTACAATACATGCACAATTAGAGATAATGCGGAACAAAAAGTCTATAGCTTTCTAGGAAGACAAGCTAAAAGAAAGCACAAAACACCTAACTTAAAACTTGTTGTTGCAGGTTGCCTTGCTCAGCAAGAGGGAGAATCCTTATTAAGAAGAGTCCCAGAACTTGATCTGGTTATGGGGCCTCAACACGTAAATAATCTTGAGAATCTTCTGGGGAAAGTTGATTTAGGAAATCAAGTTGCTGCCACAGAAGAAACCTTCATTTCTGAAGACATAACAAGTGCCAGAAGAGAAAGCTCTATTTGTGGCTGGGTTAATATCATTTATGGATGTAATGAAAGATGTTCATATTGTGTAGTCCCTACTGTCAGAGGGAAAGAGCAATCAAGATATCCAAATGCGATAAAAAGTGAGATCCAAAAATTAGCTGATAATAATTTTAAAGAAATTACTCTTTTGGGTCAGAACATTGATGCTTATGGTAGAGACCTTCCAGGAACTACAAAAGAGGGGAGAAAAGAGACTACTCTAACTGATCTTTTATATTATATTCATGATGTTAAAGGAATTCGCAGGATAAGATTTGCTACTAGTCATCCAAGATATTTTTCAAAAAGGTTGATTCAAGCTTGTTATGAACTTGATAAAGTCTGTGAACATTTCCATATTCCCTTCCAAAGTGGAAATGATGAAATCTTAAAACAAATGTCAAGAGGATACTCTATTAAAAAGTATAAAAATATTATCGAGAATATAAGGTCATTAATGCCAGATGCATCAATCACTGCTGACGCAATAGTTGCTTTCCCAGGAGAAACTGAACAACAATATCAAGATACATTAAAACTAATATCAGAAATTGGTTTTGATCAAGTAAATACGGCAGCATATTCTCCAAGACCAAATACGCCTGCAGCAGTTTGGACAAATCAACTTTCTGAGGTGGTAAAAAAAGCTAGATTACAAGAAATAAATGATTTAGTCGAAAAAACTGCTAGGAGCAGAAACCAAAGATACATCAATAATATAGAAAGCGTTTTAATTGAGGGTTTCAATCCAAAAAATTCATCGCAAATTATGGGTAGAACTAGAACAAATAGATTAACTTTCGTAGAGATTCCCAAAAACATTAATTTTAATTTTTCATTGGGAGATGAAATAGATGTCAAAATAAACGAAGCAAGACCTTTTTCTTTAACAGGCGAACTTTATTTATAAACTTTTTAAATGATAAGGGGTAAAAAAAAATGTATTGGTTTAATATTTGGTGGGAATTCCAATGAACATGAAGTATCAATATCCTCTGCAAAAACAGTTTTTCAAGCATTTAATTCAGAAATAAACAAAGAACGCTATACAGTTAAAACCTTTTACATAAACAAATATGGAGATTGGCTTGATAGTCATCTCTCAGAAAAGATACTAATTGGTGGAATTGAAAACAATAAAACAAATAAACAAGAAATTTTTAATCCAAAAAAAATTAATTTCCTTGACGGAATTGAATTTCAAAATGTTGATGTTTGGTTTCCTCTTTTACATGGATTTAATGGTGAAGACGGATCAATTCATGGCTTACTTAGATTTACAAATAAACCTTTAGTCGGATGTGGAATTATTGGCTCTGCACTTGGAATGGATAAAATATTGATGAAAACAATTTTCTCAAATCTTAAACTTCCACAAGTTAATTATCTAGTTTTTCAAAATGAAGATCTCAACGATAAGCAAGTAAAAAATAAAATAATTAATGAAATTTTAAAAGAATTAAAATTTCCTGTTTTTGTTAAACCATCGAACTCTGGATCATCTCTTGGCATCTCCAAAGTCAAAAATGAATCAGAAATATTACAAGCATTAGAAAAGGCTATGGGAATAGATCCAAGAATCTTAGTAGAGGAAGGTTTAGAGGTAAGGGAGATTGAATGCGGAATAATTGGGAATTCAAAACTCTTAACCTCTGAGATAGGCGAGGTAAATTACGAAAGTGATTGGTATGATTACGATTCAAAATATCACTCAAATAATAAAATAATTATCCCAGCCGAAATAGATTCTAAAATCACAAAAGAAATCAAAGAAATTGCTATTAAAAGTTGTAGAGCACTAAATATTTTTGGTTTTGCAAGGGTAGATTTCTTTTTAGAAAAATCTTCAAATAAAATTTTGCTAAATGAAATAAATACAATTCCTGGTTTTACAAAAAAAAGTATGTTTCCAATGCTTTGGGAAGCTTCAGGTTTAAAAATTGAACAACTTGTGGCTAAACTGGTAGATATATCTATAGATTTGTAATTTAAATCAAATGTTGCATGGACTACTTTGGTTACCATTACTTTTAATCTTCGTTTTATTAACTGCACTTGGATGGTTAGAAAGAAGAAGGCAAAATCTTTTTAGAAGTTGGGCGAGTGATTCTGAACTGTGCAAGTTAGATAGTTCAGGCGCAGCGTCTTTAAAAGATGGAAAGTTAAAGTGGAGCGCATTTGAAGCTGGTAAATTTGAAGAAAAAGATTGTTTTACAATCAAGAAACTAGAATTAGTTGAATTAATGGCACTAACTTCAGGAGAAGCTCCTTTAACAAGTGATTCTCAAGGCAAGTGTAGGTTGAGATTAGTAGGGGATGGTAAAGAGATGGATGTACCATTTTCAGATGCAGATCAAGCAAGAGAATGGATGGACCAACTTATGGAAAAAGCTCGATGTGATTTGTGAAAAACCTAAAAAGAATAAAAAAAAGAAGTTATTTTTTTCTAATTTCATTTTTATTTTTATTAGGCTTGGTAAGCCTTAGAACCTTAAAAAAGATTGATATTCAGGACATTAAAATATCTGGCAGTGAATTATTTTCTCAAGATGATGTAGTAAATAATTCATCTTTAAAATTTCCAATCCGGTTAATTTTTATTGAAACTAATTTTTTAGAAAAAGAGTTAAAGCAAAATTTATCGCTGAAGAATGTTTCAGTAATCAGACAAATATTCCCTTTTGGATTGAAAATTGAGGTTAATACAAGAACCCCTATAGCCTATGGCGAGAGAATAGTAAATGACGAAAAAATATTAGGATATATTGATAAAGATGGAATTTTTATAAATAAAAATAATGTAGACGAAAAAAGTTTGAGCAAACTTGTCATTCAAGTTTTTGGTTGGAAAGAAGAATTTAAAAAAATATTATCTGAAATTTTAAATGCTCAAAAGAATTATGAATACGAGTTAGTAAAAATAACTTTCTCACCAAATGGATTTCTAACTGTTGAGGAAAAAGATTTAAAAACAATATTCCTTGGATTTAATCCAAATTTAATCAACTATCAATTACTTATAATCAACAACCTAAAAAACGAATTTACGAAAAATAACTTTTCTGAAAAAATAGATAATATCGATATTACCGATCCAAATAAACCAAAAATAAAAGTGTTCAAACCCTAATATTTGGGAACTAATTTTAAAAAATTTTTTTTAATTATTGTAGTGTTGATAAGGGTTTAGCATTTTTATCAAAATATTTAATAAATAAATATTTTAAGGATTTTTCTCAACAAATTCATACAGATGAGCTTAGTGAGTTCATAATGCACCCAATACTAGTAATAGATTCCTAATTAGAGATGAGCTTCGGTAACAATCCAAACTTTGATCAATCGAGAGAAATCCTTCCAAGTCAAAACGCCAAAATAGAAGTTATTGGCGTAGGTGGCGGTGGAAGTAACGCAGTTAACAGAATGATAAATAGTGATTTAGATGGCGTATCATTTCGAGTTCTCAATACTGATGCACAAGCACTTCTACAATCTGCTGCAGAGAGTAGAGTTCAACTAGGGCAAAACCTTACAAGAGGGCTGGGAGCTGGAGGAAATCCAAGTATTGGGCAAAAAGCTGCAGAAGAATCCAAAGAAGAGCTTCAACAAGCTTTAGAGGGCTCTGATTTAGTTTTTATAGCAGCTGGGATGGGCGGTGGAACAGGAACGGGAGCAGCTCCTGTAGTAGCAGAAGTCGCCAAACAAAGTGGGGCCCTAACAGTAGGTATTGTCACAAAACCATTTTCTTTTGAAGGCAAAAGAAGAATGCGTCAAGCAGAAGAGGGTATTGCAAGACTTGCAGAAAATGTAGATACTCTCATAGTCATTCCAAATGACCGATTAAAAGATGTTATTGCGGGAGCCCCCCTTCAAGAAGCATTTAGGAATGCAGATGATGTTTTAAGAATGGGAGTCAAAGGTATAAGTGACATAATTACTTGCCCAGGGTTAGTTAATGTTGACTTCGCAGATATAAGATCTGTCATGACTGAAGCGGGAACTGCTCTTCTCGGTATAGGAATTGGTTCAGGAAGATCAAGAGCATTAGAAGCGGCACAGGCAGCGATGAATAGTCCTTTACTTGAGGCAGCTAGAATTGATGGAGCTAAAGGGTGCGTTATAAATATAACTGGTGGGAAAGACATGACTTTAGAAGACATGACCTCAGCATCTGAAATTATTTATGATGTTGTTGATCAAGAAGCCAATATTATTGTTGGTGCAGTTGTTGATGAAGCAATGGAAGGAGAAATACAAGTCACTGTAATCGCTACCGGATTTGAAACAAATCAACCTTTAAAACAACAAAGAATTAAAAACAGATTGGCAAATCAACCTTTATACAATATGTCCGAAAACAAAGATTCTGGTGCTTCTATTCCTGAATTCTTAAGGTTGAGACAAAATAAAAAAGATATAGACTAAAAGGTAAAATAGAGTGACTCGGTTATCTCGCCTGCCTCAAGCATCCCTTGTGGCTGCTACCTTCCGGTCCTGACCAGGTTTAGGCGTTAAAACCGCGAAAGGCCGAGTCAAGGATATACTAGCAATTCTTGATTAAAAAAGATACATAAATTTCTTATGTTACCTTCAGAACTCGTTCAATATAAAAAAAAATCTCAAAAAATTATTGCATTAACTGCATGGGACTCTATATCCGGTTCTATTGCAGAACAAGCAAATGTTGATCTTGTATTAGTAGGGGATTCATTAGCGATGGTCTGTTTAGGATACAAATCCACATTACCGTTAACTTTAGAAAACATAATTCATCATACTAATGCTGTTTCAAGGGGTTTTAAAAAGAAAATTGAAGAACAACCTTTGGTAGTTTCCGATATGCCTTTTCTCACTTATCAATGTGGAGAGGATAAAGCTGTAGAGTATGCGGGGAAAATTATTCAAAGCACATTCGCAAAAGCTGTGAAGGTTGAAGGTGCTGAACCAGAAATACAAAAGGTAATTTCAAGATTAATAAGAATGGGGATCCCAGTGATGGGTCATATAGGGCTTACACCACAAAGCTATCTAAATCTTGGATTAAAGAAGCAAGGCAAAAGTTTAGAAAGCCAAGAAAAAATAAAAAGAGAAGCTTCCATACTCGAAAAATTAGGATGTTTTGCAATAGTTCTTGAACATATTCCTGAGTCACTTGCTAAAGAGATTCAGAATAGCTTAACAATACCCACAATAGGGATTGGTGCAGGTAATTATTGCGATGGGCAAGTAAGAGTGACTGCAGATTTATTAGGCCTTAATGATGATCAACCACCATTTTGCCAACCAATCATTCAAGGAAAGAAATTACTTAAAGATAAATTAAAAGAATGGGTATCGTCAGAAAGACTAAACTAAAAAACCCCATTTTGTCATAAAGTCTAATTCCTTAAGAACATAGTATTTCAAAGGTTTAGAAGGGTATACATTATCTTTTAATTATTTCATTTTCTTCTATTTTTGATATTTAAAAATAAGTTTATATAGTTTGCAATAACTAATAAAAGCAAAAGGAATGTATTAATAGACATTTAAAATAGGGTCGTTATAACCTTTAATTTAGATCTACTGTCAATCGATGGATATTTGTTTCAAAAAATTTTTTTTACAAATTTCAAAAGATATTTAAGACTATATTCCTTTGGTTAATAAATTGATTTTGAAAAACTCTATTTCTCTTGTTCCTTTTCTTTCGATGATAATTCTTACATTGGGATGTTCAAATAAACCCGCAGAAAAAGAAATGAAAATGCCAATTTTATTTGATACCAGAGAACAGGCAGAAAAAGAAGCCTATAAATTTGGTTGCAAAGGAGCTCATCAAATGGGGAATAAATGGATGTCATGTAATATGCACAAACATAACCATTAAAACGAGTGTTTAATCTCTCCATTTTTTATTAACTTAGAATAATTTTATTTTTGGCGAGATTTGCTTCACCTTTTATTAAAGAAGTTTTTGAGGAAATATATTTTATCTTCTGTAATTCCCACAAAACAAGTTATGGCAATAGGTTTAGTTATGACAAAATAGGTATGGTTAATCTTAATTAATTTCATCCCACCATTCAAACATGGAGATAAGAATTTGATTGCTAAGTTCCATACCTTGGGGATCACTTAAAAAGAATCTATTACCATTTTTTACTAGTAGTCCACTTTCAAGAAATCTTTCCCATTTAGAAAGCAATTTTCTAAGATTACTTTCCAATTTTTTATTTTCCCAGTTTTGTTCTTCAAAAAATTTGTAAATATCTATACCCTCTTTTAATCTCAAACCCAACATTATTTTCTCATCCAATTCTTGATAAACATAATCAATATTATTAAGAGATGAATCTAAACTAAGTTTGTATTGCCCCATTACCCATTCTTTGTATTCTTTACTAACTCTTGGTCTAGTTAGCTTTTGCCCCCAGGGTGAACTAGTGGAACCTTGCCCAAAACCCCACCAACCCAAACCACTCCAATAAACTCTATTATGTCTGGATTGATGCTTAGGGAGACAATAATTTGAAATTTCATATCTTGAGTATCCTGAGTTTTTTAAAATTAAATGAGTTGTTTCACTATTTTTGAAAGCCAGTTCATCACTTGGAAGTTGTAATTTTCCTAAATTAACTAGTTTCTTAAAAACAGTTCCATTTTCTATATTTAAATCGTATATGGAAATATGAGGTGGTGAAAATGTTATTGCTTTTTTTAAATCCTCTTTCCATTCTCTAAGTCCACTAAGCGGCAAGTTCTGAATTAAATCTAAGCTCCAGCTTTTTATTAACCCAGCACTATATACTTTTTTCAACCACAAGCAAGATTTTTCAGCATCTTCTCTCAAATGTCTCCTCCCAGACTTTTGAAGAATTTGATTATCAAAACTTTGCACTCCAAGACTAAATCTATTTATCCCAGCATTTATAAATCCATGAAGATCGTCAAGATTAAAACTTGCGGGGTCAACTTCCATAGTGATTTCAGCACCATAGTCAACTCCATAATTTTCTTTAAAAAGATCAATTAATTGTTTAATTTGTTGAGGATCTAGTATTGATGGTGTACCACCACCAACATAAATTGTCGAAAGAGATGATTTATGCTTAATTGACAATATTTCTTTGTATAAAAAGTGCAAATATTCTTTAACAGTTTTGCTTCCATAACCTTGCAAAGTTTCAACTTTGTTTCCTAATGGAATAACAGCGAAATCACAATAAAAGCACCTTCTATGGCAAAAAGGGATGTGTACGTAAGCACTTCTCGGAAACTTATTCATAATTTCGATACATTTTAGAGCTCCAAAAATCTAATAAGGATCGAAAAAAATAAAATCCTTATTTACTCAATTAATAAATCCTTGTAGATTAGGTATATGTCAGATATCTTAGTACTAATTTTATTTGTATTGTCTGGAGCTGCTTCAGGATGGCTTGGGGTTGATTTATTGCCAGTAGACATACTCAAACAGGTATCTAATGTAGAGGGTTTTAGAATCGTTTTAGCAATAATTGGTTTTTTCATTGGTTTAGCTGCTGGTTTTGTATTCTTACAACTTAGAAAGACCTTCCTTGATCAAATAAGGACAATGCCTACAGATTTATTAATTAGTAGATCCGTTGGCTTAATTTTAGGATTACTTGTTGCGAATCTCCTTCTTGCTCCAATACTTTTAATTCCCTTTCCAAGGGAAGTCTTTTTTGCAAAACCCTTAGCAGCTATATTAAGCAATATTTTCTTTGGAGTACTTGGTTACAAGTTAGCAGATACTCATGGCAGGACATTACTGAGATTATTTAACCCCAATAATACGGATGCATATCTTGTTAACGAAGGAATACTCCCTGCTGCAAGTCCAAAAATTCTTGATACCAGTGTAATTATTGATGGAAGAATAAATGGTTTATTGAGTTGCGGCTTGTTAGAAGGGCAATTAATTGTTGCTCAAAGTGTAATTGATGAATTACAAACTTTAGCAGACTCAAGCAGCAATGAAAAAAGGTCTAAAGGCAGAAGAGGTCTAAAATTGTTGAAAGAACTAAGAGATTTATACGGAAGAAGACTTGTAATTAATCCAACAAAGTATGAAGGGAATGGGGTAGATGAAAAACTCTTGAAAATTACTGAAGATATGACAGGAACTCTGATTACGGCAGACTATAATCTTTCTCAGATTGCAGAAGTTAAAGAATTAAAAGTTATGAATTTGAGTGATTTGGTTATTGCTTTAAGACCAGAAGTACAGCCAGGAGAATCACTTAATATAAAAATCGTGAGAGAAGGAAAAGAAAAAATGCAAGGTATTGGCTATCTAGATGATGGAACAATGGTTGTTATTGATGAAGCAAAGAATTTTGTTGGAAGCAGATTAGATATTGTAATCACAGGAGCACTACAAACTCCTACTGGAAGAATGGTCTTTGGAAAACTTATAAATAATCCTGAGTCAAACAAATCTTTTAAATCACCAGCGACACAGGGCTAAATGTAGCTAGAATCAGTTCAATCTTAATTTTGTGATACAAATGACTGTATCTGCTCCTTATTACGGCGAAAACACCGTTATGAGGACCCCGCCCCCTGATCTACCATCTCTGTTACTTAAAGAGAGAATTGTCTATCTTGGTTTACCATTATTTTCAGATGATGATGCCAAAAGACAATTAGGAATGGATGTTACTGAGCTAATCATTGCTCAACTTCTTTATCTAGAGTTTGAGGATCCAGAAAAACCTATCTATTTTTATATAAACTCAACAGGGACAAGTTGGTACACTGGTGACGCAGTTGGTTTCGAAACAGAAGCTTTCGCTATCTGCGATACAATAAGTTATATCAAGCCACCAGTTCATACAATCTGTATCGGACAAGCGATGGGAACTGCCGCAGTTATCCTTTCATCAGGCACAAAGGGGCAAAGAGCTGCCCTACCGCACGCCTCTATTGTTTTGCATCAACCTATAAGTGGAGCAAGAGGTCAAGCAACAGATATCCAAATAAGGGCTGAGGAAGTTCTAAAAAACAAAAAATCAATGCTCGAAATTTTATCCCGTAATACTGGTAAGACTATCGAAGAACTATCTAAAGACTCAGACAGGATGAGTTATCTTAATCCTCAAGAAGCCTTAGATTATGGAGTTATCGACAGAATACTCACAAGTCAAAAAGATTTACCAAAAAAAATTTAACTCTCACAAAAAACTAATTTAAAAACATGCCAATAGGAACTCCAAGCGTGCCCTACAGACTTCCAGGAAGTCAATACGAAAGATGGGTTGACATATACACAAGACTAGGTGTTGAAAGAATTCTTTTTCTTGGTCAAGAAGTTAACGATGGTATTGCTAACAGCCTTGTTGCACAAATGCTTTATCTTGATTCTGATGACAATTCCAAACCTATTTACCTATATATAAATAGCCCAGGAGGCTCAGTAACCGCAGGCTTGGCTATATACGACACTATTAAATATGTAAAAAGTGATGTAGTTACTATATGCGTTGGACTGGCAGCCTCCATGGGTGCGTTCTTATTGGCCGCTGGCACAAAAGGTAAAAGAGTTGCTTTACCTCACAGTAGAATAATGATTCATCAACCCCTTGGAGGAACATCTCAACGTCAAGCAAGTGATATTGAAATAGAAGCTAAGGAAATTTTAAGAATTAAAGACATGTTAAACATGTCTATGGCTGATATGACAGGTCAATCATTCGAGAAGATTGAAAAGGATACAGATAGAGATTATTTTCTAAGCGCAGAAGAGGCAAAAAACTATGGCCTAATTGATAGAGTAATCACACATCCAAGTGAGGCAAATCAGGCCTAAATTTTCTAAATTAATATTTTAATTTTAATTTTTAAATTAATAATTTATTGGTTTATTTACACCTTTAATGTCTAAAATATTAATTATCAAATGCAAAGAAGTTACAACTAATGACACAACTCTTTTACGACACAGATGCAGATCTAAGCCTTTTAAATAACAAAACAATAGCGATAATCGGATATGGTTCACAAGGTCATGCACATGCCTTAAACCTTAAAGATAGCGGTATGGATGTAATTGTAGGATTGTATAAGGGAAGTAAGTCTGAAAGCAAAGCCATCAGCGATGGTCTACAAGTATTTAGTGTTTCCGAAGCTTGCGAAAAAGCTGACTGGATAATGATTCTCCTCCCCGATGAGTTTCAAAAAGATGTTTACCTCAAAGAAATAGAACCAAACCTAAAAGAAGGAAAGATATTAAGTTTTGCTCATGGTTTTAATATAAGATTCGGACTTATCAAACCTCCTAATTTTGTAGATGTTGTAATGATTGCTCCAAAAGGACCTGGACACACTGTTCGTTGGGAATACCAGAATGGTCAAGGCGTTCCTGCATTATTTGCTGTAGAGCAGGATTCTTCTGGAAGTGCTAGATCGTTAGCGATGGCTTATGCTAAAGGTATTGGTGGAACAAGAGCTGGGATACTCGAAACAAATTTCAAAGAAGAAACAGAAACCGATTTATTTGGAGAACAAGCCGTTTTATGTGGAGGCTTATCAGAACTAGTCAAATCAGGCTTCGAAACTCTTGTAGAAGCAGGATATCAACCAGAACTTGCTTACTTCGAATGCTTACATGAAGTTAAACTTATTGTTGATCTAATGGTGAAGGGCGGCTTATCTCAAATGAGAGATTCCATTTCAAATACTGCAGAATATGGAGATTATGTTAGTGGCAAAAGACTTATTAATAGTGATACAAAGAGAGAAATGCAGAAAATTCTAAAAGATATTCAAGATGGGACTTTCGCTAAGAATTTTGTAGAAGAATGCGATAGAAATAAGCCCTTAATGGCAAAATTAAGAGAAGAGAACTCAAAACATGAAATTGAGAAAGTAGGTAAAGGGTTGCGCTCTATGTTCAGTTGGCTGAAATAAATTTATTTTTAATATTTCTTGGGTCGATAGGTTTTGATTTATTGATAGGGGATCCAAGATTCTTAATCCACCCTGTTCAAATTATTGGCTTTTTCATAAAAAAAATATCTGATTACCTCATAAATAATTTTGGGAAAAATAAAAAGATATTATTTTGGGGCGGTTTCATTGTCGCTATATCTACTATTGGAATTAGCTTAAGTTTAGGAAAATTGATAGAACTCAGTTATGTGCAATCAAGAAATCAAGTTTTTAGTGGATTTTTAATTTTTTTAGGACTATCAAGTTGTATTGCTACTAAAGGACTGATTTCAAGTGTTAAAGAGATCGCAATGCTAATTGAACGTAAGGAAATTAATGAAAAAAATAAGATCATAATCAAAGAAAAGGTTCAAAGAATAGTTAGTAGGGATGTAAGTTCCTCTTCTATAGAACATCTTTTGAGATCAAGCACCGAGAGTCTTACTGAAAATTCGGTTGATGGAATATTTGGGCCATTATTTTGGATTTTTATTGGAATTATTTTTATGAAGTTCTCGATTTTTTTGCCAGGACCCCTATCACTTGGTTTCTCTTACAAAGCAATAAGTACTTTAGATTCAATGATAGGTTACAAATATGATTACTTTAGATATTTAGGTTTTTTTAGTGCAAGAATCGAAGATATTTTTACGTTTGTTCCTTCAAGATTAGTTTTAATCACTTTACCTTTAGCTAGTTCTAAAGTTAATGAATATATATCAATCATTAAAAAAAGTTATCTTGATGGTAAAAAATATGATTCGCCTAATGCTGGGATTTCGGAAGCTATATTTGCACATATTTCTAATATTAAATTAGGGGGGGAAAGTAAATATAAAAATGAAATTATTGAAAAGCCAATAATCAATGCTAGTGGAGAAATTTGCAGTGGCGAGAAAATTAAATTAATTTGTCAATTAATTTTGAGATTACAATTTTTATGGATAATAATGTTTATTTTAATTTTTTTTATAATTTCGAGTTTAATTCACTAATAAAATAGTTTAAAAATATTAGTATAAACAAAAAAGAATCTATGCAAGAAAAAGACTCTCTTATGGAAAATCAAAATGATAATGAAGATTCAAAATGGGTAGACAATCAGGGAGATGAAGTAAAGAATGTTTTTGGATTTAACAGTAGCGCTGAGCTTGTGAATGGCAGAGCAGCTATGATAGGGTTCTTAATGCTTATATTAACTGAATTGGTTTTGAGCGGCAGGCCTGTGACTTCTTCAATTTTTGGTATCAATTAAAAATGGAAGAAAAAAAATCTAATTCAATAAAAGTAATCCTATACATATCTATATGGGTAATAATTTGGGGAACACTAGGTTCTTTCATAGATTATCCTCTTTATAAAAATAAAATTTACTTAGAAGGAAGCATATATCAGTATCTTACTTTCACAGTTACAGCAATAATATCCGTAATAGGTGCAAAGTTTTTTTATAAAAAATTTGAGTTATAAAAATTTATACCTAAATTTCTTAATAATTTTAGCTGGTTCTTTTTTTTCATTTGACTCGTAGAGTATCCATTGATGTGTTTCGGTATCATGATCACAACCATAATTTCCCGATAGATTATCGTAACTTGAAAGATATGAATGACAATTCTGATCTGCCTCAAAAGCAGAGTCATAGCCGGTTAGAAAATATATCAAAAATAGAAGTATTACTAACATTAAAAATACTTGAAAAACTAAATTTAGTAACTTCATGAGAATTTCTAAAATTTTAATATATCATTTAAGAAAATTTTCAATCTAAAAATGTTTAACGGCCAACATTAAAAACAAATTCATGAAATTCTTGATTCTTTAAATAAAGGATGACTAGCAATATTAAAATCATATTTAAGCCTAGTACTATTGATCCAAAAATATTTATTTGTTTTTTACCTGGCAAAGTGTAAGTAAATTTCTTACCTTTAAGAAAAGATTTTAAGCCTTTTCTTTCTTTTTTTGATTCTTTTATTTCAGCATCTTTTTTAACTTCATTATCAGAGAAACCTTTTACCATTTCAACTTTAAAACCAAATTTTATAATATTCCAAAAAAATAAAATTTTTTTATAATTAACAATTTTTAATCACATATGGGATCATAAATGAAATTCTCTCATTTGAGAAATTTTTTAAAAAATAAGCTTCAATAATTGCTGACTGCATTCCCAATAAACTTGATTGACATTTGAATCTATTTTGGTCAAATACAACTAATTGAAGTCTTTCTATTTTAGAAACTAACTCTTTACAGACTTGGGGTTGAGAATCTTTAATACAATCACTAGATTCTTTTAAAATCTTGGATTTTGTTGGTATTGTTTCTGCCATAACAAAATTAGATAACAACAAAAATTTTAGGAATAAAAAAATTAAACATTTCATTACTTATTAAGACTTCAAAATTTAAGATAACTTTTTAAGAGTTTTGGTCATTGAGCTAAAGGCATTTTATTGAAATAAAAAAAAGATGCTCTTAATGAGCACCTTGGTATTAAAGAGAGAAATAGGTTAAAAAGTTTAGCCTTGAACTCTATCCTTAAAAAGTTTACCTGCTGAGAATGTTGGAACTCTTTTAGCAGGTATTGCTATTTTTTCGCCTGTCTTAGGGTTTAATCCCTGTCTTGCAGAACGATCTCTTGGCTCGAAAGAACCAAATCCTAGTATGGAGACTTTTTTGCCTTCCACTACTGAATCAACAATAGTTTCAATAGCTGCATCAACAACTAAAGAAACATCCGTTTTTGTGAGCTCTGTACGAGCAGCAACAAGATTTACTAAATCAGCTTTGTTCATTGAATTGTTTGTAAAGCAGAGATTTGTAGAAAAGAGTTTTAGTCAAGCCTAAAAACCTCGAACTTGCATATCATATGGAGCAAATACAAATACGGCAACCGAAAATGCCGGCGGCGCAAAGCTTTATACAAATCTTAGGGACATATTTAGCTATATTATTTGTTTTTTTAGCGGCATATTTTTCTAAAATAAAAAATGGCCTCTTAAATTAGAAAACAGGCAAAACCCTTGGTAACACTAGATTTAGTCTTAAAAATCTAACTTCATTTATCAAAGGAAGAAATGTCAAAGAGTCGTGAAGTTCATAATTTGGAGAATTTATTATGTTTTATTAATTTTCAGATATATTTCCTTCTCATCACATGAAAAAGCATGATTTGTATTTTGAAATCAAGAAAAATCTGTTTTTCTCATTATTAAATTTTCTCTCTAAATCGTTCTATGCACTAAGCAAATGGATGATTAAATTGCAATATAATTAGAAAATCAATACTCTCCAAAATCTAATAAATTTAATTAGTGAAACCTTAAATTTAAGTTTTTTTTTTAATTTTGCATCTATTATTCAAATATCAGTAATTTGAATAAATTATCTCAATATTTAACTAATCAATGATAAAGAGAAAGTGACTCATATCAATAAAGGTAAACCATTTCCTTTAGGAAGTTCTCTAACTTCACAAGGAGTTAATTTTTCCCTCATAGCCACAAGTGCAGAATATGTAGAAATCTTATTGTTTGAGAAAGAAGACTCTATTTTCCCAAAAACTATATTGAAATTAGATCAGAGCCATAATACAGGGCCCTACTGGCATGTGGAAATAAAAAATCTAAATGTAGGTTGTATCTATGCTTTTAGAATAAAACAAAAAAATAATGAAATTAATAATAATTATGAAAAAAAAGTATTACTTGATCCATGCGCAAGGGGTATTACTGGATGGGGAAGTTATGAAAGAAAAAATGCATTAAAAACTCAAGAGAATACTAATTCTTGTCTTAAAAGCGTTGTTTGCGATAGAAAATTATTTAATTTTAAGGATTATCCAAGACCGAAACATTCTTGGGAAGAAACAATTATTTATGAACTCCATATCAAATCCTTCACTGAATCAACTGATAAAAATGAAAGTTGTTGCAAGAAATTTTTAAAAAAAATACCGTATCTCAAAGAACTTGGTATTACAACAATTGAATTACTTCCAATTTTTTGTTTTGATCCAACTGATGCACCAAATGGTTTAGAGAATTTTTGGGGTTATAGTCCAATCAATTGGTTTACCCCTCATTTTGAATATCTTACGAATGAGTCCGCCGAAAAGAATAGAGAGGAATTTAGAAGATTAGTAGAGGAATGTCATAAAGCAGATATTGAAGTCATCTTAGATGTTGTATACAATCACACATCTGAGGGAGATTCTCAAGGTCCTGCAATATCATGGAAAGGTATAGATGAAAATCTTTATTACTTTATAGGAAAAGATAAAAATTATCAGGACGTCTCTGGGTGCGGTAATACTATTGCAGCAAACAGAGGACTAGTGAGAAAACTAATAATTGAATCATTAAAATGTTGGGCGAGTGAATTTGGAGTAGATGGATTTAGATTTGATTTAGGAATTGCCCTATCAAGAGGAGAAAATCTTTCGCCACTCGAAAATCCTCCAATCTTTGAAGATATTGAATGTGAACCAGAACTTATCGATATCAAATTTATAAGTGAACCATGGGATTGTGGTGGTTTATATAAATTAGGTGATTTCCCATCTAAGAATACTTTCACTTGGAATGGTCATTTTAGAGATGACTTGCGGAGATTTTGGAAGGGGGATAAAGATACAGCTTGGAATATGAGCGATAAAATAAAAGGTTCTCCATCGATTTATAAAGAAGATAATATTTTCCCAAAATCAATAAATTTTATTACTTCACATGATGGATTTACTCTTAAAGATTTAGTAACTTTCAATAGAAAACATAATTTTGCCAATAGAGAACAAAATAGAGATGGTGATAACCATAACAATTCTTGGAATCATGGTATAGAGGGACCAACAACAAACTTATTAATCAATGATTTAAGAAAAAGACAACAAAAAAATCTTATTCTTAGTTTACTTATCTCTAAAGGTGTTCCAATGATACTTATGGGCGATGAGATAGGAAGGTCACAAGGCGGTAACAATAATTCTTGGTGCCAAAATAATTTATTGGGCTGGATGAATTGGGAACATGGTCAACAAGATTTGGAATTATTAGAATATTTTAAATACGTTATAAAAATACGCAAAAAATTAATAAACATTTTTAATCCATCATCCTTCCTTAACAAACAAACCAATGAAAATATCCCAAAATATCATTGGCATGGAACAAAATTAGATAGCCCCGATTGGAGTAGTTGGTCTCACACAGTTGCCTTTAGCATTAACAAAGGAAATACTAACCCCCTGGTATGGATTGGTTTTAATGCATATTCAAAAAGTATCGATTTCCACTTGCCGAAATGTAAATATAATTGGTTAAAAGTTATTGACACCAACATGCTTGGGATTTTTGAACCCTTAACTATTAATGAAAAAACTGTATCAATAAAGAGTAGAAGCTCTTTATTAATCATTTCAGAAGAAGTATTTGGGGCAAAAAATAATATATTCTAAAAGCGGGCGGCGGGAATCGAACCCGCATCTTCAGCTTGGAAGGCTGAGGTTTTACCACTAAACCACGCCCGCATTAAGTAATAGAATTACCATTGCAATAATACATTATCAAACAATCAACAAAGTAAAAAGATTGGAAAATTCACACTCGAAAAAAAATATTTCTAGATCAACAACAAGATTAATGTTCTCTTATGGGCTGGGAGATGCAGGCACAGGTTTAGTCGCAACGCAATTTGGTTTTTTTCTTTTCAAATTCTTTATTTCTGCTGGTTTACCAGTAATAATTGCAGGTTCATTATTAATGTTAATCAAGATATGGGATGCAGTTAATGATCCGTTAATTGGATGGTTAAGTGATCGTACCAAATCAAAATGGGGGCCTAGAATCCCTTGGATGGTAGCAGCATCTGTTCCTCTTGGTTTCTCTTTAGCTGCGATATGGTGGACACCAACTGGTTCCGTGCTAAGCAAGACTATTTACTATGCCATAATTTCTATAGTCGTAATGACTGCTTATACAAGTATTAACCTTCCTTTTGCAGCTCTATCTACGGAAATTTCTGAAAAAACAGTAATAAGAACAAGATTAAACGCATCTAGATTTACTGGCTCAATAATTGCAGGACTAACTGGTTTAATCATCGCTGGGGTTGTATTAGGTTCTGAAGAATCAGCAAGTAATGAATATTTTTTAATGGGTAAAATAAGTGGATGTATAGCAGTTGCTGCAACATTAATTTCTTGTTGGGGTTTGGCTCCATTCGCGAAAAAAGCAAGAAGGCCTTCAGGAAAAGTTGAAGCTATAACATTACAATTCAAAAGGATTTTCAGAAATAAAAAATTTCTAAAAGTTATTACGCTTTATATTCTTCTCTGGTGCGCCTTACAATTGATGCAAACGGTAGCTTTAATCTATGTAGAGGATGTACTGAATGTACCAACATATATTGCGAAGTGGATTCCGATACCTTTCCAAATAAGCGCTTTAGTGGGTTTACAAATATGGACCAGAGTATCAAATAAATTGAATAGGATTTCAGCTTTAAACTATGGAGCGATTATGTGGATTATTTCATGTACGGCCGCTTTATTTTTACCTTCATTATCGATAATTTCAGGAGTTGGGGATAGTCTATTCCTAAATCCCGGAAACATATTTCTGTTCATTCTTTTAATTTTCATAATCTGTCTTATTGGTATTGGAGCTTCAACCGCTTTTCTTATCCCTTGGTCACTACTTCCTGATGCAATAGACGAAGATCCAGAGAAACCAGCAGGATTATATACTGCTTGGATGGTATTTATACAGAAGATTGGAATCGCCATTAGTGTTCAATTATTAGGATTTTTGCTTTATTTATCTGGTTATCAATCATGCTTTGTTGATAAAGATAGTCTAAATATTATTGAACAATGCTACTCAGCACAATTGACCATTAGATTATGTATTGGTTTTATACCCTCAATATTAGTAATTATCGGTCTTTTAATCATGAGAAAATGGGATCAAAAATTAATTACAAACTAATATAAAAATATGTATTACCCTAATTTTCTTAAAAGACTTCTAAGCAGCTTAATCATTGGCGGGCAAGCAATTAATTTTATCTTTAGAGGTAAAATTTCCAAAAATGATCTCTTTGACCAACTTATGGAGTCAGGTCCTGGAAGTTTGTTAATTGTATTAATTACAGGAATTGCTGCTGGCACAGTTTTTAATATTCAAGTTGCATCACAACTTACAAGTATGGGGGTTTCAAGTGAAATTGGAGGTTTATTAGCAGTAGGCATGGCGAGAGAAATGGCTCCTCTTCTAACTGCTACTTTAATGACTGGAAAGGTTGCCACTGCATATGCTGCTCAACTTGGTACTATGAAAGTTACAGAACAAATTGAAGCAATAACCATGTTAAGGACCCAACCAGTCCAATATTTGGTAGTCCCAAGATTACTTTCGATGGTAATAATGTCTCCAATACAATGTCTTTTGTTTTTATCTGTAGCTTTATGGAGTGGACAAATTTGGAGCACAATTTTTTATAAAGTTCCTCCAGTAGTTTTTTGGACATCTGTAAGATCAGGTAATGTGAGTTTAACCAGTACAGACTTAACTTCAATGTTAGTAAAATCTGTAGTCTTCGGATTACTTATTGCAATGATTGCTTGTGGATATGGACTCACCACACAAGGTGGTCCAAAAGAAGTTGGAACAAGTACAACAGGTGCAGTTGTAATGACTCTCGTTACTGTATCTTTAATGGATGTATTACTAACACAAATTTTATTTGGATAATTCTATGTTCAACACTAAATCAAAAAAAGAAGACCCAGTCATAATATCACCATCATTTCAGTTACCAATAATTCTTATAGTTTTAAGTTTTATGCTTCTATTTTTAAATATTGGTTCTTTGCCAACAATTGTTTTTGCTTCTTTTAGCTTTTTTTTATTACTTCAGTCATTTACCTTAAGAATAAAAATAACAAATGATGATTTTATCGTTTTACAATTAGGAAAAGAGATTAGAACCTTTCCATTTAAGAACTGGATATCATGGAAATTCTTTTTCCCTATAATCCCAGGTATTTTTTATTTCAGAGAAACGTCTAGTCCTCATTTATTACCAATATTATTTAATCCCAAACAATTAAAAGATGAGCTCATAAAAAAAGTTGACTCCCTAGAAATTAAAAATTCCTAAAATTCAGTATTTGCTTAATCATCAAAATTATTTAAATGGCCAATAAAGAAATTTCTAACAATAATCCTGAGAAGGAATTAATAACAGACAAGTCAATTTCAGATGATAAAACCAAACAAATTAATAAAAAAAATACAACACAAAATAAAAAAATTTCAACAAAAAATTACAAAACAACAAAATCTTTTGATGAAATTTCTAATGAAATTTTTAGAGATCTCTTTTCAAAAAAAGACTCTTTAGTTAAAGAAATAAAAGAGTTAGAAACTAAAAAAGAAGAATTAGAAAAAGATATTGATTTAAATTTTAAAGGACAGTCAGATAATATTGCTAAAAGAGTTAAAGGCTTTCAAGAGTATTTAACTGGAGCTTTACAGAATCTTTCACAAAACGTAGAGAAACTTGAATTAGTTTCTCAACCAATAATCGTAAAGCCATCTCCCCTTGATGAGAAAAAGCAAAACGATAGCACTAATAATGTGGTTAATGTACCTGCTCTTTCTGAAACATTTAAGCCAGATCAAGAGATTATAAAAAGTTTGTTTTCAAGTTTCAAAGAACAACCTGATTTTTATGCTGAACCTTGGAAATTAAGACGAAGTCTTGATTCATCAGATATAGAAATTATGGATGAATGGTTCTTTAATATGGGCGGCAGAGGTTCTCTTGAAAGTAGAGGATCTCGACAAAAAAATGCCTTGTTATCAGCGGGTTTAATATCTATTCTTGGCGAATTATATGGAGATCAGTTTCAGACTCTTATTTTAGCTTCCCAGCCTGAACGATTAGGGGAATGGAGAAGAATTCTACAAGATTCACTAGGTCTTACAAGGGATGACTTTGGACCTAATAGTGGGATTGTTCTTTTTGAAAGGCCTGAAGGTGTCATCGAAAGAGCTGACAGATTAGAAGCCAATGAAGAATTACCATTTATTATCATTGATGCAGCTGAAACCACTGTTGAAATTCCAATACTTCAATTTCCATTATGGGTTGCATTTGCTGGTTCAGATAATGAAATTTACGATGATCTTGAACTAAACTAAGGTTTATGAATATCTTAATAATTTTTACAAGTTATCTTTTAGGATCACTTCCGACAGGTTTTTTAATTGGAAAATATCTCAAAAATATAGATCTAAGAACTATGGGTTCTGGATCTACAGGTGCCACAAATGTCTTAAGAAATGTTGGGAAATGGCCAGCACTTTTTGTGTTTATCATTGACGTTGGGAAAGGCCTTATTGCAGTAAAAATTGCTCAACATTATACAGATCAAGGATTAATAGAGGTAATAGCAGGGATATCCGCTATCTCAGGACATATTTGGCCAATATGGCTTAGAGGTAAAGGAGGGAAAGCTGTTGCTACTGGATTAGGTATGTTTTTAGCTCTTTCTTGGAAAGTTGGACTCGCATCTCTTGGCATTTTTTTAATAGTTCTAACAAAAACTAAATTTGTTTCTTTATCCAGTATTTCAGCTGCAATCTTACTTCCTATTTTTATGTTTTTTTATCTAGGTAAATTTATGCACTCATACTTTTTTATAAGTTTAATTGTTGCATTATTAGTAATCTGGAAACATAGAACAAACATAACGAGATTGCTTAAGGGAGAAGAATCCAAAATTAATCAGAATCAATAGATTTAAATATTTCTATTAGAGCTTTATTAGGATCTATAGCTTTTGAAATTGATCTGCCAATAACTAACTTAGAAGCGCCACTATCTATAGCTTCATAGGGAGTCATAATTCTATTTTGATCATCTTTATTGTCAACATTTAATCTGATACCTGGTGTAATAAGTTCAAAATTATGCTTATAAATAGATCTCAACATTTTTACCTCCCAAGGGGAACAAACACATCCATCTAATCCGGCATCAAAAGATAACTTTGCAAGTCTCAATACATTTTCTTCAATTGAATTATTTCTATCAAGATCAGTCTGAAAATCTATAAGAGAAAAGCTTGTTAAAACAGTTATTCCTATAACCAATGGAGGTTTTACACTGACTGAGGTGGCTCCTTCTAAAGATGCTTTTTTCGAATCCTTAAGAGCTTTTAAACCTGCTGAAGCATGAATAGAAATTATATCAACCCCTAATTTTGAAACTTGGAAACATGCTGCTCGCATGGTATTTGGAATATCATGAAATTTTAAGTCTAAAAAAATTTTTTTATTTAAACCTTGTAATATTTCAATAACCCTCGGACCTTCCCTAACAAAAAGTTCTAAACCAACTTTCACCCACTTAATATTAGGACATTTTTCCAAAAGTAATTTTGCTTGACTTACATCTAATCCATCAATTGCCAATATTATTTTATCCTCCGAATTAAATCTGTTATTCATCAATTTTCAGTTTTCAAACCTCTTAATTATTTTTTTTCCAATTTGCAAAATTTTTCCTTCCAAATCATTCTTTGAATTAAAAACTAAATCAGGATTTATTACTTTCTGACTATCAATTTTTACACCCCCACCTTTAATAGATCTTTTGGATTCGCTGCTAGATTTGAAAAGTTTTAGAGCACTTAATAAGTAGAAAAACTTTACAGGAAAAACTACTTCTTTTAAAGAAATCTCTGGAATTTCTCCAACTTTTTCTTTTTGTCCAAGGAATAATTTTTCGCAGTTTGATTGCGCCTTTAATGCTTCTTGGGCCCCATGGAATAAAGTAGTAACTTCTAAAGCCATTCTTCTCTGTAATTCACGAGGATTTGAGTTTTCCAGAAAATTTAAATCTAATTCAGTAAGTAATTCAAAATAGGTGGGTACTATATTATCGGGTACTTTTTCTAATTTTGAATACATTGAAAGAGGATCTTCAGTTAAACCGACGGTGTTAAATTCAGATTTACTCATCTTCTTAATTCCGTCTAAACCTGTCAAAATTGGCAGCAGAACACCAAATTGAGGTTCTTGTTTAAAATGCCTTTGAAGGTCTCTTCCTATTGCAATATTAAATTTCTGATCTGTGCCTCCAAGCTCAATATCTGATTGAACAATTACCGAATCGTAACCTTGTAATAGTGGATATAAGAATTCATGCAAAGCAATTGGGACTTGCGAAGTGTACCTTTTATTAAATTCCTCCTTAGCTAGCATTTGACTAACTGTTGCACTCCCCATTAATTCAATTATCGAATTAAGATTTAATCCTTTTAACCATTCACTGTTATATCTAATTTCTATCCTATCTTTTGAATCAAAATCTAAAATAGATTCATTGGCTGGCTTTCCCATCCCTAGTTGGGTTAAATATGTTTTTGCATTATCCTTAACTTGTTTTTCCGATAACTGAACTCTTGTTTTGTTTTTTCCCGTTGGATCTCCAATTTGAGCAGTAAAATCCCCAATAATTAAAACTGCAACATGTCCATTATCTTGGAATGCCCTAAGTTTTTTAAACAATATGCTATGCCCAAGATGAATATCGGTTCCAGTTGGATCGATGCCGAGTTTAACCCTTAATTTTTTATTATTTTTTTTCGCATGATCAATTATCTCCGAAAAGGTTTGATCTGTTCCCTTAATTGGAAAATATTCTTCTATTCCTCTTGACAGCCATGATGGCAATTTTAAATTATCTGTCATATGGCTTTAACCGTTAATTTTAAGAAGTTTTATCAAGTTCATCCTTCATTCTTAATAAAGTTTTATTCATTTGATCAAACATTTGATCAGGAGTAATCCCAAATTGACTTAACTGTGTCTTTAATTGTTCTACTGTCATTTTTGCTTGAAAATCTTCAGACAATTCAAATCTCTTCATAAAAACCTTATAACGATCCATAAGTGATTCCATTTTTTTTATAAACATTTTTTTCCCTTCTCTATCAAATTTTCCATAATCAGAGCCAAGTTTCATAAGTTCTTGGTAATCTGTAAAAAGCTTTTTAGCTTCTTCTTGAACGATGTCTGACTCAAAGAATCCCATTTCTATTTTTTTACTTCGCAGATTAAGCCTCAATTACAAGATAACAAGAATCTTTTAAATTGATTAGAAGATTAATAAATTTTAGTTTATAAATAATTCTTTGATTTATATTTTTTCAGAACTAAATTTAGTAGACATGTTTCATAAATATTGGAAAAATTTAACGTAAATAATATTTCAAACCAAAATAGACAATTTGAATTATTTGGTTCAAATGTAAATACATCAATTAAATTTCAACACTCAAATAATCTAAAAATCAAAGGCGAAATCCTAACTGAATGGAGAGATAGAATATATAATCACCAATTCAAAATTTCAAAAGATACTCACAACAAAACTTTGCACCAAACAAGTCTTCCTATAAATGCAGTTTCCAATGAAAGAAAAATTGATCCGTTTTCCTTGCAGCCATTATCATTGAACTTTTGGAGAACCAATCAATATATACACAATGGGCCAGCAATGTATTTTGTAATTGACTCGATGAAGAGTTCAAAAATAATCCTTTATATAGGAGAAACAAATTCAGCAAATAAAAGATGGAAGGGAGAACATGATTGTAAAAATTACCTCATGAACTATAAAGAAGCCCTAGCTCATAACAAACTCTCAAGTCACCAAGATATTCGTTTCTTCTTAGATGTACCTAAAGAAGTAAAATTAAGACGTAAATTAGAACAGCAACTGATATATTTATGGTTACCACCTTTTAATAAAGAAACTCGAGATAGGTGGGCAACTACTTTCACAAACAACTAAAAGTTAATTAAATCCATTTAACAAATGCAATTTTCCACATTCCAAAAAAATCTAGATAACTGGCAAGGTGCTTCATTAATTTTTGGAGTTTTAGAGGAAGAAATTTCAAGCCAACTTGAAAACATAAAATTTGTTATTGACCCAAAATTATTACTAAAAAAAGTTACTCAAAAAAAATTTAAAGGAGAAAAAGGAAAAACTTTAAGCTTTGAATTTTTAGATCAAAAATTAGAAACTTTAATCATAGTTGGTCTTGGCAAATCGAAGGACCTAAATAAAAGTGATATAGAAAACTCTATAGGAAATCTAGTTAGGAAAACAGTTGATAAAAATGAAAAAATCAGCATCTTACTACCTTGGGAATTTATAAATTCACAACTAGAAATAAATCAATTAGCAGAGTCAGCCAGATTATCTGCCTATAAGGACAATAGATTTAATAAGAAAAGAGATGAAAAGAAAGTTCTTAAAGAAATAGAGTTTTTAAATTTAAATGAATTTGAGAATATTAGCTTTGAAGAGACATCACAAATATGTGAAGGTGTAGAACTAGCTAGAAGACTTGTAGCCGCCCCTCCAAATAGTCTTACTCCTCAGGAAATGTCTATACAAGCTTCTCAAATAGCTAAAGATCATGGTTTGGAAGTAAAAATTTTAGAGGCAAAAGATTGTGAAGATTTAGGAATGGGTGCATATTTAGCTGTAGCAAAAGGTTCTGATCTAGATCCTAAATTTATACATCTTACTTTAAAGTCAGAGGGGCCTATTAAAGAAAAGATTGCGCTTGTTGGGAAGGGTTTAACCTTTGACTCTGGAGGATACAATCTGAAAGTAGGAGCATCTCAAATTGAAATGATGAAATATGATATGGGCGGAAGCGCTGCAGTTTTAGGAGCAGCAAAAGCACTTGGAGCAATAAAACCAAAGGGATTAGAAATTCATTTTATTGTGGCATCTTGCGAAAACATGATAAATGGATCTGCAGTACATCCTGGAGATGTAGTTAAGGCATCTAATGGTAAGACAATTGAAATAAATAACACTGATGCAGAGGGCAGACTAACATTAGCTGATGCTTTAACTTACGCATCCAATTTAAACCCAGATTCAATAATAGATCTGGCCACTTTAACAGGGGCTATTGTTGTTGCATTAGGGAATGATGTAGCTGGATTCTGGAGCAATAATGATGATCTAGCAAATGACCTAAAAGCTGCATCAGCCCAGGCTGGAGAAGAATTATGGCAAATGCCTTTACAAAAATCTTATAAAGAAGGGTTAAAGTCTCATATAGCTGACATGAAAAATACAGGTCCTAGAGCGGGTGGGTCAATAACTGCTGCTCTATTTTTAGAGGAATTCTTTGATTCAGAGATAAAATGGGCTCATATTGATATTGCTGGGACTTGTTGGACTGATAAGAATAAAGGAATTAATCCATCAGGTGCAACCGGTTTTGGAGTTAAAACTCTTGTTCAATGGATTAAAAATAAATAACTATATTTACATCATTCATTCCAAAGATTTGTTGATCTAGCATTATCACCCCATAATTTATCCAACCTCTGATCTCTCCCGCATGAGAATCTATAAAACTTATATTTTAATTCATTTCTCTCAGCAAAATCCTGATGATATTCTTCAGCCAACCAAAATTGACCTTTTGATTTTAGTTCTACAGATATTTTTTCTAATGGCACTCGCAATTCATTAGAGGCGGAAACAATTGCATTAATTGCATCACTTTCCTCAGTTTTATCTTTAAAAAATATCACTGGCCTATAAGAATCTCCACGATCACAAAATTGACCCTTGCCGTCTAAAGGATCAATATTTCTGAAATAAAGCCTAAGTATCTCGGGTAAAGTTACCAATTTGGAATCATAGTTTACCAAAACCAC
Source organism: Prochlorococcus sp. AG-355-B18 (assembly GCA_003280965.1). GTDB lineage: Bacteria > Cyanobacteriota > Cyanobacteriia > PCC-6307 > Cyanobiaceae > Prochlorococcus_A. The sequence continues at coordinate 91,658 of QCDI01000005.1, forward strand.
TTCCTGATGTCCTTCATGATTTTCGTAAGTAGGATTTTGCAAATCTCCACCTGAATAGCCACTTTCTACAAAATTTATCCCCTTTAATGACTCTAAATCATGTTCTAAACACCAAAAACAACCTCCTGCAAGAATCAATTCCTCTGCAAAAGCGTTTACAGGGTTAACAAATATTGAAAGAGCAACTATTAGAGATAAGAGGTATTTCATTTATTTATTATAAAGTTCAAATAATAGAATTAATAATCTCTTTAGCAGCTCTCTGGACTACGCCCTCTTCTCCTAATTCTTTTTTTAAAATAGCATAACCTTTTTTAATTTTTATTTTTTCTGACTTTACATCAAGAATCCTACAAGATTTATAAAAAATTTTCTTTTCGTCAAACTCTCTTTGCACAAACTCAGGGATTATTAATTTATTAACTAACAAATTTACAGGAGAAATAAATCTTACTTTGAAATTAAGAATTTTTTTAGCAATAAAAGCAGTTACCCTACTTACTCTATAACCAACAATCTGTGGGATTCCATATAAAGCTAATTCCATATTAACTGTCCCAGATTTGCAAAAAGCAATTTTAGTAAGCGAATAAATATAAGGCTTTAATTTTGCACAATCTTTTTGAGAAATCACAAATCCTTTAACTTGATATTTTCTCAAGGCTTTTTTGAATATTTCATCAAAAGCAATCCGACAGGAGGGGATATAGACTACTAAACTTGGATATTTTTGTTGTAATTTTTTAGCCGCTTTCATAAAAGTAGGTAATACATATCGTAATTCTTGAGGTCTTGATGCTGGCATCAAAAGCAGGATATTTTGATTAGGCCAAAGGTTAAGAATAGTTCTGGCATCCTTCTTTAAAGGAAGTTTTTTTGTCAAATCAATCATTGGATGTCCCACCCACAAAACATTTCCGCCCCTCTTTTTATAAAATGCTGCTTCTTTCTTGAAAATCGCAAAAATTTTATCAGAAAATTTTATTAGATTAGTTGTAGTGTTATTGCCAACCCTCCAAGCCCACTCTTGAGGAGCAATATAGTAAAAAATTGGAATTTTAGTTTTCGATCTTTTTAATTTTGTTCCAATTTTTACATTGGGGCCCATATAGTCAATAAGAATTAAGCAATCTGGAGGATATTTTTTTAGTAGTTTATAAAATCTTTTTTGAATTCTTATTGTTGGAAGAATAAGAGGTAAAGCCTCCCAAATTCCTATTGCACTAATTGATGTAGTATCTTGAAGAATTTTTACACCTTCTTTCCTCATCCTTTCCCCACCTAATCCGCAAATTTCTAAATCTATCGATTTTTTTTTAGATTCCTCTAATAATGCTTTTGATAACAAACTTCCGTGCAAATCTCCAGAGACTTCTCCGGTACTTATAAATATCTTTTTATTCATAAATTCACTATAGGCATTGGTCCTCGTCTTTCTTTAGATATTGACTCTTTTAAGAAATTACATAATTTTGAAGATGAAATATCTAATTCTCCTTTCATTACTTTTTCTAATGAATTTAAAATCGCATCATTAGATTTAAAAAGGGAATTCCAAGTAGTTTGCAAAAGTTTTAAATCAAAATCTTTATTTTCCATTAAACCACTTCTCTTAATTCCAATCCTATTTAAACCTCTCAATCTTCCTGGATGCCCTTCGGCCAAGCAGAAAGGAGGTACATCTCTATCTACTCTGGTCATCCCTCCAATCATTGCTAAATATCCAATATGTACAAACTGATGAATACCTAAACAACCGCCAATAATAGCTCTATCTTCAATCTTTACATGGCCGGCAACTTGAACACTATTTGATAAAACTATCCTATTGCCAAGTTCACAATTATGGCCGATATGAGTATAAGCCATCAACAAATTATTATTTCCAATAATTGTTTTTTCGCCCTCATTAGTTGCCTTATTAATAGTTACGCATTCTCTAAAAGTGTTATTATCCCCAATAATTACTTCAGTAGAGGCTCCTTTATATTTAAGGTCCTGGGGATCGAGACCTATAAAAACACTTGGGAAAACTTTATTGTTAACACCAATTTGAGTTCTTCCTGAAATAACAGCGTTCGGGCCTATTTCGGTTCCTTTCCCGATAGTCACATCAGGGCCGACAATAGCTCCTTGAGAGACAATAACCCCATCATGTAATTCGGCACTTGGATCAACGAAAGCATTTGGGTGAACTTTTACGCCACTAAATCTTGAGTTAAATTCATTATTTTTTTGATCCATATCCCTAATCAACTAATGAAAACATTAATTCTCCAGCACAAACCAACTTCCCATCAACGTGCGCCTCTCCTTTAACCTTTCCAAATCTTTGTCTTTTAATAGACAATAACTCACAAGAAATTATCAATTGATCTCCTGGCACAACTGGTTTTCTGAATTTAACATTATTGATTCCAGCAAAGACGAAAAGTCCTTTAGGAAGATCAGGCATTTGCGTTACAATTATTCCACCTACTTGAGCCATTGATTCAACAATAAGAACCCCGGGCATTAAGGGTCTCTCAGGAAAATGTCCCTGAAATTGAGGCTCATTTATAGTTACATTTTTTACTGCAACAGCTCTCTCCCCAGGAATATTCTCTATAACTTTGTCCACAAGAGCAAAAGGATATCTATGAGGTAATAAACCTAGAATGTTCTCAGAGGAAAGTTGATTATTTTCACTGGATAATTTCTTTTCCAAAACAATTAAAGATAAAGTTAATTTTTTAGCGATGAGGCCAATAAAGCATTTAAAGAATGCGATCCTTTATAAACTAAAATTTGAGCCTTAGGTAACCCTACCAAAGCCAAGTCCCCAATTAGGTCTAAAATTTTATGTCTTATTGGTTCATTATCAAATCTTAATGGTGGATTAACCCATTCATCACCATCACAAACAAGAGCATTTTCCAAACTTCCCCCTTTGATTAATCCAAGTTCACTTAATTCTTGAAATTGATCCTTAAATCCAAATGTCCTTGCTGGAGCAATCATTTCAACGAAACTTTTTGGATTTAAATCAACTACAAAAGTTTGATTCCCAATTGCTTTATAGGAAAAACTAATAGTAGAAATAATTGTAGTTTTTTCGGACGGGGTAGCTGCTATTACTGAGCCTTCTTTGTTTAAAATAATTGATTTATTAATCTCTCGAAAAAAATTATCAGGTTTGGGGGCTTTTTTTATACCTACTTCTTCAAAATCTCTAACCCACTGAATTGCCGATCCATCTAAAAGCGGTATCTCTTTACCATCAACCTCAATATGTATATAACTTAACCCGCACCCAGCCATTGAAGATAATAAATGTTCAATAGTATATAAATTTCTCCCCCCTATTTTAACCGCGGTACAAAGCATCGTACTTCCAATTAAATCTTGGGTTAGCTTAAAAATCTCGTTTGGTTTATCCTTGAAAGAAACATGATAGCCTTCTTTCTCATAAGAAGAAATTTTAACTCTTGTTTTTTCTCCACTATGAAGGCCAATACCTTCTCTGGAGATAACTCCACCTAAGGTATAGCAACAATCATAATTAGTAGGCCAAGAAAACACTTAAAACTTCCATCCTACTCCAAGTGTATATCTCCAATCTCCACTTTGATCCTTACTTGCAACGTCTAATCTTAATGGACCAATTGGTGTTTTCACTCCAACTCCCCCTCCTAGTGAAAAACCCGAACCTGACTTCTGCAATAATTTACCAGGCTTCCCAGGGATATCATTTTGAGATCCTAAATCACTTCCTGCATCTACAAATAAAGCTCCCGATATCATTCTCCAAACAGGGAATCTATATTCAACTGTCCCCTCAACAAAACTTTTACTAACAGCTAAATCACAAGATCCCCAACCTCTAACAGATGATGTTCCGCCCATACAAAATGCTTCATAAGGAGGCAATTCTCCAAGAATAGTTCCTGCTTTAAATTGAAACCCAATCGCTTGGGGACAGTCTTCACTATCAGAATTACCAGACTTACATGCTTTAGTTAAATTTATTAATTTTGTTGGTATAAAAAATGAATAAGAAGCTTTCATTCTATTAAAAGTTGGAGAGTTTTCTCCCATTGAAACAAACTGTTCAGTACCAAAACTAAATTTATTTCCTGAAGTTGGGTTAAAGGAGTTATTCAAATTATTTCTAGAAGTAGTTGCGATAAAACTTACTAATGTATTTTCAGCAGGACATGAACCATCATTTGGAGTGAATCCAATACATATAATATCGCTTATATTTCCTGTAGTTGGCGTCATATCCCCATAAGGTTTTTGATTACCGTCACCATCAATCATCTTTACTTTTTTTAAATTCATTCCAGCTAGAACTCTCCACTTAGCGACCTTAAATGGATCTCCTCCGTTTAGAGGCCTTGAGAAAGAAAAACCACCCCCAGTTTTTTCTAAAACTATTGATGAAAAAGTATCAGAGGTTGAAGTGTTTGTATCGTCTACTGCGTAAATACGCCCATTAGTTTCACTTTTAAATTCTTGAGGATAATCTCTACTCAAAAATAAATTTGTTTTAAAAGAAGTTCTATGTTTATCCCCTTTAATCCATGGATCGGATAAAGAGAAATTATAGGTAGTTGAATATTCTCCAAAATTTAGGTTTAGATTTGTGGACCATGCTCTACCAAGTGCATTTGTTTCCTGCAAACCAAGTGAGGCAAAGATGCCTGAACTATTGCTATAACCTAGACCACCTGTCAATGATCCTGTTCTTTGTTCACTCAAGTCTAAAAAGATTATGACTCGACCAGGATTTGAACTGTCAGGACCAAGGGAAACCTTCACATCATCAAATAAACTAGTGGCATAAAGTCTTCTGATATCTGCTTCTAAAATTTGTCTGTTAAATATTGAACCTGGTTGCGTTTTCAATTCTCTTTTTATGACCCAGTCTTTTGTTTTCCCTTTTCTAGGTTCCCCATCAATAGAAGATTCACCATCAGTTCCTAAAAATCTTAACTGCACATCAGATACAATGCCTTCAGTGACATTTAATTTGACTATTCCATTTTCATTTATTCTATCTGGGCCTTTAATTCTAGCTAAAGAATAACCCTCACTTTCATATCGCTTCTTTATTGTGTTAATTTTATTTTGAAATTCATTTAAATTAAGTGTTGTTCCATAATAATTTTTAAAAACATCGTCTACATATTGATCAGAGACTATAGAGTTTGTTGAGTTTAGTTCAACTTTCTTTAAAATTGGATTAGGAATTACATTTACAATTAGCCTTACTCCTAATGGGCCATTTTGAGAATTTATTTTAACTCCTGAAAACCAACCACTAGCATATATTGCATTAAGGTCTTGTTTTAAAATTTGATTATCAACAATACTGCCTGGCTTTATACTCATTGAATCATATGCAGCCAATTCAAGTTTTCTACCCTCGGGATGATTTTCCCAACCTTCGATAATTATTTCTGAAATAAGAACACCCTCTTTCTCAATATTTTCATTATTTTCTGCGATAAAGAAATTTTTCTCCTGTTTAGTGTAAAGTCCTTGAAATAAACTACTGTTTTTGTTATTTATTTCTGAATTTATAAATTTTTGCTCAAAGTCATTTGGCAAATACTTAGCAGCTAATTCTGAATTATTTGATATTAAAATCAAGGGAGAAAAAGCAATATTTGTGAAAACTTTTCTAAAATTTAAAAATTGTTTTTGCATAGTATTCTTGCTTAGGGTAAATAAAACATTATTTATTGAATTGAGTTAAATGAAATCGTTTATTCTTCGGTTAATTTCACTATAAGCTTCAATTAGACCACCTAAATCATTTCTAAATCTGTCTTTGTCTAGACTTACAATTGTATCATTATTCTGATTAAGATCCCACAATCTACAATTATCAGGACTTATTTCATCCCCAAGTATTATGTTGTTTTTTGAGTCATAACCAAACTCTAACTTAAAATCTACGAGTTGAAGTTTAATATTTTTAAAAAAATTTTTCAAGATTAAATTAATTTTTAGAGTTAAATCGATTATATGATCTAGCTCTTTGGAGCTTATTATATTCATTAATTCAATTCTATCTTTTGTAATTAACGGATCATTAAGTTCGTCATTTTTAAGATAAATATCTATTAAAGGTTTTACCAAGTCAGTACCAGATGCAATAGTAGTTTGTTTACATAAAGAGCCATAAGCAGTATTTCTTAAAACAATCTCTAAGGGGATTATTTTTATTTTTTGTGCAATAATTGTATTTTCATTTTTAAGTTCAATAAAGTGAGTTGGTATATTCTTATTTATAAGAATTTCAAAAATTCTTGCACTTATTAGGCAATTAAGTCTGCCCTTTCCTTCAAATTTAGCTTTTTTCAAAGCATTAAAAGCTGTAGCATCATCTTTAAATTCAATTATTACTTTATCTGCATCATCATGAGAAAATACTTTTTTAGCTTTGCCTTCATAAATTAATTCATGTTTATTATTCATTAAATTTAGGACCTCATTTGATTACTAAAAGTATGATTTGTAATTAACATACTTATTAGAGATAAATTTCAAATAGTTTATTTCATTTTAACTAATTATTCATCAAAACTCATAACCTATAAATCAAACTTATGAGTATAAATTCAAACAATTTTAAAAACTTCAATAGGTTAGAAAATATTTTAATAATTGGAAATGGAGGGAGAGAAAACTCTTTGGCTTGGGCTATTCAAAAAAATGAATTAGTCAAAAAAGTTTTTTTAATACCTGGTAACGCTGGATCAGAAAGAATAAATAAATGTGAAAGAATAAAAATTGATATCAAAAAAAGAAAAGAATTAGTAGAAAAACTTGATTTTTTGAAAGTAGATTTAATTGTAATAGGCCCCGAAATACCTTTAGCGGATGGACTAGCTGATTTTCTTCGCGAAAAAGATTTTAAAGTTTTCGGACCTGGTAAAGATGGAGCAAAATTAGAATACAGCAAATCTTGGGCAAAAGAATTTATGCAAGATGCAAATATTCCAACTGCTAAATTTTGGAAAGTAAGTTCTCTAGAAGAAGCAAAAAAAATTATTCATTCAACTTCGATTCCACTAGTAGTAAAAGCTGATGGTTTAGCTTCAGGTAAAGGCGTTTTTATTCCTGATTCAAAAGAAGAATGTGTTATGGCAACAGAATCAATCTTCAATGGTAAGTTTGGCAACTCAGGGAATATGGTAGTTCTTGAAGAGAAAATTCATGGTCCAGAAGTTTCAGTTTTTGCTTTATGTGATGGGAAAAAATACATTTTACTTCCTTCCGCACAAGATCATAAACGACTTAATGAAGAAGATAAAGGTCCTAATACGGGCGGGATGGGAGCTTATTCTCCTGCCCCACTTTTAACAAAAAATTATCTTGAAAGAATTATCAAAGAGATAATTGAACCCACAATAAATGAACTCAATAAAAAAAATATTGATTATAAAGGCGTTATTTATTTTGGGTTAATGATCACAAAATCTGGTCCAAAAGTTATAGAATATAACTGCAGATTTGGTGATCCAGAATGTCAAACAATAATGCCTTTGATGGATCAAAGTTTTGTATTTCTTTTAGAAAAATGCTCAATGGGAAATTTAATTGGTAGCGAAAAAATTGATACTTCTGATAAGGTTAGTGGTTGTGTAATAGCTACTTCAAAGGGATATCCTCATGAATATAAAACTGGCTTTCCAATTAAAATTGGGAGGATAGATCCTAATGATTGCCAAATTTTCGACTCGGGCACCTCTTTAAGTAAAGATGGGGAATTATTAACTGATGGAGGAAGAGTTTTAAGCATTGTCTGTCAAGATAAAGATTTCGATTTGGTTTTTGAAAAAGCATACAAAAATTTAAAGGAAATAAATTTTGATGGTATTTACTTTAGAAATGATATCGGTCATCAAGTGAGAAAAAACTTTTTTAAGGAGAATTAGTCTTATGGTAGATACCAGTAATCAAGAAGGTAGAGAATATAACTTTGCTGATAACGAAGATATTGATAATAATTATTGGACAAATAGACTTCTTACTTGGTGGAGTGGGTTTAGTTTAAGGACAAAATTATTAGCAATAGCAACTCTAGTTGTAAGTCTACTGATGACAGGAATAACATTTTTTGCACTAAACAGTATTCAAAGGGATGCTGGAATGAATGATACTAGATATGCTCGAGATCTTGGACTATTATTATCGGGGAATGTTACGGAATTGGTTGCTAATAACCAAAAGAAAGAAATCTCAAATGTTGCTGAAAAGTTTTGGAGATCAAGCCGAAACCTTCGTTACATATTTTTTACAGATGCCGAAGACATAGTTCAACTTGGCATACCAATTAGTGCCACTCCTACAAGTTCAGATAGTCAGTTCCAGCTAACTAGAAGATTAAAATTACCGTCGGAATTAAAGAAAAGGCCACAATTTCCATTAGTTAGGCAACACGTTACTCCTCAAGGTCAAGTTACAGATGTTTTTGTCCCAATGCTTTGGAAAGGAAAATATCTTGGAACGTTAGCCCTTGGAGTTACACCCAATAAAAAAGCCTTAGCCAGTGCAGCACTTACTAGAGAAGTTACAATAGCCGTTTTTATCTCTATTTGGGTTTTAGTAATACTTGGAGCTGTATTCAATGCACTGACAATTACAAGACCTGTAAGGGAGTTAGTGAGAGGGGTCAGAGAAATTTCAAAAGGTAACTTCAAATCAAGAATTTCTTTACCTATGACAGGAGACTTAGGAGAACTTTTAAATGGATTTAACCGAATGGCCACTCAACTAGAAAATTATGATGAGGCAAATATTGAAGAACTTAAGGCCGCTCAAATAAAGCAGCAATCACTTATAGCTACTATGGCTGATGGTGCAATATTATTGGATTCCCAGGGAAAGATTGTTCTTACTAACCCAACAGCAAAAAGATTATTTCGTTGGGAAGGAAGATTTTTAGAAGGAAAATTCTTTTTAAATGAGATCCCTGAAATTTTATCTAATGACCTACACACAAATATAGAATCTATACTTAACAGAGAAAAGGAGAAGGATGATTTAAGGTTTAGTTTAGGTGAACCGGCTAGAACTTTAAGAATTGTCTTACAATCAGTATTAGATACCAATAAAGTTGAATTAAAAGGGATTGCAGTAACAATTCAAGATCTTACTAGAGAGGTAGAACTAAACGCAGCACAGAACAGATTTATTAGTAACGTTTCACATGAATTAAGGACACCACTTTTCAACATTAAGAGTTACGTAGAGACTTTGCATGATTTAAAAGATCAGCTTTCTAACGAAGAACAACTCGAATTTCTGGGTATTGCAAATTCAGAGACTGATAGGCTAACAAGACTAGTGAACGATGTATTAGATTTATCAAGATTGGAGTCAGGGAAAATAATTCAACTAGAGGAAATGGATATAAAACCAGCGATAGAACAGACTCTCCGCAATTATAGACTTAATGCTACAGAAAAAAATGTTTCATTAGCACATGATATAGAAGAAACTATCCCATCAATTCTTGGGAATTTTGATTTACTTCTGCAAGTTTTTGATAATTTACTTGGTAATGGATTGAAATTTAGTCCTAAAAACAGCAACCTAATGATTAGAGCTTATACTTGGCCAGATTCCTGTCCTGCCCTCCCACCAAGCAACAGCGAATATGCAGCTCCTCAATGTGAGTTAGTTTCACCTCTACCAAAAGTAAGAATTGAGATCGCTGATACAGGATCAGGAATATCTCAAGCGGATCAAGAAAAGATATTCGACCGTTTTTATAGAGTAGAGAATTCAGTTCATACTGAGCAAGGGACAGGTTTAGGTTTATCTATAGTAAGAGGTATTATTGAAAAGCATGGTGGAGAAATTCGTATGGCTAGTGAATTGGGGGTTGGAACCACCTTTTGGTTTGATTTAGCATTAGCACAATCTGATAAAGATGAATTATTGACTCAAACTATTAATAATATAGATACTTTTTCAAGCTCTGAAATTAAAGAAATTATCTAATTATTATCTATCCCTTTAAAAATATTTTGAACATTTTGATCAGGAACAACCCTATGTGGGGCACCACTAAATATCTGCTCAAAGTTAGAAAATGAATCTTTTATTTCAGGTCCATTATTAGTGATAATAAATTCTCTTATTCTTTTATCATGCCATGATCCCCTCATCTTAAAAACATTTAAAGCTCTAGCCATCTCCCCTTTTATTTCGACATACTGGAGTAACAATATAGTATCTGTAATCGTTGAGATATGAGAATCAGTAATAGAATGACTTCCCATAAATTCTTCTGCAGTATTAGTAAAGAAGCCTGCTATTTCTTCTTGTTTGGTATAGCCAGTGACTGCAATAACAAACTGTCTGAATGCATTCAAACTTACACCTCGAGCTAATGCTGAGAGAGAATCTATTGCCATTCTCTTTGGTTTAAATTGATTAATTTGCGTTTTGATGATTTGTAAGTGATCTTCCAAACCAGTTGATTCAGGATATGCACAAATAATTTTTAATATCCCATCACTTTCCATCTTTTCAAAATCTATTCCCCAACTAGTCGCATTCCTAAGCAACTGAGCCCTAGATTCCTCGTAAGCGAAAAGTATTGCTCTTTCACTGTTGTTATAAGCGTCTTCTACAAATTTCGATACAAGCATTGTCTTACCTGTACCAGTAGCGCCTGTGGCGAGGATAATTGAATCCTGGAAATAACCTCCTCCACACATTTCGTCAAGATCTTTAACTCCTGAACTAATTCTGATATTAGAAGATCTTTGCGTAAGTCTCATTGCTCCGAGGGCAAACACACTTATACCATCAGTTCCCATAGTGAAGGGATATTCCCCTTTCATATGAACTGTACCTCTTAACTTCAAAACTTCTAAAGTTCTTCTTCTCTTCTCTGACTCTAGAACATTTCTTAATAGGACAACATTATCAGATACAAACTCTTCTACTCCATATCTAGCGATAGGCCCATAATCATCAACCCTTTCTGTAGTCATCACTGTTGTAACTCCAATTTCTTTCAATCTTGCTATGAGTCTAAATATTTCTCTTCTGACAACGTAAATAGCGTCATATTGTTGAAAAACCGCGGTTATTGAGTCTATTGCAACTCTTTTGGCTTTATATTTTCTTATTGCGTAACTAATTCTCTCAATAAGGCCAGATAAGTCAAAGTTACCTGCAACATCTTGACCATCAGGATCGGGAGAAGCATCTAATATGAATAACTTATTTTGATCAATTAATTCTTGCAAATCCCATCCGAAGCTAGCAGCATTTCTTATTATGTCTAAAGGCGATTCTTCAAATGTGACGAATATCCCTGGCTCATCAAAATTACAAATCCCATGGTGTAAGTACTGAAGAGAAAAAACTGTTTTACCAGTACCTGATGTACCACTAACGAGTGTACTTCGTGATACAGGCAACCCTCCTCTACAGACATCATCGAAGCCTTCTATTCCCGTAGGTAATTTTTGCACTTGCATTTTATTTGATTTGCCAAATTTCTTATCTTTCATAGTGATGTGCTATAGAAAATTAACTAAAAATAAACATTAAAGTTATTTCTAAGTATAAAAAAGTTTTCTATATATTACTTATCTCCACTATATTCAGTTTCAGTTAATTCATCAAAAAGTAAATCCAAACCGATTAAAACTTTTTCTCTATCAGAGAGGTCACCAATTATTCTTCTAACTGGTGGAGGTAAAATTTTAGATAAAGTTGGGGTAGCAAGAATCTTATCCTCCTCTGCAAGTTGTGGTTGCTTAAGTACGTCTATAACCTTCAAAGCATAAACTCCTTTAAATTCATTTTCTAGAATTTCTCTTAGTGTATTTAAAGCTCTCATTGAATTAGGAGTATTTCCAGCAACATAAAGTTTTAAAATATAAGTTTTTCTTGCTGCCATTATTTTGATTCCTCAAATTGATATAAAAGATTTAAAACGACCCTTGACTTATTACACTACAAAATAAGAAAATAGACAAATTATTATGATTGCTTTTAAGGCTTAATCAAATTATAAATTTGAGCCTTACAGCGTCCCTAAGACATGACAAATTCTAAAAACTCCTCAAACAATTCTTCTAAAAGTAATGAATTGTATGCAATAGCAGAAACTTCAGGCCAACAATTTTGGTTCGAAGTTGACAGATACTACGATATTGATAGGTTAAATGCAAAAGAAAAAGATAAAATAACTCTAGAAAAAGTTTTACTGTTAAAGGATAAAAACTCCATTACTATTGGTCAACCTTACATTAAAGATGCAAAAATTGAATTAGAAGTCGTTTCGCACAAAAGAGATAAAAAAATCCTTGTATACAAAATGCGTCCTAAAAAAAAGACGAGAAGAAAAATGGGCCACAGACAAGAACTCACAAGAGTTATGGTAAAATCTATATCAGTTGCTAAAAGTTCCTCTAAGTCTTCTTCTAAAAAAGAAGCTGTTAAAAAGGAACCCAAACCAAAATCTGAAAAATCCACAAATTAAACATTACTAATGGCACATAAAAAAGGAACAGGCTCTACAAGGAACGGGAGGGATTCAAACTCTAAAAGATTAGGAGTAAAAGCTTATGGTGGTGAAAAAGTATCTGCAGGATCAATTTTGATTCGCCAAAGAGGTACTTCTTTTCTTCCAGGAATAAATGTTGGTAAAGGTAAAGATGATACTCTTTTTGCACTTAAAGAAGGAATTGTAAACTTTGAAAGCATAAAAAGAAACCTAAGAAATAGAAAAAGAGTTAACGTAGTTATCTAATTTTCTTGTAAGCTCTTGCAGTTATGAGAATAGGGTGAAAAACTTCTAAAAAATTTGATTGAATTGTTTTAAAAAAGTTTTCAACAATTTGATTATCATCTATATGGAATGGATATTCATTTTTTTCTCCTTTATAAAAATACCAATTCAATAAAGCAATAGAATTACAATCCATAATCTCACTGAAAATCTCAATTTGGGAAGCTGGATTGGCAAGATGTTCCAAAACATCAAGACAAACTATCGTATCAAATTTCGATATTTGTGCATCTTCAATTGACTTGAAAAAAGTAATCTTTTTTTCGACTCCTAATTCCTTAGCCCTGTACTCAACAAAGTTTCTATTTGTTTCATTAATATCTACAAAAAACACATGCTCAACTTTTGAAGACATCGCATTAGCCAATGCATGCGTACCAATCCCTCCACCGAAATCTAAAACTAAATCTCTAGAAAATCTTTGCTGAAGTTTTAAAGTATCACTAATGTAATCCTTGCTTGTAATATGCCAAGCAGCTAAATCAGCTAAATGACTATCTCCAACGATCTTAGAATAAAAATCTGAAACATCACTTAAAGCATTACCAGGGTGTAAATTTGCCAAATTTATCTTTGCATTTTTAAGGAATCCATCTAAATCACATTTTTCAATAGATAAGAATTCCATTAAATGTGATTTCAAATTGAAAGCATTGTCTAAAAACTCTTTTAAAATAAAATCATTATTTTTCAATTTCTTACTCTAAGTTTCCAATACCAAAATCATAGAATGGCAATAAATCTTTATCAAAGTATTCTTAATATTAAAAATGGAAAATAAAGATGGATTCTTAGTAATTAATAAAGATAAAGGCTGTACCTCTCATGATTGTGTTAAACAAATAAGGAAGTTATTAAATACAAAAAGGGTCGGGCACACAGGAACTCTTGACCCAGAAGTTATAGGAACATTACCAATCGCGATAGGCAGTGCAACAAGATTTATTCAATATCTTCCTCAGGGTAAAACTTATATAGGACAAATTAAATTAGGGATTAGAACTAACACTGATGACATTCACGGAGATATAATTAATCAAAAAAGTTGGCCTAAAATCAGTCATGAAAAATTAGATCAATACTTAAATAGATTTAGAGGAATTATTAAACAAATTCCGCCGAAAGTATCAAGTGTGCACGTTAATGGAGAAAGAGCTTATAAAAAATCTTTCAGGAATGAAATTTTTGAATTAGCGCCAAGAGAAGTAAAAATAGACGAACTTATTTTAATGAGATGGGACCAAATAAACGGAATCATAGAAATAAAAATCAAATGTTCAGCTGGCACATATATAAGATCAATCGCAAGAGATATAGGAGAAATTCTTGATTCAGAAGGTTGCCTTCTACAACTAAAAAGGATTTCAGCTTGTGGCTTTGATGAAAAAAACTCGATAAAAATTTCTGATATCGAAAAAGAAAAAGGGAAAAAAAACTCGAAAAATTTTATTATTCCAACAATTTCTGCTCTTAATCACATTTCAACATTTGTTTTAAGAAATGAAGAACAAATCAATTTTTGGCAAACAGGAAGAGCTATTAAAGTTGATATAAATTACTTACAGGAAAGTAACTCTTTTGACTATAAAAAACCCTTAAAAGTAATAGATAACAAACAAACACTTCTTGGCATAGGCTTCTTAAATAAAGAGCAATCTAATATAAATCCAAAATTAGTCCTTAATGCTAAATAACTTCTATAGGTAATCTTTTTTAAAAGGTTTAATCTGCACACCCCTATAAAAATGCTTTAATATTCTCTCAGCTTTTTGACCTCTAGACGCCATATATTTAGCACCCCATTGACTCATTCCTACTCCATGACCTGATCCTTGTCCAAAAACTATCAAACCTTGTTTTGTGGGAAATTTATTGTTTAATTTTTCCTCAAAAAATTTAAATCTCACAAAATTACTGTTTAGGCCTAATCTTTTTCTTAAAACTACCCCAGAAATTTGATCAGAACCATCAGCTCCAATAAGTTTTACATTTTTTACCCTCCCCGTGCTTGTAATATCTAGAATCTCTATATTTCTTAAACCTCCAATCTTGGGAAATAAATCAGCTAAATCATTACTCGAAAATTTTTTTTGCCATCTAAATTTTGGATTATTTTTATCAAAATCTTTTACACTTGATAAATATGGAAATTTATTCTTCCATACATCTTGACTGTTTTCTGTCATTCCACCTGAGCTGCTATGGAATAAAGCATTAATTAATTTATTTTTATACGTCAAAACCAAAGATTTTGTACTTTTAACCGCTCTATTAGTTTTATAAGTTCTTGACTCCAAGCCATTATAGACTTGGTTGTTCTGAGTTGAATCAATATCAAATAAATTATTTCCCTTTTGCTTTAAAGCATAAGTTCTAGATGCAATTGCTTGTGCTTTTAATGCTTCAATAGGCCATTTTGTTGGCATCTCTGAACCCACTACACTACTGAGGTATTTTTCTATTTTTAAAACATTTACCACCAATATTTCAGTATCAAGTACAAAAAGATTAAGCTTACCAGAAAATCTCTTCTGACCTACCCATATACCTCTTCCATCAGAAGATCTAACTTGCAATTTTTGATTACTTTTTAAGTAATATTTTTTTTGTTTATTTTTATCAAAATATAAAATCTTTCTATTTTTCTCATTTTTCAAAGTTAGGCCTTTTATTTTTTTACTTGAAAAAAATTTGCCCTCTATGGTTAAAGGAATTGATCTATCTGATCTAATCCTTAAATTGTTATTTTTTGATATTAAAACTCTGATTATTGGCTCTCTTGATGCAAAAACACCTTCACTCTGAAAAACAAAAATAAATAAAATACTAATCAGGCAATATTTACTATAAAAATTTTTAAATTTAAGTATCACTATGTTTAAAAAACAAACGCTTAATTTGCCTAATTTTGACTAAAAGTCTAGATTTAATCCATATATAAAAATAAAAATATCATAAATAAGTGAATATCACATTCCTAGGAACAAGCTCAGGAGTCCCATCCTTAACGAGAAATGTTTCTTCATTAGCACTTAAATTATCACAATCATCAGAAGTTTGGCTTTTTGATTGTGGAGAGGGAACGCAACATCAAATAATGAAAAGCAATATTAAATCTTCACAAATCAAGAAAATATTTATTACGCATATGCATGGAGATCATATTTATGGTTTACCTGGACTTTTAGCTACCTTAGGTCTATCAGGAAATAGTAAGGGTATCGAAATTTATGGTCCTTCAGAGTTGAGAAGTTATATAAATTCTGCACTTAAAAGTAGTTTTTGCAAATTGTCGTTCCCACTGCATTTTGTGGAAGTTGAAAATTTTGCATCAGAGAATAAAATCCTATTTGAAAACAACAACATAAAAGTAAACTGCGCCTGTCTTAAACATAAAATACCTGCTTATGGTTATCGAGTGAGTGAAAAAGATAAACCAGGTATATTTGATATCAAAAAAGCTGAGTCTCTAAAAATAGCACCAGGACCAATTTATTCAGAACTGCAACAAGGTAAAAAAGTCCAATTATCGGATGGTAGAAAATTTGATGGGAAAGAATTCTGTGGGCCTCCTAGAAAGGGCGAAAGTTTTGTTTATTGCACAGACACTTTCTTCAGCGAATCGGCTGTTAATTTATCGAAAAACGCCGATTTACTCGTACATGAATCCACTTTTTCAGAGGAGGATGAAAGCATGGCCTACGAAAAATTACATTCCACAACAATTATGGCAGCTAAAACAGCATTATTATCTAATACAAAAAAATTAATTATTACTCATTTAAGTCCAAGATATAATAATAAAAATGCAATTACTCCAAGCGATTTGCTCAAAGAGGCTCAAAAAGTTTTTCCAAATACTCAGCTTGCTAAAGATTTTCTAACAGCAGAAATAAAATAAACTGCAACAGTTCGTGAGAAGAAGGGTCGTAAATGACCAACCCATGGAATAATAGTCATAGGTTTTTCTATATTGATGTTGATCGAAATGGTTTCTATTTTTTCATCACTACTCAAGTCTTGTAAAAGACTATTTATTTTTCTTCCGTTAGTTATTGGTTTACTTGTTAATCCAATCTCAGCAAACGCTCTTTATCCTAGTGATCCTTCATCAGTTGACGTACTAAAAGATGATCTTCACGGTGCTGACCTTCATAATACTGAATATGTTAAATATGATTTATCTAATCAAGATTTAGGTGAAGCTAATCTTCAAGGCGCTTACATGAGTGTAACAACTGCAAAAAACTCTAGTTTTAAAGGAGCCAATATGACTGACCTTATTGCATATGCAACAAGGTTTGATAACGCGGATTTTACAGATGCGAATCTTACCAATGGTGAGCTCATGAAAAGTGTTTTTGATGGAGCAATTATTGATGGAGCAGACTTTACTGATGCAAATCTTGACCTTTCTCAAAGAAAATCATTATGTGAGAGAGCTAGTGGCACTAACACGCAAACTGGAGTTAATACAATCGATAGTCTTGAATGCACCGGTTTAAAAGGATATATGCCTCCTAAGCCAAAAGCATAATATCCAAAGATAACTTAATAAGGGAAGACATTACCAGGCTCTTTTGAGCCTGGTTTTTTGCTATACCACCATTCTTGTATGTCAGAAGAAAATTTCTTTGAAAAAAGGGTTATAACTGTTTCAACCGGTTTTGATCCAGGTTCCAAAATCTGAACCGAATAAGATGGGCATTTTCTTGAAGCCATATCAGCAACGAACCTAGAACCTATTCTTCTCCAACTAGGCTCCTTACTTCTCCAAGCAAGCCTGGAACAGGGCCAGGGTAACTCTTCCCTATCATAAAGCCTGCAACATGGTCCAATAACCCTATAACTGTACTGACCTCCATAACTTGATTGAACACTGCCAGTTTTAAAAAATTCAAATTTATTCATTTACAAAAAAAGCCACCTTCACAGAGGGTGGCAGAGAAATAATGAATAATCAACTTAGAAAAATTAATATTTTATAATTAATACAATTCTTCCTCAGCATGAGTTGTAATTGTTACGTCAGATGTTGGGTAAGCAACACATGTAAGTACAAAACCAGCTTCTAGTTGGTCATCATCTAAGAAACTTTGATCTGATTGATCAACACTACCTGAGGTAACTTTTCCCGCACATGTTGAACATGCTCCAGCCCTGCAAGAATATGGAAGGTCGATACCTTGTTCTTCGGCAGCATCAAGGATGTACTGATCATCAGGTACTTCAATAGTTGAATTAAGACCTTCGCCTTCGCTGATGAGTGTAACTTTGTAAGAAGCCATTTAAATAAAAAATTGTTGGTAATTAATACCTATCAATTACATTTTTAACATCGATTCAGTCGATATGTGAGATTTTGAAGTAAAAAATGACACAATAAAATGTATTAAAGAGTATCTATAAGAAAAACTTATACTTAGGTTGGATCGCCGGCTTTTTGCGCAGAGATGCAAGCCCAATCTTTTCTAGTTGATACATCCAATAATTTCAAGTCATTCTGAATTAATATTTTTATTATTTCATCTTTTTGTGAATTCAGAATTCCACTGAAAATGACTTCTCCATTGTTTCTCAAGCAATTATAAATATTTGGAATCATTACTTTTATTACTTCAGCAAGAATATTGCATAAAACAAAATCAAATTGTTTTAGTTGATTTTTTAAAATTACCTCATTAAAAGATCCTAAATAAGTATTTAAGTTTTTTAAATTACCAAAATTTAGTTGAAAATTTGAGTTAGTGGAATTTATAGCTAAATAATCATTATCCACTGCACAAACCTCTTTAGCTCCAAGCAATCTTGCAGCGACACTCAAAATCCCGCTACCACTACCAATATCTAATACCTTTTTATCAAAAAATAAACTATTCTCCATTTTTTCCAAACAAAGATAAGTCGAAGGGTGACTCCCTGTACCAAAGGCTGCTCCAGGATCAATTTTTATGATTCGTTTATCTTTAAATTTTTTATCTAGATTTATCCAACAAGGCAATATTAAAAAATAGTTTCCCACTAATTCAGGCTTCCAATATTTCTTCCAGCTTGTCAACCATTCTTCCTCTTTAATAATACTCCAGTTAAAAAATTGATTCAGCGGGTCATTAATGTTTAGAAGTTTGCTGATTATTTTTTCAAAACTATTTCTAGAGCTCTCGCCCCAATTATCAATTGGAAGCCATATATGAACCTCTTTTTTATTTTGATTTTTAATTAAATATTCAAATGAAAAACTAAATATTCCAAGCTCATTTAATTTCCAAATAATAATTTCTTCTGAATCACTTTCTATCAGAAAAGTTACTTTATACCAATCCTTAATTGCCATTATTTACTGAGACTTTTTATAAAGTAACTGGATTTGCGCTAGTTATTCCCTCTACTTTAATAATTGTGTCAAGCAACTTATTAGGTATTGGATCATCAATACTCAGCACCATAACAGCTTCTCCTCTAACAATTTTGCGCCCAACTTGCATTGACGCAATATTTACATTGTTGCTACCCAACAAAGAACCAAGCTTACCGATAATACCAGGCATGTCCCTGTGCCTAGTAACCAGCATGAATCTACTTGGCGATACATTAACAGGATATTGATCAATACTAATAATTCTTAATTCCCCATCAGCAAAAATGCTTCCTGCAACGCTATGGTCTCCATTATCTCCATAAGTGGTTAACTGAAGCGATCCACTAGCAAATTCAGGTCTTGCCTCATCTTTACTCTCTAATACTGAAATACCTCTTGAATCTGCTTCTAGAGAAGCATTAACATAATTGATCCTATCTCCCAAAGCTTTACTTAGAAGCCCTTTTAGACTAGCTATTATTAATGGCTGGGATGGATGTTGAACAAATTCGCCTTGCAGCTTAACCTCTAGTTTCTGTATCTGTCCACCTGAAAGCTGGCTTATAAGCAGACCCATTGTTTCAGCCAACTGCAAATGAGGTTTTAGACTATCCATGATATCAGGGCTCAAACCTGGTATGTTTACTGCTGTTCTCGCAGATAAGCCAAGCAAGACATCTCTGATTTGTTCTGCAACGTCAACAGCTACATTTTCTTGTGCTTCCCTAGTAGATGCTCCTAAATGAGGGGTAAGAATAAGATTCTTCTCAACCTTCAAAAGTGGTGAATTAGATTCCAAAGGTTCTTTTGAAAAGACATCTATTGCAGCCCCTCCAATAAATGATTTATTTAAAGCTTCTGCTAATGCTTCTTCATCAATTAAACCTCCCCGAGCACAATTAATTAATTTTGCGCTATTTTTCATACTTTTAAGCACCTCCATATTTACTAAATTCTCTGTCTCTGGTGTGCGAGGTAAATGCAAAGTTACATAATCTGATTGTTGGAATAAATCCTCTAGTTCAGATAATTTAACTTGTATTTGTTGAGCTCTTTCAGTTGAGACAAAGGGATCATATCCGTAAACTTCCATTCCTAATGCATTAGCAACTTTCGCTACATGAGCACCAATTTTCCCTAAACCTACTACACCTAATTTTTTCTTATAAAGCTCATTCCCAACAAATTTCTTTCTTTCCCATTTTCCTAACAAAGTACTACTATTAGCAACTGGAATATGTCTAGATAAGGCCAACATCATTGCTATTGTATGTTCAGCCGCAGCTATCGTGTTACCCCCTGGAGAATTAACAACAAGGACTCCTTTTTGCGTAGCAGCCTTAACATCTACATTATCTACTCCAACTCCTGCTCTCCCAATGATTCTCAGTTTACTTGAAGAGTTAATAATCTCTTCAGTCACTTGAGTACCAGAGCGAATCATTAAAGCATCATAATCTTTAATAATGGAAGCTAACTCAGAGTCTGAGATTCCTATCTTCTGATCAACCTGAGCAACTTGTGAAAGAATATCGATTCCTGTTTGATCAATTGGATCTGTAATGAGAACTTTTGTCATTTAAGATTGGTTCTTTAATCTTTTACTTTAACTTAATCTATAGTGTATGTATCTTATTTTATTAATTTGAATAACACACAAACATTTGAGGATTGAAATTTGACTAAAAGTATTGTGATATATGAAGACATTGATAAATGTATTCAGCTATTTGATGTTTTCAAAGAAAAATCAGTAATGCTCTCTGAAGCTATTTTGATCCCACCAATAAGTGAGAAAATATCATCAGACGAAACAGAATTACTCAATGCGAAAGCAAATATCTTATTCAAATCTCAAAATTTTGAAGATATAAGAATCTTAAATCCTAAACTTGATAGAAAGATCAGACAACAAGATATGAGTAGATGGCTAATGCCATTTGGGTTTATAGCTGGAATAGCTTTTTCTAATATGACAAATTTATCTACCTTCAGCTTTCTTGGTTTAAATAACATCGGGGAATCATTAATTGGAGGTCTTTTAGGAATGGGTTCAGGATATTTAGGAAGCATTGTTTCTTCTGCAAGTATCAACATTAATAGAAATAAAGAGTTAAGATCGATCATTAATTTTAATAAAGAGGGTAAATGGCTTGTTCTACTAGAAAATCAAATTGGAGCTGAATTACCATGGGCTTTGATAAAACAATCAGAAGCAAAAGATATAATCTTTTTAGAAGGCTAAATGATTGACTTAAAAGAGATCTTAATAAATTCAAACTACAGAAAAGAAACTGAGGAATTAATAAATATTGCTAACTTAGCCTACAAACACTGGGAAACTTATTGGACTGGGTTTAATTCAACTTATGTTTGCGAAGAGATTTTAAAAGATTTTGAAAATTTAAATGATTTCAAATTTTTTGTTTATGGAGGATTCTCTTCTTCTCAAAGATCTAGGATAGCTTGCTTTAGAGGAGATAATATTCCTGAAGAGGATGCGCTAAAAAGTAATTTTCCAGCTCAAGGAATAAAAATTAATGGAAATTTTTTATTTGATAATGCTACACAAGACGACTTTAGATCCCTCTTAATTGAAAATGGGGTTAATCAAATAAAAGTTGGAGATATATGGACTATTGGCGATAGGGGAGCACAAGGGATAATTGATAATTCAAATATTAAGCATCTAGATGAAAAGATTTTTTATTTAAGAGACGTAAAAGTAAAAGTTAATGTAGTAGGTATAGATGAATTACAAATACCTTCTGGAAGATCAAAAAAACTTGTCAATACAGTAGAAGCTTCAACAAGATTAGATGCTATAGCTTCAGCTGGCTTTAGGGTATCACGAACAAAAATCATTGAAAGGATAGAAAATGGAATGCTCAGATTAAATGGAAGCAAAGTTAATAAGCCAACAATTAATCTAAAAATTGGCGACAAACTAGAACTTGAAAATAAAGGATTTATCGAAATTCTAAATTTAGAAATAACCAAAAGAGAACGATGGAAAGTTAAATTACTTAGAAAATGAAACGCAACCTGCTATTTTCTTATAAGGGGGATTAAAGATTCCTCAATTGGGGCGATTAGCTCAGTGGTAGAGCACTACCTCGACACGGTAGTGGCCACTGGTTCGAATCCAGTATCGCCCATTAAAACTATTGATGACCTAGGTTATATCCACAGAAAATAATTTCATTTTTTAGATTATTAAAAAAGATGAAACTTAATCAAATAATTAATCTACATAAGGGGCTCACTGCATTTGTAGTGATAGGTCTTATGATTTTTTTTGATAATTTTACGATCGCTCCTTACGTTTATTTAGCTCTGCATGGTACTTATGGATTACTTTGGCTTCTAAAAGAAAAGATATTCCCAGATCCTTATTTTAAAGAAAAAATCAATTTTTTAACTTCAGTTACTGGTTTTATTTTCCTTGGAAGTTACTGGGTAGCTCCCTACATTCTTATCTCATCTCAGAAATCTGTTCCAAATATCGTAATAGCTGCATCTGTATCTATAAATATAATTGGTGTGTTTCTACACTTTGCTAGTGATGCCCAAAAATATTTTTCTCTTAAATTAAAAAAAGATCTAATTAAAGAAGGATTTTTCAAAAATATAAGAAATACAAATTATCTAGGAGAAATACTAATTTATCTATCATTCGCCATACTTTCAATGAGTTTCATACCATTAGTAATTCTTGCAATATTTTTCTCTATAGTTTTTCTACCAAGAATGATAAAAAAAGATAAATCGCTCTCAAAATATGATTCATTCGAAGAATATAAAAAGAAAAGTGGTCTTATATTGCCTAAATTAAATGCCTGATAACAACTTACCCAGTTGGAGACAAGATTTAAAATCTTCTAGAAAAAAAGAGGGCAAATCACCCTCTAATAGATGGATACAGCTTGCAACAGTAAGCGAAGAAAATGAGCCAAGATTAAGAACAGTTGTTTTCAGAGGATGGCATAAAGATAGTTCAATGATTATTTTTACAGATAGAAGAAGTGAAAAAATTGGGCATTTAAAATCCAACCCTAATGCAGAAATATTATGGTTCTTTTTGAAAACCAAATCACAATATAGATTCAAAGGAAAAATACATGAATTAAGTGATAATAAAAATTATTGGGATTTATTATCAGAAAAATCAAAATCTTCTTGGTTTTGGGGATCTCCTGGAAAGAAAATAAAGCCAAAAGTCCAATCTGCTTTTGAAATAATATCCAATTTTCCAAAGTCAGAAAATTTTGTAGTTCTAAATTTTGAAATCGTTTCAGTAGATCTTCTTAAATTAGAACAGCCTGTTCATAAAAGATATCTTTGGGAAAAGAGTAAGAAATGGGAAAAAGTTGAAATTAATCCTTAAATATTTCTAAATTGTATATTTAGGTTGAAAAACATATAGTGATCAGTCAGTTTTAAAAAAGAAGTATTATTAATATGAATTTCTCAGAAATTCCAGAAAACCCTTTTATTTTTTTATCTTGGGTGACAGCTATAGGGCTATTTATAAGTCTATCTGAAGCAACAATTAAGATAAAACTTGAGAAGAGAAACAGTTACAGGAAAAGGTTAGAACTAATAAATAACCTTTATCCTAAAAAATTAGCTTGAAGTATCTGAGAGTATGTTTGCTTGCAAAAATTGAAATAAGCCACCTTTACTTGTTTCTTCTTTAAATTCGGTTTCCTTCAAATTTTTTGATTTTGTTGAAGGAATAATTACCTCTTCATCCTCTGATTTCAAAATTCTGATAATGACTTCATCTAAGGAGAAATTACCAGGTCCTGTTAATGCAATTGAAGTTGCTGAAGCGAAATATAAAAGTAAAAGCTCTAGTAAGAAGATATTAAAACCTGAAGTAACAAGTGCATGATATATAGCCACAGAAATTGTTCCCACAATTGCCAAAGCCCCAAATCTTGTAGCTAAGCCAATAATTAGTAGCCAACTACCACCAATTTCAGAGAATGCCGCTATGTATGATAAAAATATTGGGAATGGAAGATGTAAAGGTCTGACAAAAGCATCAGCGAAATTTTCTATATTTGCCAATTTCTCATAACCGTGATGAATAAGAACGGTCCCAGTTATAACTCTAAGAATTAATAAAGCAGTATCTTTGCTAAACGACTTGGTAAGAATTGTTGAAAGCACAATAAAAAAATTATCCTTAAGTAAAAATAACTAGTCACAGTGTCCATCGTGGATTAAACCGCAAAAGTCGCGTCTAATTAAGTATTTATACTTAGCGCCCTAATAAATTCTTTTTCTGATTAGGAATTCAACTAAGTTAAAAATTATTTTTTGAATAATTTTCTAATATCCTCTGATTGATTTTCGGGATATTTTCTTTAAATTTGAAAAACCCTTTTTTGGCGAATTTCCAAGCAAATAAATCTTCATCTCTAACAAGGTTAAAAATTTTTTTATTGTGTAAATTTTTAAACTCAGTTATGAAATCATAATTTTCTCCCACTCCAGGATAAATAATGTCTATTTGGTTGGTATTTTTAAAAGTATTTTCCAGTGAATAGGAATCAATCTGCTCAACATTATCAAAATCCTCGACAAATTCAGAGACCAAATCTTGTTTAAATTTCAAAACAGATTCAGACAATTTAATTTGTCTTTGTTCATTTTTTAAAAGAATAATAAATACTTTTTTATAGCTTGTAATTAAATTTTTAAGAGTTGCAAGGTGCAGATCATTTTCAAACATAATCAGATTATCTGATTTAGGATACATATCATTTTTATAAATCTCATCTTCTAATGGTATTTGATTAGATTCTTCAAGAAAAATTTGTTGATTACTGATTTTTTCTGCATTAAATCTATTATTTGAAAATTTTCTGAGGTTTGATGATGAAAAAAGATATTGTTTTCCCTTCGTTTGCAATCCTCCGACCCATCTCCAACTAAGGAGATTAGATGCAGCATCTCCATCAAAAAGATATTTAAAGAAAAACTTTGCTCCCAATTGCCATGGAAGGCCTAAATTAAAGATCCAAGTACTCGCAAACCACATTCTTGTATGGTTATGCAAATAGTTGTACTGCTTTAATTCATGGACCCAAGAATTAAAAAAATCTAATTCTGTATTGCCATTAATTGCACTTTCATATAGCTCATAATCAAAATCGAGATTGTTTGCTGAAATAAAATTTCTCCATACTTTAGGTCTATTTTCCATCCACCCTTTCCAGTAAACTCTCCAAAATATTTCTTCAACAAATTTTGTTGAATTTTTGATTTTGTACTTACTTTTAATATCATGAATCAGATCATATTCCGATAAAATTCTATGACTAATAAAAGGCGATAATCTTGAAACTGAACTTTCGTTATTTGGCCCAAAATCAAAATTTCTTAATTTTGCATAATCATTAATTTTGCATTTCGCAAAATTTTCCCAGCTATTTTGAGCTTTTAATAAAAATGACATTTTCTGATAACTGTAAAAAATTTTTTTTTGTATTGATAGAAATTTCAAAAATTTGTCTGCAAATTAATCCTTAAAATTTTCTATTTAACTTTTAAGTAAATATGTTTGATTGAAGTATTTAATTTAAACTCCTTATTCGTACATTTTATACTCTTAAATTGCTCTCTGCGTAGGAGGATATTTAGTGTTCAATTACTTTTTAAATCTAATTTTAATTTTCAAATCTTTATTTAAATGATTTTTTCTAAAAGGTTTTTAAATATTTATCAAAATTATTATGAATAATTTATTAGTGAGAGATGTTAAGTATCTAGATGAACAATACAGAATAGGTGAAGGCATAATTTCGGATGGTGCATTTAAGCAACTTGAAAAGCTCTTTATTCATGTTGATCCAGAACTTGACTACTTTAATCAAAAAAATAATAAACTTTTGCCAAAATTAGCTAAAGAAAACTATAAAAGATTTTTGAAAAGTTTATTAACAAAAACAAGATTAAGTATACAACCAAAAATTGATGGCTGTGCTATTGCAATTAGATATAGAGATGGCAATTTTAATAAAGCTATTACAAAAAAAGGATTAGATGTCTCAAGTAAAATTAAACAAATTAAAAATGTCCCCGATTGTATTCCTATCAAACGAGATTTTCAAATTAGAGGTGAACTATACGCTACAAACCAAGTTGCCGGCATTTCCCAAAGAATTACAAGAAAATACCTCAATGATAAGAAGGGGATTGGAGAAAGTCTCCGCTTTTGTTGTTTCCAAATACTTAATGGAAGAATTAATCAATACGAAACCCTTAACTATCTTAAAAAATGTGGCTTCAGCACCCCTGACAGTTACTTCACAAATAATACAAGCGAAATCCAAATATATAAAAAAAATTGGTTAGAGAGAAAAATATTTGCGAAATATCCAACTAATGGGATAGTCATTAAAATAAATAGTAGGAAATTACAGTTACTTAGAGAGAATAGTTTATCTCAAAATAAAGAATGGCAATATGCAATTGAAAAATAATATTAAATAGTACCTTCAAAAAGAGCTCACGATACTGATTTCTAGTATTTAGATTGGGAAAGTAAATAAATTTTGGTTAAATTCCAAAGCAATTTGCAAGATTCCTAAATGACTGCCACTATTTCAAGACCTAAAATCTCTAACTGGGGAACATCTAATATTCCAAACCTTAAAGGCAAAACAGCATTAATTACTGGTGCTAATAGTGGTCTTGGATACTACACCGCAAAGGCCTTAGCCGCAAAAAATGCTCATGTTGTCATAGCTTGTAGATCGCTTGAAAAAGCTAATCAAACCATCATAAAACTCAAAGTTCTTCATCCTGAAGGAATATTTACGCCTTTAGAATTAGATTTGTCAGATTTAAAAAATGTTGTTGAAGTTCAATCCAAAATTTTTGATGATTTTGAAAATTTGGATTTACTAATCAATAATGCAGGTATTATGCATCCGCCTAAAACACTTAGTGCCCAAGGATATGAAATACAATTTGCAGTTAATCATCTAGCTCACATGCTTTTGACCCTAAAGTTACTTCCAATTATTGAAAAAAAAGAAGAATCGAGAATAGTGACGGTTACTTCTGGAGCACAATTTTTTGGCAAAGTTGGTTGGGGAAATCTGAAAGCCGAGAATTATTACAATAAATGGGAATCTTACTCCAATAGCAAATTGGCGAATGTAATGTTTGCTTTGGAACTAAATGAGAACTTAAAACACAAAAATATACTTTCTCTAGCTGCTCACCCAGGAATTGCAAAAACAAACCTCTTTACTGCCCAAAAACCTAAACCTAGTCCAATAGAAACATTCTCCTTGGAATTATTTAGCCCTATTTTTCAATCTGCTGAAATGGGTGCTTTACCTCAACTTTTTGCAGCTACTTCACCAGATGCTAGAGGCGGCGACCATTATGGCCCTAAATTTAATTTCAGAGGTCATCCAAAACTATCCCCTACTTCTCCTTTCGCCATTAATAAAAAAGAAAGAAAAAATTTATGGGAAAAAAGCCTTGAAATACTTAGTAACTTTTTATAAATTTTTCATTTTTACTAACTTTAGAAAATACTTTAAGATATGTAATTCACTCTCTGAGAGTTTCATAAATTCTATTAAGGCATCATAATTTTTTTCATCAATTTTTTTTGACAATTGAATAAAACTATCATGGTTTTCATTAACAAAGCGTTCAGCAATCTGAGACGGAGTTAAACCCTGTTCAATTAATTCACCTGGAGCATTTTTCTCCCACTTTTCATAAAACCAAGAGAACCAATATTTTGCAGTATTATCTTCCATTAATTAATTTTTCTTTGGCGAATTCTATAAATACTAAAGAAAGATCTCATGATTGAATTAACCCTTAAACACAATTAATATAAATGCAATTATAAATTTAATGATAGATAATAATCATTCAAGTAAAAGAAAAAATATTAATCTTGTAATTGGATTAGGTAAATCTGGATTTTGGGCTGCCAAGTATTTGAGAAGCATCAATAAAAGAGTAATTGTTTGGGAAAGTAAAGATGGGATAGAACTTTTAGAAAGAAAAACAGAATTGGAGGAACTTGACATACTAGTTTCTCTGAATAAAGAATTTGTATTTGCAGAAATTCAACCTTTTGTGAAAGAGATTGAATCTGTAGTTGTAAGTCCATCAATACCTTATGACCATAAAACTATTATTGAATTAAAACAAAAGAGAATTAAAGTAATTGGAGAAATTAATGTTGCATGGGAAATTTTAAAAGACACAAATTGGATAGGTATTACTGGTACTAATGGCAAGACCACTGTTACTCATTTACTAAGCCATATACTCTGCAATAGTGGTTTGTATGCGCCTTTTGCTGGAAATATTGGTACACCTTTATGTAAATATGCTTACTCCAAAAAACACGAAAAAATTGATTGGGTTGTAGCTGAATTAAGCAGTTATCAAATAGAAATATCTCCAGAAGTAAAACCTAATATTGGAATCTGGACAACCTTCACAGAAGATCATCTTGAAAGACATAAAACACTTGAAAACTATTTCAACATAAAAAAAAGCTTGCTAGAAAAATCAGATTTTAGAATTTATAATTATGACGATAAAAACCTAAGAAATTACTACAGTGCTCTATCAAGAGGGGTTTGGATAACAACTAATTTCGATAAATCAAATTTAATTCAATGCGATTATTGGATAGATGATCAAGAATACATTGTTGAAAGAGGAAAGAGACTATTCAAACTTGAACATTTTTCTTTAAAAGGAATGCATAATCTTCAAAATCTTTTATTGGTAATAGCAGCAGCAAGAAAAGTTGGATTAACTGGAAAGAAAATTAAAGATTCTTTATCTAATTACAAACAATTACCCCATAGGATGGAAACAATTTATAAAAATAATGATCTGGAAATAATTAATGATAGTAAAGCTACAAATTTTGATTCATCTATTGCAGGAATAAGTTCGATTCAAGGTCAAATAATAATAATTGCTGGGGGTAGATTAAAAGGTAATGAATATAGTGAGTGGATAAAAGTCTTAAAGAAAAAAGTTAAATGTGTTTTCCTTTTTGGAGAAAGCTCAAAAGTCCTAAAAATGGCGCTTATTAATGAAGGATTTAAAAAACATATTTTTGAATTTTCAGAACTTAAAGAGCTTTTAAATTGTGTTTTTCATTATTTACAAAATAATAGAGTTGGAACCTTATTATTCTCACCTTCATGCTCTAGTTTTGATCAATTTAAAAATTATGAAGAGCGTGGAGATTATTTCAAGAAACTAATAAGTGAAAAATTAAAGGTTAATAAATCCATTTTTTATTCAAATATCAATTCGTAATTTTCAGGTCGGTCATCACAACCGTCTCCCCTCTAGCAAATATTCACTTAATTAGTTAAATTTTAAGTACAAATTAAAAACTAGCAATGAGTGAATCTAACAATTTACCTCAAGCAATAAGTCATAAAAAATTAAGTTATTTGATGCTTAAGGCACAAAAAGATTCTCATTTTTCTGATGAATTAGCAGAAATAGAAAGCCCAGAAAAAAGAGAATTTGAAGAGTTAATAAACAATTGGGAATCTTCAACTAAGAGAGTAGTTAATGAGTTATCAAAAAGAAAAGAGAACTTACTAAAAGATAAATCACCAAATTCTTTAATTGCTCTTGGTGCTATGGAAGTTCACCTTAACATGGCTTTGCAAGCCTTAAATGCATTTAATAAAGGAGTAGATGGGTAAAAGAAAAAAAATTAACTATAAAGAAGGCATCGAAAATAACAGAAAATCTAGCTCCTTTTCAGTATCTATAGAGACATCATCATAATCATTCACTTCAAATCCCAAGCCATCTCCAGACTCGAGACATATATTTGAGTTGGAGTCTTTGCTTTTTAATAAAAGATTACCTTCTATTATTTGTATCCAATTATATTTATCGATTTTTAATGGCAATTTTTTTTCTTTAATAGGTTTATATTTACAACGCCATAAAGAGATATTTTGATTTAGAAAAAGCTTATTATTTTGACCGTTTTTGTAATTAAAAATAAGATTGTCCCACAACTTTTCATTTAATGAAATTTGATCATATCGAGGTTTGATATCTTCTTTTTGAGGATATATCCAAATCTGGAACAATTTACAGATCTCATTTTCTTCATTTTTCTCGCTATGAGAGATTCCTGTACCTGCAGACATAACTTGCACTTCATCTTTGTAAATTTTTCCAAGGTTGTTTAAAGAGTCTCTATGAGTTATTGCTCCTTTTATTACGACAGTAATTATTTCCATATTTGCATGAGAATGCTCATCAAAGCCTGCATTAGGAGAAATAATATCTTCGTTTATAACTCTTATTTTCCCAAAATTATCCCATTTTGGATCTCTATGCTCCGCAAAAGAGAATGAATGCATCGAATTTAGCCATTCTCTATTTGATCTAAATCTTTCATACGATTTCCTTATTTTAATTATTTTCAAAGACATAAATTTTCAGAAATAAGTATAGTGAAATTGTGTAAATTTAATACCTTTGAAAATTATAAATTTTGAATAATAAATTACTTTTTATATATTAATTTTACTTTGTGCTTTATTTGCTTTATAGATTATTTTTTTTGCTTCTTCTCTTGTAGAACATTTTTCCGCCTCAACATTTAAGTTTTTTAGTTTATTTAATTGCTTTGAAATTTTCATATAAGTTTAAATCACCAAATAGAATTTAACACATATTTAATAGAATAGCTAAAAATACCAGTTTGCATTTGAGCCTTCCTAACTAAAAATAGGATTGGAGGAGGGAATTATCGGAACAGTATAGAGGATGTATTGGATTATCTTTGATTGTTTTTTTAATAAAAAGTGGTCCAAGAGGTTTACCAAAATTATTTTTCCTAATTAAATTATATTGCATTATTTTTTTTGCTATTTTTTTATTTCTATTTAGAAATTTCCCTTTATTACCCCAACCTAACCATAAATCGCAATTTTTATTTTCAGACCAGTGTTTTAAGTTTTTATAAATATAATTATTGTTTAAATAACCAACAGGGTTTTTATGATTAAAAAGCCTTTCTGGATTACTTGAAATTAGAGCAAATAGATTGATTAATATTACTTTGCCATAATTATTATTTTTCGAAATTTTGATAATCTTTTTTGTTGTATTATCTAAAAAAAATTCATCCGATAATGAGGGATTTAAACCAATAAAAATTATTTCCTTTGTAGATTGAGAAATCTTATAACTTAAACTCCATCTATATAGTTTGTTAGCACTTATTAAACAATTTCTTTCTAAAAAAAATTTTTTCAACCTAAACCTATGCCTCTAGCCATAAGAGTGGCAAACAAAGGGATTGTTGCAAAGCCCACCAATTCAGTAGTAATGATGAGTCTGAACCTCTTAACTAGATTCTCAGATATTTCAGGTAATTTATTCTTACTTAATGGAATGGCCCATAAGATATAGGTTGTTGTTGGGTATAAAGAAAGTAATCCCACCAGAATATAAAGAGAAACCTTAATCCAAAACACAGGATTACCTGTATAGAAATCACCTCCTTGACCAAAATACTTAACACGCAAAATCCCAGTAACTAATATTGCAACTCCTGCCAAACCATAAACTACATCTGCAATTATCATTGAGATGGTCTCATTTCTATTAAGACCTACTTTGAGAGTCAATCTTTCAAACAAAAGTGAACCGAAACACAATATAATTCCTAAATAATGAACATATGCTACTAATGCACTTTTAGCAATTTCACCTGTGAATAAAGTTCCTAATAACATTTTCTAGTCAAAATTTATACAATACTAACCACCAAATAAAGAATTTGTTTAGAAAATAGATTAAACAATAAAAAGTACGGTATTGAATCTAGGAATCTAAAAACCTTTTTTGACCATCTTCAAAAAAATCCTTTTTATTCCATACTTCGATTACATCTGGGAAATGTTTTTCCATACAATTATCACAAACCCCATGACTGAATCTAATATCACTAATTTTCGAAAGATATTTTTCTAAATGCATCCAATCGCCCTCCTTATTTTTCACTTCTCTACAATATGAACATACAGATAAAATACCTTCCTGTTTATGCAAATTAGACAATGCATCTAGCAACTTTAATGACTTTTTTCTCAGTTCTAAAAATGAAACTATTTGCTTAGATAATAATTCCATAATATTGAATTGTTGCGTAGTTAGATTTCCTGGCTTTCTGTCTATTACACAAAGAGTTCCAAGTTTATTACCATCACTATTTCTAAGTGGAAAACCCGCATAAAAACGAATCT
>QCDI01000006.1:0-123544 GCA_003280965.1 Prochlorococcus sp. AG-355-B18
AGATTTTTTTAATAATCCTTCCTATAAACAAGAATAATGAATTATTTAAAAATGCTTCTTAGTAATGAAAAAAGAATAAAAATTCAAGGAATAATTAAAAGAATTGCACAAGATAAATCAATTACATTAGAAGAAAGAATATATGTTGAAAAATTTGCACACCACAATTCGACAATTTCTCTTTGGCTGAAGAAGGCTAATAGCTTTAGAAGAAATGGTATAGAAAATAATGGCGGTGTTGATAATCTCTTACAATCATTTGGGATTGATGGGCTGAATAAAGAAAATCATTTCAATCCAAATGAAGATGATATATCCGATTGGTTTGGCGGAGCTCCTGGTTGGCTAAGAAGAAGTTAGATTCATTAATGATTCAACTTACCCAGGCTGTCTTACACAAAAATATACTGACAAGTGATATAAATACCCAAAAAAGCCATGGTAAAAATTTAATAGGAACTAAATATTCTTTTGAAAACGTTTTCATATATTTTTTTTCTTTTAGATTATTTCTTCCGTACCGTTTTTGAGAATAGGTTTTATTGCTCTATTTATAAATAAACAATATTTGAGAATACTCAAAGATATTAAATCTCTTAAAGTAGATACAAGTTAATCAACCTTAATCATCAATATCTAAGCAACATTATTTTCAATTTTCATTGAAAAATCAACTATTTTTTGCTCATCATACTCTGAATTATTCCAATATTTTATAAGTCTTTCTAATTCATCAATCCTCTTTTTCGCATTCGCAATTTTTTCAGTATTTGTCATATAAAAATTTTTATCTATCCAATTAATGCATGAAAAAAAAATATTTCAATGGAAGATAGACTTATTAGATTATGAATATTAATTTTTGGTTAATTACTTAAATAATATATAGACCTCAAGCAACTGAGTAATTATACTTAAAGAAAAAGGTAACTCATGAAGAAATTAAATTCTTTGATATTGAATAGTACTGTCAACTTCTTAGACTTTATATACTCTGGTAGAAATTTACAACGATTTTGGGTTTTAGAAATCATAGCTAGATCACCTTATTTTGCATTTCTTTCAGTTCTTCATTTTAAAGAATCCCTCGGAATTAAAAATGAAAAAACAATGATTTTGATGAAAGAACATTTTTATCAAGCTATTAACGAAACTGAGCATCTTAAAGAAATGGAAAAAAGGGGAGGAGATAGATTCTGGATTGATAGATTCTTTGCGAGACACCTTGTGCTTGTTTATTACTGGATCATGGTTTTTTATTATTTTTTATCTCCAGCTAATGCTTATGATGTCAACATAAAAATTGAAGAACATGCTTTTCAAACTTATTCCAAATATTTAAAAGATAATCCAAATGATCAAAAAATAAAAGAAATCGCTCAAGACGAATTAAATCATGTTCAAGAACTTAACGAAGCTTTGTCAATGCTAACTTCAGTTTAGATTAAGGCTGAAAAATCTATTAGCAATATTGAGACCATTACCGAAGAAGATATTAATCCTAGGCTAATCATCAATGAGACATAACCTTTTTTTCTAGGTAATTTATAAAAAGACAATCCAATTACTAACGTCATTATTAATGAGAAAAAAATTATAATTTTTTCATTTATTAAATTTAGATGTATAACTAAATTTGTATCTTCAATAAATTTAAGAAATTTCGATAAAACTAATTCTCCCTCTATTTTATTGAAATAGTCAAAGCCGCTTATAAAAGCAGAACTTAATAAAGATAATGCAACAAGTGCAGTAACTGGTTTTGTTAACCTGTTAAGTGTTCTGTTAAAACTTACTAATAAAACAAAAATAAATAAAGAGGTAAAGAAAGGTATTAAAGGTATAAGAATTGTTGAATTTATTAAAGTCCCCACGAAAAAATATGCATCTAATTTAAAATTCTATATTATTTTGACGCGATACTTGATTAAGTAAGAATTTTTAAGATCTGAAATGTAATTAGTACCTATTGCATTCTGTGTAAATTGATACCAATATTATATTAGTATCGACAAATAAAATGTTAGCCATTTCTGAAATTATTATTGCAAGCGCCATCTTTCTTGGAATTGTATATTGGGAAGTTAAATTCTTATACGCGAAAACTACAGTAGCAAAATAACTTTAAAAAAAACAAGACCGGTAAAAACGTACAAAATTTAAATAAAATTTAAGGATTTAGATTGACAAAAAAAGCTCTAAATATGAGAGAATGAACACAAATATTTTAGTCCCCTCTAATGAGCGAAGTCCAAAATCCCAATACTAATTCAACTCAGCAGCAACAGCAGCAACAGCAACAATCCTATTCAGACAGCAAGATCAATTCTGCTGAGAGCGAGAGGCTTTATCTTGAAATGCAAAAAGCTTGGCTTTAAATTTAATTAGTGTTTGAAATTACATATCCGCAAATCTTTCTATTAATTTTTTTAATTTTGAAGTAATCAATACTTTTTTATTTTCTACACAGTTTATATTTTGTTTAACCGCTTAATAAGTCTGTTGAGAAAACTAAAGCAGTTAGAGAAAATTAACGGAAGACTTGCAATGGGAGGTTTGATATATCTAGTTTTTACAAAATTAGTTTCCAACCGTGCCGATATATTAGACCAACTTAAATCTTATTTAATTTAAAAAATGAATTAAAAATCTTATCCCGGAATATTTCTTTCTATATAAGCGTCTGTTAAAGCTAAAAATAATCCCAATAATGTTGAACATATAGCAATTTCAGTTGATTCCATATTATTTTTGAATTACCTCTAGTTTGCGAAATAATTCAAAATTCGGCAACAAAACCAATAACTTATTATAGTACATATATACTATTAACTATTTGTTGTGAGTTCGGCAACCCCTGAGTTTCTTTCCGTTAGGCCTGGTGATTATGTAGCAATTAAAAATGAAGAAAATTGCGAATATATTAAGGTAAAGAATAAAAATTATTGGGTTGGTAAAGTTATCGACTGCATTGGAGGAGCTAGAAATCCAAATTCATGGACCTTATTTCAAGTAGCCAATATTGATAATGGAGAGATCTCTATAATCAACGCCGATATTGTAGAAAAAATTTTGAAATCCTCTGAAAGTTAAGCTTATGGATAATCAAACAAAATTCTTTGATTATGAAGAAAAAAATGCACACTTTACAGGAAATCATCCTAGTTCCAAGCAGGCTAGTCCGTATACCTGATTCATTGGGCAGAAAGGTTGAATGCCTTTATACATTCTGTAAGTTTTTGATATTTCCTCAAATCCCAAGCTTGATAAAAGATAATTTGCATAAGGATTAAGATTAGAGCAATCCAATAAGATTTGGGTATCTAAATCACCAACTAATTCTCTTATTAATAGTTCAGCGAGTGGTGGAGTATCCGCCAAAAGAGGTCCGATTCTCCAACCTTGCTCATTATCTAAGACACAAGGTCTTATCCTGCCAAATCCATGGCACATCCCATTATTATCGATAATTGCATTAACATTACCAAAAGAATTCTTCAACCAGTCATTTAGAAAATGTGGTCTGGGACTGGGTTCTCTTTGATCATCATAAATTAAGACTGCTTCAGAGGAAATTTCGTTGCCAGGGACAACTTTAAAGGAATGAAATTCATCAGTATAAAAATTTTTCAATGGCATATCTTGAGAACCATTTAATTCCCATCTGGTTGTAATAGAAGATTTTCTAAAACCCCACTTTTCATAATCATTCAATCTATCTGGAGCAGCCTCTAGACCTATACAATCGACATTTTTTAAATATTCGAGTGCATGCTTCCATAATCTCACTCCGTATCCATTATTGCGGAATTCTTTTTTAACAATAAATAAACCTATAAAACCATACGACGAATTATATTTAATGCACGCAATTGAACCTATAGGATTATTGTCGAGACAGGCTACCCATACTCCTTGTTTATCCGTATTTCTATAAATTGATACGTCATCCATTCCAGGAGAAAATCCTTCTAACCTTGCCCAATTTGTAACTTCTGGTATCTCATTCAAAGATATTAATCTAATTGAAAATCTTTCCCTCATAAAAATATATTAACCAAGAAAAAATAAAATTTTATAAAGCAATATTAATTAATTAATTTGATTATTTCTAATAAATCATTCACTTTAGTTTAAGTGGCTAAAAACTCTAGTTTTTTGGAATTTATCCTCTGATATATTTAATACTATTCATAAAAACAAAATGAAAATTTCTGATAAATTTCATTCAGAAGACATCTATAAATTAAAAAATACAGTTCTCACTGGTAAAACAGAAGATATAAAATGGCGGCTAAAAAATATCAATATAGTTTCTAAACTTTTAGATGAAAATAAAAAAGAGATAATAAAATCACTTTTTGTAGATTTAGGAAAATCTGAAATTGAAGGGCTTTCAGAAATCCTTTTAGTGAAAGAAGAAATTTCACTTATAAAAAAGAAACTCAATTCTTGGATACGTCCAAAAAAGATTGACACACCTTTTTATCTATTTCCATCATCCTCAAAAGTTGTTTATGAACCTCTTGGGTGTGTATTAATTCTTGGTCCATATAATTATCCATTACTTTACGTTTTAAAGCCATTGGTAAATATTTTCTCGGCAGGAAATACTGCAGTTATAAAACCATCAGAGAAATGTCCTGAGACCTCAAAACTTATAAAAAAACTTACTTCCAAATATTTCCATGAAGATGTCCTACTAACATTAGAGGGTGATTATAAACAATCTATAAAATTAATCGAACAGAATTTTGATCACATTTTTTTTACTGGAAGTACCAAAACTGGTAAATCCATTATGAAATTGGCTTCAAAAAATTTAACTCCATTAACTCTTGAATTAAGCGGAACAAATCCTGTAATCATTTTCAAGAATGCAAATTTAGAAATTGCTGCGAAAAGAATTGCTTGGGGCAAATTTTTTAATTCTGGCCAATCGTGCGTGGCTCCAAATCATATCTTTGTAGATAAAGCAATTGAAAAAAATTTCATAGAAAAATTAAAGCAATGCATATTAAGTTTTTATGGAGAAGATCCAATTATTTCCGAAAACTTATCTAAATTAGAAAAAAAGCAATTTTCATCGACTGTAGAAATTCTCAAAAGATATAAAAAAGAAAAAAGAATTTTATATGGGGGAACTTTTAGTAAGAAAAAGTTAAAAATATCACCTACAATTTTAAAAACAAAATTTGATGAAACAGATATTTTGCAAAAAGAACTATTCAGTTCACTACTTCCAGTAATTGTGATCAATGACATGGAATCTGCTTTAAACCAGATTAATCAAACATCAAAACCATTGGCAATCTACTTATTTGGAGGAAATAAAAAAATCCATAATCAGATTTCAAGAGTAACTAGCTCAGGAACTATTTGCATCAATGATGTTATGTTGCCAGTCCTTATTCCAAATTTACCTTTTGGAGGTGTTGGACAGAGTGGCATTGGGAAATTTCATGGAGAAGAAGGTTTTCGAAATTTTTCAAATCAAAAATCTATTACATACAAAGGTTTTTTATTTGATTTAGGATTAAGATATCCTCCCTACGAAAGAGTAAAGAAATTTTTAAAATTCATTTTTAAGATTTAAATTATTTTAATTTTTTCAAAAGTCTAGCGATTTTAAATTAAAAGATTATCTTTAAATAAATGCCGAAATCAATGAAATTAGTATTTTTAGTAATTCCAATCTTTATTAATATTTTTAATTACACACCTATAAAAGCAGAAGAAAAAATAAATCCAAAAAATAATACAATTGAGAATATTGATAAGAAAGAATCATTTACTGTAGATAAATCGGAAATAAGAAAAGTTCATATTGTAAAAACTGGAGATACAGTATCAAGTATTTCAAAGTTCTATTCAGTAAATAAAAATTCAATTATTAAATTGAATAATTTAAAAGATGAAAACTATATCTTTGTCGGCCAAAATCTTATTATCTCAGAATCTATTAAAAATAATACACAACAAACAAATTTAGTAGATCAATATCATATTGTTCAAATAGGTG
The DNA here is from genome assembly GCA_003280965.1 of Prochlorococcus sp. AG-355-B18. GTDB lineage: Bacteria > Cyanobacteriota > Cyanobacteriia > PCC-6307 > Cyanobiaceae > Prochlorococcus_A. The sequence goes on from QCDI01000006.1 coordinate 6,023, forward strand.
AAAATCTCACTGATATATCAAACAAATATAAGTTAAATTTGGGATATTTAATAGAAATTAATAATCTCAAAAATCCAGATTTTTTAAAAGTTGGGGACAAGCTATTATTAACTAAAAAAAATCCAATAAGTTCAGAAAATGATCAAATAATTGAAAAAAAGAAAAATAATGAATTTCTTGAGTTAGATAGACAAATTTATGGTCCATTAATTATTCAAAATAAGTCTTATAAAAAAATTAAAGGTCGAAAAATTTTAAATGTAATAAATCAAAAAAATAAAAAACTTATTCTCTCAGTAAATTGCGATACAGATGAATTAGATGTAAGAATCCCTGGCAGAAAGTGGAAGGGAGAGGAGCCTGCTAAAGAAGAATTCGAAAAAAAATTAATAAATGATTTTTGTTAGAAATTTTAATTAATATGTGTGAATAATTCGTCAAAGAATATTAATGATAGGTTATTCTTTAGAGAGCTAATTTAAAAAGTAATGGCAATTTCAAGAGGAGATCTCGTACGAGTTAAAAGACCTGAGTCATATTGGTACAATGAAATAGGTAAAGTCGCTTCAGTCGATACCTCAGGTATTAAATATAACTGTGTAGTTAGATTTGATAAAGTAAATTACGCTGGTATAAGTGGTACTGATGGTGGAGCAAATACAAATAATTTTGCTGAAAGTGAACTTGAGAAAGCTTAAATAATTGCCTGAGTTACCTGAAGTTGAGACTGTTCGCAGAGGTTTAGAGCAAAAACTAAATAACTTTATTATTAAAAAAGTAGAAGTTTGTAGGGATTCAACTGTTGCTTTTCCTACTGAAAAGAACGAATTTATAGAAGGTCTTCAGAACTCGCTTTTAAATAAATGGGATAGAAGAGGAAAATATTTAATAGCTGAACTAAAAAAATTTGAAAGTAAGGATATTCTATCTCCATGCGGGAAATCCTCAAAAAACAATGGCTACCTTATTGTTCATCTAAGAATGACTGGATATTTCAAATTTATTGATAGTTCAACTCAGCCCTGTAAACATACAAGAATAAGACTTTTTGATAATAAAAATAACGAGCTTAGATACATTGACGTGAGAAGTTTTGGTCAAATGTGGTGGATTAAGGAAGGGTTATCTCCTTACACAATAATCAAAGGATTAGGTTCATTAGGACCAGAACCATTCTCCAAGGAGTTTAATGCAACATACCTAAAAAAAGTTATTTCCAAAAGAACAAAATCTATAAAAGCTGTTTTGTTAGATCAAACAATAGTGGCAGGTATAGGTAATATTTATGCTGATGAAAGTTTATATTCGGCTAGAATCTCTCCTTTTAGGGAAGCTAAAACAATTAAGAAATATGAGTTAATTAATCTCAAAGAATCTATTGTTAATGTTTTAAAAAAAAGTATAGGTTCTGGTGGAACGACATTTAGCGATTTTAGAGACTTGGCAGGTGAGAATGGTAATTTTGGTTTACAAACAAATGTCTATAGGAGAACTGGTAAAAAATGTCGTAAATGTGGAAATTTTATAGAAAGGCAGAAAATTGTTGGAAGAAGTACTCATTGGTGTCCAAATTGTCAAAAATAAAAAAGGGCTTACTCTTGCAGAGTAAACCCTTTTAAATTTTTTACCTGGCATTGAGCTATTTTCTCAAGGGGCTACCCCCTAAATATTTTCGCCGCTGATGCGTTTCACAACCGAGTTCGAGATGGATCGGAGTGGTTCCACATCGCCATGAACACCAGGATAGTGTGAACCTTGAGAACTGCATAGAGAATTATATAATTAAAGACAATAAATTAAGTTTATTTGGTCAAGCCCTCGGTCTATTAGTACTCCTCCGCTGCACTTGTTACCAAGCTTCCACGTAGAGCCTATCAACGGGTGTTCTTCCCGTGACCTTACTGGCTTAAGCCATGGCAATACTCATCTTGAGGTGGGCTTCCCACTTAGATGCTTTCAGCGGTTATCCACTCCGCACATGGCTACCCAGCGTTTACCGTTGGCACGATAACTGGCACACCAGAGGTGCGTTCCTCCCGGTCCTCTCGTACTAGGGAGAAATCCTCTCAATATTCCTGCGCATACACCGGATATGGACCGAACTGTCTCACGACGTTCTGAACCCAGCTCGCGTACCGCTTTAATGGGCGAACAGCCCAACCCTTGGGACCGACTTCAGCCCCAGGTTGCGATGAGCCGACATCGAGGTGCCAAACCTCCCCGTCGATGTGAACTCTTGGGGGAGATCAGCCTGTTATCCCTAGAGTAACTTTTATCCGTTGAGCGACGGCCCTTCCACGCAGAACCGTCGGATCACTAAAACCGACTTTCGTCCCTGTTCGACTTGTAGGTCTCACAGTCAAGCTCCCTTCTGCTTTTGCACTCAACGACTGATTTCCAACCAGCCTGAGGGAACCTTTGTGCGCCTCCGTTACCTTTTAGGAGGCGACCGCCCCAGTCAAACTGCCCATCAGATACTGTCCGCTTCCCGGATAACGGGCAAGCGTTAGAACCCTAGCTCTAAAAGAGTGGTATCTCACCGATGACTCAATAATACCCACAAGCACTATTTCAACGTCTCCCACCTATTCTGCGCATTCAGAGCCCGAGCACAATATCAAACTACAGTAAAGCTTCATAGGGTCTTTCTGTCCGGGTGTATGTAGTCCGCATCTTCACAGACAATTCTATTTCGCCGAGCCTCTCTCCGAGACAGCGCGCAAATCGTTACACCTTTCGTGCGGGTCGGAACTTACCCGACAAGGAATTTCGCTACCTTAGGACCGTTATAGTTACGGCCGCCGTTCACCGGGGCTTCAGTCGCCAGCTTCACTAAAAGCTAACCAGCTTCCTTAACCTTCCGGCACTGGGCAGGTGTCAGCCCCCATACATCGTCTTGCGACTTAGCGGAGACCTGTGTTTTTGGTAAACAGTCGCTTGCGCCTCTTCACTGCGACCAGCTCTCGCTGGCACCCCTTCTCCCGAAGTTACGGGGCCATTTTGCCGAGTTCCTTAGAGAGAGTTATCTCGCGCCCCTCGGTATTCTCTACCACCCCACCTGTGTCGGTTTCGGGTACTGGCATATGTGTCTTAACGGGTATAGGGCTTTTCTTGGAAGCATGACATCACCAACTTCGCTGCCGTAGCAGCTCGTACTCACGCCTTAGCTCAAGATGTTTTCTCCATCTCTCAAAGCCTTGAACGCTTGAACCAGTAACCAACATCTGGCCTGGCTAGCCTTCTCCGTCCCCCTTCCCAAAACACATCTGGTACAGGAATATTGACCTGTTATCCATCGACTACGCCTTTCGGCCTCGCCTTAGGTCCAGACTAACCCTCCGCGGACGAGCCTGCCGGAGGAACCCTTAGGGTTTCGGGGCATGGGATTCTCACCCATGTTTTCGCTACTCAAGCCGACATTCTCACTTCTATGCTGTCCACGTCCGCTTACGCTAACGCTTCACCCTACATAGAACGCTCCCCTACCATAAATAAATTTATCCGCAGCTTCGGTATAACGCTTAGCCCCGTTCATTTTCGGCGCAGGATCGCTCGACCAGTGAGCTATTACGCACTCCTTTGAGGATGGCTGCTTCTAGGCAAACCTCCTGGTTGTCTGGGCAATCCCACCTCCTTTATCACTTAGCGTTAATTTTGGGACCTTAGCTGGCGGTCTGGGCTGTTTCCCTCTTGACTATGGAGCTTATCCCCCACAGTCTGACTGCCTAGTTACACACAGGGTATTCAGAGTTCATATCGATTTGGTACCGCTTTCGCAGCCCGCACCGAAATGGTTGCTTTACCCCCCTGCTGGAGCACTAGACGCTACGCCTAAACGTATTTCGGGGAGAACCAGCTAGCTCCTGGTTCGATTGGCATTTCACCCCTAACCACAGCTCATCCGCTGAATTTTCAACTTCAGTCGGTTCGGACCTCCACTTGGTATCACCCAAGCTTCATCCTGGCCATGGTTAGATCACCAGGGTTCGGGTCTATAAACACTGACAAACGCCCTATTAAGACTCGCTTTCGCTGTGGCTCCACCATTTCCGGTTTAACCCGCCAGTGCCTATAAGTCGCCGGCTCATTCTTCAACAGGCACACGGTCACCCGATTAGTCGGGCTCCCATTGCTTGTAAGCTCACGGTTTCATGTTCTATTTCACTCCCCTCCCGGGGTTCTTTTCACCTTTCCCTCGCGGTACTGTTTCACTATCGGTCACACAGTAGTACTTAGCCTTACGAGGTGGTCCTCGCAGATTCACACGGAATTCCACGTGCTCCGTGCTACTCGGGATACAGCTAGGTCAACTTATCTTTCGATTACGGGGCTTTCACCCTCTGTGGCACGCCATTCAAACGTTTCTTCTAGACTTGTTGATCCATATTGCTGTCCCACAACCCCGATAGTCAAGACTATCGGTTTGGGCTATTCCCCGTTCGCTCGCCGCTACTGAGGGAGTCGTTATTTACTTTCTCTTCCTCCAGCTACTAAGATGTTTCAGTTCGCTGGGTTAGCTCGCACCAACCTATATATTCAGTTGGCCGTACATGGGGTTGCCCCATTCGGAAATTCCCGGATCAAAGTGTGCTTCCAACTCCCCGAGACTTATCGCAGGTAACCACGTCCTTCATCGCCTCTGTGTGCCTAGGTATCCTCCGTGAGCCCTTTGTAGCTTGACCAATAACTTCATAATTGAAGCATCAGCTTAATAGAATTGTTATTAATGCATTCGCACAAATAATAAATCTGCATCATAAAGATGCTTATTGTCTTTAAAAATAATCTATGCAGTTGTCAAGGTTCTCTGAAAACAATGAAAATAATTCAATGAGTCCAGCATCTTAATGAATTCATTAGGAAGCTAGATTCGTTCAGAATTTGATCACTACTCAAAACATTTCCTTAAATAATTATGGAAGAGGTGGTAATCAGTGGAGGTAAGCGGACTCGAACCGCTGACATCCTGCTTGCAAAGCAGGCGCTCTACCAACTGAGCTATACCCCCAACATAGAGATATGGGCCATCCTGGACTTGAACCAGGGACCTCACCCTTATCAGGGGTGCGCTCTAACCACCTGAGCTAATGGCCCAGGAAAAGTAATGGGTGTGACCTAGAAAAAACTTAGGAAATAAAATCCTTAATAAATTAAGAATGTGAGATACCGATCGACCTAAGGTGACAAAATAATAATATTAAACATTTTGTTGTCTCCCTGTTAGGAGGTGATCCAGCCGCACCTTCCGGTACGGCTACCTTGTTACGACTTCACCCCAGTCATTAGCCCCACCTTCGGCGTCCTCCTCCACAAGGGTTGGAGTAACGACTTCGGGCATGGCCAACTTCCATGGTGTGACGGGCGGTGTGTACAAGGCCCGGGAACGTATTCACCGCAGTATGCTGACCTGCGATTACTAGCGATTCCTACTTCACGTAGGCGAGTTGCAGCCTACGATCTGAACTGAGCCACGGTTTATGGGATTTGCTAGCTCTCGCGAGTTTGCTGCCCTTTGTCCGTAGCATTGTAGTACGTGTGTAGCCCAGGGTGTAAGGGGCATGATGACTTGACGTCATCCACACCTTCCTCCGGTTTATCACCGGCGGTCTTTCTAGAGTGCCCAACTAAATGCTGGCAACTAAAAACGTGGGTTGCGCTCGTTGCGGGACTTAACCCAACATCTCACGACACGAGCTGACGACAGCCATGCACCACCTGTCACTGCATTCCCGAAGGCACCCTCAAATTTCTAAGAGGTTCGCAGGATGTCAAACCCTGGTAAGGTTCTTCGCGTTGCATCGAATTAAACCACATACTCCACCGCTTGTGCGGGCCCCCGTCAATTCCTTTGAGTTTCACACTTGCGTGCGTACTCCCCAGGCGGAACACTTAACGCGTTAGCTACGACACCGAAGGGGTCGATTCCCCCGACACCTAGTGTTCATCGTTTACGGCCAGGACTACAGGGGTATCTAATCCCTTTCGCTCCCCTGGCTTTCGTCCATGAGCGTCAGTAATGGCCCAGCAGAGCGCCTTCGCCACTGGTGTTCTTCCCGATATCTACGCATTTCACCGCTACACCGGGAATTCCCTCTGCCCCTACCATACTCAAGCCTTTCAGTTTCCACTGCCATGATGGAGTTAAGCTCCACGCTTTAACAGCAGACTTGAAAAGCCGCCTGCGGACGCTTTACGCCCAATAATTCCGGATAACGCTTGCCACTCCCGTATTACCGCGGCTGCTGGCACGGAATTAGCCGTGGCTTATTCCTCAAGTACCGTCATATCTTCTTCCTTGAGAAAAGAGGTTTACAGCCCAGAGGCCTTCGTCCCTCACGCGGCGTTGCTCCGTCAGGCTTTCGCCCATTGCGGAAAATTCCCCACTGCTGCCTCCCGTAGGAGTCTGGGCCGTGTCTCAGTCCCAGTGTGGCTGATCATCCTCTCAGACCAGCTACTGATCGAAGCCTTGGTGAGCCATTACCTCACCAACTAGCTAATCAGACGCGAGCTCATCCTCAGGCGAAATTCATTTCACCAATAGGCATATGGGGTATTAGCGGTCGTTTCCAACCGTTATCCCCCTCCTGAGGGCAGATTCTCACGCGTTACTCACCCGTCCGCCACTAACCCGAAGGTTCGTTCGACTTGCATGTGTTAAGCACGCCGCCAGCGTTCATCCTGAGCCAGGATCAAACTCTCCGTTGTGTTCAAATCCTTTTGTAGATAAATCTACTCAATATGAATTGCATTCTCCAAATAAAAATAAGATTGACTTAAGTTATTTAGGTTCAGCCTCCCTAGATGACTAAGGATTACTTTGAGTGCACATTAAAAATATTTTTAAGTGACTTTCCAAGATCTCAGATCCGTTGGTTTTCAAAAGACTAAAAGTTAGCAATTGAAAACAATTTATATATTCTTGACGGGACCTCACACCTTTATTGCAAATACATCTAAAAATTATCAAATCAAGATTTGATAAAGTTTTGACGCAATAAAAGCATCAGTTCCTAAGTTTTTAAATTTTCTAGGTGCAGAGCTAGACAAAAAATGAATAACTCATTTTGAAGGGAAACCCTTCTTCTGGCTGAAAATACTGATCGAAATCAAATCTCCAAAATATTCTCACATTCACCAAAAATCAGATTTGAGGTAAATGTTTGAATAATGCAAAAAATTATATTTTTGCCCAGAAGAAAATACTAAACCATCCGACTGTAATTTTGCAACCTTTTATACAAAAAATTTTTATTAATTTTTTTTTGTTCAAAGTCTCCTTAAAGAACTAGGCTTTAAATAGAGGGATTAACATGAAATGGCAGAAAGATTTAGTCAAAAAAATTTAAGAGTACGACCAAGTTCAGATGAGGAGAAAATTGTAACAAATGCAAAAAAACACTTCGAAAAGACTCTTGTTGAAATATCAGGAGAACTAGTAGGCAGTGTTGCTGCGTTAGAACACCCAACAAAGAATAAAAAGTTAAATTATGGAGAAATATTTTTAAGAGACAACGTTCCAGTAATGATTTACCTCATTACCCAAAAACGGTACGAAATTGTCAAAAGATTCCTAAGTGTTTGCCTTGAGTTACAAAGCACTAATTATCAAACACGTGGAGTATTTCCTACTAGTTTCGTTGAAGAAGATGGAAAGCTCATTGGAGACTATGGTCAAAGATCAATTGGGAGGATTACTTCAGCTGATGCAAGCTTATGGTGGCCAATTTTATGTTGGTATTATGTCAATAAAAGCGGTGATTATGCCTTCGGAAAAAGTCAAAGTGTCCAAAGAGGTATTCAACTTCTTTTAGATCTAGTTCTACATCCAACATTTGAGGGTACACCCGTACTTTTTGTTCCAGATTGTGCCTTTATGATTGATAGACCTATGGATGTGTGGGGAGCACCTTTAGAAGTTGAAGTTTTACTGCATGGATGTTTAAAAAGCTGCATCAACTTAATGGAATTAAGTCGGGCAGATCATTTAAGTAGACTCTTAGATCAAAGACTAATTCTCACAAATCAATGGGTAAAGGACTTAGGAAGTTTTCTCTTAAAACACTATTGGGTTACAAGCCAAACAATGCAAATCTTAAGAAGAAGACCGACTGAGCAGTATGGAGATGATCAACACTTCAATGAATTTAATGTTCAACCTCAAGTAGTACCATCATGGCTTCAAGATTGGTTAGAAAATAGAGGTGGCTATTTGATAGGAAATATTAGAACAGGAAGGCCTGACTTTCGATTTTACAGTTTAGGAAATTCTTTAGCTTGTATGTTTGGAGTACTTCCTCCTGCAGAACAAAGAGCTTTATTTAGATTAGTTTTACACAATAGGCAGCATTTGATGGCTCAAATGCCTATGAGAATTTGTCATCCTCATATGGATGTCGAAGAATGGCAAAATAAAACTGGTTCTGATCCAAAGAATTGGCCTTGGAGTTACCACAATGGAGGTCATTGGCCAAGTTTACTTTGGTTTTTCGGTACTGCTGTACTTCTACACCAAAAGAAATTTCCTTCTGATGATGTAATTCTTATGGAGGAAATGAAATCTTTAATCGAAGAATCTTATTGGTGTCAACTTAATCAATTACCTAAGCAAGAATGGGCTGAATATTTTGATGGACCTACGGGTACTTGGGTTGGGCAGCAATCAAGGACATACCAAACCTGGACGATTGTTGGATTTCTATTAATGCACCACTTCCTTAGACAAGAAAGCGATGACTTAGATATGTTTAAAATTTGAGTTAAAATAAACCTAAAGTTAGAGACTTATCAATTGGTAAGCAAGCACCAATAGCAAGATAAATTGTTAGGAAAGTACCAAACAAGAATACTGACATTGCTATTGGTCTTCTAAAGGGGTTAGAGAATTTATTAACGTTCTCGATAAATGGTAAAACCATTAATCCTAGAGGGATTAGTGTTTGAAGTGCTATACCCAAAAGTTTATTAGGAACTACCCTCAGTATTTGAAAAACGGGATAAAGGTACCATTCAGGAAGTATTTCTAAGGGAGTAGCAAATGGGTTTGCTTTGTCTCCCAACATTGCAGGATCAAGAACTGCTAATCCAACCACACAGGCAATTGTGCCTAAAATCACTACTGGGAAAATATATAGTAAATCATTTGGCCAAGCAGGCTCTCCGTAATAATTATGACCCATACCTTTGGCTAATTTTGCTCTTAATTTTGGGTCAGATAAATCTGGTTTCTTTAACGTAGACATTTGGATCTAAGAAGATAATTAAAGTATAGGAGTTTATAAAGGACCTGAAATACCCTGTTTACGAATCATTAGAAAATGCATCAACATGAAAACGGCTAATGACCATGGCAAAACAAAAGTATGAAGGCTATAGAACCTTGTAAGAGTTGATTGTCCAACACTTTCTCCACCTCTTAGTAGTTCAACCATAAAATCACCAATTATTGGTATGGCAGCTGGCACGCCTGAAACTATCTTCACTGCCCAGTAACCTACTTGATCCCAAGGCAAAGAATATCCTGTTACACCAAAAGCAACTGTTATGACTGCCATTACAACGCCTGTAACCCAAGTTAATTCTCTTGGTCTTTTGAAACCACCTGTAAGATAAACCCTAAACACATGAAGGATTAACATTAAAACCATCATAGATGCACTCCATCTATGAACAGATCGGATTAACCATCCAAAACTTACGTCGGTCATTAAATAGCTGACCGAACTATAAGCTTGAGTAACTGTTGGCTTATAGTAAAAAGTCATTGCAAAACCTGTTGCAAATTGAATAAGGAAGCATACTAGAGTTATGCCTCCTAAACAATAAAAAATATTTACGTGAGGGGGTACGTACTTGGAAGTTACGTCGTCTGTTATGTCTTGAATTTCAAGCCTTTCTTGAAACCAGTCATAAACGGATGAAGAATTCGCCATCCAAAAAAAAATTAGCTTTGATATAAAGAGCTTACTTAAAATTCTTATACTTGGTGTTAAGACTTAACCCAATGAATTCATCTTTTAACAAATTTTTAACATTCAAAACAATGTTCACTGCATTAATGATCATTGTTTTTTCTACCAATTTTTTATTGATTGAAAGAGTGGAAGCTCTCAGTGATAGCAAGCAATTAGTCCTTGACGCTTGGACCTTTGTGAATGAGGGTTTTTATGACCCAGAAAAGTTTGATGAAATAAATTGGAAGAGAATTAGACAAAAAACATTACAGAAACAAATTGAAACAAGTGAAGAGGCTTATTTCGCAATTGAAGACATGTTGAGGCCTCTAGAGGATCCTTACACAAGAGTTTTACGCCCAAAAGATTACGAACTACTTAAATCAAGTAATTTTGGTAGCGAGATTAATGGTGTTGGACTTCAATTAGGGGAAGAAAATGATAGCAATAAAGTAAAAGTTGTCTCTACTCTTGGCGGCTCACCAGCAGAAGAAGCTGGGATTGTTAGCGGGGACTTCATAGAGAAAGTAGATGGAATTTCATCAGAAGAATTAGGCCTTGCAAATACTGCCTCTAAGTTAAGGGGTGAATCAGGAACCAAAGTTTTAGTTGAAATATCTTCGGAATCAGGAGAAATTAGAGAGATAGATTTAGAAAGAAGATCGGTAGATCTCAGGCCAGTTAGGACAAAAAGATTAAGAGACGATTCCCACACAATAGGGTATCTTAGGATAACTCAATTTAGCGAAAGCGTGCCCAAAAAGGTTGAGGAAGCTCTTCAGGAATTAAAAGAAAAAGAGGTTGAAGGATTAATTTTGGATCTAAGGAATAATTCGGGCGGACTTGTGAGCTCAGGAATCGCAGTAGCAGACTCATTATTGAGTGAGAAACCAATAGTAGAGACGAAAAATAGGAATGGAATTAAAGATGCAATAACGTCTCAAAAAGAGACTTCTTATGATGGACCAATGGTAACTTTAGTTAATAAAGGGACTGCTAGTGCTAGTGAGATACTTGCTGGATCTCTGCAGGATAACGGCAGATCTACTCTATTAGGAGAACAAACTTATGGAAAAGGTTTAATTCAATCCCTAAAAAGTTTGGGAGAAAATAGTGGGGTAGCAATAACAGTTGCCAGTTATTTAACTCCTAAAGGTAATAATATTCAAGGGCAAGGTATTACACCGGACAAATTATTGGATCTGCCGGATGCGAGTGATTACGGAAGTGCTGAAGATAAGTGGGTGAGAAATGCAGAATTATTTTTAGATTCATTTCTAGAAAAAGAAGAAGTTTCAATTCAAACTCCTGAAATAAGCAATGAAGAAATATAACCCTCAAGTAGTTAAAGATATTGATAAATAAAAATTTAAAAACACTATGAGTATCAAAAGAATTTTCCATGACCCAATTCACAAAGAGATAGTATTTGATTCAGGGAAGCCGGAAGAGTTAATGATTATGGAATTAATTGATACAATAGCTTTTCAAAGGTTAAGAAGAATAAAACAATTAGGGGCAGCATCATTAGTATTTCATGGTGCAGAATCGAGTAGATTTACCCATTCAATTGGCGTTTTTTGTATCGCAAGAAAAATATATCAAAGATTAATTGAAATTAAATCTTCTTTTTATGAAAATAGATTTGTTTTATATGGAGCAGCTCTTCTTCATGATTTAGGTCATGGACCTTTGAGCCATACTAGTGAAGTTATATTTGATCATAATCACGAAAAATGGTCTCAAAACTTAGTTAAAAATTATTCTCCAATAAATTCAATACTCAAAAAGTATGACAACGAATTACCGAAAAAAATATGTGAATTATTTGAATCAAAACAACTATTTTCAAATCCTTTAAAAACATTGATTAGCAGTGAAATAGATTGTGATCGTCTTGATTATCTTTTACGCGATAGTTACAATACAGGCACCAAATATGGCTTAGTAGATTTAGAAAGAATTATTTCAGGTCTTACTTTTTCACCTGATGGAAATATTGCAATCAAACCAAAAGGAATTATAGCTATTGAGCATTTCTTAGTACTAAGAAACCTAATGTACAGAACCATTTATAATCACAGAATAAACGTAATATCGACATGGATTCTTGAAAAAATAATATTCACAATAAAAGATAATTTTGAAAAAAAAATATGGATTGATAATTCACTTCATAAATGGATATTTTCATCCCAAAATCTAGACTTTGATGATTTCATAAAAAATGATGATATAACTTTCTATTATCATTTAATTAAATGGAAAGATGAATCTTTCGAGCCACTTTCTAAGCTTTGCAAAATGTTTATTGACAGAGATCTGTTAAGGGCATCAGATATAAGTTTTCTAAATAAAGTGGATAGACTTAATATCCTTGCATTTGCAAAAAAATTATGTGAAAAAAATAATTATGATTCAGAAATATTTTGTGGTATTAAAGAAAGATCATTTAAAGGTTTTGAATCAAACAATGCTTTTAAAATATGGGATGGGACTTATCAAAACTCACTCGAATGTAGTTCTGAATTAATTAAAACCCTAGTAAAGTCTAGGGAAATTTCTCTAATAATCTATCCAAATCTAATCAAAAGTGAAATTACGAATCAAATTTCAGTTTTAAAAAATAATTCCTAAATTAAATTCAATGAACATCGTTTTAAGTAGTACTGTAAGTAATTATTTTGAAATTTTTTCTTTGGAAGATTTGGATAATATCCATGAAACTTTGAGAAAATTTTTTTCCAAAAAAGAACCTATAGAAGCAAAAATTTTATCAATCAATGAGTCAATAAGTATTCATCAATTATCAAAATTAAAAAATCATTTGGACAACCTTAATGTTTTTTCTCTATGCATTTACTCAAATGACAGAAATACAATTTTAACTGGGAAGTCTTTAATGATAAATTCAACCTTTCTTAAAGAACAAGAGGTTAAAAAAAAGTTACTTTTATTCAATTCAAAAAAGAAGGATGATATTCTTCATGAAGGGACAGTTAGATCAGGCGACAGAATATCTTCAAATGGAAACCTATGCATTATTGGAGACGTTAATCCAGGAGCTATAGTTTCTGCTAAAAATAATATTTACGTTTGGGGCAAACTTTTAGGGATTGCATTCGCAGGGAATACTGGAAATAATAATGCCTCTATAGCATCACTTTATTTAAACCCTTTACAGTTAAGAATTGCAGATGTGATAGCTATTGGCCCAAAAGACAAGCCCCAGAATTATTATCCAGAAATTGCCTTAATTGATAATCGGACAATAATTATCAAACCTCACATAATAGAAACTAAAAATTAATCAATCATTTGAAATAAATTAATTAATACTGGATAAATTTAAGGATTACTTAATCTTTAAAATATTTAACTTTCTCAAAGGTAGTCTTATCATTTGAAAAATCCTTAAACTTCGTGGCGGAAAATACTCGCACAATATTAATTTGTTCAGGAAAAGGTGGGGTTGGTAAAACCACTTTAACTGCAAACCTAGGCATTGCACTTGCCAATAGCGGAGCAACCACTGCTGTACTAGATGCTGATTTTGGATTAAGAAATTTAGACCTTCTTCTGGGATTAGAAAATCGCATTGTATATACTGCTCAAGATGTTCTAGACAAAAATTGTCGTCTTGACCAAGCATTGGTCAGACATAAAAAGGAACCTAATCTAGCTCTTCTACCTGCTGGAGATCCAAGGATGCTTGATTGGATGAAGCCAGAAGATATGAAAAAAATTAGTGAGTTACTAAGCGAAAAATTTGATTTTGTTTTAGTAGATTGCCCTGCTGGAGTAGAGGACGGCTTTAAAAATGCACTTGCAGCTTGTAAAGAAGCTATAGTTGTCACCAATCCGGAATTATCTGCAGTACGAGATGCTGATAGGGTTATAGGTATTCTAAATACATCCGATATAAAACCTATTCAACTTGTAATCAATAGAGTTCGCCCTAACATGATGGCTAGTCAAGAAATGCTATCAATTGAAGATGTTCAAGGGATCCTATCCTTGCCTTTATTAGGTATTGTTTTAGAAGATGAACAAGTAATAATAAGTACAAATAGAGGAGAGCCACTAACACTTACAGATAGTAGATCTCCTGCAAAAAAATGCTATCTGAATGTTTCTCAAAGACTTACAGGTAAAGATGTACCAATTATTGACCCCAAAAATGAAGGTAAAAGCCTTAAAGATAAATTCATGAGATTAATGCAAACAAAGGTTTTTTAAAATGATGACTCTCAGAGATCTGATAAACAAATTACTAGGCAGAGAGACTGCTAGTGCAAATACGGCCAGAGAAAGATTGCAGCTTGTGTTGGCTCATGACAGAGTTGATATGAGTTCTTTGACGACTGATCTTTTGGATAAAATGAGGAAAGAAATTCTTGATGTTGTTGCTAAATATGTTGAGATTGATTTTGAAGAGGTCGCAGTTAGTTTAGAAACTGAAGATAGAATGACTGCACTAGTTGCTAATTTACCAATCAAAAGAACTATTTCAGGAGAAATAAAATTTAAAAAAACTGATAAATCTGAAAAAACTGATAAAGATATCAAAAAGTAATAAATTTAAAAAAAACAAAAAAAACTGATAATTGATCCTTCGTAAATGTAAGATAGTAAGATTGCCGGCTTAGCTCAGCGGTAGAGCAGCGCTTTTGTAAAGCGAAGGTCATCAGTTCAAATCTGTTAGCCGGCATTTAGTTTTATTTAATTCTTATCAATATTTTTTGTAGAAAACAATATAATCAAGCCTGTTAAGGCAAGAACAGGAAATAATCTTATTTCAAGTACATACTCTAAAAAATACGCAAGTGGTTCAAATATCCAATAAGTAAAAAATTGAATTAATAAAACAAAAAACAATAATAAAAACATTAATACAATTCCTTCACGAATACTTCACCTTCTCTAATTAGCTGCCAATCGCCAATCCTCTTCCAAGATATTATGGTACTAGCTTTTCCACTACTTTTTCCCCATGGAATAGGTCCTAGAATTTCTACAGAAGGAAAATCTAAAGCAATACCTTCAGCTGTTATTGATCCTGTGAAGCCTGAAATATTTGCACTTGAAGTTAACAATGGTCCTGTTTCTTGTATTAGAGCTTGAGCAATAGATGAATCCGGGATTCTTAAACCAAGAGTATGATCTTTGCTTGTGAGCAATTCATTCTGCTGTTCTGAAGCAGGGATGATCATTGTCAGAGCTCCAGGCCAATATTTTGAAGCTATTATTTCGAAATCTTCTCTAGCCGATTCGTGAACATAATCTATTAGTTGTTTATATTTTGATCCCATAAGAATTAGAGGTTTATTTCTATCTCTTTTTTTATATTCATAAATAATTTTTGAAAATTTTGGCAAGCATCCAATTGCTGGTAATGTGTCTGTCGGGAAAATTACAGGTAAACCACTTCTAAGCGTCTTCAAAGCTGATTTGCAGTTTATTAAATTCATTTAGATTATTAACCAATAATTTATTTATATCTTCCAATGGTAAACCTACCAATACCCGAAAGATCATTCACAATCTCTACAGACTTAAATTTATTTTTAATAAGTAGTTGTTTTACTTTTTCGCCTTGATCAAAATGATTCTCTAAAATTAGCCATCCCTTTTCTTTTAAAAATAACGGTGCTTTTTGAATTATTTCCCTAATGTGTTTTAAGCCATCTTCCCCTCCTAATAGGGCGATTTCTGGCTCGAAATTTTTAACTTCTTTAGGTAATTTTTCATAAGTATTTTTAGGAATATAAGGCGGATTTGAGATAGCGAGATCTATTTTCCCTTTAAAACTCTCAAAAGGGTTCCACCAATATCCACAATAAAATTTCAGATTTGTTTGTTTAGAACAATTTATATTATTTTTAATTGCTATATCTAATGCATCTTGATCAATATCAGTTGCTATTCCATCCCACAATGGATAAGCCAATGCCAAAGCAATACTAATAGCACCTGATCCAGTTCCTAATTCAGCAAAAGTTAATTTTTGAGATTTTTTACCAAATATCTTGTAGACAATATCAATTATAAATTCTGTCTCCGGTCTTGGAATGAGTACTTTATCAGTTACTTTTAGTCTTAAATCCCTCCAAAATGCAATGCCGCAAAGATATTGTATAGGAATGGATTTCGACGAATGATCATGCCAAATAGATTCTAAATGTTCTAAATTTTTTTTTAAATATAAAGTTCCCTCAGGGTTTATGCTCAATAAATTGAGATCACTTGCAGAGATACCTCCTATACAGTCTAGTAAAACTGCAAAAGATTGATAATCGCCTCCTTTAGATAGTTGCTTTTTTTTCCAACATAAAAATTCTTTTACAGAAATGCTGAGCATCTATAAAAGTTTTAGCGTTTTGGACCTAGCCTACCTTTACTAGAGTCTGAATAGAAGCTTGATTTTTCGCCGTCTTGAGTAGAAATAAATAAACCTATAAGGAATATTGTTGGGATCCCTACAAATAAAAGGCTAGCTACGAATCCAAAATTAGTTGTTTCCATTTAGTTGGCAATTCAATTAGGTATTAAGACTATAGACATATAACTTTAAATAAAGTGGAAAAATAAACAATTTTTATTAACTGATTAACAGTCTTAAACAATTAGCGAGGTAATTTTTTATTATCACTAATTTTCTTTAGTTCTTCTAAATTTGACGGAGGTGATTGTGGTTTTGTCAAGATTACTGCAGAAGATTTAATTAATGTTTGGCAGGCAAGTCGCCAATTTTCAGGTCTATTTTTAAGTTTTTCTTCTTCAGCAGAGCTAAAAGGGCTGAGAGAATTTTTGTTTCCTCCTTCAACTGAAATAAAACAAGTACTACATTGGCCTGCTCCTCCACAATTTCCTAAAATACCTTTTAACCCATAAAGTTGTAAGTTCTCTTTCATTACTAATTCCCTTAAGTTTTCACCAGGATTGCATTGAACGTCTAATCCTTCTCGAATGAATCTAATAGTTGCCATTTTTTTTGTTATTTTTCTTATTTTGGCGTTTTACTTTGAGAATTGTGACCAAAATATTAACAATTTTTAGTTAAAAATTGCTCGTAACTTCAGTGATACAAATTGATCTAACCGATTTTTACAGGAAAATAAATTTATTTACAAAAATCCCTCAAAGCCTAAAAAACCCTTACTATCGTGATGTTTAGCTGTTTATTCAGCATAGTTACTAGAATTAACCGATGGGATTGCCTTGGTATCGAGTTCACACAGTAGTTATTAATGACCCAGGTCGACTACTTGCTGTGCATCTTATGCATACTGCATTATTAGCCGGCTGGGCCGGTTCTATGGCTTTATATGAATTAGCCATTTTTGATCCTTCTGATGCTATTCTCAATCCAATGTGGAGACAGGGAATGTACGTTATGCCATTTATGGCAAGACTAGGTATCACAAGTAGTTGGAACGGATGGGATATAACTGGTGCGACTGGAGTTGATCCAGGATTTTGGAGTTTTGAAGGAGTTGCAGCAGCACACATAGTATTTAGTGGACTATTGATGCTTGCCTCTATCTGGCACTGGACATACTGGGACTTAGATTTATGGGAAGATTCTAGAACAGGTGAGCCTGCTCTAGATCTTCCAAGAATCTTTGGAATCCATCTTCTTCTAGCCGGACTTACATGTTTTGGCTTCGGAGCATTTCATTGCGCAAACGTTGGAATTTGGGTTTCTGATCCTTATGGTTTAACTGGCCATGTAGAACCAGTAGCTCCATCATGGGGAGTAGATGGATTTAATCCATTTAACCCCGGAGGAATAGTTGCTAACCATATTGCAGCTGGCCTAATGGGTATTATTGGAGGCATTTTTCATATCACTAATAGACCTGGAGAAAGACTTTATAGAGCCTTAAAACTTGGAAGTCTTGAAGGAGTTCTTGCAAGCGCTCTAGCTGCAGTTCTTTTTGTTTCTTTTGTCGTTGCAGGAACAATGTGGTATGGATCTGCGACAACACCGGTAGAATTATTTGGTCCTACCAGATATCAATGGGACTCAGGCTACTTCAAAACTGAAATTAATAGAAGGGTTCAAGCGGCTATTGATGATGGTGCTACTAAAGAAGAGGCATATGCATCGATTCCAGAGAAATTAGCTTTCTACGATTATGTTGGCAACAGTCCTGCTAAAGGAGGATTATTCAGGGTAGGAGCTCTGGTTAATGGAGATGGCTTGCCAACTGGTTGGCAAGGTCACATTACTTTCCAAGACAAAGAAGGTAACGATTTAGAAGTTAGAAGAATACCTAATTTCTTTGAGAACTTCCCAGTCATACTTGAAGATAAAGAAGGTAATGTAAGAGCTGATATTCCATTTAGAAGAGCCGAAGCCAAGTATTCGTTTGAGCAAACTGGCATAACTGCAACTATCTATGGTGGAGATTTAAATGGACAAACATTTACTGATCCTGCAGTAGTAAAAAGATTAGCCAGAAAAGCGCAGCTTGGAGAAGCATTCAAGTTCGACAGAGAAACGTATAAGTCTGATGGTGTATTCCGAAGCTCCCCAAGAGCATGGTTTACATATGCACATTTATGTTTCGGATTACTATTCTTGTTTGGCCATTGGTGGCATGCTTCAAGAACCCTATACAGAAATTCCTTTGCTGGTATTGATGCTGAAATTGGGGATCAAGTTGAATTTGGTTTATTCAAGAAACTTGGTGATGAAACCACCAGAAGAATCCCAGGAAGGGTTTAAACTAAACTTTATTTTTTAATCTTATGGAAGCTTTCGCTTACGTTCTCATTTTAACTCTCGCAGTTGTCACTTTATTCTTTGCTGTCGCCTTTAGAGATCCCCCTAAATTCGATAGAAAATGATCTTTTTAAAAAAACCTCTTTAACAAGAGGTTTTTTTTACTTTTCATAATCAAAATATTACTCTACTATTAGAGTTAAAGTTCCCCTTAATTCACTATATGCAGTGTCCAACCTGTCAAAATACAGATAGCAGAGTTTTGGAATCAAGATCTGCTGATAGTGGTAAGAGTGTCCGAAGAAGAAGAGAATGTTTAAATTGCAGTTTTAGATTTACTACTTATGAAAGAGTTGAGACAATGCCAATATCAGTTATTAAAAAAGACGGCAGTAGAGAATTATTTGATAAACAAAAATTATTCACTGGTATATCTAGAGCTTGCGAAAAGACTACCTTCACTAGTGATGCGATTATGAATTTTGTAGATGGAATTGAATCACTAATCATACAAGATTCTAATAAAGATATTAAATCTTCACAAATTGGAGAATTAATACTTAAAAGCCTTAGAAAAGAAAACGAGGTCGCTTACATAAGATACGCCTCAGTGTACCGAAAATTTAATGGAGTTAAAGATTTTATATCAACTCTTGAATCTCTCAAAGGAAGTTCAAAAAACCAATTAGCTTCAATTTTATAAAATTCAGCATCCTAAAGTGTAGAATAAATAACACAAATGTTTTTGCTACTAGTTTGCAGGCTGGTAGCATTCCTTTCTAACTACCTTAGGTAGTCTGCGATGCACAAAATGAACGAAAATTCTTCCCAAACAATAAAAGAACTTTCCGAAGATAAAGAAATTAAAAATTTGTCTGAATTAGATGATGATTCAGTATCCCAAAATGAAGAAGATTTATCTTTCGAAAAGAATGATATTCCTTCGGCTGATTCTTCCTCTAGCAGAACAAATGCGGACTTTGATAATGCAGGGTTTACACAAGAAGAATTTGCATCACTTTTAGGAAAATATGATTATAATTTTAAGCCTGGTGATCTAGTAAAAGGGACTGTTTTTGCTCTAGAACCCAAAGGGGCCATGATAGATATAGGTGCAAAAACCGCAGCTTTTATGCCTGTTCAGGAAGTTTCAATAAATAGAGTTGAAGGGCTTAATGAAGTTTTACGACCTTCGGAAAGTAGAGAATTTTTCATAATGAGTGAAGAAAATGAAGATGGTCAATTAGCACTTTCGATTAGAAGAATTGAATACCAAAGAGCATGGGAAAGAGTTAGACAACTACAAAAAGAAGATGCGACTATTTATTCTGAAGTTTTTGCAACAAACAGAGGTGGGGCTCTTGTGAGGGTTGAAGGCTTGAGAGGTTTTATTCCAGGGTCTCACATAAGTGCTCGAAAAATTAAAGATGACCTAGAAGGTGAGTACCTACCTTTAAAATTTCTTGAAGTTGATGAGGAAAGAAACAGATTAGTGCTAAGTCATAGAAGGGCTTTGGTTGAGAAAAAAATGAATAGACTTGAAGTAGGCGAAGTTGTTGTTGGTTCTGTTAAGGGCATTAAACCTTATGGAGCTTTCATTGATATTGGAGGTGTTAGTGGTCTATTGCATATTTCTGAGATCAGTCATGAACATATAGAGACCCCTCATAATGTTTTAAATGTTAATGACCAAATGAAAGTTATGATTATTGACCTTGATTCGGAAAGAGGAAGAATTTCATTATCTACAAAAGCACTTGAACCAGAACCAGGGGATATGCTAACTGATCCTCAAAAAGTTTTTAGTAAAGCTGAAGAAATGGCTGCGAAATATAAGCAAATGTTATTTGAGCAAACCGACGAAAATGAAGAAATACCTGTAGCTTCTGAAACAGTCTAAATTTACTTTTTTGTTGAGCAGGGATATCCCAAAATCAGGGCTATTTATCTTATTGAATATTTTTAATTTACAATCATTGATTAGTAATCACAATCTAATTTAGGATAATAATTAATCTTACGAAATTATATTTAAATGAGTGATTTCATATTCACTTCTGAATCTGTAACTGAAGGTCATCCTGACAAAATATGTGATCAAATAAGTGATGCTGTTTTAGATGCTTTATTGACAGAAGATCCAGAAAGCAGAGTTGCTTGTGAAACTGTAGTAAATACTGGTCTTTGTTTACTTACTGGAGAAATAACTTCAAAAGCAAAAGTTGATTATATAAAGTTAGTTAGAAATGTTATTAAAGAAATTGGATATGAAGATCATAAAGCGGGGGGCTTTGACGCAAATAGCTGCGCTGTATTAGTAGCCCTTGACGAGCAATCACCAGATATTTCTCAAGGAGTTAACGAAGCTGATGATATTAATAATGATTTGGAAAACAATACCGGGGCTGGTGATCAAGGAATAATGTTTGGATATGCATGCGATGAAACTCCTGAATTGATGCCTTTACCAATTAGCTTGGCTCATAGATTAGCCATTCAACTTGCCAAAGTAAGACATGAAAAAGTCCTTAATTATCTCCTCCCTGATGGTAAAACTCAAGTAAGCATTGATTACAAAAAAGGGGAGCCAGTTTCAATTAACACCATTTTAATTTCTACTCAACATAATCCTGAGATTGATGGCATAAAAGATGAAGAAGAAATTCGTCAAAGAATAAAAGAGGATTTATGGACAAATGTTGTTATACCTGCGACTGAAGATTTAGAAATCAAGCCAGACATTCACAAAACAAGATTTCTAGTAAATCCCACAGGTAAATTTGTCATAGGAGGTCCTCAAGGAGATGCAGGCCTTACTGGCAGAAAAATAATTGTAGATACTTATGGAGGGTATGCAAGACACGGAGGTGGCGCATTTTCGGGCAAAGATCCCACAAAAGTGGATAGATCAGCTGCTTATGCAGCACGTTACGTAGCTAAAAGTATTGTTAAGGCAAAATTAGCAAAAAAGGCTGAAGTACAATTAAGTTATGCAATTGGAGTTGCAAAGCCTATTTCCATTCTCGTTGAAACTTTTGATACTGGTGTGATTTCACAAGCTAATTTGACTGAAATTATTAAAGAGCACTTTGATTTAAGACCTGCAGCAATAATAAATGAATTTAACTTAAGAAATCTACCAAAAAAAAGGAGTGGGAAATTTTTTATAAAGACTGCATCCTACGGACATTTTGGCAGAAGAGATCTTGAGCTCCCTTGGGAAAATGTTGAAGAAAAAGCAGCCCAATTAGTAAAGGCATCTAAAATATTTTTGAAATAAATTTACTCTATGCCTGATAATTTTTATGGAGGGTTAGATTTTGGAACCAGTGGTGTAAGAATATCTATAATTGATCTTCATAAGGAATTGGTATATTCAAATTCAATTCCTTATCTATACAGTTTTAAAAATCCAAATTCTTGGATCAACTCTTGTGAAAAAATCTTAGATAGTATACCTGTTGAGGTAAAAAGTAACCTTAATAAATTGGCTATATCTGGCACCTCAGGAACTTTGATGGCATCAAATTTAAAAGGGGAGCCGATGGGAGAAGCAATACCATATCACCAAGCATGTAATGAAAGTAAGATCCTTGTTGAATCCTTAACTTTTGGAGAAGATCATTTACAAACCCCATACAGTAGTCTTGCAAAAGCACTGAATCTAATAGATAAATATGGGACAAATATACTTTTAAGACATCAATCTGATTGGATAACTGGCTGGTTTTTAAAAGATTGGACTTATGGAGAAGAAGGCAATAATCTCAAACTTGGTTGGGATATAAAAAAAGGATCTTGGCCAATAAGTTTTCTGAATACTTCATGGCAAAAATGCTTGCCTGAAATAATAAAAAGTGGAAAAATTATTGGAAAAGTTAATTCTGATTTAGCAAAAAAACTTAACTTGAATAATCAATTATTATTGATCTCAGGCACCACTGATTCTAATGCAAGTTTAATAGCGGCAAGTTTAGGGAAAGAAGATGGTCTGACAGTTTTAGGGACAACTATTGTAGTTAAAAAAATTATTGATAAGCCAGTAAAAGAACTAGGAATCACAACACATAGAGTCAGTGGCAATTGGATCTGTGGAGGCGCATCAAACGCAGGATGCGGTATCCTATCTAAATTCTTTTCTGATTTAGAAATCAAAGAACTAAGTCGACAAATAAATCCATCGAAAAATACTTCTTTAAATCTTTTACCTCTTAATAGTAAGGGAGAGAGATTTCCTGTAAATAATTCTAATTTAGAACCGATTCTTGGTCCTAGACCAGTAAGCGACTCACTTTATTTACATGCACTATTCGAAGGTCTAGCTAACATTGAATTGAAAGGATGGGAAAAACTACGCGAACTTACGGGTTCGCTTCCAAAAAAAATTATTACTATTGGTGGAGGTTCAAAAAACCCTCAGTGGAGAAAAATAAGAGAAAAAATTATTAATATACCAATAGTTTCATGTAATAAAACTACTTCATTTGGTACTGCATTATTAGCCATTAATTCAAAATAATAATTTTTGATATTTGATGAAGATATAAAATTTTTAGCGAAAAGGGTTTCACAAACTACACATCTTAATTTAAAGTATATAGGTTGGAGCCGGGATAGCTCAGTTGGTAGAGCAGGCGACTGAAAATCGCCGTGTCCCCAGTTCAAATCTGGGTCCTGGCACCTTTAAAACCCCTTCATAGAAGGGGTTTTATATTTTCTAGAAATATAGAAACTTAATTTTTATTTTTTCTAGAATTTGAAATGTTTTAGTTTTCCACTCTGCAGACTTGACCAATAACACCCAAAATTAGTTCATCTCCATTTGGATCTTGCCAATCAGCGAAATCATTGAAATTACTATTTACTTCATCTATAGCTACATCAACGTCTCTAAATGATTTTTCAAAACAATTTATATCCATTGTATAAAGAATATCCTTTGTAATTTCACTTTGTGTTTTGGGAATAAATTTACTCAATACTCTTACAGAACCGTCTTCATTCCTTTTTATACTTTGCCTATCCCATAACTGTTCTCCATATTCACTTTTAGGAACTCCGACCCATTCATGAAGCAAAGCATCTGATTTTTTTATTGAAATACAAAAAGAAACGATAATCGAAAGGACTAAATAAATGATATTTCGAAAAAATATCGAATTAACTTTATTCTTAGAATCAACCATAACAACTTATGAAATACAAAAATCTTTTATTGGGAGGAAATATAAGATTAAAAATTTGTAAAAATTTTTATTGATTAGTATTTCTATTATAGATAGAATCAAATATTAAAATTAAGAATTTACTTCCAATAAATTTATTAGCAAAATAATGAATAAAATACAGAAATTTTTCTCAGTAGTTTTTTTTATAGCAATATTTGTTGTATTGATTTATTTAATCCAAAATTATGGGATTGAGCCTCTAAGGAACAAAATAGAAAGTATGGGTTTTTGGGCTCCTTTTGGAATATTTATACTTAGAGGAGTAAGCATTATTTTACCTGCCCTTCCAAGTTCAGCTTATTCTCTGCTAGCTGGATCATTACTTGGATTTCAAAAAGGTTACATGACTATAATCTTTTCTGATATCGTTTTTTGCCAAGCTGCTTTCTTTATTGCAAGAAATTATGGTCGGGTTCCTGTACGTAATTTAGTAGGCCCAAAAGCCATGCAAAAGATTGAAAATTTTAATCAAAACCAGCTAGAAGAAAATTTCTTTCTTATGACAGGTCTACTAATGACAGGCCTTTTTGATTTTCTAAGTTACGCAATTGGTATTGGTGGAACTCGCTGGAAAATATTTACTCCAGCATTAGTAATAAGCCTTCTAATCAGTGACTCTATATTAGTAGCAGTGGGAGCTGGAGTTAGCCAGGGAGCAGGATTATTTCTAGGGATTGCTCTATTGGGAATGTTTGCTTTAGCGACTATTTCAGGATTAGCAAAAAATAAAATGCCTAAATAACAAAACAGTTGATAATGCTGTAATCAAAAAAGAAAGATATGACATTTTTGCAAACAACAACTTCATAAATAAGAATTCATGCAAGAATAGAAATCGATTAATTTTTAAAATTATTAGATGACTCCATTTAGACCAACTTCATATGATCGCCCTGGAGAACAAATATCAACCACTCCTTCTGGACTAAAAGTAACTTCTGCAAAGAGATTAATGGTGGATTCAATGGTAAGAATGATACAAAAAGCAGAAAATCATTCAGTAGAAGATAAACTTGACGAAGAATCTAATAACAATTAATCAATTCATTGATAAAAGTATAGGAGAGTGGAAATCTATAAGAAGTACTCACACTTTAGCTTTTCAGGAATTTGAAAACTCAACTAGTAAAATATACATAAAACATATCAACTCAAAAAATAAAAAAGTAGTTGAAATTTTTAAAAATTATAAATCAACTTTAAACTTAGAGAATATAGCCATTTCTATAAAATGGCAAGCTATTAGTGATTGGGATGATGATATAGGTAAGGGAGATGAAACTATTTTGATTTTTTTACCAAAAGATGAAAATTCAGGAATTGTTTTAAGAAATAAAGGTTATACCGAATCTGTTATTTCATCTTCAAATTATTTTGTTGATGAACAAAATAATTTACACATTAAAACTGTATATAAATCAACAATTTCCGAAGAAAAAATTTCCTTTTTATCCACTCACATAAGATCCAGATTTTCTACTATTAGAAATCAGGAAACCAAATCAGTAATACAGACTTCCCATACTTCAGAGATTAGAAATTTAGCTAGTTTAAAAGATTAATTATCCTTTCAAATTGAAACTCTGTTTGAGAAATTAAATCAGGAAGAAATTTTTTGTTTCCCTCCATACTATCAACTGTTGATCTTAAGTCAGAGATGGTTGCATCACGCATTAATTTAATAACCCTTCTTGCATTTCTTAAAGGTACCCCTAGAGCAAGATAAGTATTTTTAAGATCCTTCAAACAACTTTTTTCTAAAACTGATTCGTCATTAGAAATTAAAAGATAAGCAACAATCCTTAGGATTATTTCTCCATCTCTTAAACAAACAGACATCTTGTTAGTAGTATTTAAAGCTGTTTTAGAATTAACTGAATCTTGATTTTCGCAAATCATTGCTGTTACTGCATCTGCTGCAATTGCATGTGAATTTTTAGTTATTGAGGTTATTGCATCTAATCTAGAGTTTGCAGTATTAATGAATTCTTTTATATTGCTTAAATCATTTAATTTCTTATCAGCGGAAATTAGTTGGTTATTCTTTAAAACTGTCATTCCTAAATTAAAAAAATTAAAGTTCGAATCCTAGAATAGTACAAAGCTTGTAAAAACAATACATTTTAAAAATTAACGCAACTCTTCTTAATCAATAACTTCATTCCAAAGTGATAGTTGAAATAATTCAAATAAAAAAGTTTTTTCCGCTAATATAAAGCTACGTTCTAATAAAGTTTTGGATCAACAAGATTTAAAATTATCAAAAAAACTTATTACCTCTTATAAAAAGAGATTGGAAAAAGAAATTCTAAACAGAAGTATGAAATTAAGAATGCCTCAAAATAAATTTGAAGAAATAATTCATAACAATAATGAACTTATTAATTTAAAAAAAGCGTTAGAAAAGTTAGAAGCAAAAACTGAACCGCATAATAAAGTCTGACTCTTGAAAAAACCTTACAAAAGTGACCCAAACAAACAACTTCCTTTTTAAGTCTTTAAACAATGAACAACTTCAAGCAGTAAAGCATGTTTATGGACCACTTTTAGTTGTTGCAGGTGCCGGTAGCGGAAAGACAAAAGCTCTTACCCACAGAATTGCAAATCTTATTGAAAACAACTGTATTGATCCTTATAACGTTCTTGCGGTCACTTTTACAAACAAAGCTGCTAAAGAAATGAAAGCGAGGTTAGAAGTTCTTCTTGCACAAGAATTAGCTTTTAATCAATTTGGTCAGCCATGGTCAACTCTTAAAGAAATTGAGCAAAATCAATTAAGAACAAACGTGCATCAAGAGAGACTTCAAAACCTTTGGATAGGTACCTTTCATTCGTTATTTTCAAGACTTCTTAGATATGATATTGAAAAATATAATGACCCTGAAGGATTAAAATGGACAAGACAATTTTCAATTTACGATGAAACAGATTCTCAAACATTAGTAAAAGAAATTATCAGTCAAGATATGAATCTTGATCCCAAAAGATATGATCCCAAAAAGATTAAAAGGTTAATAAGTAATGCAAAGAATCAATGCTTAACTTCGAATGATCTTCTAGAAAAAGCGGATAATAATTTTGATAAAACAGTTGCAGAAGCCTACAAGAGATATAGGATTTCACTTTCAAAAAATAATTCTTTAGATTTTGATGATCTTCTACTTTTGCCTGTTTTCTTATTGAGGCAAAATGATGTAGTGAGAGATTACTGGCACAAAAGATTTAAACATATTCTAGTTGACGAATATCAAGATACGAATAGAACACAATATGAACTTATAAAATTAATTACAGCTGGAAATACTCTACCAAAAAAATTCTTTAATTGGGAAGACCGTTCAATTTTTGTAGTAGGGGATGCTGATCAAAGTATTTATAGTTTCAGAGCAGCTGACTTCAGAATTCTAATTGGTTTTCAAGAAGATTTTAAAACTGCATTTGATGATGATTCAAAGTCATCTTTAATTAAATTAGAAGAAAATTATAGGTCATCATCTAATATTCTTGATGCTGCAAATTCACTAATTGAAAACAACTCTGAGAGAATTGAGAAAGTTTTAAGGGCTACTAAAGAAAAAGGGGAGCTTTTAAAGTTACTCAGCTGTGATGATGAAATTTCTGAGGCAGAAGCAATTACCAATAAAATTAAATCACTCAATAATTACAATCAAAACCCAATTTGGAGAAATTTTGCGATCTTATATCGAACAAGAGCTCAGTCAAGAGTACTAGAGGAATCTCTTGTAAGGTGGCGCATTCCCTACACAATTTACGGAGGATTGCGTTTTTACGATAGAAGGGAAATTAAAGATGCAATAGCATATTTGAAAGTTCTGGTTAATTCTTCAGATAACGTAAGTCTTTTGCGTATCATAAATGTTCCTAGAAGAGGGATTGGTAAGACTACTATTCAAAAACTTAATGAACTATCTAACAGATTAAATATTCCATTATGGGAAGTTCTTAATGATAAGCAAAGTCTTGAAGAAACAATAGGCAGATCATCAAAAGGAATTAATAAATTTATTGAAGTTATGAATGATTTACTTTGTTATCTAGAAAATTCAGGCCCTGCTCAACTTTTACAACTAATTTTAGAAAAAAGTGGCTATTTAAGCAACTTATTAGCTAGTGGGACAGAAGAATCTGAAGATAGAAGAAATAACTTACAAGAATTAATTAATGCAGCTACTCAATATGAAGAAGAAACAGAAAGTGGAGATGTAGAGGGTTTTCTTTCTACAGCAGCCTTAACAACTGATAATGATACGAAGAAGAATAATCCCAACTCCGTAACTCTCATGACTATGCACAATAGTAAAGGTTTAGAATTTCAAAATGTTTTTATTACTGGACTAGAACAAGGTCTCTTCCCGAGCCATAGATCAATAGATACTCCCTCACTTCTAGAGGAGGAAAGAAGATTATGCTACGTAGGTATTACTAGAGCGAAAGAAAGAGTTTTCCTAAGTCATGCCAGAGAAAGAAGATTATGGGGTGGAATGCGTGAAGCAACAATTCCTTCAATATTTCTCTCGGAAATACCTGAAGATTTAATAGATGGTGAATTACCCCAAACCGGTGGTGCTTCAATTAGAAGAGATTGGCATCTTGATCGTTTAACAAGAGTTGATCGAAATAATCCAAATGAGTATGTTAACAAACCCATAAATGCAGTAAGAAAATTATATTCAGGACCAAGTAAGGGGAAAAGCTGGATAGTTGGAGATAAGCTAATTCACTCAAAATTTGGGAAAGGCGAAATCATACATATTTTTGGGAGCGGTGAAAAAATATCTCTAGCAGTAAAATTTGGTGATAAAGGAAGTAAAATACTAGATCCTAGACTAGCTCCAATTCGTTATGTAAGTTAAAACTCATGAATGATATTTCTGAATATATACACGGGGAATTAATTAAAATTCCATTCAATCTATATAACCTAATTACTAAATACATAGAATCTAATAATGATACTAAGGTAGCTTTTGTTGGGGGTTATTTAAGGGATTTATTAATAAGTAAATTCCACAAAAAATCCTTTTCTGATCCTGTAGATATAGATCTTGTTATTGAAGGTTCCTCTGTTTCTCTGGCAAAATTTATAAAAAAAAATATTGTAAATGTAGATTTATGTTTAATCAAGGAATTCAATTTATACAACACTGTAGAAATAAATATTAATGACTATAAAATTGATATTGCTACTGCAAGAAAAGAAATTTATTCTGCTCCAGGATTAAATCCTACAGTAACAGAAAGTACTATTGAGGAGGATCTTAGGAGGAGAGATTTCACTATAAATTCGATAGCCTTCGAGGTCTCAAAAAGGAAAATCTATGATCTTTTTGGAGGAATTTCTGATATAAAAAGTAAAAAATTAAACCTACTACACAGTAATAGTATTTCAGATGATCCAAGTAGATTAATTAGATGTGCAAAATATGCTTCAAGGTTAGATTTCAATATTTCAAATAATTCCCTCAAACAATGTCAAGAAACAGTTAGACAATGGCCATGGAAAAGTTCAGAAACACATCAGAAAATAATATACCCCCCCGCACTTGGCATACGAATAAGGATGGAACTAGCTGAAATATGCAAACACGATAATTTGAATAATGTAATTTCGATAATTCATAAATGGGAAATTATCTCAATTTTAAATGAAAATATTAAAGTCGATGAAAGGTTTTTAAGAGGACTAAATTGGATAAAGAAGTTAAATGGTAATTATATGCTTTACTTGTTAAAAGATTCAGAAGATTTAGAAAAAGCATGTCAAAGATTTTTGGTAAATAATAGTGAGATAAAAATATTAGAAGATTATTCAAATATAAAAAAGATATTAAAAACCAACCAAAAAAAATTCAATTATTTTTCTCCATCAAGTTGGACAGAATTTATTGAGGACAGAAACCTTAATGATGAGACAGTCAAATTATTAATTTGTGATGGAGGTTTATACTGGCGTAACTTGTTTAAGTGGTTATTTATTTACAAATTCATAAAATCAAAAAAAGATGGAGAAACATTAAAAAAAGAAGGATGGGATCCAGGGAAGGAAATGGGAAAGGAAATCAAACGATTAAGATATTTGGAAATTGACAACTTGAATAGAAATTGATTACATTTTTACAACTTCTCCAACCTTGTACCATTTATCTTTAAGAGTACTTTCATATTTACGATTACAACTAATCAACAAGGGGCCACATGTTTGAGGATCCAATAATAATGATATTCTCTCGTTAAAAGTCTCTTTATCTAATGAATTTTCATTTAAAAAATTAATTATTCTTTTTTGCTGATTTCCTTCATAAATTTTATCAAAAATTTCTTTATTAGATTCAAAGAAAGTACTTTTAACATCTTTTCTTATTAAATCAAATACTCCAGGATAAGCTTTAAAAGCAAATAAATCTAATAAAACTTTTAGTGGCTCAAGATTATTTATTTCCCTATATAAATTAGATGATTCAACCATCTCTTTAAGATGTCCAATAAATCCATATCCAGTAATGTCAGTCGCAGCATTTACTAATGATTCTTTAAATAGATCTTGAAAAAGATAAATTTCATCAATCAAATATTGCTGACTCTTTACTAAATTATTAATTATTTCAGAAGAACTACCTAGCATATTAATATTTTGCATTTGACCAGCAAAGTAAATCCCAACGCCGAGAGGTCTAGACATCATAAGAATATCTCCATCATTCATTCCAGATTTAAGCCATGGTTTTGCTCCATTTTTTAAAATGCCTTGGACAGTTAAAGAAATATCTATTCCTAATGAATAAGGTTTATTGACTAAACTTCTTGCCTCGAAAGTATGGCCTCCAAGTAATTCACCTCCAAGATCCTCAACTGTTGATTTAATACCTTGGAGAGATTGAGAAAAGAGGTAACTCTGAAATTCCCTTTCAACTTTTGGTAATGAAATTAAAGCCTGCGCGGATGAAAGTTTTGCTCCGCATGCCCACAAATCTGAGCAAGCATGCAAAGTAGTAATTTTTGCATTGAGCCAAGGATCACTTACCAAAGCAGGGAATCCATCAACACTTTGCAAGATAATATCTTGACCATTTTGATATATCTCAACTGAATCTTCAGGAGATGAAGCAAAAGAATCTAAATTAGATTTGATTAATGATTTATTCAAAAAAGACTGAGGGATTTTAGCAGCACATCCCCTGCAATCATTCAATGAAATATTTTTTCCACTACCTTTCATTATTAGCCTTTTTGATCTGAACTTATTAATAAAGTTCAGATCAATTTTATGCTTTAAAATCCAAAAAAGAAAAGAGGGGCCAAAAACAAATTTGCGATAAATAGCAAAAGCCTTTTGATGATGGCTTGGAAATATATTTATTATTTGTAATCCAATCCTTTGCGGTAACCACTTTCTTAATGATCCCCCTTCTATATCCTTTTTTAGATTTTTGACTAATGTATTTACAACTTTTACTGCAAAAACTCCCGATGCTGGTCTTTTCGCTGAATCTACAACTGCGCAATCACCCGCAGCAAAGATTCCAGATAAACTTTTCAACTGCAAATTCTGATTTGTGATTATTCTTCCATGAGAATCCGAATCTAAAAATTTTTTTTGTACCCACAAAGGAGATGTATTTCCAGTACACAAAAGAATCTTGCCATAATCAAAATTAAGGTTTTGAACTAAATCAATATTAGAATTCCGTAAACTTTTTAGAATTGTGTTATTAATTTTTCTTGAATCACATAATAATTTTAAAGATCTGCCTCTCCATCTTTTTCTCAAAGCATATGATACTTCAATTGCAGCAAGGCCACTCCCAACTATTACAAATGGAAGTTCATTAACTGAATCAAAAATGTCCTCTTTTTGTATTAAGTCATAAGCCCTCAAAAAAGGTTTAATTGTAAAAGCATTACGATTTTTAACTAGTGACTCAAATTCATTTGGAATTATTGTTTGACTTCCAAAATTAAGAACCAACTTCGAATAATTAACTGAGGGTCTATTACTTAAAACAATTTTTTTTAAATTGAAATCAATATCCTTTACTTCTTCTTCTATAAAAGATACTTTTGCATTTTTTGCTAAAGATTTTATATCAATCAAACTCTCTTCTAGAGAAATAGATTTTGAAAGCACCGATGGGAACATCGCCGAATAAACCAAATGAGAATCTCTAGATATAATTGAAACAGGAATCTCTGGCATTAATTTCGTACACATTAACCATTTCTTAATTAAAAGAACATTTGAGTGTCCTCCTCCAATTAGTACTAGATGATTAAAAGTCATTTAAATCACAATGAATAAAGAACATTTATTACCAATTGAAAAATCAAGATTAGGAGTAATTGGTGGGAGTGGATTTTATTCAATGGATCAAATAGAGTATTTAAGAGAAATAGAAATCAATACTCCCTATGGTAAACCTTCTGATTCAATTAGAGTATATAGTCTTGGAAATTTAGAGATAGCATTCATTCCTAGGCATGGCAGAACACATAGATTAAATCCTACTGAAATCCCTTATAAAGCTAATATATGGGCCTTAAGATCAATAGGTGTAAGGTGGATTGTCGCTCCATCAGCAGTTGGTTCATTACAAGAACAAATCAGGCCACTAGATATAGTTGTACCTGACCAATTTATAGACAGGACAAAAAATAGACCAGCAACGTTCTTTAACGAGGGAGCTGTAGCACATGTAACGATGGGAGATCCCTTTTGTACTAATTTATGCAGAATATTGGGTGAGGTTGGAGAAAAAAATATTCCTGAAGGAAGACAATTACACAAAGGAGGAACTTATTTAGCCATGGAAGGACCAGCTTTCTCAACACGCGCAGAATCAAATTTATACAGAAGCTGGGGCTGTTCGATAATAGGAATGACAAATCATACTGAAGCAAGATTAGCAAAAGAGGCTGAAATCGCTTACTCCTCATTATCTATGGTTACTGATTATGATTGCTGGCATCAAACCCATCAAGAAGTATCTGTAGAGATGGTTTTGGATAATCTTAGATCAAATACTGAAGTGGCAAATCAAATAATATTTGAATTTGCAAAATTAATAGAAAAAGAAAGACCAAAAAGCAAGTCTCATACTTCATTAAGAGATGGCTTAATAACCCAAATAGAAAATATCCCAAGTTTCACAAAAGAGAAACTAAGGATATTTACCGATTCTTATGGGACTTATTATATTTAACTGATTGCTAGGCCAAGGTAAAGATTTTGTTAGCCGCCAGCTCCAACACCTTGATATGAGCCATAGAAGAATATGCCTAAAACAAAGATAACGGCAATTCCACCTGCTGTAGCGACGAGCCATAGAGGAAGAGTCCCTTCGGTCCATCTTCTTTCCCATGCTACTGCTGGTCTACCATCTGGAAGTCTATCTGGAATTCTTCCATCAGGTCCTTTTAATTTACTCATAGTTTTAAATTAGTTGAAGAAATAACTGGAAAATAAAATTCCCAAAACAAATACTGATAATAAGCCTAAGTAAAGACTTGTACGATTAAGTTCGACTGGAACTTTGTTAGGATTTTCGTTTACTTGCATGATAGTTAAATTTATCTGGCTACAAATTGCATTGCAGCAATAGAACCCAAAAAGAATACTGATGGAATGGCTAAAGCGTGAACTGCTAACCAACGAACAGTAAATATTGGATAAACGCGGACTTCCGCAGCCTGCATTGGAGCTTGAGAATTTGTCATTGTTATTTTGTTCTTAAATCTAGTTGGGACTTAGCCTCATATCTTTGTGTTACGACAGGCGCTTTAGATTCAGATGATTGAAAATAACTGTCCGGACGAGGAGTTCCAAAAGCATCGTAGGCTAAGCCTGTATATACGAATAAGAAGCCTGCTATAAAAATAGCTGGCAATGTTACTGCATGAATAATCCAGTACCTAATACTGGTGATTATTTCAAAGAATGGGCGTTCACCCGTTGAACCTGCGGCCATAATCACAAATGTTTACCCCTTGATCTTACAGTGTAAAATCATAAGTTCGTGAAGAAGTTTACAGCTTGGTTACAGACAGTTGCTAAATTTATCAAAAATTAAGTTTTTTTTTACTATTTACGCAAGCTTTTCAAACTTAGCTGTTCCATTTAAGAATGTAACCACGCTCGCCAAGTACAAATCCTTTTGGATTATCTAGGTCTTCCTTATCAAGAAAAAGTATTTTTATGTAATTTGTAGGTAATCCAGAAGCTGTAGGATCTGAATTCCAAGTTTCACCTTGATCCTTACTTACTATTAAAGTTCCATTACCACCGCCTGCCCATATATCACCATTAGGATCCCATCCAAGGTCTAGATAATTGTATCCATTAAGAATAGGTATAATGGGCTTCGACCAATTTTCTACATCGCTATTATCTTCATTAAATCTGATTTCGGCTCCTCTAGAAAGCATCCATAAACTTCCCTCTGGATTAAAACCAATACTTTGAACTCTCTTACTGCTTGCTCTTTGGTGAGCTATCCAAGTGTTGCTATCACTATCAAGAGTAGAGAAAAAATTTCCAAGGCTGCTAACGCTCACATAATCACCGGTAGATGTTCTTCTTAAATCTCTAATACCTCCCTGTTCCGAAGGGTCTGATACTTTTGCTTCCCATGTCTCACCGCTATTGGAAGTTTCATAAATTGCTGCTGAGGTTGTTGCCAATTGGGCGACTCCTTCATCAATGGTAGTAACTAAAAAAGGCTGGCCTGGCAACTTCCCAAGGGAAAGCCGAGTCCAATTTTTACCTTCATCGACGGTATGCATTACTAGAGAAGGTTGTCCAATTAACCAACCTTCAGAGCCTTTAAAGTCAATATCAAGAAGGCGAAAATTCTCTTCCGCAGTAATATCTAATGATCTTTTTTCCCATGTTTCTCCCCCATCATTTGATTCCATAATGAGTCTATTAGAGCCAACTAAAAACCCATGATTATCATCTATAAAATCAACATCTAAGGCATTAGCTTGATTTTCAAACTGAATTGTTCTCCAAGGGCTGCTTTCATTCATCTTGACTCCTGTAGATGAACAACTGCTTAAAACAAAGCAAAGAATTACAGATAAGAGAAGATTGGTAGTACTGGTAAAAGATTTTTTCATTTATTTATATTAATGCAAAGAGTACAAAGAAAGGAACATAGCTGCAGCAAAAGCAAGTCCTCCAAAAATCAATATATTTTTTTGTCCAGGGGGCAAACTATTAAAACCAAACCCATAAACTAAATTCTCTTCGAATCCACTAGGTTTTGCTCTGGATCCAATGTCCTTATAAAAATTTTTACCAGCTCTACAAACAGGGCAAGCGAAAGTATTCCCGTCCAACTCTGAAAAAGGGGTATTTTTAGGTATGTTCAATTTTTTATTTCCTTCTAACGGATCATAAATGTATCCACAACTTCTACATTCGAATCTATTTTGTTCTAGATTAATAGTAGGTTGTTTAACATTTACTTCTGAGGGGTTTTTAGAAAGATTTTCTTTCTTAAGATTTTCAACTATTTTGTTTTCCTCAGAGGTTGGTTGAATGTTTTCACTCACAGTTTATTATTATTCTTTAAGAACTTTAAAAGATTTTGCTTAATTAAGCGAATTTTATTCAAAATTAATTTTTAATATGTTTTTATTATCTGGCTATGAATATTTTTTAGGTTTTCTCTTAATTGCTTCTGCTGTTCCAATTTTAGCTCTAATTACTAATCTTATAGTTGCCCCTAAAGGTAGAACTGGTGAAAGAAAACTTACCTATGAATCAGGAATGGAGCCTATTGGGGGAGCATGGATTCAATTTAATATTCGTTATTACATGTTCGCCTTAGTTTTCGTTATATTTGATGTGGAGACAGTATTCCTTTATCCTTGGGCTGTTGCCTTCAATAGATTAGGCTTATTAGCTTTTATTGAGGCCTTAATTTTTATTGCAATACTTGTTATTGCTTTAGCCTACGCATGGAGAAAAGGTGCTTTAGAATGGAGTTAAACAATTGAATCCACAATTATCCCCAAAAGCAATAAGAGAAATCAGAGAAGGAACTTGCAATCCGCTTGGTGCTCCACAAGTTACTACTGATTTAAGCGAAAATATAATATTAACTAGCTTAGACGATCTACATAATTGGGCTAGATTAAGTAGTCTTTGGCCTCTCCTGTATGGAACAGCTTGTTGTTTTATTGAATTTGCTGCACTAATTGGATCTAGATTTGATTTTGATAGATTTGGATTAGTTCCAAGAAGTTCGCCAAGACAAGCAGATTTATTAATAGTTGCAGGGACAGTAACAATGAAGATGGCTCCAGCTTTAGTAAGACTTTATGAGCAGATGCCTGAGCCAAAATATGTGATTGCAATGGGTGCTTGTACAATTACAGGAGGAATGTTTAGTGCAGACTCTACTACTGCTGTCAGGGGAGTTGACAAGTTGATACCAGTCGATTTATATCTTCCTGGATGTCCTCCAAGACCCGAAGCAATCTTTGATGCTGTAATAAAATTAAGAAAAAAAGTTGGTAATGAATCAATCTTAGAAAGAACAAAAACAGAGCAAACCCACAGGTATTTTACTTTTGATCACCAAATGAATATAGTTTTCTCAGAAAATACCGGTGAATATCTAAACAAAACTTCAACGAATGTTATTCCTTCCTCCAAAAAAGAAAAAATAACCGAGTCGCAGGAAAATAGCGAAAAAGTTGAAATTATCAATAGCGAAGAAGATTAATGGAAAAAGACGGTTTAGCCAAATCCTCGGACACTTCAATAGAAAACGAAGGTTTTTTTAGTCAAATTTTATCTAAAGATGGAATACCAAATCAATCATTAGATAATGACCACATAGGAATAGAAAACATTTCCGTTGAACCTAGTAATTTATATGAAGCAGTATCGGCATTAAGAAATTACGGTTTCAACTATCTGCAATGTCAAGGTGGCTATGATGAAGGACCAGGCAAAAATCTTGTTAGTTTCTATCATTTTATAACTGTTGATGACTTTCAAAAGATTGAAAAAATTAAAGAAGTTAGATTAAAAGTTTTTTTAAAAAGAGATGCTGATTTATCTATCCCTAGTTTATATAAAATCTTTAGAGGAAGTGATTGGCAAGAAAGAGAAACATATGACATGTATGGAATAAATTTTATTGACCATCCAAATCCTAAAAGACTCTTAATGCCTGAAGACTGGAGAGGATGGCCATTGAGAAAAGATTATATTCAGCCTGACTTCTATGAACTTCAAGATGCTTATTAGTTTAATTTCTTTAATTTGCGGTATATGAACATTACTGCTCTCGCTAACCTTCTCGGATCATGTCTAAGAGTTGGGGTTATTCTTTTTGAATATAATGGTGCCTGTAAAACATAATAACCTTCAGATAATAATTTTTCTTTATTACATTTAACAGGTTCTGCCCCTCTAGTTTCGTAATAGTCTACTAATGGAGACTTTTCAAATTGGACCTGAGATAAGATTGCGTTAAAGATTCTATTATTGACTCCAAAATTTGATAATTGCTTTTCTATTGATTTGATATGTTGATAAACATCAAGCCCATCCGTTTCCCCAGGTTGTGTCATCAAATTGCTTATGTAAATTTTAGGAGCATTGCTTTGCAATAAAGCGTCCACTATCTCTGGTACTAACAAATTAGGTAATAGTGAAGTATATAGACTACCTGGTCCAAGTATTATCAAATCAGCCTCTCTTATAGATTCTAGAGCACTTGAAAGAGCAGGAGGATTTTCTGGAAGGTAACCAATCCTTGAAATTAGTTTTCTAGATTTGCTGATCTTGCTTTCGCCAAAAATTTTTTCACCATCCTCTAATTCGGCCCATAACATAACATCAATATTTGTTGCCGGCAAAACTTGACCTTGTACCGCCAAAACTTTACTAGAGGCTTGAACTGCTTTTTCTAAACTACCTGTAATTGTTGTTAAAGCTGACAAGAATAAATTTCCAAAACTATGCCCCTCTAAACCACTTCCTCCTGAAAATCTATATTGAAATAATCTAGTTAAAATAGGTTCTTCGTTTGATAATGCAGCCAAACAATTTCTAATATCGCCGGGAGGTTGGACGCCTAATTGTTTTCTAAGAATTCCACTACTTCCACCATCATCCGATACCGTTACGATTGCAGTAATGTTACTGCTGTAATTTTTTAAGCCTTTTAATAAAGTAGATAAGCCTGTACCTCCTCCAATTGCAACAATGTTAGGACCTCTATTTAATTTGCTCTTAACCCTTAATGCATCAACTAAAAATGTATTTTTTTCTGGAACAAGCGCTTTTTGAATAGAATTAATACTTCTATTTTGTCCAATCCCAATTAATAAAAGTCCAATAACAAAAATTAAAGGCCCCAATAATGAAACCGGCAAGATACTAGTTAAACCTGTCATTAACCAAAAAAATATTTCAATTAGCCAATAGAGTGGCCTCAAATTTGTCCAAATTGCAAGGCCTAATAATGTAGTTAAAAATCCTATTGCAGATGTAACCATCCATCTTTTAATGACCAGTCCTGGCAAAAGCCAACTTAAAATTCTTACAATTTTGCTTAAAAAGACAAAATTAGATTTTTTAAAATTTTTATAATATCTTCTCACTCTTTTTTTACGCTTATTCATTAAAACCTCTTAAATTATTTTTATCAATTTTAAAAAACGTCATAATATTCATTATAAATCAAATTCATACATCCTTTTTTTATTTCTAAAAATAGGCAAAATGTAATAGAAGATGAGTTTTCCCTTTCTTATAGATTTTGAAAAAATCCAAGCATGCAGTTGAAACCAAGAACCTCTCAATAAGTTGGGGAGCAATCAATGTTCTTGATCAACTTAATTTTGAACTTAATGAAGGGGAGAAATTAGCTATAGTTGGACCTTCAGGTTCTGGCAAATCAACAATTTTAAAAATATTAGCTGGCCTGATATTGCCTACCAAAGGGGAATTAAGAATTTTTGGTGAAAAACAAAAATATTTGAGACTAGATCAAAATAATCCTCCTGATGTAAGACTAGTTTTTCAGAACCCAGCATTATTAGGATCTTTAACTGTAGAAGAAAATGTTGGTTTTCTACTTAAGAGAAATAAAAACCTAACTAAAAAGTTAATCCATGAAATAGTAAGTGAATGTTTAGCTGAGGTTGGATTATTTAATGTTGAGAAGAAACTTCCAAATGAATTAAGCGGAGGAATGCAAAAAAGGGTTAGTTTTGCTAGAGCTTTAATTACTGATCAAACTCTCAATACAAATACTAAGCCTTTATTACTTTTTGATGAACCAACTGCAGGGCTTGATCCAATAGCCTCATCAAGAATTGAAGATTTAATTAATAAGACAAATAATAAAGCCAACGGATCATCTATTGTGGTTAGCCATGTTCTTAGTACTATAGAAAGGACTTCAGATAAAGTTTTAATGCTTTACGGGGGCAAATTTAGATGGGCAGGTTCTATTGATAAATTTAAAGAGAGCAATGATCCCTATGTATTTCAATTCAGGCATGGGAAACTTGATGGTCCAATGCAACCCAAAGACATTTAAAAATTATGCGTAAAAGCTTACGAGATTCAATAGTTGGATTTTCCTTATTAGGAGGATTTTTAATATTCACATTTTTTTCTTTTTGGCTAAGAGGAGTAAGATTATCATCAAAAAATTGGCACCTCTTTGCTGAATTCAATAACGCAAGCGGTTTATCAAAAAAGTCTCCAGTTACTTACAGAGGAATTTTAGTTGGATCAATAGAAGATATCTTATTTACTAATGAATCAATTAAAGCAAAAATAGTTTTAAACAATCCAGATATCATTCTTCCTAGGCCAACATTTGCAAGAGTAGTAACCAATTCTTTTCTTGGAGGAGATGTGCAAGTCGCTTTAGAGACAAGCGAAAAATCATTGCCCAAAAATATTGAAAAACCTATATCCGAAAAATGCGATACCAAATTAATTATTTGTCAGGGAGATACTATCACAGGTAAACAACTATCAAGTCTCTCAAATATAACTAATAAAATCAGTCAACTTTTAAAAGACACAAATCAAGAAAACTTAATTGAAAACATCGTTAACTCAATTGACCAATTTGACAGAACACAAGAAAATCTTGATGAATTAATTTTTTTATCAAAACAAGAACTAAAAAGAGTTGAACCTCTAATAAAAGAAATGGCAATTGCTGCCAATCATTTGAATAACATTTTGTCTACTATCGATGACGAAGAAACCCTTAATGACATCAAATTGACAATTAATGCTGCTAGATCTATCTCAACCAAAATAGATGATATGAGTGATGATTTTGAAAAATTAACGCAAGATAAAGAATTAACTAAATCTATAAGAGATTTAACGATTGGACTTTCAAAATTCCTTAACGAAATTTATCCCTGAGAAATATTTAGAATTCATTTATAGCATTTAAAGCCATAGCTGCGATTGCTTTATCTGTGGCTTTTGGCAGTTGGACATATTTCCCTTGAGCTGCCTCTGCTAATTCTTTACCAAATCCGCTTGCTATAAATTTTCTCTCTGTGTCAATTACTAAGAGTTTTATACCAAGCATGGGATATTTTGCAGCGATATCTAGAACCTCCTGTTTTAAATTGACATTTTCATTTTCATTATCTTTTCCCTCAACTTCATTTTGTCCTAGAGATACTCCTAATGGAACATTTCCTCGGCCATCGGTAATCCCAACAACAATCACTTGCCCTATATCTCCTGTTGCAAGAGCATTTTTTGCTACTTTTGCTGATTGTGTTAGTCCATGAGCCAAAGGCGATCCACCTCCACATGGCATCGTTTCTAGCCTTCTTTTCGCTGCAGTTATAGATCTTGTTGGAGGCAAAAGAACTTCTGCTTGGTTACCTCTAAAGGGAATAAGAGCTACTTCATCTCTATTCTCATATGCCTCAGTCAAAAGTCTGATAACTGCACCTTTAGCACTTTGCATTCTATTAAGAGCCATAGAACCACTAGCATCAACGAGAAAAATAACTAAAGCACCCGCCTTTTTTTGAAGAAGCTTTGCCCTAAAATCATTTTCTTCTATAACTATTGATTTATTAGGATTCCTTAATCTTCTCGATTTTTGATAAGGAGCAGCAGCTCTAAGGGTAGCATCTACCGCAATTCTTTTTACTTTACCTCTTGGAATTATAGGTTTTACATATCTTCCTCTACTATCACTAAATATCACTGATCTACTTCCACTATTTCCTGCTTTTGCTTTAGCTGATGAAAAAAGTAATAAATCAGGATCGACCATACATGCCTCAGGATCTAGTATAAATTCTTCTGGTATTTCGGGAGTAGATTCCTCTTCTCCATCAGAATTATCTTCTTCTTGTTCTTGGTCCTGCTCATTATCATTTTCATTAGTATCAGGTTCAGACTCATCATTGTTTGATTGAGGTGGAGGTGGAGGACTCTGATCCTCTGGAGGGGGTGGTTGAATATCATCGTCGTCTGGAGGTATTTGCATTGCTCGTGGAAGAATAACTAACCTTACTGCGACTTTTAGGTCTTCAGAATTTACATTCTCATCGCCTCGAAGAGCTGCATTAGCCTTTGCTACTTTTACTGCAAATAATTCTGACCTATGTCCTTCTACTCCTCCCCTAAGAGCTTCATTCACTAAATAGGTTATTTGCTCTTTTGTTATCTTGACATCCTTTAACCATTGTCTTGCCAAAATTAATTGAGTAGATAAATTATCGGATTCTTCCGACCATTTCTCTGAAAATTTAATATTATTTTCTGCATGTGATAAAACAGATTTTGTAATCTCAACTCTTTGAGCATTATCAATAGATTGATCTGCCGAAAGCACAATAGCAAAACGATCTAAAACATGATCTCGTAAAGCACCTTCTTCAGGATTATAAGTTGCTATTAGAAGGGACTTACAAGGATGAGAGAGGCTCAAACCATCTCTTTCAATATTATTTTGCTCTCTTCCTATAGCTTCAAGAATTAAATTTACAATTCCATCATCCAACAAATTTATATCGTCTACATACAGAACACCTCTATGAGCTTCTGCTAAAATTCCTGGCTGAAACACTTGTTCTCCCGTACTTAATGAGGCAGCGACATCAATTGACCCAACAAGTCTATCTTCAGTTATACCAATGGGAACTTGTACAAATGGTGCCTCTTTTACTTTTTTTGGAACTTCATCAATTTGATTCAAATAATCACTTCCAATTGTCTCCTCTAACAATTTAATAGTACTAATATCCCATTCCTCTGGTTTATCTGGATCTAGGT
The DNA here is from genome assembly GCA_003280965.1 of Prochlorococcus sp. AG-355-B18. Classification (GTDB taxonomy): domain Bacteria; phylum Cyanobacteriota; class Cyanobacteriia; order PCC-6307; family Cyanobiaceae; genus Prochlorococcus_A. The sequence goes on from QCDI01000006.1 coordinate 48,248, forward strand.
TCCTACCAATAGGTCTTAATGAAGTATTACTATTTCTCTTAGATAGTGTTTCCAGTATTGATTCATTATCCAATACTTCTACAGGAGGGAGTAAAGTATGCAAACCCCTTGCTAATACTGACTTACCAGTACCTCTTCCGCCAGCGATAATCACTCCTCCTAAACTCGGATCAACTGCTGCCAAAAGCAAAGATAATTTCAATAAGCTATGACCTGTAATAGCCGCCAAAGGAAAAGCTCTAAAAGAATCCTTTGAATTCATTAAATCTTTTATTTCTCCTTTTTCTTTTAACTCGGAGTTCAAAATCACTTTAAAAATGCCTGATATAGAATTTATCCAATAACTTTGTTTTTTGTAGTGGAATTATCAAATCTTAATATCAAAAATGGACTATGTATATCCCTCGGAGCAAATATTGATAGTAAATTCGGAAGCCCTCTTGAGTCACTATTAATTTGCAAACCAAAAATAGAGGAAATAATAAATGAGTGGGGAGATAGTTCTAACAAAAAAAAAGAAGAGAAAAGCAAATTTCATGCAAACTTTTTCTGGTCTTCAATTTATGAGACATTACCCCATGGTGTTGAAAATGAGCAGCCAAATTATTTAAATACTCTATTACTTATAAAAAGTAATTCTTTTCCACAACCATCAAATAAAAAAGCTAAATCACTTCTAAAAGAGCTAAAAAAGTTAGAGAGATTTTTCGGACGGGAAGAGACGCCAAAGGGCAAGAAATGGCTATCAAGATGTCTCGATTTAGATATTCTTTGGTGGGAAGATTTTCATACAGTTGACGAGGAATTAACATTGCCTCACCCTAGATTCATGAATCGGAATTTTGTTATTACGCCACTATCTGAAATCTTAAGTAGAAGCCAAAAAATCACAAAGTTTGATGTCCCAAAATGGTATATATAAATGATTTACAAAACCAAAAAATAACTGTTAGGCTATTTTTATTTCAAAATTATGGGCAATAAAAACCTTATAAGAAGATCAATTTTTAAAGAAAAAATATCTGAGTTAAAGTCAAAAAAATTTAGTTTCGAAATAAATAGAATTGAACTTCCAAATGGACATGAAGGTGAATATGGATACATTAAGCATCCTGGGGCAGCATTAGCCGTACCTATTACAAAAGACAATAAAGTTATCATTCTTCGGCAATATAGATTTGCTGTTTCAAGATATTTATTAGAATTTCCAGCAGGTACATTAGAAATAGGTGAAACACCTATTAATTCAATTCAAAGAGAAATACAAGAGGAGACTGGATTCAGTGCAAACAAATGGGATGAACTAGGAACTCTTGTCCCTGCTCCTGGTTATGCAGATGAAGAAATTTATTTATTTTTAGCCCGTGATTTAAACAAACTCAATTCCGAGGTTAAAGGAGATTTAGATGAAGATATAGAAGTATTAATTTTAGATCCAGACAAACTAGATAATCTTATTTCTAGTGGGGATGAAATTCTTGACGCAAAAACTGTGACGGCTTGGTTTAGAGCTAAACAATTTTTAGATAGATCATGAATAAACCTAGAATACTTTTTTGGCATAGAAAGGATTTAAGAATATTTGATAATAAAGCTTTAATCAAAGCATTTTCATTATCAAATGCTATTACTTCAACTTATATATTTGATAAAAATTACTCACACGATTTCAATGCAAGTTCGCGAGCTTGGTTTTTAGGAAATTCACTACAAGAATTAGGAAATAATTGGAAAAAAATGGGTAGTAGATTAATTTTAAAAGAGGGAGATCCAATATTAATGATCCCTAAATTAGCAAAGAAAATAGATGCTAAATTTGTTTTTTGGAATAGATCAATTGAACCTTATGAGATTAATCGCGATTTACAAATAAAAAAATTTTTAAAAGAACAAAATATTCAAGTAATTGAAACTTGGGATCACTTATTAGTAGAACCTTTAAAAATATTTTCAGGGAATAATAATCCTTATTCAGTTTATGGACCTTTTTATAAAAACCTTAAATCAAAAATGAATTTAATAGGTTCATATGAACAAGATAAAGTTGGTTTCCAGTTTAAAGATATAGATAAAAAACTCAAAGATAAGACAATAAATTCATCTGATTCGGTTCTAGAGAAATTTATCAAAAATATCAAATTTCCTGGTTCGAATATTTGTCCATGTAGGCCTGGAGAGAATGCTGCAGAAACATTATTAGAAAACTTCATCAACGAAAAAAAAATATTTTCTTATAATTCTGCACGAGATTTTCCTTCCCATAATGGGACATCTTTTCTAAGTGCATCTCTCAGATTCGGCACTATCAGCATTAGAAAAGTTTGGAACGCCACATTAAATTTAAATTCAGATTTGGAAAATCAAGGAAATTGTCTATCAATTAAAACTTGGCAAAAAGAACTTGTTTGGCGTGAATTTTATCATCATTGCTTATTCCATTTCCCAGAGCTAGAGAAAGGTCCATATAGAAAAAAATGGGATCACTTTCCATGGCAAAACAATAATGAATGGTTTCAGCATTGGAGCAACGGAGAGACCGGAGTACCTATAGTTGATGCTGCAATGCGTCAACTAAATAGTACTGGCTGGATGCATAACAGATGTAGGATGATAGTCGCTTCATTTCTGGTAAAAGATCTTATATGCAATTGGCAAATGGGCGAGAAAAAATTTATGGCTACTTTAGTAGATGGAGACTTAGCTGCAAATAATGGGGGATGGCAGTGGAGCGCCAGTAGCGGTATGGATCCAAAACCACTTAGAATTTTTAATCCATATACCCAAGCAAAAAAATTTGATCCTATTTGCGAATATATAAAATATTGGATTCCTGAATTATCTAAAGTGTCAAATTCAGAATTATTAAATGGGGAGATATCTAATTTAGAAAAAAATAATTATTCAAGACCTATTGTCAATCACAACATACAACAAAGATTATTTAAATCACTTTATGCTGAAATTTGAATTTCCTTTATACAATTCTTTAAAACTTTATTTAAATTTTCTGCTACATAAACTTGCTCTTCATAAGAAATTTCAGGAAACATTGGAAGACTAAGAACTTCTGTACAAATTCTCTCTGTATTAATGAGTTTTGTTCTTGAAAAATTTTTATTTTTGTAAGCTATTTGTGCGTGTATTGGAATTGGATAATAAATAATTGAATTAATACCTTTTTCAAAAAGTTGTTGTTTTACCAAATTTCTTAAGGAATAGTATTTTTTGCAATCAGTATCAAATAAATTTGAAAAATCTTCATTTAAAAAATATTTATCATTTCTTAATTTAATGACAAATTGATTCCAAGAATGGGAAATTGAATCAGAGCTAATTTTTGGAAAACTAATAAATGGATTTTTTTCTAATAAATCAAGGTAATTATTAGCAATTTTTTGGCGATTATTAATCCACTTAGAAATATATTTAATTTTAATGTTTAATATGGCAGCTTGAATGGTATCAAGTCTGCTGTTATATCCAATTTGGGTATGATGATATCTTATTGGACTGCCATGAACAGCCAGTTCTCTAATTTTTTTTGCAATCTTCTGATCTGAAGTTGTTACTGCTCCACCATCTCCAGCAGCTCCTAAATTTTTAGTAGGGAAAAAGCTAAAACAGCCTATATCACCGATACTACCAACTTTGGAATTTTCCCACATTGTGCATGTTGCCTGAGCACAATCTTCGATTACTTTTAAGTCATATTTCTTGGCCAAAGATTTTATTAAGGTCATATTCACTGCATTACCAAATAGATGAACTGGCATAATTGCCTTGGTATTAGAATTTATTTCTTGTTCTATTAGTTCAGTATTAATGAGATAAGTTTCTGGATCTATATCTACCAAAACAGGATTAGCACCAACTGCACTAATAGCCTCTGCAGTTGCAAAAAAGCTAAAAGATGAGGTAATAACTTCATCACCCACACCAATATCTAATGCGCGCAAAGCCAAAACTAAAGCATCAGTCCCACTGTTACATCCAATAGTATTTTCAACACCAATCAGATTTGAAAAACTCTCCTCAAATTTGGCAATTTCTTGTCCTCCAATATACTGGCCCCCTTTTAAAACCTTAAAAACCTCACCTTCAACTTCTGAGCCAATTTCGTGGTACTGCCTATTTAAAGTAAATGGAGGTATCTGCATAGTAAATATATTAACCCTAAACCATAATTCTACGGGTAAAAATTTTTTTTAATTCATTTAAACCAACTTGGTTCTTTACCAGGAGTCCATTTTATATTGCAACCTAAAGAAGGTATCTGATTTGAAGGATAAGAATTATCTTGATTCAAATCTTTTACAGCAGAGCGCAAATCTTTTCCAGATAGAGGGATATTATTTCCTGGTCTACTATCGTCTAATTGGCCATGATAAAACAATAAAAAATCACCATCTCCTTCATTTGAAAAAAGATAAAAATCAGGGGTGCAAGCCGCTTTTAATTCCTTAGCAAAATTTTGATTTTCATCGTAAAGATAAGGGAAACTCCATCCCTGTGTTTGTGCCTGTAATCTCAAATTTTTAGGAGAATCTGAAGGATGAGTAATAATATCATTACTAGAAATCGCAACTGTTTGAACTGTATTTTCAATTTCTTTACTTAAGGTGAAAATTTGATTCTCAATATATTTAACAAATGGGCAATGGGCACAAATAAACATTAAAAGTAAATGCCGATTATCTAGATTATGAGAATTAAAATATTCATTTTTTGAGGAATTAGCATTTAACATTTCGAAATTCGGTAATTGAAAACCTAATTCCAAAACCATAGAATTTGTTCTGACCATATTTAAGGTTAATAATCTTTGATATTTGAAAATTATTGTATATTTTGCAGTAATCCGTAAAGATAGGTACTTTTATATAGGAGAATAATAGAAATAATAAACAAAATGCTTCTTAATCTAACTGGCAAAAAAATTCTTGTTACAGGAATTGCCAACAATCGTTCAATAGCATGGGGTATTGCTCAACAACTTTCACAAGCTGGCGCAGAACTAGGAATCACATATTTGCCTGATGACAAGGGAAGATTTGAATCTAAAGTTAGAGAACTAACTGAACCGTTAAACCCATCTTTATTTTTGCCTCTTGATGTGCAAAATCCAGCTCAAATTGAAGAGATATTTAAAAATATAAAAAACAATTGGGGTCAAATTGACGGATTAGTTCACTGCTTAGCATTTGCGGGACGCGACGAATTGATTGGAGATTATAGTGCTACCACTTCAGAGGGTTTTGATAGGGCTCTTAATATAAGTGCGTACTCATTAGCACCTTTATGTAAAGCAGCAAAACCACTTTTTAGTGATGGTGCTGGAGTTGTATCACTGACCTATTTAGGGTCAGAGAGGGCTATTCCAAACTACAACGTTATGGGCGTTGCTAAAGCAGCTTTAGAAGCTTCAGTAAGATATCTCTCTGCAGAACTTGGTCCCGAAAAACAAGTCAGAGTTAATGCAATAAGTGCTGGACCTATTAGAACACTTGCGAGTTCTGCTATAGGTGGCATTTTAGATATGATTCACAATGTTGAAGAAAAGGCTCCTTTGCGCAGAACAGTCACTCAAACAGAAGTAGGTAATACTGCTGCTTTTTTATTAAGTGATCTCTCTAGCGGCATTTCTGGCCAAACAATTTATGTTGATGCAGGTTACTGCATTAATGGAATGTAAACTAAGTTTTTTCATAAAAATGTCATCTCCAAGGCAATCTGAAATAAAAAGAAAAACGAATGAAACAGATATTTCTGTATTTATAAACTTAGATGGGAAGGGGATTTCTGAGATTGATACCGGGATACCATTCTTAGATCATATGCTTCATCAAATATCCAGTCATGGTTTGTTCGATTTAAAAATAAAAGCAATTGGAGATACCCATATTGATGATCATCATACAAATGAAGATGTAGGAATCGCATTAGGCAAAGCATTTTCAAAAGCTTTGGGAGAAAGAAAAGGAATAAGCAGATTTGGACATTTCTTTGCTCCATTAGATGAAGCATTAGTTCAAGTCACTTTAGACTGTTCTGGCAGACCACATCTATCTTATGATCTTCAATTAAAAGCTCCAAGAATAGGAAATTATGATACTGAACTAGTAAAAGAATTTTTTATTGCCCTTGTAAATAACAGCGGTATTACTCTGCATATTAATCAAATACAAGGTAGTAATTCACATCACATAGTTGAGGCTTGCTTTAAAGCTTTTTCAAGAGCAATGCGAATGGCTACCGAAATAGATCTGAGAAGATCTGATTCAATTCCAAGCAGTAAAGGAATGCTAGAAAACCAATAAAATAGGAATTTTTTCGAATCAGCCACAATTCAGTTGATTTTTGGCGAAGATATACAAGAGTAATTATTTTGTTGTGACTAATTTACAAGATAAAAAAATTAATAAAACTAAAAGTTTTAATAAAGAAGATTGGTCAAGTGCGTATCAAAATGTAGAAAAGGAGCTTACTAAAGAGCCTCTAAAAATTAGCAAAGGTAACAATATTGAAAATTTAAATGGAACATTATTAAGAAATGGACCGGGAATATTAGAAAGAGGTGGACAATGGGTTCATCATCCATTTGACGGTGATGGAATGATCACATCCATAAAGTTCAAAAATGGTCAGCCGTTCTTAACAAATAGATTTGTTAAAACTAAAGGCTATTTGGAAGAAGAAAAAATAAATAAATTTATTTATAGAGGTGTTTTCGGGACACAAAAAAATGGAGGAATTTTAAATAATGCATTGGATCTAAAATTCAAGAATATCGCCAATACTCATGTCGTTAAATTAGGAGATGAAATTCTCGCATTATGGGAAGCAGCCGGTCCACATGCAATGGATTCTGATAGTCTCGAAACTATTGGTTTAACAACATTAAAAGGTGTCCTCAAGCCTAACGAAGCATTCAGTGCCCATCCTAAAAAAGACCTAAACTCAAATGCATCTTCAGAACTTTTAGTCACTTTTGGAGTACAAACCGGACCAAAAAGCACTATTAGATTAATGGAATTTAATAATGCAGGTAAAAATTCTGGAGAGCTCATTTTCGACAGAAAAGATACCTTTAATGGCTTTGCATTCCTTCATGATTTCGCAATTACAACTAATTGGGCAATATTCTTACAGAATGCTATTGATTTCAATCCTCTTCCATTTGTTATGGGTCAAAGAGGAGCAGCACAATGTCTAAAGTCAAATCCAAATAAAAAGGCAAAGTTTTTTATCATCCCCAGAGAAAGTGGATTATTTAGAGGTCAACCACCGTTAACAATAGATGCTCCAGAAGGATTCGTTTTTCATCATGTAAATGCATTTGAAAAAGAATCCAAAATCGTATTAGATAGTATTTTTTATGATGATTTCCCATCAGTTGGTCCAGACGAAAATTTTAGAGATATTGACTTTGATAAATATCCAGAAGGAAAACTGAAAAGATCAATTATCGATCTAAAGAAAAAAACTAGTGACCTTGAAACTTTAAGTGAACAATGTTGCGAATTTGCTGTTGTTAATCCTAAAAACTTAGGATTAAAAGCAAATTTTAGTTGGATGGCAAGCACATCTCAAAAGCTAGGGAACGCTCCACTTCAAGCAATAAAAAAAATCAATTTAACATCCAAGGAAGAGATTTCTTGGTCAGCAGGTCCAAGTGGATTCGTTAGTGAACCAATTATGGTTCCATCAGAAAACTCTTCAAAAGAAGATGAGGGATTTTTATTTATACTTCTATGGAACGGAGAAAGAAGAGGAAGCGATTTAGTGATATTAGATGCAAAAGACTTAAAAGAATTAGCTGTTTATGAACTACCCATTTCAATTCCTCATGGCCTTCATGGATCTTGGGTTAATTGAATTTAAGAAAAAATTTCAATTATATCCGGAATGATTTTTTTTAATGCTTTACCTCTATGACTACAATAGTCTTTAATATCATTATTCATTTCTGCGAAAGTTAATCTAGTAGAACTCTCCTCAAAAATTGGGTCATACCCAAAACCACCTTTTCCTCTTGGGTTTAAAATGATATTGCCATGACATTTTGCCTCAGATTCAATAATCACTTCACCATTTGGGGAACAAACACAAATATTAGCAATAAAGAAAGCACTTCTATTTTGAACTCCATCAAGTTCTCTTAAAACTCGTTCAATTCTCTTCTGATCATTTTCTGCATATCTAGATGAGTAAATGCCAGGCTTACCACCTAGTGCTTCAATACAAATTCCTGAATCATCTGCTATTGAAAAATTATTCGTTTTTCTCGAAACTTCACTCGCTTTTTTAATTGCATTATCTCTAAACGTCAGTCCATCCTCTTCAACTTCTAATGATTCTGGCTGGAGTAACAATTTACAATTAACTCCCGCAAGCAATTTCTTATATTCTTCAATTTTACCTTTATTCATACTCGCTAAATATAAATTTTTCATCCTTATTTTCCTGCCAAATTTATAAATTCTTGACCCCACTCTAATACCTCAATTAGATAAGATTCTTTTGGTGCTTCACAATATAACCTTAAAAGAGGTTCCGTTCCTGAAAACCTAAAAAGAAGCCAAAAATTTTTATCAATTCTCAACTTTATTCCATCGATTTTTGAGATACTTTTTAACTTATGATTATTAATATTATCAGGAATATTATCTATAATAAATTTTTTTACGTTATTTTTTTCTGACTGATTTGGAAATTTAATATCAATTCTTTTATAAAAACTTGGCCCAAAATCTTCTTGAATTTCATCTAAGGTTTCATATAAATATTGAGATTTTTCAGCAATTCCATTTAATAAAACCATAGCTGCATATAGAGCATCTCTTTCAGGCATAAAGTCACCAAAACCAACTCCCCCAGATTCCTCTCCTCCGATAAATATTTTTTCTTTGATCATTTTTTCAGCAATATATTTAAAGCCAACTGGAAGTTCAAAAACATCCCTATTTTGACTCTCTGATATATTTTTAATAATATCTGAACCACTAACAGTCTTTAAAACTGGATAAGAATTATTTTTAATTTCGCCCAAATAGCTAATAAAGTATGGGAGTAAATCTTGAGTACTAGAGTATCTTCCTTTTTCATCAATTGCTGCAATTCTATCACCGTCACCATCAAATATTATTCCTAAAGTTTTCACTTCATTTGTTGAATTTTTCATTAGTATTTGTTTTAGATCATCTGCATAATTCAAAAGAGGTTCAGGAGGTTTACCTCCAAAAAAAGGATCAGCATCTTTCCTGATTTCTGCAATAACTTCTAAATCACTAGAAGCAAAAATCTCAACCATACAATTTGCAGCTGAACCATGCATAGAATCTACAAAAATTCGCAATTTCATTTTTTTTAATCTCTTGGAAATATAGTCAATATCAAAAAGGGATTTAATTCTATCTAAATGAAATTTCTTAATATCTACCAATTGATTAAGACCTTCTATTTTTTCAATAGAATTTCCAAGCATTAATCTTTTTTCAACTTCACTTGTAAAAGATTCGTCAACAGAACATCCATTAAAGCTCTTTATTTTCAGACCTAGCCAATTATATGGATTATGACTTGCTGTAATTACTAACGCTCCAAGACAACCGACTTCTTTGGCATAGAAACTACAAGAGGGTGTTGTAACAAAGCTATCAGATAAGATCGGTTCGAAACCACATCCTCTCACAAAAGGCACTATTTGCTTGGCGAATTCACAAGCCATAAATCTGCGATCATATCCAATAATAATTTTCTTTGAATTAACTTCTTTATAGTATTGATAATGCAACTCCTGACATGCAGCGACAACAACTCTTGAAAGATTGGACAGGTTAAAGTCAAAACCAATAATTCCTCTCCAACCATCAGTTCCAAATTTTATTTTGTCTAATTTATCAGCTATCAAATTAAAAATTTCCTTGATTTCTTTTAATTATCTATACTAATTTATATGAGTAAATTTTAAAACCGCCCTTTAAAAATAATTTGAATTCTCTTCATTTAAAAAGTTTTACAAGATGTAAAAGAAAAGCATGGCTCGATTTTAAGGGGAAAAAATCTTATGAAGTTTGGTCTCCCCATAAAGCTATAGATAAAATTAATCAGTTTCAAATTTTCTCTGAACTTTGTAATGGTGAAATATATACAGGATTAAAAGGCTGTGAAAATGGTTATCAAGGAGTAATTGGATTAAAAATCAAAAAGAATCTTTTCCAAAATATAAACGCAGAGATACGTCCACAATTACTTGTAAAGACTAAAGGTAAAAGTAAATGGGGACAATATAAATATTTACCTGCTGTTTATAAGTTAGGCCACAAAACAACAAAAGAACATTTATTCGACTTAGCTTTTTGTTCTATGATGTTTGAATCTTTTCAAGAATCTAAAATTGAGAAAGGATTAGTAATTTCAACTTTTGATAAAAAAATTAAAATTGAAGAAATTTATTTAAATAAAAAATTAAGAAAAAAAGTCTTAAATGTTTTATTAAATTTGAATGAATGCTTGGAGGAATCTATACCAGAAATAACTCAAGATAGAAAAAAATGTACTATTTGTTCCTGGCAAAAATTTTGTGACAACGAAGCAAAAAAAAATGGATATCTAACAGATATAGATGGAATAGGGTCCAAAACGTCCTCATTACTCAAAGCAAAAGGAATAATTAATACCCAAATATTAGCTTCTTATAACGAAAAACAACTTGGAGAGAAATTATCTAAATTCAACGATCAAAAGTATGAAAAAGCGTCCATATTTGTAAAGCAAGCAAAAGCATATATCTCTGGAGAACCATATTTCATTTCTAATAAAAATAATACGGAAGATCTATTTGAAAAAATATGTTCGGGATTTTATATATTTGATATTGAGTCAAATCCAGATGAAAAGCATGATTTTTTATATGGATTTTTAAAAGTAAATAATTTGTCTACAAAAAAAGAAGATCTTATTTATGAACCAATCTTAAATCTTAAAAACAATAAAGGAGAATCTTACAGACAAATTATTGAAATACTTTTTTCACACAAGGAATGGCCAGTTTTACATTACGGAGAAACTGAAAAAATATCAATAATTAAAATTGCTAAAGAATTAAATTTTAGTTTTGAAGAAATTGATTCACTTACCTCAAGATTTATTGACTTACATACCTTAATAAGAAAGTCTTGGATATTACCACTAAAAAACTATGGCTTAAAAACTGTTTCTAATTGGCTTGGATTCGAATGGGTGCAGAAAAATGTAAGTGGCTCGAAAGCTCTTTATTGGTGGATACAATATCAAATTACAGAAAACGAAATATTTTTAAAAAAAATTATGCAATATAACAAAGATGATTGTTTTGCTACTTTAAAAATTGCGGAATATTTAATCAAAAATCAATTAAAGAAAAACTGATCCTACAGATTTATTTATAATAATTTTTCCAAAAACTTCTGAATAAAAATAACATCCTTCTTCTAAATATTTTCTTTTTATCATTGCTAATCCTTTAAATTGAGCATCTAATTTCAAAATACTAGTGATTTTGCCAACAGAAATTTCTTTTGAAGAATTTATGTATAAATTATTATCTTCAACGTCTAAATTCTCATTAAATTCACATGATTTCCAAATTCTTATTTCTTGTTTTAAAGAAGAAACATTTTTTATTTTTGACATTGTTTCTTGTCCTAAGTAACAACCTTTATTAAAATCTATAAGATCTTTTAATCCAAGTTCGAGAGGATTATTTTTTCCGTTTATTTCCATATCTAAAGAGGGTATTGCCTGATTAATCTTCCAATTTTTTAAATCATTGGAATTCAGTAAATTTAGTTTATTTTTATATATTTCAAATTCTTTATCTTCTGTTTTGAAGAAAATAGGCTGGTGAATTCTCCATGAACTAGATTCATCAATTTTCTGAATTCTATTTATCAAAAAAGGTTCACTTAAAAGTACATCATCCGCCGGAAAAATAATTTGATTAAAGTAACCAATTATTTCATGAGTGTTACCTGTCAAAATAATTACTTCTAAGTTTCTTTCTAAAAAATTAATTTCAATTAATGACCTTAGAACTCCATTTGGAGTTAACCAACAAGTTTTGATAACTTTATTTTCTGAATTTAGAATATTACTTGTTGTTATTCCATTCAAAAATTTCCTGGCATCTTTTCCAGTAATAGAAAAACAATCAAATTTTTCATGCCAAAACTTTTTTTTTATATCTTGCATTTTGAGATAATTATAAGAAATCTTTTATTGTAAAAAGACTCTTTAATTTAACATTTTCATTATCAAGGGCTTCACATCCCCCTTCTTGTCTATCAACTATAGACAAAACTTCCTCAACAACATAATTATTTTCTCGTAACTTTTTTATAGCTTTTATTACTGAACCTGCAGTTGTAACCACATCCTCTAAGACAGTTACCATAGTTCCTTCTTCTAATATAGGCCCTTCAATTCCAGCTTTGGTGCCGTATTTTTTAATTTCTTTCCGAATTATTAAACCATTAAGGTCTAGGCCTTGCGAAGCCGCTTTAACGATTAATCCACTTACAAGAGGATCTGCACCTAGTGTCAATCCTGCTACAGCTTTTGAACTTGAGTCTTTTAACTCTAAAAATAAATCACTTATTAAGTTCAGGCCTTCGCCATTTAATGATACTGGTTTACAGTTCAAGTAATGACTACTTTTTTTACCTGAAGATAGAGTGAAGTTACCTTTCTTATATGATTTTTCAATTAAATGTTTTAACAATTTTGCTCTATTTGAATCATACTTTTCAGAAAAATTGCCCATTAGTAAAAGTTAAATTTATATTTAAAGATTAGAAGAAAAAAAAGAAATCTCACAAAAACTTCCTAATGAGGTGTTTTTTGAAATATTATTTTTATATTGTATATTGAAATTCAATGTAATTAAAATTACAGAAACTCTCTTGGGGGTGTAGCAATCTGGTGAATGCACCAAACTCATAATTTGGCTAAGGCGAGTTCGATCCTCGCCACCCCCATAATTAATTTGTCTTTGAATGAAAATAACTCTACTTTTATTTCTTTTATTTTTCCCAGCTTTTTTCGCTGCTAGTGAACTTTCTGTTTTATTAATAAGACCAAGTAAAGTTTTGAGGTTAATAGAAGAAAAAAAGAAAGGAGCATTTTCAATTTTAAAAATTCAAAAAAGATTTAGATCCTCCTTAATAGCTTCTCAATTTGGAGTGACAATTTCATTAATCTCAATTGGATGGCTGAGCAACAGCATGGCCAATGAATTCTGGGAAAAAAATATTTTGCCAAATAGATTTTTTGATCTTTTATTATTTCTATTTGTGGTAACAATTGTTACGCTTGTATCTGGTCTAATTCCTAAAGCTTTGGTAATTAATAATCCAGAATCTGCTGCATTGAGATTAACTTCGATATTTGATGCAGTCAGAAAAGGTATGCAACCTATTGTTTCAATAATCGAATTCTTTGCTAGTGCTTGTTTGGGCTTATTAAATCTAAATAATAAATGGGACTCTTTAAATTCTGGCTTATCGGCAGGTGAATTAGAAACTCTTATAGAAACAGATAATGTTACAGGTTTAAAGCCAGATGAAAAGAATATTCTTGAAGGAGTTTTCGCTTTAAAAGATACTCAGGTTAAAGAAGTAATGATTCCAAGATCTGAGATGGTAACTTTGCCAAAGAATATAACTTTTTCAGAACTTATGAAACAAGTCGATAAAACTCGACATGCTCGATTTTTCGTCATTGGAGAGTCTTTAGATGATGTTTTAGGGGTCTTAGATTTGCGTTATTTAGCTAAACCAATATCTAAGAGCGAAATGGAAGCTAATACATTACTAGAGCCATTTCTGTTACCAGTTACAAAAATAATAGAAACATGCTCTTTAGCAGAGATATTACCAATAGTTAGAGACTATAATCCCTTCTTACTTGTGGTTGATGAACATGGTGGAACAGAGGGTCTAATAACTGCAGCTGATTTAAATGGCGAAATCGTTGGAGAAGAAATGCTTAATAACAAAATATACTCGGATATGAAAATGTTAGATAATTTCTCTAAAAAATGGTCCCTAGCAGGAAAATCAGAAATAATAGATATCAACAAAAGGTTAGGATGTTCAATTCCAGAAGGAGCTGATTACCATACCCTTGCTGGATTTCTTTTAGAAAAATTTCAAATGGTTCCAAAAATTGGAGATGTTTTAGGTTTTAATAACATAAAATTTGAGGTTGTTTCTATGTCAGGTCCAAAAATTGATCGTGTAAAAATAATTCTTCCAAAAAGCTAAATGTGTCTTGTTATAGAGGATAATAATAATAAATATATGTAGTTAAAGTTATGCAACCAACCTCATCACCAGTAAAGGTTGGAGTAATTGGTATTGGAAATATGGGCTGGCATCATGCTCGAGTGCTCAGTTTGCTAAGAGATGCTGATCTTGTTGGAGTGGCAGATCCAAATGAAGAGAGAGGCAAATTAGCTATTGAGCAATTTCAATGTGAATGGTTTAAAAATTATCAAGACTTAATTCCTAAAGTTGACGCTATCTGTATCGCTGTTCCAACACTACTTCATCAAAAAGTAGGCCTAGATTGCCTTAAAGGCGGTGCCAACGTTCTCATTGAAAAACCAATAGCCGCTAACGAGTCAGAAGCAAAATCTTTAATAGATGCAGCTAATGCAAGTAATTGTCTATTACAAGTAGGACATATTGAAAGATTTAATCCTGCTTTTAGGGAATTAAATAAAATAGTACATCATGAAGAAATTGTTGTTTTAGAAGCAAGAAGACACAGTCCTAATGCCGATAGAGCAAATGACGTATCTGTAGTCATGGATTTGATGATTCATGACATTGATCTTGTTTTAGAACTTGTAAACTCGAAAATACAAAAATTAGCAGCTGTTGGAGGAAGAAATAACGAAGGCTTAATAGATTATGTCAATGCTACTTTAGTTTTTAAAAATAATGTTATTGCAAGCTTAACTGCTAGCAAAATGAGTCACAAAAAAATTAGAAGTTTAAGTGCTCACTGCCAAAATGGCCTAGTAGAAACAGATTTCTTAAATCACTCACTACACATCCATCGAAAATCTCATGAATCATACACGGCAGAGCATGGCGAATTAGTTTATAGAAATGATGGATATGTCGAAGAAGTTAGTACTACTTCCATCGAGCCTCTTTATGCAGAACTGGAACATTTTCTTAAATGTGTTCAAGGTAAAGAGACCCCTGAGGTAGATGGTGAGCAAGCCTCAAGAGCCTTAAAAATTGCTGATTTTATAGAAAGTGCTGTAGAAAATTCTGGAGATGCAATTTTGCTTGAAAATCCCTTCTAAGAAAAATTATCTAAACGGAAAGAATTTTATTTAAACCCTACTGCAGCTTGCCAAACAAATACCAATAAAAAGAAAAATAAAGGGATAAGAGGAAGAACATCAACAGTTGGAGCAAAAGCCTTGTAAGCTTCAGGCAATTCAGCGAAAGTATTAAATAGAATGAGCACCTTTTTAATAATTTAATTAATTATGATAAGACGTTACCACGTATGGTGAGCAATAGAGGATGTTTTCCAAGGAGCGAAATCAATTGTAAAACAATTATCTTTAATTGCATTAGAAATAGCTCTGGTAAATCTTATTAAATGAGCAATATTATGCAAACTTATTAAGGTGAGACCTAATATTTCATCATTTCTAATTAGATGATGCAAATACGCACGCGAATAAGACTTGCAGGTTTCGCATGTACAAGTTTTGTCAATCGGAGAAAAGTCATTTTTAAATCGAGCATTCCGCAAATTTAATCTTTCATCATTAAAAAATGCAGTTCCATGTCTTCCTAGTCTTGTAGGTAAGACACAGTCAAATATATCGAATCCTTTAGAAACAGCTAGAGAAATTTCTTTTAAAGAGCCAATTCCCATTAAATATTTTGGTTTATCTATTGGTAGGAATTTCGGGACGTAATTAATTACACTATGTATTTCTTCGACAGCCTCTCCAACACTTACCCCGCCCACGGCAATTCCAGGCAGATCAAAAGAGCTTGTAAATTTTGCGCTGTATTCTCTTAATCTCGGATACTTGCCACCTTGAACTATTCCAAATAATGCTTGATTTGATTTCTGATGCTTGTCAACACATTTTTGCAACCACGAATGAGTTCTTTGTAAAGAATCTTCAATATCATTTTCGTTGGCTGTATGCGGAGGACAATGATCAAAAGCCATCGCAACATCAGAGCCAAGATCCATTTGTACCTGCATTACTTTTTCAGGCGATAGGAATACAAAACTCCCATCTCTTGGATTTTTAAATTCCACACCTTGATCAGAAATATTATTTAATTTGGCCAAACTAAAAACTTGATATCCTCCTGAATCAGTAAGAATAGGCTTAGGCCAATTCATGAACTTATGTATTCCACCAGATTCTTTAACTAATTTTTCTCCAGGTTGTAGATGAAGATGAAATGTATTTGAGAGAATCATTTCTGATCCTGTAGAGATTAATTGGTTAGATGAAATTCCTTTAACCGTTGCCAAAGTACCCACAGGCATAAATCTTGGGGTGTTTACCTTACCGTTTGGGGTATAAAATACACCAGTTCTTGCCTCTGTGTGACTGCAATTCGATGTAATTTCAAATTTAAACACGATAAATTTTAAAATTTTTGATGCTTTTTTATTAATCTAACCTATTATTTAATATCGAATCTATTTTTATCTCATCAAAAAATATTTAATTAAAAATTTGGCAGGGTCTTGGATTTTCTATACGACATTTCCAAAGATACCCTTAATTAATCCAGAATTTAAAAATATTGCACAATTTGCCCCACTTTTGGGATTTTTTATTGGAACAATACAGAGTATTATTTTTATTTTTTTAAAAACAAGTTCTTGGTCAATTTATGCATCTGCATTAATTTGTTTGGCTTCAGGATATTTAATTACCGGTGGTCTACATCTAGATGGTTTAATGGATACTTTCGATGGTATTTTTGCGGGCAAAAAGAAACGTTTAAAAGCTATGAAAGACAGTAATGTTGGGTCCTTTGGCGTTCAATCTCTAGTTTTTATAACTTTAATTCAAATTGGTTGCATACTCAAAATTCAGAATCAAATAATTATTGTTTTGCCAATATGCTTATTTTGGGGAAGATTTTCAAATTTATTTTTTATAGAAAAGTTTAAATATTTGAGTTATAAGAAAAAATCTATTAGTCATAAAAAGTTTTGGAATGGATTTAAAAAAGAATCTTTGATCTCCATTATTTTTCTTTGCATTTTTATTGCATACCAATTATTTTCAATTACTTCACAAGCAATATTAATTAAATTTTTAATTCTTATTTTGATTGGTATTTTTTTAAGTTATTCTATCCCAAACATACTAGGGAATATAATTGGTGGCTTCAATGGAGATTCCTGTGGTGCGAGTATTGTATTAGTAGAAACTGCGATGTTATTCATGTATGCAATTCTTTTGTAGGAAGTTCTAAATAGAAAATATTTTTCTTCTTAAGATGGTTTAACTCCTCATTATGGTCAGTTGAGTAATTTCCTAACAATTTCAAGTCCCCCCCAATTTGTTTTGCTAATTTTCTTGCTAAAAAAAGTCCCACACCAGTACCGTCCTTTTTCTTAGCAGCAGATCCTCTAAAACCTTTTTGAAAAATTTTCTCATTTTCATTTTTGGTTATTTTTTTCCCATCATCAAATATGCAAAGACCTTTACTTGTCATTGTGATCCCAATTTCAGCATCTTTTTGAGCATATTTAAAAGCATTTTCTAATAAATTGGCCACTATTTCAGCGATTACAGCATATTTTGCATTTACTGGCGATAAAGTCCAATCTGGCCAAAGAGAAGGTTCTACCCAATCTCTATTTTCTAATTTCGCATTAGCTTTACCCCTTTCTAGAATTGGCCTCAATAAACTCTGAACAGTTATTTCTTTAGTGTTATCTAAATTTGGGGGTAATAATAATCTTTCTTCTCCAATGTCCAAAGGAAGTTGAATAGGTGAATTTAACTTTGCAAAAGAGTCCATGTATTGATTAATTTGTTTTTGCTCTATTATCATGCGTTGGACTATTTCAATAGAGTCAACATCTGAACCAAGTTTTTTAATAAGTAATTTTGCATATGTCCTTAGTGCAGCTAATGGGTTCCTTAATTGATGAATTATGACATTAACCTGATTTTTTAAAAAATTAATTTCTTTATTTTTATTTTTACGTTCTAATTCGATAGAAACGCATTTAGCTAAAGATATTGAAAGTGCTTTTAATCTAGAATCAAGAGATACTGGCCAATTACCCCCTTTTAAATCAGTTTCTACCCTGAGGACACCAAGTAGAATATCGTTTTCTTGGAGAGGGTACCATCTTCTATTTGGAGAAGAAACTTTCAGTGAGGGGTCATCTTCAATTGAAATTAGTAGCTTATCAATTTGCGGCCATTGACCAATCATTTCAAAAGATGCTTTAGTTCCTTGTTTAGCTGAAGCAAGATACATCACTAAATGAGTCACTCCCATTGAACAACCAAAACTCTCCAGTTGTTTTTTGACTAATTCTTCAAAATTTTTAGAGAGGTTCATAGTGAATGAAATTTTGAATAATTTTTAAAAAAAATTGAAAAAGGGCTTGTAAAATATGAAAAAAGTATTAAGATATAAAAAGAGGTCTGACTTTAGCCAGCCTTAAATATGAACATTTGATCATATTTTAAGCTACATCAGGGGTTGATGGGTCCTCTATGTATTTTGAAGTGAATTCAAAGATCATAGATATAAGATTAGTAAAAATAAATAAGACTAATCTAATTAATAATTTCAGGAGTACCAAGCAATGTCAAAAAAAAGAAAAAGAATCAGCAGAAGAAGATTGGCTGGTCAAAGAGTCATGGCTCATGTACCTATTTATCATATCGAAACAGGCAACCATAAACCAGTGACTGCTGCAAGAAGATTCATAGCTGAAAATGCATTATCTGCCCCTTCAGTTTTCAATGTTAGAAGAAATGAACATACAACTGATAGATTTTTTTGGGGTGAAAAAGGTTTATTTAGCGCCCAATACGCTGAAGAAAATCATTTTTTGTTCCCATCATTAAAGGTAGTAGTTGAAGGCATTGGAGAAGAGAAAATATTTGAAGGTCTAGAACTTACTGCAGATGATTGGGAAGAAATTGAAGAATACGAATATGCTTTCGTTTAAAAAATACTGCTTATCTTTGTACTTATAAAATCAATTAAATTTGAATCGATTTGATGGAATCCATCAAATTCTATTAATTCACATAATTTAGAAGACTTGCATTTAACTTGTTTATAAATACTCCTAGAAGCCTCTATAGGTACTACATCATCAAATAAGCCATGGCTAATAATCAGTGGTGGGCATTTTTCTCCTAGAGCCCAGGATGGATGAGGGTAGCCACTACAAGCAACAATTAATCCTAAATTTAGTCTAAAGCCTGCATCAATTGCCATTGCTGCTCCCTGAGAGAAACCTAACAAAATTGTTTTTTTGAGTGAAATTTGATCAGTATCAAAATTTTTTAATGTAGCTAGAAGTTTGTTTACCTCTCCCTCAGCCCCATTCCAATCATGAGGATACAATCCATACCACTGTCTTCCCTCACCACTTGGATGTAATCCTGGGGCCCTCAAGGAAATTACCTCAAAATCAAAATCTATTTTTTCAGTAATCTCCTTTCCGAGTGTTAAGAGGTCATCTGCATCAGCTCCCCAACCATGTATCAAAATAATTCTATGAGTTGCAGTTTGAGAGCTAATCGAGACATATTCATGATTGATATTGTGTTTCATGTTTATATTCTTAAGTAAGCAAACTTTCCCATAATGTCACCATTAGCCTTAGTAAGTGTCTCAGATAAAAAAAATATAATCCAATTTTGTAAAGAATTGGTAGAAAAATTTAATTATAAAATTCTATCAAGTGGTGGAACTGCCAACCATCTTATAGAGGCAAAAATTCCAGTTGTTAAAGTTTCAGATTTTACTAATTCTCCAGAAATCCTTGGAGGAAGAGTTAAAACTTTGCATCCGAAAATCCACGGAGGAATATTAGCTAAAAGAACTGATAATGAACATAAAAAAGACATAGTAGAAAACCATCTTGAACTAATTGACTTAGTAGTTGTAAATTTATATCCTTTTAAGAAAACTATTGAAAAGGGATCTAAGTGGGAAGATGCGATTGAAAATATAGATATCGGAGGGCCATCAATGATTCGTTCTGCAGCTAAAAATCACAAAGACGTTTCAGTTTTAGTAGACCCTAGTCAATATCAAGAATTTCTCGAAGAAAGTAAAAAAGGGGGATTAAATGAATCATATAAAGCAAAATTAGCCTTTGAAGCTTTTCAACATACAGCTGACTATGACACTGCAATATCAAATTGGATAAGTAAAGAGAAAAGTTTACAATCTTCCAAATATATTAAATCTTATCCTCTGATTAAGACCTTAAGATATGGGGAAAATCCTCATCAAAAAGCTTTTTGGTATGGTTTAAATAAGATTGGATGGAACGCAGCAGAACAATTACAAGGTAAAGAATTGAGTTATAACAATCTATTGGATCTTGAGTCAGCTCTTTCAACAGTTTTAGAATTTGGCTATGACCAGAAAGATGATATCTTAACAAATAAATTTGCCTCTATAATTCTAAAACACAATAATCCTTGTGGTGCCTCTATAAGTAATTCAGCCTCTCAAGCATTTTTGAATGCTTTGGAATGTGACTCAGTTAGTGCATTTGGAGGAATAGTCGCTTTTAATTCTAATGTAGATAGTGAAACGGCAATTAACCTTAAAGATATTTTCTTAGAGTGTGTTGTTGCTCCATCCTTTGATGAAGAAGCTTTAGAAATTTTAAAAATCAAAAAGAATTTAAGAATTTTAAAATTATCAAAAGATGCACTTCAAAAAAAGAACCAAAATTCTAATAAATCAATAATGGGAGGATTACTTGTTCAAGAAAATGATGATAGTGAAGATAAAACTGAAAGTTGGATTTCAGTAACTAAAAAGAATCCCAGTAATAAGATGAATTTAGATCTAAATTTTGCATGGAAAATTTGTAAACACGTAAAATCAAATGCAATTGTGATTGCAAAAGACCAAAAAACTATTGGAATTGGAGCTGGACAAATGAATAGAGTTGGGGCGGCAAAAATAGCATTGACAGCAGCTAAAGAATCATGTTCTGAAGCCGTTTTAGCAAGCGATGGGTTTTTCCCATTTGCTGATACCGTAGAACTTGCAAATCAGTATGGAATAAAAGCAATTATCCAACCTGGAGGTAGTTTGAGGGACCAAGAAAGTATTGATATGTGTAATTCGAAAGGAATATCAATGGTGTTTACGCAAAAAAGACA
Organism: Prochlorococcus sp. AG-355-B18; assembly: GCA_003280965.1. Taxonomy (GTDB): domain Bacteria; phylum Cyanobacteriota; class Cyanobacteriia; order PCC-6307; family Cyanobiaceae; genus Prochlorococcus_A. The sequence goes on from QCDI01000006.1 coordinate 69,684, forward strand.
TTTTTTGCATTAAGTTAGGTTGATTTTGGATAATATGTAATCTTGTTGGTCTTTCTAAATAAAGAGAGTCTGCCTGGGCCTGCACATAGAAAGTAAAGAGAAATAGCCCCATATATAAAAGACAATTCGAAAGCATAATTGTGACTCTCAACCACTGCAAGTGGAAAACCTTCTAATCCAGTATCTAAGAGATGAAAATAAACAGCAAATGCCATTGTGGAGAATAGCCCTAGAGAAGAAAGCCTAGCAAAAATCCCTAAAGCCAATCCTACTGGGCAAACTAATTGAGTGATAGCTGCTCCAAAAGTCCAAATAACAGGGTCACCCGGCAAAAAAGGAAAATACTTACCAACTACAAACTCAGCAAAACCTTGTGGATCCTGAAGTTTCTCTAGGCCATGGTGAATCATCAAAGCACAAAACCCAATTCTTAAAATAAAAATTGATAATTCTCCAAGGATATTTACTTCTGACCCTGAAGATGAATTGGCAACAACAACTTCAACTTTTTGGGGAGCTTTAGTTCTATTCATACTGGCTGTTTGAGCCTGATTAGCCTGAGTTTTGTCTTCCATACTTCATAAATTTTCCATTATTCTAGTAAATAAGAAGATCTTTAGGAAATATCTGAGTAATAAATTAAAAAAACTAAGCAAAGTTTTCAATGCTAGTCAAATTCAGCAAGCAATAGCAATTAACTTTTCAATCACATCTGCAACAACTTTGTCAGGAGTAGATGCGCCAGAAGTAATTCCAACATTAATATTTCCACTAGGTAAAAAATTATTTTTAAGTTCTAAATCTGATCCTAGTGGTTTATGCAATATTGAGTTTTCTTCAACTGATATCCTCTCAGGAGTATCTATGTGAAAAGAAGAAATATTCTTAGTAATGGCTATTTCCTGTAAATGTGTAGTATTAGATGAATTGAAACCTCCTATAACAACAAGAATGTCAAGTTCTTCATCAACCAAAGAAAACATAGCATCTTGTCTTTCTTCCGTAGCATCACAAATTGTATTAAAAGCTAAAAAGTGACTATTTATGTTTTCTGGTCCAAATTTTTTTAACATTGTTTTTTCAAAAACTTTTCCAATTTCCTCGGTCTCACTTTTAAGCATAGTTGTCTGGTTAGCAACTCCGACTCTATCTAAATCTTTATCAGGATCAAATCCAGTAGAAAAAGCTTTAGCAAATTTATTCATAAATTCATTTCTGTTTCCTCTACCCAGAATATATTCAGATACATAATTTGCTTCTTCTAGATCTAGCACCACTAAATATTTGCCTGCAAATGAGCTAGTAGCTAGAGTCTCTTCATGCTTAAATTTTCCATGAATGATAGATGTAAAAACATGTTTTTTATGTTTCTCAACAGTATGCCAAACCTTAGAAACCCAAGGGCAAGTTGTATCTATTATGTGACATCCTTTCTCATGAAGTAGTTTCATTTCTTGAACAGTGGCACCGAAAGCAGGCAATATAACTACGTCACCATCAGAGACTGACGAAAAATCTTTAATTCCATTTTTGGCTGAAATAAATTTAACATCCATTTTCCTTAAATGATCATTTACTGAGGGATTATGAATTATTTCGTTTGTTATCCAAATATTCTCATTAGGATAATGTCTTCTAGTCTCATAAGCCATTGCCACAGCTCTTTCGACGCCCCAACAAAAACCAAAAGCTTTAGCTAACTTTATATTTAATCTACCTTTTGTATAATTAAAACCATTATCTCTTATTGAGGATATCAAATCACTTTGGTAAGCTTCTTCTAACGCTTGTGCTCTTTTTGTTGGAGAATCGAAACCCCTTCTATTGTATCTATCAGAATGATGAAGGGATCTTCTAAAAGCTTGAGTATCCATGTTTTAGATATTACAACATTCTAAACAATTTTTTGTAAAAAAAAAGAAACCTGACATAAGTCAGGTTTCTAAAATCAATTTTAAGTTAGATTATTTAGCAGATGCAAAGTCAGGATATGCTTCCATTCCATGCTCTCCTATATCTAGGCCTTGAGTCTCTTCCTCTTCAGATACTCGGATTCCTCCAAATAATCCTCCAATTACGGACCAAGCGATCCAGCAAGTAACTAGTGTCCAGATAGCATAAGCTGCGGCACCAAGAGCTTGAACAAATAGAAGAGTAATACCTCCACCATTGAACAATCCCATACCTGCTCCATCTCCTTGTACAGCTGTACCCCAAAGACCAATAACTACAGTACCCCATACACCACAAACTCCGTGAACAGAGAATGCGCCTACAGGATCATCGATCTCAGCAGCATCAAGTGCTGCAACAGAAAATACAACAATTACTCCTCCAACTAGTCCTGCGAACCAGGCTCCAGCAAGAGTCATGTCACCACAACCGGCAGTGATACTAACCAAACCAGCAAGGATTCCGTTAATAATCATTGTAAGATCAGGTTTACCAGAGGTTAATGTTGAAACAACAGTTGCTCCTATAGCGCCAGCTGCGGCTGCCAAAGTAGTTGTTACAGCAACATATGGAACCCATTGATCCATAGCAAGTTGAGAACCAGGGTTAAATCCATACCAACCTATCCATAGAACTAATGCACCTAAAGTAGCTATAGCCATATTGTGTCCTGGCATAGCCTGAGGTTTTCCATCAGAGTATTTGCCAATTCTTGGTCCAAGAAGCATAGCTCCTACAAGACCTGCCCATGCTCCAACTGAGTGAACGATTGAAGAACCTGCAAAATCAACAAAACCTAACGAATCAAGCCAACCACCATTCCATTTCCAGCTACCAGCAATTGGATAAATAAATGCAGTTAATACAATCGCAAAAACAACAAATTCTCCAAATTTAACTCTTTCAGCAACAAGACCGGAAACGATAGTTGCCGCAGTTCCTGCAAATGCAGACTGGAACAAGAAATCAACAGTTGGGACTAATCCAGCATCAGTAACCATATCTGCGGTAACTGTTGGATCAAAAAATAAGCCGCCAAAATAAAGCCATCCGTCAGCAACACTTCCTCCGTACATTAATGAATAGCCGATAAACCAATAAGAAGTTACAGCTAGAGCAAATACAAAGAGGTTTTTAGCAAGGATGTTAACAGCGTTCTTAGAACGGCACATTCCTGCCTCAACCATAGCGAAACCAGCGTTCATGAAGATCACTAAGATAGTAGCGATCAAAAGCCATAAATTGTTAGCAAGAAAAGCTGCATTCAACTCAGGTAAATCAGCTGCATGAGCTGAAAGATTGAAAATACCTAAACCAAACAAAGCTAGGGGAACAGTTGCAAGCCACAACATAGAGCGGTTTGAACTAAATCCTCGAATACTCCTCAAAAGGAGCATAGGTCCATTTACAAGACTTGCATCTTGAAGTTTGGACCTAGAGCGCCTTTGAGGCGTTTGCAAAGCAGTGGTCATAAAAAAAAATTAGATCTGCAAAAAAACAGTTTGTGCTGTTTCCTTTCAAATTTAAATTTATTCAAAAAACTTATCAGTGTCTAGTAGTTGTTTATACCAATTTTATAGTTGCACCTTAAAAAATTATTTGTTAATTTAAAAAATTTTTTCTTTTTAGTAACAAAATAACTAATTTCATCGCATTTTCAAAGGTTTAATTCCATTCCATGTTATGTGGTCTTTATGAAAAATGAAGGAGCAAGGGATAATTATCATACCTGCATTCAAAGATTCTCTAAAAAGCTTGCCATATAAGGGGTCTGCCTCATCTCCAGGAGCAAAAAAATTAGCATCTTCTCTCGTAATACAGGGTACTAAAACACTTTTACTCCTTGGAATTAGTTCTTTTAATTCTATAAGGTGTTTTTGTCCTCTTTTCGTTACTGTATCTGGGAAAAGAGCAATATCTTTTGTAATCCATGTAGTGTTTTTTACCTCTATGTAAATGTTACGATTATCAGGATTTGAAGATTTTGGAGTTAAAAAAAAGTCAATTCTGCTTTTTTTATCCTTTCCATAAGGCACTTCAGATTTAATTATCTCTATTTCTCCAATTTTTTCTCTTAGCAAGTCTTTCTCAATTACCTTTTTAACTAACTTATTTGCAAAAAGAGTATTTATTCCAACCCAGACCTCATTGTTGTTTGTACCTAAAACACTTATCTGTTCCAAAGTAAATGGCAATTTTCTTTTCGGAGAAGGAGAAACACTGATTCTTACTTTTGCTCTCTCGGTTAAAAGTCCCTTCATAGGACCTGTATTAGCGCAATGCGCAGTTACTATCTCTCCACTCTCTAGTTTAATGTCCGCAAGAAACCTTTTATACCGCTTAATTAAGACCCCTTCAATTAATGGATCAAATTCAATTATCCGCTCATTCATAAAATATGTCCCTAGTTAAAAATCAAATATAATTGAAACTCAATCTTCTTGAAAAAAATTTTTTTGCTAAACCAAATGCATTCTTTTTTAAAAAATAGTGTTTTTTCAATTTCATTTGGTACGAGTCTTAGTAAATTAGCTGGATGTATACGTCAAATATTTATAGCTGCTGCTTTTGGGGTTGGGATAATATATGACGCATTTAATTATGCATATATAATTCCAGGGTTTTTGCTCATAATCGTTGGAGGGATTAATGGTCCATTACATAATGCTGTAGTTGCAGTTCTTACCCCTCTTAACAAAAAAAATGGAGGGATTGTTCTAACTCAAGTAAGCATAAAACTTTCAATAATATTATTAGGTTTTGCTATATTGATTTACTTCAATTCCGGGGTGTTAATTGAATTATTAGCCCCCAATTTGAGTTACGAAGCCAAATCAATTGCAACTTACCAATTAAAAATACTTACACCTTGCATCCCTTTATCTGGCTTCATAGGTTTGAGCTTTGGCGCCTTAAATTCCCGTCGTAAATTCTTTTTATCAAGTATAAGCCCAGCCATAACAAGCATAACTACTATTCTTTTTATCTTAATTAGTTGGATTTTTAACCAAGAAAATACATTTTCAAATTTCCTAACTTTTACTGGATTACTAGCTTTTGCAACTTTGACAGGGACTTTTATTCAGTTTGTTGTTCAAATTTGGGAAATAAATAAAATCGGACTCTTGAGATTAGAGTCACCCTTTAAGTTATTTAAAAATGAAGAGAGGAGGATTTTCAAACTAATCGTCCCAGCATCTATTTCATCAGGTCTTAGTCAAATCAATGTGTTTATTGATATGTTTTTTGCTTCCAGTTTTCAAGGAGCTGCATCGGGATTAGCTTACGGAAACTTTCTTATACAAGCCCCATTAGGCATATTATCCAACTCATTAATTTTGCCACTACTCCCTCAATTTTCTAAATTAAGGAGTAAAAAAGATCTTAGAGGACTACAAAAAAACTTAATGTCTGGAATTGAATACTGTTTCTTAACAAGTATATTTTTAACTGGATTTTTCATAACTTTTAATAACCAAATTGTACAATTTGTTTTTGAAAGAGGAGCTTTTGATTATTCAGCAACTTTAAAAGTGAAGAATATATTAATTTCTTATGCAATTGGCATACCTTTTTATCTTTATAGAGATTTATTAGTAAGGACATATTACTCAATAGAAAAAACAAAATTCCCTTTTCAGTTGTCATTGGCAGGAATCATTCTTAATGCTTTTTTTGATTGGTTTTTAATTGGTGCACCAATAAAAAATTTTGAGAATCTTTCACCATATAATTTTGGTGTTGTTGGAATAATTTTATCTTCAGGAATAGTCAATTTTATAGTTTGTATTTTGCTAGCTCTCAATTTGCGAAATGAAGATATCCATTTGCCTAACTTGGATTTATTTAAGAAAATCATCCTAATTTCATTAGCATCTTTAATAGATAGCAGAATTTGTTTTACCATTCTTAAAACTACGAATAAATTAAATTCAAATGTCGAAGAATTTTTATTATTAATATTTGGATCTCTCACTTTTTTTATAATTTATTTTTTACTTACTAAATTTTTAAAAGTTAATAAATTTAAAATTTATCAAAAAAAGATTTAGTTATCAAAAAAACTATCCAATATCTCCTCTAATTCAAGAATTTGTGATGAAGTGATTAAATTAATAAGCGGAATATTGTTAATTCCATCCCCTACTTTTACATTAATTGCTTGCAAACTTATTTTTGCAGCCTCCAATGGGCCTTGGTCTTTATTGCTTAGACATTCAATAGCAAGATTCCTAGCGAGACCTGCATCTCCTAGATATAAATTCCACTTTTCTATCTTTATAAAGACCTTTTCTGAAATAATATTTGCTAGATCACTTATTAGTATCTGAGAGTTCATAAATAAAAACTGATTTAAGTTGATTGTTTTTCTAAATCTTTAGGTTTTTTTATGATTAAAAAAAGTAGATGGGACGCTAAAAGAATTGACCAGATTATTGCAAAATTGTTAAAAAAAGCGATTTCATACTTGATTTCTTTTAAGAGGTAAGTACCACTTACAACTGCAGTAAATATCATGCAGTGAATCACAAAATTCACTATGCGAGAAAAATGTTTGTAGGTAGGATCTTCTAAATCACCATTTCCGTACCACTTTATAGGCATATTTAATGAAAATAAGATTGTTAATATTAGATATTTTACCCGAAATCTAGTTGACTAAGAGACCCTGAAACAGAGATATTACATAATTATGCGCCTGTAGCTCAGTGGATTAGAGCACCTGACTACGGATCAGGGTGTCGGGAGTTCGAATCTCTCCAGGCGCGTTTAAGATTATGAAACATTCTTTTTATATTTTTCTAAAAAATATCGTTTATATTGTGGTTATTGCTTTTCAAATTCAATGCATATTCTTCAAAACCTTAAAGAAAGTGACTCAGTAATATTAAGTTTAATTAATTCTGAAAAAAATAGACAAGAAACACACCTTGAGTTAATAGCTAGTGAAAATTTCGCATCAATGGCTGTTATGCAAGCTCAAGGATCAGTTCTGACAAATAAGTATGCGGAAGGATTACCTCAAAAAAGATATTACGGTGGGTGCGAATTTGTTGATGAAATCGAAGAATTAGCTATTCAAAGAGCAAAAAAATTATTCAATGCAAACTGGGCTAATGTTCAACCTCATAGTGGAGCGCAAGCTAATGCTGCCGTTTTTCTAAGTCTACTCAAACCTGGCGACACAATAATGGGAATGGATTTATCTCATGGTGGGCACCTTACACATGGATCTCCAGTAAATATGAGCGGAAAATGGTTTAATGCAGTTCATTATGGTGTAAATAAAGAAACTAACCAGTTAGATTTTGATGAAGTAAGAAAAATAGCATTAGAAACAAAACCAAAATTAATCATATGTGGATATTCTGCTTATCCAAGAACAATTGACTTTGAAGCATTTAGAAATATTGCTGATGAAGTTGGTGCATATTTAATGGCGGATATCGCACACATTGCAGGACTCGTAGCAAGTAAGCTCCACCCAAATCCAATACCTTTCTGTGATGTAGTAACTACAACTACGCATAAGACTTTGAGAGGACCAAGAGGGGGCCTCATTTTATGTAAAGATGCAGAATTTGGAAAGAAATTTGATAAATCTGTCTTTCCAGGAACTCAGGGTGGTCCTCTAGAACATATTATTGCAGCTAAAGCGGTTGCATTTGGAGAAGCTTTACATCCCGATTTCGTTAATTATTCACAACAAGTAATAAAAAATGCAAAAGTTCTGGCTTCGACATTAATATCCAAGGGTATTGATATTGTTAGTGGAGGAACTGATAATCATATTGTTTTACTCGATTTAAGAAGCATTAATATGACTGGAAAGATTGCTGACTTGCTCGTGAGTGAAGTGAATATAACTGCTAATAAAAATACTGTCCCATTTGATCCCGAATCACCTTTTGTAACCAGTGGATTAAGATTAGGTACTGCTGCTTTAACTACCAGAGGCTTTGATGAAAATGCTTTTGCTGAAGTAGGCGAAATCATTGCTGATAGATTGCTAAATCCAGATGACTCGTTAATAGAAAATAAATGCAAAGAAAGAGTTTTAGCTTTGTGTAATAGGTTTCCACTTTATGAAAACAAACTTGAACCATCAATTAAGTGATCCTAATCCCAAGGGAGTTGAAATTCTATCTATTGGAACAGAATTACTTTTAGGAAATATTGTAAATACGAATGCTAGATGGATTTCGGAAGAATTATCTAAATTAGGCTTAAATCACTTTAGACAGTCAACAGTAGGGGATAATTTTGTTCGAATCATAAGAATAATTCAGGAAATATCCAAAAGAAGTTGTCTTCTTATTACAACAGGTGGATTAGGCCCCACTCCAGATGACTTAACTAATGAAGCAATTGCTAAGTCTTTCAATGCAACTCTTTTTGAAAGACCTTACTTATGGAGTGAATTAAAACAAAAGCTTTCAAATTCAAAGCTGCAGGACAATTCCTCTAGCTTACGGAAACAATGCTTCTTCCCAAAAAATGCGCAAATAATTAATAACCCTAGGGGTACTGCCCCAGGAATGATTTGGGAACCAGTAAAAGGATTTACTATTCTTACTTTCCCCGGTGTCCCGAGTGAAATGAAAGCTATGTGGGAGGAGACTGCATTAGGATTTATTAAAAATAAATTCTCAGATAGTTCTTCATTCTTTTCAAATACTCTTAAATTCACAGGTATTGGAGAATCTAGTATTGCAGAAAAAATTAACGATCTTTTAACTCTCAAAAACCCCACTGTCGCTCCATATGCAAACTTGGGAGAGGTTAAGCTCAGAATCACTGCTAGAGCTAAGAATGAAGTAGAAGCAAAGAAAATAATTAAACCTATAAAAGAAAAATTAAAAAAAGAGTTTTCAAAATTTATTTTTGGAGAAAATCAGGATACTCTTCCTAGCGTTTTAATACATGAATTAGCAAAGAGAAACGAAACTATTGTTTTTGCCGAATCCTGTACAGGAGGCTTACTATCTTCATCAATTACGTCAATATCAGGATCATCTCAAGTTTTTCAAGGAAGTATTGTTTCCTATAGTAATAAGCTAAAAAATTCATTACTAAACATTTCAGAATACAAGCTTAAAAAATATGGAGCGGTTTCTGAAGAGGTTTGTGAGGCTATGGCAGTTAATGTCAAAGAGAAATTAGGAGCAGATTGGGCAATAGCGATTAGTGGGATTGCTGGCCCTAACGGAGGAAGTACAGAAAAACCTGTTGGACTAGTCTATATATCGATTGCAGGACCAAATAATCATCTTACTAATATCAAAAAAATATTTAACTCAACCCGAAATAGAATAGAAATTCAAACACTAAGTGTAAATGTGTGTTTGAACAGCCTAAGATTAATCCTATTATCGAATAGTAAGTAATTTTTTTTTACAAATTGAGTAAAGATACCTTATTTGATAAAGTTTGGGATTTACACAAAGTTTGCAATCTTCCTGGTGGCTCTGATCAAATTTTTATTGGTCTTCATCTCATCCATGAGGTAACAAGTCCACAAGCATTTGGTGCTTTAAAAGATAAAAATTTAAAAGTAAAATTCCCTAATAGAACTGTCGCTACAGTTGATCATATTGTGCCGACAGATAATCAAAGCAGACCTTTCAAAGATAATCTTGCAGAGCAAATGATTGAAACACTAGAAAAAAACTGCTTAAAACATAAAATAAGATTTTTTAATATTGGTAGTGGAAATCAAGGAATAGTGCATGTAGTAGCTCCAGAATTGGGTCTTACTCAGCCCGGAATGACAATAGCTTGTGGAGATTCTCATACTTCAACTCATGGAGCTTTTGGGTCAATTGCTTTTGGGATAGGTACAAGTCAAGTAAGAGATGTTCTTGCCACTCAAACCATAGCAATGAATAAATTGAAGGTACGGCAGATTTGGTGTGAAAATAAATTATCTCATGGTGTTTATGCAAAAGATTTAGTACTGCATATTATTAACAAACTTGGAGTAAAGGCAGGAGTAGGTTTTGCGTATGAATTCGCAGGGCCTGCGATCAATGAATTATCAATGGAAGAAAGGATGACTATATGCAACATGTCTATAGAAGGAGGAGCGAGATGCGGTTACATAAACCCTGATGAAAAGACTTTTAGTTACATAAAAAATAAATTATGTGCTCCCAAAAATGAGGATTGGGATAAAGCACTCTTATGGTGGAAATCATTAAAAAGCGATGAGAATTCTAATTTTGATGATTTAATTAAATTAGATGCTTCAGAAGTAGAACCAACCGTAACTTGGGGAATAACTCCCGGTCAAAGTGTAGGAATAAATCAACAAATTCCTGTTTTAGAAAAATTATCTCCAAATGACCAATTTGTTGCCAAAGAGGCTTATGAATATATGGGATTCAAGCCTGGGCAATCAATTAAAAATACTCCTGTTGATGTTTGTTTTATAGGCAGTTGCACTAATGGGAGAATCAGTGACTTAAGAGTTGCTGCTAAAGTATTAAAAGATAGAAAAGTATCTAAAACAGTAAAAGCATTTGTAGTGCCTGGTTCAGAAAAAGTAGCCGCTGAAGCAAAACAAGAAGGTCTTGATAAAATCTTTAAGGAATCTGGATTTCAATGGAGAGAGCCAGGCTGTTCGATGTGTTTAGCAATGAATTCAGATAAGTTAATAGGTAATCAAGTGAGTGCTAGTTCAAGTAATAGAAATTTCAAAGGTAGGCAAGGATCACCAACGGGAAGAACACTTCTCATGAGTCCAGCAATGGTTGCTGCCGCTGCGATTAGCGGCAAAGTAAGTGACGTTAGAGAATTTATAAACAAATGAAATCTGAATTTATTCCACCAGCTGGAAAAATTTTACAAATAAGTGGGAAATGCATCTCATTAATTGGTAACGACATTGATACTGATCGAATAATTCCTGCGCGTTTCTTAAAGTGCATTAATTTTGATGCATTGGGCAATTCTGTTTTTGAAGACGATAGAAAAACTTTAAAGGGGAGGCATCCTTTAGATTTACAGGAGAACAAAAATGCCTCAATATTAATTGTTAATAGCAATTTTGGATGTGGATCTAGCAGAGAACATGCCCCCCAGGCACTTATGAGGTGGGGTATCAAAGCAATAATAGGTGAAAGTTTTGCTGAAATTTTTTATAGCAATTGTGTTGCTATTGGAATTCCTTGTTTTACTCTTCCTAAAAAATCAATACAAGATATTCAAAAATATACTGAAAATAAAAGTTTATTTTTAGAAATTGATCTGAAAAATTGCTTAGCTAAATCAAAAGATTTAAATTTTATTCTTGAGATTAAAGAAAGTTCAAGAAAAATGTTTTTATCTGGAGAATGGGATGCTACAGCTACATTATTAGAAAATGAGACATTAGTTGAAAGTAAGTCTAAAGAACTACCTTATATAAAATTTGATTATGACTTCTAAATACCTTGCAAGAAAAGAATTGATATCTAAGTGTACTTAATCTTAAAAACTAATAATATTAATAGAGTTTGAAAATATAATTATTAATCCTGATAATTATTAATCCTGCGGACTTTCTAAATCCTTTCTATTAGGTGTCCTAGTTGGATCACTCGCCAAAAATCCGAAAAGAAAGATTCCAACAAAGAAAAAGACGATTGTGTATACAGAAATTTTTAGGGCAAGCATGGGATTACGAGTGCTGACAGATTTATATCCTATTAAATTTATATTTAAATTATGGTAAAAGGTTTACTTTTTGTATTTTTGGAAAATTTTGAAATACTTTAGAATTAATCATCATGATCATCCCAAGGATCAGTAAGCTTTGCAGCTTTGGGACCAAAAGCAGTCCAGAGACCAAATCCTGTTAAAGCTAGGAGTACTGCGAGAATTGATACTGCTACGGAAACTGCAGGATCGGGAGCGGATGATAAAGTTTGCATCAATTTTGCTAAGTTTGTAAACAATTTATGTATAACTTCTTATACAATAGCGAAATAATATTCGATTTTGTGAATTCAACATGGGTCAAAAAACAGCCTTAGGAAGTCTTTTAAAAGCAATTGGTAATTCAGGTCAAGGAAAAGTTGTACCTGGTTGGGGAGCAGTGCCTGTGATGACGGTCATTGGACTTCTGCTTCTGGTTTTCTTAGTTATTCTTCTACAAATTTATAACCAATCACTACTTTTACAAGGTTTCTCAGTAGATTGGAACGGAAACTAAGTTTCTGAAAAAACCTCAATAAGTTATTTTTTTCGTCATGATATTTCCAAAAATACTTATTGAGATTTTGATTTAATTTACATAGTTATATTTTATTTGTATATTTATAATTCTCAATGAAAAGAGATTTAGAAATACATTATGAATGAAATATATTTAATTGGATTGGGAAATCCTGGTAAAAAATATTCAAAAAGTAGACATAACATAGGATTTTTAGTACTTGAAAATCTCTCAAGAAAATATAATTCAAATTTTTTACTAAAAGATAAACTCAAAAGCTCCTGCTCAGAATTTAAAATCAACAATTCCACTTACAGATTATTTTTACCTAATACGTTTATGAATAATAGTGGGGATGCTGTCCGAGCAATAGTAGATTGGTACAAAATAAATTTAGACCAAATTTTTATAATAGTCGATGATAAAGATCTTCCCCTAGGAAAAATAAGATTCAGAAAAAAAGGGAGCTCGGGTGGACATAATGGGCTTAAAAGTATTATCGAAAAATTGCAAACTCATGAATTCAATAGAATAAGAATTGGTATTGGATCACCTCCATCAAATAATGAAATAAAGAATTTCAATACTATTTCTCATGTATTAGGAAATATTTCCCTAGAAGAAAAATTAATATTGGATAAAGTATATAAGCGGGTAATAGAGTCACTCGAACAAATAAATATTAAAAAAGAAGAACACATAATGAGTGAATTAAATTCTTTTGATAAAGATCAAACTTAACAAATGCGATCAAAACCAGAAACAATAGCCCATTTAAGTGTTAAAGAATATTGCTTTTCAAAAAAGCAAATCAAGGGAGTTGTGGAAGCTAGTCAGTTTAAATGGACTTTTATATGGTCTTTTAATAAAGGTTTATTATTTATAAAACCTCCTTTGGGAAAAGCATTAATTGAGAATGCCTTATTAAGATTTTTATTGAAAAAAGATTATGAACTAGAGGCAGGTAATGAATATAAGTTCATTATTTCAGCCAAGTTTTAAAATCTATATTTTGATTTAAAGCAAATTTTATTTTGCAATAATCCTCTAAAATTATCAATGCTGATATCGCATCAAGATTTTTATTAAGAATAAAAATATCCCTGGGTATTAAAAACTTCAACCCGCTAATGGGAAAAAGTTCGAAATATCTTGATTTTGCTCTGAAAGTAGTATTTTTTTCTTCAAAAATTATTATTTCTTTTTTGAAGAAATCCATTTTTTTGGTAATCTCTCTACTGGTTGTACCATTACCAATTATGATTTTTGATATATTTTCAACAGCATTTAAATTTCTGACGTAACCCTCAAGTAATTCACTTCTAATTACGATAGCCTCATAAACTTTTTTTTCACTAATTTCAGCTAAAACTAATCCACATTTACTTTTTCCAGGATCAATACTTATTACTTTCGACATTTAAGAAGCTATCTTTATAATATTAATTTCAACGACTATAGGTTCTGCAGTTTTACTATCTCTTAAAGATACTACTTCTAACTTAAATTTTGTATTTCGATTGTCTTTGAGAAAATCTCTAATTTTTTTTACAAAATTCCCATTAGTACTTATTTCATTAGCTTGTGATCCTTTTGATTTAATTTCATTTCTTGTTTCTCTAAGGAGTGATTGAATTTTTAAATTTATAGATTTACGATTCAAATCATTTTCCGAAAAAATAGAACTTGTAATAACATCTCCTTTTCTGACTATAAATTTATTAACTAATAAATCAGGTGATACAAAAACATAATTATCGCCTTTTAAAACATTTGTTGCTGATTTAATTAATAAAATCCAGTTGCCACCTTTAGTCGCTACACTTTCAATTTTTGTAATATCACTAGGTCTCCACAAAAGGATGTTTTTTGATTCTTCATTACTTGGGATAACAATTTTACGAACAAATTTATCAGCTTCATTATAGATTTTTGCGAGGTCTAATTTTATATTTGAACTTGAATTAATCTCCGCAATAAATAAAGTTTGTCCTCTTTTAATAACAATATTCCCTCTCCTAAATTCGTTAATATTATTTTTTAATTGATTTAATTCTTTTTCTTTTTGAAAAATTTTATTTTCAAGTTTCTTTCGTTCTTCTTGCAAAGGTACAAGAGCTTTTTTACTTTCATCTAAAGTTTTTTGTAAAAAAGGAATATCAACAAAAAGTCTTTGTCTAAATTCTTCACTAACCAAAATCAACAACCCTATTGATATCGAACTAATAAACCCACCAGTTATTACAGTTATTATGGTTGCTGTTTTCTTTGGTCTTAATTTTAAGATACTAAATCTTGCTTTACCAATCTTTGTACCAAGCAGATCCCCAAATGGTGCAATTATTCCTCCGAGTAATATTAGAAAAACAATTAAAATCCAGGCCACAGTATTTCACTTACTCGATACATCATAATTAATGATGAATCAATTAAATCTTTTTGCAAGAGCTATTGGGTCAAATACTGTGATCTTTTTTCTTTCAATAGTCAGGAGTCCGGAATCCTTTAAATCGCCCAATAATCGGGTAATCGTTACTCTTGTTGAGCCAATAGCTTCAGCAATTGCTTGATGTGAAAGTCTTAAATCTATTGTAATACCTTTTTCACTTGCAACACCAAAGTCTCTACAAAGAACCATTAAAAAACTTACTAAACGAGAAGACATATCTCTATGGGTAAGAGTTTCTATCATTGTTTCTGTCTGTAGGATCCTACTTGAAAGACCCTGCAACAACAGTAGTCCTACTGATGCATCTTCCTCTATTGCTCTTAAAACAGAATTCGCAGGAGCTGTTATCATTTCAACTCTTGTGAATGCTATGGCATGATAAAAACGATCAGATCTATGACCTGTTAGAAGAGATAAAACACCAAAAAGACTATTCTCTCTTAAAAGAGCAACAGTTATCTCTTCACCTGATTCATACACCCTTGATAACCTTACTGCTCCTCTTCTTATCAGATAAACCCTCTCTGCAGGATCGCCAGGGAAAAATATTGTTTTAGATCTCTCAACCATTTCTGTGCTTGCACCCTCTAGACCTTTAATTACTTCCATTAAAGTTCTATTTATTGGAAAACGTTCTCCAACAGAGTTAATTTTACTTTGTCCGGACTGTTGCGAACTAAAGCGGCTGAATCCTCTAGAAGCAGGTATCATAAATATTTTTACTATTAAAAAATTTAAGGAGACACCTCAAAATATCTTGTATCAACAGTAACAATTTTCAATTCTTTTTCGTTTCTCTACCAACTTCTCTATGTAATTTTCAAATTTACCAAAGCTTTTTTAAGTAAAATTACACTATATGCAGTGTAAATAAATTCAAATTATACTGCATGTAGAAAAGAAATTTAAAAATAATGGTAAACAGTTCAACTAGTAATTATTCCAAAGGTAATCTTGATGTTGTAAATATAAATACTGCTAACAAAATAAACTTAAAAAAATTTGCACAAAACGGACAAATCCAAATTTATCAATCTCCTCATAGAGGCAGTTATTCCACTATTATCAGAGACTCTTTAAGAAATGCAGCGCTCGGCAAAAAAGTACTTTTAATACAATTTATGAAAGGAGGAGTTAAGCAAGGAATTTCTAATGCCATAAAACTTTGTGGTAATTTAACTTGGGTAAGATCATCAAATTCTTTTGATCAATATAATTCTGAAGAAATTGAAAATAATGAAAATTTAAAGCAATCTATTTTTGAATCTACTAATGAATTATGGAATTTTTGTAAAAAAGAATTACTTTCAGGCGAGAATGATCAAATCATACTTGATGAAATTTTTCTTGCTATTGAGATGCAAATTATCGATAAGGATGATTTGATTTCAACACTTGAAAACCGATTTATATCAGGAGATGTAATCCTTACTGGTACATGTATTCCTAACGATCTATTATTAATGGCCAACCAAATTACCGAACTTCGCTCATAAAACAATGCTTAAAAATGATCTCTGGATAAATCAAAAAGCATGTGAGGGGATGATAAATCCGTTCCAATCAAATTTGGTGAGGCATCTTGAGCCTGATAATCAACAAAAGCCGGTTTTGAGTTATGGATGTTCCTCTTATGGCTATGACTTAAGGCTCTCATCAAAAGAATTCCTAATTTTTAGACATATTCCTGGTACTGTAATGAACCCTAAAAAGTTTAATCCTAAAAATTTAGAAAAAACTGTTCTTCATCATGATGATGATGGAGATTTTTTTATTCTTCCAGCTCACTCCTATGGTTTAGGAGTGGCTTTTGAAAAGATGAAAGTGCCAGAAAATATAACTGTAATATGCATAGGCAAAAGTACTTACGCGAGATTAGGTATTATAGTTAATACAACGCCTGCTGAAGCAGGATGGGAAGGCCACTTAACATTAGAGTTTAGTAATAGTTCAGGTGCAGATTGTAGAATTTATGCTAATGAGGGTATTTGTCAACTACTCTTTTTTGAGGGTGATCCTTGCTCAACTACATATGAGGATAGAAAAGGTAAATATCAAAATCAACCAGAGGAAGTAACTTTAGCAAAGATCTAACAATGAGTAAAGTTGAACTAATTTCGCTAACCCCAGATGCGGAAAAAACAATGGCTTACATTGCTAGAGTAAGTAATCCAAAAAATCAGAAGAATGAAGACTATTCAAAATTATTGAGCTACTGTATCAAAAATGAACATTGGAGTGTATTTGAACAGTCATTTATGACCTTACAAATAGAAACAAACAGAGGAATTGCAGCACAAATTTTAAGACATAGATCATTTACTTTCCAGGAATTTTCACAGAGATATGCAGATAGTTCTCAATTGGGTAATATACCTGTACCAGAGTTGAGAAGACAAGACTTTAAAAATAGACAAAATTCTATTCCTGACCTCCCTGACGAGTTAAAAAAAAGATTTAATGAAAAAATTTCATCACACTTTAATGCTGCTTCAGAATTATATGAAGATTTACTTGCTCAAGGAATAGCTAAAGAATGTGCGAGATTTGTTTTACCCTTAGCAACTCCAACGAGAATATACATGTCTGGATCATGTAGATCATGGATTCATTATATTCACTTAAGATCAGCTCATGGTACTCAAGAAGAACACAAATCTATTGCCCAAAATTGTAAGTCTATTTTTAAGCAAAGTTTTCCTATTGTATCAAAATCTCTTGAGTGGTAATAATCACCCATGAGTCCGAGGATTAACCTTATTATTGTTATTTTCTTTAATTACTGAAAATTCAGCACTAAGAATTTTTTCTTCAGATTCGGCTTCTTTCTCTAATTGGTCTATAGAATTTCTTATTTTTATTTCTTCTTGTTTGCCAATAAAAGTAGATATTAAATTTCCCTTTTTATCAAAAAGATTAACTTGAGGAATTCCATTAACTTCAAATTTTCGGATGTAATTATCCCATTTTTGATTATCAACATTTAAAAAAACAAAATTAATATCTCTTTCATATTCCTCTTTTAAAACAGATATTTTTGGAGCCATTTCTTTGCAAACCTCACACCACTCGGCATAAAATTCTAGAAAAGTAGGTTTATTGTTTTTAAAAGCTATTTCAGGATCAACAGATGATTCTCCAAATTTCTTAAGAAGGAAAGTTGATTGAACAAAAAGATTTTTAAACAAAACCAAAGAAATAATAAGAAAAGCAATAGACAAAACAAGTATTGCTTTTAAATTTTTATTTAAAAGTGGCTCATTACTCTCTGATTGCATTAAAAATACTTACTAACTAAAGTCATCATAAATAAGATGAATAAATAAAGAGAATTTAAATCCTTTCCCTTTTAATCAACTGATAAAATAAGAACTGAATAATGATCAAAATATCTTTTATTCCCGAAATTTTATTATGCAATCAATCTTTGGTACTGATGGAATAAGAGGAATATTTAATGAAGAAATAACTTATGCTCTAGCTTATAAAGTTGGATATTCTCTAGGTTCAAATTTGGAAAATAATAATCCAATATTAATTGGAAGAGATACAAGGATTAGTGGAGATATTCTGCTTCAGGCAATAACAAGAGGTATAAATGAAAGTGGCAAAAAATTTATAAATCTTGGAATTTGCCCAACCCCAGCTATCCCTTTTTTAATCAAAAAAGAGAAGCTGAGTAGTGGGATAATGATATCTGCGAGCCATAATCCTCCTGAATATAATGGCATAAAAATTTTTGACCATAATGGTCAAAAAATCACCAAAATTTTTGAAAATAAAATTCAAAAATCAATTGAAGAGTTAAATCCAAATTTAACCGATAGCACAAAAGAGATCTCTTTAAAAAAAAATAAAGAGCTTATGGATATTTATATCAAAAACCTAATAAAAACAATGGGTGGAGAAAATCTAAACGGTATGAAAATAATATTAGACACATGCTATGGATCAGCAACTACCTGTGCAAAAAAAATTTTTCAAAATCTTGGTGCTGATGTCAGAGTTATCAATAACAGTAAAAATGGATTAAAAATTAATGTGAATTGTGGTTCTACTAACCTTGAACCATTAAAAAAAGCATTAAGAGATAGTCCTGCAGATATTGGATTTAGCTTCGATGGGGACGCCGATAGGGTAATTGGAGTGGATTCTAAGGGCAATATATTGGATGGAGATCATATTCTTTTTCTTTGGGGTAGAGAACTTATGGAACAAAAAAGTCTTACAAATAATTTACTGATATCAACTCAAATGGCAAATTTAGGTTTTGAAAAGGCCTGGAATAAAATTGGCGGAATTTTGTATAGAACTGATGTAGGAGATAAATACGTTCACGAAGCTATCGTGAAAAAAAGAGCAGTATTAGGAGGTGAGCAGTCAGGTCATATACTTTCAAAAATTAATAACTTTTCTGGGGATGGAATATTGACTGCACTTCAAATTTCTAAATACTGTAAAAAGAAAAATATTACTTTAAATGATTGGCTTAAAAGTAGTTTCGACCCTTTTCCTCAAAAACTAACCAACATTAATTTAGGTTTTAATATTAATAAAATAAATCCAAAAACCAAAATATTAATAGATCAAATTATAAAAAATTTTCATGAAATTTATTCGGACAGTTGTAGGATTTATATAAGGCCTAGCGGAACTGAACCTCTAATGCGCATTCTTGTTGAGGCCAAAAATCAAAAAAAAGTTGATTTTTTATCAAGCGAAATAACAAACAAACTCTATTTAGAAATTAATGCACTAATTAATTAATTATGAATCAGATTTTTATATAAATACACTCAAAAATATCAAGTTTATTATCAATAACTAATTTTTCCCTATTAGTTTTAATCTTATTTGGATTAAAACTTTTAGAGTAATTAAAATCCTTTTTATCTATATTTTTAAAATTAAGATTACTTGATATGGTGCAATCCATATAATCGAATAAGTCCTTTACATCAGTTTTTATAAAAATTAAGGATCCTTTTTGTAATGAATTTGAGAGAATATTAATAAAATCTGGCTGAATTACACGCCTTTTATAATGTTTCTTTTTAAACCATGGATCAGGAAAATTAAAAGAAATACTTTTTACATTTTCGAGAATAAATTTATTTTGCACATCATTCAAAATATTATTAGCATTACCAAATACAAAATATAAATTTTTGATTTCTTTTTCTTGCACTCTTAATTTAGCAGTTTTAACTAATCTCTCTCGTATTTCAATTCCCAAATAATTCCAACTGGTATTAACTAAAGCTAAATCGCATAGAAACTCACCAGCAGCGCAACCTATATCCAAATGAAGATTCAATTTAGAATCACCAAATAGTTCAATCAAAGAGGGAATTCTCTCAATTTCATTGAAATTTCTACTAAGGGGATTGACATGCTGTCTCATATAATATTTTATTTCTCGCCAGTAATATAAAGATGCATAATATTCATAACTATGACAATACTAAGTTAAAGAGTAACGGTTTGATGTTTAATAAATTATGTATATAAAAAAAAAGTTTTGAACGTTTTTAATCAACTTTCTATTTGGCTATCTTTTCAACTTTCAATAATTTTCCTTGTTGGTATTCCTGTTACATTATACTTCTGGTCATTTAAAAAAAGAAATAAAGCTGTTAATAAACTTTTATCAATTTATTGGAAAATATCTCTTTTATTTTTTATAAGCCTTTTACTTTTAATTGGTAAGTATAATTATGCTCTGTTGATAACAAATATTTCAACATTATTAATTACAATTTCAATTTGGTTTTGGAACGATATTAATGATGAATTAAAAGAATATGATTTTTCATACTCCCTCGCCACCACCACAAAAATATGGCGATGGTCCCTTACGTTTATTTCTCTCAATTTCTTAATTCAAAGTATACGGAACTTTAGTTGCTTATCTTTTATTAATTCAGCTGCATGTGAAATTTGGACTGAACCTTCTGCAAATTTCTATATAATTATCAAAAATTTATTTAATTTTTTCTTCGGAGCTAACTTTACTCAGCCGATAGCCAAATTTTTAGGGTTATTTTCATTGTTGATCTATACTTTAGGCTTAATTCAATGGTCAATAATTAAATTACCTAAAAATGGAAGAAACTCTTGCTTCTCGGACAATGGCAGAAATTGATTTAATAAAAAATCTAGAAAAAATAAGCTCCGAGATACCCAATAGGATACTAAAAATTCAAGGTTATATTTTAAAAAAAAATCACAAAGAACAATTAGAAATAATTATTTTTAAAGGTTGCAGCAGCTCAACCACTCATCCAATTGAAATAGATTTAGAGAAAAAAGTTATAGAATTTAGTTATATACTTACAAATTTCAAACTTTATAAGGCACCCTTGAAAAAAACCAAAGATAACTTTATAAGAGAAAATCGAAACTCTGTTTTCTTTCTGGATAACAGAAATTGGATTTAATTAAATTCAAGATTAATAATATTTGAACATCTTTTGCATAATTTTGTATTTTGGATTCCACTAAAAGTTTCTTTTTGATAATGCCAACATCTATCACATTTTTGACCCTGAGCTTTAAGGATTTGAATTTTTCCAAATTCATTTTTTTCAATAGTTATAGAATTCTCAACCAAATCTGATACCACTTGAAAATTTGAGACTATAAGCCAATCCCTAAATAAATCAACATCTTCATTACCAAATTTTTTAAGCCAAGTAAGCGAATCTTTTACAACTTTATCTTCAGGTAAATAATTGACTTCTGTTTCTAAAGCTGCTCCAATTATTTGTTTATTTCTACATCCTTCTATAGCTTTGTTAATTTCAACTCGCAAATTTCTTAAATTTGCTATGTGCTCATTGAGAATTTCATTTTTCCATGACTTAGAAAAGATTGGCCATCCTCTTTGAAATACAGATTTTTCTTTAGTAGGATATGGAATATTTTGCCAAATATCTTCAGCCATATGGCAAAGTACTGGAGAAATAAGAACAGCTAAATTTTCAACAACTCTAGACATAACATATTGACATGATCTCCTTCTAAATTGTGATTTAGAACTTACATATAACCTATCCTTTGCAATATCTAAATAAAAATTTGATAGATCTACAACGCAAAAACTTTGTAAGATTTGAAAAAATTTTGAAAATTCATAGTTTTCATAAGCATTTGATATTTGATCTGTAACCTCAACTAATCTGCCTAACATCCATTGATCCAATAGCGGTAGTTGATCAATTTCAAAACTATCAATGTTAGGGTCATAATCGTGAATATTACCTAGTAGATATCTTGCAGTATTGCGAACTTTTCTGTAAACGTCTGATAATTGCTTGAGTATGTTTGAACCAATTGGAACATCTACCGAATAATCTACAGAGCTTACCCATAGCCTTAGAACATCAGCACCATAAGCAGGTTCAGTTTTTTTATTATTACCTCCATTAATAATTATATTTGGGTCAACAACATTACCTAAGGATTTACTCATTTTTCTTCCATTTTCATCAAGTGCAAAACCATGAGTTAAAACTTTTTTGTATGGAGGTTTATTATTAACTGCAACAGATGTGAGCAAAGAAGACTGGAACCAACCTCGATGTTGATCTGAACCTTCTAAATAAAGATCTGCTGGGTACTGTAATTCACTTCTTTGTTCACAAACTGCGGCCCAGCTAGATCCTGAATCAAACCAAACATCCATTGTATCTGTTCCTTTTATCCACAAATCAGATTCCTTTTCATAATTTTTTGGTAATAGATTCTTAACATCCCAATCCCACCAAATATCTGCTCCATGTTCACTAAAAAGTTTTTTAATGTGATTAATAATATCGCTATTTAGGAGAATTTCATTACCATTTTTTTTATAAAAAACTGGAATTGGGACCCCCCATGACCTTTGTCTGGAAATACACCAATCTCCTCTACCAACGACCATAGAATAAATTCTTTTCTTTCCTGTTGCTGGCATCCATTCAACATCTTCGATTGCCTTTAATGCAGATGATCTAAAGCCATTTACAGATGCAAACCATTGTTCTGTTGCTCTAAAAATAGTTGGTTTTTTGTTCGCCAATCATAGGGATATCTATGCTTATATTTTTCTTGTAATAAAAGCAAATTATTTTCTTTTAGATATTCAATAATTAAATCATTTGCATCTTTAAGGACATTTGATCCTTTGAATTGACCTGAATGTTCATTTAAGTTACCTTTCTCATCAACAACACATGTAGTAGGTAAATCGTATTTTTTCCCCACATTAAAATCATCTATTCCATGACCTGGTGCAGTATGAACAATTCCAGTACCTGATTCAGTAGTGATATAGTCTCCCCCAATCACAACTCTACAATTTTTATTTTTAGTAGGATGTTGATATTCAATATCTTCCAAGGAAGATCCTTTAATATCTAAAAGGGTCATAAAATCTTTATTAAATTTATTACTAATTTCAGAAGATAATTCTTTTGCAAAAAGGTATATTCGTCTATCTTCATCAATTGCAAAAACGTAATTTATTTTCGGATTTACTGCAACTGCTTCATTTGCAGGTATTGTCCAGGGTGTAGTAGTCCAAATAGTTATATAAGAATTCATTAGAAAAAAATCCTTTTTAAAATTTGGATTATCTTTACAGAATTTCGAAAAAATTACGTCAGATAGTTTAGTGATTTTTAACGAAACATAAATACTTTTTGAATAATGTTCTTCAGGATATTCTAATTCTGCTTCTGCAAGGGCAGTCCTTGAACTTGGGCTCCAGTGTACAGGTTTAAGTCCTCGATAAATGTATCCATTTAAAAACATTTTCCCAAATACTCCAATCTGAGCAGATTCATAACTTTTTTTGAGGGTTAAGTAAGGGTTATCCCAATCGCCCCATATACCCCACCTTTTAAAACCCTCCATTTGATTGTTTATTTGTATGTATGCATAGTCTGTTGCTTTTTTTCTTAGACTCAAAGTATCAAGATTCTTCCTTTCATCAGATTTTAAATTCTGAAGCACTTTTAATTCAATAGGTAGTCCATGACAATCCCACCCAGGAACGTAGTGTACTCTAAATCCTTTCAAAGTTTTGTACTTATTTATTATGTCTTTTAAAACTTTATTAAGTGCATGACCCATATGAAGCGCTCCATTTGCATAAGGCGGGCCATCGTGTAGTGTGAATATTTTGCCAGAGTTCTTTGAACCTAACTCGAAATCAATGTTATTATGAGCCCAAAAATTCTGAATCTCAGGTTCTCTTACAACAGAGTTAGCTCTCATTGAGAATTCAGTTTTAAGCAAATTTAAAGTTTCTTTGTACGAAAATTCTGATTTGCGTTCTTTTTTATTTCGAGATTTCATACGAAGTTAAAGAAATATTGGTGATCAATAGAGTTGTTTAAATAAATCTTGTTCATTATATTATTTCTTAATTAACCTGTAGTTTTTTTGACATGTTACAAAAAAAATTGATGATTTAGTATCAATTTTTTATATTATCATTTTTATCATTTCTAACCCACTTTTTAAGCTTTATTTTTTCATTATTGCTATCAAAATTGAAAAAATTTAAAGGTTTTGTAAAGTTTTTAACTCCAAGATTAATAGCCTCTAATATTTTCGAAAGATTATTTTTAAATTCCAAAAAGGTAGTTATCTTATTCTGTTCTTTATCTGTCAATTGATTCCATCTAAATAGAAAAAGCTCTACTAAATACATGAAAACTAATACTGTAATCAAGAGAAAAATTACAAATAATGATTTACTTATAGTTGAATTTTTAATTATTAATATGAAACCTATTGATAAATTCAAAAAAGCTTTTATTAAGTCTTTTGGTCTGCCGAGCTCAAGATAAATTAACGGTACTAATAAAAATACAGTCCCAACTAAAATATAAAAAGACCCCAAATAAAATATCGAGCTATTCATTATTTGTTTATTTTTTGAATTATAAGAATTTGATATTGATTAATAAACTTTGTATCAGAATTTCCTTAAATGCGGTCGGGGAGACTTGAACTCCCACACCCGAAGATACGAGTACCTAAAACTCGCGCGTCTACCAATTCCGCCACGACCGCTCAAATAAAATAATAATTGAAAGAGGTTTATTTTAAAAATATTTTTAACTTATGATGATTAATTTGACACATAAAAATTGAATCGAGTCTCTCTTTTAAAAATTTTTTTTGATTTAATCATACAATCATCTAAAAATATCAGTTATATTATTCAAAGAATACAGGATACAATTTCTAACTTAACCAAAAAAAATACAACAAAAATTACTAATTCTTCAAAAACTTTTAATTGGCAAAAGGAGATCAAAAATTACGTAGATCCTCCAAGTTTTTGGAATCCAACATTAGGGCTTTTTTTTGGGGGTTATTTTCTAGCTTTTCTTAGCATTTGGCAATGGTATAGAGGTGTTTGGCCTCTTCCTTTACTAGTAGCTACTGCCTTTTTAGCTTTGCATATTGAAGGTACCGTTATTCATGATGCATGTCACAAAGCTGCTCACCCTGTTCCTTGGATAAATCAAGCAATGGGACATGGCTCAGCAATTCTTTTAGGTTTTAGTTTCCCAGTTTTTACAAGAGTACATTTACAACATCATATTCATGTAAATCATCCCAAAAATGATCCTGACCATATTGTCAGTACTTTTGGCCCCATTTGGCTGATTGCTCCAAGATTTTTTTATCATGAAGTATTTTTCTTTCAAAGAAAGCTTTGGCGAAAATATGAATTACTACAATGGGGAATAGAAAGATCGATCTTCATAACGATTATTTTGGCAGGCATAAAATTTGATTTTATGAATCTAATTTATAATCTTTGGTTTGGACCAGCATTAATGGTGGGAGTTACTTTAGGAATATTTTTTGATTATCTTCCTCATAGACCTTTTCGATCAAGAAATAAATGGATCAATTCTAGAGTTTATCCAAGCAAATTTATGAATATATTAATAATGGGTCAAAATTACCATCTCATTCATCATCTTTGGCCTTCAATTCCTTGGTTTGAATACAAAGTAGCCTATGAAAAAACTAAGCCATTATTGGATGTGAAAGGTTCCCCACAAAGAGTTGGAATATTTGAAAGTAAAGATGACATTTTTAACTTTATTTATGATCTATTAATAGGCGTAAGAAGTCATAGCAGAAGAAGAGGAAAAATTAGAAAAATTATCAATTTATATCCAGGCTATAAAATTAAGAAATTTTTATTAAAAATAGTCAATAAAACATTTATAGGAAGCAACTAACTTATTCACTTATAATTTTTGGCACTTTAAAATATTTATCTTCTTTGGATGGGCCCAATTCTAAGAGTTCTTCAGTACAGTCAGAATTTTTCTTTTCGTCTTTTCTAAATACATTAATCACCTCTATCGCTCTTGTTGTAGAGGGCACATCATCTGTATCAATTTTTTCAAGTTGCTTTATATATTCCAATATTTTTTCTAGTTGTTCTGCATGATTATTAATTTCATGCTCATTTAGTTCCAATCTCGCTAAATGGGCAACTTTTTTTACTTCTTCTTTATTTATTTTTGTCATAATTTCTATGGCCTAATATAAATAAATAATAGTTCATTTATAACATTTTTATTCATAAATCAATTGGATTCCTAATAATAAGACTAATAATGAGATCTTTTTAAGAATCAAATTTAATTAATAGCCTTAATTATCTTTCTCAGCTAAAAATAATATTAGATTGAGTATTAAAAAAATAGAAGAATATTTATTTCCAAAAAATTTTTTTTATAGGCATTCAAAACTCGTTGCCCCGGATTTAATTGGCTGTTACCTTACAAAAAAAAATAATGATAAAGAATTAGTTAAGGGAATTATCGTTGAAACTGAAGCCTATTCACAGGAAGAGGAGGCCTGTCATGGGTACCGCAAAATAACTAAATCAAATAAATCATTATTTGGCAAACCTGGAACGTATTATATTTATAAAACTTATGGCATTCATCATTGTTTAAACGTAGTTACTGATAAAGAAAACTTTGCGAGTGGTGTATTGATCAGGGCAGTATTTATCCCTCAAAAGAATGAAAGATTAGCTTCTGGACCTGGTCTGGTTACAAAGACATTCGGTATAGATATTTCATTCAACTCACTTGAAGTTCTTAATAACAATTTATTATGGATTTCTCAAAGAAATTCAATTCCAGAAGAAAAAGATCTTATTCAAACTACGAGAATTGGCATATCCAAGGCGAAAAATATAAAATGGCGTTGGTATCTCAAAAATAGTAGGAGTGTAAGTAAAAGAATAAAAGGTGACAGAACGCCTAAATTCAAATAATCATTTATCTTTTTAATCGCAATGCAAATTTGGCCTCATAAACATATCCACTCACTCGCTAATTTTTCAATTCAAGATTACAAGTCAGTATTTGAATTGGCTAATAGATTTGACGCACTAAAGAATGCAGGAACGAAAAAAATACCGGCCTTACAAGGAACTTTAGTAACTTCTTTGTTTTTTGAAGCTAGTACAAGAACGAAAAATAGCTTTGAACTTGCTGCAAAAAGGCTATCTGCGGATGTACAAACGTTTGCACCATCATCTAGTTCATTAACGAAAGGCGAAACAATCATTGATACAGCAATCACTTATTCTGCAATGGGTGCAGATACATTAGTTATTAGACATTCATCGAGTTATATAACCTTTGAGATAGCAAAAAAACTGGATGCAATAAACTCTAATACTTCGGTTCTTAATGCAGGAGATGGATTACATAGTCACCCTAGTCAAGGATTGCTTGATATTTATACATTAATTAAATTCTTTTCCAAAAAATCACTGACTCCAGAGATTTTAAATTCCAAAAAAATTTTAATAATTGGAGACGTTAACCATTCAAGAGTTGCAAGGTCAAATCTTTGGGCTTTTAGTGCATTTGGCGCAGATATAATCTTATGCGGTCCAAAGACATTAATACCCGATGAATTTATAAATTTTTTAAAAACTCCTGCACCAAACCAAGAAAAAGATCCTGTTAAATCAAGAGGCTCCATAACAATTTCTAGATCATTAGAAGAGTCAATAAAAATTGCAGATGCAATTATTGTTTTAAGACTCCAGAAAGAGAGAATGATGGAGAATTTACTTAGCAGTATTGATTCATATAGTTTGGATTATGGTTTAACGCCAGAGAAATTATCTTTGAGAAATGAGGAAATTCCAATTCTTCATCCTGGGCCAATTAATAGAGATATTGAAATCAGTAGTAAAGTAGTAGATGAATATCCTAATTGCTTAATCAATAAACAAGTTTCAAACGGTATCCCGATAAGAATGGCTTTACTTTACCTATTACATAAACATAATAAATAAATCTAGAGTAACTTAAGACTTTCAGTAAAGAATCCATAAAATAATCCTAATCTTAAAGAATCTAATAAAAGCACTAAAAATTTCTTTTTCTTTTCAAATCTAAAATTTCTTCTAAGAACTATCAAAATCTCAATAAAAATAACTGATAGAAAGGCGGCTACCGGATCCATAAGTTCCACAACGGCACTTACCATTCCAAGAGAACTGCCTAGAAAGTAACCAATTAATAGGATAATTAAGGATATTGAATATCTTCGCCATGGATTATTAGCCCAAATACTTAGTGTTTGAATATTTTCTACAATTTTTAGTTGAAAATTTGTGTTTTGAGGTCTAAAAACCATGTTGAATTCAACTAAGCCGCTTCAGAGTTTGGTTGAATTCTAGTGTTTCCCTCTACTAATTCAAGTAAAGCCTCCATCTGAGCCATCATTCCTCTTAACTCGCCTGGTTCAGGTAAGAGACCATCTTGATTTACATCTAAATGCATTTCTCTTAGTTCTTGCCTTAAATAGCGTAAGTGACTGATGACTTGCTCTCTCTTGGTTTGAGACATGATTAAATTGTTGATAGAAATACTTTAAGAAAGAATATTTTTGATAAAGAGAATTTGCTTATCTATGACTGAAAATGAAGATAATTGCTCAAGAATACTTCAAAAAGATAATGCCTTTAAAAAAATTTTGTATCTTTAGAAATATGAAGTTAATACTTTAATTTTAAATAATTACTTGAGGCTCTATTATTAGAATATTGGCTTCATTAATTAATGGAATTTATTTCTGAAAGTAAAATAAGTGAGCAACTAATAAATTCTTTTGATGAAGAAATGACCCTTCAACTCGCAAAAAGACTAGAAGAAGATGAATATACGACACCATTTGATGGCTTAAAAGACTGGCACTTACTTAGAGCTCTTGCAATCAACAGACCAGAATTAACAACTGACTATACCCATCTCCTCGATCAGGAACCTTTCGATGAAAACTAAAAGTACTGACTCCAAAATAAATGTTCTTTTATTAATAACTGGAAGTATCGCAGCTGTAAGGATTCCTTTATTAGTTAGCCAATTAGCGAAAGAAAATTATGAAATAAGATGCGTTTTATCTAAAAATGCAGAAAAATTAATAAAGCCGCTTTCTCTCTCTATCTTAAGTAGAAACTCTTGCATTTTAGAAAATGATCAATGGTCAAATAGTCAATCAACACCTCTTCACATAGAACTAAATAATTGGGCTGATATTTTAATCATTGCGCCTTTAACAGCGACAACATTAGCAAAATGGGTAACTGGAAATGCAGAGGGATTGATTCCAAGCATCTTAATAGCAAATATAAAGCCAATTATTGTTGCGCCAGCAATGAATACACAAATGTGGCTAAATAAAGCTGTCCAAAAAAATTATGAGAATTTACAGAATTATGAAAATGTTTTGTCTTTGCAGCCAAGTGAAGGCCTCTTAGCGTGTGATGCTATTGGCATCGGTAAGATACCTCCAAATGATCTCATTCAATTAGCTCTTGAATTTATAGCTTCACACAAACAAAATGAATATCGCAAAGATTTACTTAATAAAGAGATTTTAATAACTGGAGGGTGCACCTCAGAGAAAATTGACGCGGCAAGACACATTACTAACAAAAGTTCTGGAGCTATGGGCCTACTTCTTTCTCAAGTAGCGAGGTTCAGAGGAGCACAAGTAAAATATGTCCATGGACCTCTGAAATTCGACAAGAATCTTACTGATGGAATAAAAAGATATGAAATTGAAACTAGTATTGATTTAATTAGGGCACTTAATAATGAAATATCAAATTGTGATTATTTTTTCATGAATGCAGCAGTATCTGATTTCAAGATAACCTCCGATACTTCAGCTAAAATTCCAAAAAATAAAATTAATGATCATTTGAATAAAAACTTTGAGCTAGTCCCAGATATTTTAAAAACAATTAGTAAATCAAAAAAAGATAACCAAGTTTTTGTAGGATTTTGTGCTTTTACAGGATCTATAGAAGAAGCACGATTAACAATTAAAGAAAAGATTATCCAAAAGGGTTGTGATTATCTATTCGCAAATCCAATTGATCTTGAAGGCCAAGGATTTGGCTTTTTGGCACAAAATGAAGGTTGGCTATTCGATACGAACAATATGGAACACTACATTAACAAAACTTCAAAAATTGATTTAGCAAATAAATTAATAACCAAAATTATTTCATTAAAAAAATAAAAAAAATTTTTTTAATTTGTATTTTTTTGTAATCTTAATCATTAAAAATAATGTGATAGCTTAAAATAATTCCAGTTTTTTAAAATCTAAAAAGCTACGGGTTGTTTCGAGGATTTAAAAGTCCTATCTTTTATGGTCCTTTCCCTTGTAATATCCGTACTGAACTATTTAGATGACCTTTAATCTATCGTCACAGAACTTTACTGCAACTTAATTATGAGAATTCGTTCTTTTTTAGCTTTTGTTATTTCACTTTGTATAACTTTTGCTTTCGTACCTGTTAAAACATTTGCTTTTTCTGAAAGAGGAAATGCGCAATTCACAGATGTTGTTAATACAGGAAAAGCTAATGATTGCCCAACATTAGACTCATCTCTTGTCGGATCAATATCTCTAGGGAATGGAGATAGCCTTAAAGGAATATGCATGCATCCAACAGAAGTTTATGTAAAAGTGCCAGGGACAAAACGAAAAGCTGCAGAATTTGTTTCTACAAAAATTATTAGTCCTAGAAATAACACCACAGTGACAGAGGTTTATGGAGATATAGATTCAGGAACTTTCACCGAAAAAGGTGGTATTGATTTTCAACTTATTACTGTATTAACTCCTGGTGGTTTAGAGGTGCCATTTGCATTCTCAGCAAAAGATCTTACAGCTGATTTACCCTCATCTATTGAGCCAGGGACTGAGGTTAGTGGTTCAACATTTACCCCTAACTACAGAACTGGTGATTTTCTAGATCCTAAGGCAAGAGCTAAAAATACTGGTGTTGAATATGCTCAAGGTTTAGTTGCATTAGGAGGAGATGATGAAGAACTTGCAAAAGAAAATATTAAAGTTGATGTTAACGGTACTGGCGTTATTACACTTTCAATCAACAATGTAGATTCTGACACAGACGAATTTGCTGGTACTTTTGAAGCTATCCAACCTTCTGATACTGATATGGGTTCAAAGGATCCACTTGATGTAAAAATAATCGGGGAGCTTTACGGAAGAAAGGCATAAATCCTACCTAAGAAAAAAAGGGGGTTAAACCCCTCTTTTTTTTTCAAAATTTTTCTTTATCAATTTAAAAAATGGAATTACAACAAAAAACGAAAACAGATACTAATGGACTAATACCGCCTTATGGAGGAGAACTTAAAAATTTAATTATCAAAGATAAAAACCTTAAAAATGATCTTATCTCTAAAGCAACTTATGAGTTTGAATGCAGCGAGAGAAATGCATGCGATGTAGAACTTTTGATGGTTGGAGCTTTTTCTCCATTGGAAGGTTTTATGGATGAACATAACTACAATTCGGTAATTAAAAAAAATAGAAATACAAACGGGGTGCTTTTTGGCTTGCCTATTGTATTTGATTCGAATAATGAAAAAGTAAAAGCTGGAAATACAATATTGCTTACTTATAAAAAACAAAAAATAGCAGTTTTAGAAGTTAGCTCTAAATGGGAGCCTGATAAATCCTTAGAAGCTGAACTTTGTTATGGTACAAATTCTTTAGATCATCCTGCTGTTAAGATGATTTTTAATGAGAGAGGGAGATTTTATATTGGAGGAAGAGTTTATGGTTTCGAACTGCCAATTAGAGAATTCCCCTGCAAAACCCCAGAAGAAGTTAGATCTACACTGCCATCAAATCATGATGTAGTTGCATTTCAATGCAGAAATCCAATTCATAGAGCACATTATGAATTATTTACTAATGCCTTACTCTCGGATAATGTGTCTTCTAACTCAGTTGTTTTAGTTCATCCAACTTGTGGGCCAACTCAACAAGATGATATCCCCGGGAAAGTTAGATATTTAACGTATAAAGAATTAGAAGAGGAAATATCTGATGAAAGAATTAAATGGGCATTTTTACCTTATTCAATGCATATGGCAGGGCCAAGAGAAGCTCTTCAACATATGATAATCAGGAGAAATTATGGATGCACCCATTTTATTATCGGTAGAGATATGGCTGGCTGTAAATCATCAGCAACTGGTGAAGATTTTTATGGCCCATATGACGCCCAGAATTTTGCGAATAAATGCGCAGACGAATTAATGATGAAGACTGTTCCTTCAAAAAATTTAGTTTATACAAAGGAAAAAGGGTATATTACAGCTGAAGAAGCTAAAGAATTTAATTATGAGATTATGAAACTTAGTGGTACTGAATTTAGAAAGAAATTGAGGAATGGCGAACCAATTCCTGAATGGTTTGCTTTCAAAAGTGTAGTAGATGTTCTAAGACGCTCTTAATAATGTTTTATTATTAGTATCATACACATATTAAAGATTATTTATCGTGAACAAACGCTGGAGAAACGTAGGACTTTATGTTCTAGCTGTTATTACTGTAATTTTCATTGGAACTTCTGTATTTGATAAACCTAGTACAGAAAATGCTACAAAGACCTTACGATATAGTGATTTTATAGAAGCAGTTCAAGATAAAGAAATCAGTAGAGTACTAATTTCTCCAGACAATGCGACAGCTCAAGTTGTTGAAAATGATGGAAGCAGATCTGAGGTCAATTTAGCCCCTGACAAAGATTTATTAAAAATCCTGACTGAAAATAATGTAGACATAGCTGTAACTCCCACAAAACTAGCTAATCCATGGCAACAAGCTGTAAGTAGCTTGATTTTCCCAGTACTTTTAATTGGAGGTCTATTTTTTCTTTTCAGAAGATCCCAAAGCGGTAATGCTGGAGGCGGTAACCCCGCCATGAGTTTTGGCAAAAGCAAAGCCAGACTTCAAATGGAACCATCTACACAAGTAACCTTTACAGATGTTGCTGGTGTTGAAGGTGCAAAATTAGAACTCACTGAAGTCGTGGATTTTCTTAAGAGCCCTGATAGATTTACAGCGGTCGGAGCAAAAATTCCGAAAGGGGTTCTTCTTGTTGGCCCTCCTGGTACAGGAAAAACATTGCTAGCAAAAGCAGTAGCTGGAGAAGCAGGTGTACCTTTTTTCTCAATCTCAGGCTCAGAATTTGTAGAGATGTTTGTTGGAGTTGGAGCTAGCAGAGTTAGAGATCTTTTTGAACAAGCCAAAAAGAATGCTCCTTGTATAGTTTTCATTGATGAAATAGATGCAGTTGGAAGACAAAGAGGTGCTGGTATGGGTGGAGGTAACGATGAGAGAGAACAAACATTAAATCAACTCCTAACAGAAATGGATGGTTTCGAAGGTAATTCAGGAATAATAATAGTAGCTGCCACCAATAGACCTGATGTCTTAGATTCAGCTTTGATGCGTCCTGGAAGATTCGATAGACAGGTTACAGTAGATAGACCAGATTACGCTGGAAGATTACAGATATTAAATGTTCATGCGAAAGATAAAACTCTTTCAAAAGACGTTGATTTAGATAAAGTTGCTAGAAGAACACCAGGATTTACTGGTGCAGACTTAGCTAATCTTTTAAATGAAGCAGCAATTCTAGCAGCTAGAAAAGATTTAGATAAAGTAAGTAATGATGAAGTTGGTGATGCCATTGAAAGAGTTATGGCTGGTCCAGAAAAGAAAGATAGAGTAATCAGTGATAAGAAAAAAGAATTAGTTGCTTATCACGAAGCTGGTCATGCATTAGTTGGAGCATTAATGCCTGATTATGATCCAGTAGCAAAAGTTTCAATAATCCCTAGAGGTCAAGCTGGAGGTTTAACCTTCTTTACTCCAAGTGAAGAAAGGATGGAATCTGGTCTTTACTCTCGTTCTTACCTTCAAAATCAAATGGCTGTAGCTCTTGGTGGAAGGGTTGCTGAAGAAATAGTTTATGGAGAAGAAGAGGTAACAACTGGAGCTTCAAATGATTTACAACAAGTTGCAAATGTAGCAAGACAAATGATAACTAAATTTGGCATGAGTGACAAAATAGGTCCAGTCGCACTCGGTCAATCTCAAGGTGGAATGTTTCTCGGAAGAGATATGAGCTCTACAAGAGACTTTTCTGAAGACACAGCCGCAACAATTGATGTAGAGGTTTCAGAACTTGTAGATGTTGCCTACAAAAGAGCTACAAAAGTTTTATCAGATAATAGAACTGTCCTTGACGAAATTGCTCAAATGCTAATTGAAAGAGAAACTATAGACACTGAAGATATACAAGATTTGCTTAACCGCTCTGAAGTCAAAGTCGCAAACTATATTTAATTTCGAAAATTTAAATTTTTAATGAATAATAAAGAAGATTCTTTTTCGGAGTTACTGAAAACGGAATCTTTTTTTTTACTTATAAAACCTGAAGATAATATTTACTCAAATACCTCTATAAGAAATTCATTTTTTGAAGAATTAGAAAGCTTAGTTAAATTAGGATTAAAGAATATTGAAATAAGTTGGTCTAACAACAAAAATTGGTTAGATTTTGTATCCGATATCAAAATTAAATATCCAAGAATTAATTTAGGCTCTGCCTCCATAGTTAATAAGCAATCAATAGAAGATTCCTTAAAAATTGGATTAAATTTTTCGATGATGAAATTTTGGGATAAAGATCTTTTCAATTATGCGCTGTCAAAAAATTATTTATTAATTCCCGGAATTAAAAATTTAAAAGATCTTAAGGAAGCGATTAATTTAAATTGCAACATTATCAAAATTTACCCAATAAAAAGTAAAGATAGTTCGATAGATATACTCAACTATAAAAATATTGATTTCATTGCTGCTGGAGGACTATCAATAAATGATTTAAAAACTTGTAAATCTTTAGGGTATAAAGCAGTCGTAGTTGGAGATAAAGCTATCAAAAATAAAAAATTTGATCCAAAAATATTTGAATGGCTCAAAAATAATCAATTCAAAGATAAATATAATTTATTCAACAAAACTACTACTTATTGATTAAGTCACATTGAGCATGATTTAGAAGCAAATGATCAGCAAGTACTAAAGCTACCATAGCATCAACCATAGGGACTGCTCTTGGTAGAACACATGGATCATGTCTCCCTTTTGCTTTCATCAGTACTTCTTTACCTTCAGCATTCACTGTTTTCTGTTCTTTACCGATGGTTGCTGTAGGTTTAAAAGCTATCTTCATCTCAATATTTTCACCATTACTTATTCCGCCCTGTATACCTCCAGAATTGTTTGATGTTGTTTTTAACTTACTAGAATCATCAGACTTAATGAACGAATCATTATGTTCGCTTCCTTTTAAGTAAGTTCCAGAGAAACCTGAACCAATTTCAAAGCCTTTTGTGGCAGGCAAAGACATCAAAGCCTTTGCTAAATCAGCTTCTAATTTATCAAAAACAGGCATTCCAAGACCAGACGGAACATTTCTTACTAGACATTCAATAACACCGCCACAAGAGTCTCCTTGACGCTTTAATTCCTTAATTCTCTCGATCATTTCTGTTGATACCTTTTCATCAGGACATCTAACAATATTAGAATCTATTTTTTTTAGAGAAATCTTCTCTTTATTTATATCAGAATCAATATCATGAATACGCTTAACCCAAGATAGTATTTCAGTGTTACAGAAACTTTTTAATAATTGTTTTGCTATGGCACCAGCAGCTACTCTCCCAATTGTTTCTCTTGCAGAGGCTCTTCCACCGCCAGAACTTGCCTGAATTCCATATTTCAGATGATATGTACCATCTGCATGAGAAGGTCTAAATACCTGCTCTAAACTATTATAATCTCCTGGTCTTTGATCCTTGTTTCTTACCAACATTGCTATTGGAGTTCCAAGTGTTAACCCTTCCTTTATCCCACTTAATATTTCAATTTTATCTTCTTCGTTTCGGGGTGTTGTAATGTCACTTTGACCAGGTCTGCGCCTATCTAATTCATTTTGTATAAGATTTATATCTACTTTTAACCTAGGGGGACATCCATCAAGAATAACTCCAACTGCACCACCATGAGATTCTCCAAAAGTACTAACACGAAAAATTTTTCCAAAACTACTACTCATAGAAATATCAAATGTTTTATCTATATATAAACATTATACGAAACCAATTGAAAATTAAACAAAAAAAAGCCCCCAAAAGGGGGCTTGTAGATTTAAGAACTTTAAGCTTAACCGATAGCTGGAGCTGAAAGAGCTACTGTTGTAGACTCAGCTGCTGCTAGATCAAGTGGGAAGTTGTGAGCGTTACGCTCGTGCATTACTTCCATACCTAGGTTTGCTCTGTTAAGAACGTCACCCCATGTAGGAACAATCTTACCGTTTGCATCAACAACTGATTGGTTGAAGTTGAAACCGTTAAGATTGAATGCCATTGTGCAGATACCCATTGAAGTTAACCATACACAAACAACTGGGAATACAGCTAGGAAGAAGTGAAGACTTCTGCTGTTGTTGAAACTTGCATATTGGAAGATCAAACGACCGAAGTAACCATGAGCTGCAACGATGTTATATGTTTCTTCTTCTTGTCCAAACTTGTAACCATAGTTCTGAGACTCAGTCTCAGTTGTTTCTCTGATTAGAGATGAAGTAACAAGTGAACCGTGCATAGCTGAGAATAAAGATCCTCCGAACATACCAGCAACACCAGCCATATGGAATGGGTGCATAAGAATGTTGTGCTCTGCCTGGAAAACAAACATGAAGTTGAATGTTCCAGAGATACCTAGAGGCATTCCGTCAGAGAATGAACCTTGACCGAATGGGTATACAAGAAATACTGCGAAAGCTGCTGAAACTGGTGCGGAATATGCAACACAGATCCAAGGACGCATACCTAAACGGTATGAAAGCTCCCACTGTCTTCCCATGTATGCTGAAATACCAATTAGGAAGTGGAAAATTACAAGCTGGTAAGGACCACCGTTGTATAACCACTCATCTACAGTAGCTGCTTCCCAAATTGGGTAGAAGTGTAGACCAATAGCGTTAGATGAAGGAACAACTGCACCTGAGATGATGTTGTTTCCATATAGGAATGAACCAGCAACTGGCTCTCTAATTCCGTCGATGTCTACTGGTGGTGCTGCGATGAATGCAACGATGAAGCAAGCCGCTGCTGTAAGTAGGCATGGGATCATTAAGACGCCGAACCAACCAACATAGATTCTGTTGTTAGTTGATGTTACCCACTCACAAAACTGTGGCCAACCTTTTAACAGCGAAGAACGCTGCTGCTGAATAGTTGTCATGAGTTCGTAAAGTATGTCTCTAAAGTGAGACGTGTAAATAAAACGGATAAAAATTTCCGCTTCAAAGATTTTAGACCAAAATCGCAAAAAATGTGTAATTTTTTTTTTTTAAAGTAAACTTATTTTTTGCAACTTATGAGATAGGAACCTCTATGTCTTAATATTTTCTTTGTTATTGAGGAATCAACTTGATAATAATTGAATGGCTTCTTAACGGAAAAAGATCGAAAGAAGTTGTTTCCTTAAGAGAGGCTAAGCATAGAAGACTGCAATTAGAGGCTTTTGGAGCTGTTATTTATTGGAGCGAAAGAATTTAGCTTTTTAAGGTTTAAAGAGTTAGAAAAAAAAACTAAAAGTATTGAATATTAAATAAACTTATCTATTAAATAAAAAATTCTTATTATTTTTCAACGATTTATTGTTCTGGTTTCTTAATTTAAAGGCTTTCAAACTCTTGAACCCATTGTTTTTTGGAAAAAATAACTTCTTTTTTTGTGTAGCTCATTGCAATTTTTTTTTCTTTATAAGCAACTTCGCCAATAAAAACTGGCCATATCAAATGATCTCCATAATATTTGTGAATTGTTCCTTTGCTATCAACAAATAATGGATCTCCTTTTTTAATCATTTTCCAATCTTGGTTTATTCTCTCAGGATGAATTAGGCCATCAATATCTCCTTTTTCATCTCTTGGATAATCTATACTCCCTTGATGAACGTGAACAACTAATTCCTTTGGTAGTTCTATAAGGTTGTTTTTTAATTTATCTATCTCTTCCCTCAGGGAGCTAATTATTATCAAGAATCTATCTATGATTTTTGGATCATAAAAATTTTGTGCTACGGCTCCTATTTCAATAACTAGACCACATGGCCAAGCTTCTACAAGAAAGCCTGTTTGAGCTTTATCTTTTTCATGTAAATAAATAGGCAATCCAAATTTATTCTGCAGTAATGCAGCCAAACAAAAATCTTTGAATCTCCTGCCATACATAACAATACTTGTCCCCATATTTGCAGTAGTGGTATGCAAATCGATAGCAATTTGACAGGGCTTAGATCCATGGATTCCAAATTGATCGACTAAATAATTAGCTCTATTAATTTCATAGGCACTATTGTTGTCTTGATTACGATTTTTAATTTCTTTAAAAGATCTATTTAAATCATCATCTATATATCTACACCCTTTTTCATAGGCAACAGGGTTCCCTATAATGTACTCATACTCAATACCATGATTTAAACTGTTTTGCACACTATTAAATTGCTTAACAGCCCAAATAGGATTAATTTCATTCCCATGAGTGCCTGAAACGATAAGTATTCTTTGAACAGTCATTTTTTCTTTAAAAATAAAATTTCATGCAAAATAAATACCTAATTAAGGCTTCCAAAAAATTCTGGTTTTGGTTTTGGACCCAATTAATGAATGGCTTCGCACCATCAGATTTATATGGTAATTATAAAAGGCCCAAAGGTATAGCAATAGATAGTGAATATGAAATTAATAATGAAAATGGA
Organism: Prochlorococcus sp. AG-355-B18; assembly: GCA_003280965.1. GTDB lineage: Bacteria > Cyanobacteriota > Cyanobacteriia > PCC-6307 > Cyanobiaceae > Prochlorococcus_A. Next base: position 108,521 of record QCDI01000006.1, read on the forward strand.
CAAATTTATTTATTGGTAGGGAATTCTTGTCCGTGGTGTCAAAGAACTTTACTCGTCCACGAGATAAAACATTTATCTAAAAAAGTTAAAGTTATTTTTTTAAAAGCAGATGTTGAGCATGGCGAATGGATTTTCAATACTAAAATTAAAGGATGCATGAGACTTTCTGACCTCTACAAAAAAGCTAATAAAAAGATAATTTTTAGAGCGACATTACCTCTTTTAATTAGTTTTGCAAAAGATAAAGTAAATATTTTGTCTAATGAAAGTTCCCAGATAATAAAACTACTCAATTCAATAATAAGTGAATCGGAATATCAGACATTAAGTATAAAAGACTGTAATCAAAAATTTTTAGATTTAATTAATAACCGCATTAATGATGGCGTATATAGATGTGGTTTCGCCAGAAACCAGTCAGCGTACGAAAAAGCAAGTCAAAATCTTTTTGCTGCTATAAATGAGGTTGAAAATTTACTACAGAAAAATAAAGGTGACTGGATATTTGGAGAAGAGTTAACCTACGCAGATATTTACCTTTTTCCAACGCTTATAAGATGGGAATTGATATATAGCAAACTTTTCAAATGTACTGAACAAGAACTATCAAAATTCGAGAAAATCATTGAATGGAGATTAAAATTTTTTAAATTATCCAATGTAGATAAAACATGCTACGACAGTGAATGGAAAAAAGATTACTACAAAGCTTTATTCCCTTTAAACCCAAATCAACTAATACCAGTTTTACCATCGCTAAAGGAAATAATGAGATACGAGTCTTAAAAAACATATCAATCCACTTCAAACAAAAAAGATGTTGTAATGAACACTTATTTAGTTCATAGATAATGCAATTTCATTAGAAATTAACTATGTTATGTATGTCTACTAAAGTACGAAAAGCTTAAAATGAAATCCATTGACGAACACATCCAAAAAGATCAATCGGAAATCGAATCTGCCAAAGCAGAGGGCAATCTTCCAAAGGTCAGACATCTAACTGAAGAATTAAAAGAACTCGAAGAGTATAAGGATCATCATCCAGATGATAAACATGATCCAAACGCTTTGGAATTATTTTGTGATGCCAACCCAGATGAGCCAGAATGTCTTGTTTATGATGATTAAGTTTACTTAATTATTAGAATAATTGATAAAAAAAGGGGCTTGAAAGCCCTTTTTTTATTTTTGGAATTCTTTTAGTAGTCCATATTAAAATCTGATGGGCTACCTGTCAGCGAACATACCACCGACTCCTCATTTTTCATTTCCTTCACTTCTACAATCGGTCTTCCCATTTTCTTCAGAACCTCAATTTCTTGAATGGTTTGACATCTAGCTATTATTTTTCCTTGTTGATCAAAGCAACTGTAGAAATTCATATTTTTATTTAAAGAAGTATCTTATTTATGGCTAATTTTCATTACTAAATCAAGTGTATTTATTAACAAAAAAATTTTTGATTTGAGTTAGATCCTTTTCCATACTTCAGAAAGCAGTGAGGATAAACCTTTTTTTAAAGATGAAGAAATTACTAAAACTTTCTTTTTAGATAAATCTTCCAAATTTTTTGTGATTATTTTCAAATAATTATTATCTACCAGTTCCATTTTATTTAAAACTATTATCCTCTCTTTATCTATAAGACCTTTCCCATATTTTATTAATTCCTGCTCAATTATCTCAAAATCATGTATGGGATTTTCTGCAATTGAATCAATTAAGTGCACAAGTATCTTAGTTCTTTGGATGTGCCTTAAAAAATCGTGCCCTAAACCTACTCCATCAGCTGCCCCTGATATTAATCCAGGTATATCAGCAAAAAGACAACCATTTCCATCTACTTTTCTTACTACACCTAAGTTAGGTATTAAAGTAGTAAAAGGATAGTTTGCGATTTTTGGACGAGCAGATGATAGAACGGAAATTAAAGTACTTTTTCCTGCATTTGGAAGGCCAATAATACCAACCTCTGCGAGTAGTTTCAGTTCTAATTGAATCTCCCATATCTCACCATCTTTCCCTTCAGTAAATGATTCTGGGGCTCTATTTTGATTACTTAAATAGTAAGCATTACCGTATCCACCTCTTCCTCCAATAGCAATAGTTAATCTCTCTTTATCTTTAGTTAAGTCTCCTAAAATAATGCCGGTCTTAGTATCCCTGATTTCTGTGCCACAAGGAACTTTAAGGATTGTATCCTGACCTGAAGCGCCAGATCTTTTATTAGGCCCTCCTTTGCATCCATCTTCAGCAATTATTTCTCTTTTGAATTTAAAATCTAATAATGTTTGAAGATTATTATCAGCGACCAATATTATTGACCCCCCTCTACCACCATTACCTCCTGAAGGTCCTCCAGCAGGAACAAATTTTTCTCTTCTAAATGAGACTATTCCATTTCCACCTTTTCCAGCTTTAAGAATAATGTTTGCCTGATCAATAAATTGCACTTAATACACTTATTTAATTAATAAGTTTTATAGCTATTTAAATTTTATTTTATCCACGCAATACTGCAACCAGGTCCACCCTCGTTATTGGCAGCATCCTCAATCTTATCAACATAATTTAAACCAGATAACCATTTTCTTATTCCTTTTTTTAATTTCCCTGTTCCAATTCCATGAACAATCCATAGCGGTCCATGAAATTTTCTAATTTTCTCTTCAATAATTATTTCAGCTTCGTGAACTCTTAGACCTCTTACGTCAATTGTATTTTTACTCGTTCTTATTTTAGAAAAAGAAAAATCCTCTCTTTTAGACTTGACCTCAATTTTTGAACTTTTGAAATTAGGCTTTTCTCCATTAATACCTTCAAAGTCATTTACAGATAATGTACTCCTAAATGAACCACATTTAACTTCGTAAAAACCACCTTTTTTATCTAAATCTACAATTTGTCCCGTACTATTTAGACTTTTAATTTTTACAAAATCGCCTACCTGAGGATTCCATGATATTGACTTTTCAAATTTTTTTTGGGTTAAATGTTCCGTCTCAATTTCCTTTAATCTTTTTCCAATAATTCTCGTATCCTCTCCATTAACATTCTTATCTCTTAATTTTTTAATCAAATCTATTACCTCTTTTTTAGCGGATACAATATGTTTTGATAATTTAAACTTTTCAATTTCCTGTATTTTTTCAGCATTTATTTTTTGATATTCATAATTTCTCTTCAGTTCATCATGTAATATTTCAGTCCTTGCAATAAGTTCTGCAGCAGCTTCTGCAGAATTTTGTTGTTTAATCCTGTCTTCTTCAAGTCCTTTAATAATGTTGTTAATATTATCAACTTCTTTTGGCTTTAGGTAATTTGCAGCTTCATTGAGTATGCTTTCATCGAGACCAATTCTCTTAGAGATTGACAAAGCATTACTTCTCCCAGGGATGCCCCAATTGAGTATATATTTTGGCTTCAAAGAATCCTCATCAAAGGCAACTGATACGTTTTCGAATCTGGAGTCATTATATTTTAATGCCTTAATATCCCCATAATGTGTTGTTGCTAAAGTGATATCAGATTTATTAGCAAATTCTTTTAATAAAGCCATCGCAAGCGCACTACCTTCTAGAGGATCTGTACCAGATCCAATCTCATCTAACAAAACAACTGATAAACCTTTCCTATTATCAAGTGAATCTAAAATCTCTTTTATGCGTGATATATGCCCACTGAAGGTAGATAAATTTTCTTCTAATGATTGATTATCTCCTATGTCAACATATACATTTGGACAAAAAGGGATAATGGGATTATTAGTTGAGGGTATCAATAATCCAGCTCTAGCCATAAGTAACGACAAACCCAAACCTTTTAAAGCTGCCGTTTTACCTCCAGTATTTGGGCCTGTAATAGCTACAACCTTAATATTTCTATTTATATGAAAATCGACAGCCACAGGTGAAGGAGCCCCTTTTTTCTTATGTTCCCAAATCAATAACGGATGAGAAAAACCAATTAAGGAAATAACTGGATTTTTCTCAAAAGTAGGAGTTTTGCCTCCAATCCATTTCGAATATCTTGAACGGGTAAGAGCATTTTCTAATCTCAATAAAATGGATGCCATTACAATAAGATTTTCTGAATTATCACTAATAACTTGAGACCATTTCTTAAGTAATTTGAATTCTTCTGCTGTGATCCTTGCCTCTAAAGAAGCAATCTTATTACCCTTAGTTACTACACTATCAGGTTCAAAATATACTGTATTTCCTGAAGATGAAGAGTCATGAATTATGCCTTTAAATTTATCTACATAATTAACTTTTATTGCTAAAACTGGCCTACCATATCGATCTCCAATAGTAGTGTCTTGTAAAAAAGATAAATTCTTTTGAATAAATTTATCAACTAATATTTTTCTTTCCAGTTTCTTAGATAATAATTCTTTTCTTAAAATAGATAGTTCACTACTAGCATTATCTGAAATCCTGCCATTAGATTCAATACCATTTTTTAAAATCGTTTCAATATTTTTATGATCAATTAAATTATTTATGAATGATGAAATAAAAGGCCTTTGTTCAAAATCTAAAAAGATTTTTTTTAAATTTCTTGCTGCAGAAATTGTTTTCGCAATTTCTAACAAGTCAGAAGATAAAATTACACCACCCTTTGAGCAAATCTCAATATTTCTAGTAATATCGCAAACACCAGAAAAACTAATTGATTTATCTAAATTATTTTCTAGTTCAGTTATTTCAACCGTCTCTTTTAAAAGTCTTTTAGAGACATCGTATTCTGAAGGAATTTCAAAACTTAAAATTGCTTTTTTACCCATTTCCGTAGAAGCGAATGTGGATAAATGCATTTTTAATGAATCCCACTCTAAAAGGCTTTTAGATTCATCTTCCAATGAGTTCTCTGAATATGATTTTTTAGAATGATTTTTCTCTTGCATACAAAAAAAGAATCAAACATTTGATTGAATCCCTTCAGGAGGAACATAAAGCATCTCGAGCCAGTTTCCTTCAGTATCCTTCATGTAAAAAGATGCTGTTCCATCTCTATGTTCATGTAAAGGACCAACTTTTACGCCAGAATTTTTTAAATCGTTTTGAATATTAATTACTTCTTTTTTATTTTCAAAATGAAAAGCGAAGTGCGGTCCTGCAGCTTTATAGCTAGGACCTAACAACGCAAGTCCATCTTTCCCTTTACCAGCTTCTAAATAAGACCAATCTTTATCATCCCAAACCAAATTCATCCCCAATTTAATATAAAAAGATTTGGCCCTTTCGAGATTTTCTACTCTAAGTGCGATGTGACCAATTCTATTTACTCCTTGAGATAACTTCAAAACAAAGCATTTAAAATAATATTAATTTTAGAATAAAACAAATTTTTGTTAATAATGAGTTTTTAAGTATCCTGCAACCATTGAGATGCATCGCAAGCATGATAAGTGAGTATCAATTTTGCCCCTGCTCTTTTAAAACTAAGCAAGGTTTCTAAAACAATATCTTTTTCATTAATCCAGTTTTTCATAGCAGCAGACTTTACCATCGAATATTCTCCACTAACGTTGTATGCAGCTATAGGTTTATTTGAAAAAGTGCTTAGTCTATAAACAATATCTAAATATGAAATTCCTGGTTTTACCATCAAAATATCAGCTCCTTCATATTGATCCAATGCAGATTCAATTAGAGCCTCTTTTGAATTGGCGGGGTCCATTTGATATGTAGACTTATTATCTGGAATAATTTTTTTACTATTTTCTCTTGGAGCTGAATCTAATGCAGTTCTAAATGGACCATAATAAGCAGATGAATATTTTGCTGTATAACTAATAATACCTACATCACTAAATCCTTGACTATCGAGCGCACTTCTAATTGCTCCAACTCTCCCATCCATCATGTCACTAGGGCCGATAAAATCTGCACCAGCATTAGCTTGTGTTAAAGCTTGTTTTTTAAGAATTTCAATAGTTTCATCATTCAATATTTTTCCAGTTTCATCAACTAATCCATCATGTCCATCATACGAATATGGGTCTAAGGCAACATCTGTCATTATAGCCATTTCTGGAATCTCTTTTTTTAATATTTGAATAGCTTTAGGTATTAAGCCGTCTTCATTAAAACACTCTGCTCCATCTTCAGTCTTTAAGCTATCGTTTATTTTTGGGAAAAGAACCACACACCTTATTCCTAATTCCCATGCCCTAGTAACCTCCTTTATTAAGCCATTCATATCCCATCTAAAAGTCCCTGGCATTGCCGAAATTTCTTCTTTATAATCTTTTTCATGAATAAATAATGGATATATAAAGTCCGAAGGGTTTAGATGGTTTTCTCTCACCATTTCTCTAATTGCCTCAGTTCTTCTTAATCTTCTAGGGCGAATAATCGAATTCATTTGAATATTATTTAAAGTGGAAAGATATTTATATATATAGGTTAATCGCTTGTCTGGCACATAAATCAATCAGAAACTCCTTTTTTCAGGAAAATTAACTTAATAATCTTCAAGAAGAAAAAAAGTTACAAAAATATTTTGCACAAACTTCATTTTTCACAAATTTACGTCATAAAGAGATATTATCTTTTAGTTAAGTATTTATTTTAAGGAGAGTATCTTTGCAAATAATTAATGGATTTCACCTAAAGAATGTAAGAGGCGATATTCTTGGAGGAATCACAGCCGCAGTGGTGGCTCTACCTCTCGCTCTTGCTTTTGGTAATGCTGCGTTAGGACCAGGCGGAGCAATTTATGGACTATATGGTGCAGTAGTAGTTGGTTTTTTAGCAGCATTATTCGGCGGGACACCTGCTCAAGTTAGTGGACCTACTGGACCCATGAGTGTAACAGTTGCTGGTGTAGTAGCAGGTTTAGCAGCAGTAGGAGTTCCACGAGATCTGTCTGCAGGACAAATTTTACCTTTAGTGATGGCAGCTGTAGTAATTGGCGGCTTATTGCAAATATTATTCGGGATTCTAAAACTAGGAAAATACATTACATTAGTTCCATATTCTGTTGTTTCAGGATTTATGTCTGGTATTGGAGTAATAATAATTGCACTTCAGATTGGACCATTACTAGGAATTAGCACTCGTGGTGGAGTAGTCGAATCTTTATCAACTGTATTTTCAAATTTCCAGCCTAATGGTGCTGCCATAGGAGTAGCAATTATGACACTAGGTATAGTATTTCTTACTCCTAGAAAAATAAGTCAATGGGTTCCTTCTCCTCTATTGGCGTTATTAATAGTAACTCCAATATCAATTTTAATTTTTGGAGATGGGGCTATTGATAGAATTGGAGAAATTCCAAGGGGTGTTCCATCTTTAAATTTCCCAAGTTTTAATCAATATTTTCCAATTATTTTCAAGGCAGGATTAGTCCTAGCAGTACTTGGCGCTATTGACTCTTTACTGACATCTCTTGTAGCAGACAATATTTCTCAAACAAAACATAATTCAGATAGAGAACTTATTGGTCAAGGGATAGGAAATGCTGTTGCAGGACTGTTTTCAGGTTTACCTGGAGCAGGAGCAACAATGAGAACAGTCATAAATGTTAAATCTGGAGGCTCAACTCCCATCTCTGGCATGGTTCACTCGGTAGTATTGTTGATAGTTTTAGTTGGTGCGGGACCTTTAGCTGAGCAAATACCAACTGCCTTGCTAGCAGGAATCCTCATAAAAGTAGGTCTAGATATTATTGATTGGGGATTCTTGAGGAGGGCTCACAAATTATCTTTAAAAACTTCAGTAGTAATGTACGGGGTACTTCTGATGACTGTTTTTTGGGATTTAATTTGGGCAGTTTTAGTAGGTGTATTTATAGCAAATATGCTCACTATTGACTCAATAACCGAAACTCAACTAGAAGGTATGGATGAGGATAATCCTTTATCAAAAGATGATCAAGCTAAAAATTCATTACCTGCAGATGAAAAAGCACTTCTAGATAGATGTTCAGGAGAAGTAATGCTATTTCGACTAAAAGGACCCCTCAGTTTCGGGGCAGCCAAAGGTATCTCGGAGAGAATGATGCTTGTAAGAAACTACAAGATTTTGATATTAGATATAACTGATGTACCAAGACTTGGAGTAACAGCGACTCTCGCTATAGAGGATATGATGCAAGAAGCAAAAAATAACTCTAGGAAAGCATTTGTTGCTGGAGCCAATGAAAAAGTAAAGGATAGATTAGCTAAGTTTGGAGTTGAAGGCATCATTGAGACAAGAAAAGAAGCCTTAGAAACCGCTCTAAATGAACTAGCCTAATAATCTATGGAAATAAATCCAATTCTACAAAATGTATTAGCCCCGCCAGTTCTTTTCTTTTTGATTGGAGCAATATCAGTACTCTTTAAATCTGATTTAGAAATACCAGCTCCATTACCTAAACTCTTCTCTTTATATCTGCTTTTAGCTATTGGGTTCAAAGGAGGTATTGAGATACAGAAAAGTGGGTTTAATGATCAGGTATTGCCGACTTTAAGTGCTGCAATTCTAATGTCACTAGTAATTCCGCTAATTGGATTTTTAATTTTAAGATTTAAGTTTGATGTCTTTAATTCAGCAGCGATAGCAGCTGCTTACGGTTCAATAAGTGCTGTTACATTTATTTCTGCAGAGAGTTTTTTAGAAAGTCAAAAAATAGCTTTTGATGGATTTATGGTTGGCGCCTTAGCTCTAATGGAGTCCCCTGCAATAATAGTTGGATTATTACTTGTAAAATTTGCAGCTCCCAAAAATAGACCTAAGTCAAGAAAAATGCATCTAAGCGCAATATTACATGAATCACTTTTGAATGGATCAGTATATTTATTGCTTTCAAGCTTAATTGTAGGATTTCTTACTGCTTCCAGTAATCCTTCAGGCATTGCGAAAATGGAACCATTTACTGGACAATTATTTTATGGAGCAGAATGCTTCTTCTTATTAGATATGGGTATAGTGGCTGCTCAAAGATTGCCAAGATTGAAAAGTGCAGGTTCATTTTTAATAGGCTTTGCAATTTTCATGCCTTTATTTAATGCATTTATAGGTGTATTCGTTGCAAGATTTTTATCTTTAGGACCTGGCAATTCACTTTTATTTGTGGTTTTATGTGCTAGCGCCTCATATCTTGCAGTTCCTGCCGCAATGCGGATGACAGTCCCAGAAGCTAAATCAAGTTATTACATTTCAACAACACTTGGTCTAACATTCCCATTCAATATAGTTCTTGGTATTCCAATATATATGAGTTTAGTAAATACCATTATCCCACTATCTCCTTTATAAAAATGAAAAGATTAGACTTAATATTTAGTGAAAGAGAACTAGATGCAATCATTAAAACCTTAGAAAAAGCTAATGTTCCAGGATATACAGTTATGAAACATGCTACAGGCAGGGGTCCTGAAAGAGTAGTTACCGAGGACATGGAATTTACAGGATTAGGATCGAATGCTCATGTAATCGTTTTTTGTGAACAAGAATTAATAGATAAAATGAGAGATAATATTAGGGATGATTTAAGTTATTACGGAGGAGTCGCTTATATTTCTGAAGCAACACCCCTCTAGATCAAAGAAATAATATTTAATTTTTAAGAATGAATCCAATCTACTCTTATATTTTTTCTGCTATTCAAATATCTATCAATTGACATTGCTGCGATACATCCATCAGATGCTGCAACAACGGCTTGCTTAAATGGTGTATTTCTTATATCTCCAATAGCCCAAACTCCATCAGAGTTTGTAGACATAAAGTCATCCACAATAACTCCTCCGTCCTCTTTTAAAGCAATTTGATCACCTAAAAAATCAGTAATTGGCTTTGAACCACTCATATAAACAAAGACTCCATCTAAATTTAAATTAATAGGATTTTCTTCTTGTTTATTTTTTACAAGAACTCCATTTACACCCATATCATCACCCAATATTTCCAATAATCTTGTTCTGCTCCAATGTTTAATACTTGAGTTATCCATTAATTCCATAGCTTCTTCATTATCTGATTTAGGATCACTTGATGTAATCCAATGCACAGTAGACGCAAATTTAGTAAGAACAGTAGCCTCTTCAATTGCCTCCTTGTTCACTCCAACTACAGCAACCTCTCTATTTTTATAAAAAGCTCCATCACATGTAGCACAATAACTTACTCCTTTGCCAAGAAAATCCGCTTCTCCCTTAAACGATGCAGGCCTACCCATAGCTCCACTCGCAAGAACAAGTGCTTTAGCCTTGAAAGTGCCCTCAGGTGTATAAACCATTTTCCATTCTCCACTAGCGTCTATTCCAAACACTTGTGCTCTTCTGTAATCTGAGCCGTATTGCACAGCCTGATCTCTCATTAGAGTAAGTAATTTCTCTCCACTTATATCAACTGGTACACCTGGATAATTAGCTATCTGATGAGTTATTGCTAGGGCGCCAACAGATGGATTTTTATCTAAAATTACTGTCTTTAAGTTTGAACGAGATGTATAAAGTGCGCAAGTACACCCGGCAGGACCTCCTCCGATAATAACTACATCTGACTCGATGATTTCCAATGTAATAAAACTCCTTTTAGTAGTTAATTAGATGAGTTTTTGGTTAGAAGATATCTTTAATGTTAATACCTAACCTGTATATAGATATAAGTTAAAAGAAAAAAAAGAAAAAAGCACAATATAGAAACAAACTTACATAGGAAAAATAAAAAAATTAATTATAAAAATGATCAGTTTCGTGAAATGTTCTCTATTGATCTATTATTAGTTTATGTCTAGTAAATTAATTGCCATAGAAACATTATATTTTTCATGACCAACTCTGATTACCTTTTAAAAGCTGCTATTAAGAAAGTAACCGAAAAATTAAACGAGATATTGGTTGAAAAAATTGAAGAAGCAACAAATATTGCTCAAGATGCGCCAGAGATCCTCAAAAAAGAATTTGATAATTTGAAAGAATCCATAATCGAGGAAGCCTCAAGAATGGAGAAATCAGAGAATGTTCAAAATAATGATCCCACAGATACTTTTAAAAATTCCAAAATAAAAAAAGCTTTAAATGAAATTGAAGGCATCAATAAGCAAATTGATCTAATAAATAAAGCAATAAATAATCAAATTAAATGAGTTATCACAATATTGATTTTCGTTTGAAAAGATTAAAGAGGGGCTTTCTTATTTGGATAACCCTAATTTCGCTTTTAATAAATTTATGGCTAGATAATATTAGATTTACAATTTTCCAAACTAAAAGCAGTAAAAAAAGTAGGGTCCAAATTAAACGAGCTAAGTGGTTTACCAATAAATTAATTAAGCTTGGTTCAGCATTTATTAAGATTGGACAGTTATTATCAGCCAGACCCGACTTAATTCCTAATACCTGGATACAAGAGTTATCTAAATTACAGGATCAAGTTCCTAATTTTTCATTTGAGCAAGTTGAAGAAACTATCAAAAAAGAATTAGGATCAAAGTCTGATGAAATAGATCAAATAATATCCGAACCGGTAGGATCAGCATCACTAGCTCAGGTTCATAGAGCGACTCTAAAAAATGGTAAAAAAGTAGTATTTAAAGTTCAAAGGCCTAATTTAAAAGAATTATTTATTATCGATTTAGGGATAATGCAACAAATAGCAGGATTGTTGCAGAAAAATAAGAATTGGAGTCGAGGTAGAAATTGGGTTGAGATTGCTAAAGAGTGCAAGAAAGTTCTTTTAAAGGAACTTGATTTCAATTGCGAAGCACAATATGCAGCAAGATTTAGACAGCAATTTCTTGATGATGAAAATATTGAAGTTCCTGAAGTAATTTGGGATATGAGTAGTGAAAAAGTGCTTTGTTTAAGTTATTTAGAGGGAACAAAAATAAGCGACTTAAAAAAATTACAAAACAAAGGAATAGATTTACCAAAAATTGCAGAAATTGGCGCTATCAGCTACCTAAAACAACTAGTTAATTACGGTTTTTTTCATGCAGATCCTCATCCAGGGAACCTAGCAGTTTCAAATACTGGTAAATTAATTTTTTATGATTTTGGAATGATGGGTAATATCTCAAATAATCTTCAAACGAGTCTAGGTGCAATGGTTAAGGCTGCTGCTTTAAGAGACGCATCAACACTTGTGAGTCAACTTCAACAAGCCGGCCTAATTTCAAAAGATATTGATATTGGACCAGTAAGAAGATTAGTAAGGTTAATGCTCAAAGAAGCCTTAACTCCACCATTTAGTCCCAATATAATTGAAAAATTATCTGGAGATCTATACGAACTTGTTTATGAAACTCCATTTCAACTACCAGTAGATTTAATATTTGTAATGAGAGCTTTGTCAACTTTTGAAGGAGTTGGCAGAATGCTTGACCCAGGGTTTAATCTTGTATCAGTTACCAAGCCTTATTTAATAGAACTTATGACTTCTAATAATCAAACTCCTAATGATTTAATTAACCAATTTGGGAGGCAAGTAGGTGAAATAGGATCCAAAGCTGTAGGAATTCCTAAAAGAATAGATGAAAGTTTAGAAAGATTAGAGCAGGGTGATCTACAATTACAAATAAGAATGGGAGAGTCGGATAGACAATTTAAAAAAATGTTTACTGCTCAAAAAACATTAGGCCATTCAATTCTTATAGGGAGCTTATCAATTGCATCTGCTTTACTCGTAACAAATAAACAAAATAATTTTGCATTGTTACCATTATTTTTTGCACTGCCCATAAGCATCGATTGGCTAAAATGCCAATTAAGCATGAGTAAAGGCTCCCGTTTAGAAAAACTAAAGCGCTAGAAAAACTATATATTTTTTGGACCTAAACCTAAAGCCCCAGCAAATCTTGCTTGACTTCCCAATTCCTCTTCAATTTTTAAAAGCCTATTGTATTTTGCAATCCTTTCACTTCTACTCAAAGAACCGGTCTTGATCTGACCAGATCTTGTGGCGACTGATAAATCTGCAATGGTTGTATCTTCAGTCTCACCACTTCTATGACTTATAACACTTGTAAAACCAGATGTTTTTGCTAAATCAATTGCTTCTAAAGTTTCGGTTAATGTTCCAATTTGATTTACCTTTATTAGGATTGAATTGGCAGATTTTTCCATAATACCTTTCCTTAACCTTTCTGTATTAGTAACAAACAAATCATCACCTACAAGCTGAACTTTATTTCCTAATTCTTTATTTAATTCTGACCAACCCTCCCAATCATCTTCTGCTAAACCGTCTTCTATTGAAACTATTGGATAATTAGAAACTAATCTTGAAAGATATGAAATCATTTCAGAACTATTTAAATTTTTTCCTTCATATTGATAAATACCATTGTTATAAAATTCAGTACTAGCAGCGTCTAAAGCTAAAGAAACTTGTTCACCAGGAATAAATCCTGCTTTTTGAATAGCTTCTAAGAGTAGGTCTCCTGCTTCTTCGCTTGATGACAAATCAGGGGCGAATCCACCCTCATCCCCTACAGCAGTAGATAGACCTTTTTTATCAAGTAATGATTTTAATGAGTGAAAAATTTCAGTACCCATTCTTAGTGACTCACTGAAATTTTGAACTCCATGCGGGACAAGCATAAATTCCTGAAAATCAAGACTATTTGGAGCATGAGCACCACCATTTATTACATTCATCAAAGGGACTGGAAGAAGATTGGATAATGGATCTCCAAGATACCTATATAAGGGGATGTCTAAAGCATTTGCTGATGCTCTGGCAGTTGCAAGACTTACTGCAAGGATTGAATTTGCTCCAAGGTTAGACTTGTTAGGAGTTCCATCAATTTCAATCATTAAGTTATCAACTGCTGTTTGATCTAAAGCTGACAGACCACACAAAGCCGGGGAAATTGTTTCATGAATTTTATTAACAGCATTTAAAACTCCTTTCCCCATATATTTTGAACCGCCATCCCTCAATTCATGTGCCTCATGAGCACCAGTACTGGCTCCACTAGGAACAATTGCTCTACCACTAGCCCCACATTCCAAAAATACTTCTGCTTCTACAGTCGGATTACCTCTTGAATCAAGGACTTGCCTTGCTTCAATAGTATCAATAAGAAAATCAATAGTTTCTTTCACAATTTAATCATTACTATTTAAATCCTATTAATAGCTGAACTATTTGGCTAATATCTGAAATATATATGTTAACCAAATATAATTTTTTAATTTCAGAACAACTTAAATTAACAATTTTATTAATTCCAAAGTTCGCACAACCACTTTCATAAACATAATTTTATATTTCATCTTACAATTTAAAAATTATTGGATGATTATTAATGCAAATCCTATTTAGAATACTAATTATTAATCAACTATAGTTTTTATAGTTTATGAGAGAAACTCTTACATCCAGTCCTGAACTTTTTAGCGATATAAGTTGGAATCTTCTTCTTTTGGGAGAAGAAACTGCAAAAAAATGGGATCATAGCGAATTTAATATTGAACACATAATTCATACATTATTCTCATCAAGTGAATTCTTTGCTTTCATTGAAAAATTATCAATCGACCAAGATACAGTTTTAGATATAACGGAAGATTTTTTAGAAGAGACGCCGACAAATGAATCAGATATTTTTACTATCGGAGAAGATTTAGAAATTTTATTAGATAATGCAAATCAGATTAAAATTCAATGGGGATCAAGATATATCGAAATTCCGCATTTACTAATTGCTCTTGGAAGAGATTTAAGAATTGGTAATTATGTTTTTGAAGAAGGCAATCTTTCAATGGAAAAGTTAGAGGAAGAATTAAAGTTTTTTCCAAATATTAATCAAGCAAAAGATTCTTTTAACTATGAGAATGTAATTGAAATAAATAATCAATCTAATTTTGAATCAGACAAAGAAACTTTAGTTAAAGAAGAAAAGCTGAAAAAAGCTATTGTTCCATTACCGAAAAGTAAACTTCAAATTGAAACCAAAAAACAAGTTGGAAAAGATGAAAATGCTCTTTCAATTTATGGAAAAGATTTAACAGAATCAGCTAAAAAAGGCTTACTGGATCCCGTTTTAGGAAGAGAAAATGAGATCAATAATTTAATG
>QCDI01000007.1:0-101633 GCA_003280965.1 Prochlorococcus sp. AG-355-B18
ATTCAGGTAATAAAATTTAAAAAAAAAGAAAATTAATTTACATTTAAAAAAAACCTGAAAATTAATTAATTGTATTGATACCAATTGTTTTGGCGATAAATCTTTATTTTGAGAATTTTTTAGTAGTCAGAGGATCCTGACGACAGGGCAAAAAGACACACAATTTACAAAAAAAAAGAACATACTGATCCCAAACAAAAACGGAGATTTTAAAGTGCCTGAAGGGATCATGAATAAAGATCAATTACTCTCACTTACCCTCAGACAATTACGTCAAGAAGCAAGTAAATTATCAGTACCGCTTTACAGTCGTAAAACAAAGGCTGTATTAGTTGACTTAATACTTAAATACCAAGAAAAATCCTCTAAGAAAATAAATATCAGCTCACCAGAGCCAAAATTTGAAGAAACTATTGATTCCAATATTCCAAATATCAGTGAAGAAGTCAAAACAAAAGTAGTATTTCTACCTCGAGATCCAGATTGGGCTTATGTTTTCTGGCAAATTTCTGATGCTGATCGAGAAAAAGCACAATCCTTGGGCGCGAATAAATTATGTTTACGATTATTCGATGCATCTGGTTCTGAAGGAACCAACTTTAATCAAGGAACACTAAGAGAGATAGCTGTTGATAGTTATAGTACTGAGTGGTACCTACCTATTCCACTTGCAGATAGGGACTATAAAGTCGAATTAGGTTATAAATACGGTTTTAACTGGATGTCATTGGCATTCTCTTCCGTAAGTCATGTTCCTGGGTCTCATCCCTCTGAACAAATTCTTGATAAATTTGTACCTTTTAATTTGGATTCTACCGCTGAGTCAATCCCAGATATATCAAACCCTGATCTTTCAGAACAAAATGGTATGCATGAAAGGTTATATCAAGCAGCAACTAACATTCCCCTCAGAACAAAAGTTGGTTCTGAAGAATTTATGGAAAACGTAAATTCAACAAATCTCAATGATAATCTCACAGATTCAGGAGCTGGTAAGTGGTCATCAGGTTTAAACGATTCGGGAAGTGGAATTGTTAAAAATAGGTCTTTTTGGTTAGTTGCTGATGCTGAATTAATAGTTTACGGAGCTACAGAACCTTCTGCAAAACTCACAATAGGTGGAGAAGATGTACCTCTTGCAGCTGATGGTACTTTTAAAATTCAAGTTCCATTCAGAGACGGGACTCAAAAATATGATATTAAAGCTGTTGATGTATCTGGTGAGCAAGAAAAAAGTATATCAATGAAATTCGAAAGAACTACACCACTTGACGATACTAATGAAAAAGATAATGCTGAGACAGAATGGTTTTAATTAAATAGAAGTAATGCTGAAAAAATTTATAGCTTTTACTCCATTGTTTGGAGCATTAACATTTCCACTAATTGTTCCAATTACAATTTCTAAATTTGGTGTTAACTATGGAATTATTAGTGCATTATTAATTTCCTCATTATGGTTTATCGCTATGTTAAGAACTTCTGAAATGCCTCATTAATTTAGTTAGATTTTTGGAAGTTTCTTGAAAAATATGAATCAATTTAATGTAATCAATATAAATTCTCCTTTTTTAGATCAAAAACCCGGAACCTCTGGTTTAAGAAAAAGTACATTAAAGTTTCAGGAAGAACATTATCTAGAAATTTTTATTGAAGCAATTTTACAATCATTGGAAGATTTAAAAGGATCAACATTAGTAGTTGGTGGTGATGGAAGATATGGTAATTTTGAAGCAATACAAAAGATTGTTCAAATATGTGTTGCTCATAAAGTTCAAAAGGTTATTGTTCCAAAATACGGTTTATTATCTACACCTGCTACATCACATTTAATTAGAAAAGAAAAAGCAATTGGTGGAATTATTCTTTCTGCAAGCCATAATCCTGGTGGGATTGATGGCGACTTTGGAGTGAAATTGAATATCTCTAATGGTGGCCCAGCTCCTGAGATAATTACTAATAAGATTTATAAAGCTTCACAATTACTAACTAGTTATAAAATTTGTAAAATTCAATTGCCGGATTTTAGTAAATATGAAACTTATTCTTACGGCGAAACCACTTTAGAAATTATTGATGGATTAAAAGATTATTCTAATTTGATGGAGAAAATTTTTGATTTTGATCAAATTAGTGATTTTTTAAAAAAAGACTTCTCGTTAATCTTTGATGCAATGAATGCGGTTACAGGCCCATACGCAAAAAACATTTTTGTTGAAAAAATGGGTCTTGCTCATGATTGTGTCATGAACGGTAATCCGTTAGAAGATTTTGGAGGTTTACATCCTGATCCTAATCTTACTTATGCATCCCATTTAGCGGATTTGTTATTAAATAAAAAATCTTATAGTTTTGGTGCTGCCTGCGATGGAGATGGAGATAGGAATATGATTTTAGGAAGTGGATGTTTTGTAAATCCTAGTGATAGCCTAGCAGTTATCACTGCTAACACCAAAAGTGTCCCTGGTTATAAAGATGGCATTACAGGTGTGGCACGATCAATGCCAACAAGCTCTGCTGTTGATAATGTTGCTCGAGCATTAAACATACCGTGTTTCGAGACACCTACTGGTTGGAAGTTTTTTGGAAATCTTTTAGACTCTAATTTAATTACTTTATGTGGAGAAGAAAGTTTTGGAACAGGTAGCAACCATGTGAGAGAGAAAGATGGATTATGGGCAGTTTTGTATTGGCTACAAGTTTTAGCTGATAAAAAATGTTCGGTAAGTGATTTGATGCAGAATCATTGGAAAAAATTTGGTAGGAATTATTATTCAAGACATGATTATGAGGCAATTCCTTCAAATATTGCTAATCAAATTTTTGGCAATCTTACTTTTATGCTAGAAAATTTAAAAGGAACTAGTTTTGCTGGTCATTTAGTTCAAGTTGCGGATAACTTTTCATATTTAGATCCCGTTGATAATTCCATAAGTGAAAATCAAGGTTTAAGATTGGTGCTTGATGATAATTCTCGAGTAATTGTGCGCCTTTCTGGAACTGGTACTAAGGGTGCAACATTAAGACTTTACTTTGAGAAATTTTTCCATCCTCAACAGAATCTTTCGTTAAATCCTCAAGTTGCTTTGAAACCTCTAATAAATGATTTAGATGTTTTATTAAATATTTCAAAACTTACTCAAATGGAAACTCCTACTGTAATTACATAGAATTGAAAGTAATGATTTTTTGATTTTATTTATATGTATTCAGAAAATTTATTTACTAATTATTCTCAAGTAGAAAATAATGCACCTTTGGCAGATAAATTAAGACCAAAGAATTTGGAAGATTTTTTTGGTCAAGAACCAATCCTTAATGAGAATTCGCTTTTAAGAAATGCAATTTTAAACGATAAGATTAGTAATTTTATTTTTTCAGGCCCTCCTGGTGTTGGAAAAACTACTCTAATTGAAATTATTTCCTTTAATACGCGTTCAAAATTAATTAAGTTAAATGCAGTATTATCAAGTGTTAAAGAATTAAGAAATGAAATCGCTAATGCAAAAGATAGATTATTAAATTCAAAAAGAAAAACAATTTTATTTATCGATGAGGTTCATAGATTTACATCAGTTCAGCAAGATGCTCTATTACCTTCAATAGAAAATGGAACTATAACTTTTATTGGTGCTACAACTGAAAACCCTTTTTTTGCTGTTAATAAAGCGCTTGTTAGCAGGTCTCGTATTTTTACATTACTTCCTTTGGCAGAAAATGATTTGCAGAAAATAATACAAAAAGTTATAACTCACTATTTAAAACAAAAAGATTCAAAAAAGGTTTATCTAACTCAAGATGCAATAAGTCATTTAATTAAATTTTCTGGTGGTGATGCAAGAACATTAATCAATGCGCTAGAGATGGCTATAGAAACAACTCCTGAAAATGATGCTGAAGAAATCAACATTAATCTCTCAATAGCAGAGGATGCTATTCAAAAGAAAAATATTGTTTACGATAAAAATGGTCAAAATCATTACGATGTAATAAGTGCCTTTATCAAGTCCATAAGAGGTTCTGATCCAGATGCAACATTATTCTGGCTTGCGAATATGGTGGAGGCTGGTGAAGATCCTAATTTTATTTTTAGAAGACTACTTATATCTGCCAGTGAAGATATTGGAATAGCAGATCCAAATGCAATAGTAGTTGTACAATCTTGTTGTGATGCTTTTGATAGAGTTGGTTTTCCAGAGGGATTATATTTCTTAACGCAGGCTGCTTTGTGTTTAGCAATGTCTCCAAAAAGTAATAGTGCGAAAAGTATTTTTAAAGCAATTGAAATAATCAAATCTGCCAATCCTTTTGACGTTCCACTTCACTTAAAAAATAACTCTAATAGTTATGTCAATCCTCATAATTATCAAGGCAATTGGGTCGCACAAGAATATCTTCCAAAATCTTTAAGAGGTTTAAAAATATGGGAACCAAATAGTAATGGATGGGAGAAAACGAAATATGAAGAACTGCTTAGAAAAAAGGAAAACTAAAAATTTTTTGAACAACAAATAATCTCAGAATTAAAAGAGGTTTTTTCTTCGTAGGCTAAAGCGATAGTCCAATTATGGAAGTTTATCTGTGAATAATTTAGATGTATGTTTTTCTTCTTATGAATTAACTCTTTTGGCTTTTCAAAAAATTGCCAATGGTTGATGTCTTTAGCTAATTTTCCATGATCCCATTTTATAGCCGCTTCAACAGCACACCATTGATTTAATATCATATTTTTTGTCAAATAATTATTATGGTTTGATTTATTGGTATGAAAAAAATATTTTTCTGCAAATTTTACATGGTTAAAATCTCTATCTGATCTCTCAATATCAATCCCTATTTTGCTTTTGTGCCAGACTATAGTAATGGCATCTTTACAATGACTTAAACTTATATTTCCCATGCCAGAGGGTAAAGTTGGAGGTTCTCCAGGATTAGCATTAATTGGAATTTCTAGGGGATCTAAATCAAAAAGAGTTGAAAGTGATTGTCTAATATAAGCTCTTGTTTCTAAAAAAACTTTTGATCTTAAATCTGAAAGTTTTTCTGCAGTTTTAATTTCCTCTACCGTTACGACATCTTGTACACCTTTAATCTCATAAAACCAAATTTTTGGTATTTTATATTTATACTCATTTAATAATTTCAATGGCTCTTAAGGTCGGTGACAAAGCACCAGAATTTAAATTAAAAGATTCTTCTGAGAAGGAAGTGTCTCTTAAAGATTTTAAAGGTAAAAAAATAATACTATATTTTTATCCCAAAGATAATACTCCAGGATGCACTAAGGAAGCCTGTAATTTTAAAGAAAATTGGGATTTGCTACAGAAAAATAATATTGTTGTACTTGGTATTAGTAAAGATAATGCCTCTTCTCATCAGAAGTTTATAGAAAAATTTAATTTACCTTTTATTCTTTTAACTGATCCTGAACCTTATAAAGTTTCTTCTGATTACGATAGCTATGGACTTAAGAAATTCATGGGAAAAGAATATATGGGAATGATGAGAAATACTTTTTTGATTGATGCAGATGGTAACATCGAAAAAATTTACTTAAAGGTGAAAGCAGCAATAATGGCCGATCATATTATTGCTGATCTTGGATTAAAGTAGCTTTTTTATGGAAAGGTGGTGAATGATCATTCCTTCCATAACTAAATTAGGAGCATTGATAATATTCTCTTTTTGAGTTTTTAGAGATTTTGCAAAAAATTCAGAATCTCCTCCACATATTATTAAAATATCCTTTGAGGGAATAAATAGATTTTTAATAACGCTAGTAAGAGAGTTGATTACACCTTTTAAAATTGCTTCTTCTGTATTAATTAAAAAATCTTTGATAGGAATTTTATATTTTTTGGGAATTTTGAGATTTTTTGTATTTTGTTCCATTGATTTTAATTGTGTTAGAAAACCTGGAATAAGTTGACCACCAAGAATGAAACCATTTGCATTTAATTTTGTTATTGATAATATTGTTCCAAAATCTGCAATTAGCAAATCTTTATTTAAAGGGTTTTCAATAATTTTTAAAGCTGCAGTGCAAGCAAGAGCTCTATCAACTCCAAAATAATCAGGGAGATTTGATAATTGAATATCTTTAGTTTTTATTTCATTTTCTTCTTTCAGCAAAAAATTAGGTAATTTTCCTACAGAAGCCCAAATTAAATTATCAAGATCTATATTTTCGGGAACTTTTTGATCTTTTTGGGTATGGAAGAATTTAGATTGATTTTGAGAATATTTAGCCCAATGAAGCCTACTATTGCCTACCAATAAAAAATTTAAATTTGAGACCATTGTTTTATGATCAATTTAATTATTAGTGTGTATACCACATTCTTGTTTAATACCCCCAAATCTTGTATCTCTACCTTGTGTTTTGATACCATCGGGACTGCTTGAATGCCAATCACCTACAGTTGAATAACCTTTGAGAAAAAGTGGATGGTCAGGTAAATTATTCTCTTCCATATAATAAAAAATATCTTTATTTGTCCAATTTAATAATGGTCTCAAAGAAAGTCTTTGGCGAATTACGTCTAGGAATTTCATTTTGTTTCTATTTTCTGTTTGAGTTGATCTAATACCGCTTGCCCAGCAGTAAATATTATATTTTTCTAGACCATTTTCTAAAGGTTGTATCTTTCTTAATTCATGATATTTATCCAAATCAGTCTCTTTATTTGTTTCCCAAAGTTTTCCGTATTTAGCCTCCATTCTTGCTGGAGATAATACACTTTGTAGAACTTCTACTTCTAAAGACAAATCCTCAATAAGCTTTTCAGCGTAATGATATGTTTCTGGAGGAAGGTAACCTGTATCTATCCAAAATATTTTGATTTTTTTTTGAAGACATAATTTGCTGACCATATCTAAAAGGACGGATGACTGTATTCCAAAACTTGTTGTTATAGCAAATTGATTATCAAATTTTTCATAACCCCATGTAAGCATTTCTTGAGGCTTCATATCTACTAGCTCTTTACTATATTTCCCTAAGTTAGGTTGAATATCTTTATGTATGTTTTCAATCATTCTTCAATTTGGTTATGGGTTTAATTTTATTTCGCTCAATTTGAAAATTCTTCGTATAGTTTAATAATACATTTACGCATAACAATATTTTGCTAATGAAATCAATACAAAAACCAATAGTAATAGTTGGAGCAGGTTTTGCAGGTATGACATTTGCGTTGAGTTTAAAGAATCTTAATCCTTCTTTACCGATTCTTGTTGTTGATTCTGAATCAAACTTTATATTTAAACCTTTAATGTATGAAGTCTTAAGTAAAGAAATAAGAATGTGGGAAGCTACGCCAAAATTTGCAAATATTTTTTCTGATGCAGGTATAACTTTTTTAAAAAATTGTTTAACCAAGATTTCCTTTAAAGAAAATATTCTTGAATTTAGTGATGAATTAAAATTAAGTTATCAATATCTTGTAATCTGTACAGGATCTACTCCAAATAGTTTTTCAATAAAAGGTGTTTATGAAAATTGTTATTTTTTTAATGATTTTCAAGATCTTAAAAAATTAAAATCTTTTTTAATAAAATTACAGAAAACTTCTTTTCATAAAAAGTTATTCATAGTTGGAGGTGGTCCCTCTGGTATCGAATTGGCATGTAAAATTAAAGATATATTTCTTGATCAATTTGAAATTAATGTAATAGAAAAATCAAATGAAATTCTTAACAGAAATAAAATTTTTAATCGAGAACAAGCAGAGAAGGCATTAGAAAAAAGAAAAATCAAAGTTATTTTAAATTCTAAGGTTAAAGAAGTATCAGAAACTAAAATTAGTATTGATGGTGAGGATGGAACAACTTCTTTGGATAAAGATGTTGTTATTTGGACTGCAGGAGTTAAACCTAATTTGTCTTATTTGGAAAATGATGAAATTACCAAAAAATTTGGAAGAATTTTAGTTAATAATAAATTGCAAATTGAAAATAATGATAATTGTTTTGCTATTGGCGATATTTCAATTGTTGAAGGAATGGAGGATTTACCCATAACTGCTCAGGTTGCTATGCAGGAAGGAAATCATCTTGCTAAAAACCTAGAACTATTAATTCAAGGAAAGGATCCTTTACCTTTTGAGTTTCAAGACAATGGTGAAATGATTAGCTTAGGAATAGGCGAAGCTTCAATTTCTGGGCTTGGCATTACTTTATCTGGTAAATTGGCTTTTGAAGCAAGAAGACTTATATATGCTTCCAAGTTGCCTGATATTACGGAAAGCTTAAAATCTGCATCTTCATGGATATTTCAAAAAAAATCTATTTTTAAAAAGTTTTTTAAAAATGATAATTCCAATTAAACTTTTTTGAAATATTGTTTTTGGGTATATTGAGTTAAATAAGTTTCATATGAATTTAATTGCAGTAGTTAGTAATAATTTTCATGCGTTTATAACGGTGGTTGTTTTAATAATGTCAATTATTTTGTTCATTAAAAATACTATTGCACCAGAATTGACTGGTTTGTTATGTGTTGGAATATTTATAGCTACAGGGGTTCTTTCTCCTGAAAAAGCTTTAGCTGGATTTGGGAGCCCATCCTTAATTACCCTTATGGGTTTATTTGCAGTTTCCTCTGCATTATTTAAAAGTGGTGCCTTAGACAGAGTAAGAGAATTGATTTCTTCTGAAAGTATTAGAACGCCAAGAAAATTAATTTCTTTAATAGCTTTTTTGATTGCTCCAATATCTGGAATTGTTCCTAATACTCCAGTAGTAGCTTCTTTGTTACCTTTAATTGAAGGTTGGTGTGAGCGGAGAAATATATCACCATCAAAAGTTTTATTACCTCTTTCTTTTGCTACTTTACTAGGTGGAACTCTGACATTATTAGGTAGCTCAGTAAATCTTCTTGTAAGTGATATTAGTCAACAATTAGGTTATGGAGCTTTGGAATTATTTAGTTTGACGTCAATTGGAATTCCTGTGTGGCTTATAGGCACAACCTATATGATTCTTGTTTCTGATATGCTTTTGCCAGATAGAGGGAGAGATAAGGAGTTTATTAAAAATGGGGATATGAATATTTACTTTACTGAAGTCACTATTCCTTCTACTTCAGAATTAGTTGGGCAATCTGTCAGAAATAGTAGATTGCAAAGACGATTTGATGTTGATGTTCTGGAATTGCAACGAAATGGAAAAGTTATTCTTCCTCCTTTGGCTGATAGAAAGATTGAACCGGATGATAGATTGATAATTCGTGTAACAAGGGCAGACTTATTTAGACTGCAGCAAGAACACACCATTTTGCTAGGAGAAAATAAAACATCTTTCGACGGAGCTAATGTTTTCTCAGATGATGAAGGTACAAAAACTTTTGAAGCATTGTTGCCAGCAGGTTCAACTCTTGCTGGCGCAAGTTTGAGAGAATTAAGATTTAGGCAGCGCCACAATGCAACAGTTTTAGCACTCAGAAGAGGTCAGCAAACTGTTCAGGAAAGATTAGGACAAGCTGTTTTAAGGGCCGGAGATGTTTTATTATTACAAGCGCCGTTAGATTCAATAAGAGGTTTGCAAGCTAGTAATGATTTGCTGATTCTAGATCAATTTGAAGATGATTTACCTTTTTTGATAAAAAAACCTATATCTATTGCAATTGCTATAGGAATGGTGGTTTTGCCTTCGGTTACCAATATTCCATTAGTAGGATCAGTTCTTTTAGCAGTTATTGCAATGGTCGCTTTTGGATGTTTACGACCTGCAGAAATACAAAAATCAATTAAGTTAGACGTTATTTTATTGCTTGGTTCATTATCAAGTTTTAGTGTAGCTATGCAAGTAACAGGATTAGCAGATTTAATAGCAGTTAATCTCAATTTTGCTCTTAATGGAATGCCTCTTTATTTTGCACTTGTCTTAATTTTTGTATCGACCCTAATCCTTACTCAATTTATTAGTAATGCTGCTTCTGTTGCTTTGATTTTGCCTGTCGCGATTGAATTTTCAAATGTTTTAGGGATTTCTCCTAACGCTTTAATAATGCTTGTTTTATTCGGAGCAAGTCAGTCTTTCTTGACTCCAATGGGTTATCAAACAAATTTAATGGTTTTCGGCCCTGGAAGATATAGATTTTTTGATATTGCAAAATACGGAGCTGGTTTAACGCTTATAATGTCATTTACGGTGCCAGCATTGATAATTTTAAATTTTTATAAATAAAGTGAAATTTAAGAGTAATTTATACAAGTTAAAAGATGTTTACAGAAAATTATCTGTACCTCAATTTACCATTGTCACAGGATTATTCATTATTTTTTTTGGGACTTTAATTTTAAGTTCGCCTTTATGTTCATCTTCAAAGGTGGGTTTATGGGAAGCATTTTTTACATCTACTTCTGCCATAACCGTTACTGGCCTAACCATAATTGATATTGGTGTCGATTTAAATTTCTTTGGCCAAGTTTTTCTGGCCTTTATGCTTTTATCGGGTGGTCTAGGATTAATGGCTATCACGACATTTTTACAAGGTTTCGTTGTGAAGGGGACAAAGCTTAGAACAAGATTAGATAAAGGAAAAACTTTAGATGAATTTGGAGTTGGAGGAATTGGTAGAACTTTTCAAAGCATTGCTATTACTGCAACTTGTATAATTTCATTTGGCGCAATAGTTTTATATTCATTTGGATTTGTAGATATTCAAAATAATTGGGAAAGACTTTGGACTTCTATTTTTCACAGCATATCTGCATATAACAATGCAGGTTTTTCTCTATGGTCTAATAGTCTTCAAGACTATAGAACAAATTTTCTGGTTAATAGTGTCTTTGTTTTTCTAATTGTTATGGGCGGACTGGGATGGCGGGTAATTGACGATATTTGGAGTAATAAAAAAAATCTTTCTTATAGTAAATTGAGCCTTCATTCCAGACTAGTTATTAGGACTAGTCTGTCTTTAATATTTTTCGGATCATTAGGATTCTTTATCATTGAATCATTGCTAAATAGTCAATTTTTCAATGATTTAAATTTGTTTGAAAAGTTAATATCGTCAATCTTTGAAACAGTAAGTGCAAGAACTGCAGGTTTTACAAATTATCCAATCTCATTGAACTCTATCTCAGATACGGGTCTTTTGTTATTAATGACACTGATGTTTATTGGAGCGAGTACTGGAGGAACAGGTGGAGGCATAAAAACAACTACATTTATTGCTTTGATGGCCGCAACTAGATCAACTTTAAGAGGTCAAAAAGATGTAATTATTAGCAATAGATTAATTTCAGATAAAGTCATTTTAAAGGCAGTTGGAATTACTGTAGGCTCTTTACTTTTTGTTCTTTTAATGGCAATGCTGTTAAGTACAACTAATACATTTGTTAAAAAAGAATCTTTTACATTCTTGGAAATTCTATTCACTTGCATATCTGCATTTGCAACAGTTGGTTTTGATATTGGTTTAACTGCAAAATTAAATCATTTTGGCCAATTTATTCTTATTGTTGGCATGTTTGTGGGTAGGCTTGGTATCCTTTTGCTATTAAGTGCGCTTTGGCAGGCTCTTTATAAGAGTAGAATAGATAGACAAAAGAGAATTGGCTATCCTAGGGCTGATCTTTATGTTTAGGATTGACTGAGTTTTATTATGGCTGATTGGTGGCAGTGGTCTCAAAAGAGAGAAAAAGAAGCCCTAACATTTGCAGTTGTCGGCGTTGGAAGATTTGGAACCGCTGTTTGTAGAGAACTTATAAGTAATGGTGCAGATGTTTTGGCTGCAGATTATTCGGAAAAAGCTATTGATGATTTGAGACAATTGGAACCTTCGATAGAAGCACGAGTTGTAGATTGTACTGATGAAGAGTCTATGAAGGAATCTGGAATACTTGAAATGAATACTGTTGTTGTAGGAATAAGTGAACCCATTGAAGCAAGTATAACAACTACACTTATTGCTAAGGATAGTGAGGGTAGTAAAGTCAAAAGAGTGATAGCTAGAGCTACGAGTGATTTGCACGAAAAGATGTTAAAAAGGGTAGGTGCAGATAAAGTTGTCTTTCCTTCCAGAATGCAAGGTGAAAGATTAGGTTTAGAACTAGTTAGACCAAATCTAATCGAAAGATTGGAATTAGATAACCAAACTGGTATAGATGAAATAACTGTTCCAGAAGAATTTATTGGAAGATCTTTAAGAGATTTAAATTTGAGAAAAAATTATTTAGTAAATGTTTTAGCAGCAGGACCTGCTGAAGAGTTAACAGTTAATCCTCCTGCAAAATATATTTTGGAAAGAGGAAATATTTTGGTAGTTATGGGAAAAACTGCAGATTTACAGAAATTACCTCAAAATTAATTATTTTGAATCAGATTTTCTATAGTATCTAATCCTTTGTGGAGCTTTTTTTAATCTTTTGATGCTTTGTTTTTCAAGTTCGTCTCTAAATTTATCTGTATTTAAATTATTTTTTGTGACAAGAAAGTCACCTTCTTTCTCAAGATAATTTTTTATACCCTCTTGTATTAAGACTTTTGCCATATTACTTATTGTCCGAGATTCATTGTTAGCTAAATTAGTCAGTTGCTCACAAATTAATTCTGGAAGAACTACTTGAATTCTAGGTGATTTAGGCTTCCCATTTGTTGAATTTTGACGGGTAGCCATGAGGCAAAGTGGATAACTGTTACTTATTAGTATACACAGTTAGTCAAGGATACTATCTTTGTGTATATTATTAATAAGGAAATTATGTCCGTATTAATTAATTGTTCGTATTGCCCCATGAAAAATTCAAGAAAACTTGATTCACCTAATAGGTCGATAATTGATAAAAAGAAAAAAAGATTAGTTAATTCTGATTCTCACGATAATGAAAATAGTGATGTGTTGGTATCAGCTGTAATTAGTCCATATTTGTTAACTCATCTTCATCATATTCTTCAACAGTCTGAATATTATGCTCAAAAAGATGGTAGAAACTCTCATGCAGCTAATTTTGCGAAACTAAGAAAGGTATTATGTTTAGATGCAAGAAGTATGGCAGATGCATCAGCAAAAGAAATAAAAGATACGGACAATGATTTATCTTTTAATAAATATAATGAACAAAATGTAGCTTGAAGTAATAGTCTATTAGTAAATAGATTTTAAAAACATGTCTAGTAATGCTGAAAAGCTTTATAACTTAATAGCAAACGATTCCAAAAAGAAACAAAGTTTATTTATGACAGCTTTGACTAATCCAAAAAAAGCCTTAGATAAAATTTGCGATATCGGAAACGAGTTAAATATTTCTGTCACTAAAGAGGAGGTTATTGAATATTTGGGGACTATTGACGACGAGGCAACTAAAATGTGGTTAGTTAAGGCTCGAGGAGGTCTTTAGTATAAGGTTTAGAATAATTATTGTTTTGATTCGTCGTAGGTTTTATTCTTTTATTGTAGCCACCTCCACCAGCTAGAGTCCAAAAAAACCAATAACTTGGAATTGCAAGAGCTGCAGCTATGAAAATCACTACAATTTGTTCTATTCTTTTCATAATCCAATTTTATTCTACAAAATATTTTTTAGTAAATAACCTCAGATTTTGTAAATTCTATTTTTAAAACAGTGATTAGATTTGAAGGTGTAAGCAAAATTTATTCTACAGATGTTGTTTTAAAAAATATTAATTGGGAGATTAAGAAAGGAGAAAAAATTGGCTTAGTTGGTTCTAATGGTGCAGGAAAATCAACCCAATTCAAGATCTTAATTGGTGAGGAAGATCAAACAAGTGGCACGATTATCAAAGAGGGAAATCCGAAAATTGCTCATTTAAAACAGGAGTTAGATTGTAATTTGAATTATTCAGTGCGAGAGGAATTAGAAAGTTCCTTCAAAGATATAAAAATAGTTGCTCTTAAATTATTAGAAATTGAAAAAAAATTAAAATCATTAGATATAAAAAAACATACTGAGGAACTTGAAATATCAGTAAATCAACTCGCAAAATATCAAGCAAAATATGAATCATTAGGTGGCTATAAAATGCAATCTGAGGTTGAAAAAATATTGCCCCAACTAGGTTTCTCTATCGAAGATGCTGATAAATTAGTTGGAAATTTTTCAGGAGGCTGGCAGATGAAAATTGCACTCGGAAAAATAATCTTACAAAAACCTGATTTACTTTTACTTGATGAACCAACCAATCATTTAGATTTAGATACTATTTTCTGGTTGGAAGAATATCTATCATCTCTTAAGATTGCAATTATTATAATCAGTCATGATAGATATTTTTTAGATAAATTATGCAAGAAAATAATTTTTGTAGATAGAGGAATATCTGAAATTTATAATGGTAACTATTCTTTTTTTGTGGAACAGAAATCTTTAAATGAAGAATCACAAAATAAAGCATTTCAATTACAACAAAAAGAAATTCAGATCCAAAAGAAGTACATAGATAGATTTAGAGCTAGTGCAACTAGAAGTTCTCAAGCCAAGAGTAGAGAAAAACAATTAAAAAAGATTCCTAAAATTGAGGCTCCTAAATCAAAATCAAAAAGTCCAGCTTTTAATTTTCAGGATTGTCCTCGCTCAGGAAAATTAATTCTAAATATCAAAAATTTGTCTCATAGTTATGAGGATAGAATCCTTTTTTTAGATGTCAATTTAAAGATTTCTTCGGGCGAAAAAATAGCATTACTTGGACCTAATGGCTGCGGTAAATCTACATTGCTTAAAATTATTATGAAAAAAATATCCCCTGAAATTGGAGAAATTAATCTTGGTAAACATAATATTATTACTAGTTATTATGAACAAAATCAGGCTGAAGCACTTTCACTAGAGGAGAGGGTTATCGATTTAATATGTTATAAATCTCCAGAGTGGTCACAAAAAAAAGTAAGAACATTTTTAGGAGGTTTTGGCTTTCAAAATGAAACTGTTTTTAAGTATGTTAAACAACTCAGTGGTGGAGAAAAGGCAAGATTAGCATTGGCTCTCATGATTATGAATCCTAGTAATTTTCTGCTACTTGATGAACCAACTAATCATTTGGATCTTCAATCTAAAGAAAACTTAGAATTAGCAATTAAAAATTATAAAGGTTCATTATTAATAGTTTCTCATGATCGATATTTTATCTCAAAGGTTGCAAATAGAATTGTCGAAATTAAAGATTCTAAGTTATTTTCATATGATGGAAATTACGAATATTTTTTAGAAAAAAAATAAAAAAAGTACAAAAACTTGTAATCAACAAATAAATCTTTTAGTTACTTTGTAGATTAGTAATATCAGTTGGTCGAACTTTAACTCTTATAAGAGTGTTTTTTCGCTTCAATAATATATTTACTGTTTTATTAATTCCATTTTTACTTATTTGGCTTATAACATCTGAAGCTGCTTCAATATCTTTATTGCCTACTTTTATAATTATGTCATTTATCATAAATCCGCTCTTTTCAGCTGGACTATTTGGCACTACATAACCAACTTTTACAGAAATATTATTTGTTTTAGGATTACTCTCATCTATTAGGCTTATCCCAATCATAGGATGTATTACTTTACCATTATTTATTAGTTGATAAGCAATTTCTTTAGCTTTATTAATTGGAATTGCGAAACTTAAACCTGCTCCTGGCCCTGATCTTATCAAGGTATTAATACCAATTACTTCCCCATTGCTATTTAAGAGTGGCCCTCCAGAGTTTCCAGGATTAATAGCAGCATCTGTTTGAATCAGCTCAAGTTTCTTATCATATATTCCTAATTGAGTAACGTTTCTATTTAGATTACTAATAATGCCAAGGGTGACTGTATTTTCTAGGCCGAATGGATTGCCAACTGCGATTGCCCAATCACCAACTTTAATTTTTGTTGAATCTCCCAATTGGGCTTTTGGCCAAGGCCCTTTTCCTTCTATCTTAAGCACGGCTAAATCAGTAAAAAAGTCTTGACCTATAAGTTTTGCGTTTAATTTTTTGCCATTGGTTAAACCAACAATTACCTTATCTGATCCATTTACAACATGAGCATTAGTCATTACGAGTCCGTCTGCGAATATAAATCCACTTCCTTGGTTTTGCTCTATCCTTGGCTGATTGTCGTTAGGCAAATCTAATCCAAAAAATCTCTCAAAATATGGGTCTAGAAATAGTTGAGAATTTCGTTGAAATTTTCTTTTTTTAACATATCTTTGAGTATCAATTGTCACAACAGAGGAACCTGTTTTTTCTACAGCTTTAGTTATGAAAGATTTGTCTGAATAATTATTAATTTCATTTAATTTTGTAATAATTAATGACTGAGATATTAGATTTGTTGGAAATAAAAACCCTAATGCAATTGCTGATGAGAGAAATAATTTCTTATTCTTGTCGCTTTTCAATATTGATTTTCTTATTATTTTCTTATTCATTTGGTACACAATATTTGTGTTAACTTACTATAACTATACAAAAAATTCATTTAGTTTAGAAAAGAATTTATTAACCTAAAATAGCTAATTTTCTTTTTTTCGAGCTATCATATAGTTTATATTACTTATTAATTTATAAGCTTAAATGACGATTTTATTTCCAATTATATATTCGGCAGCTCTCACTTATCTAGTTTGGAAAGCTTTTAAAGTTATGTCAAATGGATGGAATATATCTGGATCAGAAAAAAAACCTTTTAATAACTCAAAATTTCAACAAAAAAAATATACAATTCACCCAGAACTTCTTGATAAATCTGGAAATATTACAGAAGAGGAGCTCCTAACAGTGAGATTTTCAAATGATAATGATTCTTCACTTGAAGAGAAGGGTTCAACTACTGATTAATTGAATTTAAATTTTAGGAAAAAAATTGGAATTAAGAACAAAAATTGTCTCAGCGGTCGTAAGATCTCTTAAGTTACCGCCAAGGTTTCGTTTAAAAATGGTTAAAGAAGATCCTGTTAGGCTTGAACTAAGCTTGACTCCTTCTTATGGTAAAAATCCAGTAATTGTTGGAATAGTAGAATCTCTGGATTTAGTTGCTAGAAGAGATAGAGAAGGGAGAATACCAAGAGATCTACAAGGAACATGGGATTGGACAGTAAGACATGGCAAAGTGAGTACTGGTGGATGGAATCCTATGCTCAAGGAAGCGTTACAAACCATGTTTGATACAGGATTGCCAGCCATCATTTATGAAGAACTTACTGGAGATGAGTATCGTCCAGTTGATGGAATAAGACATGTTAAATAATCATTTATTATTTTTCATAAATTCTTCCTCAAAACGTTAAAATAAAATCAGTACTCAGAAGTTAATTATGTCCGATGAAAATCAACCAAGATTTGGATTTGTGAATTTTGCCGAAACGTGGAATGGTCGTATGGCTATGATGGGTATCTTAATTGGGTTAGGAACTGAACTAATTACTGGACAAAGCATTTTACGTCAAATTGGAATAGGCTAAGTTTATTTAACTTCTTCTGCCTTTATTTCTATTGTTCTTTCACTCGGATTTTTATCATATTTGCTTTCTTTATTTGAGTCCTTTAAATTTTCACCGCAGTTCATACATGTATCACTTAAACCTAGCGATATTGCACCACAATTACTACATGTATTGATTTTTGGTTTATAAGAGTTAAGACCTATAAATAATATCAGCAATAAGAAAAGGGGAATTAAAAATAAAAGAAGTAAAATATTACCAAGAAAACTTATAAAAAAGTTTATTCCAAAAATAGATATTATGACAAACGTTATTAAAGTGTAAGTAAGCAAAGTTTTATTGCCTTTAAGGAAATAATCCATACTTCTAAGATGTCTTTTTTATTCTTTTTTTATTTACTAAAGACATACTAGCAATGACAACACTCCAACACTGTCCAAAATATAAAATTACTCCTAAAAGCCATACCCATAAAGTAAGGACAAGAAAACCTCCAATAAAACCATATGCTTGAAATCTTACACCTAGCGAAAGAATACTTTTACTTACCGCAAGGTTCAAGGTGGTTAGGCCAATTCCAATAAGAAAAGATCCAGGCAAAAGTGGTCTCAAAGGAACCTTTCTACTAGGTAGGAGAGCTTGTAATAAAAGGGCCATTAAAGAAAAGCCAATTAGTGGAATGGCAAATTGACCAACTTGTAGAAGAGGCAATTTAAGTAATAAATGAGAAATTAGATTATTAGATTTTGAAATATTTTCTAAGACATTACTTGGTATCATTCTAAGATTTGCACTAATCTGATCTAATACCATTAAGAAACCTATAAAGAATACTATTAAAAAAGCTTCAAATCTATTTCGAAGAAACCTCGATGCTTGCTCTCTCCATGCAGCATTTACTCTTTTAGAGGGAAGTTGGTCTTCCCATAGCCTATCTGAACCTCGCTGGAGAGATAAATATGCATTTCCCGCTGTAAAAAGTAAAAACATAGCTCCAAGAATACCTGCACCAAAACCTTGATCAATTAATTTAAATAATGTTGTTTCAACTAATTCAACTACAGAAGGAGGTAAAATCTGAGCTGCAACGGAAATTATTTGCTGATCCAAGCCTTCTTGTTTGCCTAAAAACCATGATGCTATTGAAAGAGAGATTAGGAGAATAGGAAAAAATGATTGTAGTGTGTAGTACGCAAATGCAGCACTTAAATCAATACAATCAGATTTGCTCCATCTCTCACAAGCACCCCACAAACTTTTTAGTATCCAAGTTGTGCTTCGCTGCATATTTATTCTCTTCAAATACTTGTAATATCTACTTTTTATTGTATCTAATAAAGCAATTTTTCAAGGAATTATTTTTTATGATCCAACTAGTTTTCTAATAGTAAATTACCCCATGGTCTTAAGATTTTAATTTTTTCTATGGATCTACCAGCAACTAATGGAAAATTAACATTGCTCAAGTTTTGTCCTGGAACTAAATTTAAAGGATTTATTTCTAGCCACTCTATTGAACATTTAAGTTCTTCTAATAATAACCAGGCTGCCGCGATATCCCATATCTTTGGTGTTGACTCAATAGCTCCAAAAGTTTGTCCCATCGCCACACTTGTTAAATTTAAACTGGATACACCTAAAAGCCTTATTTTTCCAGGAAATATTGAATTTGGTTTTTTTTGTAAGATTTTTATAGATCTACTACATAAAGATACGCATTCACTTCTTTGGTTATTGATATAAGGCTCAATCTTAGTGTTATTTAACCAGACACCCTCGCCTTGAATAGATAAAAATTTTTTCTTTAATGTAGGAATAATCAAAAAAGAAGATTGAGGTTTACCGGCTACGAATCTAGCAATTGATATAGACCAATATGGAATACCAGCAGCAAAATTTGTTGTTCCATCCAGTGGGTCCACTATCCAATAGGCATCGCTATGAGGAATTAATTTATCCCCTTCTTCGCTGAGAACTCCCTCTTTTGGTGCAATTGAAGAAAGACCATTTACTATAGTTTTATCACTCCATAAATCACAACTTGTAATCAAAGATCCATCTGATTTATTACTTGCACTTATATTTCCAAAGTCTTTTAGTTGGCGCTCGCTAACTAAATCAAATAATGAATCTAATTCTTTTAATTGTTTTTTTGTTAACTTATTTGTTTGCATTTAGATATCGCATATTGAATAGGGTTGATCATTACTTTCATCAATTGATTGATCGGTACAATTTGTATTTATTTTAAGAAAAGTTAATCTCTCAAGTTGATCTAAATTTAAATTATATTTATAAACTGCGTCAATATTTTTAGACCTAGCGTCGCTTAATTCTTTTTGTCTGATTAGAACATCTTTCAGAGTTGATATTCCCACTTCATATCTTAATCTAGATAATCTTAAGGATTCTTCAGTAGAAGATACTTCTTCTAATGTAGAAAGTATTTTTGCTTGATTCAATTTTAAATTTAGATGTGCTTTATTTATATTTGCTTTAAGAATATTTTGAAAATTAACATATGAAAAATTTTCTGCGTTAGCAGATGCTTTTTGTGATTTAGAAGAATTTTTATTTTGACCGCCATCAAAGATGTTCCAAGAAAAGTTTAGACTTATTGTATTTGTGTAAGAAGATCCATATTCATCACTATCGATTACTGTTGAAGTTAACGAATCACCTTTAGTAAAAGATGAAGAAAAAGTATTACTAATAAAAATTTTTGGTTTATTAGCATTAAGGAAATTTTTTGCCTGGTTTTGCTTAATTTTTTCTTGAATACTAGTGTTTTTTAAAGATAGATTACTTTGTAATCCATTTTTTAAATTTGTTTCGAGATCGTAAGTCCAGTAGCCTTTTATAGCTTGTTTTTTTTCTATATTAAAATCTTTTTTTATATTTAATATCTCTTTAAGCGCAAGCTTATTAATTTTATGTTGAATTTTTTTTTCATTAAGAAACTGTTTATCTCTTGTTAATTGAGCATTAGCTTCAAGAACTTCGAACTTGGTACCAATTCCAGTTTCTAACTTTGATTCCGCATCTTTAAGACTTTGAATTGATAAATCTAGAGTAATTTCTCTATTTAATACATCCTGATATGACTTTTGCAGGTCATGATATCGTCTCCTTGCTTCTTGGATTAAATCTCTTTTTTTTATGTCATAGTTATTTTGTGCTACTTCATAATTCAACTTTGCTATTTTAATTTCATTACCTCTGAGTGGATCAATCAGATCTAATTTCAGTCTTAAAGAGGGATTGACAGACAATTGTGAAGTTTTGGTATTTCCAGAGTTGCTATTGTAAGTTCTACCCGCT
This sequence comes from Prochlorococcus sp. AG-355-B18, assembly GCA_003280965.1. GTDB lineage: Bacteria > Cyanobacteriota > Cyanobacteriia > PCC-6307 > Cyanobiaceae > Prochlorococcus_A. Next base: position 20,707 of record QCDI01000007.1, read on the forward strand.
TGATATTGTGGTAATCCATTCACATTAAAATCTAAGGTCGGATTTCTCTTTGCTAACTTACTATTGAGATTAAATTTTGCTGACAATACTAGTTCATTTAGTGATTTTAGTTCTTGATTATTATTCAAAATGATTTTATTAACGTCTTTATAACTAATTAAATTTTCTTTTTCTTTTGTGGAATTGATTAGCTTGGTTTCATCCTTATTTTGACTAAATAATGCGTTATTGGAGTAAAAAAATAAAAAAAATGGTATTAAAAATGTACGTATTAATTTTCTATGCATAATCTGAAAATTCTTGACTATTTGATATACCGATTAGAGTATTAATAATATCATCTGGGTTATCAAGAATGTGAATTTTTGTATTCAGAATTTGTGAGACTTCACTTATTTTTTTGTCGTCCAAAAATAATTCACTATTATGCTTTAACATAATTGATGGAATAAAAACTGCTTCTCCAAGATCTTTTTTAGATAATCCGTGAATTAAATCTTCACCAGTTAGAAGTCCTGTCACGACTTGTTCTTGACCCCAATAAATGCTTGGTAAACCGTATAGTTTAATGGTTAATCCATCTATGAGATTTAACTTTTCTACTGTTGGAATAAGTGCTTCATAAACTAATTTTCCTACAATCCAACTAACTTTTCTGATTTTATTTATCTTTTTTGGTAAGTTACGAGTTTTGATAGTTAATATTTTAAGAAAACTTCTAATTGATCCTACTCCATTTGATTCTTGTGGTATATTTTCATAGGTTTTGTAACTAGGTAAATTTGTACCTGCTATTAAATACCATTCGTCTGCTAGCCAACAAAAACGAGTTCCAAGACTAATTTGTAAAGATGCTTGAATCCTCTCTACTTGTTTTATAGTTTTCATTGCGTATTCTGAGCTTATTGATTTCAATCCATCATTTTCAGGTCTAAATTTTGTAAGTCCTACAGGAACTATTGCCACTGAAAGTACAGTTTGAGAAGTTTTTTTATGGAATTCTGCAAGTTCAAAAATTGATTTTTCAAGAACTTCCCCGTCATTTATATCTGGACATACAACAATTTGAGCATGTATTTGAATCGAGTTTTTTTCAAACCAAGAAATTTGATCAAGAATTACTCTGGCTTTTTTATTTTTTAATAATTTTTCTCTAGTTTCAGGATCAGTTGCATGTACAGAAATAAAAAGTGGGGATAGTTTTTGTGTAGAAATTCTTTCCCAGTCTTCTTTTTTTAAATTCGTAAGAGTTAGATAAGAGCCATATAGAAAACTTAATCTATAATCATCGTCTTTTATGTAAAGGCTTTTTCTTTTACCGCTTGGCTGTTGATCTATAAAACAAAATGGACATTTATTATTGCACTGCTTTATTGAATCAAATAATGCATCTTTAAAATTAATACCTAAATTGGCATCTTGATCTTTTTCAATACTTACATTATGAATTTCATGATTTTTATCTAAAACTGATATGTCTAAGAATTCTTCACTAATTAGAATTTGATAATCAATTAAATCTCTTGGTTTTTTTCCATTTATACTAATAATTGAATCACCTGATTCGAATCCTATTTGATGAGCAATGGAATTAGCTTCGATACTTTCAATTTCTGCAGGGTTTATTTTATGAGAAATATTGGGAATCAAAAGATCATTTGAATCTTCTTTATAATTGATTTCTTTCCACACAATTAAATTTAAAATATTTTTCTTTATTTTTATTCTAAACTCATATATGACTCAAAGTGTATTAAATACTTTTAAAATACTAAATATATGTATAAAAGTAGGGGCCTTTAATTTATTAAAATATGGCATTCGCAGTTTTTTAAAACACGATTTAAATTTATTAAAATAACTAAATAAGTTTTATTCATTGAAAGAATTAATTAAAAAAAATTTAGAAGTGAAAGATAAATTGAACTATGAATTTCATGAATTACCTGATGCAGATGAAAGTACCTTTTTATCAAGGCCAATTTCTCTAAGATTGTGGACTTCTTTTTTTGTAATTTTGCCTATATTTGTTCAAGCCCCTTGGGTTAGATTAGAACCAATTAGTGCTCTATGTTTTACTTTAATAATTCTATCAGTGGCATATTTTTTGCATAAAAAAGAATCAAATAAATGTTTTATAATTAGTTCATTATTATTTGGCGTATCAGGTAGTTGGCTAGGTGGATGTTTGTTTTGGGGATGGTTAAGCCCTTTTCCTATACTACATATTCCTGTTGAAGCAGTAGTGCTCCCATTAGCTTTAATTGGACTTGGTACTAATTGGAGAATTGGTTCTAGTTTCTACATATCTTCTTTATTTGGAACTGCGGTTACTGACATGACAATATTTTTGATCGGAATAATGGATCAATGGAAGGAAGTCATAACAGCAGATTCTGAAAATGCACCTCTAATTCTTCAAAAAACCTCAGAAAATCTCATTCAAATAAAATCATTATCTATAATTTTTTTTGTTGCACTTATACTTTGGTTTATTTCAAAAGAAATTTTTGATTCTGCGACTATAAACACTACTAATGGTAAAGCACTCTTGGTTGCTAGTTATGTAATTCAAACGACATTGATTGTTGATGGTATTTTTGTTTTCTTAGCAATTTTAGAACCAACTTTGAGTGGATTAGTTTAATGCTGAGGGCTCCATTTTCACAAGAACCCATACCAATAAATAATTGGGATGTAATAGTTGTTGGTGCAGGGGCTGCAGGACTTATGACATGTCTTGAATTACCTGCAAGTTTAAAAGTACTACTTTTAAATAGAAATACTAGTAAGGTATCTTCTAGTAGATGGGCTCAAGGTGGAATAGCATCTGTTATTAGACAAGACGATTCATTTGATCTTCATGCACATGACACTTTAAAGGCAGGAGATGGACTATGTGATTTTCAAGCTGTAGAAATGCTTGTTAAAGAAGCCCCAGGTTGCGTAGATAGGTTACAGAATTTAGGAATGATTTTTGATCAAAGTTCTGATCAATTAGCTACTACTTTAGAAGCAGCCCATTCTCGAAGAAGAGTTTTGCATGTTAAAGATCGTACTGGCAGAGCATTAGTTGAAGTTCTAGAAGATCATATTGAAAATAAAAAAAATATTCTTCATTGTAGGGGTGTAAGAGTAACTGAACTTCTCATTGAAAATAAAGAATGTAGAGGAGTTCAGGTTCTTGATGGAGCAAATTTATATTGGATTCAATCGAGAGCTGTTGTTTTAGCTACAGGTGGGGGTGGGCATTTATTTACTAATACAACAAATCCTGCTCAATCGTCTGGAGAAGGGATTGCTCTTGCATGGAAAGCAGGCGCTGCTATCGAAGATTTAGAGTTCGTGCAATTTCATCCAACCGCTCTAAAATTTTATGGTGCACCTTGCTTTTTAATATCTGAGGCACTTAGAGGAGAAGGTGCCATTTTAGTTGATAAAAATGGTGAAAGTCCAGTTAAAAATCTTGAAGATCGTGATTTAGCTTCTAGAGATCAAGTTAGTAGAGCAATTATAGAAAATATGCATAATAATAATGTGGATCATGTTGGCTTAGATCTTCGATATATTGATCCAGAAAAAATTGTAGAGCGCTTCCCCACGATTTTAAGTCGATGTCAGGATTATGGAGTTAACCCTTTAAATGAAGTTATACCTGTAGCTCCTGCAGCTCACTATTGGATGGGAGGTGTTAAAACTGACTTAAATGCATCTTCTACAAGAAAAGGATTATATGCGGTTGGAGAAGTTGCTTCTACAGGTGTTCATGGTGCTAATAGACTGGCAAGTAATTCTCTGATGGAGTGTCTTGTTTTCGCAAGAAAACTGTCTGGGATTGTTTTGAATGATCTTACTGAATTTACAAAATTTGATAGATCATTGCAGGAGTTTGATATTCAAGATCCTAAAGAAGGTCAAATTTCCAAAATTGTTGAAAAAATTGATGAACTAAGAAAACTATGTTGGTTAAATTTAGGTGTATCTCGAAATAAGATAAATATGAGTAAATTTCTGAATTTTATTCAAGATGATATTGATAAATTACATAAAAATGCTTTACTAAATACTCTTGAAAAAATAAAATTTGATCAAAAAATTAAACTTAGTGAACGCAATAGGAGAGCATTAAATCTCTTACTTGATTTAAAGAATAGACAAATAACAACTATAACTTTATTAAAAGCTTGTCTGTTTCGAGAAGAGAGTAGAGGAGGTCATTATAGAGATGATTTTCCAGATAAAGATAAAAATTGGGAATGCCATACTAGACAACAGTTAGATCAAAAAATTCAAAAAAGATTTATTAAAAATTAGAATCTCCTTGATAACCTGTCTTTGTGGCTAATTCATTCAAGTCGCGAGTCCCACTAATGATTTCTCCATTTATTTCCCATGATGGAAATCCACTGATTCCTTTCGTTTGGCATAGCTCATACTCATTATCTTTACCATCTTTAGCACATTCAACTACTTTTAATTCTTTAACTGCTTCTTTACCAAATAATTGTTTCTGATCGTGGCAATGAGGGCACCAGTATGCGCTAAACATAATAATATCGTTTTCACTTAAAAATTTTGCAAATTTTACCTTCTGGGGAGAGCTTGAAGTGGTAATTATTGGCGATACATTTTCTGTGGGGCTTGAAATATCAATAGCATTAGATGGGTCAACGTTTGTTGACCAAATTAGACCCCCCAGCAGGACACTAATGGCTACAATGAAACCTCTAAAAATCATAGGTTCTCTACTTTCAAACTTTGCTCCAATCATAGAAATTATAAAGATAGAAAACGATAAAATTGCTGAAAGTATACAAAAAAAGCAATATGCTTTAATCTTAAAAAACATTATATTTATCAATAAAAAGCTAAATGTTGATGACGCACAAGAAATTAAAAATACTAACCACCATAAAAACTTATTTAGTTTTTCTTTTGGGGAAATTAAATTAAGCGAGAGTATTATTGTGATAACTAATATTGATAAATATGTTATGAATCCAGCTAATGAGAGAGGTATATTAACTTGACTATTTTCAAATAAAGTACCCCAAGGACTATTTAAAACCGTTTCACAACCATTTCGTATTCCTGGGCACGAAAGCGAAGTAAATAATCCCCAGTTTTTTAAAGTAATCGAACCTGTATCAACTATGCCTATAGTGCTAAGAATTGCGATTATGATTTTTGGCCATTTCAAATCTTTTTTATTTCTTCTGTTTAAAGTCTGGAGGGCCATACAAAAAGAAAGTTTGTTATTTACATTATCTATTCTAATATTATCTTGGCATGAGTTATTTACGAAATGCTTTTAAAATCCTTTAATTCTTATTTTTCAAGTTGTGAAACAAAATAGTTTTAATATAAAAGAAAAAAAACTATCTAAGATTGCATTTAGTCATATTGGTTGTGAGAAAAATCTTGTTGATACTCAACATATGCAAGGCTTATTAGATAAAGAGGGTTATGAAGTTGACAATAATATAAATGATGCAAATGTTGTTGTTGTAAATACTTGTAGTTTTATTGAAACAGCTAGAGAAGAATCTATTAGAAAAATTCTAGAATATACAAATCAAGGAAAGGAAGTAATAGTTGCAGGCTGTATGGCTCAGCATTTTAAAGATGAGCTTATAAAAGAAATCCCTGAAATAAAAGGTTTGGTTGGGACAGGAGATTATCAAAAGATAGCCAAGGTTTTAGACAGAGTAGAAAAAGGGGAAATCGTTAATGAAGTTTCAAAAATACCTGAATTTATTGCAGATGAGGAAATGCCTCGTTTTGTAGAAAAAAACAAATTTGTTGCTTATCTTCGTATTGCTGAAGGCTGCAACTATAATTGCGCTTTTTGTATTATTCCTAAATTGAGAGGGCCCCAAAGAAGTAGAACAATAGAATCTATAGTTTCAGAAGCCAAAAGTCTTGCAAAGCAGGGGATACAAGAAATTATATTAATTAGTCAAATAACAACTAATTATGGTCAAGATATTTATGGAAAACCATCATTAGCCAAACTTTTGAATGAGCTTTCTAAAGTTCCAATTCCTTGGATCAGGATACATTATGCTTATCCAACGGGTTTAACTGATGAAGTTATTAAAGCTTTCAAAGATTCAGAGAATATAGTGCCTTACTTTGATTTACCACTTCAGCATAGTCATCCAGATGTGTTGAAGAGTATGAATAGACCTTGGCAGGCTTCTTTGAATGAATCAATTTTGGAGAAAATTAGAAAAGAAATCCCATCTGCTGTATTAAGAACTAGTCTCATTGTTGGTTTCCCAGGAGAAAAGAAAGAACATTTTGAACATCTTCTGGAATTTTTGTATAGGCATAAATTTGATCATGTAGGAGTGTTTATTTTTTCTCCAGAGGACGGAACTGCAGCTTTTGATTTGCCAAATAGAGTATTCCCAGAGGTTGCAGAGGCAAGAAAAGATAATGTTATTTCAGTTCAACAAAATATCTCTAGAGATAAAAATCAGGCATATGTTGGTTCAAAAATGAAAGTTTTGGTAGAAAAAATATCAGATAATAAGGAATTAATAGGTAGGTCCTACAATTTCGCACCTGAAATTGACGGAAATGTAATTTTATCTATTGATTCTAATGCTAATAATGATTTTAAAAATTATATTGGAAAATTTGTTGAAGCAAATATTTCTTTTGCCGATGAATATGATTTGTATGGAGAGATTATTAAAATTTTTTAGTTTTTAAATTAATTTAACTGCTCTTAAGAGCTTATCTAATGCGAAAGCAGCTCCAAAACCAAAACCAATAAATGCAATATAGAAAATGATGTTCATTAATTTTTTTATTTTTATTTAATTTAACATCAGATGAAAAGATTAGATTTTTTCGTTTAATTTCTTAATCTTGGATATATGGTAATTTTTTGTATAAACATTCTTCTGCTTTTTGTAGTTCCCGGCCTAAATATAGAGCATGATCGAATCTGGTTATTAAGTCATTTCTTTCTTCAGTAATCAATATTCCAAGTTGTTTCGCACTAATACCTTTAAAGACTTCATTACTAACTCTTTTATTTTGAGAGTCGCATTTAATTGGTTCATTTGTTTCTGGGTCAAGAGCATAGCCTTCTTCATCGATGTTATTTAAAAAGTGCTCTAAAATTATTTGATTTTCTTCTAAATCAACTTTTATAATAAAATAACCGTTTGGATCTAAATCTATATATCGGTTGGATAGATTATTATCAATCTTTATTTTTTCACCTAAACTTTTTCTAGAATCCATTATTAGAAGTTAATAAAAATTATATTAATAATATAATCTTTAGAAAAGCCAAATAATTTTTTATTTAAAGGGTATAGAATTGTTCTCAAATTCAATTTCCTTCTCGGTTTGCTTATTAACTTCATTTAGCCAAGGAAAAATTATATTTTCCATATTTTTGTCAAACCACTTATGCAAGCTAATGGTGCTTTTTGCAAAAAACCCTCTCCGCCTTTTATGTTTACCACCCGCTCCAGGATCAAAAAAATCGATATTATTTTTTATTGCCCATTCAATTGGCTGGTAGTAGCATAATTCAAAATGTAAATTAGATATGTCTTCTTGACTACCCCAATATCTACCCCATAAGTTGTTTTTATTTTTAACACACATCGACATAGCAAAAATATCATTTGAATCATTTTTTGATGCGCTAAAAAGTAAAATATTTTTTTTATTAGCAACAATTTTTTCGAAAAATGTAGATGTTAGATATTTACTTCCCCAAACTCCCCACCTCGAACAATGCTGTTCATAAAAATTATGCATTTTTTTGAGGATTTCTTGGTTGATATCATCTTCATTAAAAATTTCTACTTTTACATCTTGTTTAGTAATTGATTTCCTCTCTTTTTTGATATTTTTTCTCTGATTAGAGTTAAATCTACAAAGAAAATCATCAAACGTCTTTTCTCCATTACTCCTCCATTCACTGCTGGAATTTATCCATTTATGGTATCCCAAAGATTTGAGATGATTGCCCCAGCTTTCGTCAATGTATAAAAAATTACAACTTAAAATTTTGTTTGTAATCGCAAAGCTTTCGATATGGTTTATGAGTAAATTTGTAATTTCTTTCTTATCTTCATTTTTTTTATAAAGAAATTGATATCCTTTTACAGGACTATAAGGACTCATTCCAATTAATTTAGGGTAATAATTTAAATTCAGCTCTTGAGCCAATCTTGCAAATGATTGATCAAAAATGAATTCTCCATAGCTATGATTTTTTAAAAAAAGTGGAGCAATTCCTAATATTTCTTCATTTTTATAAGCAACAAAATATAGAGGCTGCCAACCAGTTTCCCTTGAAACACTTTTTGATATTTCAAGGTTTTTCAGCCAAGTCCATTCATAGAATGGATTATTGATTTCATTTGTTAATTCATTCCATATCTCATTGGAGATTTCCTTGATTGACAATTTGACTTCAACTTTATGTATTTTTTGGTTCATTTATTATTGAATCTATTTCAAATTTTTTTGTAATGAATATGGATTTCATTATTCATTAAATTTTTAATTGATTTTATTTCCCATAGTCTTTTGAGATTAAAAATCTCATTTGTTTCTTCTGGAGGGATCCATGTATATTTACCTCCAATAATTTGTGGAATTATTGTAATTTTTATATCTGTTATTAGATCCTCTTTTATAAATGAATTTATAAGTTTTGTACCTCCTAAAAGAGCTAGATCATTTATTCCTTGTTTTTTAAGTGAAATTAAAGTTTTACCCCATGAATCTTCAAAAAAGAGGTGTTTCTCGAAGTCATTATTCAACGAATTATCAACTTTACTTGAGCTTATTAGCCATCTTCTAATTGGTTGACGAAAGTATTCCCAATTACTGTTAAATTTTTTGGAATTTGAAGCAACTATAGAAATTGGTTGTTTTTTTGATACTGTTACTTCGTCATTACCATTGAGATTTTTAATTAGGTAAGTTGATTGATGAGCTATTAAAGTACCTAAACCAAAAATGGTGGCGTCAACCATTGATAAGTGTTGATTTAACATTTTTTTATCTTCTTCGCTTCCAAGATGCGACTCTCCACCTCCAGGAAATGCAATTCTCCCATCAAGACTAGATGCTATAACAATTATTACTCTTGGGATACTCAAATTTGTGAGACTAAACTATTTTCAAGTTTCAAATTCAATGAATTGGTTAGCTTTTGATCAACATAAATTTCTGCAGCATTATTTGGGCTTTCTTGGAGTCTTATTTTGTGTAATTTTGCACCAAGTTCATGTATTGGATTTTTAAGAATATCAGAAATATATAAAGCTATATTTTCAGCAGTTGGAACACAATTCTGGAAAAATTCGATGTCTTTATTTAGAAAAGTATGATCTAGTTGTTCAACAACTAAATCATTAATTATCTTCTGGAGCGCAGATAAGTCGCAAACCATTCCCGTTCTTTTATCAATGTCTCCTTTTACAGTTATATCGACAAGATAGTTATGACCATGTCCATTAACTCTGGCACATTTCCCATAGATTTTTTTATTTTCATCAAAAGAAATCTCTTCTTTTGCAAGTCTATGAGCGGCTGCAAAATGAGTTTGTACTGTTAAAAATGCTTCCATGTTTTTTCCAAAATAATCTGCCCATAAATTTGGGTTTTCATAAAGCCTTAGACTTGTAAGAGGTAAATCATCCTTAAGACGACTCCAAATAACCTTGACTAATGCTTCAGTTGTGGGAATTATACCTTCTTGATTATTAACATTAAATTCAGGCCAGACATCATTTAAGAAACGAAAATCTAATTGTCCAGTAACCTTATCTTTAATAGAGTGTTTTACATCAGAGAGATTAAGTACCATTCCATCAGAATCTAGTTCGCCACCCATTGAAACAATAAGTTCATAGTTATGACCATGACCTGGTGCAATACTGCAATTTCCAAAAAGAGATAAATTTTCTTCTGGGGTTTTTTCAGGAAGCCAATAACGGTGACTAGAACTAAAGCAGGCACGTCGAGTTATGACGCATTCACGTCCTTTTCCATGTAATGGTTTGGATTGTGTAGAAGTCATACCTTTCTGCGATAATACTATCTTAAGGTTTTAAATACGCTTTTGTCTTTATGGAACAAACCATTATCAAAAAAACAGTTAATACTTTAAAGGGCAGAAGCATATTTTTAATAGGAATGATGGGTTCTGGTAAGTCACAAACCGGTTTGAAGCTGGCTGAATTATTGAAGTATAAACATATTGATTTAGATTCGTTAATAGAGAAGTTGGCAAAAAAATCTATCAATCAAATTTTTAATGATGAAGGAGAAAATAATTTCCGTGAATTAGAAGCAAACTGCCTCAAAGAAACTATCAAAATTCCTTCATTAGTAATCTCTACTGGGGGAGGAATAGTTACCAAATCGGAAAACTGGGGAATATTAAGGCAGGGAATAATTGCTTGGATAGATCTCGACAAAGATATAGCAATTGAAAGATTGAAAAATGAAATTGAAAATAGACCACTTCTTCAGGGAAAGAATCTAAATGATTTATATATGAGCATTTTTCAATCTAGAGAAAATTTGTATTCTCAAGCAGATTTAAGAATTAAAGTAAAAAAGGAAAATATTGAAGAAGTCGCTATGAAAATAATTAATGCAATTCATAAAGAAATAGTTAGTTAATCTGGTTCAATTCTTACTGCAAACCATTTGATAACGTATCCTAATTTTATTTCTAATTCATAAGTACTTTCTAATAATTCTTCAAAAAATTCCTGATCAGGATCTTCTATATTTTGATATATTGTTTGTGTTTCTGTCTTATTGAGCCAATTCTTCAACCATAAAATTGCATCTTGCTTTGATACAATTTTTTCTTTTGAATCTGGCTCTAATAATACATAATGATCTGATGCTCTTATTAGTGGATTTGACATAATGAAGATTCTTCTTGGATTAATTCTTTTCTTGATTTTTCAAGGAATTTTTTTAGAAAGTTCTTTTGCTTTTGTAGATTCTAATGTACGAGAGTTTTTGGAAAATCGTGTAAATCAATGGCCAGAATTATATTTACCAAATTTTAAATTCTCGGATACTTCTGAGGATTTAGTTTATCCTAAATGGTTCGAGGGGAATTGGCTTGTTACTTCTAAAGATATAACTAATGATTCAGAAGAGCCAGTTATTTATAAAGTAAATTTCTTTAAGAATGATTCAGATTTAATTGTTGGTAATCGTGCAAAAAATTCTGAATCTATCGGAAAAGCAATATTTGGCGATACCTTAATCAAGGTTGTAAATGATCCTCAATCTATTAACAATCAAATTACTTATTTAAAAGATGATTTTTATATCGATTCAAGAATTATAGGGAGAAATCAGATCCAAGATGATGATATTTTTTTCGCAGATGAGCTAGTTATACAAACTGCACATAAGCCAGGTGCTTCCCGGGTTAATCAGGTAGAGACCATTAGTAAATTTCAAAAATGTTCCGAAGAAATATTGGAAGTTGATAATTCAATCAAACCATCAATTTGTGGAGTGCAATATGTTGCTTCTTATGGTTCAAAAGTTGGTGATCCTTCTATTCATGCTATAAAAACAAATAAATATAAATTAACATTTGAATTTATTGAGAGTTAGCACTAAAAAGATATTCTTCTAAGTTGTTCCTCCAAATGAAAAGATTTTCTAAATAAGGGTTGTTTATGTATTCTTGGCTCCCCTCTCCTGAAAGAATTGGTCCTGCAGACTTTGGAAATTTAAGAAGAGATAATTGAGCAGCAATTGAAATATCTGCAATTGATAAACTATCTCCAACTAAATATTTCTTGTTGATCAATGATTTTGATAAAGCTTCCAGTAATTTTTGGAGTTCTAAATTATCTTTAGAAGACAAAACTACATTAGAAATTTTACTAAGATTTTCAAAAGGTAGTTTATCAACAATACTTTTAACTGAAGAAGGTATTTCATCTGGAAGTAATGCAGTTCTTAGTTGTGGATTTTCTATTGCAGATTTTATTAAAGCCTTCCTACAAGTTGTAGCCATTGTAGTATCTGCCCAGTCTTCAATTAGTTTGCATTGTGCAAATAATATTGGGTCCTCAGGAAAAAGTGGATTGTTATCATTTTTTTTATCTATATATTCGCAAATAGTTGAAGAGTCATTAATAACTTGATCATTACTATCGACTATTACAGGTACTTGTTTTTGACCTGATAATTTAAAGATTTCAAATTGGCCTATTCCAGGTGTTACTTCTTCAACTCGATATTGTAGTTTTTTTGCATGAAGAGCCATTCTTGTTTTTAAACAAAAAGCACTATGCCTAAATTGATATAATGTAATCATGCTGTTTAATGTTTGTTAAAACTTAGCTAAAAAAGTAATCTATTTGTGGAGCTGATGGGCGAATTTTTCTCTAATGTTGCGAGATATCCAAAGTATTTGATATCTATCATTGTTGGGGGACTTGCTGCTTTGCTTGAACCTTTATTCAAGAATAGATCAAATCCTCTTACAATAGTAGGATTGATATCTTCTGTCTTAAGTGCTTTCATAACTTTTTATTTTGTATTGCAAGCGATGACAAACCCAATAAATATACAATCATAATGCCAAATAATTACCGTCTTGCAAAAGTTTCTTCTCTTTTGAAGAAAGAAATAACCCTTATATTGCAGAATGATTTAGAAAATGATCTTATTAGAGATCATTTCGTCAATATTTCTAAGATTGATTTATCAGGTGATTTGCAACACTGTAAAATTTATATAACTTCAACTGCTCAAGAGAAAGTGAGGAAAGAGATTGTGGAAAACTTGAATACTACTAAAAGCTCTATAAGACATTGTTTAGGAAAAAGAATTGAGATGAGAAGAGTTCCAGAGATAATTTTTAAAGACGATGTGGTTCTTGATAAAGGTTTATCAGTCTTGAAACTTCTCGATGAATTAAAAAATCAAAATCAAAATCATAGTGTTGAGGATAAGGATGCCAAAGCTTGATCTACCCCTTGATCAAAGAAATATAATTATTACTCGATCAAAAGAAGGGATATTGGATATAAAAAAGATATTCATAAGCAAGGGCGCTAATGTATTTGATTTTCCTGCAATAAGTATTACTGATCCTGATGATTTGAATCCTCTTGACGAGGCATTAAATCAAATAAATGATTTTCATTGGATTATTTTTTCCAGTAGTAATGGGATCAAATTTGTGGATAAAAGACTTAGATACTTTAATAGTTCATTAAAAGAATGTTCTAAAAAAACAAAAATCGCCGTTGTCGGAGAAAAAACCTCAAAAACTCTTGATGATTTTGGGATTAAGGCTGATTTTATACCTCCAGAATTTGTTGCTGAAAGTTTAATTGATAATTTTCCAGTATCTGGATATGGACTTAGAGTTTTTGTACCAAGAGTTCAAACAGGGGGTAGGGATTTAATCGCAGATCAATTTAGAAAGGCTGGTTCTCGTGTATTTGAGGTTGCTGCATATGAAACTAGATGTCCTGAATCAATTCCGGAAGAAACAATTGATATTATTTCTAATCGAAAAGTCGATGCAATTATTTTCTCAAGCGGTAAAACCGTATTAAATGCTGCTTTTTTATTAGAAAAAAAACTTGGTAAAAAATGGTTAGGATATTTTGATCAAATTAAGTTATTATCTATTGGACCTCAGACAACAAAAATTTGTAATAAGATTTTTGGAAGAGTTGATAGTCAAGCACAAAAATATACTTTTGAAGGACTACTAGATGTAGCAATTAATATTTTTAACTAGAAAAATTTTTTGTATAGTTCTTTTCAACTAAATCTTTGAACCTATCAATATTGGCCTGTAATTCGTTTGTAACCATTTTGCCTAAAATATTTTCTTCCATAAACCGAGCAATCATTTTTGGTAGTTCATAAGTTATGGCTAAATTGACCGTTGTGATTTGATTAGTTTTACTCTCGAAAACTACTGATCCCTCAGTTGGTAAACCTCCTATTGATTTCCATTTAAGTTTGCTTTTTTCAACTCTTTCTGTAATTTGAGCTTTCCATTTAAACCTAAAGCCATTTGCAGCTAAAGTCCATTCTGTTAAATCTGGTAACGTATTAGTTTCTTCATCAACTGTTTTTACAGATTCAATCCAGCTCATCCAAAGTGACATTGAGTCTAAATCGCTCCATGTATCCCACACATTTTCAAGAGGCGCATTAACAACTGTTATTACGTCATGTTTTAGCCAAGTACCCATGAATTAACTTACTGCAAGATTTTTTGCTAATTCGGCTTTCTTCTCTAAAATTGCTGCGGCAGCTAAATGACCACTCATTGTAGCTCCCTCCATAGAGTCTATATAATCCTGTTTTGTATAACTACCAGCCATGAAGAAATTAGATATAGATGTTTTTTGATCGGGTCTGAAAGGTTCCATACCGGGAGCTTCTCTATAGAGTGATTGTGGAATTTGTACCACGTTACTCCAAAGCAATTTAAGGTTTTTTGAGGATGGGAATAGACGGCGAACCTCTTTATCTATTTCTTTTGTAATTCTTTCTGTGGATCTTCCCATCCACCTATCGCCAGGAGTTAAAACACATTGGAGAAGCGATCCCATATCTTTTTTTCTATAGTCTGCTGGACTTGCTAGTGCTAAATCAGCAAAACAACTGAAAGAGGCATCAGCAGAATAAAGAAGGTTATCTAGTCCAATTGGTTCGTTTCCAGTATTTTCTTTTTGTAATTCAGTGACCCAACCGTCATATCTTAATTGAATTGTGGCAACAGCAACAGCTCTAAGTTTTTTTAAACCTTCAAATTCTTTAAATTGATACCATTCTTTTGGAATTATTTTTTTTATTCCAGGAACATCACAGGCAGCTAGAAATTTATCTGCAAACACTGCCTTAATTCCTTCAGGGGAAGATATTTTTAATTGATTTACTAAATAAGAGGAAGATTCCTTTTCATAAATGATTTCTTCTACCTTATGGTTAAGATGTATTTTTGCTCCTTTGTTTTTGATGTAGTCGACAATAGGTTGAGTTAACCATTTATGCGGGGAACCTTTTAAAAGATTAAGTTTTGAAGCTTCTGTTTTTGAAGCAAACATCATAAATATAGTTAGCATGCATCTTGCTGAAATATCTTTGCAATTAATAAAACCTAAAGCGTATGCGATGGGATCCCACATTCTTTCTAAGCTTTTTTCACTTCCACCATGGTTTAAAAACCATTCTTTAAAACTAATTTTATCTAGATCTCTAATTATTTTCATTGCGCCTTCATAGTCTATCAATCCTCTAACTATTGGGCTTGTCCCTAAAGCTAAGGCATTTCTGAACTTATCTAACCAAGTAAGTTGTTCGGTGGTGAAAAAAGCTTTAAGTCCGTTGAATGGAGCACCTAGAGGGAATCTGAAGTCTAAAGATTTTAAATTACCACCATTATTAATAAATAGATGAGTATGATCTTTTGGGAGTAAATTGTCTAGAGCTCCCACTTTTTTCATTAATTTAAAAAGATTTGCATAATTGTAAAAAAATACATGTAAACCCATTTCTATGTGGTTGCCATCCTTATCTTCCCAACTTCCTACTTTACCTCCCCAAAATGACCTGCTCTCGAAAATTTCTACTTCGTGACCTTCATCAACTAAATTGACTGCTGCTGTAAGACCAGCTAATCCAGAACCAACTATTGCAATTTTCACTTTTTCTTATAATTATAACAAATCAAGTTTCGATACCGTTTGTTCTATGCATCCTATCGATTAAGTTTTTATATTATAAATAGTAGAAATCCCTTGTTTATGGAAAATGTAGAAGTTAAAGAGGAAATTAAAAATTCTGATGATGGGAAAGGTATCTTAATTACGAATGATGCTATAGAACAAATTTCAAATTTATTGAAGGGCCAAAGTGATAAAAAAGCACTAAGGGTCGGAGTAAGATCAGGCGGTTGTAGTGGGATGAGTTATACGATGGATTTTATAGAAACTGATGAAATAAACCCCGATGATAAAGTTTATGATTATTCGTTAAAAGCTGATCAAAGCTTTCAAGTGGTTTGTGATCCTAAAAGTCTTTTATATATTTATGGAATGCAGTTAGATTTTAGTAAGGAATTAATTGGAGGTGGCTTTAATTTTGTAAATCCTAATGCCTCTCAAACTTGCGGTTGTGGAAGCTCCTTTGCAGTTTAATAAAAAATGAATAACGAAATTAATCCCATCGAAGAGGATTTTAATGCAGCTTTATCAAGATATAAAGCAGGGGAAGATTTAATTCCAATCGTCCAAGATTTTCAAAAAATTATACAGCAAATTCCAAATCACTTTGCTGCTTGGACTTGTTTATCATGGCTTCAATTACTTTTGAAAAATAATGAAGAAGCTTTGTCAGCTGCCAGACAAGCTGTTCGATTAAATCAGCAAGATCCACAAGCAAGAATGAATTTGTCTTTAGCTCTTTTGGCTACCAATAATAAAGGCGTTAGGGATCATATTGAGTTAATAAAAAAAATGTCTATAATGATGCCAGATGTTAAAAGTGAGTTGAAAGAATCTGTTGAAGACGGATTAAGTAGATATCCAGATTGGCCAGAGTTAACCAAAGTAAAAAAATGGTTGGAATTTTAAATTGTTTAAGATTTTAATATTAAGTAATGGGCATGGAGAAGATCTATCTGGAAGTCTAATAGCTAAACAATTCGTAAAAAGTGGTTATTCTGTTCATGCTTTGCCAATTGTTGGTATGGGAAACCATTACGAAAAAGAAAAAATTAAGATTATCGGCAAAACTAAAGAATTCAGAACTGGAGGAATTGGCTATAATTCTTTCAAAGGAAGACTTACTGAGATATTAGGAGGAGAAATATTTTATGTCTTAAAAAGATTATATTTAACTTTTAAGATAAGAAAAAAATATGATTATTTTTTTATAGTTGGAGATATTGTGCCAGTTTTTTTTGCATGGGTTTGTAAGAAAGATTTTTTTACATATCTAGTTGCTTATTCCAGCCATTATGAAGGGAAGTTGAAATTACCATGGCCTTCTAAATTTTTCTTGATCTCACAAAAAGCAAAAAAAATATATACGAGAGATTCCCTTACAGCTAATGATTTAACATCGCAATTAAAAAAGAAAGTGTCTTTTTTAGGCAACCCATTTATGGATAAGTTTTTTCCTAGAAACAAAAAATTAAATAAAGCAGAATTTAGTATTGGATTATTTCCAGGAAGTAGATTCCCTGAGATTTTAGATAATTTTGTTTTTATTTTAGAGGTATTAGAGGCATTGTCAGATTTAAGATATTTTCAAAAAATTCAGTTTAATTTTGCAATAGTTAATGCTCTATCTTCATTAAAAATAAAGGAGATATTTCAAAAAAGAGGATGGTTAAAAATAGAAAATATAAAAGATAATAATCTCTTGAAATTCCAATATAAATTTTTAGAAGTGAATATATATTGGAATAATTTTGACAATATATTATTGAAAAGTAGATGCTGTATCAGCATGGCAGGAACAGCATCAGAGCAAGCGATTGGATTAGGAAAACCGGTTATTCAGATAGAAGGTAAAGGTCCACAATTTACAAAAACTTTTGCAGAAGCGCAAAGACGTTTGCTTGGAAAATATGTTTTTTGTGCCACAAATTATAAAGATAAGAATGATCAAATCAATCAGACAAAAGAATTGATCATTAAAATTATATACCTTATAAAGCTGAATAAGAAGTTTATGATCTCATGTAATGAAAATGCTAAAAAAAGACTGGGTGAAAACAAAGCTTGTCTTAAAATGGTTAATGATATGAATATTGTTATAAAAAATGACTAAGGAGAATAATCAAAATAAGTTAAAACAAATTATCGATAATTTGTTATTAATAAATTTATTTACAGTAATTTTTTTTGCAATATTTTTTATTTTTGCAATCATCATGCAATTTAATGGCATATTTATTTTTGTTAATTTTATTCAGATAGTTTGGAATCCTCTTGTAGTTCCATTGATAACAATTCTTATTATTGGCGCTTTAGTGAACGGTATTAATTCTTGGTGGAGGCGTAAATTGCTCTCTCAAGAAGAGGATATTTAAAATTATAATTTTTGAGTTTATTGCTTATAACTTTTTGTCCTTCCAATACAACTTTTGCTCCATCTCCTAACAATATTTTTAAAACCGCTCCAGGCACTGGAAGTAAATTAGGTCTATTCAGACATTTGCCTAAAGTCTGAGAAAATTCTCTCATTAATACTGGATTTGGTGCAACAGCATTAAATACTCCCGAATACTTTTTATCAACTAATGCTTGAGTAATTAATGTACATAAATCAGTTCTATGAATCCAACTCATCCATTGCTTACCATCTCCAATTGGTCCACCTAATCCAACTTTAAATATAGGGAGCATTTTTCCTAATGCTCCTCCATCTGCCTCTAAAACTATTCCAATTCTAAAAATAACTAACCTTGAGAAAAATGGTTTTTCAGCAGCGACCGCTTCCCATTTTTTGCAAAGATTAGCTAAAAAGTCTTTTCCTCCAATACTATTTTCAGTGAATTCACCAGACAAACTTGTTCCGTAATAACCTACTGCTGATCCATTTATGATGACTTTTGGGTTTATTTTTAAATTTTTAAGGGTCTTCATCATAAATTTTGTGGTGTTAATACGACTATTTTCAATCTCCTGTTTTTGTTCAGAAGTCCATTTTTTTTCTGCTATGGGTTCGCCCATCAGGTTAATAATTCCATCGGTCTCTCTTAAAATATTTAGAAGATTTTCGTTATTCCAGTTTTTTTCTTTTGATAAATCTATTTGTAAAAACTTAAAATTATTGAAATCTAAATCAAGCTTTAATTTACTGATAGGTTTTCTACTTACAATATATATCTCATGGTTTTCATTTATTAGTGTTGGTAGAAGTTCTTTACCAACAAATCCAGTGCAGCCAAGTAATAAAAGACGCATATTTTTAGATATTTATCATCTTAGGCTATTAAATTTTTTAGAATTTTGTAATTATTATTCCGTTATCAATTTTTTTAAATATTTATCAAACAAGATTTTGTATAATATATTCCAAATGTCTTCTTGGATTTTAACATGACAGATTCTATTCAAAAGAAACCTTTGAAGAAAGGAAGCTTAGTTTTTGTCGATAGAGAAAATTATATAAAAAGTATCGAGGCTCTTGCCAGTGATGATGATTTACCTAATTACATCTTTGAAGGTCCTGGAGAAATTCTTTCTGTCAAAGAAGAATATGCTCAGGTCCGATGGCGTAGACCTGTTCCAGATGCTTGGCTGAAATTAGATCAACTTAAAGAATATATTCAATAAAATTTTATAGTTTAAAACTCTTTATTTTTTTCTTTATAGCCATTTTTGATTGGATTATTTTTGCTTCTTTAATCATTTCTTTACCATCAAATAAGTAATTATCTACATATCCTTGTGTATATCTATCAAGCTCTGATAGTGCATCTTTAACTTGCGAAAAACAATGATACAGATCGAGGCCTAAATTTGAAATAGACTTTGGAACTAACTTTTTGTTATAAATTTTTTCAACTTTTTCTATTTTCTTTTGTGAAAGACTTATATAACTGCAAAAATTTTCCATAAGTTCGTCATCATATGGATCCGCAGATAGTTCTTTTATTTCGTTGTTCAAAGGTTTAATTATTTGGCTAATTAATCTATTGATCGGAGTGTAAATTTCTTTAATCCATGTTTCAACTTCTTTATCTTTATTTGACGAATTATATTTTTTTGAATTTAGTTTCTCTTCCCAATTTTCTTTTAATGAATCAAATGATGAATTTGAAGAGAAAAAATTCCTATCATATTGTTCTTTTTTAATAGGATCATTTAGAGTCTCCCAAGCATTTTGTATTGCAAGAAATCGTTCTTTTTCGCCACCGGCATCGGGATGATGTTGCTTAACTAAAGAACGATATGAAGACTTAATTTCACTTTTGGTTGCATTTTTTTCGAGGCCTAATTCTTTATAAAAATTTTTTTCCATTTTTTAAATAAGAGATCAAAGATAACCGTCTTTTCTTGCTTGAATCGAAGTATTCGATTCAAACATTGCTGTTGATAAATATCTTTCGCCAAAACTAGGAAGAATTACTATTAATCTCTTATTCATCAGTTCTTTCCTTTTACCTATTTTTATTGTTGCTGCTAAAGCTGCACCACTACTTATACCTGATAAAAGACCTTCCAATCGAGCTAATAAACGTCCATAATAAAAAGCTTCATCGTCATCTATTTTTATAATTTCATCTATTAGTTTGGTATTCAGAACTTTTGGCACGAAACCTGCTCCTATACCTTGAATTAAATGCGATCCTGCTTTTTTTCCGGAAATGACAGCACTTTTTTTGGGCTCTACAGCATAAATTTTGCAATTTGGATTAACTTTTTTCAAAAAACGTGCGCAACCAGTAATTGTTCCTCCTGTGCCTACTCCTGTAACTAGCCCATCTAAATTGTTATTGGATTGGGCCCATATTTCTTGTGCAGTTGTTCTTTCATGAATATCTGGATTAGCAAAGTTTTCAAATTGATTAAATTGATAACTATTTGCAATGCTTGAAGACAACTCATTAGCTAAATCTAAAGCTCCTTTCATTCCCTCTTTACCAGGTGTGAGCTGCAATTCAGCTCCATATGCTCTCAACATTGCCCTTCTTTCAATACTCATCGTATCTGGCATAGTTAATATCAATTTATAGCCTTTTG
Organism: Prochlorococcus sp. AG-355-B18; assembly: GCA_003280965.1. Lineage (GTDB taxonomy): Bacteria > Cyanobacteriota > Cyanobacteriia > PCC-6307 > Cyanobiaceae > Prochlorococcus_A. Next base: position 41,469 of record QCDI01000007.1, read on the forward strand.
CTGCAGCGACCATTGCTAATGCGATGCCAGTATTTCCACTTGTTGCTTCAATTAACGTTGTCTTATCTGGCGTAATTAATCCTTCTTCTTCAGCTTTACATAACATTGAATAAGCGATGCGATCCTTAACGGAAGCTGATGGATTGAAACTTTCTAGTTTGGCGATTATTTCCGGATAACAATTAAAAAACTTTCTGATTCGATTTAATTTAACTAATGGCGTATTTCCAACTAGAGAAGTTATATCATTTGCTATATCCATGAAATGATTATTTAAATTGCAAAATTAAATCCCCTACTCACATAATAATTGTATTTAAAGATCTTTTATATAATTTTCTCAAAAGAATTTAATTTAAAATAACTTTCTCCTTTAAATATTTATTATTATAAAAGGTAGTCTTTATTGATGATTATGTATTTGCTAGAACTAAGTCTGAGATATTCACCTTTTCCACTGTCAATTCAGAAGAAAGAATTTGAAGATGTTAAAAGAATTTATGATGAAATAAAAAGTTCTATGAATGAAACTTTAGAATCTTCAAACTTGATTGAGTTAAAGTGTGACAAAGTGCAAGATAAATTAATTGCTGTCAGAGCTAAAGAAATCATTTCTGTTCAGATATATGAAAAATCGTCAGTAGCAGGTGGAGCAAAAAGACCAGGATTTTCTCTCAACATAGATTGATAGAATTAATGCCATATTCTCTTGAAGATCAAATACCTCATATTCATTTTAAAGATGTATCTTTTTCATATCCTGGAAAAAAAGAAAATTTAATTTTTAAATGTAATTTCTCGATAAAAAAAACTGGATTTTGGATGGTCGTAGGTAAAAACGGAAGTGGGAAAAGTACTCTTTTAAAATTAATAAATGGAATAATTAAACCGAATAATGGAATCATTAATTCTAAAGCAAATATAGGGATGGTATTTCAAAACCCTGATCATCAAATATTAATGCCAAATTGCAGGAGCGAACTTCTGATTAACATTAATCAAAATATAAGTGATAATGAAATTAATAAAAAAATTGAATATGTGCTTGATCAGGTGGGATTATCTGGTTTTGAAAAAAGGCCAGTTCATACGTTAAGCGGTGGGCAAAAACAACGCTTGACTATTGCATGCGCGCTTATTAGTAATAGAAATTTTATTCTTTTGGATGAGCCTACAGCGTTACTTGATCGAACAAGCCAATTAAAAGTTTTAAATACAATTAAAAATCTTACAAGTGACTATAAAAAACCTTTATCAGCTTTATGGATTACTCATCGTTATGAAGAATTAACTTACGCTGATTCAGTTGCGGAGTTAAAAAATGGTTTTTTATCTAGCTGGCAAGAACCATCAAAATTTCAATATAATTAACTCTTGTACTTGTCATAAGGTACTTTAAAGAGCTAAATTCATTCTATATTCCTCGGTAGCTCAGCGGTAGAGCGATCGACTGTTAATCGATTGGTCGCAGGTTCGAATCCCGCCCGGGGAGTTCATTTACGGGTTCTTCAGACTTCAAGTTAATTCACTTGAGGTCTTTTTTAATGCCCTGACTACTGTTTTGAAGAAATCAGAAGATCAGATGTTTTCAGGATAACTCAAATCCACCATTTTGCTGGTCGTGATATGGTCGTGAAATTAATTTTTCATGGTCGTGAAGAAAAAATGCCGAAAAAAAAGACCCTAAATGGGTCAGAGTCAGGGTAGAAAAAATTCAAATAGGGAAGGCAAGGGACTGTCCTTTATCCCACTACTATTTAGTTCATTTCGTAGTTAGATTTCCTCCTCTTCAGCAAATTTTGCTTCCAAATACTCTTTGGCATCTTTAGGGACTTTCATGGCATTTTCTTCAAAGTCTTCTTTTGACTTGATAAAGAAGACATACCTTGCCCTATTAAAAACTGTGTTCCAATGTGCTGCGTTATCAAGTTCAGGAAATTCTTGAAATAAGTAAAGCATTTCGATCAAAACTTTTTCTTGTGCTTTTCTTACTTTCAATGCTCTCTTTGCATTACTTCGTATGTGACTGACGAAGTGCTTGGCATCATCAGATAACAGTTCCCACTTGGAATTTGCCAACTTGATGTTGGCATTATTTGAAGCAGTTTGGTTGGAAATAAAGTAATCCAGTTTTTTGTACTCTGGAATTTTTAACTCTTGAGAACTATCCATTACTCTTCCTCCCCTGCAATGAATAAATCCTTCTCAGTTTCAAATGACATGATTGTGGTTTGAAGATTGCTCCATTGTCCAAGATAAGCATTTCCTCCACGCCATTTAATGTCATCTGGGGAAAGTACAAATTTTAATTTGTTTCTCTTAACAACTTTTACCCAATCTTCAGTCATAACCGTGTCGTAAGGACTAAATTCAAATCCATTTTTTGCGACATCATTTCGATTTGCATCCCCATAGTTCTGATTGCAGTAAATAAGAGGACATTCATCTATGTAAAATGCCGTGATTAAATTTGGAATACTTGGATGAAGTAAAGGATGATAGATTTTTGGATGTCTCATCATCATTTTTCCAGAATCAAAAATTCTTATCTTTTCTGAGTCTCCAAATCCTTTTGAAGGTTTCTCTTTATAAAAGAAACTGGATTCATGTTCCAATGCTTCGTGCAGAATAGGTGCTTGAATATTATCGACCCATTCATTGACGCAATTTCTATAGGTCAAATTTCCGTCATTGATCTTTTTCAGAATTTCTCCATGCTCATTATTGGCATGAAATTTTTCCAACTTTTCAGTAATAGTTGTTGTCATTAGTTCCCCTCCTTTTAGGGATTAAGTGAATTTAGATTTAAAAAATAAATGGAATATTTTTATCTTTTCTTTGAGTTGACCCTTTCGGGTCTATTCAGTTGTGTTGGGTCTGAACTTCATGTTCAGGGGTTTAAAATCTGTCCCAATTAGATCACTTAAAGCGTGGTTACCAACCCTTGCTTTTTATACATAAATTATACATTAAATCAATGGACTTGTCAACCCATAACTCAAGTTATAGCAATTAATGTCAGGGAATCTCAACCTCTTTCAGGAGGGTTCAGAATGTAAAAAAATTGGCGAAAAAAATTTCCATATTTCAGGTATTTTTTATCGTTCTTGGGTAACACTTTGTAGGTTAGGGAAGTTGGTCGTTTTATATACTGCGAGATCTTATGAACGAATCACTTTTTGAAGATCTGTTTCTTTAACTTTGGATCCATATAAACAACTTCAATCAGTCTGTTCAAAGTGTTGAGTATATCCATTCTTGAAAATTTAGAAATATCCTTGAGCATTTCTAGGCGGATTGGGTTTAGTTTTGGTTGCATTGTCTAAATATTTTCTAATTGAGCGTTCTTCCTCAGGTTGTAAATCATATTGGTGCATTTTTTGTATATATCTGCCCTCTTATAGACTCCTAGGTCATCCATAAGGAACTGTTCTATCTTCTCGTACTTAGGAACCTCATCCTTTTTGTAGGACATCTGGAATCTATTCTGTTTGATCTTTACTGCTGGCATTTTTCTATGCAATTTAGGTGTACTAAATATTTATTCCGATTTTTCTTTCGCTTCTTATCGTTCGGTATTTTGTAGGCAAAGGTCACATGAGATAGAAAGCATACTTATATTTTTTTGATGCTTTTTAATGGGTTTTAACCCTTTGCCCTTCGGGCAAATTTCCTTCGGAACAACCTTTTGGTTAGTTATTTCTGTTTTTGCCTACAGTAATCTTTCAACCGATACAAAGGTATCTATACAAGTTATGTATTTGACTTATACATATATTGGGAGACCAAAACATATTGCTATGACTTGATTCAACATGATTAAACCCCACATCATTTGATTTAATTGCCGTAAAAAGTTTATTTTTGCCTTACTGATTGAAAATTATTGCTGCTTTACTAAAGGATAAACGTCTTTACATTTTGATTTTTCGTTTTGATAATCTTTGATAGCAGTATCCCATTTTGATAAATCTGCTTCTTTCCCAGAAATATATAATTCCATTTGTGCCGAATAGGTTGCTGCTTCAATCCGACTATTGAATGAAGAATTACAAAAAAGAATACTTCCAAATTTTTCATAGTCAGTAAAATCCCTATTCGCTGCATATTCAGCATTTGCCCTTTTCTTATCTAATGCTTTATATTCCAAATCCTCAATACTAGGTTTTGGTCGGAGTAAGACTGCTTTATAGTCTAAATCCTCAACTCGGAGTAAGGATTGGTTACCTTGTGCATTTAGATATGAAAAAAGTGAAACACAAATAAGAACAACAGCAAATACACTAATTAACCAAGTGTTAGTTTTATCCATTTATTTTTGCCTGACTGACTGAAAATAAACTTTATCTGCTGGATACCTTGCCTTAACAAGGTCTTCTAGATGCTTTCTATCGGCAGTATCACTCTCAACTTCAACAGTATGAGATCTTTTTTGAAAATCTACATATCGGACTTTTGCGATTATCTTCATTTGATTTTGTCCTCAAATTCTTTGAAGGATGATTGCATTTGTCCTTTATTTTCTACTGGATCATCTTTGTCTAGACCTCTGATCTTTCTCCATCTGGAGTACATATAACCAAGATATATTCCTTGCATGAAATTCTTTGCACCATTTTCAAGCAAATTTGTAGAAAATTTATCGTTAAATCTTCCACTTTCTAATAATTCTTTTTTCCAATCTATTTTTTCTGTCATACCGCTACTTCCTGTTTAACTATTCTTTGCACCATTGAACGACTCATGCCTAATGATTTGGCAATAGTTCCTAATCCTTCGCCTTGAGATTTCTTTTTCATTACTTCAGCAACTTGAAAGTCATCATATTTGCGTTTTCTTCCAAATTTTACTCCTCTACTTAAGGCAACTGCTCTACCTTCTGAAGTTCTGGACTTAATTTGTGAGAGTTCTTGCTCTGCTGCATATCCAAGAATTGAAACTATTAGACCAACTATCTCTTTTGACATGGTTGTTGTATCAAGTCTCTTATCTAAAGTGCGAACATTAACTCCTTTCTTGAGAAGTTTGTCTAATTCGATTTGCATAAGAAGAGAAGTTCTTCCAAGTCTTGATAATTCAGAAAGAATAAGAAGATCTCCTTCTTCTAAAACTTCTAATAATTTTGATAATTCTTCTCTATCTCCATAACTCGAAGTTCCAGTAATCTTATCGCCATATAAAACTTCAACCCCTGCATCCTTTAATGCACGGATCTGTCTTTCTTGATCTTGATGATCTGTAGAACATCTCCAATATCCGTAAATTGTATTCATTTTCTGGGGGTAAATCTGATATTAATATCATAATATTCCGATACAGTATTTCAATACACTCAAACCCCAATATTTGTGTTTCTTTACATGGTATATCGAATTTCTTAATTTTCGATACACTTTTGCCCCTTCAGGATCGCCTGTAAGGGCATTGAATTTTTATTTGCTTCCCAAAGTACCTTCGATTAATCTATTATTACTAATACAGATGTACTACTAATAATGATTGAAGAAGAAGAGTGGAGTTATCTCAATGATTGGGAAGAAGATCAACTAAGAAAGAAGAAAACAAAGATTTGTATGTGTTGCGATCACTTTCGTTATGCCTGTACTGTTCAATGCGTGACTCTTTTAACTTGTCCTGTCCATCAGAAATTAATACCTCAAGGAGATCATCTAATAAAAGGATGCAAATACTGGGTAAAAAGAAGAGAACTTCGTGAAGGTTGGTGTCCCGAAGTTGCTTAATTTAGTTAATTATTTTTTTAATCTTTTCCAGATTCCATTTATCAAATTTATATAATAATAAAACAGAGTTTTTTCAAAATGGCAAAAGGTTATTGGTTATCAACAGGATCTATTAAAGATGGTGAAGGAATGCAACCTTATTTAAAAGCGTTAAAAGATTGGTTACCTTCTGTTAATGGAGCATTTTTTGTTAGAGATTTGGCAACTATCGAGAAGGAAAGTACTCTTGGACATCTAACAGTAATTATTGAATTTCCATCAAAAGAAGATGCAGTTTCTGCATATGAATCAGAGGAATATCAAAAGATGATTCCCTTAAGAACTCCATATTCTGATCTAACTCTTACCATCTTTGAGGGAGTTTAACGATTCATAAAACTAAATTTTCTAAATCTTTTAACTCTTTATCTGAAGTTAAAATTACGCTTGTTGAATTTGCAAGTGCTTCAGCAGATTTAGTAAATCCACTTTTTGCTACTACAACAGAATGAGTGCCTTTCCAATAAATCATACCTGCTGCGATTTCTTGAACTGCTTTATTCCCTACTGCTTTGGCAAAACACTTACATTGAATACATACTCTTACATCTTCAATAGAAGCAATTAAATCTACGCCTTGATCTCCAGTTGTTGAAGTATCTTCAACTTCCCATCCAGCATTTTCTAGTATTGTTTTGCAATATTGTTCATACTCAATTCCATCCATTGAATCAATATCTTTATTACTTGCTCCTTGAGAATCAACTTTGTCACATACTTCATCTATTTCATCTTCTATCCAATCTTCTAAATCTAAGTCAATATAAAGATCGTAAAAATCTCCATAAACATCTATTTTTTCTTGTATAACTTCATCTATAAAATATCGAATACCAGTTACTTTTTTCTTCCCGAAATCATAATCCAACGCCCATCCTTTATCTTCTTCTACTCCATACTGATTTTTCTTCAAATATTTTTTTCTATCAATAGTTAAAGCATATTTGTGTTTTTTTATAAGTTTTCTGCATTTCTTTTTAAATTTATCAATTTCTTTTGCTTCTTCTTTCTTTTTTTCTTCTTTCTTTAATGCTGTAATTTTTGCATTTTTAATACGAAGTTTATTAGTTCTAATTAATGCAAAAACGAATAAAAAAAAGATAAATAAAATCCCAACAATTCCACCTGCTGTTTCTGCTCTACTTCCTGCAAATATTGTATTTCCATTAGCGTCTCTTAATATGACTTGATTCATTTATTTAAAAGATATGTCAATTAGTATAAGATTAACTTTAAATTTCTAGAAAATTTATAAATGGAAGGAAGTGTTTATGTTCTAACCAATCCTGCAATGCCTAATATGGTCAAGATTGGTAAGACAACAAGAGATGTAGAACTTCGACTTGCTGATCTATATTCAACTGGAGTTCCTCTTCCTTTTGAATGTGAGTATGCAGCGAAAGTTAAAGATGTAGATAAGACAGAAAAAGCATTTCATACAGCATTTGAACCAAGCAGAGTTAATCCAAAAAGAGAATTTTTCAATATCAATCCAGAACAGGCAATTGCTGTTTTATCACTAATGGCGATTGAAGATGTGACTCCAAGTGTTCAAGACGAAGCAAAAAAAATTGATATAGAAGCATCTGCCTCTGCTGAGAAATTTAAAAAGAAAAGAAGACCTACTATTAATTACTTTGAGATGGGTTTAAAAGAAGGAGATATTTTAAAATTCGGGAGAAATGAAGAATCCTGCACAGTCTTAAATGGAAGGCAAGTTACCTATAAAGGGGAACCTTGGTTTTTATCAAATTTAACTAATAAGTTATTAGATAGAACTGGTCCTATGGATGGATCGCCTTATTGGTATTTTAACGGTAAAAACCTTAAAGATTTATACAACGAAACTTATTCAATAGATTGATTTTCAATATTTGGTGGCGATAAGAGTGCAAATGAAAAATTAAGTATATAAATTAAATTTTTCGATGTTTCTAATCAGGAACAGAATTATGACTAAAGTGTTTAGTCATTACTATTATTTTAGTGATACTCTTACAATCATAAAAACTAAAAAATATGAACCTTCTTTTAACTATTGCTGCTGTTGCGAATCCAGTTTTAACAGCATTACTGACTATTTTAGTTTTCCTAGAGTCTAAAAAATCAAAAAAACAAATAGAAGATATTCAAAATTCAATCAATACTGGTAATCAATCAATTGTTACCTCAGTTGTGAAACAGAAAGATGATTTTACAAAGTTAGCAGAAAGTTTTGAAGCATTATCAAAAGATACAGAAGAGTCAGCAAAGAGTTTTGTAGAAATATCAAATGCATTAACAAAAAGTTCTGCAGTTAGTAAAGAAGCACTTGGAAAAGTAACTTCAGGACTAGAAAATCATGCCACTTTGGTAACGGGAATGATTGATACACTTACTGCAAAAGTTACAAATACAAGTGCTGATTCTATTAAAGGTATTACTGATAAAGTTTCAGAAGCAATGGATAATATTAACGATGCTGTTTCTAAAATCGAAACCTCTCAAAATAGTCTAAAAGATAACTTAACTGAATCAATTTCAAAACTTTCTGAAAGTACTGAGAATACGAATAAATCTATCAGTTCTCTTAAAGAAGCACTCAAAAATATGGTTTCTCTCAATCAATAAATGGAAGATTCTCTTAGCAAACAATATTTACTCTATTTAAGAGATATGAGTAGAAAGGTAGTATATGGTGCTTCTGGTTCTGCTGGAGATTATTCAAAAGTTTTAATTGGTGGTTCAAAGCAAAAAAATGCTAGAAAATTTCCAAGGATGACAGATATAAAATTAAAAAAAATGATGGGTAATCCAGAAGGATTTAGAAGACAACAGGATCAAGAGAATATTGGTAATGGTATTTTTTGTGGGATCGGACTTATTGCGGGTACATATAGTAAAAAAGTCCGTGGTCAAAAATCTCTTCGTATGATTGCAGCACCTGCAATATACGGTCAAATACTCTTTGAAGAAGATAGTGAGGGTGAAAGTGAGATTTCAGAATGGATAGTTAATTATGATATCGCTTCAGCGTTGATTACTCGGAACGCTAATGAAGAGGATGAGGCATATGCTGCTTTTAGCGAAGATGAGGATGATATAACAGGCAACAAGTTAGTCGATGAGATCGAAACTGAATTAGATAAATATGAGAATCCTAGTATTGAATTAATAGAAGAACTATCTATGAAATTCATAGATGGATTTTCTAAACTTACTGAGACAGAATTGGAAATTACTGAAGAACCTCTTTCTACAGTTAATTCTGCAATAAAAGCAAAAGACAATAATATAAGAAAATTTTTCTTTTGTCCCGGGGATTGGATTTTTTTCGCTCCAATACCTGAGGGACTTAGTACATATCAAGCATTAAATGATCTTTCTAAAGAAATAACATAATGAATCAGACAACCCTTTCAAGACTTTTAGAATCAGTTTTTTCAGGAGGTGAATTTTCTCCTCAATATACAAATATAAAGAATGACGATATTAATAAAGTTCTAGAAAGATTACCATTTTCATTATCAAAGTCCCAAAGAGATGCAATATTTAGAGCATTAAAAAATGATATTTCCTATATTCAAGGACCCCCGGGAACAGGGAAATCTTTTACTATTTCTGCGCTTGCTATTGCAGGAAGAGAATTAGGACTAAAAGTTTTAGTAGCATCACAAAAAACACCAGCAGTTGATATTGTTCATAAAAAATTAACTGATGTGTTAGGCATTTCCTCATGTTTATATCTTGCTAATTCTTATGAGAGAAGAAAAAATATGAGAGCAGTAATTCAAGATTTGGTAAGTCAATCTCTTGATTTAATGAATCAACTTGCTGAGCGTGAAGAGAGGATTTTATCCGACAAGGTAAACAGTCTTATTGAAGAAAGACTCGATTATGCTAAAAAAATTAGAATTTATGAATCAGAATTAAAAAATTTCTACACATTAAATATTGATGCAGTCGATCACAGAGAAAATCTAGAAAAAAATTGGAATGTTAAAGAAGAAATAATAAAAAACATAAAATTAATTTTTGATAAAAATGGAATTATAAAAATTAGAAGATTAGTAAGTGAATGCGAAAAGATAAGAGATAAAGCAAGAACAAATTCTGGTCAGGTATCTTTATCTGAGGCAGTTAAAATCAAAGTTATTTCTAAGGCAATCGTAGATGAGTTGAATTTTGATAATAATGAATATTTGAAACATAAAGAAGAACTTCTTAAGAGTGTAATTAAATATTCTGAGAGTCTGGCAAAAGCAGAAGAAATAAAAAATAAAGTAAAAGTTCAACCTCTTGAACAAATAAGAAATTCATTTAATTGGCAAAATGAAAAGATTTATACAAAAGATATTAGTGAATCTATATTGTCTGAATATTTATCGAAAAGAAATTCAGTCAAGGCAAATAAACTTTTACAAGATAAAAAATATAAAAAATCGTTAGATATTTTTTGTAAGAGATTAAGCGCAAGAAATAGGAGAAGAATTAAAAAATATAATTCAGAAATTGACTTTAATTGCTTGTTTGAAGTCTTCCAAGTAATTATGGGAGAAATTAAATCGCTACATGCTTTCTTGCCATTTGAAGAAGAGTTATTTGATTTGTTGATATTAGATGAAGCATCCCAAGTAAACTTGGCGGAGATATTTCCAGTTCTTTATAGAGCAAAAAGATTTTGTATTGTTGGTGATCATAAGCAACTAGGAATAAAGGCGGCAGGAGGAATGTTTATAAGTAAGGTTTATGAAAAACTTACTTGGGAGAAATACTTTTCTTCACTTCCTAAATATCCAGTAAGTTACAAAAAAGCAGAAGAGCGAGATTTATTAGTTTCAAGATCATCAATTCTAAATTTAATACGAAATCCAAGTAATCCCATCACAGCACCACCGATATTGCTTAACGAACATTTTCGTTCTTTACCAATGCTCGCTGAGTTTACAAGTGAACAATTTTATAAAGATGATACTCAAGATGCTGGATTAAGAATAATGACTGCACTTCCAGATAAAAAAGCAATTAATGCTTTTTGTGATGTCCAAGTATCTACAAAAAGAGAAGATGCACCAAGTACATTAAACAAAAATAAAAAGTCTCAATTAAACAAAGGGGAAGTTGATAAATCATTTGAAATTATCCAATCAATTGTTAAAAAGAAACCTATTAAAAAACTTACTGAACAAGTATTTAAAATTCCAGATTTAGTCGATCAAAAAATATCAGTAGGTGTCATTTCCTTCACTCGTGAACAAGTCAGATATATGAAAAGTGAGGCGGAAAAAAAATTAACTGATGAAGAAGTTGAGTCAATTAATTTAATGATTGGTACTCCAGAGGAATTTCAAGGTAATGAGAGAGATGTAATGATTTTTGCTCCCTCAATTGATCCAGATCAAAAAAGATCTAAGGGGCATATGGAAGATCCCAATAGATTTAATGTCGCAACAAGTAGAGCGAGATATTTCACATATTTTGTTCATGGAGCAATACCTTCAAATATGGTTCTTATGCAGAAAATGCTCACAAAAATGGGGCAAGAAAGAAATGAAATCATTCAAAATAAAACTGGGTTTTTGCCAATAGGATGGACATTAAATGTATCCGATTGCGAAAGTGAATTTGAATTGCGAGTATTTGATGTTTTAAGTAAATTAATTGAAAAAGAATTTCCTGATAGACTTTTCCTTTATAACCAAGTAAGAACCTGTGGTTATAGATTAGATTTTGTGATTTACGAAAAATCTACTAAAACAACAATCGGAATTGAAGTTGACGGGAAACATCATTTTTATGCAGATGATGAAACATATACAGATGATCACCTTGAAAGAGCAAATTCTTTAAAGAGAGGCGGTTGGATTATTAAATATCTTCCATATTGGGATTGGTACGATGATGGATGGTTACCTTATGATCATCCACCTGTAGAAGAATTAAGGAATTTTGTCAGACAATTTTTTAATAATACTTCTGAAAATCAATAATTAAATTTTTGATCAGTTTCAACTTAGAAGGTCTCAAAAAAATTAAATTGTATTACATTAGTAAAAATATCTTTTAACAATGCCTAGTAAGCATGGCAACAAAATTTATAAACAGATTTTGTTAGATCCGGGAATGTATATTCTATTAGAAAAACTTGCTGGAGACCAAAAAAAAGTATCCTCTCTTATAAGAAAAGTAGTATATGAATGGATAGAAACACAAGTTGATAAATCAGAATTTCAAGCAGCAAAAGCACTTGATGATGCTTTATGGCAACAATCTATCCTAAACAGAATTGATGGAAGAAAGAAAAATAATCAAAAGTCGATAATTGATAGTTCTAAAAATGAAAAAATTAAAAGCAATGAGAAAAAAGAAAATAATTTCCAATATTTAATAGATCCTGAAATTATGATAAAAAATCTCAAAAATATAATCAAAAAAGATAGGTGATTAGTGAATTAGATAGGAATTGATCCTAATGCCAAAGTCAAAGTTGATGATGAGATGAAAAATTATTTAACTAAGCATCGCGAGCAATTTAGAGAAATCTTAGAGAATTAAACATTAAATAAGAGGGCATGAGTTTGCCCTCTTCGAGTCTTATGCACCTCGCTGTCCACAAAGTCGATGAAGTGCTTTTGACTCCTGAATTATTTCTACTCCTGCTGAATAGAAAAAGATAGTCGTACAAACCATAAAGCACTAATACTCGGGTATTAATACCCTATGAATTTCAAGAAAAAAGGAGGAGAATATAGGTATAGATCTAGGAGGTCTTATGAAACTATTCAATCAATTCAATGTTCTTCCAAGATACCTAACTGCATTTAATTATGCAGGGTTAAACTTGAACGAGACTCCAAAAGAATTAGAGCAATGTCCTCAAGAATTCCAAAACTTTTGGGATAAGGAATGTAGAGAACATCCGACTAACCAGAATTGTTTAATTTATTGCGACTGAGTTTAAATTATTAATCCTTGGTTAACCAAAGTTTTTGACCACCATTCCATAAATTCTTTTCTTTTATCTAAAAGAGTTGAACGATCATAATGACCGCGAGTGCCATTTAGATGTCCCATTCTTCCCAATTGGCGATCAATAACCTCATAATCAAAATCAGATTTTTCTAATGCTGAAGTTGTAATTACACTTCGCCATTGATGAGCAGATTGTTTGTCTTTCCAACCAAGATTTTTGAAATGGTCATTGATAGTTTCAGTTCCAATATGATGAACATTTTTGCTTTTTAATGAATAAAAACAATATTTTTGCCATCCTGTTATCTCTCTTACCTTTGCCATAAGTTTATTAATTTCAGGAGTCGAAGGAATCACATGATCGTTTAATAAATCATCTTTTTTTCTTTTCAATCCTGATGTTTGCGAAGGGATAATCCACTCATCATTTTCAGAGTTATACCAATCCCATTCAAGGCATGAAATAACGCCTGTCCTGATGCACATTAGTATATGTGCTTTAGTTGCTAGATCAGTAATTATTGAAGCATTACAGGCGTTCTCATTGACCGATTGAATGAACTCTGGAAGCATACCCCATGAATTTTTTGTAATTCTTTTTGCAAAAGTTTTATCTGATATTTTTCTTTGATTTCCTGTTTCCCATTGGAACTTTTTGAATACTGGATTTTGATTTGGTCTTATGTAAGTTTCATCTTCTGCGTAATTAAAAATCTGACTTAAAAGTTGCCTACATCTTGTTAATTGAACAGGAGAATTATGAAAAAGAGTTTTCAACATATTGGAAATATATTTCCTTCCATCTTTTTCAATTTCTAAATCAGAAATTAGTTTTTCATCTCCAATAAATTTGAGCATCTGGTTTATTTTGTTTGATCTATCTTGATATGTTCTTTCTTTATTCTTCGGTTTAAAAACATCCTCAAGAAATTCAAGTGCAACATCCTTGAATGTTTTTTCACTTACTTTTTCTTCTTCTTCTTTGCCAAATAATTTTGGATCTTTATTATTTTCTTTGCTCCAACTTTTAATCGAATACCATTTTTCAAGAGCATCTTGTACTAGAACTTCTCTTTCAAAAACTCCTATTGAAATTGCAATTTTTTTACCAGAAGCATTAAAAGGAAATTTCATTCTTCCTTGAAAATATCTTGATTTACCTCTCTTAATTACTGATAAACCACTATTAGGAGAAACAGGATAAGATTTATCCTCTTTTAATTTCCTAATCTTTGAATCTGTATTAGCGAAAAAAGTAGAAGTCATTACTGCCATCCTCCTCTTTTGCCTTGTAACCATTCCACTATTTGGAACACCCAAAAACCTACTCTGCCTTCAGATAGTTTTCTCTTTGGAGGAAATGTTTTCCCTGCTGTTCTGTTTATGGTTGAAGTTGAAATTCCACACTCTGCACAAGCACCAGAAATGGACAAATGATGACGACCCATATCGCCTTTCACATTGAATTGATACATGAATAAATTAATTACAAACGGACTTAAGTTGACCCTTTTGGGTCTATTCAATTTTTTGGTCAATATTGCTTTCTTAAATTCGGGCGTATCTACCTGATCTTGCCTTCCTTTATACCCTAATATTATAGCACTAGATTGTAGTCGTGTCAACTGTTCTGGGGGAATTCGACCCCAAAAAATGACCTCTAAAATGACCTCTGGAATGGGTCTTTCAAATAAAAAGTTCATGGTCGTGAAATGGTCGTGAAATATATCTTTTTCTTCGATTTCTTATATCAGGTTCAGTCAGGCACTATCACGAAATATCAACCCGACTTTCGCCCGGGGAGTTTATAAATACTAAAAAGTTATCCAAAGTCACCCTAATAAGGTGACTTTTTTACTTCTTTGCCCCCTTTCCTATCAAATAGTGGTTAGCCGAAAATATAATCAAGTATATTTGATATAATATTAAGAACAGTATTTAGAACATTAAAAATCATCAATTAATAAAAATCTTAAAAATGATTAATTATTATAAAAAATGTTTTTTTGGAACAGTAATCAGAACATTTACTTAATTCTCCATAAAAATGAAAAAATAAGCTCTTTGATTGATCTTCAATTTTAAAATTAAGACATATTTTTGTTTGTATCGTTTGAGTTAATACACCATTAAGCAGATTCTAGTCATCCCACATATCCTTTTTATCTTGATCCAAATTATTCCTTTCAAGTAATTCTATTCTTTGCTTTTGAGAATCTATTTCTGTTTCAATTACGTTTTTATCGTCAATGTATTTTGTTTGTATTTCTAAGATATTTATTTCAAATTGTTCTCCAAAAAAATCTGACATTTCTCTCCATGCTTCCATTTCCTCTTCTTTGCCAATAGTATCGTTTATCTGATGAGAAATAATTTCTAATACATATTGTTTAAGTTCTTGATGACTCATCGATTCAACTTTTTTTTGAATGTAAAGTTCTTTAAGAGTTTCTAGTTGTTTTTTTGATAAGTCAGAATAGATAATAGACTTCTTTTTCATAGATAATTAAATTTTTTTCAATATAGACAAAATTAAGAATTTAAACATTTTGGAGAAATTAAAAAATTTTAAACTTAGTTAATTCTTATTTAAAAATAGAAAATCTCCAATAAATACAATTTTTTTGAAAACTTATAATGGCAATCTGATTTAGATATTCTTTCAATTTGAACCATTATTTGTTTCTAATAATCCTTTGATTATTAAGAAAAAGTAAATAGAATCGAAAGAAATTATAAAATTTAAACTAATTTAAAATTACAATTTCTTTCTAATCCCCTGTAATTATTGAATTATTTGATAAAACAATTGATAAAATTGTTTACACAAATTCAGCAATCTCTATAAATTCTTGAGAGAATCGTATTACCAAAACTTTATTTTAATTTAATAGTTTATAAATATGAAAATTTCAATCCTCTTAATCGAAGATGATCGTGATATGCGTGATTTAGTGGCAGGGCATTTAGAACATTCTGGATTCGATGTTCAAAAAGCTGAAGATGGAATTAAAGGACAAGCTTTAGCTCTTCAATACTCACCTGATTTAATACTTTTAGATTTAATGTTGCCAAGTGTTGATGGATTAACTTTATGCCAGCGACTTAGAAGGGATGAAAGAACATCAAATATCCCAATTTTGATGATAACTGCACTAGGTGGCCTTAAAGATAAAGTGACTGGGTTTAATTCAGGAGCAGATGATTACATTACAAAACCATTTGATCTAGAAGAGTTACATGTGCGCATAAAAGCATTATTGAGGAGAACAAACAGAGCACAATTGAATTCTAGTAACCAGCAAGAAATACTAAATTATGGCCCTTTGACTCTTGTTCCTGAGAGATTTGAAGCTATCTGGTTTGAATCACCTGTTAGATTAACGCATCTTGAGTTTGAATTGCTCCATTGCCTTTTGCAGAGGCATGGTCAAACTGTATCGCCAGCATTAATTCTTAAAGAAGTATGGGGATATGAACCTGATGATGATATTGAGACAATAAGAGTTCATATTAGACACTTACGCACTAAGCTAGAGCCGGATCCACGTAAACCTTTATACATAAAAACTGTATATGGCGCGGGATATTGTCTTGAGCTACCCATCGGTTCTCAAGTCGAAACTGCAAGGCAAGAGTTTATTCAAGCAAGAAATCCGAATTTGATAAATTCTGCTGTTGATTGATTTTATGTATGTTGCATTGAAATTTTTAAAAAAGTAACTTCCCAAGCTAACCTAGGTTGAATCTTTTGTTTTAAGAGGTATTTTAAATTTTCAAGCTTTTTTACTACATCAATGTTTTTTGTCTTTCTCCACCAAATATTTTGAATTAAATTGACTAAATAAATCTGTTGATAAATCTCTAATTTTTCAGATATTAACTTTGAGATCTCTAATATTTCAAGACTACTTTTTATTGGAGAATCTAATTTATTTATAATTTCATCTGAAAAATCATTCCAAATTTCAATATTTTTCAATAATTGATTTGGAGATCCATTTGCAGAGTTTATTAAATCATCAAATTTAAAATTTGAATTTCTATTTAATTTGGAAGTATCAAAATATTCTTTTAAAATTGACTTTAATTGTTTACTAGAAAAAGATCGAAATCTGACGATTTGACATCTTGAGATGATCGTTTCTAAGAGAAGGTTTAATTTAGACGTTAGTAAAATAAAAATCCCGTTACTAGGTTCTTCTAAGGTTTTTAAAAGGCAATTTGAGGCTGCTTCGTTTAAGAGGTGTGCATCAATAATCAAAACAACTTTTTTTTCTGAGTTTATTGATTTTTGACTAAGAAAAGTTTTGATATTACGTATTTGAGAAATTTTAATAATCTCTGATTCACTTTTTATTTTTTTTTCAAGATCGAAACTTCCTAAACTTTTTGCTGCCAAAAGAGAATCAGGTTCAATAATTAAAAAATCAGGATGGTTATTGTTTGTAATTCTCTCTTCAACATTTCCGCTTGCTGAAGAATGTTTGAAAATCTCTTTTATAAATTGAAGAGCAGTTTGCTTTTTACCTAATCCTTCAGCACCATAAAATATATAACCATTTGCCAATGATTTGTTTTTAATTATGTTTTTAAGAAAGGTATTGACTTCTTCATTCAAGAAAAAATTATTTTTTTTAACTTCAATCATTTGTTATTAGAAAAATTATTTAGCAAAGTCTCTTTAATTTGATTTGAAATAGTTTTAATATTTTGTGAAGCAGATATTACTTTCCAATTTTTTTGTTTGGCAATTAGTTTGAAGCCCTCATTTACTTTTTCTAAAAATCTAATACCTTCTGATTCTATTCTGTCTGGAATTTCATTTTTTCTTCGGAATATGCTCTCTTCTGGAGAAATTTCTAAGAAGAAAGTTATATCTGGAGATGCCCCTTGACACACAATAGATTCAATATTTTTAATTATTTCTAAATTTATATTTCTTCCATAACCTTGATAAGCCAGTGTGGAATCGGAAAATCTATCACTTATTACCCAATCATTGTTATTTAAAGCAGGTGAGATAATTTTGGAAACATGTTCAGCTCTATCTGCTGAATAAAGCAATAATTCTGCAAGAGATGAAGGCTTGTTATTTTCATCATTATCAAGAATCAGTGCTCTAAGTTTTTTTCCTAAAAGGCTGCCTCCAGGCTCTCTTGTTGTGATTAATTTAGACCCTTTCTTTATTAGACCACTATTAGGAAGCCATTTAGATAGTTCATCTATTTGGGTAGTTTTACCACATCCATCAATACCCTCAATAACTATAAATTTTCCCTTCATTTAATCCAAAGATAAAGCATTAATTACAACTGTAATAGAGCTAATAGCCATCAATAATGCTGCTATTGAGGGAGTTAAAAGAATACCGTATTTAGGGAATAAAATGCCGGCGGCTAAAGGTATAGCTAGTAAGTTGTAACCAAAGGCCCATGTTAGATTTTGCTTTATTTTTCTTATAGTTTTTTTTGCAAGTTTTAAGGCGTAGGGTAATCCACTTAATTTATCTCCCATTAATACTACATCTGCATTTGCCTTGGCTATTTGAGTCCCTGATCCTACCGCAATTCCTAAGTCTGAGGATGCTAAGGCTGGGACATCATTAATACCATCACCAATCATTGCTACTTTATTATTAATTTTTAAATTTTCTATAGTCTTTAGCTTCATTTCAGGAAGAAGATCCCATTTTACTTCTGCTTCTTTACACCCAATTTTTTTTGCTAAAGCTAAAACTGTTTGTTTCCTATCGCCACTTAAAATGTTAATTTTAAATTTGTTTTCTCTCAAATTTTGAACTGTATTAATAGAATCATCTCTGAGTAAATCTCCAAGTAAAATAAATCCTAATAACTTATCTTTGATACTTACTCCAATGATAGTGTTCGTTTTTGTTTCTTCATTTTCAATGACTTTTTTTGCATCACTATCAATAATTATTCCTTTGTTTAGTAGCCATTCAATATTTCCAATATTAATAAGTCCATCAATTGACTCAAGTTCTCCAGAAATACCTCGCCCTGAATGAGTGAAAATTTTTTTTATTGGAAATAAAGTTAAATTTTGCTTTTTTGCCTCTTGAATTAAGGCATCTGCGATAGGATGTCTGCTTTCTTTTTCTAAACTGGCAGCTATTTTTAATAAAAATGCATGATCATCATTATTTTTGTAATCAACAATAAAAGGCTTACCTTTTGTTAAAGTGCCTGTCTTGTCAAAAATAATGTGATTAATTTTCGAAGCCATCTCTATTTTATCCCCGCCTTTAAATAAAACTCCTTTTTTTGCTGCTTTACCTGATGCGACAGTGATTACTGTTGGGGTGGCTAAACCTAATGCACAAGGACAGGCTATCACTAAAACGGCAATTGATAATTGAATTGCTAAACTCAGGAAATTCTCTGCATTACTACCAAGCGAACTATGAAGTGTATGGTTTGAGTGAGTGATTAATTCATGCTTGTGATTTAATAAATCAGGCCATATGTTTATTGCCCCTTTCCACCAAAAGAAGAAGGTTGAAGTAGCAAAAATAAGTACAAAGTAAGTAAATTTACCTGCAATTTCATCAGCAATGCTTTGAATGCGAGGTTTGCTAGCGTTTACAGACTCAATAAGATTTACAAGTTTTGCAAGAGAAGAATCTCCTCCAACCTTTTGTACTTTAAGTCTAAGAGTTGAATTAAGATTTAAAGACCCACTAGATAGATTTTCGCCTTCTTTTACTTCTATAGGTTTGGATTCACCAGTAATATGTGAAACATCAACATATGAATTACCTCGGGTAACAATGCAGTCAGCAGGTACTCTGTCTCCTGCTAAAACTTGAATCTCTTGCTCAGGTCTTAAAGTGTTCACTCTTATTGACTTTATTTGATTGTCTTCTGTGAAGATATTTGCCATTTCAGGTTGAAGATCTAATAATTCTCCAATGGATGAACCAGTTTGATATTTTGCTCTTTCTTCTAAGTAACGCCCAATCAGTATGAAGCCTAACAGCATAACTGGCTCATTAAAAAAACAAGGAAAACCAGTGGCAGGAAATATTAAGGATAGAAGACTTGTTGTATATGCGCTAATTACTCCAAGAGCTACTAAAGAATCCATATCTGGGTGGTTCTTAATAAATGATTTAAATCCATTAATAATTATTCCTCTGCCAGGAAATAATAGAGCTAACGTTGCTAATGAAGCGTGAAAAAATATATTACCTAATATTGGAAAATTTATATATTTTCCTTCTGCCAGATGACCTAATCCTGAAAATAATAAAAGTAATAGGGCAAAAGTTAGTTTTTTCCATTGATTATTCCACTTCTTTTTTTTTTCTAATTCTGCTTTATTTATTTTTTTTGAAAAATCATTTATGTAAATCTTTGATGGGAAACCATTCTCTTTTAGATTTTCGAGAACTGATTCTATTTCTATATGTTTCTGGGTAATTTCAAAATAAGCACTTTCAGTGAGCAAGTTAACAGAAACATTTTCAATACCATCCGAATTATTCAATATTTTTTCAACAGTACTAACACAACCTCCGCACTTCATTCCTTTAACGCTTAATTGAATGCTCTCCATATTTTTTACGATAGAAGCAAATTAATGTTTGACTTTATATTTAAGTATAATAATAAATGTAATAGACTTTTTAAATAGTTATTTTTTAAATTACTATATTAATTTCATTAGACTTTGAGCAGTGCCTAGTAATCAAAACAGAGACAATTTTATTGATAAGGCTTTTACTGTAATTGCTGAATCTATTGTAAAAATAATGCCTATCGCTGAGAAAGAAAAAAAGGCATATATTTATTATAGAGATGGCTTAGCAGCACAAAATAATGGGGATTATTCGGAAGCATTAGAGTATTACAAAGAGAGCTTACTGCTTGAAGAAAATAAAATTGATAGGGGTGAGACCTTAAAAAATATGGCTATTATATATATGAGTAACGGTGAAGAGGATTTGTCTATTGAAACTTATGAAAAAGCATTAATAGAAAATCCCAAACAGCCATCATGCTTGAAAAATATAGGTTTAATTTATGAAAAAAGGGGAAGATATGCTGAGCAAAATGGTGATTTAGATCAGAGAGATATTTGGTTTGATAAAGCTGCTGAAGTCTGGTCTAAAGCAGTGAGACTTTATCCAGGTGGTTATCTAGATATTGAAAATTGGTTGAAAAACTCAGGCAGAAGCTCAATTGATATGTACCTTTGATTTTTTTATTTTGATAAAGAATAATCAACTGCTTCTTTAATATTAGATATCTCTTTGATATTTATTAAATTTTGAAAATTATTATTTAGTTTCTCATCTAGTTTTGGCACTACGATATTTTTAATCCCTAGTCTTACAGCTTCTTCTATCTTTGTCCGAAGGTTATTCGATTTTCTAACCTGACCGCTCAAACCCAATTCTCCAATAAATGAGCTACTCGCCAAAGGAGGAATATTTTTCAAACTTGATAAAATTGATATTGCTACACCTAAGTCAGATGATGGATCATTAATCTCAAAACCCCCACCAGTAGCAATATAACAATCAAATTCAGATAATTTTATCCCTACGTGTTTTTCAATTACAGCTAGAATTTGATGCAATCTATTTATGCTTATTCCAGTTGTAGTTCGTCTTGGGTTACTGTAGAAAGTTTTGTTGACCAGTGCTTGTATATCAACTGCTAATGGTCGAGAGCCTTCATTTGTAATTGTAGTTGTTACACCTGAAATATTTTCTTTATTTGTAAAAATTGAACTAGGGTTTTTTATCTCTCGTAAACCCTCTTCAAGCATTTCAAAAAGTCCAATCTCGAAGGTCGATCCAAATCGATTTTTAATACTTCTTAGTAATCTATGTGAGGAAATACTATCTCCTTCAAAGTTAATTACTGTATCAACTAAATGTTCTAGAGTTTTAGGGCCAGCTAAAGCACCATCTTTGGTTACATGACCGATTATTAGAAGAGCAACATTATTCTCTTTGGCAAGATTTTGCAATTCAGATGAACATTCTCTAACTTGAGAAACAGATCCTGGAGAACTTTGCATTTCATGATTATGGATGGCTTGAATACTATCAATAATTGCGAAACTTGGATTGACACGTTTGATCTCTTCAATAATTAGGGATAAATTGGTTTCTGCAAAAATTTTTAAATCAATACTTTTTTGATTTAATCTTTCCCATCTAATTTTTACTTGTTCTAAAGATTCTTCTGCAGTTATATATAAAACTTTCTCATTAAGAGATATTTTTCCTGCTGATTGAAGAACTATTGTGCTTTTACCTATACCTGGTTCTCCTCCTAGTAAAACAAAAGATCCAGGTACTATTCCACCTCCAAGCACTCGATCAAATTCTCTAAAACCACTCGTAAATCTTGATATCTTTTTTGATGAAATCTCATTAAACGGAATAGATTTTTTATTATTTTTTATATTTTTTATTTCTTGATATTTAGTTCTCTTACTTTTTATTTCTTCAACAATGGAATTCCATGAGTTGCAATTTAGACATCTACCAAAGTATTGAGAAGTTTCAGATCCGCAATTCTGACAAATAAAAGTAGATAATTTGCTAGACATTTAGTCTCTAAATGAATTAATGGAACTAGAATGTTTGGGATATTGCCCCTCTACAAGTTAGATTAGGTTAATAGTAAATTCTCTTACTGATTAGCTAATAGAAACAAATGGCTCTATCTAGTCAAACTAAAGAAACTATACTTGTCGCAGATGACGAGGCAAGTATTAGAAGAATTCTGGAGACACGTCTCTCCATGATTGGCTACAAAGTTGTAACTGCAAGTGACGGCAAAGAAGCTCTGAGGTTATTTAATGATTATGAACCTGATTTAGTAGTTCTTGACGTCATGATGCCAAAGCTAGATGGTTATGGAGTTTGTCAAGAGTTAAGGAAAGATTCTGATGTTCCAATTGTTATGTTAACTGCTTTAGGAGATGTTGCAGATAGGATAACAGGTTTAGAATTAGGGGCTGATGATTACGTAGTAAAACCATTTAGCCCAAAGGAGTTAGAAGCTAGAATTAGGTGCGTTCTTAGAAGAATCGACAAAGAGCAAATTCCTGGAATGCCTAATTCAGGATTAATTTTGGTTACGGATATAAAAATTGATACAAATCGAAGACAAGTTTTTAAAAGTGATGAGAGAATTAGATTAACAGGTATGGAATTTAGTCTATTAGAGCTTTTGGTTAGTAGGTCAGGAGAGCCATTTAGTAGAGGAGAGATTTTGAAAGAAGTTTGGGGATATACCCCCGAGAGACATGTAGATACTAGAGTCGTGGACGTTCATATATCAAGATTAAGATCAAAACTGGAAGCTGATCCAGCAAATCCTGAATTAATTTTGACAGCAAGGGGTACAGGATATCTTTTCCAACGGATTGTCGATATTGCTCCTTTTGATGGTAAATAAATGGGGAAAGAAACAGCGCAAAAAATTAACAAGTCCAGAGCTATTAGAAGATTAGTTATTTGGTACAAAAGAAATTCGGCTGTGACCTCTATAGTTGATACTGCGGCAAGTTCTGCAGCAACGGCTAGTAATGTTGCGGGTAATATGGTTTCTGGTGCTGGATCAGTAGTAACCACAGCTAGTAATGTTGCTAGTAATGTTGCAGGTAATGTAGTTTCAAGTGCTGAATCTGTCGTTAATACTGCTAGTAGTGTAGTTTCCAATGCTAGTACAATAGCTAAAAATACATTACAGCCATTAGTTTTTGATCCATTAAAAAGATTACAAAATAACTATAATATTTTAGATAGGGTAGAGGAATCTCAATCTAAAAGAATTTGGATTGCAGTTGATGGGATGGGTGGAGATTATGCTCCTGGTCCCATTCTTGAGGGTTGCCTAGAAGCAATAAGTAGATTTCCAATAAATATAAAGTTTGTCGGTAACATTGAAAAAGTTAAAGATGCAGCAGAAAAAACTGGTTTAGCAGAATTATTAGAAAATGAAATAGATAATAATCGTCTTGAATTAATTGATAGTGGAGAGCCTATTGGGATGAATGAAGAAGCTACCGCGGTTAGAAAAAGGAAAAATGCCAGTATAAATGTTGCAATGGATTTAGTTAGAAATAACAAAGCTGAAGCTGTCTATTCAGCTGGTAATTCAGGTGCCATGATGGCTTCTGCAATATTTAGAATTGGGAGATTGAAAGGAATTGAGAGACCAGCTATAGGAGCATTGTTTCCAACAAGGGATCAAACTCGTCCTGTATTAGTTTTAGATGTTGGTGCAAATACTGATTGTAAGCCATCTTATCTGCATCAATTTGCTCTTCTAGGTAATATTTATGCAAAGGATGTCCTACAAGTACAAAAACCTAAAATTGGTCTTTTAAATATCGGAGAAGAAGAATGTAAAGGTAATGATTTATCCCTAAAAACATTTGAATTATTATCTTCTGAAAAAAGTTTTGACTTTGGAGGTAATTGTGAAGGGCGAGATGTATTATCAGGTAGTTTCGACGTAGTAGTCTGTGATGGATTTACTGGAAATATATTATTGAAATTTCTTGAATCTGTGGGAGGAGTTTTATTAGATATTTTGAGATCTGAGTTGCCACGAGGAAGGCGGGGGAAAGTTGGTTCAGCTTTTTTAAAAAGTAATCTTCTCAGAATTAAGAAAAGGTTAGATCATGCTGAACATGGAGGAGCTTTATTACTTGGGGTGAATGGTATTTGCGTTATTGGTCATGGAAGTAGCAAATCTTTATCAGTAGTTAGTGCTCTTCGCTTGGCTCACTCTGCAGTGAGTCATAGTGTTATGGACAATTTAAATCAACTGCAAAAGCTTCAAGTTTTAAATTCATAAAACATATTGAGTCAAATTTATGTTTGACTAATATAAGTAACTAAAAAACTCTTTTGGAAGGAATAAATTTTAATCAGATTGGAGTGTCATTCAAGGGAAGCGGAAGTTATGTACCTGATCAAATCCTAACTAATCAAAAAATTAGTCAAAAGGTTGATACAAGTAATGAATGGATAAAATCTAGAACTGGCATTTCTGAGAGAAGAATCTCTAATTTAGAAGATAATGTTACTGAGATGGGTTATAAAGCTGCTCTATCAGCTATAGAAATGGCTAATTGGGATATTAAAACGATTGATTTGATTGTTTTAGCTACTTCTACTCCACATGATTTATTTGGATCAGCGCCATCCATTCAAGCTAAATTAGGAGCAGCTAATGCTGTAGCTTTCGATTTAACTGCAGCTTGTAGTGGTTTTTTATTTGCCTTAATAACAGCCTCACAATTTTTAAAAGGTGGTAGTTTTAAAAGGGCTATTGTTATTGGAGCAGATCAATTATCAAGTTTTGTTGATTGGAACGATAGAAGAAGTTGCATTCTCTTTGGAGATGGTGCCGGTGCATTAGCAATTGAAGCCACAAATGAATTTGATAATTTTATAGGTTTTGATATGAGAACTGATGGTGCGAGGGGTTCTTTTCTTAATCTTCCATCAACAAATAATAAGGATTCAATAGTTGATGAAATTGACTTTTTAAATGGAGGTTTTTCTCCAATTCAGATGAATGGTCAGGAAGTTTATAAATTCGCAGTTAAAGAAGTTCCAATAATTCTTGAAAAGTTGTTGAAAAAAATGAAATATAATACTGATCAAGTTGATTGGCTCTTGCTGCATCAAGCTAATCAAAGAATATTGGATTCTGTAGGAGAAAGGTTAAAAATTCCCCGAGAAAAAATTCTTAGCAATTTAGAAAAATATGGCAATACGTCAGCAGCAACTATTCCACTAATGATGGATGAGGCTGTAAGAGACTATAGAATTAAACAAAATGATATTATTGCTACAAGTGGTTTCGGTGCTGGGCTAAGTTGGGGTGCAGCCCTGATTAAATGGGGTTAAAAACAAAATAGGAACATTATGACAGTTGCATGGGTATTCCCTGGACAGGGTTCGCAAAAAATCGGAATGGCAAAACAAATTGAAAATTTGCCGAGTACAAAAGATAGGTTTAGTTATGCTTCTGAGATATTTGAGAGAAATTTATTTGAAATTTGCGAGTTAAATTCTGATCCAACAAATCCTCTTAGTGATTTGAATAATACAAGAAATACACAAATCTGTCTTTTTTTAGTTGAATCAATTTTATTAGATGCCTTAAAAGAAAATGGTTTTAAACCAACTTATGTTGCTGGGCATAGTCTTGGAGAAATAACTGCATTATATTGTGCGGATGTTTTTTCATTCGAAGAATGCGTATCACTAATAAAAGTAAGATCTCAATTGATGGGAAATGCTGGGCAAGGATCTATGGCAGCAGTAATTGGTTTTGATAGAAACGAACTTGATCTATTAGTCAAAAACAGTGAAGATATTGTAATTGCTAATGATAATAGCTCTTCTCAAGTTGTCTTATCAGGATCTAACGAAGAGTTAGACAATTTATCAAAAGAAATTTCTTGTAAAAGATTTCTAAAATTAAATGTTTCAGGTGCATTCCATTCACCATTCATGGATGAGCCTGCAGTTAAATTTTCTGAGTATTTAAAACAGATTAAGTTTAAAAATCCTTCTTTTCCAGTAATAAGTAATTATGACCCTTCATTATGTGACGATCCAGATGAGCTTAAAATTAGATTGGCTAATCAAATGTGTAATGGCGTAAGGTGGCGAGAAACTATGGATTTAATGGCAAAAGATAATGATCTTCATTTTGTTGAAGTTGGCCCATCCAATGTGCTTAGCGGTTTAGCAAAAAGACATATGAAAGATTTAAAAATTTCTCAAGTTTCATCTTCTAATCAAATAACTTACTAAATAAAGTATGAAAAATGATGCTTTTCAGAAGTTAATCTATCAATTAGTTAGCAAACTTTTTGTGTTACCAATTTATAAATTTGTATTTAGAGGTCATCTAATAGGTATAGAAAATATTCCGCAAAAAAATGCTTTTATAATGGTTTCTAATCATGGTTCTTTGCTTGACCCTCCTTTGTTAGGACATGCTCTTGGACGTAATATATCTTTCATGGCTAAGGCAGAGCTATTTAAAATACCTTTACTTGGGTTTATTATCAAGGCTTGTGGAGCTTATCCTGTAAAAAGAGGAATTGTTGATAAAAATACCATTAAAACAGCTTGTAAAAAATTATCAAATGATAATTGTATTGGAATATTTATTGATGGTACTCGTCAAAAAAATGGTCGAGTGAATAGGCCCAAACAGGGAGCAGCATTATTAGCCTTTAAAAATCAAAAATTATTATTGCCTGTTGCAATAGTCAATTCTCATAGACTAATAAGATTTAAATTCTTTATTCCTTTGTTTTCGAAAATAGTTATTAAAGTGGGAAAACCTGTTCAACCTCCACAGAGTTCATCAAGAGATGAATTGAATTCTGTAACATTGCACCTTCAAGATAAGATTAATAATCTGATTGGATGAATATTTAGTTAATTGGAGAAATAGGGTAAAGCGGCAAAACTTTTCTCCAGGAATCTACATTTGAATTTAATAAATTTTTATTTGCTAAGTCTAATAGTTCTTTTAGATCTTTTTTATCATCATAATTAGCTTCAAAAGTAAGTTCTGTAATGTCAAGTTCTTTGACAACTTTTGGTAAAACTGTTTCTCGAATGACTAGATCCGAGGAGTTTTTTTCTTTATGACAAATTTCATATTTACCTGCAATAAATCCTTTGCGTTTCAATTTTTTGTAAATCCAGAATAATTTTTTGTTTATAAAAATATTGTTTTTTAATGCAATTCTTTTTGCCATTATTTCAAATGAACTAAAGCTTTCTAAAGGACAATTTATTTGCTGTGAAATAGTTCTTGCTAAAACTACAATAAGTCTCGAGGCATTAAAATTTGCTGGCCCTATACTTACAGAGATCTTACTTACTTTTTGTAAATTTTCTTTAGAAATGAACTTGTTAAAATCAACAATCAAGTTGTTGCATAAGTCTTTATCAAATTCTTTTATAAACAATTCATCAGATCCAGCATCGTTATTTTTTCTAAATCCGAAACCAAAAGAAATGTCTGTACTATGAATTACTAATGTATTGTAGTTTTGCTTTTTCCTTGGTTGTAGATTATTTATCATCTATTACCTTTAAATAGGCAATTCTAAGCCTGGGTTAATTTTAGCCCACTTCCCAAATTCTTCTATAAAACTTCCGCAAGATTGAACATCCCAATCTGTTTTGTAATCACCATTATTATCTTCTACTATTGATACATGTATGTGTGGTTTAAGTGCTTTAAAATTAGGCACATCGCAAAGGTGTTTGACACCATGATTATTCTCAACATCATGGTATGTATTACACTTATCAACCCATTTACAGTTAATGCAAATGCACATAATCAATAAATAACTTTAAAACAAAAGATATGTACACAGATCATACACTAATAATTAAAGAATTAGAAAGAAGTATAAAATTTTATAATTGGAATTCTATCCTATCTTTCTTACCAAAAGGATCATATTTAGTCGGTGGTTATGTAAGAGATATTATTATGAAAAGAGTAAATAAAGAGGTAGATGTTGATATTGTAGTGCCTTGTAATGCTATTGAAATTGGAAAAAAGATTTCAGATAATATTAAATCTAAATTTATAATTTTAGATAAAAAACGAGAAGTTGTAAGAATTATTCTTCATGGTATTTCGATTGATATCGCTAATCAGGTTTCATCCACCATTGAAGGAGATTTAAGAGCTAGAGACTTTTCGATTAATTCAATTGCTTTTTTATTAGATAAGAAGTGTTTGTTTGATCCACTAAATGGCATTAAAGATCTAGAACTTGCTTTGCTTAGAACGCATTCGGAAATAAATCTGCTTAATGATCCCCTACGAATATTAAGATGTTTTCGATTTGTTTCAGAATTGAATTTTAAAGTTGATCTAAATTTAATTACTTTTATAAAAAAAAATAAAAGAAAATTATATTTTGTTGCTAAAGAAAGGATTAACTATGAAATGCAGAAAATAGTTCATGGTGCAAATGCCCTTGATGCAGTTTTATTGTTAAAAACATTAAATATATTTGGCTCTAAAAATTTATATAAAGATTCTTTTTTTTTGGATTTAAAGAAAATTAATTATGAAGAACTTAACCAACATGAAAAAGAGGAATTTTTACCATTTTTTTTTATTACTCAAATTTTAGATGTTGTATCTTTAGAAGAACTTAACTTTAGTAAAGTTGAAATTGCAAAAACTAATTTATTGCGAAAATGGCACCTTTTTTTGAAGAATAAAAATATCCCTCAGTTAAATGAATTAGATAGATTTAAATTACATCAAGAATTAGAGATGTTTCTTCCATCTTTTATTTTTTATTTACCTCAAAATTTACGCTTAAATTGGCTAAACAGATGGCGTGACAAGGAAGACAAATTATTTCATCCCTCAAATTTAGTTAATGGTGATGTAATAAAAAAATATTTGAAAATAGAGGATGGGCCTATCTTGGGAGAGCTTTTACAGTATCTTTCAAAGGAGCTTGCATTCAAAAGATTGAATAATTTTGATGAAGCTATTTATAAAGCAAAGCAATGGATTGAACAAAATGCGCCAAAATGTGATTAAATACACATAGCTTAGTTTTGTTTAGAAGTTCAGACTTCAAAATCATTTTTAAAAATTTATGAGTATTCGCATTTACATTGGCAACTTACCACAAGGATTTAATCCAAAAGAATTTGATACGCTTTTAAAATCTGTTTCTGATTCGATTAGATTTAAAGCAGTTTTAGATAAGGAAACTAAGGAATGCAGAGGGTTTGGTTTCGCAACTACAAACAAAGAAGAGAATGCTAATTTATTAATTCAAAAATTAAATGGTTTTGAATTTAATGGTTCTAAATTAAGAGTAGAGTTATCAGAAAAGAAAGACTCTGCCTCAAATAAAAGAAACAGCGGAAATTTAAATAAAAACAAGAAGAGGAAAGATTTCAAAAAAATTGTTCATAGTGACGCTCCTAATCTTGAAGCCCCGGATCCAAGATGGGCTGGAGAGTTATCTAAATTAAAAGATTTGTTGGCGAACCAAAAGACACCTGCGTAGTTATTTAATATGAGAAATTAAAAAGGATATAGGTATCTCAAAGGCTTTAACTGAATTTTTTACAAAAGCTCTTTTATTAAACACATCATAATCTAGCCTTTCAATAGAATCTAATATCCCTCTATAGAGGCGTAAAGATGTCCATACTGGCCACCTTGCATCAGAAGATAACCACTTTATCCCATCTTCAGACTTTTGGAACCAATCTCGAGCCCTTTTTAGTTGAAAGTTCATCAGCGCCTTCCACTGATTATTAATAACGCCTTTTATTAGTTCTTCTTCAGAATAATTAAATCTATCAATCTCCTCTTGTGGGAGATAAATCCTACCTCTTTGTCTGTCTTCTCCGACATCCCTCAATATATTTGTCAATTGATTTGCAATCCCTAGAGCTATAGCTGCCTCAGAAGGATCAGGCTTATCACTCCATGGCGCCGATGTATAGGCGCTATCAATCCCCATGACATTTTGAGTCATTAAACCAACAGTCCCTGCGACTCGATAACAATAGAGTTTTAATTCATCAAAGTCTTTGTACCTAAATTTATTAAGATCCATTCTTTGACCGTCTATCATATCTAAATAGGGTTGGATACTTTGTGGATATTTTTCGATAGTATCTAAAAGAACTGAATCTAATTCAGATTTAATATTGCCTTTAAAAACATTTTTTGTATTTTCTTCCCACGCATCCAAATTATCTGAAAGCTCAACTTGAGATTTAGTTGAAGCTTCTACACTATCCATTATTTCATCTGTTCTTCTGCACCATACATAAATAGCCCAAATTGCTTTTCTCTTTTCAAGTGGTAGGAGCAGAGTTCCCAAGTAAAAGGTTTTAGCCCATTCTTGAGTTTCTTTTCGGCATATCTCATATGCTTGATCTAGTTGAGAAATTGAATTTTTCAAAAAGTTTTAGCTGAATTAGGGAATTTTTAAATGTTATTTAAGAGACATTTTGAGGGGTTTTGGAATACTCTTTATTGATGGATTCCGCGCATAATTTACCACTTAAAACAGCTCCTTCCATAGATGCTAAATATTTTTGCATTGTATAGTCCCCAGCTAAAAAGAAGTTTTTTATGGGAGATTTTTGGCTAGGTCTGAATTCCTGGCATCCTGGAACTGCCTTGTAAACCGATCTTGGAGTTTTAACTACTTTATATTTTCTTAGCTTTGTCTTATTGTCACCCATGAAATGTGTAGGGAATAATTTTTCTAATTCTTTCATAGTTGCATCTACGATGTCTTGATCACTCCTGTTAATCCAATCTTTTGCTGGTGCGAAAACTAATTCAAGCATTGATCTATTTGGATCTTCATATTCTTTGCATGTAATACTCATATCTGCGTAAACACTCAAGAGTGGGGATCTGCTGAATAATAAGTGGTCAATATCTGTTAATTTCTTGTCAAACCATAAATGAATATTAATTACCGGAACACCATTTAAACCATCTAATTTAGAAAAAGCATCTAAACCTTTCCATTGTTTAGGAATCATTAATTTAAGAAGATCCACCGGCATTGCACTAACGTAAGCGTCAGCAGTTAGCTCTTTCTTTTCCTTGTCATTTAGAGAAGCGATAGTAAAGCTTTTTACGGTGCTGTCTTCATTTAGATTAATTTCTCTTAGTGGACTATTCATGTGAACTTCTCCACCACGAGAAGTTATATAATCAACCATAGGTTGGCAAAGTCTTTCAGGAGGAGCTCCATCGAGGAATGCCATTTTCGAACCATTTTTTTCTTGTAAAAATCTGTTGAGAGCGGTTAGTAAAACTGTAGATGATATTTCATCCGGTCCAATGAAATTTAAAGCTTTACTCATAGCTATAAAAACTTCATCGTTAACTCTTTCTGGAATATTGTGTTCTTTGAGCCAATCTGTCCATGATTTGGCATCACATTTGTCTAAGTATTTTTGTCCTCGTAACATAGCTGGGACTAACCCTAATCCAAAGAGAATCTTTTCATTCCATGAGAGCATATCATTATTGCTTAAGATGGCTGAAACTCCATTAACGGGTGCTGGTATATCTGGGAAGTCAAATCTACTGTAAGTTCCTGGCTCGGAGGGCTGATTAAAAATCATTGAATGACTTTTCCATTGTAGTCTGTCTTCAATATCAAGTTCCTTGAAAAGTTGCAACATATTAGGGTAAGCTCCAAAAAATATATGTAAACCAGTTTCATACCAGTCACCATCTTCATCTTTCCAAGCAGCAACTTTTCCTCCAAGAACATCTCTAGCTTCGAGAACGATTGGAATGTGACCATTATCTA
Source organism: Prochlorococcus sp. AG-355-B18 (assembly GCA_003280965.1). Taxonomy (GTDB): domain Bacteria; phylum Cyanobacteriota; class Cyanobacteriia; order PCC-6307; family Cyanobiaceae; genus Prochlorococcus_A. The sequence goes on from QCDI01000007.1 coordinate 73,580, forward strand.
CTAAATATTTAGCACAAGATAAACCTGCTAAACCTGCACCAGCAATTACAACACGCATTATTAAATCAAGAAATAAATTAACACTTACTAATAAGCTACATTAAAGTTAGAACATTATAGTTTTTTTCGTTGATTATTTCGCAAAATTATGGAAAAAATGCTTTTAAAATCAACCACTCGACATGTAAGAATTTTTACTGCTGAAGTAGTTGATAAAGAATTACAATTTCATCCCAACAAACTCACTCTTGATTTAGACCCAGATAATGAATTTATTTGGAATGAAGATTCTTTGAAAAAAATAAATGAAAAATTTAATGAATTAATAAAAGAAAGAGTAGGGAGAGATTTAGATGATTATGAACTTCGTAAAATAGGATCAGAGATTGAAGGTCTAATCAAATTTTTGCTTCAGAATGGTCAATTAAGTTACAATCCCGACTGTAGAGTAATGAACTATTCAATGGGGTTGCCAAAAACAAATGAAGAACTGTGAATAGACCACCCTCAAACAGAAGGCCTAGAAGAGGCTCCAATAGAAGTTATTACTCTCAAAACTTAAGAGATAATGACGCTTACAGTCAAAGAAATAGTAGATTGCCTGCTTCTTCTCCTGAACAAAAGATTAACTTCAGTACAGGAACTATTGCTGTTCTTGCAGGTGTATTAATTCTTGGAGTTGGTATTGGTAGTGCGATTACCAGTACAACAGATGGTGGACAGGGTAATATAGCTAGTCAACAACAATTAGATATGGCTGTTCCAGACCCTGAATTTTGTAGACAATGGGGTGCGAGCGCCTTTGTTATTGATGTTGAGATGTATACAACTCTTAACCCATCCACGAGTTTTGTAACGCAACCAGCTCTTCAGCCAGGTTGTGTAATAAGGAGAGAGAATTGGACGGTTTTACAAAAACAAGGAGCTATTAGTAACGAAGATGTAAGAGAATGTAAACAAAGAATGAATACTTTTGCTTACATTGGATCCATAAGAGATAAACCAATAGTTAAATGCGTTTATCAAACTGATGTAAATGAAAATAAATTTATAATTAAGGGTGACGGACAAGCCGAAGATGGAGGCGTAGGAATTAATAAAGAAGCAATTCAGTTCTGATAAAGTTTATGATTCCCTTAATGGGCTTTCAAAGCTAGCAAATTGAGGCAAAATATTTTTCTTGAAAACTTCTGAAGCTCTTGAAGTATATCTTGATGGATTAGTTATTAATTTCAGTTCTCTTTTAACCTCTAAATCAGCAATAAAAGCTTTATGTATTGTACCAGCCGCTAATTCTCTTTCAATTGAAACAACTGGCAAAAAAGAGGCTCCAAGTCCTGATTGGACTGCATTTTTTATTGCTTCAAGGGAGTTAAGTTCCATCTCAATTTTAAGTCTTTGAATGTCAAGTCCAGAATCTTTAAGAAGTTTGTCAACAACTTTCCTGGTAGTGGATTGAGAGTCTAATGTTACAAAATTTAATTTGTATAAGTCTTCTTTTAAGAGTTCTTTTTTATAAGAGAGTGGATGCTTAGATGGTAAAACTAGTGCTAATTCATCTGTTGCATATGGAATTACCTGCAATAAATTTTCTAAATCTCCAGGTAATTGTCCTCCAATGATGGCTAAGTCAATTTGCCCATTGGCGACGCTCCATCCAGTTCTTCTAGTACTGTGAACTTGAAGTTGAACAGATACATCAGGATATTTTTGTCTGAATAACCCTATCATTCTTGGCATTAAATAAGTTCCTGTTGTTTGACTGGCTCCAATAACGAGGGTTCCACCATTCAGGCTATTTAAATCTTCGATAGCTTTACAAGCCTCGTCGCATTGATTCAAAATTCGCTCGCAATATTCAAGTAAAAGTCTTCCTGCATCAGTTAAAAGGGCTTTTCTCCCACCTCTGTCGAAAATTGTTATTTCAAGCTGTTTTTCTAAATTTTGTATTTGCAAACTCACAGCAGGTTGGGTTACGTATAGCAGATCTGCAGCTTTTTTAAAACTTCCTTGAGCTGCTATTGCTTTTAATATTCTTAATTGATCAAGAGTAAATGGTAATTCGGGCATCTATTTATTGTGCCTACAATTATTTATAATTCTAATACTTAGAAGTATTCTTGTTAAGGATTAAATTTATTCAAATAATCTAAATTTATGGAGACTCATAAAACTTCCCTGATAATTTTGTTCTTGATTTTGATTTTCGCAGTAATTCATAGCGGCGGAGCTGCTTTAAGACTTAAAGCAGAATCTATTATGGGGCCTAGATTATGGCGTTTATGTTTCGTTTTTTTTAGTTTGCCATCTGCAATTATCTTGATAAGTTATTTTCTAGCTCACAGATATGATGGAATCAGATTATGGAATTTCCAGGGTAATAATTTAGTTTTTGTTCTAGTTTGGTTTTTAACTGCAGTAAGTTTTTTATTTTTATATCCAGCTACTTACAATTTGCTGGAAATTCCATCGGTTTTAAAACCTAAAGTGCGAATTTATGGAACTGGGATAATGAGAATTACTAGACATCCACAAGCATTTGGTCAGATAATTTGGTGTTTTGCTCATACTTTATGGATTGGTACATCATTCACATTAATAACTTCAATTGGACTAATTTTGCATCATCTTTTTGCAATTTGGCATGGCGATAAGAGACTAGCCAATAGATTTGGCGAAGAATTTGAAAAGTTTAAACAAAATACTTCCATAATCCCCTTTATGGCAATAATTGAAGGAAGGCAAGAATTGAAAATTCAAGAATTTTTAAGATTATCTCAACTTGGTATATTGATTGCAATTGGTGTACTTTGGTGGTCTCATCAGTACATAAATATTGCTGTTAAAACATTTAATTCATCATTTTTGTCTGAATTTTTCAATTGACAGTTTAAAATTAAAACATAAATTTTTTAAAACATGCCTCAAGCCTCAGAAATTGCCTGGTTAATTCCTGTTTTTCCTCTCATTGGAGCAGTGCTTTCTGGTTTAGGACTGATAAGTATCAACAAGAAAATTAATAATTCAAGAGAAATTGTTTCTGTAGGTCTTATTTCTTTCGTTGGAATATCTGCGGTAATTAGTTATAAGGCTCTATTTGAACAGGTTAATGGTTATGAACCAGTAGAAAAATTATTTGTTTGGGCCAACGCTGGGGATTTCACAATCCCAATGGGTTTCGTCCTAGATCCTTTGGGCAGTGTAATGCTTGCTCTGGTAACCACAATTACTTTACTGGTAATGATTTACTCTCATGGTTATATGGCGCATGATAAGGGTTATGTCAGATTTTTTACATATTTAGCCTTATTTAGTAGTTCAATGATGGGATTAATAGTTAGTCCAAATTTATTAGAAATTTACGTTTTTTGGGAATTAGTTGGAATGTGTTCCTACTTACTGGTTGGTTTTTGGTATGACAGGGATGGTGCTGCTCATGCAGCTCAAAAGGCATTTGTTGTTAATAGAGTAGGGGACTTTGGATTATTACTAGGGATTCTTGGTTTATTTTGGGCAACGAACAGTTTTGATTTTAATGAAATAGCTTCAGGAATTTCACAATCAATATCAAATAATTCAATACCCATTTGGGCTGCTTTACTGCTTTGTTTTTTAGTTTTTTTAGGCCCAATGGCAAAATCTGCTCAGTTTCCTCTTCACGTTTGGTTACCTGATGCTATGGAAGGTCCAACTCCGATTTCTGCACTTATCCATGCAGCTACAATGGTTGCTGCAGGAATATTCCTAGTAGCAAGGCTTCAGCCATTGTATTCAATATTCCCCTCTATTCAGTTCATTATCGCTTTAGTTGGCACCATTACTTGTTTTTTAGGTGCTTCTATAGCTTTGACACAAATGGATTTAAAAAAAGGATTAGCATACAGCACTGTTTCTCAACTTGGTTATATGATGCTTGCGATGGGTTGTGGAGCACCAGTTGCAGGAATCTTTCATTTAGTAACTCATGCTTGTTTTAAAGCGATGTTATTTTTGGGATCTGGTTCCGTAATACATGCTATGGAAGAAGTGGTAGGACATCAGCCAGTATTAGCTCAAGACATGAGATTGATGGGCGGTTTAAGAAAGAAAATGCCATATACCTCAGCGACATTTTTAATTGGTTGTATAGCTATCAGTGGTATCCCTCCACTAGCAGGTTTTTGGAGTAAGGATGAGATACTAGGAAATGCATTTATAACATTTCCAGCTTTTTGGTTCGTAGGATTTTTAACTGCTGGCATGACTGCTTTTTATATGTTTAGACTTTATTTCTTGACATTTGAAGGAGATTTTAGAGGGGAGAATAAAGAATTGCAAAAAGAACTTCTAATAGCTTCTAAATTAAATTTAGATGAAGAAGAACATGAAGAACATGAAGAACATGGCTATATTCATGAGTCTCCTTGGTCAATGACATTTCCCTTGGTATTTTTAGCTGTCCCTTCTGTAATTATAGGTTTCATGGGGATTCCATGGGATAGCAAAATTGCAAATTTATTAGATCCTGAAGAAGCAGAGATTGCTGCAAAATCTTTCGAGTTAAAAGAATTTTTGCCTTTAGCAATAGCATCAGTACTTATTGCATCAGCTGGAATCATTATTGCTTATCAAGCATATTTTAGGAAAAAAATTAATCTCTCAATTTTATTTGCAGAAAAGTTTCCTACCATTAATAGATTTTTATCAAATAAATGGTATCTAGATGATATCAATGAAAAACTTTTTGTTAAGGGGAGCAGAAAGCTAGCTAAAGAAGTTTTAGAAGTCGATTCTAAGGTTGTTGATGGGGTAGTCAATCTTACCGGACTTGTAACTTTAGGAAGTGGAGAAGGTTTAAAATACTTTGAAACTGGTAAAGCTCAATTTTACGCTCTTATTGTTTTTGGAGGAGTAATTCTACTAGTTGCTATATTTGGCTTTCAATCTCCTCAAGTAACTTAATTACAATTGTGTGTCTTCACTGTTCATTGGGGTGAAAAAATACAGATAATTTCTAGAATTCATTTAAGATAAATTTCTTATTAAATTGAGTACTTATTTTTTTGCAAATATGCCGACGCAAATGTTTGGAACTTTGGGGGCTGGACTGTCTACTTTTCCTTGGCTATCTGCTTCAATTTTATTCCCAATTGGCAGTGCGTTTGTGATACCTTTTTTCCCAGATAAAGGAGATGGTAAGGAGGTTAGATGGTTTGCTTTGGCTGTTGCATTAGTAACTTTTTTAATAACTGTAGGTTCATACATAAACGGCTTCGATATTAATAATGAAAATGTTCAACTTAAAGAAAATATAAGTTGGCTACCTGATTTAGGTCTTACTTGGTCTGTTGGGGCTGATGGTATTTCTATGCCGTTAATTTTATTAACCAGTTTTATAACGTCTCTGGCGGTTTTAGCTGCTTGGCCTGTAAAGTTCAAACCAAAGTTATTTTTCTTTTTAATATTGATTATGGATGGTGGGCAAATTGCAGTGTTTGCCGTTCAAGATATGCTTTTATTCTTTTTAACTTGGGAACTTGAGTTAATTCCGGTATATCTATTATTAGCTATTTGGGGTGGTAAAAATAGACAATATGCAGCAACAAAATTCATTATTTATACTGCTGGAAGTTCTATATTTATCCTTCTAGCTGCATTGGCAATGGGTTTCTATGGTGCAGAAATTCCTAACTTTGAGTTTTCGCACTTAGCAGCTCAAGATTTCAGTCAAAATTTCCAAATACTCTGTTATGTGGGGCTATTAATAGCATTTGGAGTAAAACTTCCTATAGTACCTCTTCATACTTGGCTTCCAGATGCTCATGGAGAGGCAACAGCTCCTGTACATATGCTTTTAGCAGGAATTTTATTGAAGATGGGAGGATATGCTCTTTTGAGATTTAATGCGCAATTATTACCCATGGCACATGCTCAATTTGCTCCATTATTAATAGTTTTAGGAGTAGTAAATATAATTTATGCTGCACTAACTTCTTTTGCTCAAAGAAATCTCAAAAGAAAAATTGCATACAGTTCTATAAGTCATATGGGTTTCGTTCTCATTGGAATAGGTAGTTTTAGTAGCCTCGGTACAAGCGGAGCTATGCTTCAAATGGTTAGTCATGGACTAATTGGGGCTAGTTTGTTTTTTCTTGTTGGGGCTACTTATGATAGGACAAAGACTCTAAAACTTGATGAAATGAGTGGTGTAGGACAAAAAATGAGAATAATGTTTGCCTTATGGACTGCTTGCTCACTTGCTTCACTTGCTTTACCTGGTATGAGTGGATTTGTTTCCGAATTGATGGTTTTCACAGGATTTGTTACTGATGAAGTTTATACACTCCCGTTTAGAGTAGTTATGGCATCTTTAGCGGCTATAGGAGTAATTCTTACCCCCATTTATCTTCTCTCAATGTTACGAGAAATTTTCTTTGGTAAAGAAAATCCAAAATTGACCGAAGAACGAAAGCTAATCGATGCAGAGCCAAGGGAAGTTTATATTATTGCTTGTTTGCTCTTGCCTATAATCGGAATAGGTTTATACCCAAGATTAGTGACTGAGAGTTATCTCGCATCTATTAACAATTTAGTAGATAGGGATTTAACCGCAGTCAAAAGTGCAGTTAAAACAAATATTTTTTCAGGCACTAAAAAAAATGAGATCTTAAAGGCTCCAACAATATAGTTTCTTAAATTAATGCAATATTGTTTGGCTTTAAATAAATAAAAAGATATCTTATGAGTAGTTATTAGCTAATTTAAAATATCCTATTTAAATCCTACTGATAGGCAACAATTAGGCCCTAGATTGTTGATTAAATTCCTTCAAGATGCCGCTGGGAAAGGTGATCTTGATCCATGGGATATTGATGTCATAAGTGTAATTGATAGTTTTTTAGAACAATATACACATACTTTCGGAAAAACTCCTAGTAGTCAGATTTCATTGCAAAAGGATTTATCTGAGACAAGCGAGGCATTTTTTGCGGCTTCAGTACTAGTTAATTTGAAGGCTCAAGTTTTGGAATCTGATGTTTTCAATGCAAATTCGTCAGATTATGAAGATGATTTTGATGTGGATGATCAAGATTGGATTGATCAAGAATTTGATATTCCTAAATATCCTGAAAAATATCTAAGGAGAAGATCGATAGCACAACCAATACTCAAACGCACAACTACATTAGGAGAACTGGTAAGTCAGTTAGAGTCTATTGCTGAAGTTATAGAAACCCAAGATCTTATGCTAATGAAGAGAAAAAGAAGTAAAAAATATTCTGATAGGACCTTAATTTCTCAAGTTAAATCTTTAGCACATCGCGAGAAACTGCCAGAGACTACTAAGGCGTTAGGCAGATTTATTGATGGGTGGGAAAAAGCATTACAATGGACAGATTTTGAATATTTAGTTGATAAATGGCAAAAAGTTGTAAAAAATGATTTAGATAAAGATCGTCTTGGAGTCTTTTGGGCTTTGTTGTTTTTATCGTCTGAAAACAAAATTGAACTTAAACAAATTAATTCGTTATACGGACCAATTCAAATTAAAAGAATAATTCCTGATGGAGGCTTAGCTCAATTGCCTATAGAAAATCTTGATGTCACAAATACCTCTAATTCTGCCTTTTCAAAGCTTAATAGTAATAAAGTATAATCTTTTAAAAGAGGTTTTGAATTCATGAAGGCAATGATACTTGCGGCAGGGAAAGGGACACGTGTTCAGCCAATAACTCATATTATTCCAAAACCAATGATACCGATTTTACAAAAACCTGTAATGGAGTTTCTTTTGGAACTTTTAAAAGAGCATGGTTTTAAAGAAATAATGGTTAACGTCTCGCACCTTGCCGAAGAAATTGAAAATTACTTTAGGGATGGTCAAAGATTCGGTGTGGAGATCGCATATAGTTTCGAAGGTAGAATTGAAGATGGGGAATTAATTGGTGATGCTTTAGGTTCGGCTGGAGGGCTAAAAAAAATTCAAGATTTTCAAAAATTCTTTGATGAAACTTTTGTTGTGCTTTGTGGGGATGCTTTAGTTGATCTAGATTTGACTGAAGCTGTAAAGAAACATAAGGAAAAGGGAGCAATTGCAAGTTTAATTACTAAAAAAGTAACCAGAGATCAAGTATCAAGCTATGGGGTAGTAGTCTCAGATGAAAACGGTCGGATAAAGGCGTTCCAAGAAAAGCCATCTGTAGATAAAGCTTTAGGTGACTCTATAAATACAGGTATTTATCTTTTTGAACCTGAAATTTTCAATTACATACCATCAGGTGAGAAATTTGATATTGGTGCTGATCTCTTCCCTAAACTAGTAGATATGAATTTGCCATTTTATGCACTGCCAATGGATTTCGAGTGGGTAGATATTGGAAAAGTTCCTGATTATTGGAGTGCCATTCGCAATGTATTACAAGGCAAGGTAAGACAAGTAGAGATACCTGGGAAGGAAATTAAACCCGGAGTTTTCACCGGATTAAATGTGGCCGCTAATTGGGACAAAGTTGATATTACTGGCCCAGTATACATAGGTGGAATGACAAGAATAGAAGATGGCGCAACAATTATTGGCCCTGCAATGATTGGTCCAAGTTGTTGTATTTGTGAAGGTGCAACAATTGACAATTCAATTATTTTTGATTATTCCAAAATCGGTAAAGGTGTTCGACTAGTCGATAAATTAGTATTTGGCCGTTACTGTGTGGGTAAAAATGGAGATCACTTCGATTTGCAAGATGCATCTTTGGATTGGTTGATTACAGATTCTAGAAGGTCAGATATGACTGAGCCATCCCCACAGCAGAAGGCAATGGCAGAATTGTTGGGTACTGATTTGATTAATATTCCAGAGTAAGTTCAGCTTTTTTTAGAATCTCAGGAATTAAATGTTCTGCTTTAACTGCCATTAAATGAACACCATCCGCAATATTTATAAAATCTTTAGCTTGTTCAGCTGCAATTTGAATACCTTCTTGCAACGGGTCTTTAGCATTTTTAAGACGATTTATGATTTTTTCAGGGATGTTTGCACCCGGGACGTATTTGTTTATAAAAAGAGCGTTTTTGTAAGATTTTAATAGGAATACACCCGCAATTACAGGAATTTCAAGAGGGTTGCTAATTTTTTCACAAAATTCCATCAAATTTTCTCTCTCCATCACCATTTGAGTTTGTATGAAACCTGCTCCAGCCTCTTTTTTCTTCCTCATTCTAGTTTCTAGGCTTCTTTGATTTCTGCAATTAGGATCAGCTGCAGCTCCTGCAAATATATGTGTTTTTTTATCGGAAAGTTCTCCAAGACTAGGATCAATTCCTTTATTAAAGGCCTGAATTTGTTGAAGCAATCTAACTGATTCAAACTCGTGTACTGCTTTTGCATTTTGTTGATCCCCGGCTTTTACTGAATCACCGGTAATGCATAAAATGTTTTTAATTCCTAAAGCATTTGCTCCAAGAATGTCTGATTGTAAAGCAATTTTATTACGATCTCTACAAGATATTTGCATTACTGGTTCTATCCCATTTTCCAGTAATAGTTTGGACATTGCCAAGCTGCACATTCTCATTACAGCCCTACTTCCGTCGGTAATGTTAACAGCATGTACCTTATCTTTCAAAAGTTGTGCTATCTTAAGAGATCTTACGGGGCTACCACCTCTGGGAGGCATTAACTCTGCCGTTATTACCTTAGATTTTTTTTCTAAAGTCTCCTGAAGTTTTGATTTCAATTTCGTTTGTTTCCTACTTAGTTAACAAGTGTACTGAGATTGCTAAACTTAATTAATATAAAAAAGGAACTGTTTAAATGCAAATGGTTGAAGAAGAAGTAAACAACATTGATATGATGGGTCTCTCAACAAGAGAGATGGAAATCATAGATCTAGTAGCTGATGGGCTAACAAATCAAGAAATTGCAGTAAAACTTACTATCAGTAAAAGAACTGTTGATAATCATGTAAGTAATATGTTTACAAAAACAGGTTCAAAAAATAGAGTAGCACTTTTGAATTGGGCTATGGATAATGGAAAGATTTGTAGAGATGGATTTAATTGTTGTTCTCTTCCAGACTCCGATCAAGATTAGTCCCTTTTACTTTTTTTCTATCGTTAACTAAATCCATTAAACAATAATTTGTAGAACTTAATTCGAAGAGTTCAGCATATGCTATGCAAGCATCTTTGTCTGAATCAACAAATCTCAATACCCCCTCTTTGTCGTAGAGACCGTACATTTGCGGAATAAAAATTTTGTTTTAAATATAAAGAAAATATAAAGGAAAGGTGGCTCTTTTGGCTAGTTATTTTTGAGAGTTGTCAAATGTCATTTTTCCATGTTGAAAAAGGTTTATTAGAAAGACTTAAATTTGAGTAATCTGTTAGCCCAGTAATTTCTTTTGAGATGAAAGATGGCAGACTTAAGTCTTCATCTTCATCAGATAGTTCGATTTCGGCAATTTCAAGTGGATAATTATTTTCTTTAAAACAATCTATAATCCAAGATTTTTTTTCAACTTCTAAAAGGAATCTTTCTTTTTTAATTGTATTTGAAAGATTTGACATTATAGTTTCACCATCTTTTTGTGAAATGGAGTATTCAAATTCAAGGTTGGTAAAGCTTTTTATATGTTTTTTGAAAGCAATTTTAAAGTCCTTACCTGTAAACCTTATCCTAATAATCCAGTTATCTAAGCTTTGTGATAGATATCCTTGTTCAATAAAAATTTTTCCCGTGATGAATTTTTTCCAATCATTATTTTTTACAAGAAATCTTCTTTCTATTTCTAAGGCCATTTAATTAATTGGATTTTTTAGAGATAAATCTCCTTTCCAATCAAGTTTTTTTATTAAGGTGTTGTAATAGTTAGCACTTTGTTTAAACTTTATTATCTTGCAGGGTGAGTTACCTTTTTTGATCTCACAATAATAAGTTTCCTTTATGGTCATACATTTTGCACCATCTCTCCATAATTTAATTGCTCCTTTACTTTTTTTTACTGGTCTAATTATTACCTTACTTGTATTAGGTATAACGATTGGTCTACTAGCTAAACTCATTGGGCATATAGGGTTAATTATTATCGCATCTACACTAGGGTGCACTATTGGCCCGCCTGCAGCCATAGAGTATGCTGTTGAACCAGTTGAAGTAGAGATAATTAATCCATCACCTTTATATTCGTTCACTTTCTCATTATCGATTTCAATTTGTATTTGATTGGTGGGAGAAACATCCTCTTCAGTTGATTTAAAATAAAAATCATTTAATGCGTCGTAGCTTTTAATAATTTTTTCCCCATGATTGGTCCTACTCAAACAAATATTACAATTCAATCTATTACGGAGGTCAATTATATATTCTTCTTTCTCGAGAATTTCAATAAAGGATTTGTCAAATAAAAAATCTTTTTCTTGAGTAAGAAATCCCAAATTTCCACCAATATTAATGCTTAATAAAGGAATATCATAATCCGCTAATGCATTGGCACATTTCAGCAAGGTTCCATCTCCACCAAGGGCTATGCCAATATTTGGTTGAAATTCAGAATTAGAAAGACATTTTTTTATTTCATCTTTATTAAAATCACTTTCTATTCTTATTGATTCAATATTTTTGTCTTTGAGGACTTCTTCACAGAATTTAGAAGCCTTTTGTGCTATTGAACTATCTGAACGATATATGATAAGAACTAATGAAAGTTTCATCTAATGGTTTTACCATTTTAATAAATTAAAACTTTCCATATCTACAGTAACCCTATTTCTGTAAAGAGATAAAAGAATAGCTAATCCAACCGCGGCTTCTGCAGCAGCAACCGTTAAAACAAAAATTGTAAAAACTTGTCCTTGAATTAAATTATTATCAATATAAGAAGAAAAAGTCATCAGGTTTATATTTACCGCATTTAACATTAATTCAATACTCATTAGTACTCGAACTGCATTTCTGCTATTTAATAATCCCCAAATACCAATACAAAAAAGTACTGAAGATATTATCAAAAAAGCTTGAATAGGAATTGATTCTAAATTCATGATAAATAACTAGGTTGGTTAATTTTTATTAGTAAGTAATGGTTCTGATGATTTTTCAATTAATTCTTGATCAACAGGTAATCCAGTTGAAATATCTTCGTTCATAACATCTCTTCTAGCTAAAACAATAGCCCCAATCATTGCCATTAAAAGTAAAACTGAAGCTACTTCAAATGGGAGTAAATAATCGCTAAATAGATGTTCACCTATCCTGATAGTTGATTCTTCTCCTATGGAGTTTTGTGGGCTTGCTAGGTTCCATACCTTGGTCAAGTCGACTCTAATTAAAAGGCTGAGTAGGGTTAAACATATTAATGATGATATGATTCTCCTTGATTTAATGTCATTGATGGGCTTTAAATCTTCTTTTTTATTAACTAGCATTATAGCAAAAATTATTAATACATTTACTGCACCCACATAAACTAACACTTGTGCTGCAGCAACAAAACTTGCGTTTAAAAGTAGATATAATCCAGCAACACTCATGAAAACTCCTCCAAGAAGAAAGGCAGAATAAACAATACTTTCAAGCAATACAACCCCTAGAGCTCCTATTAGAATTACTAAAGATAAGACTGTAAAACAAATAAGTTGGGTTGTTATTGCAATAGACATAAATTAATTAAAATTAATTGTTAGAATTAGAAACTGTATTTTTATTTTCAGTGGAGGCTGGTTTCATCCAATCATAGACTTCTTCTGGTAATTTACCAACTCTGATATCTGAATCTGGGATTTCGTGAGGATCCATTACCCCTTTAGGTAGATAAGCAAGTTCTCTCAATGGTTTTACTGATGGATCTGTTGTGACATTTGTAGGAAGTCTACCAAGTGCGACATTATCAAAATTTAAATTGTGCCTATCGAAAGTAGCTAATTCATATTCTTCAGTCATTGATAGACAGTTAGTAGGACAATATTCAACGCAATTACCACAAAAAATACAAACTCCAAAATCTATTGAATAATTTCTAAGTTCCTTTTTTTTTGTTTCTTTATTCATAACCCAATCAACAACTGGAAGATTTATGGGGCATACTCTCACGCAAACTTCACAAGCAATACATTTATCGAATTCATAATGTATCCTTCCTCTATATCTTTCGGAGGGTATGAGTTTTTCATATGGATATTGAACAGTAACAGGTCTTCTGCGAAGATGATCAAAAGTTACCGATATACCATTATATAAATATTTGCCAGCATTAAACGCTTCTTTGATATAGCTATTTATTTGTTGAAGGAAATTGTTCATTTTGAAAAATTTACTTTGTTATTTTTATTTTAGTGGAATAATTTTAAATTTAAGTATTTTTACTTAAATTTAACCACCAAAGAATTGCGGAAAAGCAAGTTTTAATCCTGCAGTTATCAAAAGATTAGCAAGAGAAATTGGAAGAAGAAACTTCCATCCAAGATCTAAAAGCTGATCTATTCTTACTCTTGGAGTTGTCCAACGTAATAATATTGCAATGAAAACTAAAAGATAAGCTTTTAATACAGTCATTACAATTCCTATTGATGCAGTGAAAACCTGTATTAAGGGTGCGTTAATTGGCAAATTTAGAAATTTAGCTATTAACTCTACAGGTATAGGAAAACCCCATCCTCCCAAATAAAGTATTGATACCAATAGTGCCGAAAGTATTAGATTGATATAGCTACCAAGGTAAAATAATGCGAATTTCATCCCTGCATATTCAGTTTGATATCCTGCAACTAACTCTTCTTCAGCTTCAGGTAAGTCAAATGGAAGTCGTTCACATTCTGCGAGTGCACAAATCCAAAAAACTATAAAGCCAACTGGTTGTCTCCAAATATTCCAACTTAGTATTCCAGCTCCGCTTTGTTGGTTAACTATGTCAATAGTACTTAGAGAATTTGTCATTAGTACAATAGCCAGTACAGATAAGGCTAATGGTATTTCGTAACTTATAGATTGGGCAGCTGCTCTTAATCCACCTAATAATGAATATTTGTTATTTGATGCATATCCGCTCATAAGAAGACCAATTGGCTGGATACTACTCAAGGCAATCCATAAAAATATTCCGATACCAACATTACTAATAAGAAGGTTTTGCCCAAAAGGAACAATTAACCAGGAGAGAATAACTGGGACAAGAACTAATATAGGTCCTGCAGTGAAGAGAATCCCATCTGCTTTAGCAGGAATAATATCCTCTTTAACTAATAACTTAAGACCATCTGCAATTGGTTGGAGTACACCAAGAGCTCCTGCATATTCCGGTCCTATTCTTTGTTGAGCAGCAGCAGAAATTTTTCTTTCAAGCCAAACTGTGACTAAAACTCCAACAACTGCTGCAACTAAAACCAAAAGCATAGGTAGAGGGAGCCAAATTATATGCGCGATCTCACTAGAAAGGCCAAAGCCTTTTAAGAATTCATTAAAACTATATTCGAGATCAAGTCCGTATTCCAAAATTTTGAAGTTATTTACTTAATAGATTAACTCCTCACACTCAATATGTGTGTTTTTTATGAAAAGCTGCAAATATTATTCTCTATTTTCTAATCTGATCCAATCCCTTGGAGATGATCCAGTATATATTTGAGATGGTCTAAAAATTCTATTTGCACCAAGTTGTTCTCTCCAATGAGCCAGCCAGCCAGCAACTCTTGATATAGCAAAAATTGGAGTAAATAAATCTCGAGGAATACCAAGTTTCCTATAAACAAGACCAGAATAAAAGTCCACGTTGGGGAATATACCCTTTGGTCCAAGTCTTGGAATTGCTTCTGCCTCTAAAGATTTAGCAACTTCATACATTTCATCTGCTCCAAATCTTATAAAAAGCTCTTCTGCCAGTTTTTGAAGAATTATTGCTCTTGGATCTTTAACTTTATATTCTCTATGACCGAAGCCCATAATCTTACTTTTATTTTTTATCGCGTTATCTAAAAAAGAAGCAGCATTTTCTGGAGTTTTGATCTCTTCTAACATTGCAATCACATCCTCATTTGCTCCTCCATGGAGCGGGCCAGCCAATGTGCCTACTGCAGAGGCGATCACTGCATATGGATCTGTAAGAGTGCTTGCAGTTACTCTAGCGCTAAATGTACTTGCGTTTAAACTATGTTCAGCATGTAGAATTAAACACCTATCAAAAACTTTTGCAGCAATAGGATCTTGTTCTTTTTCAGTCAACATGTAAAGAAAATTTGATGAGTAAGTTAAGTCATCTCTGGGTTGAATAGGGTCTTGTCCTTTTCTAATGAGTTGAAACGCAGCAATCAAAGTGGGTATTTTTGCTATTAGTCTTATCACTGCGTTGTAGATGTAATTAGGATCATCTATTGCTCTACGTGAATAGAAAAGCCCCAAAGAAGCCGCACTAGATTGAAGTGCATCCATAGGATGGCCCGTCGCGGGGAAACATTTCATCATATCTCTGACTCTAAAACTTAACCTTCTATGCATCTGAACTTCTTGTTCAAAATCTCTTAGTTGTATAGCTGTAGGCAATTCACCCCAAATCAATAGATAAGCAGTTTCTAAAAAACTACTTTTTTTGGATAGCTCTTCAATGGAGTAGCCTCTATATAATAATTTACCTTTGTTGCCGTCAATATCACAGATAGATGAATTAGTAACAGGTACACCCTCTAATCCTGGTTTTAAAATTAGTTTGTTACTATCCAATTTTTTAAATAAATATCAAATACTTATAGATTAAAGATAGTCAAATAATTTTTAATTAACCACAAGTTATTAACTTCACCAAAATTTAAATTGATTGTGATTGAAGCTTGTTTTAACAACTTTATTAAAGTATTTTTAATATTGTTTCTGTATAAAGAATTGGATTTTTTTCAGGAATAGATTGCTTTATGACTTCTAGAGATTCTTCAGTTGATATTTTTAATATATTTCTAATGAGATAATTAAGATCTTTTAAATCAGAAAAATATTCAATTTTATTGGAATTTCCATCTTTAACATCAACTTTTGCATAAAGAAAAGCAGATTTATCTTTATTCCTTTTTAGGTTAAAAAATTTTTTTGAAATTGTTTCGAGTTTTTTACCATCAATAAAATAGTTGCTTATGATTTGTAAATCCCTTGATTCTATTGAATAGATATTTTCATAAGTTAATTGTTTTATTACGTCGTCTTTTTCTTCAAGAATATCTTTGGAATATACCGAGTAAATATCTTCATTTCGTTTCAAAGTATATTTGTTGAAATCTTTGATTTTTTTCAAAGTACTGAAATCAAATTGATCTATAGTATTTTTTTCAAATGTAATAAGCCATTCGTTATTTGAATTGAGAATTAAAACGTTTTGATTTGAATCTTGATTAAATTCTTCAAAAAAACTGAGTTCAAAATTATTTATTAGAGGTTTTAGATAATTTTTTAAATTTTTTATATCACTAAAAATTAAAACTTCAGGATTATCCTCATTAATATTTTCTTGATTTAATAGCTTATCATAAGTATGAATATCAAGATTTTTTTTATTGTTTAGTAAATATGATTTTAATTTTAGATGTCTATTTTTTAAGTCAAATGTTGTAGCTATTATATCCCCTTTATTCTCAGTAAAAATTTCTTTATTAAAAAATATACTTTCCGCAAATTTATTTGCTAATAGTATATTTTTTTCGTTTTTTAGTCCAAGAAGTTGTCTCTCATATTGAAATTTCTTTTCTTTAAAATCATTACTAGAGTTAATACTATTTCTGATTAATTTTTTATCTGATGAAGCTATTATATAATTATCTTCGGTTCGATAGATAAAGTTAAGGTAATTTATTTTATTTTCTCTACTAATTGAAATTATCTCATCAATATGATCAATTCTATCAGGCAAATTTAGTATGTCGTCTATTGTTTTTTCTGGCTTAATTTTAAATACGAGTAAAATATCATCTTTAATCTTTTTATCATTCTCAAAAGTTGAGATTATAAGTTCATTATTGTAGATATCTTCTAATTTATTGTTGCCTAGATCTATACCTAAGTAATCTAAAATAGAATCTTTTATTAAAACAAAGTCACTTTGATTTTTTGGATTTTTATCTTTTTCAATATTGTTAACAATATTAAAACTATCTAAGTTTGAAATAAATAATAATTTATTGTTTTCTGGTATAAATTTTAAGATATTTAATTGCTCAATATTTGTACTTACCTCCTTATTTTTATTAGCAGAAACTTTTTTAAAACCAAAAAAAAGTAATAAAGACAATAATATTATTATTGCTACTAATCTGAGTCTCATTATCAATGTTTATTTTTATTTTTAACAATAAATTTCCTGCTGCAACTTAATTTATTAAATTGTAAATAACACATAATTTATCCTATCAATTGGGAAATTATCCAAAATCTATAAATGCTTCTAGTCTCAATGATTGGTTTAATTCTGAGAAAGAAGATCCACTCTTGATTGATGTGAGAGAAAATTCAGAGCTTGAAATAGCTCGTTTCTCAAAAGAGTTTTTACATATACCAATTAGTAAAGTTACATCTGAATACGTTGAAGAAATATTTGCTGGTTTATTAGACAGAGAAATTGTTGTTACATGTCATGCAGGAATAAGGAGTTATAACTTTTGTCAATGGTGCTTAGATAATAATATTGTGAACGAAATATGGAATTTGGAGGAGGGTATTGATGGATGGAGTAGATATATTGACCCATTAATTCCTAGGTATTGATTAAATATCTAATGAAGATGCAACAGTATTAACATCTTTGTCGCCTCTCCCTGAGCAATTGATAACTATATGTGTATCTTTTTCAAGAGTAGGGCATAATTTATCTAACCAAGCGAAGGCATGGGAAGTTTCAAGTGCTGGTATGATTCCTTCAAGTTCACTAACAAGTCTCAAAGCATCTAAAGCTTCTTGATCTGTGACTGATCCATATTCTGCTCTACCTATATCTTTTAAATGGCTATGTTCAGGTCCTACACCAGGGTAATCTAAACCTGCACTTATTGAGTGAGCTTCTTGTACTTGACCATTATCATCTTGTAAGAGAAGACTCATTGATCCATGCAAAATTCCAACTGACCCTTTAGTGATAGTTGCAGCATGTTTGTCAGTATCTACTCCGCTTCCTGCGGCTTCAACTCCAATAAGTCGTACAGAAGTTTCTTTAACAAAAGGATGGAAAAGGCCCATTGCATTTGATCCCCCACCTACACAAGCGAGCAAAATATCGGGTAAAGATCCAAATGATTCCAAACATTGTTTTTTGGTTTCTTCTCCTATAACTGCATGAAAATCCCGCACAATTTTTGGGAAAGGGTGTGGGCCGGCAACAGATCCTAAAATGTAGTGTGTGGTTTCGACATTAGCAACCCAATCTCTAATGGCTTCACTAGTAGCATCTTTAAGTGTTGAAGTTCCAGAATTTACAACTTTAACTTCAGCTCCAAGAAGTTTCATTCTGAAGACGTTAAGGGATTGCCTTTTTATGTCTTCAGCACCCATATAGATAATACATTTCAGGCCAAATCTCGCACAAACAGTAGCCGTAGCAACTCCATGTTGACCTGCTCCAGTTTCTGCAATTATTCTTTTTTTGCCCATTCTTATTGCTAATAAAGCTTGTCCAAGGGCATTATTAATTTTGTGAGCACCAGTATGATTTAAATCTTCTCTTTTAAGCCATATTCTTGGAGCTGCTTGTTTAGTTTTGTAATGTTCAGTAAGTCTTTTGGCTTCATAAAGTGGTGTTTCTCTTCCTACGTAAGTCTTAAGTAGATGATTTAATTCTTTTACAAAAAGTTTATCTTTCCATGCATTAGATGCAGCTTTTTCAAGCTCAAAAAGAGCAGGCATTAGCGTTTCAGGAACATATTGACCACCATATTTTCCAAATCTTCCCTCTTTGGAGGGTTGATTTAAATCTTCATTTTTATAATTTTGATCTTTGCGAGAAAATGTACTTACCACTTTTCTATAGAATAAGTATTAACTAACTATAGGTTATATTGAAAATAATGGGAAAAAAAAATTGGATCGAATTTGATTATCAAGAAAAAATATCAGAAGAAACAATTAGGGTAAATACTTTTAATAAAGGATCAAAAATAAATATTTCAAAACAAAAAAAAGGTAAAAAGGGCAAAACTATCACTTTAATTAGAGGTTTAGGAACTGAGGATGAAATCTTATTAAAAGAACTTCTTAAAAAAATTAAAGTTTTCTGTGGTACTGGAGGAACATTAGTAGATAGTAATATCCAGTTACAGGGCGATATGGTATCGAAATCAATTGAGTTTCTTCGTAAAGAGGGATTTCATAATTTTTGAAGCAAGGGTTAGGATAGGTTTTTAATTTTGATGATGAAAAAATGAAAGACCAAGATCAAACAAATTCAACCAATATAAAGTGGCACAATTTAACTATTGATAGAGATCAGTTAGAGAAAATGAGAGGTCATAAAGGAATGGTCATTTGGTTTACTGGTTTATCAGGCTCTGGTAAAAGTACATTGGCCAATGCTTTAAATGAAGTTTTACACTTAGAAGGTTTTTCAACTTACGTTTTGGATGGAGATAATATAAGACATGGTTTATGTAAAGATCTTGGGTTTTCGGATCAAGATAGAGAAGAAAATATAAGAAGAATAGGAGAAGTTGCGAATTTATTTATGAATGCTGGCATAATAACTATTACAGCATTCGTTTCACCATTTATTAGCGATAGAGATAAGGTGAGAAAAATTATTGGATCTAAAGATTTTATTGAAGTTTATTGTGCTGCAGATATTAAGGTTTGTGAAAACAGGGATACTAAAGGTCTTTATAAGAAAGCTCGTATGGGTGAAATTAAGGATTTTACAGGAATTTCTAGTCCATATGAAGCCCCCCATAATCCAGAAATTATTGTTGATACAGGTTCGTTAGATTTAAAAGAATCAGTTGAAAAAGTTATAAACTATCTCAAAGAAGAAAATTTTCTTAAAAAGAGTTAATAGAAAATAATGTTTCATTTACTTTGAAGATAATTTTCAGCTCCAATAGTTGATAACTTATTATTTTTAGTTCTTACCTGTTTATGAAGATTTTCTCTAAATTTTTTTAAATTGTCTTTCATAGATTCATCAAATAAACTGATCATCCCAATTGCTAATAATCCAGCATTTTGTGCTCCATTGATTGCAACTGTTGCTACAGGTATCCCTGCCGGCATTTGAACAATTGATAAAAGAGAGTCAATACCCTTAAGTGTCTTACTCTCTACTGGTACTCCAATTACAGGAATGCAAGTTATCGATGCTAGCATTCCTGGAAGATGAGCAGCACCACCAGCACCTGCAATTATTACTTTTATATTTTCTGATTCTGCATTTTTTGCATATTCCATCATTTCAATGGGAGTTCGATGTGCAGAAAGTATACAAACTTCAGTTTTTATTCCAAATTCTTTTAAAATATCAATAGCAGGTTTCAATGTTTTTAGATCTGAATCACTCCCCATTACGACAGCGATTTTATAAATATCTTTAGAATTCAATTCTGACAAAATAACAAATCAATTCTTTCCTATAATGACGTGCAATTAATTTGGCGCCAGTTAGTTAGTATAAAAAGTAGAAATTTTCAAAGAATATTATGACTTCAAATAAGACTATCGAAAAAAGTGAAGTTCGAGAATATTTTAATGGTACTGGCTTTGAAAGATGGAATAAAATTTATAGCAAGTCTGATGAAATTAATACAGTTCAGAAAAACATTAGGAAAGGACATCAAAAAACTGTAGATGATGTAGTCTTATATATCAAAAATTATCCTGAACTAACAAAAAAAAGTTATTGTGATGCAGGATGTGGTGTTGGCAGTCTATCAATACCATTACTTAGACTAGGAATACAAGAATTACAGGTAAGCGATATTTCTTCTGAAATGATTAAAGAAACAAAGAAACGTATTAATGATTTAGGTTTGAATCAAGGTAAAGTCAAATACGAAGTCTGTGATTTGGAAAAATTAAAAGGGTTATTTGACGTTGTAGTTTGTTTGGATGTTTTTATACATTATCCTCAACCGGTTGCAGAGGAAATGGTCCAACATCTATGTGACTTAAGCAAAGAAAAACTTATCGTAAGCTTTGCTCCATATACTCCAGTTCTTGCTGTTCTAAAAAATATTGGGAAATTATTTCCTGGGCCAAGTAAAACTACTAGAGCCTATACATTGAAAGAGAAGGGAATTATTAATGCTGCTAAAGAAAAAGGATTTAACGTTGTTCAAAAAAAATTAAATCAAGCTCCGTTTTATTTTTCAAAACTAATTGAATTCGAAAAAATTAAATAATTCATTTTACTAAATGATTTTCAAGTGCATAACGGACTAATTCAGTTCGACTAGATGTACCTGTCTTGATAAAAAGTCTACTTACATATTTTTCAACATTTCTAATGGATGTTTCAAGCTGTCTTGCAATTTCCTTGTTCATCAGTCCCTCTGCTACCAGTTGAAGTACACTTGCTTCTCTTGGCGTAAAACTAGGAAGATTTATCTTACTTTCTGAATTAGTCGGATTTTGGTCTGTGAGCATAGATTTTATTTCAGTAATTTGCTTCGCCATTTTGCTTACATCAATATCTGCGAATCTTGCTGCTTCCTTAAGTAAACGTTCTTGTCTATTAATTACATTTTTAACTCTTGCAGCTAATTCATCGGGGTCGAAAGGTTTGGAAATATAATCATCAACTCCTGCAAGATAACCTTCTGTTCTGTCTAAGGTCATTCCTTTTGCAGTTAGAAAAATAACTGGAGTTCCTCCTAATTTTTCATCCGCTCTTATTTTTTCTAATAATGCATAACCGTTAGCTCGGGGCATCATAATATCACTAATTATCAAATCGGGAAAAATTGTTTGAGCTTTTTCCCAACCATCTTCTCCATCTACAGCAATAAATATTTCAAAGCCTTCATCTTCTAGAAATGTTTTAACAGCTGTTCTTAAACCAGGCTCATCATCAACTAATAAAATTCTTGACTTTCTTACTGGTTCATTATTTATTTGATTAATTTCATTCATTTTTTAAATTCTTGAATTTGATTTTCTAGTAATAATGAGAATTTTATATACTAAATACAATGCTATCAACTCCTATTCTACTAGACTATCAATCTTCAACTCCTTGTTCTAAGGATGTTGTTGATTCTATGAAGC
The DNA here is from genome assembly GCA_003280965.1 of Prochlorococcus sp. AG-355-B18. Classification (GTDB taxonomy): domain Bacteria; phylum Cyanobacteriota; class Cyanobacteriia; order PCC-6307; family Cyanobiaceae; genus Prochlorococcus_A. Next base: position 95,766 of record QCDI01000007.1, read on the forward strand.
CTTTTTGGAGTGAGATATTTTCTAATCCTTCAAACAAATCTAATTTGGCGGGTATCAATGCAAGCGCTATATTGGAAGCCTCAAGAGAAAAAATAGAACAAAATTTATTTCTTAAGAATAAAAAGGTTATTTTTACTAGTGGGGCAACAGAATCTAATAATCTAGCTTTATTAGGTTTTGCAAGAAATTACTACAAAAAAACAGGGAATTATGGACATATTATTACCTTAAAAACGGAGCATAAAGCTGTACTGGAGCCCCTACACCAATTAAAAAAAGAGGGATTTATGGTTACAGAAATTACTCCGGAAAGAGATGGCATAATTTCAGAAGAACAGTTCAGAAAGAATATTAAAGAAGATACATTTTTGGTTAGTGTCATGATGGCAAATAACGAAATAGGGGTTATTCAGCCTATAGAAAATATTTCAAAGATATGTAAATTGAGAGGAATAACTTTTCACTCTGATTTTGCGCAATGTTTAGGTTATGTCGAGTTAGAAAATCTTCTATCAGTTGTAAATATGATAACGATGAGTTCTCATAAAATTTATGGTCCCAAGGGGATAGGACTTCTTTTGATTGATCAAGATATTACTCTTGAGCCTTTAATTGTTGGAGGAGGGCAGGAATATGGTCTGAGATCTGGTACCTTACCTCTCCCTCTAGTAGTTGGCTTTGCTAAAGCAATAGAGATGGCAGTTTTTAATCAAAAAAATAACGCTGAGAAATTACTTTTGTGTAGAAATAACCTTTTAAAAGGTTTGTTAGAAAATAATTCTGGTTTATTAATTAATGGCTCGATTAAACAAAGATTACCTCAAAATTTAAATCTGACTATATTGGATTTAAACGGAGCAAAGTTTCATAAACTTTTAAAATCTAAAATAATTTGTTCTAGTGGATCAGCATGCAGTAATGGTGAACCATCTCATGTTTTACTAGCCTTAGGTAGATCTTTTAAAGAAGCAGAATCTTCAATAAGGTTAAGTATTGGATTAAGCACTAATTCAAAAGATATAGAACAAGCAATTCATATTCTTACAAATACCATCAAATTATTACGTTAGAAATTATTTGCTCTTGAAGATGTATTGTCTCCTTAATTTAATTGTGCAATTCTTAATTTTCCACTTCTAGCTCTTTTATTTTTTTCGACTTCTTGTTCGGAGGGTGTTATTGGTTTTTTTGTCAGGTTTTTTAGTCTTTGATCATTCTTAAAATAACTTTTAACTAACCTATCTTCCAGGGAATGAAAACTAATAATAGAAATAATTCCACCAGGCAGAAGCCATTCCGGGATAACTTGCAAAAATTTTTCTAATACTTCAATTTCTTTATTAACGGCAATTCTTAGTGCTTGAAATGTTCTTGTTGCTGGATGTATTTTTTTATATCTTTGTTTTGGTGGGAAGCAGCCCGCAATAGAATAGGCTAACTCTTTTGTCCCAGAATATTTACCATTTTCCTTTAAATCCATTTTTATTTTCCTAGCAATCTTTCTTGATAATCTCTCATCTCCATATTTGTAAATTATATTAGCTAAATCTTTTTCACTTAAATTCTCAATTAGTTTCTCTGCATCAACCTCAAGAAAAGGATTCATGCGCATATCAAGTGGACCATCTTTTTGGAAACTAAATCCTCTTTTTGGGTCATCAATTTGGTTACTATTTACTCCAAGATCTGCAATCACAAAAGAAACTTTTTCTTTTGGTACAAAATCCGCAAAATTTGAAGCCTTTATATCAATCCTATTTTTAAATTCATCAAGTTTTTCTGATGCTGATTTTCTTGCGAATGGATCTTGATCAAGTCCAATTATATTTAAATCCGAATATTTTCTCAATAAGTGATAAGAGTGCCCACCTCCGCCTAAAGTTGCGTCTATTCCTTTAAGTTGGTTGTTCTGTATTAATGGGTAATGCTCTAATGAGGACATAATCTCATCTGTCATAACTGATTTATGATTGAAAAAAGATGAATCAGATAGGTCAGTTTGCATAACTTTCGACTAAGATTTGTTTAGAAGTTAAATTTTGAATGGCTCAGCTAGAGACTAGAACAGAACCAATGGTGGTCAATTTTGGCCCTCACCATCCCTCAATGCATGGAGTTTTAAGGTTAGTTGTAACTCTTGATGGTGAAAATGTCATTGATTGTGAGCCTGTAATTGGATATTTACATAGAGGAATGGAAAAGATAGCTGAAAATAGGACAAATGTAATGTATGTCCCTTATGTAAGCAGAATGGATTATGCAGCAGGAATGTTTTATGAAGCTATTGTAGTAAATGCTCCTGAAAGATTAGCTAATATTCCAGTTCCTAAAAGAGCTAGCTACATAAGAGTTCTTATGCTGGAACTTAATCGTATTGCTAATCATCTTTTATGGCTTGGCCCCTTTTTAGCAGATGTTGGAGCTCAAACTCCATTTTTCTATATTTTTAGAGAAAGAGAAATGATTTATGATCTTTGGGAAGCGGCTACTGGACAAAGGCTCATAAATAATAATTTCTTTAGGATTGGTGGTGTCGCATGTGATCTTCCATACGGATGGTTAGAAAAATGTATAGACTTTTGCGATTGGTTCGGTCCTAAGATAGATGAATACGAAAAATTAATCACAAATAATCCAATTTTTAGAAAAAGAATTGAAGGTCTCGGAACAATACAAAGAGACCAGGCAATTAATTGGTCTTTGTCTGGCCCAATGCTTAGAGCTTCAGGAGTTTCTTGGGATTTAAGGAAAGTCGATAGTTATGAATGTTATGACGATTTTGATTGGCAGATTGCTTCAGAAAAAGAAGGAGATTGTTATGCGAGATATCGAGTAAGAGTTGAAGAGATGAGACAATCACTAAGCATCATTCGCCAAGCATGCAAAATGATTCCAGGAGGTCCAACAGAAAATTTAGAAGCTCAAAGAATGGCGACTGAAGATAAGAAAAGTGAAATATTTGGTATTGACTATCAATATGTAGCTAAGAAGGTTGCTCCAACTTTTAAAATTCCCAACGGAGAATTGTATACAAGATTAGAGTCCGGTAAAGGAGAAATAGGTGTATTTATTCAAGGAAATAATGATGTTACCCCATGGAGATTTAAAATTAGAGCAGCTGATTTAAATAATCTACAAATATTGCCGCATATTCTTAAAGGTGCCAAAATTGCTGATATTATGGCAATCCTAGGCTCAATAGATGTCATTATGGGATCTGTTGATAGATAAGTTCTTTTAATGAAACCCGCTGATTGGTTAATATTGCAGAAGAAGGTAAGATTTGGTGATTGTGATTCTGCAGGTGTAATTCATTTTCATAACTTATTAAAATGGTCGCACGAAGCTTGGGAAGAGAGTATTGAAATTTATGGGATTCCTTATCAAGATATTTTTCCAGATTTTTCTATAGGTAAAAGTCAAATTATTTTCCCCATAGTAAATTGCGAAGCAAACTTTATTGCGCCTATAAAAATTGGAGATAAATTAAAAGTAAAAATTGCCCCATATAAAATTAATAACCATTTGTTCCAAGTAAATAGCTTTTTTATAAAAAATGGAAATAAAGTAGCAGAAGGAAAAATAATACATTGTTCTTTAGAGGTTGATTCAAGAAACAAAATAGACCTTCCCGATCACTTAGAAAGATGGATAGAGGCTTCTAATGTAAGTACAAATTTAAAAGAATGCTAATTATTATTTTTTAAATTTATAGTTTATTTTTTCTGTACTGGTATTTTTGTTTTTAACAATCCACTTTTCAGGTTTTTCATGTTTAGGCCAGCTTTGAGAAAATTTTTTTAATAAATTTAATGAATTTTCAATATTTTTATGATTTGAAAGTTCTCTAAATTCAACAACTATTTTAATTTTATTTTCCCATAATTTGTCGGATACTTTTGAAATATGGAATTTATAAATAGGGATATTTTCTTTCACAATGAAATCATTTAATCGAGATTCAATTACATCTGGGAAAACGATTTCTCCTCCTGAATTAAAAGCGTTATCACTCCTTCCAAGAAAGTTTAAATATAAAGAATTATTGATTAGATTAATTTCACCTAAATCACCGGTTTGCCACCACCCATTTTTATTTTTGAAATTTTCAGTTTTTGAAGAGTCTATTATTTCGATTCCAATTCTGGCTGATTTTATCTCGATTAATCCTTGCGCGTTAATTCTGATTTTTGTATCAGGTAGTATTTCTCCAACATTTTTAAAACCCATTAAGAATTCTTTTGGCTTTAAACTTGTAACCATTGCTGCTGTTTCAGTTGAGCCGTAACAAGGTGCTAATTTTACCTTTTCTTCTATGCATTGTTCTGCAGTTTCTCTTGAAATTGAAGCTCCACCTACCCAAATTAGATCAAAAATTTGTAGCCAACTAATACCATCTTTTTGAGCTAAAAGTCTTTGTAATTGGGCAGGTACTAATGATGTAATCAAGTGTTTTTTGTTTTTTTTAGATTTAATTGTAAAAAGTAAAAGTTCTCGAGTATTTTTTATTAAATTCGGAGAAATATTAATACAATCACATCCCCAAGTTTGACTTCTAAAAATTGGCATTAATCCACTTATATGGTTCAGGGGTAAAGTATTAAAAATAAGGCATTTTTGCAATTCAAATCCTTGCTCTATTAGCCATTTTCCTGATGTAATAGCAGATAATTTAAGATTATCTAAATGGTGAAAACATTGTCTTGGTTTTCCAGAACTTCCACTACTGTTTAAGATAATTGCTGGCCCATTTTCAGTAATTGAATCTAATACATCTTCATCTTCATAAAATTTGTTTTTTACATAAATAATTTTATTCTCTCTAATTTTTTCAGTAATTTTGTTTACAGATTGAGTTTCATTATTTTCAACTTCAATAGTATGAATTTTATTTTTCATAGTTGATCCCATATCTTTTTGGCTTCATTTAAAAATAGGAACGAATTAGGAAATTTATTCATTGCTAAACCAGGAACTTTCGGAGTTGGTCCTTGTAATTGTAGAGAAGATAAATGATAAAGCCATCTCTTCCCTATTCCAGTTTCAAATGAGGAACTTATAGATATTAAAGCTTTTTTATTTTCTAATTCTCTTAAAAGCTTTATTGGATTATTTTCTTGAGAAGGCCTTCGAATTTGCCAACCCTTCCACTCATCAATCAAAGTTGGAAATTTTAAAAGTGATTCGTCTAAGGCTATTGGGATTTTTTTGTTGAGTTCTTTATGTCCTTCAATATCATCAACACAGAGAGGTTGTTCTAACCAATCTAAATTTTTGTTATCTTTCAAAATATCAGCCCATCTATTAGCTATCTTTCTCCCCCAAGAACCATTAGCATCTATTCTTAACTTAATATTATTGCCTATTTGGCTTAAAATTTCTTCTAAATTTGCTTCTTCCTGATGGTTATTTTTTAATGCTACTTTCCATTTTATGGTTACTGATTTTCCAATATTAGATTGTCTTTTTTTGATTTCATTTAGCTCTGAAATTACATTTTCAGAATTTAAAAGTATGGCTGTTTTATCAATTTCATCAAAGTAATAGTTTTCTTTAAAAATTATTTTTCCATTTATCTCAGCTAATGCAGAATTTATTGCAGATTGAATGCATGGGTGAAAAATATTTATTTGCTCAGATAAATTAAATACTTCTACATTCTCAGGGATCATATTTAATTGTTTTGCACATTTTTTAAAGTCTTCTTCTAGAAGTGGTGAAACTTCTCCAAACCCAATTTTTTTATCATTAATTGATAATTTAATTATCCAGCCCAATTTTGTAAGGTAAGTAGTTTTAGAATTTTCTACTTTTGTGGATAACTTAAAGCTATAAGATTTTTTTTTAAATATTAAGTTCATTTATTAA
>QCDI01000008.1:0-90779 GCA_003280965.1 Prochlorococcus sp. AG-355-B18
TTCACACTTCCAATTAACCTTTTTATTACTTCCAGAAATTAAAGTTGCAGGATCCCAACCATCTGCCTCTGCTGCTATTTCAGGGAATTTTGTTTTTAAATCGTTAAATCCCTTCAATACTTTTTTGCCCGCACAGTAAGGGCATCCACTATTCATACTTGTTCTTGATTTTATTGGTGCGAGATATCTATGACCTTGTTTGCACTTCCAATTAACCTTTTTATTACTCCCATAAGAAATTTCCGATGGATCCCAACCATCTGCTTCTACTGCTATTTCAGGAAATTTAGATTGCAAATCATTCATACATCCATATTTTCAAGAACTATTTTATTGCAGGCAAGAAAATTATCATTCAACTAATTTTAAATATCTTGTCAACAATAAGAAAATAAGGAATTTTGAGTAATTTAAAATCACTATCAAATACTTAATGATCACAAATTTATAATTTCCTCCCCTAATACATTAAATTTACTCCCCTATTTCCTCCCCTGACAAACTGATACTTGATGATATTATTTGAATATCCCTGATTTCCTAATTATTGGTTATTTCAGTTATAACTGGGATTTTGGGTCATTATGAACTTCTACGAATCGTAATATCTACGGAGAGGGAGGGATTCGAACCCTCGACAAAAGTTACCTCCTGTAACTCCTTAGCAGGGAGCCGCTTTCAACCACTCAGCCACCTCTCCAGTTCTTATACATTATCAATTTTTATGCAAACATTCAAAATTTTTTATTTAATCGAAATGTCTAATCAACTTGAACTCTCGGTAATCTATTTTTAAAAGAACAAAGAATTTCCCATGGAATAGTATTAGATTCTCTTGCCCAATCAAGAGGTGAAATTGTTTTATCTCCATCAGATCCTAGTAATATCATCGTACTACCAATTTTAATTTCATTTGAATCTGTGATGTCTACCATCATTTGATCCATAGTTATAGATCCAACTTGAGGATAAAGCGTATTTTTGTAGATAACATTTATCTTGCCTGAAAGATTTCTTGGGACACCATCTGCATAACCAATACTCAATACAGCTAATTTAGTTTTTTTACTACTTACAAATTTTCCTCCATAACTTACACTTACACCTGGATCAATAATTCTTATAAAAGCTACTTTGACCTTCAAAAATAAAGCTGGTTTAAGCGATAATTTTTTATCTATTTTTGCTTGAGGACTATATCCATACATAGAGAGTCCTACACGCACCATTTGAAAATGAAAATCTTTATTAAGGAGCATGCCTGCAGAATTAGCCAAATGAATCTTAATATTGTTATTTCTATCGATGTTAATTTGTTTTAATAATTCCTGAAATTTCTGCCTTTGAATTTGTGTTGTACTTTTAGGGTCTAATGAATCATATTCATCCGCAGATGATAAATGACTGTATATTCCTTCAATAGAAATATTTTCAAAAAATTTTATTTTTTCAAATTGCTGCACAAATCTATTGTATTCAAATCCTAATCTTGACATTCCAGTATCAACCTTAAGATGTAAAGAAAATTTTAATCCAAAGTGCTTACCAATATTATTGCAAATTAAACATTCTCTTATACTGCTTATAGTTGGCATAAGATCATTTTTAAAAGATATTATTAAATCCTTCTTCGTATAAAGATTTCCAAGAATAAGAATTGGTTGTTTAATTCCGGAAGAACGAAGCTTAATACCTTCTTTTAAAGTGGCAACTCCTAGTTGCGAAGCTCCACCTTTGATAGCGTATTCAGAGACTACTTTTGCATCATGTCCATATCCATCCGCTTTAACAACTGCCATAAATTGACAATTTTTACTTAATTTTGATCTTAACTCCCTTACATTTGTTTCTATTGCTTTACCTCTAACTTCAATCCATGCTCTTTGTTTTGGATCTATATCATTTTCATAAGTTAGATATTTATCAAAATTAAATCCTTGATTTGTGTGCCGAATTTGCATTAACTTTGCACAATATATATGCGCTTATTGAAATATACAGTTAGCATGACATGTAAATTGTATTTTGGCATGGGCCAGACTCTAGTTTTAAATGCTTCTTATGAACCTTTAAACATCACTTCTTGGCGAAGAGCTGTTATTTTGATGATCAAAGGTAAAGCAGAAAGCTTAGAGGAAGATAAATCATATTCGATACATTGTGGTAGAAAATTACCTACAGTTATAAGACTTCGTTACTACGTAAAGGTACCTTTTAGAGAGGTTTCTTTAACAAGAAAAAATATTCTTCTAAGAGATAATAATGCTTGCCAATACTGTAACTATAGGGGCGGTGATTTATCCATAGATCATGTTTTACCTAGAAGTAGAGGAGGAACTGATAACTGGGAAAATGTTACCACTGCTTGTCTAAGATGTAATGTTCAAAAAGGTAACCGTACCCCAGAAGAAGCAAATATGCCTTTAAAAAGAAAACCGTACCGTCCACTTAGTAATCTCAATTTTGAGGCTACAAGGCAAATTGATTCTGGCAGACATAAAGAATGGAGTAAATATGTAATAGGAGTTGCAATCTAATAAAAATAAAATTTTAATTTGCTTCGTTATTAAAATCTTCCATCATTCTCTTTTGTTCTTGTGCTATACATGCATCAATTACTTCATCCAATTGACCAGCGAGAATTGGCTCTAGTGAAAAATTGGAACCCAATCTATGATCAGTTGTTCTGTTATCTTTGAAGTTATAAGTTCTAATTTTTTCACTTCTATCTCCTGTACCCACCTGTGAAAGCCTCTGAGATCTTTCTTGCGCATTAGCTTCTTTTAATTGAATTTCATATAATTTGGCTCTTAAAATTTCCATCGCTCGTTCACGATTTTGTAATTGCGATCTCTCTTGAGTGCAAAAAACTCGTATCCCTGTGGGCTTGTGAAGAAGATCAATAGCAGTCTCTACTTTATTAACATTTTGTCCCCCTGCACCTCCTGATCTTGCTGTGCCAATCTCTATATCAGTTGGGTCAATCTTAACCTCAACGGGATCAGCCTCAGGCATTACAGCAACAGTAGCAGTTGAGGTGTGCACTCTGCCTTGAGATTCAGTAGCTGGAACTCTTTGAACTCTATGTACACCAGCCTCGAATTTAAGTTGACTGTATACTGAATCTCCCTTGACAGAGATAACTAACTCTTTGAATCCACCCATATCTGACTCTGAAGCACTAATGGGTTTTACAGACCATCCAATTTTTTGTCCATATCTTTCATACATTCTTGCTAAATCTCCCGCCCATATACAAGCCTCGTTACCTCCAGCACCTGCTCTGATTTCTAACATTACACTTCTTTCATCCCTTGGATCTTTTGGTAATAAAGCGATTGTAGCTTTTTGAATAAGTTTATTCTTACATTCCTCTAGGATAATTAATTCCTCATTTATTAAAGATTCCATCTCTTTATCTTGTCTACTCTCTTTTAGTAGATTTTTTGAATCTTCAATTTCCTTATCAGTTTCAAGTAACTTTTTAAAGTCAATCACTAAAGGTTCCAATTTTGACCTTTCTCTTGCTATTGACTCTAATTTCTTAGGATCATTTGCTACGTCAGGATCTGCAAGTTGCACTTCCAAATTTTCAAAACTTTCTGAAGCAGTTTTCAACCTTGCAATTAGTGTTGAGTATTCCAATTGAAATTTTGCTAAAGTTTGAAAATTCTATTTTTTAGAATCTTTTTCTTCTTTTTGCTCTTTTGATGTGGCTGAATTAGCTGAACCCATTCCATATTTTTTCATAAACCTATCGACTCTACCTTCTGTATCAAGAATTTTCTGAGTTCCTGTAAAGAAAGGATGATTACCACTCCATACATCAACATGTAATTCAGGCTGAGTTGAACCTGTCGTCATTACAACTTCTCCATTACAAATAACTTTTGCATCTGGATACCATTTTGGATGAATTTCTGATTTTGGCATAATTAAAATTCCTTTAACGCTTGGAGAATTGTGGAGCTTTTCTTGCTTTTTTAAGACCATATTTTCTTCTTTCTTTAGCTCTAGGATCTCTACTGAGGTGACCTTCAGTTTTTAAAGGTTTCCTGTTATCTGGAGATAATTCGCAAAGTGCTCTTGCTGCGCCTTGTTTAATAGCATCTGCTTGGCCAGTCAATCCACCTCCAAATACATTGACTAAAATATCATAAGAATTTTCTAGGCCTAAAGTTTGCAAAGGTGCTTTTATTGAATTTAGATGCAGGGGATTGAAGTTTAAGTAATCATCTCCTGAACGTCCATTAATTTTGATTTGTCCATCACCAGGAATCAAACGAACTCTAGCTACTGAAGTTTTTCTTCTTCCAGTTCCCCAATAAACAGCTTTGTTTTTTATTTGACTATTCATTATTAGTAAATTAACTATTTAATAATACAGGATTCTGGGCAGCATGAGGATGATCAGCACCTTTATAAACTTTTAATTTTTTAAATTGCTGTCTTCCTAAAGAGTTATGTGGGAGCATACCTTTAACAGCTTGCTCGATGATTCTTTCAGGAATTCTCTCTTGTAGAGACTCAAATTTTTCAACTTTCATTCCTCCAGGTCTGCCAGAATGTCTTCTATACAACTTTTGTGATGCTTTTTTTCCCGTTACCTCAACTTGTTCAGCATTTACAACAATGACAAAATCACCTGTATCTAAATGAGGAGTAAATGTTGGTTTATTTTTTCCTCTTAAAACAGTTGCAATTTCTGTAGCAAGTCTTCCAAGTGTCTTATCTTTTGCGTCAACTAAAAACCAATTTCTTTCAATGGTTTCTAAAGACGGAGTCATTGTTTTATTCATTTACCAAATTTATGCAGATAAACTTTAATTCAGTTCTAAATTCTACCTTACAGGAGGAGTATTCAACAAACATTTTAGGTTATTTAAACAAATAACTCGCTTTAATCAAATTTACTTAAGAAAAACCCTTAATTAAAAAAACTGGGAAAAAATCGTTGTTATTGATCTTTTTAAAAACATTTTTTTCATATACAGCATTTACAAAACATAAACCTTTAGCTGGAGCGGACTCTTTAACATCATTTTTCTTTTTATTAACCCATCTATCTGTAAAAATTTCTGGTGATATTTTTTTTTCTCCAACTAACACCAGTTGACCAACTATTAAACGTACCATTCCATAGAGAAAACCAGTAGCTTTAATATCAATTAAAATTAAATCCTCCACTCTTTTAATATCTATATTTTTGATTTTTGTAATAGAATTTTTTCTATTACTTCCACTTTTCTGAAAAGCAAAAAAATCATGTTCTCCTTCCATACTCTTTGAAGCATTTGACATTAAAACTTCATCTAGATTTTTTTGGTATCTATGCCATGTCCAATTATTTATAAACAAGTTAGGTAATTTACTGTTATTGATGACATATCGATAGTGTCTATAGATTGCTGAATAACATGCATGCCAACCATCTTTAACCTCAACCGATTCCAAAATTCTAATTGTTGAAGGTAAACAACTATTTAGTACATCCGAAAAACGATTTCCTGGAATAACACAATCAACATCAAAATGCACTACTTGACCTGATGCATGAACTCCAGCATCAGTTCTTCCTGCCGCAAAAGTTGTCACGGTATTATTGGTAATTTTTAAAAGAGACTTCTCTAGAATTTCCTGAACTGCAGTTGCATTTTTTTGTCTTTGCCAACCTGAATAACTAGATCCGTCATATTGGACTAGTAAAGCTACCCTTTTCAAAAGTTATATTCTAATAAAATCCCCTTTCTAAACAAACTCAAACAAGCTCAATTATAGCCATCTGAGCGTTATCACCTTTTCTTGATACGGTCCTGACTATGCGTGTATAACCCCCTTTTCTATCTCCATATCTTTCTTTTGCTTTTTCAAATAATGAATGAACTAATTTCTTATCATAAATATATCCAATGGCCCTTCTCCTAGCAGACAAACTACCATCTTTAGCAAGAGAAATCATCCTTTCGGCTTCGTTTCTTAAAGCTTTTGCCCTAGCTTTTGTTGTTGTTACTCTACCTTCCTTAATTAATTGTGTAGTTAAACCTCTTAAAAGTGCTTTCCTCTGGTCAGCAGGTTTACTTAATAATGGAATTCTAAGTTGGTGTCTCATAATCTTAAAAAATTTTAAACTGAGGTTCTGCTTTGTGGAATAGAAATTCCGATGCGCTCTAGAGCTTCAATAACCTCATCTGCAGATTTAGAGCCAAAGTTCTTAATTTCAAGAAGATCTTCATAGCTAAAGCCCATTAAATCAGAAACCGAGTTAACTTGTGCTCTTTTTAAACAATTATATGCTCTAACGGACAAGTTTAGTTCCTCAAGAGGAATTTGAGCTTCAGGAGATGGTTCAGGTTCTTCAGGGATTTCTTCAACCATTGTAACAGTAGCAAGAGGTTGAAAAAGTTCTATTAACTGATTTGCAGCTTTAGCAATTGCATCATCAGGAGTTGTTGAACCATCTGTTACTACTTCCATTTTTAATCTTTCTCTACCTGTCCCCCCCTCTGCTACAGCAGTTTCATCAATTGTAAAATTAACTCTCTTCACAGGCATAAATACAGCATCTATTTGAAGTAAATCGATTGCAGTTGTTTCTTCATTCTTTCTATCAACCGGTCTATATCCAACACCTCTTTCAACATGGATTTCTAACTCTAAGTTATGACCTTCCTGAATAGTTGCAATTGGTTTTTCACCATCAACAATTTCAACTTGAGATGAGAATTGAATATCATTTGCCTTCACCTCCATTGGACCACTTGCTACTAACCTACCGATTTCGAGCTCCGGATTAGAACTATTAATTGATAGTTGCTTACAATTGAGAAGAATATCTAGAACGTCTTCTCTAACTCCAGGAATAGTTGCATATTCGTGATTAATTCCTGCTATTCTTACTGCAGTTACTGCACTTCCTTCAAGTCCACCCATAAGGACTCTCCTAAGCGAGTTTCCTAAAGTAGTAGCTTGACCTCTTTCTAGAGGTCCAATTAAAAAAGTACCTGTTTGGGAGCGATCATCTGATATTTGATGGTCGATTCTGTCAATCTGGTATTGCAACACGGAAAAAAATGAGATTAAAAGTTTTTTTTGGGGGGGGTTGGAGAATGGTTAAGACCTAAACGCGTCTCCTTTTAGGCCTTCTACATCCATTATGAGGTAATGGAGTCACATCTCTTATTAGAGTTATTTCTAAACCGGCCACTTGTAAAGCTCTTATGGCCGTTTCCCTACCTGAGCCAGGTCCTCTAACCAATACTTCTATTTGTCTCATACCTTGATCAAGTGCTCTCCTAGCCGCAGCTTCAGCAGCTGTTTGAGCAGCAAATGGCGTACCTTTCCTAGCCCCTTTAAATCCACTGGCACCAGCAGAAGACCAAGAAATTACATGGCCAGAAGTGTCAGTAATTGAGACTATAGTGTTATTAAATGTGCTTTGAATATGTACCACACCATTCGGTACATTACGTTTGGATTTCTTTGAGCCTGTTTTTTTTGCTGTAGCTGCCATGATGTTTTAATTCAATATTAGGGTTTATAAATATGTTTAGTTAATTATTTTTTTCTTCCAGCAACTGTTTTTCTTGAACCCCGTCTTGTTCTTGCGTTAGTTCTAGTTCTTTGGCCTCTGACTGGAAGACTCATTCTATGCCTTCTACCTCTAACACAACCTATATCTTGTAAACGTTTTAAGGCCATTCCCTCTTTTCTTCTCAAATCACCTTCTAAAGTAAATTCCTCTGTAGCACCTCTAAGTTTTTGCACATCAGAATCTGAAAGATCTTTTACACGAATATCTGGGTTTACACCCGTATTTGCAAGAATTAGCTTTGATCTTGTTAAGCCAATTCCATAGACGTATGTAAGTGCAATTTCAACTCGCTTTTCGCGAGGTATGTCAATTCCTGCAATCCTGGCCACGTGTTTTGAATAAATAAAAGTTTGAATTAAAGGGTTGAAATTTAACCCTGACGCTGTTTATTGCGAGGTCTTTTCTTGTTAATAACATAGATTTTACCTCTTCGCCTCACGATCTGATCGTCAGGACTAATTTTTTTGACTGAAGATCTGACCTTCATAGGGGTTTTACAAATAAAACGTTAATACTATATTCTACATCATCATCAAGCCATTTTTTGTTTGATATCAGAGGAAATGGTTTTTAAATCTCTATCAGCATCGATATACTCTAGTAAAGAAAGATCTTTAAAATATTGAATCAATGGTTCTGTAGTTTTTTTATAAATGTCAACTCTTGTTCTAATAGTATCTTCCGTATCATCTTTTCTCCCTCTTAAAAGCAAACGCTTAATTAGAACTTCTTCCGGAATATCTAAGTAAAAAACTATTTCTAAAGGTTGATTTATTTCAATTAAAACCTCATTCAAGGAATTTGCTTGCGATAAATTTCTCGGGTAGCCATCTAGGATCCAACCATCATTATCCCTATCTAAATTATGCCTTACTATTTTTAAAACAAGTTCATCACTTACAAGTTCTCCACGATTAATAATATCCTTTACCTGTCTACCAAGGATAGTATTCAATTCAATTTCTTTTCTTAATAATTCACCTGTGGAAAGATGCAAGTAAGAATTGGTTTTGCTTAGTAATTCCGCCTGGGTCCCTTTACCTGCGCCAGGTGCTCCTAAGAATAATATATGTTTTTTCATTAATTGTTGATTAGTCCCTCGTACCTTTGAGAAATGACATATGTCTGAATTTGCTTAGCAGTATCAATAGCAACACCAACAAGAATAAGTAATGACGTTGCACCTAAACCCTGAAAAGTCTGCACATTTGTAGCTCTTTCTACTGCGGCTGGAATTATAGCTACTGAACCAAGGAATAATCCTCCTAACAATGTCAACCTATTTTGTATCCCCGATAAATAGTTTGCCGTATTAGTTCCTGGTCTAACTCCTGGTATGGCAACTCCCCCTTTTTTTAAATTTGAAGCCACATCAACTGGATTAATTGTAAGGGATGCATAAAAGTAAGAGAATCCCAAAATTAAGGAAAAGAATGTAAAAGCATATGGCCATGGATTAGAAGATCCAGGATTTAAACTACTCGCTAATTTTATTAAGACCGGATTGCCTGTAACATTTGCAATAGTTATAGGTAAAAAGATTAAAGCAGATGCAAATATGATGGGCATGACTCCCCCTGCATTTAATTTTAAGGGCAAATAACTTTGTCTTGTAGGAAGTAATGTTGTATTTCCTATTTGCCTTTTTGCACTAACAATAGGAATACGTCTTGCACCCTCCTGGACAAAAATTATCCCAACAATTGTCAATAAAAATACTCCAAGTAAAACTGCTATACCTAATACATCTCCTCGATCACCAGTTTGAGCTTTTTCAATGGTTGAACTAAGAGCCTTCGGTAAAGTCGAAACGATATTTAAAAAAATTACCAATGAAGCTCCTTGGCCAATTCCTTTCTCTGTAATTATTTCACTAAACCACATAACTAACATTGAGCCAGTAACTAGTGCTATAGAGGTTTGCAAGACGAATGTAGTTTCACTTATACCTTGAATTGCATATTGTCTGAGAATTAAAGAAAAAATAATACTCTGCAAAAACCCCCAACCCAAAGAAACATACCTAGTTATTTGAGCAATTTTTCTTCTACCCGCTTCTCCTTCATTTTTTTGTAAATCTTCAAGTACAGGCAATGAAGCTGTGAGAAGCTGAATAATAATTGATGCGTTTATGAAGGGAAGTATACCTAATGCGAATATTCCCAGGGTTGAAATCCCTCCCCCAGTAAAAATATCTAAAAAACCTATTAATTGACCTCCTTGATCTATAAAACTTTTAAACGCAACCCTATCAATTCCGGGCATGGGGATATAGATACCAAGTCTTACTAAAAGAAGAAGACCTAAAGTTGTTAAAACTCTTCCCCTTAGCTCTTTATTTAAAAATAATTGGGACAGGATTTCAGAAGCGCTAGGATTTCTACTTTTGTTGACGAACATTTTGAAGCTTACCTAAATTTTTAGTAAATTTATTTATTATTTACAAGCTCGCAGGATCCACCTGCGTCCTCAATTTTTTGTTTTGCAACTTTTGTGAATGCATGCGCCTGGACTGTTAACTTTACATTAACTTTCCCGTTACCAAGAATTTTTAAAGGGAATTTTGGCTTATAAAGCAATCCTTTCTTAACTAGTGAATCTAAATTAACGGTTTCATTTTCTTTAAAATCATTTAATTTATCTAGATTTATGATGGAAAAGTTCTTCTGATTAATTATTTCAAAGTGCTTTAATTTTGGAACTCTTCTATACAAAGGCATTTGGCCACCTTCAAAACCTGGACGGGTGGGTCTTCCTGAACGTGACTTTTGTCCTCTCATTCCAAAACCGCATGAAGCTCCCTGGCCAGCAGCAATACCTCTGCCCTTTCTTAATTTCTTTTTCCTAGAGCCTGAGTTTGATTTAAGTCTATTTAATGTTGAAGTCATAATGTTCAAGAATAAAGCTGTTCAAGTGAGATGCCTCTCTCTCTTGAGGCAGATTTGTGTGTTCTTAATTGTGAAAGAGCTACCATAGCAGCTCTCGCATTATTCAAAGGTGTTTTACTACCCAATCTTTTTGCTAAAACGTTTTTTATGCCTGCTAATTCTAAGACTGTTCTTATTGAACCACCAGCAATTACACCTGTACCAGGAGCAGCTGGTCTAATAAGCACATTAGCAGCACCGTCTCTGCCTATAGATAAAGTTGGTATTGAATTATTTGGGGTTAATGGAACCCTAACAAGATTCTTTTTGCCATCTGAAACTCCCTTTCTAACCGCACCAATGACATCTCCAGCTTTTCCAACTCCAACTCCGACTTGACCTTTCTCATTACCAACGACGACGATTGCTCTAAAACTCATTTTTTTTCCACCTTTGACAGTTTTAGATACGCGTCTTATTTGAACAACCCTTTCTTGCCAATCAGAGTCTCTCTCTAGATTTTTCGAATCACCTCTTCTATTTCTTTTTCGATCATTGTTACGATTATTCTTTTTTTGTTCTCCAGGCATAGCTCCAGGAACGTTATCATTCTTAGATTGAGTTTCTTGTTTTGTTGGAGTGTCAGTCATAGTAAAATTAATAGTTAGAATTCTAAGCCAGCTTCACGAGCAGCATCAGCAAGAGCCTTAACTCTCCCGTGATATAAATTACCTCCACGGTCGAAAATTACTTGCTTAATACCTTTTTTTATAGCTCTATTAGCTAATAATTTTCCGACAATAGAAGAAGAATTACAATCAGAAGGTAATTTCTCTGATTTTTCTCTTAGTTCTTTGTCTACAGTTGAAGCGGAACAAATAGTTTTTTGAGCACTATCGTCTATAACCTGAGCGTAAATGTGGTTATTAGAGCGAAAAACAGACAATCTTGGACGCGTTGAATCTCCAATTAAGAATCTTCTTAATCTTCTATGTCTTTTTTGAGTTTGTAATTTTCTGGAAAGTTTGGTCATTTTTTTAAGTGAAATTATTTTTTGCCAGATTTACCAGCTTTTCTGAGAATTCTCTCATCATGATATTTAATTCCTTTTCCTTTATATGGTTCTGGAGGTCTAATTGATCTGATTTTTGCTGCTTCATTGCCAACAATTTCCTTATCAATTCCAGATACGGTAACGTTTGTATTACTCTCAACCTTGTATGTTATACCATCAGGGGGGATTATTTCTACTGGATGACTATATCCTGCACTGACAACTAGATTTTTACCTTTTACTTGTGCTCTGGATCCAACTCCTACTATTTCAAGTTTCTTTGAAAAACCTTGACTTACCCCTTCAATCATATTGGCAATTAAAGCTCGACATAAACCATGTCTTTGCCTTGATTGTATTTTTGTTGTTGTAGGACTCACGACAACAGTATTATCTTTTTTATCAAAACTAACCCCTTCAGGCATAAGACGTTTTAGCTCACCCTTGGGGCCTTTGACTATTACTGTTAATCCATCAAAATCAACTGTTACTTTTTCTGGAATAATTACTGGTGTTTTTCCAATTCTTGACATGATTAATTCTCCTTAATAAACATAACAAAGGACTTCGCCGCCAATGCCTTGCTTCCTGGCATCGCGATCACTCATGACACCTTTAGATGTTGAGATGATGGCAACTCCAAGACCTCCAAGAACTTTTGGTAAGCCTCTAGTATTTTTATAAATTCTCAAACCAGGTTTACTAACTCTTTGCATAGATCGAATAGTAGGGAATTTATTTTTACCACTGTATTTTAAACCAAGTATTATTTGTGATTTATAACCTTCACCTTCCTCATTAATATCAGAAATGAAACCCTCTTTTTGAAGCACTTTGGCAATACTTAAGGACATTTTTGAACTTGGAATTGTTGTAGTTGTATGCTTTTTTTGACTCGCATTTCTAATTCGAGTAAGCATATCTGAAATAGGATCGTGATTTGACATAGTTTTAATTTAATTCTTACTAAAAGGCATTCCTAACTCTTGCAAAAGAGCTTTACCTTCTTGATCTGATTTTGCACTAGTGACAATAGTTATATCCATACCTCTTATTGAATCTATTTTATCAAAAGAGATTTCAGGAAAAATCAGTTGCTCCTTAACTCCAACTGTGTAATTTCCTCTCCCATCAAAACTTTTTGGATTAACTCCTCTAAAGTCTCTTATTCTTGGTAAAGCAAGATTTATAAATCTCTCCAAAAAGGAATACATCCTGTCCCCTCTCAAAGTTACAGTACAACCAATCGGCATACCTTCACGAATTTTGAAACCCGCGATAGCTTTTTTAGCCCTAGTTACTAAGGCTTTTTGTCCTGTAATTGTTGCCATTTCATTTAAGGAAGCTTCAAGAGCTTTTGAATTTGAAGCAGCTTCACCAAGACCTCTATTTACGTTGACTTTGACAACTTTAGGTACTTGATGAATATTTTTGAGACCAAGATCCTTTAAAAGTTTTGGTCTAATTGATTCTTTGTAGCGATTTTTTAGAGTCATAATTTTTTGTTAATTCTGGTCTTTGTCAGAATTGATAAATTAGAAAAAGTTGAAATCTGGTTTCTGATGAAAAATTAATCAATTACTTCACCAGTTTTCTTCAATCTTCTTTTCTTAACTCCCTCTTTATCAATAAAATATTCAATCTTACTTGTAAGATTTTTATCCTTTGAAAAAAACATTACATTTGATGCATGTAAAGATGCTTCTTCAGTAAGTATTCTTCCAGTTTCACCTTCCTGAGTTGGTTTTACATGTTTAGTCCTAAGGTTAATTCCTTTAACTACAACTCTATTTTCAAGAGGGATGGTTTTTAAAACCTCTCCAGTTTTACCTTTTTCCTTTCCGTTAATTACTTTTACTAAATCTCCAGTTTTGATTCTCATTTTTATTCTTTGGAAATTCTTCTTTTGTTTTAATGAATCCAACATTTAAATCACCTCCGGAGCAAGAGAAACAATTTTAGTGTAATTTTTATCCCGTAGTTCTCTCGCTACAGGACCAAAAACTCTAGTTCCTTTTGGATTCTTATCCTCATTAATCAAAACAGCAGCATTATCATCAAATCTGATTGAATTACCAGTATTTCTTCTTAATGTGGCTTTTGTTCTAACGATGACAGCTTTCACAACCTCAGATTTCTTAACTCCCATATTTGGAAGAGCATCTTTAACAGTTGCTACAATGACATCCCCAACATGTGCATATCTTCTATTAGAACCCAAGACTCTAATACACTGGAGTCTTTTAGCACCACTGTTATCTGCAACTGTTAAATAAGTTTCTTGTTGAATCATTTTTTGATCTCCTCTGACTTAATTGTTTTATTGAGGATCTCTTCTATTGCCCATCTTTTGTGAGCACTAAGTGGTCTAGTTTCTCTAATTTTTACTCGATCACCTAAAGCACATGTATTTTCAGGATCATGAGCCTTATATCTCGTAGTCCTACTCACAATTTTTTTATAAGTGGGATGTGGATATCTGTTAATAACAGCAACAACAACTGTTTTGTCCATCTTGTCGCTGACAACAGTACCAATTCTTTCTTTAAGTGCCATAACTAATAATTAATCTGAAGTTGTTTGAGAAGCAGATTGACTCTTACTGATAGTAAGTAATTGCGCAACTTGTTTCTTTATAATTTTAAATTTATGAGTTTCATTGAGCTGTCTAGTAGCTTGTTTAAATCTCAAATCAAAAAGATCTTTTCGTAGTTGGTCAATTTTTTCAGTAATTTGAGCAGAATTTAATTTTTTAAATTCTTTAAGAGACTCTGAGTTTTTCATTGTTTAACCTCCTCTTGAGATTGTTTATTATTTTTTATCTTTTCTTGGGAAGGAGCTTCTAGATTTTTATCAATCGAAATAAATTTTGTTTTTACAGGGAGTTTGTATTGAGCGAGACGCATAGCTTCTTTTGCAATTTCCTCAGTGATATCCTCACCACCCATTTCAAAAAGTATTCTTCCAGGTTTCACGACTGCAACCCAAAATTCAGGATTACCTTTACCAGAACCCATTCTAGTTTCAGCAGGTCTCATGGTTACAGGTTTATCAGGAAAAATTCTTATCCAGATTTGACCTCCACGTTTAATATATCTTGTCATAGCTCGTCGACTTGCCTCAATCTGGCGTGCGGTGACCCATCCGCAGTCTTGCGCTTGGAGAGCAAATTGACCGAAAGCAATTTTATTACCCTTAGAGGCCACCCCCCTCATTCTGCCTCTATGTTGTTTACGAAATTTTGTGCGTTTTGGACTAAGCATTTTTATACCTCCTATGAATTCTCATTTGAACGGTCCTCAAATTGTTGAGGTCTTCTACTAGCTTTCCTCTTAGGGTTTGCACCCACTGGAATTGTTTGTTCTTCTTTAGGAAGAACTTCTCCTTTGAAAACCCAAACTTTAATACCTAATACGCCATAAGTCGTATTAGCTTCACGTGTTGAATAGTCAATTTCAGCTCTCAAAGTATGTAAAGGAACTCTACCTTCTCTGGTCCATTCTGTTCTAGCGATTTCAGCACCGTTCAACCTTCCCCCTACCTGTATTTTAAGACCTAGCACTCCAGCCCTTTGAGCCCTCTGCAATGCCATCCTTATAGTTCTTCTAAAGGCGACTCTTTTTTCAAGTTGTTGCGCAATATATTCGGCCAGTAAAAAAGCATCAGCGTCAACGCGCTCAACTTCAACAACATTTATTCTGACTTGCCTTGTTCTATCACCAATAGTTTTTTGAATCCCAGATCTTAATTCTTCAATACCACTTCCTTGTCTTCCAACTATCACTCCTGGTCTTGCTGTTTTTAACTCAAGTTCCAGTTGATCAGCTTTCCTTGCTATCAGTACATCGCTAATTCCTGCTGCACCATATTTTTTCGCTATAAAAGTACGAATCTTAAAATCTTCTTGAAGAAGAATTGGATATGTTTTAGAAGTAGCAAACCATTTGGAGCGATGCTCTTGCGTAATTCCTAACCTTAGTCCAGAAGGATGTATTTTATGTCCCATCAGTTTTGTACCTCCGCATTAGTTTGAGTAGGAGCAGATTCAACAGAAATACTAATATGGCAAGTCTGTTTTTTGATTGAAAAAGCTCTACCTTGAGCTCTAGGCCTATACCTTTTCATTACCGGACCACTATTAGCCCATGCAGAGGAAATAAAAAGGGTAGATGGATCCATTCCAAGATTATGCTCTGCATTAGCAACTGCAGATCTAAGAACTTTAGTAATTGGATCAGTAGATCTGTAAGGCATAAATTCCAACATAATTAATGCATCTCTATATGACCGACCCCTTATTTGATCAAGAACTCTTCTGACTTTAGAGGCTGATCCTCTAACATAGTTTCCATGAGCAATAGCCGTTTTTGTTGTTTCAGGTGTTTTTGTCATTATTTTGCTCCTTTCTTATCTCTTATGTGACCCCGGTAAGTGCGTGTAGGAGCAAATTCTCCAAGTTTATGACCGATCATTTGTTCGGTTATAAATACAGGAATATGGGTCTTGCCATTATGTACCGCGATTGTATGGCCAATCATTACAGGTAAAATCGTAGAGGCTCTAGACCAAGTTTTGATAACAGACTTGTCATTATCAGTGTTTTGTTTTTCTACCTTTTTGAGCAGGCTATCTGCTATGAAAGGTCCTTTTTTTAGTGATCGTCCCATGTTTATAAAATAGAAATTAAAGTCATAAATGAAGTAATCAAGAGTCTCTTCCTCCTCTACTCCTCTTAGAAACGCGACGACGTCTTCGAACTACTAATTTATTACTTGGTTTGTTCTTTTTACGTGTCTTTAACCCAAGAGCTGGCTTACCCCATGGCGTAACAGGGCCTGCTCTACCAATTGGTGCTTTTCCCTCTCCTCCTCCATGTGGATGATCACATGGGTTCATTACACTTCCTCTTACTTGTGGCCTTCTTCCAAGCCATCTTCTTCTACCTGCTTTACCTAAACTAGTATTTCTTATTTCAGAATTACCAACTTCTCCAAGAGTTGCATAGCATTCCTTTCTAACAAGTCTTACTTCGGTAGATGGCAGTTTTAAAGCAACATAATCTCCCTCTTTTGCCATAACTTGTGCACTAGCTCCAGCTGATCTAACCATTTGTGCACCTCTTCCTGCATATAACTCGACACAATGAACACTACATCCTAATGGCATAACAGAAAGTGGCATTGCATTTCCATCTTCAATTGGAACACTCTCTCCAGATATAACATTTTGGCCAACTTTCACTCCAGCTGGAGCGATAATATATCTTTTCTCTCCATCTTCATAAAATAAGAGTGCAAGCCTAGCATTTCTATGAGGATCGTAGTGGATAGCTGCAACTTTAGCATTAATATTTCTCTTATCTCTTCTAAAATCGACCAATCTATATTGCCTTTTGTGACCACCTCCACGATGACGGCAAGTAATAACTCCACGATTATTCCTACCTTTAACTCTATGTTTCGGAACTATTAGTGATCTCTCAGGTTTCGCACTTGTTATTTCACTAAAATCAGTAACTACTCTCTGTCTAGTACCAGGTGTATAAGGTTTAAATTTACGAATTGCCATGATTAAAACTCCTTAAGATTCTGGGAAAAGTTGGATTTTGTCTCCTTCAGCAAGACGTACAATTGCTTTCTTGACCTGAGAACGTTTACCGGAAAATTTCCCGACTCTTCTTGTTCTCCTAGGAGGATTCATAGTGTTAACTCCTATGACTTTAACACTAAACAAGGCTTCAATAGCTGCCTTAATTTGTGGTTTTGCAGCTCTATGATCTACCTCGAAAGTATATTGATTAAGATCTAGTGCGTTTGTAGCTTTCTCAGTAATAACTGGCTTTCGTATTACATCAGCTAAACGAGAATCGAATAATTTACTCATGATGCATAAACCTCCTGAATTTTATTTATAGCTGATTGACCTATTACCAACTTATTAGCATTGAGAATATCAAATACATTTAATTGATCGGCTGCGATTAATTTTACCTTTTCAATATTATTAATAGATTTTTTTATTACATCGGAAGGGCTATCAAGAATAACTAAGACTTTTTCAGTTTTTTGTATACCTAATCGAGCTAGGCCATTGATGATGTCACTTGTTTTAGGTTGCTTTATGGTAGAACCAAAATCTTCAACAGCCTTCATATCAGATACTCTGGACATAAGTGCTGTTCGTAGAGCTAATCTACGTTCCTTACGATTCATATCAAGATTGTAAGAACGTGGTTTCGGCCCAAAAATAATTCCACCCCCAGGTCTTAAGGGTGTTCTTATTGATCCTTGACGAGCCCTTCCTGTACCTTTCTGTTTATATGGTTTTCTACCACCACCACGTACTTCAGATCGTGTCAAAGTTGATGCAGTCCCTTGTCTTTTGTTTGCTAGTTGCCTAAGAACTGCTCTATGGATTAGGTCTGCCGAAGAAGTTTCCTTAGCAACTGCTAAATCAAGAGTGACTTTCCCTGATTTTTTTCCATCCCACTTAAGAGT
Source organism: Prochlorococcus sp. AG-355-B18 (assembly GCA_003280965.1). Lineage (GTDB taxonomy): Bacteria > Cyanobacteriota > Cyanobacteriia > PCC-6307 > Cyanobiaceae > Prochlorococcus_A. Next base: position 18,010 of record QCDI01000008.1, read on the forward strand.
TTCGAGTGTTGTCATGATTTTTCACCTCCTTTATTTCCTACAACATTGTTTGGCTTAATATTGACGATTGAGCCAGGCTTACCTGGGACAGAACCTTTTACTACAAGCAAATTTTTCTGGTCATCAATTTTTAGAACTAACAAACCTTTAGTAGTTATCTGTTTCCCTCCATATCTACCTGCCATTCTTTTACCAGGATAAATTCTGCCTGGAGTTGTTCCTGCTCCTGTAGAACCTGGAGCTCTATGATTTTTTGAACCATGACTCATAGGGCCTCTGCTAAATCCATGTCTTTTCTGGTATCCAGCAAAACCTCTACCCATAGATTTACCACTAATATCAACCTTTTGGCCGACTTCAAAGTTTTTTACAGTTATTTGATTTCCGATTTCATAAGATGAAGTTTCTTCAACCCTATATTCTTTTAAATGCTTTAAAAGTTCTTCACCTGATTTGAGTAAATGTCCCTTTGCAGGTTTACTAATATGCTTCTCTTTAGACAAACCATACCCTATCTGAACGGCTGTGTAACCATCCAAAGCGTTAGTTTTCAATTGCGTGACTCGGCATGGGCCAGCCTCAATAAGAGTAACTGGTACTGCATTACCTTTATCGTCAAAAAGTTGGGACATGCCCAATTTCTTTCCTAAAATTCCTATAGACATAAGACTAAAGTAGGCTAGCTCGTAATGATTTTTCAATTATCTAAACCTTACATTTAGAAGGTCTGGTTAATAAAAAACAATTAATTAAGGTTGAGACTTATCTAAAAACTTAGATAGTTTCTCCAGGGATAAACCCACCTGATCTTTTTTAGCGAAACGCTAAAAAATGTGAAAATTTTGTAGAGGCTCGGCTAGCTTGCGAGCATAAAAATTCACTGAATTACAATTGTACATCATCAAGTACCATAAAATAAAATAAAATAGAAATAAAGGAAATTTTTATGCCATTACTTCTTACAGGAAATAAGTTTCATAACGATCTAAAAACTAACAAATGTCTTGCAATCTTTGCTCCTCTTGAAGGTGGTTATGAAACTCGTCTTTTGAGGAGAATGAGAGCCAAGGGCTTTAAAACTTTTATAACCTCAGCAAGAGGACTTGGAGATCCAGAAGTATTTTTGCTCAAATTACATGGCATTAGGCCACCTCATCTAGGTCATCAAAGCGTAGGAAGAAATGGAGCCCTCGGTGAAGTACAACAGGTAATCCCAATGGCTGCTGAGTTATTTAATGAAAATGATAAAAATAAATTACTCTGGTTGCTAGAAGGTCAAGTGATGTCTCAATCTGAGTTAGAGAGCTTAATAGAGATTTGTACAAAAGATAATAAACTAACAATTGTTGTTGAAATGGGGGGTTCAAGAAAACTTGAATGGAAATCATTAAATGACTATATTTTGGATGAATTTGAAACTTAAATTGTTTGAATAAAATCAAGAATAAAAAAGGTAAATGGATTAAGTTGATTTGTGGCGCCAGTAATGAAGATATTGTTGCTATCGAAGATTTATGTGCAATTTATACTGCTGCAGGTGTCGACTACATTGATGTTGCCGCTGAAGAATCTATAGTTAATGCAGCAAAAAAAGGAATCGAGTGGGCCCAAAAAATCTGTAACAACTCCCCTGGATTAATGATAAGCATAAGTGATGGTAATGATATCCACTTTCGTAAAGCAAAATTTGATCCATTAAGATGTCCTTCTAATTGTTCAAGACCTTGCGAAAAAGTATGCCCCACTTTTGCTATTGATATTTCTGGGATCAAAGAAAGTAAATGTTATGGATGTGGAAGGTGCATAAATAGTTGTCCTCTAAATCTAATTAGTGAATATGAATACAATTTGTCAAAATATGATTTAGCAACAACACTCCAAAAAACAAAGCCTAATGCTGTAGAAATTCATACAAGTATCAATCGCTTAGATTCTTTTGCAAAAGTTGTAAGTATCCTTAAAAGTTCTGAAACGAAATTGGATAAGATATCTGTCAGTTGTGGATTAAATCAATCTTTAAAAAAATTACAAGAGCCCGAAGATCTTTTGAGAGCTCTCTGGGAAAGATATGATATTCTCGCAGAACTCAATATTCCCCTTATTTGGCAGCTAGATGGAAGGCCAATGTCTGGTGATCTTGCTCCAACAACAAGTAGAGATACAGTTAAATTGTTTGAAAAAATCGGTTCAGATCTTCCACCAGGATTAATTCAATTGGCAGGAGGAACAAATGAAAAAACTCATGAATTTTTGAAGTCAAACAAATTACCAGATGGAATAGCATTTGGAAGTGCTGCAAGAAAAATTATGCAGCCCCTTATTGAATTTGCGCACAAAAATAACAAAAGACTCTATGAGTATCCTGAAAGAATGGCATTAGCAATCAAAAAAGCTCAGAAATTTTTAGAGCCATGGAAATCGAAATCATTCAAATGATTTTTTTATTTTTTAAAACATGCGCCATGTTTATAAAAACTTTGTATTTTTTTGATAGAAAAAAATCTTTTGATGTATTAAACTAAAAGTTCAATGGGCCGTCGCCAAGTGGTAAGGCATCGGGTTTTGGTCTCGACATTCCTAGGTTCGAATCCTAGCGGCCCAGTTCTAATATTTAATTAGTGTCTTCTCAAAAAATATTTCTATTTGATTTTGATGGAGTTATAGTCGATGGAATGCAGGAATATTGGTATAGTTCTCTCCTGGCCTGTGAAAAATATTTAAATTCACCGTACATCTTTTTTGATCCAAAACTTTATAAAAGAGTACCAAATACTTTCAAAGAAATTAGGCCTTGGGTGAAATATGGTTGGGAAATGGTTCTAATTGTGCACGAAATTATAAAAAAAGAAAATCCAATAGCAAATCATAATAAAAATGATTTCCTTAATAACTATCATCAAAATTGCCAGAGGATACTAAAAGATAATTCCTGGATTGCCAAAGATTTGCAAAAAATACTAGATAAGTCTCGTTTGTACCAAATTGATAAAGATTTTAAATCTTGGGTGAATTTACACGATCCATTTTTTGAAGTTATAAATTTCTTAGAAGAGTTAAGGAAGAGAAATATAAAAACCGGAATAATAACAACAAAAGGAAAAAAATTTGCAGAAAAAATACTTAAACAATTAAATATTTTTCCAGAGTTTATTTTTGGATATGAATCCGGAACAAAAATCAAAATAGCTGAAAAGCTTACTCAAACCTATGAAATTTTAGGTTTCATAGAAGATAGAAAAACTACTCTAATTGATATAAAAAAAAATTCAGGAACCTCCCATATTCCATGCTTCCTGGCGGATTGGGGATATTTAAAAGAATCAGATAGATATAATTTAAGTAATGAAATCACATTATTGAAATTAAGTAACCTTGAGGAATTAGTTGCAATTTAAAGATAATCAGCTAGAGTACAGATGTACTATAGTTTGTATTTATGAAGTTTGGTTTAAATAAAAAATTCCAAATTTAGAATAATTACAAGAACTTTAACCGATAAATCAAACAATGAGCCTCGAAGAAAAGAAAAAAACTGAATCAAAAGAAAAAGACAAAGCACTAAGTCTCGTCTTAGGTCAAATAGAAAGAAATTTTGGACGAGGATCAATAATGAGACTTGGTGACGCCTCAAGAATGAAAGTAGAAACAATATCTACTGGAGCGCTCACCTTAGATCTAGCATTAGGAGGAGGCTATCCAAAAGGAAGAGTAGTAGAAGTTTACGGACCAGAAAGTTCAGGAAAAACCACATTAACGCTTCATGCGATTGCGGAGGTCCAAAAAAATGGAGGAGTGGCTGCATTTGTTGATGCTGAGCATGCACTCGATCCAGTTTATGCAGCCTCTTTAGGAGTTGATGTTGAAAATTTACTAGTTTCACAACCAGATACTGGAGAAATGGCTTTAGAAATAGTTGACCAACTTATAAGATCGAGTGCAGTAGATCTTGTTGTTGTTGACTCGGTCGCAGCATTAACCCCAAGAGCCGAGATAGAAGGAGAGATGGGAGATCACGTAATTGGAAGCCAAGCAAGGCTAATGAGTCAAGCAATGAGAAAAATAACAGGAAATATTGGGAAATCTGGTTGCACGGTAATATTCCTGAATCAATTACGATTAAAAATTGGCGTTACATACGGCAATCCAGAAACAACCACAGGAGGAAATGCATTAAAATTTTACGCCTCAGTAAGACTTGATATCAGAAGAATTCAAACTCTTAAAAGAGGAACTGAAGAATACGGAATAAGAGCGAAAGTAAAAGTAGCAAAAAACAAAGTTGCACCACCATTTAGGATTGCAGAGTTTGATATTCTCTTCGGAAAAGGTATTAGTACGACAGGATGTTTATTAGATTTAGCAGAAGAGACTAATATCATAATAAGGAGAGGCGCTTGGTATAGCTATGAAGGAGAAAATATTGGACAAGGAAGAGATAATACAATTATTTGGCTTGATCAAAACTTAGAAATTAGGAATAAAGTAGAATCTATGGTTAAAGAGAAATTAACCGAAGGTACTGAAGTCAGTTCTAATTCAATGAAAGCATTAAATAGCAATCCTGCTAATACAATCGATGTTAATGATATAAAAACAGTAGCTTAGATTTATAAAGAATCAGCCAACGTCCACCACCCAGCAGCAGGGCCTACAAATCTCACTACAATCCATAAGATTATTAAGCCTCCGATTCCAAACCAGCTTGCCTTAATACTTAATTTAATTAGAGTATCTCTTTGCTTTATTGTAAAGGGGAGCCATTCGAATAATCTTGGAGACTCATCATATTTAGTTTTAGTATTACTTTTTTTTGGAGGTAACCCAAGTGTTTTTCGTCTTTTTGCTTCTCCCATATTTCTTTAAGTTATTTTTAAAATCATAAGCTAATCAAAAGGTAGCATATAGTTAATTTGTTTTGATGGTTGAATGTTTTGCAAAAGTAATCTTCCCCAGTTTCTTTTATTTGCTCTTCCATCTAAAATTATTAACTTACCTGAATTTCTTCTTAAAGGAGAAATAGATCTTTCAAGTTTTATTCTGGCTTGAGGAAGAAGGAAGTCTCTAAACCAATCTTGAGAAAGCTTTTTTTTATAAGAAACTGTTATTACATTAATAGGCTCTGACATGTTCGGAATCGGAAGTAAAGGAATAATAATTTGTTCTGGAATTTGTATTAAGTAAGAATTCATGATCCACCAATCGTAACTAGTGCAAAGAATTTCATTATTATGAATAGGAATCGTCTCTAGCAAAACCCTCTTTCCGTACTTGGAGGCTAATTCTGTGGCAAGGTTAGTTTTCAAATCAATATCATCAGACAAAATTAAAGTTAAACCCTTTCTAAAAAGTGTTAACTTATTGCATTTATCCAATATTGAATTCGTAAAAAGAGGATTATTAGGAAGCAACTGTTTAGAGGGTATATAAAGTGAGATCTTTTTCTCTTCAAAATTACTTTTAAAGTTAATGACTAAATCAAGATCTAAACCGTGCTCTTTAAGATAAATTTGAAAAAAATTATCTTTTCTCAAAGCTGATAAAAAAACAAATTTATTATTTGAAAAAAATTTCTTAATTTGAGCAAGTTCATCTATTGGCTGCAAATACAAATTCCAATCTAAATTTGTATTATTTAATTTTACCCAGCATGCCCAACCTTGAGCTAATGCTTTGTGAATGCTTAAAAATTTATCAGAAAAAAAAGAATTTTCATGAAAAAAATTTGACAAAAAACTAATTTCTTTTTCATCTAAATTGATATAACTATTTCCTAAGACCTTTCTCTTGAAGAACTTTTTCTTCAATGAATCATATACTTTATTAAATTTTTGATTGATAAATTCAAATTCTTTAAAATTTTTTGTCCAATCTTTTTTAAGTAAAGAAATTCTAAAATGATTCTTTAAATCCTGTTTTATATTTTCAACTCCAGAATAAACAATACGATGATTTTTAAGATTAAGAGAATTGGTATTATTAAGTAAATCGTCAATTTTTATCAAGCGAATATGATGATTTGCAAAAATTAGTTGATCATTTTTTAAAATAAAATTTAAACCTAGATTTTCTAATGAACTAATCTGAAATTTTTTTATAAATTGAATTTTTTCTTCGGATAAAATAAAAGTTGAATTTTCTTCCCTTAAAGATAGGGAAATCAAAATTGGAGGTAACCAATCATGGGTCGAGAAAATTTCTGAATTAATTAGATATGTGGAATCATTATCAATACACTTGGAAATTATTCTCCCAAAAGAATATATCTGTTCCCAATTAATTCTCTCGTCTCTCAAAAAATTTTTCAAATATTGATGACTTAAAATTTCAAGCATTTATAATAAATTTATTTAAATGTACATACAAAAATTTATGAACCTAATATACAAAAAATTGTTATGAATATAAGAAAGTATTAAATTAATAAATCTATGAAAATTGGAATAGTAGGATTAGGTTTAATTGGCGGTTCTTTAGGATTAAAACTCCAAAGTCTAAACCACACAATTTATGGAATAGCAAATAATGAATTAAATGAGAAAAAAGCTAAGGAAAAAAAGCTTGCAAATTTTGTTAGCTGTGATCTGAGCTTATTAAAAAAATGTGAGCTGATAATTTTGGCATTGCCTATCAAAGATTTAATAATTCCATCTCAACGATTAGCAGCATCAATACCGCAAGAAGCAATAGTAACTGATGTAGGCTCTGTTAAAGAGCCAATTGTAAATACATGGGAAAATTTACATCCTCTATTTATTGGATCACATCCAATGGCGGGAACAGAAAAGAAAGGGGTTGATTCAGGTTTTGAAGGTCTTTTTAAAAATGCAAAATGGATTATTACCCCTACACAAAATAGTGATTCAAATGCAGTTAGAACTATTTCCAAGCTAATAAAATCAATGGATTGTGAAATTTGTAAAGCCTCTCCAAAAGAGCATGATGAAGCAGTATCTCTAATTTCTCATTTGCCTATATTTTTAGCTTCTACTCTAATTGAAACTGCCTACACAAAAAATAATCCAGCTTTATTAGATCTCACACAAAAGCTAGCTGCTACAGGATTTGCTGACACTTCGAGAGTTGGTGGCGGCAATGAAAAACTAGGCTTAGATTTAGCTATGAATAATCAGATTAATGTTTTAAATGCCATTAATAATTTTAAAAAAAGGTTAAATACAATGGAATCTCTTATAAAAGAAAAAAATTGGGAGTTACTCTCTAAGAAACTTTCTGAAGCAAAAGAAATCAGAGAAAAATTTATAAATTAAAATTTTCTATACCCTTAGAAGCTAGAATTTGTCTTGAAACCATTAATGCAGACTGGCTAACACCTGCTGTCCCCTCTCCTGGATAAATTGAGTCTCCACATAACCATAAACCTTCAAAAGGCGTCCTACTTGATAATCCAAATAAACCAAAAATATCTGGATTTTGACCAAGCCCGCCTACTATTCCGTTGGGTCTATTAGTCCATTTTTGAAATCCCACAGGAGTCGCTAATTCCCTATGTAGCCAATTTTCCGGATCAATCTGAAATTGACTTTCCAGTTCAACTGATATCTTTTTCATAAAATCCTTTTTTTTCTTTATGTAATTTTTTTTATCTAGATCAAACCAATCTTTTGTTTTAGTAAAAATACTAGCTATTAAAGTAACCTCACCTTTTGGCGCTCTTCCATCACCATCATCACTAATTGAGACAAATAAAGAACCAAATTCATTCGAAACAAATTGATAATGATTTGAGGAAGATTTTTTAATATTTTCTTTTTTTAATGCTGAATAAAAAACTAAAGCTCCACTTGGATCAGGCAAATTATTAAGTCGATTTTTATAACTTTTTTTTCTTTTTAAAGGATCTTTCAGATGCTTGAGCAAAGATTGAGGAGGCGCGGTATAAATCAAATCTTTTGCATGGTAAATAAAAGAATTTTTTTTTGAATTAGCAGATACTTTCCAGCACATATTTACGTCATCAAAATTTAAAGAATTAACTTTTTGTCCAAAAATTATTTTAACTCCAGTTTTTCTCAATGAACTTTCTAATGCTTCACTTAAAGACTGCATAGATTTTTTAAGATGCCACAGACCATGTGGCTGTTGGCACATCTGAAGAACAGTAGATCCATATAATGCTGCAGTATTATAAACGTCCTCTTGAGAATAAAGTTTTAGTTGCAGATTTAAGAATTTTATCAAGCGCTCATCCTTCGATAATCCACAAATCCTCAATAAATCAAAAATAGTAGATTTAACTAAGATTCCTGTGACAAGATTAGACGGTACTAATGCTTTGAGAAGTTGAGAAAAATCCCAAAAATTATTTATTGGTAATACAGGATTATTGTTAGCAAATATCCAATTACTTTGATGTATGAGGGTGCAAAGTTTCCAAAATCTATCACTCCCAGGAAACTGTATTTCTCGTTCAGCAATCCATTTGCTTTTTTCATACCAAATAGGTATGGGCTTACCACCATCATTTAAATCAACAATGCAAGCAGGGTCTAAAATTGTAGCTTCAGGTGATGGGATATCTAAAAAATCAAAAATTTTAGAATGTATTCCTCCTTTCTCTAAACCTGCAACCTGAGTTGCACCAACATCAAATATATAATTCTTTCTTTTAAAAGTACCGGCACATCCTCCTGATTGAGTATGAGATTCAATTAAAGTCACTGATAAACCTTGTTTTGATAAAATTGCTGCAGAAGTTAGTCCTGCTATACCAGCGCCAACGACAACAATTTCGGAATTTCTCATTGAAAATGCAAAAATTATCACCTATTGAAGTTAACGAAATTTGTAGTGAATTAGGTGAAACCTATCCAAAAAGTATTGAACCTGTTCATGGGGGCGATATACATAGTGCCTGGCAAATAGAATTCTCAAACAAAAAAAAATTTTTCCTAAAAAGAAATGATAGAAACAAAAAATTTCTTGAATTTGAAAAATATTGTCTTCAAAATTTAAGAAAGTATATTAATCAAGAAAACTTAGTCATTCCTGAAGTTATTACATATAAAAATATCAAAAATATAGAGTATCTTTTAATTGAATGGATAGATATGCAAAATTTTGACCAAAAAAAACTCGGAAAAGGTTTAGGCGAAATGCACTTGAAATCAGCTGAATCTAATCCAAAAATGTTTGGATTTCCAGTTGAGGGATTTATTGGAACCACAGATCAGAAGAAAGGCTGGGAAGATAATTGGTTAGATTGTTTTTTAAACTTACGGTTAATGCCACAATTATCAATTCTCAAATCTAATTTATTAGATCAAGGGATAATAAATAAAATTAAAGCAAAAATTAAATCAGAATTGCTTAATCATAAACCAATAAATGTTCTTGTTCATGGTGATTTGTGGTCAGGAAATGCAGGAATGGACCAAAGTGGTAAGGGGGTTATATTTGACCCAGCATCATGGTGGGCAGATAATGAAGTAGACATAGCCATGACAAAACTTTTTGGAGGTTTTGAAAACGATTTTTATGAAGAATATTATAAAATTTTCCCATTAAAGGAAAATTTTGAAAATAGAATTATTATTTATAATTTTTATCACATATTGAATCATGCCAATATGTTTGGAGGATCATATCTAAATCAAGTCAAAGATTACGTAAAAGCAATACTTAGTATGTAATCTTGAACTATCCTAGATAAGTCTTTTTAAGATTTTGTACCTTATCTAAAACAGCTTCACGATTTTCACTGGTGCGAAGATTCTGCCAGCTCCATTGGCCAACTACTATTACTCCTAGAAGTTCTAGCAAACCTGGAAGAATTGGGAAGAAGTTAATCGTGTCAATGACAACTTTTATTATTATCTGAGCTATGACTACAACGGCTATTATGCCTGCAGCTTTGCCATACTTACCCATTTGAGTCCAATCAACATTACCAAGGGTTTCGTTGACTTTTCCCATGACATCAGAGTACTTCTCTGAAAAGCTTTTGGTTTCTGAGCTTGTATCGGAGCCGGAGTCTTGATTTGACCCTGGAGTGTTATCACTCATGAATTCAGTAAACTTAAATATATGAACCAGACAGTATCGGAAAAAAGGCCTGTTGACTACCTTTTTGTTGTGCAAAATTCCGAACCGAAACATTTTGTATTTTTTAGAGACGTTGCTATATAAAGTTTCTGGAGGTATTTAAACTTAAAATTGATTTATAAAAACTTCACATTATCATCTAGTTCTAACAAAAACATTAATAAAATTAAGTAAAAGGAAATTTTTAAAAGGCTAAAATTTTTATTTTAATTATTATATTTTCATAGTTTAATTTTTAAAAGTTAAAGAATCGGTATGTCCAAAAATATTAAATATAATTTCTTAACTACAGATGAAAAAGAAAGATATCAAAAACATTTAACACTCAAAGAGATAGGTTATGAAGGTCAACTAAGCCTAAAAAACAGTTCAGTGTTATGTATTGGAGCAGGTGGCCTTGGTTCTTCTGTTTTGCTTTATTTAGCTGCAGCAGGAATAGGGAAAATTGGAATAGTTGATAATGATTACGTTGAGAAGTCTAATCTCCAAAGACAGATAATTCATGAAACGAATACTATAGGTAGTCTAAAAATTGATTCCGCCCAGGAAAGAATAAAAAAATTTAATCCTAATTCTGAATTATTGACATTTGCTGAAAGATTTAATCCTAAGAATGCTCTAGAAATAATTCAAAAATTTGATATTATTTGCGATTGTTCAGATAATTTTGGAACTAGATATTTGATAAATGATGCATGCTTGATACTAAATAAACCTTTAGTCTTTGGCAGTGTTCAGGGCTTTGAAGGACAAGTAAGTGTATTCAACTTAAATAAAACTAGTCCTAATTTAAGAGACTTACTACCAGAATCACCTTCAAAAAATACCGTCCCTAGTTGTGCAGAATATGGGGTTGTGGGTGTATCCACAGGTCTAATAGGAATTATTCAGGTGAATGAAATTATCAAAATTATTTTAAAAAAAGGTGAGGTTTTAGATGGAAAAATTATGGTTTTTGATCTGTTGAATATGAATACGAAAAAATTACATCTAAAAAGTGATCAAGTAAATAAACAAATCAATAATCTTTCTAAGTTTATGGACTACTATAGTGACGATGAATGTTCTACGCAAACTGGAACAATCAACAGAATTAATGCTTGTGATTTTAATAGCTTATATAAAATTAAACCTAACAAAATTCTTTTAATTGATGTTAGGGAAAATGAAGAATTTTCTGCATCTGCAATTGATGGCTCTATATCACTCCCCCTGAGTCATTTGAACCAAAAGCCTGACTTGGGATTTATTCAAAAAGAAAGTTTAATTAAAGAGGTTTTCACCATATGTAAAACAGGGAAACGTTCTGAAAAAGCTTCAAGAATCTTGTCTAAATTCAAAATTCAATCGAGATCTATTGAGGGTGGCATTGAAAAGGTAAAAAGATTATTAAGCGATTAATATTTTAAGTATAAATATTTAGTAATCTACACCTCTTTTCAAATCAACTCCAACATTCGCATAGTGCTTATGACACACCATTTCAGAGTAAATATCAGCGAGTTCAAAATATGAAGGTTCATTTTTACATCTACCAGTAATAATTACTTCTGTTTCTGCTGGTTTCTTTAAGAGCGTTTGATATATTGATTCCACAGGTAGTAGCTCTAAATCAACAGTTGGGTTCAATTCATCCAAAATAATTGTTTTATACAAACCACTCAAAATAGCAGCTTTAGCTATTTCCCATGCTCTTTCAGCCTCAACATAATCAATTGGTTTTTGCTGACCTCTCCACACGATCGCATCTCTTCCAGATCGCAAATGATCTACCAAATGTGGGTAACTTTCTCTCAATGCTTCTATAGCAGCATCTTCGGTGTAGCCAGTTCCGCCTTTTAACCACTGTAAAATTAAAACTCTATGACTTTTATCTTGAGAGATTCCTTTACCAATTGCTTGAAGAGCCTTGCCAAGTGCACTTGTGGATTTACCTTTACCCTCTCCTGTGTATATCTCAATTCCACCAGTACATCTCTTTTGTCCTATTAGTTTTGATAAATCTCCTTTTAAACGTGATCTCATTTCTGAATGAAGTTGTGATATTCTCACCAAAGAAGGAGGGGCTGCCCTTCCGGTAATAATTATTTCCAGTCCGTCAGGACGATTTTGAAGAGAATCAACAACTTCCTTTATATCAAGCATTCCTAAATCAAGAACTGGATTCAGCTCATCTAGTACAACAACAGAATAAAGAGAGCTAGCGATTGCTCCTTTTGCAATATTCCAACCTCTCTCAGCCTCACCAATATCAAATTTTGTCACCTGGTCTTCAGTAAAGAATTCTGACCTTCCTGTCCTTACATGGTCTATTAAGTGTGGGAATCCCCTTTGCAGGGCCTCTATAGCTGCATCCTCATCATATGACCTCTCAGGTCCCTTTAAAAATCTGAGAAGAAGTACTCTCGACTGTTTTTTTTCGCATATTCCTAGTCCAATTGTCCTTAAAACAACACCCAAAGCAGCCTGACTTTTACCTTTTCCTTCCCCATCATAAATATGTAATTGACCTTGTGATCTTTCTTGACTGTCACTTGCGGTGACAATTCCAATACCTTTATTTCTTCTTGTATTTGTCAATTGAACAAGGTGAATAAATTTAATCTAAGATATAGTTAAATATATTATTAAAAATTTAATAATAAATTCAACCTATACATAGGTAATTTGAATTTTAAAGTAATTAGCATGTTCAATCAACTAGAAATTCTTTCTGATGAACAAAATGAAAAGCTATTTACAATTAGAAGATACATTAAGAACCTCGATAGTGTTTGTATCGCTTATTCAGGAGGAGTAGATAGTACACTAGTGGCCTCGTTGGCGTTTGAGCAACTAGGTAGTAAATCAATCGCAATTACTGGTATTTCTCCTGCCTTAGCCAATACACTACGTGAAGAAGCAAGAAGCCAAGCAAAATGGATTGGAATTAAGCATTTAGAAATTAAAACATCCGAATTAGAAGAGTCAAGTTATAGGAACAATCCGCAAGACAGATGCTTTGCATGCAAAAAAGAGCTTCACAAACATACAACATACTTGTCTAAAAAACTGAATTACAAGATTGTTTTAGATGGTGTCAATCTTGATGATCTAAAAGACTTTAGGCCTGGTATAAAAGCTGCTAAACAAGCAGGAGTTATTTCACCCCTCGCAAAATTTAAATTTTCAAAAAAAGATATTAGGGATATATCTAGAGCATTAGGTTTCCCATGGTGGGATAAACCTGCTCAACCTTGCTTATCTTCAAGATTTCCTTATGGCCATGAAATAACTAGTGAAAGGCTCAAGATGGTTGAAAAAGCTGAAGAATATTTAAAAAAAGGCGGTTTATCCGAGGTAAGAGTTAGATGTCAAGGATCAACCGCAAGAATAGAGATCCCCCAAGAAGAATTAAAGCATTTTTTTAAAAAATTTAATTTTGACGATTTAGTTCAATACTTTTCTAAGTTAGGATTTAATTGCACAAGTTTAGATCTTGAAGGATTAATTAGCGGAAAATTAAATAGATAAATATAACAGTTAAACAACCGTTCTAATCTCTTTTAAAATTGCTGAAGGTGGATTTCGCTTAAGAACACGTAAGAAATGTTCTTCAGCATTCAAAGTTTCAATTAAGTATTGACTAGCAAGTTCTGGTTGCATATTTTGACCACATGTAAAAATATCGACTGCAGAATAATTAGATTCAGGCCAAGAATGAATTGAAATATGGGATTCAGCCAGTAATGCAATTGCCGTAACTCCTTGAGGTTCAAATTTATTACTTATTAAATTCAGAACTGTTGCCTTTGCTAATTTTGCAGCTCTATTTAACGAACAACGCAAAAAGGATTCATCATTTAATTTTTCGTAATCACATCCATACAGTTCCAACAAAAGGTGCTTACTGTGATGAATTAGTTTTTCATCATTACAAAAAGAACCTAAAATTTGATTTTTTTTTGGGCCTTCCATCAAAGAAATTTATATCTATAAGATTAGCTAAAAATTGTTAGTTTTAAAGTTATAAGTAAATCATTTGTGAAGAGCCTAAGAAAGATTGATTAAATTTATCTAGATGTGTCGCACTAATAAAACATTGACTATCTTTTCCAACAGAATTTAATAATAAATTTTGTCTTGTTATGTCTAATTCGGCCAAGACATCATCCAATATGAGTATTGGAGGGACATTTAATGTTTTAGTTAATAAATCTAATTCTGCCATTTTTAAAGCTAAAATAAAAGTTCTTTGCTGACCAGATGAACCATATTTTCTAACTGAAATATTATTAATGAGAAACTCAACATCATCACGATGAGGGCCAAAATTACATTTACCAGTCAATGATTCAATAGGACGCTGAATTATTAGTTGTTCTACTATTTTCTTAGTGATAACTTCTTCTTCTTCTTCTTCTGGACTTATATTTTGTATCCCTGAAAGATAATTTATGCCTATGTGCTCTTTAGATTTACTTAAATATCTATGCCAATATTCAACATATGGTTTGATTTTTAATAAAGCCCTTCTCCTACGCCTAAAAATTCTTGTACTTATTATTGACATTTGAATATCAAAACTTTCAAGAATTTCTGATGATTGATCATTTTGAAAGCTTTCTGAACGCCAATAATGACTTCTTTGCTTTAAAAGCCTGTTAAATCTACTTATCAAGTCTAAATATACTGGTTCAAGCTGAGATACAACTTTATCAATCCATATTCTGCGATAATTAGGTTCATTTCTAACGATACCTATATCACTCGAGCAGAAACACACACTTCTAATAAAGTTCTTTATTTCGCTCTGCTTTCTCAAGATTGAATCATTGACATAAATTTTTTTAGAGCCTTTTCTAAATAAATTCAACTTTAAATCATCTCTAAAATCTATTTGTCCAATAACTTCGGCCATATCACTATCATTTTCTATTAAATCTTTATCACTTAATGCTCTATTAGATTTTAATTGACTTAAAAATTCAATAGATTCAAGTAAATTTGACTTACCAATGCCATTACAGCCCAGAACGATTGTTCTTTGCGCTTCTAGGTCAATTCCAAAACTTTTGTGGTTCCGAAAATTTTTAATTTTTAATTTATTTAAAAAAATTTTCTTGATGCATTCATTAATTAAATTAGCTAGATTTAATATATTTAGATTTTCCTTAAAGAAATTGAAAAATAAAAGGGCATGTAGCTCAGTTGGATAGAGCATCAGATTCCGGTTCTGAGAGTCGGGGGTTCGAATCCCTCCATGCTCGTAACTTTATTATTAAAGTTTATATCCCATCACTCTTATTCCATTTGGATCTAATATAAATCCGCTTTCTTCAAGACTTTTAAAAGAGGACTCTGGAGCCTGAACAGAAACACTACATCCAGGCATTTCAATGTTTATTTTCTCAAGAGTTACTTGTAATAAAATTGAATAAAAAAGTTCCTGATTATTACCTTTTGCTGCACTTAAATTCCATAAGTTAGCATTCAATCCCCTGTCTGATGTTACTCTTACAAAACCATATAATTTATTTCCTAATTCACTTTGTATTGTGAAAAAGAAATTACTTTTCTGAATAGCCTCAGAGAGGGGTTTTATTGGGAATGTCTCACAACCGCAATTCGCTAAAAGTTTATTAACTTCTTTTGCTAATGGAATCTGGGAAGAATTAACAAAATAACCTTCTGGAAGAACAAGTTTTTTTTTAGAAAAATATTGCAATTATCAACCTGTATTTCTCATACCTGCTGCTATCCCGTTAATAGTTAAAAGTGCCCCCCTCAATAGTTCACTTCTACTGTAAGCTCTTCTAGATTCATCTTTTTCAACGATAAATTCGCTAATTGGAGGTTGCCTTGTTTGATCTCTAAGCCTTCTTAAAAGCGAAACCTGTAAAAATCCCAATGGGATTATTGTCTTATTTCTCAAGCTTACTGATGATTTTAAGTCTCTATCAGATTCAAGAAGCTTATTTTTACCAGTAATTTCAAGTATTAAAGATTTTGTAAGATTATATTCTTTAGAAATTACTTCAAAAATAACATCGAAAGAATCTTTATTTTCTTTACTGCCAAGAGTGTCAACATAATATTTGGCAACTTCCAAATCAACCTTAGATAATGTCATTTCTACCTTAGATATGAGCATCCTAAAAAATGGCCATCTTTGATGGAGAACTCTTAATAATTCAATTTGTTGTGGGTCAGAATTTAATTCGGATGATAATGCAGTTCCTACTCCAAACCAACTTGGCAAAAGAAATCTACTTTGTGTCCAACCAAATACCCATGGAATAGCTCTTAAACTTGACAAATCTTTAGCACCTTTTTTTCTTCTGGCAGGTCTACTAGATATTTGCAATTTACTTATTTCTTCTATTGGAGTGACCTCCTGAAAGAAATTTAATAAATCTGGATTTTCATGCACTAATTTTCTGTAGTGAGACCTTGATGTTTCTGCAAGCCTTGACATTAATTGATTCCATTCTGGAGTCGCATCAAGCCTATTATTCACCAAACTATTTTGAATAACAGCAGTAGTAACTGTTTCGAGGTTATACAAAGCCAGTTCAGGAAGACTATATTTTGAAGCCAATACTTCACCTTGTTCTGTTATTTTTATTCGCCCTTTTAAAGTACCGCTTGGTTGTGCCAATATCGCCTGATATGCTGGTCCACCTCCTCTACCTACGGAACCGCCTCTTCCATGAAAAAGTCTTAGCAATATGTTATTTCTACTTGCAAGATTTTGAAGAGCTATTTGGGCTCTGTGAATTTCCCAATTACTGGAAACAAACCCTGAATCTTTATTGCTATCAGAATATCCAAGCATTAATTCTTGAAGAGGTTTCAAGGATTCTCCAACTTTTGGCAACAATGATTTGTAAAATTCTAATTTAAACAATTTTTCCATTACTTCTGGGGCTCTTTTAAGGTCTTCAACAGTTTCGAAAAGAGGAACAACCAATAATTTTGACTTTTGTGACTTTTGATGAAGGAGTCCCATTTCTTTTGCTAATAAAAGAACTTCAAGCAAATCAGATGCGCTATGACTCATTGAAATTACATAAGAATGACAAATACGACTTCCAAATTCTTGCTGTAGTCTTTTAACCATTTTAAAAACTGAAAAGGTTTCTTCTGTAGTTTTTGTCCAGTTAACGTCAGGAGGAATTAAAGGCCTTTTTGTATTTAATTCCTCTACAAGCCATTTAATTTTCTCTTCCTCAGACATTTGGTCATATAGGACAGACAAATCAAGATAATTTGTAAGTTCTTGTATAGCGTCACTATGCCTTGTGCTTTCTTGGCGTATATCTAAACTTGCTAGTGAAAAACCAAAAATATGAACCTGAGTAAGCAAGGTATTTACGGCCTCGCAATTTAAATCTGTACTAATCAGACTATTTTTAATCAGTTCGAGATCATAGGTAAATTCACTGACTGATTTGTAATATAAGTTTTCAACTTTATCTATATTTTTAGTATCAATTTCCCCTTCTAAATCAGATTTCCAACCACTATCAGCTAATAAATTATTCCTTTCTTGTGTGAGCCTCAACTTCTCTAAAATGTAACTTAATTTCAATCTGTAAGGTTCTGATCTGTATCTTGTAGCCCTAGCTTCATATATTTCTGGAAACTTAACCCTATCTGTTTCTAAAGACTCTAATAAAGAAGAGCTTACTTGACTCCATTGCATTGAGACACTTAATTGATCTCTTAAGTTAGATGTCGCAGTTATATATCTTTCCAACATCAACTGCCTTTGGTAACAAGCAGTTCTCCATGTTATCTCAGGAGTAACAGATGGATTCCCATCCCTATCGGATCCTACCCAAGAACCAAAGTTGCAAAAAGATTCGGAAGGCATCTGAACATCTGGGTAGTTTTCGGTAAGCGCTTCAAAAATTCTACCTCTCAATTTAGGCATTGCATTAAATAAAACTTGCTGAAAATAATGCAAAGCATAATCTACTTCATCTAAAACGGAAGGCTTAAATTGATGCAATTCATCTGTTCTCCACCAAAGTCTGACTTCCTCTTTTAATTGAGTTTTTAGAATATTTATTTCTTCTTTTGTTAAAAATTGCGCGACCTGTATTTTTTTCAACAAATTTGCTACTCTAGTTTGTTTATGTCTAATAGTATGTCTTACTATCTCAGTCGGATGTGCAGTAAAAACTAAACGAATATCCATTTCCTGCAATAACTCTTCTAATTTTCCTGGAGGTACATTTAGTTTCCTAAGCCTATAAAATAATTCTCGAAAAGTTACCGGTGCATTTTGCCTAGCCAACGCTGGGGCAAAAGGATCAAGATTATCGGGCGATTTTTGAACATTCATGTTGGTAAAGCTTTGAATATATCTATCTTCCTCAACTCTTTGTTCCAAAATATTCACTAGTTGAAAATATAGTGAAAACGCCCTAGCTGCTGCAATAGATTCTGTCAAATCCATTGAATTAATAATATCAACTATTTCGTTTTTAAAAGTTTTTGAACTAACTCCATCAATTTGCTTCGAATAACTTAATTCTTTAAGCTGTATCAATCTCACTGCTTGATCTTCTGGGCATTCTTCTCTAAGAACAGCTTCCCATAGATCTTCTATTAAAAGACGATTTTTATCAAGTGGATCATTGTTACTTATAAGATCCATTTTATTATTTTTATCCTGTTGAGGAGATTCCATATAATTATTATGTCACAAGTAAAAATATTCAGATCAAATGTTTGTTTAAATAATCAAATAATCTCTTTTTCATTGATGATCATATCATCGATAGTGAGTTTCATTATTTCTTCAATCGAGAGACCTTTTTTATATTGATTTATCCATTTCATAGCTTGATTTCCTTCTTCAAGGACTCTATGGATAGGTTCCAGAAGATGTTTCATATTAAATTTTTCTGCGGTTAATGATAAATCTGATAGTAAGTCTTGAATCCATTCTCTACAAATAATTTTTTTGCCATCTTGCCAGTGAATTAACTCTGAATTCAGACTATCTTTTGCAGCATAAATTTCATTTTGATCGCATATTTCTGATAATTCTTCAAAAGAAAAAATACTCGCAGTCAGGGGATCTAAAGTGTTTAAGTTGTCAAAAAGATGCAAAATCCTTAGTTCTAGCATGGCTGTTATCCCCAAAAGCAAATTAATATCATGAACAAAATCACAAATTCTCAATTCCAAACGATCAAGAATTAAAGGCCTTTGGGGGCCATTTGGTCTGATTGAAGACCAAAAATGCCTTATATTTTGCATATTTTTATTAGCTATATTTTCCTCGATCCATTCGATATAGGAAGTATGATTGACAAAAAAAGGTACTTTACTTGGTGTTTTAGGAAACTGAATCCACCTCTGAGAGTGATTTTCCGTAATTTTATTATTCAAAAAAGGTGAGCTAGCGCTTATTGATAGATACAAAGCAGCCTCAGATCTTATTAATCTAATAGCAGCAAAAAGCTTATCTAAGTTCTCTATTCCTATATTTATATGGACACTTGAAGTTGCAATAGAGATCCCATAGTTATCTTGTATAAATTGATGATAAACATTTTCAATATCAGATCTTTGAAATTGCAAATCATGTTTAAAACAAAGAGTGGATGAGGGAATGATTGTTAACCCTTTCTTGTTTAGCCATTGTCTTAAGTTTTTTCTTGGACTTATTAATTGTCTATGTAACAACATGTAGTCTTTTTCAGGTGTTGTTATGTATTCAACATTTCTGTTATCAGGCTCTTTCACAAAATTAGAAAAAATTTTTTCTACATCTGCTGAAACACCAATATGAGAATTAAAAGAACCTGTGAACAGTTCCACTTCAAAACCTTTATAAAGATTAAGCTTACTCATTTATTTATCCAAACAGGCTATTGCTTTTAGTATCCCCTTAGCTTTATTAATAGTCTCTTGATATTCATTCTCAGGCGAAGAATCAGCAACTATTCCTGCACCTGCCTGGACTGATACATTATATGTTCCATCTTTTGAAGGTTTAACTATCATAGTTCTTATTGTAATTGCCGTATTCAACGCCCCATTAATATCAATAGATCCATAAACACCAGCATAAGGGCCTCTAGCATCTTTTTCAAAGTGTTTTATCAACTGCATAGCTCTAATTTTTGGTGCACCAGTTACTGTTCCTGCGGGAAAACATGCTTTTAGCAAATCCCAAACATCTGTTTTGTTTTTTAAGATTCCTTCAACTTCACTCACAATATGCATGACATGTGAATATTTCTCTATAACCATTAGATCTTTTACACCCACAGTTCCAATTTCGCAAACCCTTCCAAGATCATTTCTTCCTAGATCAATCAGCATTACATGCTCAGCTATCTCTTTTGGATCTTTTAACAAATCCTTTTCTAATTCCAGATCTTCTTGAGGATTATTACCTCTGGGCCTTGTACCAGCTATTGGTCTTAAGCTTGCAACAATCTGACTATTTTTGTTTTTTTCAGCTTTAACCATGACTTCAGGACTGGAACCTATGAGATACCATGAGCCAAAATCAAAAAACGACATATATGGAGAAGGATTAACCATCCTTAAACTTCTATATAAATTAAAGGGATCATTATTGACATGAGTATGAAATCTCTGACTTATAACAATCTGGAAGATATCTCCTCTTCTTATATATTCTTTTGCGGAGAGAACAGCATCCTCAAAATCTTTTTTATTCCAATTACTTTTAATTTCTAAATTCAAATTTTCATTTTCGTTCCATTCTAAAAACTCTTTTTCTGCTAGAGGAACTTTCATTAAATTTCTAGTTTTGTTAATTTTAGAAATTGAGTTTAGATAAACTTCTTCAATAGACGACTCTTTAAAAGAAGTTGTATCTGCATAAACTACCGCGGTTATACATCGTTTTATTTGATCAAAAACAACTAATTGATCAAAAAACATCCAGGAACCATAAGGTATATTGTTTTCCTCAATTTCATTAATTGGAACACTTGGTTCTATGCGATTAATTAATTCATAACCCCAAGAACCATACAACTGTCCAATTGATGGCAAATCGTCGAGCACGGATGACTTATATTCGTTCGTCCAAGTTCTTAAAATACTAAAAGGGTCCCCTTTGTGTATTTCAGTTTTTCCATTATTCCATGTTTTGACAATTTCTTCTCCGTAGCAAACAGCTTCCCAAAGAGGTTTAGTAGCAACAATACTCCACCTCCCCAAACTCTCACCACCCTCTACGGACTCAAGGAAAACACCATGGGAATCTTTTTCTGATAACTTCAACCAAGTTGATAATGGAGTCTCTAAATCAGCTGGCCAAGTTTGAGTAATAGGTATAAAATTTTTACCTTCTTTATAAGCCTTAAAAAAATTATCTTTATGAGAGCTGATCATACTAATAATGTCAACCCAAATTATAATTATATTTTTCTTTTATATCAACTTTAAAAAAATTAATCAAAAGTATTCTTTGTTGTGAATTTCAACCCAGCTGGATTAGGATTCTCACCTATTCTCCTTGGGTTGTGGCCGACTTTTTCTCTACCCTCATTAACTTTCTCAGGGAACACACCATCTTTTGGATGTAAGAATTCAATATCACCACCTGGGAAAATTCTGTAGATTTTGAAGTCCTCAATTCTTGGTTTGAAGGCACGTAATTGTGTTCCTAGTGCAAGACATTGCTCTTTTCTTGCAAAGTACATTAAATTATCGCCTTCATGCATAATAGCGGCACCACCGGTGGGTAATTCAAAAGCTTGTTCTTTTGCGCTATTCCATACAATCGCATATTTTTCCTCAGTTTCCGCTGAGTTTAATAAACCCCCAGTACTTCCTATATGCTTTGGGAATTGACCAACTAAAGTTTCCGTCATCCTTGATTTTGAGTTATTTATAATATGAAATTAGCATTCATATTTTACAAAATTCAAAATTGATAAGAAAGTTTCTACATTATTTAATAAATGAAAAATTTTTTTTCTATCATTTTGAATCTGAAATAGGAAAAAATACCGTCAAACCTGTATCACGCCTTTGAGTAACATGTCCTCCTAAACTAGCTAACAACTTCTGAGTTGCATTTTGGCTTAATTGTAAACTACCTGTTTGAGGGTTCCAATTTAAAACAGGACCAATATCAGAGCCATTTTCTCCTTTCAATATTTCTTTTGGATGACTATCTAATTTTTGGACCTTTAATTGAAGTTTGAGTTTTTGGCCAGCTGGTCTTAATTCTAAAATTAATGTACTGCCTTCCTGCAATCCTCTAGTATTTTTATCAATTAATCCACTTAGCATTAATTCTAATTTTTCAGAATCACTCAAAATTTGTGGAAGTTGATTGGGGATATCAATCTTTAAAGAAATCCCACGTCGATTCAATTGTTTATTCCA
This sequence comes from Prochlorococcus sp. AG-355-B18, assembly GCA_003280965.1. Classification (GTDB taxonomy): domain Bacteria; phylum Cyanobacteriota; class Cyanobacteriia; order PCC-6307; family Cyanobiaceae; genus Prochlorococcus_A. The sequence continues at coordinate 40,447 of QCDI01000008.1, forward strand.
AATAGGAGTAAGTTTTTTAAAAATTTCGGTTAAATTAATTTTTGCCAAGTTATTTAACGAAGGAACTTCATTATTTACTAACTCTGCAGCATTAAAAATTAAACCGAACCTATCAATTTGCTCATTACATTCATTATCTATTTGAATTAAACGATTTCTCATTGATTCATCCATATTATATTTTTTTAAAGTAGAACTTATAAGGGTTCTTATTGTTGCCAAAGGCGTTCTTACTTCATGAGATATTGCACGTAATAATTTTGCTTCAGTTATTTGAACATTTTTTTCATCGTTTTTTGCAGAATTTTGTATATTATGATTTGGCGCAATACTTGCTAATTTTGCCGATAATATTGGCCAAAATTGTTGTTCAAATTGATTATCAATATTAAGGTTACCTAAATTATTAATTGCATTACGAAATTTTACTCCTTCCTCATAATTTTCTTGATTTAATTTTGCATGCATTAATTCAATTGAAAGTTTTAGGCTTTCTTCATCACACTTAATTAATAGAATTTTCTTATCTTTTTCTCCAACAATTGATAATATGCATTGAAAATTTGGGGTGATTATCATCAAAAAAGGTTCATAACCATCTTTTTGACTAAGATTTAAGACTTTATAATTACTAACTAAATCGCAATCTTTTTTTATCTTGTCTGAATTATTAACTGGTAAAAAACCTGCATTATCATTTTTAAAGTATGGAAATCCTTCTGGAGACCAAAGCCATCCATGAAGTTGATTAAAAAATTTTTCATCATTGAAAGCTGGCAAAGGAGAGGCAACCCAAATCCCCCCCTGTTTATAATTTTTAGATAGGAAATCTTTTTGAATAACTTCTAAAGAAGCCCACCACATTCTTCTGGATGTATCATCATCCACATATATAGTTTGAACTCCTTTAATAAGAAGGTCTTGAATTTTTCTTATCGTTATTTGTGATTTCATCAACTTCTTAGTGATCTAGAACGTTTCAATATAGATAAAACAAATCCAATAGATATAAAATTAGTCACCAATGACGTTCGACCATAGCTCATAAAAGGAAGGGGTATTCCAGTAACTGGGCCTAATCCAATAGTCATAAATAGGTTAATAATTATTTGGAATAAAAAAGTTGAAGCTATTCCAATAACAACCAGAGATTCAAAGTTAGTCCTAGCAATTGTTGAAGTATTAATAAGTTTTTTAATCAAAAAAAAGAACAAAAATAAAACTATTATGCAACCCAAGAAACCCAATTCTTCGCCTAAAGCACTGAATATAAAATCAGTGTGTTGTTCTGGTATAAATTGCAAATTAGTAAGCTTTCCTTTTAGCAAACCACTCCCAAATAATCCTCCAGAACCAATTGCAATTTGACTCTGTATCAAATGATATCCACCACCTAACGGATCTCTATTAGGATCTAAAAATAAAACTAATCTATCTTTTTGATATTCTTTTAAACCATATTGCCACAAAATTGGTGTCAATTTTGCCACTAATAAATGGAAAGAAATAGCGATAGCAGAAAAAATAATTTTCTTTTTTGAAGATCTATAAGCAAGATATCCTATAAATGGAATCCAGAAAATAAGAAGAGTTGGTAAGGTTAAATATAATGTAGAAGTGACAAGACAAAACACTAATATCAAAATCCACTCTATGGGCATTTGCGACCAATAAAGCATCACACCTGTCAAAACAATTAACACTAAAGAGGTACCTAAGTCCGGCTGAAAGAAAATTAACAACCAAGGAACCACTACTACTAATAAGGGCATTACTAAATCCCCTATTGTTAAAATTATTTTTTTTTCGAGTACTAAAGCAAGAGTTAATACAGTACTCAGTTTAGCTACTTCTGAAGGCTGAAAAGAAAAGATGCCCAAGTTTAACCATCTTTGAGCTCCAGAAACTGATATCCCAAAAAAATAAATTAGTAGTAAGGATATTAATGTACACAAATAAAATGGGACTAAATACTTTTTAAGTCTCTCTAAAGGTATATAAGAAATAAAAAATGCTAGAAAATAACCTAAAAAACCAGTTAAGATATGACTTAAATAATTCGACACTAAAAAATCACCCTGAATACTTTTTATTAAAAAACCAGAAATAATAACTAAAAACAGTGGAATTATAAGTAAAGGAGAAAGTAAAAAACCTCTATTAAAGTTTTCTTTTTTTGGTAAAAATCCTCTCTTATTTAATAAAAAAATTCTCCTAAACATCAATTATCTATCAACAAATTGATTCTTAATTAATTGAGCTAAATTACTAAATGCAATAGAACTTTGTTTATTTGGCTGGCTTATTGATATTGGTATACCTTTATTGCTTTCATCAACGAGAGGTATTTCAATAGGAATTTTTGCTAATAATGGTAAATCATTTTCTTTAGCTAATGTTTGTCCACCCCCCTTACCAAAAATTTCATATTTTTTACTTGGCATATCCGGCGGAATAAATACTGACATATTCTCTACAATTCCCAGTAAACGCACTCCGAGTTGTTTAAACATCGCTAATCCCCTCCTTGCATCTTGCAAAGATACTTGTTGAGGAGTAGTGACAACAATAGCTCCAGAAATAGGAACAGATTGAGAAAGGGATATTTGAGCATCTCCTGTTCCTGGAGGTAAGTCAATAACCAAAAAATCAAGATTATTCCATTCAACTTGGTATAAAAATTGTCGGATAATACTATTAAGCATTGGTCCTCTCCATATAACTGGCTGACCTTCTTCTATGAGAAAACCCATTGATACCAATGAAATGCCATATTTATTTATTGGTATTAGCCTTTGATCAGTGCCACTACCTTCTGTAACCTTTGGATTCTGTTCGGCAACCCCCATCATTGAGGGAGTATTAGGTCCATAGATATCCGCATCCAGCAAACCAGTTTTTAAACCTAATTTAGCTAGAGAACAAGCGAGGTTCACTGCAATGGTACTTTTTCCAACTCCGCCTTTACCACTGCTAACAGCTATGATATGTTTAATCCCATCAATCTTCTGCAACTCAGGAACATTACTTTGAGTTATAGATTCTGTTTTGGAAGAATTATTATCTATTTCTATTTGAACATCATCAATATCTTCAAAATCCAGCAGTACTTTTCTAACCTCTTGTACAATTCTATCTCTCTGAGAATTTGCAAATGATGGTAATGATAATGTTACGATTACTCTCGGTATTGTTACTCTTACGTTTTTAATCCAAGCTAATTCAATTACATTTTTCTTTGATCCAGCATCTAGAACTCTTTGTAAAGCAAAATTCGCATCTTCTATCGTGGTCATTAAATTTTTAAATATTTTGACAAAGTAGTCGACTGTTTAAAAGATTAAGAACTATGTCGAACTATCAAATAATAGGCAATAAGGTCCCCCTAAGAGAAATTATAAAGGGAAACTTATAATTAACCAAAAAATTTTTTTCTTCAAGATTTACTAAATACATGTTCAGAGAACCTCCTAAAAACTCGAGAGAAAAAACTAAAAATCTCTTATTAACTCTACAAGACAAAATTTGTTCAGGGCTTGAAAATATAGATGGCAAAGGGAAATTTATAGAAGAATCCTGGCTAAGAGACGAAGGTGGTGGTGGAAGATCAAGAGTATTGAAAAATGGTTCTATTTTTGAGCAAGCAGGAGTAAATTTCTCTGAAGTACAGGGAAAAGAATTACCTCAATCTATAATCTCTCAAAGGCCCGAAGCAAAAGGTCATGAATGGTTTGCTACGGGAACTTCTATGGTGTTGCATCCTAAGAATCCCTATATTCCTACAGTTCATCTGAATTATAGATATTTCGAAGCTGGTCCTGTTTGGTGGTTTGGAGGAGGTGCAGACTTAACCCCTTTTTATCCTTATCTTTCTGATGTGAGAAATTTTCATGACGAGCATAAAAAAGCTTGTGAGAAAGTTGATGAAGATTTGCATAAAGTTTTCAAACCATGGTGTGATGAATATTTCTTCTTGAAACATAGGAATGAATCAAGAGGCATAGGAGGTATTTTTTATGATTATCAAGATGGTTCAGGCAATATCTATAGAGGCAACAATCAAAATGGAGAAGCATCAAAAGCTTCGCAAAGTATCAGCCAATCAAATTTAAATTGGGATGATTTATTTTCTTTAGCGGAAAACTGTGGTCAGGCATTCCTCCCTTCATATTTGCCAATTATTGAAAAAAGAGCTTCTCAAACATATTCATCGAAGGAAAGAGAATTTCAGCTGTATCGGAGGGGTAGATATGTAGAATTCAATTTAGTTTGGGATAGAGGAACTATTTTTGGACTACAAACTAACGGGAGAACTGAATCTATATTAATGTCCTTACCACCTTTAGCCAGATGGGAATATGGATATAAAGCCAAAAAAGGTTCTCGAGAGGAATTTCTCACATCAATTTTTACAAAACCCCAAGATTGGTTTAATGATAAAGAGTTAGAGAAATTCTGTGTAGAAAATAATATCTTTGATTAAAATTATCAAATAACTTTTTTAAGTATCTTAAATAGGTGTTTTAAATAAAGAACCGTCACTTTTTAATTGAAGTTTTTCTCCAAGTTCATTTTCTAAAGAGATTAATTCATCCCTATGCGCTCTTAATCTCATAAAAGTTGAATCATTTTCATTTTCGTTAATCAACCTTAACTCAAATTTCTCCTCTCTTGCTGATTTTTTAAAATAAACAATTCCAGAAAAAGGGCCACCAATTAATCCCAAAAGAATAGGCCACCAACCTAATTCAGGATATATTTGAATAATTACTAATCCCAAAGCACAAGAACCAAAACCGCCAAGAAAACCTAAAAAAATTGCTAAAAATTTACTAGAAACAACTTGACCCTTGAATATTAAAATTCTTTGTTCAAAATCGCCTCCTGTTTGCTTCCAACCCCTCAAATTAAGCCATTCACATAAACCATTTAAAACCTCAATTGGCTGCTGAGAGGATGAAATCTCAATGATGGTTGTTCTATCTTTACTGGAAGCCCTAAGAAAAAAAAATAATCCTATAGCCAAGAGAATTGTCAGCAATAATGTTGAATTTAAGGAATAGGACATTAAAAAAATTTTTCTATTAACTCGAGAATAAAAATTAAAGTTACATCATATTATAATTTTTTAGAATTATTCTGTAAAATATTGCCATTAGATAAAAATTCTTAATTAAATAAAATCTTAAGTAATATTCTAATTCTTAAATCACATTAAATACTTATTAAAAATGACTATTGAGAATAATAATATTGATCTTTTTTATAGCGATTTATCAGCAGATTTATACAATCTTTATAAAAAATCATCCTACCTAGCTATCGACACTGAAGCAATGGGTTTAATTCATGGAAGAGATAGGCTCTGTTTAGTACAAATATGCAATGAATTTAAAAGAACATCCTGTATAAAAATCGAACTTAATACATCTTCTTCACCTCATTTAAAAGCACTTCTTGAAGATGACAAAATTACTAAAATATTTCACTATGCGAGATTTGATGTAGCAGCTCTAAAATGCAATCTTGAAATTAATACAAAAAATATTTTTTGTACAAAAATTGCTAGTAAGTTAGCAAGAACTTATACAAATAAACACGGTTTAAAGGATTTAATTAATGAGTTGTTAGGTATAGAACTGGACAAAAGCTCGCAAAGTAGTGATTGGGGTAGCAACGAAGATTTAACAAAAGATCAATTAGATTATGCAGCAAATGATGTTAGATATTTGATTGAAGCTATGCATAAATTAAAAGTTATCTTAAAAAGAGAGAATAGATATGAATTAGCTCAAAAATGTTTCGAAACAGTTTCTGTACATGCTGATTTAGACATACTAAAATTCTCAAATATATTTGAACATTAAGAATCAATCTTCAGTTATAAAATTATCTTCACCATCAAGTGTTTCCATAAGCTTATCAAGGATTCTTGAAGAACTTGATTGATCTCTATCATTTTTTTCACAAATTTTTAAAACATTTTTAGCAACTTGTATTTTTTCTTGAATAGTTTTCGAGCCTTCTTTTGCAATTTGAATTTCTACTTTCTTTTTAGCAGAAGATAAGCTTATACTCATAAGTTTTGCAATCTCTGCACAAATTTTTAGATATTGCCGATCATTTATTGGATACATAAAAGAATTAATAATTAATAAGCTAGTGCCATTTACTAAGATAACAAATGAAGGTTTATGGCATTTACGATTTTCTTACTTGCTCCGGATTCCCCCATTCTTTTTTTGCCTATTTTTGCTTGTTCTAACCTATAAATTTTTTCTTTCAAAAGTAAACTTAAACGTTTTAAAAGAATTTTTTTGTTCTTGCAAACTAAAACACTACCGCCCAATAATCTTGATTGCCTTTTTGCAAATGATTTTGTGAATTGTGGTCCAGGTCCCGGTAGAGAGAGAGATGGAATTCCAAGGCCAGCGATTTGCTCTGTAGCAGTTCCTGCATTAGACAAGCCAACTTCTGCCATATTGGCCCATAAATTGAATTTACCTTTTCCAATCACTACATATTGATCTTTCTTTTTCCATACTGAATCTTCATTAATTAGAAATTTAACTTTACTCTGTTTTATAAAACCATATTTATTTAAATAATTTTGAATTTGAATCACATTTGCATTAATACTCAAAGGCAAAAGAATAACCAAATCCTTTGATAAATGAAAATCTTGCAAACAATTTAGAAAATTATCAAGATTTTTAAGAGCTTCTGGATATCTACTTCCAACTAATAAAATAATTCTTTTAAAAGAAATAATATTTGATATTTTATCGTTTGTTGCACTAACAAAATCCATCATTGGATTACCCAAGTATTTTGCATCAATATTTTTTTTATTCAAATTACTAGCTGTAATTTTATCTCTCATAATTAAATTTTTACATCTTGGAGATTTCATTAAAAACATTTCCCATGGATCCCATTCAGAACCTTTCAACTTATGATAAAAATCGCTTAAAGCCCAACCTGGCCCACTACTCCAAGTATGATCACTTTTGGGAGTTCCAATGAAACTAAATTCGCATTCTGAACTCCAAGCGTAGAGTAATGGCAAGAAATCGCCTACTGCGATAATTTTGCAGTAATGTTTTGACTTCTGTTTTACAAGTAGAAAATTTCTTAAATTATCGATTAAAAATCCTGCAAACAAATCAAGCACAAATCCCTTCAGACTTTGATTACTAAAACCTCCACTAGGCAGCTCTTTTAAAAATCCTATTTTACGAAAATTCTTTGAATTTATGGAATTAAATACATCTCCATTTCCTACTAACGGCAAAACTTCAATATTTATATTTTTTATTTTTTTTAGTAATCTTTTTATTATCTCCGATGCGATTACATCTTCTCCATGACCATTGCATATAAATAATAGAGAATGAGACACCTTACTGTTAAGATCATAAAAAGACTCAATCGAATCTTTTTCGGCGGCATGGCCAAGTGGTAAGGCAGAGGATTGCAAATCCTTTATCCCCAGTTCGAATCTGGGTGCCGCCTTATTTAATTTTTTTACACATTTAATTATGAAGTTTTCTAAGAACTTCAATTTGTAATAAAAGGTATAAAGTTTCAATTATTTATTGAGATATAGAAAAATGATCTTTTCTTTATTTATTGATAAATAATACCCGATAATCTATTAATAAATAAAATTTAATTAATTTATTAATTATTTTCATCAGATTATTTATGTAAAAATTTAAATTATTTCAGTAATCATTATCTGCTACACACATTCCTAAACATCTAACACCATTTGAAGCAGTCCTTTTGCAATGATTACATAAAATGGGATCTTTCTCTGAAATAAGGTTAATTTTTGAATTATTTTGTTCTTTAAAGCTTTTTAACTCTTGTGTTGAATCAAATAGAGTCATTCTTAGAATCATCACTTGAGTCGATACTAACAACAAGTGAAGCATTAGTGTTGGAAGAGGGTATATCCATAATTTTTACAGTTTCTTTAGGCTCATCAATAACTTGATTTTCTTCAGCACTCTCATCTACTGCACAAGCTTCAAGAGCCTCTCGAAGAAGTGAATCAAAAGTTGCTCCAGGTAATCTATGTCTGGCAACCTCAAGAAAAGTTCTAGGTAACGATTCAGATGCAGCATCCCGTAAAGCAGGATTATTCTTTCTATGTTCTTGTTCTTCTTCTATTGATTTAATAAACCTCAGTGTGACGTCTCTTTTAGTAGAAGCTTTTATCAACGTATCGTTTTCGGGATTACTAACATTAGGTTCATTTTCAAGATCACTAAGTCTTTTTTCCAAACTATTCAAAACTTCATTAGCTTCTTTACTTATATGCGCTAATTGACCATCAGATAAATTAGGTAAATCAGCGACAAAAACTTTCCCATGATCCCTTAGTGTCAAGAAAGTTGGTCTTGGGCCTTGAGCCTGTCTACCATTTGATTCGGAATTATTACCTATTGGTCTTTTTGGAGGTGTAGGGCCAGCTGAACTACGTCTACGTGTAATTCTTTGATTATTTGCAAAGGGCATTGAATAAAGGTTAAATCTTAATACTTAAACTTCCGATATAATTCGGCGGTAATTTTATTATATTACACCTAACTTTTTCATTTGGGTATAAAAATAATTTTTTAAAACTCGTTTAAAAAAGATAAAAAAATTTAAGTTAAAATTTCTGGCAAAAATTTACTAATTGTTGAATTATTTTTTCGAACTATCTTTCCAATTTCCCAACTATCTATATCATAATATTTACAGATACTTAATATCGCGTCCTTAAATTTTTTATCAATAATTAAACAAAATCCAACTCCAAGATTGAAAGTATTCCAAAAATCTTTTTCAGGAATAGATCCTTTGTCTTTAAGGAATTTAAATAAAATAGGTATTTCCCAAGAACTGGTATTGATATAAGGAATAAAATCAGAAGGAATACATCTTGGTAAATTTTCTGGAATTCCTCCTCCAGTTATATGAGACATTGCTTTAATTTCTATATTTTCAGATAACATTTGGTTAATCACATTATTGTAAATTTTTGTAGGTTTCAATAACTCATCATAAAAACTTAAGTGAGAAACTTTTTCAAATTCCTTTTCTATTTGATTATTGTTTTGGATAATTTTTCTTACTAAACTAAAGCCATTACTATGAACTCCATTACTTTTTAAAGCAATTATTAAGTCATTTTCAGAGACTTTTTTACCATTAATAAGCTTATCCTCATCAACTATTCCAACACAAAATCCTGCAAGATCATACTTATTTTTTGAATAAAATCCTGGCATTTCAGCAGTTTCTCCGCCGAGTAATGAACAGTTATTTTCTCCGCAGCCATGTGAAATTCCCTGAACAACCCTCAATAATTGTTTCTTGTCAAGCTTACCAGTAGCAATATAGTCCAGAAAAAATAACGGTTTTGCACCACTAGTAATGATATCGTTCATACACATAGCAACTAAATCAATACCAACCTCAAAGTGAAAGTTTTTACTTTGGGCTAATTCTAATTTTGTTCCAACACCATCAGTTCCTGAAACAAGAACTGGTTTTTTAAAACTATCGATAGGAATTCTAAACAAGCCTCCGAACCCGCCAATACCCTCAATCACATTAGATGTATGAGTTCCTTCAACTGCCTGTTTAATTTCGGAAACAAATTCTCGTCCAGCTTCTATATCAACACCTGATGTTTTGTAATCCATGAAATAAAAATGATAGACTCTCCCTATATAGATATTCCTCCTAAGATTGCTTTTGTCCAGTAATTATTTATCAAATAGATTTATTTTTTAAAACAAAGTGAAGAAATTAATAATAAGGAAAACTGAAGAAATAGAAAATTGGAGGAGAAATATAAATTGTGAAATTAACTTTATTCCAACAATGGGTAATCTTCATAATGGACATATAAAATTAATATCAACAGCAAAAAATGACAATTCTAATATTAATTTAGTAAGTATTTTTATTAATCCACTTCAATTCGATAACAAGTTAGACTTAGAGAATTACCCTAAAACAATTGATAATGACATAAAAATCTCCTTTTCAAATGGCGCGGATGCCATCTTCATCCCAAGTAATGAAGATATATATCCACCAAATAATAAAAATATTAAATTACTAAAAGCTCCCATAGAATTATCTTCTGCATTATGTGGATTAAATCGAATTGGACATTTTGATGGCGTTTGTACAGTAGTTTATAGATTACTTAATCTCATCAAGCCTAAAAATCTTTACTTAGGAGAAAAAGATTGGCAACAACTTTTAATTTTAAAAAATCTTGTCCTCAAAGAGAAATTAAATGTTGCTATTAAATCTATTCCTACACAAAGAGATTTTGATGGAATACCTTTAAGTTCACGTAATGTACATTTATCAAAAAACGAAAGGCAATTGATTAGGTTTTTTTCAAGTGAGTTATTAGAAGCAAAAAAAATTTTTCAACAAGAAAAAAATATCAATTTAAACGAAATAATTAAAAAGTTATCAGCAAAAAAAATTTCAGTCGAATATTTAGAACACTTACACCCTCATACCCTCCAAAAAGCAAGACTTGAGGATAATATTTCGTTACTGGCTGGTGCGATAAGATGTGGAGAGACAAGATTAATTGATCACGTTTTCCTAATGAAAAGAAGGCCGATTATTGCAATTGATGGTCCTGCAGGGTCAGGTAAAAGTACCGTAACAAAGTTAATAGCGAAGAAACTTAAACTCCTATATTTAGATACTGGCGCAATGTATAGAGCATTGAGTTGGCTTATACTTAAAGAAAATATTGATTATAAAAAAGAAAAAAAATTACAGAATATTTTTAAAGATATATCTATTGTTTTCAAGTCAAATACAAATTCACATCAGGATGTTTATATTAATAACTACTGTATTACTGAAGAAATTAGGTCGCAAAAGATAAGTTCCATAGTTTCTAAAATTTCCTCAATAAAAGAAGTAAGAAAATTCTTAGTAGAAGAACAAAGAAAAATTGGAGAATCAGGCGGACTTGTAGCTGAGGGAAGAGATATAGGAACTACTGTTTTTCCTCATGCAGAACTTAAAATATTTTTAACCGCTAGTATTGATGAAAGAGCAAAAAGAAGAAAATCTGATAAAAATAGTAAAGACTCACAAGAAATAGACCTTAATACACTTAAAGAACTTATAAAGAAAAGAGATTTTGAAGATTCGAATAGGGAAATTTCACCTCTAATAAAAGCCAATGACGCAATAGAAATTATTACGGATGGATATTCAATTTATGAGGTAGTTGATAAAATTATTGATCTTTATAATGACAAGATTCCTAAAGAGACTGAGATCAAATAAATTCAATAAATACTTTCCAAAAAACCGTTTACAGAGTCTTCTAAAATATCAAGGACATAATCGAAGCCCTCATCACCCCCAAAATATGGGTCAGGAACTTCTTGCTCATTAAAAACTGATCTAAAATCTTGTATTTTTTTAATTGATGCACAACCAGCTGAAGATGTTTTATTTTTAAGATCTTGTATATTTCTAAAATTTGAATCATCCATCGTAAGAATATAGTTAAATTCGTCAAAATCTTTGCTAGTAATTTGACGAGCTCTGCTTAAGATATTTATATCTCTTCTTTCTGCCGCAATTCTCATCCTAGAGTCAGCTTTTTTTCCAATATGCCAGCTTCCAGTTCCAGCAGAATCTACAATAAAGTCATCGGTTAATCCCTTCTTTTCAAGAAGGCTCATAAAGATAGCTTCTGCTGCAGGAGACCTACAAATATTTCCCAGACATACAAAAAGAACAGAAATTTTTTTCATATGATTTCAAATTCAAATTAAATTATAAGACTTTTAAGTAGTAAATAAAACTTCTTTAATTAAAGATTCAGTAAATTCTTTGCCAAACAAACTCGACAACATTGGCCTTGCTGGATCGTTATCTCTTCTATATTTCAAATAATTATTTTGACCATTTATTAATTCTTTTTGCAATTCCATATTGACTTCCTTGCTTTCGAAAAGAATTTCCAAATACAAATTAAGATATTCTTTAAATGTAGTGTAAAGCTGATTAGCAATTAAAAAATCACTTCTTTCTTCTTTTGGTAATTTTGACCAGATTAATCCTGGAGAAAAAAATCTAGCTACATCTTCAGACATTTTTTCAGCTAATGGAAGTGAAGTATGACAACGATTTTTAAGTTTTATAAGTTTTTCTATTAACTTATTATTGTATTGATTTTGTATTTTTAAGGAAGGCTGAAAATCTAATACCAATAAATGACTATTAGGCAGAGAAACAAAATCTACTCCAAAAAATGGGACGTTATAAATAGTATTAGGAATAATTAAAAAATTTAAAACAGAATAATTTGGACTATTAATACAAACTGCTCTTGCAAATTGAATTCTTTTTTTATGAGTTACACCCCAAGTAGAGAGATTCACATTTTTTTTTGATTTTTTTGAACCATAAGTTGATTTTTTATAAGAATATTCAGAGGGTATTATTTTTTCTAAACAGTTATATTTACTTAAATTATTAGTTAAATATTTTAGAAAATTATGCCATCTCCAATCTGGGCTATAAAAAATAGTATCTTGTATTAACATTCAATCAATAATCTCATTATTTAGTGTAAAAAGAAATTTATTGATAAATTTTTTTGTCCATTTTTCTCCAAAAAATGATTTAAATAATTTATCTGCAGGGTCTTTTTCAAAACTGTACTTATCATATTTAATTTGATTAATCTTTATTTCTTCTTCATTTAAAAATTTATTCACAGGATTCGATTTATAAATTGTCAAATAATTATTTACAAATGAATGGAAAATATTATTTAAATCTCTATCAAGATTTAATTTATTTCCTCTGCATATAATCACCCACGGGGAAAAATACTTATTTGAATCATATATATTCTTCATTTTATTATTATCAAATTCAGAATATTTTTTCTTAATACTTCCTAAACTTGAACAATATTTTTCAAGATACTTACCTTCTTGAATTAAAGGTTGATAATCGAGTATTGCTAATAACTTTTGAGAAGTTCCAAACCATAAAATATCAGCTCCTAAAATAGGCATTTCTCTATCAAAATTTGGATATGCGACCGTATTAAAAACCTGCAGTTTTTTCCCACCATCTAATCTGGTTATTCGCCACTTTCTATATTCTGGAGATGAAAAAAGCCAATTTTTAATAATATATTTTGAGTCTTCATTGTGATGTTCTTTGAATTCGCTAGATATTTGTACTTCATGACCATTTAATTCATCAATATTGGTTTTAAGGAAATCAACTAATGAATCAAACATAAATTACTAGGTCTCAGTGCTTCCTTTCCTTACTTTTTTTGTAATGTAATTAAATACAATCTTTCCTAAAACTGCAATCAAGTTACCTTCAAGCTCCTTAAACATTTTCATATTGTAAGTAAAAGCTTGATTAGCTTCATCAATAATTTGATCAGCAATCTTTTGATTTATTGGAAGTTGATTCAAAGTTAAGGAATATTGTTCCTTGAATTTCTTTTCGTCAGCAATTAATTCAAACTCATAAAAATTTAAACCATCATTTCCTTGCAAATTTAATGCCTTTTTAGCGATCCTTTTCAAAATTTGCCCCCCAGATAAATCTCCTATATAGCGAGTGTAGTGGTGACCAACCAATAGCTCTGGTGATTTTTTTGCGACCTCTCGAATTCTTTCAACGTATTCTTTTGCTGAGTGAGAAATATTAATTTCATTCTTCCAATTATCACCAAAATAAAATTTAAGATCGTTTTCAAGAGTTTCTTTCCTGAATAATGATTTAAAACCTATAGGTTTTATTACTGGATGTTCCTCATTAACCAATCTTTCAATTTCTTCTTCCATAGCCTCATAAACAAAATATAAATCACTAATTAATTTTCTATATGATTTTTTTTCAACAACTCCTTTTAAAAAACAAGCCACAAAGCCAGTATTTTCTGCCATAGTGTGGGATTTTTTTGTCCCTTCTCTTAGTTGTCCTGCAAGAGCGACTGCCATATATTTTGAATTAATTTTGTATTTGTATTTAATTTACAAGAAAAATACATAAAACAGCTAATTTTTGTTACCGGCGGATGTTGTAGAGAATAACTTATAAAGTTCTTTACAAACCAAAAAAAGATTGTCTTTTTGTTCCTTTTGAGGTAAATGAGTACCAGTCATTTCCCACTCCCCAACAGTAGCAACTCTCCATCTCTCGGAGGGGACAATCATCCCTCGCATTATAATTCCTAACAATTTTGGAACTCTGTCATTATTATAATTCTCAATTCTTAATTGTAAGAGTATTGCTCTACATTCAATAAGAGGGCTCCAACCAGGGAAATGAAACGCAAAATCAATAGTATCTTGCATGGATTCATTATTTGAATTGTCCCAGGGACTAAAGTTAACGCTGGCATCTGGAAAATATTTCCGAAACAAAGATGCTGTAGAAGCAATTTTATTAGCTATTTCAACATTACTTACCCTTGAACTCGCATTCATAAATAGCTAAGTGTTTTTTTGAAAATGACATAATTTCCCATAACTTGCTTATTAACTACTTTTTCTTTTAATAAAGATGTTGAAATGCTCATCAAGAAAGTATTCTCTATTCACATTTGAATAATAAATTTCTAGCTTTTAAAGAAAATAACTCATCGCAAATTACAATACGAAAAACTTCAAAGAGTTATCTTCGTTATTATTAAATACTATGCCAAATTTTGAAAAATTAAATTTCCCTACTGAAGGAGAGATAATAACTTTTGAACAGGGCAAGCCTAAAGTTCCCAATAATCCAATCGTGCCATATATAAGGGGTGATGGTACTGGAGTTGATATATGGCCAGCAACTCAAATTGTTCTAGATGCAGCGATTAAAAAAAGCTATGGAGATGAAAGAAAAATTAATTGGTTTAAAGTCTATGCAGGCGATGAAGCTTGTGAACTTTATGGAACATATAACTATCTCCCTCAAGATACTATTGAAGCAATCAAACATTTTGGTGTAGCCATCAAAGGTCCTTTAACAACTCCCATCGGTGGAGGTATTAGATCTCTTAATGTTGCATTAAGGCAAATTTTTGATTTATATAGCTGTGTTAGACCATGCAAATATTATTCAGGAACTCCAAGCCCTCACAAAAATCCCCAAAATTTAGACGTTATTGTTTATAGAGAAAATACTGAGGATATCTACATGGGAATTGAATGGGAAGCTGAGGATAATAATTGTCTTGAATTAATTAATCACTTAAATAACATTGTCATACCAAAAAGTAAAAATTTAAAAAATAGATCCATACCAATCGGATCAGGTATTGGAATAAAACCGGTAAGTAAATCTGGTAGTCAAAGGCATATAAGAAAAGCTATTGAACATGCAAAAAGATTATCAGGAAATAAAAGGCATGTGACTCTTGTACATAAAGGGAATATTATGAAATATACAGAAGGTGCATTTAGAGATTGGGGATATGAATTAGCAGTAAATGAATTTAGAGAAGATTGCATTACAGAAAGAGAAAGCTGGATTTTAGATAATATTCAGAAAAATCCAGAAATTACAATTGAAAACAATGCTCGAAAAATTGAACCAGGTTTTGACAAGCTTACAAATAACAAAAAAGCATTCATTTGCGAAGAAATTAAAGAAGTTATTGCATCAATATCAAATTCTCACGGAGAAGGAAAATGGAGAGAACTTATTCTTGTTGATGATCGGATAGCTGATAGTATATTTCAACAAATTCAAACTAGACCTCAAGAATATTCAATTCTTGCAACATTAAACCTTAATGGAGACTATGTTTCTGATGCGGCTGCAGCAATTGTTGGAGGACTAGGTATGGCTCCTGGTGCAAATATTGGAGATAATGCAGCAATTTTCGAAGCTACGCACGGTACCGCTCCAAAACATGCAGGTTTAAACAAGATTAATCCAGGCTCAGTTATTCTTAGTGGTGTAATGATGCTTGAATATTTTGGTTGGGATGAAGCAGCTAACTTAATTACTAAAGGTTTAAGTAAAGCAATAGAGCAAAAAAAAGTCACTTATGATCTAGCACGCTTAATGGAACCAAAAGTAGAACCCTTATCATGCAGCAGTTTTGCTGAGGAAATTATCTCAAATTACTAATTTTAAAAATTATTTTTATTTTCAAAAACTTTCCAAATATTAACCAGAGAATCTTTATTGCCAATGTTTCCAGGATGAGTAACGATAGGAAGTTTTTCGCCATTTTTTAAGTTGTAGGTCACCACTGAAATGCCTGTTAAAATCTGTCCTTCAAGATAAACATAACTTGCATTAAGTCCATTACTAAGAATCAAATTTGTTGTTATTCCACCTTTTGAAATCAAATATCCTATTTCATACTTTAAAACTGCGACTAATTCAGCAATAAAACAAGCAAGTAAATTATAAAAATTAAATAGTTCAGAAGAATCTAAAGACATAATTTTTCTTGAAGTAAACAAAACAGGAGTTTTTCCTTTCTCAAAAGAAAATCTAATTTCTTTTAAAAATTTATTTTTAAACAAATTCCTTCGCTCCTGATTATTATCTGATGAAGTAATTTTAAAGAATTCAAAAACATCTAATTCAACTGGATTGCAATTACTTATCTCTAATAAATTATTCAATTGTATTGTTGAAAGTTCTACATAAGATCCAACAATTATCAGTCCTGGAAGGAAACTCTTTTCTTTATTTCTTATTCTTAAATTAGAGAAAAATATTTCACTCTGAGAGAAACTTTTTTTCTCAGAAATTGAACTTATAAAACTTGCTGCAGTTCGAAAAAGGAATTTTTTTTGTTTAATTAATTTTTTAATTACTAAAGAAAATTTTTTAAGTTGAGAATAATTTTCTGCATCTACAACTACATGTTTATTATTTTTCAAGTTCTTTAGTTTTTTAAAAACAATATTATTTTCTTGATCATTTAGCATTTCGATATCTGACAATAAAAGATTTTGAATATCTTCAAAATTTATTTGCGATTTACTCTGCTGAAATAAAAGATTCTTGATATTACTTGTCTCATATCCAAAAATTTTATCTGTAGCAAAAATTGTTTGACTAATAGGAGTTTTATCAACAAAATGTGTTCCATTAATTGTTAATCTTTTACCCTCTATGAAAGCTGGAATATGAAAAGTAGCATCAAAAGGACCTAAGCAACTATTTAGAGCAATTGGCTCTAAATAGTTATGTCCTCGAAGAGTAGAGTCTCCTCTACTTATGAAAATTATTTCTTCTTCATAGGCTTGAGAAGTAATTACAGTCTTAAGATTTTTGCAAATTTCCTTTATTGTTAATTTCGCATCATTTTCCGATAGTGACCTTGTATTAGCCAAAATAAAAAATAAATTAGATTTAGATTCAAAACCTTTGACTAAAGTTGAGCAGTCCCACTTAAGCAGTAATAAGCAATCGTGAACAGTTTGAGAGCCTGTGGGATCATCATCTATAACGACAAATTTCATAAGTATTGCATTATTACTTAAGAGATTTTATTTGGATTGAGGCATATAATCTTTTACTATCATTTGAAGGAATCATAATGTTTCTAAATCCATCAACAAAAGAATTTCGGGGACTAGTCCAAGGTTCGAGACATATCATTCTTCTTGGAGGATCACTCCAAATAACTCCTAAATCAAAAGGATATGGATGATTTAAAGTTACCTCTCTTTTAAAAATTTTATCTCGAAAAAAGCTTCTACCGGAAGTATACATAAGTAGATCAACTCCTAAATTAATTTTATTTAATTCATCCAAAGTATTACTTATAGTATTTCTTTCTTGATCCTGACAATTAAGTGGATTATCAACAAACTCTAAATTTTTGAAATCTGAAACATTAAAATAAGGATGCAAACCAAAATTTATAGGCATAGCAAAGTCTGTTTTATTATAGATTGTAATTTCAAATTCTAAATAGTTAACTTTTAAAGTAACTTCTATTTTTAGTTCGAAATCGAAAGGATAATATTTTTTGGTTTTTTTAGATGCATTTAAGAATAAGCATAAAAATTTTTCATTTTCATTAAATGAGAATTGCCATTGCGAATCCCTAGCGAAACCATGTTGTGGTAATTGCAAATAACCATTTCCAAATACTGAACTAGAGGTATTGAGATTTCCACAAATTGGAAACAAGATTGGAATACCTCCCCTAATACTTTTTGTCTTGTCCATAAATCTTGTTTCATCGAAATAAAGTATTTCCTTACCATCCGCAACCCAATTTGTAATAACGCCTCCTCTGTTAGGACAAAATTTAATGTAATTATTTTTATCTAATTGAAAGACAAAAATTCCTTGGTCCTTATTAGATGATTCAAGTTTCACGATTATTACTTAAAGAGAATCAACCCAATCCAAAATATGCTGATTTACTAATTCAGGTATTTCATCATGAGGACAATGTCCTGCATCAAGAATAATTTCTTTTGTATTCTTTGGTGTAAATTTTTTATATAGATTTCTTTTTTTTGGAGTGTTCATCCATGGATCTTTCCCTCCCCAAAGAAGTAACAATGGTGCATTAAGTTTTGCGAATAGCTTATCCAAAGGCAATCCCTGAGGCCCTGATGGGTTAAATACACTTCTAAAAACATTAAAAGCTCCGAAATCTAGAGAAGGCTTCCTTATTGACTCAACTAAAAAATCATCAACATTTTTTTTATCAACATAAACTTGATTTAAAGTTTTTTTTATATTTTTTGGATTTCTCATATTCTCAAAAATCAAACGTTGAAGAACAATATTTTTCAAAAATATGCCGGCGACTGTTTCAATTGAAGTTTGCAACATATTCTTTTTGATAGTTTTTTCTTCACTAAAATATCCAGCAGCATTAAGTAAGATCACTCCTGCGTTTAACTCATTTAATTCAGCACCAGCTGCTAATGCGGCATAACCACCTAATGAATTTCCAACAACAATTGTAGGTTTTTTTATTTTCTCCTTTACATAAGCAACAACCTGATCCTTCCATAAAGATCCTGAGTATTCGACATCTTGAGGCTTAGGACTTTTTCCAAAACCAATTAAATCCATAGCATGAACTTCGTATTTTGTACTCAAAACAGGGATATTAAATCTCCAATGATCCGTAGAAGCTCCGAAACCATGTATTAATAAAATTGCACATTCTTTCGATATTTGCTCGGGCTTAGCGGAAACTGTATGAATTGGGTAATTTAAAAAATTCCAGTTATAATTTACACCATTATCTATAAGAGCTGACTTTTCCATTCATTGATAATTTTATTTTGATTGATTCTAGTAAACTTATTTCCTAAAGAAGACCCACAGGATCAGCTGCAACATCATCTGAAATTTTATTGCCATCATTGGGAGGCTTATCTTTTAGCACAATTCTTAAGAGTACAGGTGCAAGAAATGTAGTTCCTATAACCATTAATAAAATAGCTGCTTCAAGAGAGGGAGTTAATAACTTAGCGCTTGTTCCTAGCCCAAGAAAAATTAAACCAACCTCTCCTCTAGGCATCATACCCAAGCCTACAACTAATCTATTTGTAGGTTTATCACTTGAAAATACCCATCCGGCTGCAATTTTTCCAATAATCGCAACAACTAATAAAAATCCTGCAACTACAAGAGCTGATCTGCTTGTTGGATCAAGTGGATTGATAACAGATAAATCCATTCCAGCTCCAACTAATACAAAGAAAATAGTTGCGAATAGGGAAACTAAAGGTAAAACAGATTGTTGTATTGCATGATTATTTTTAGAACTACTAAGAATCAATCCAGCTGCAAAAGCCCCTAAAGCTGCTTCCAATCCAATAGCTGTTGCCACGAAACAACACAATACAAGTATCACAAAAGAAGCTACCACCACGGCTCCAGGCGCCTTTAATCTATCTAATAACCAATCAAAACCTGGAGCAGCTGTTCTGCTTAATGCAATAGCAGCAATAACAAACACCACAGCTGCTGCAACTAATTTAACAATAGGAGCAATTTCTAAAGTACCTCCGGCAGCAAGGGCGACTACAACTGCCAGAATAACAATTCCCAAAATATCGTCTAATACTGCTGCACCAATAACAATCTGTCCTTCTCTAGTTTTCAAATATCCCAATTCACCGAAAACACTTGCAGTAATTCCTATACTTGTCGCTGTCATAGATGCTCCAGCAAAAACTGCTGGAATTAGATCTACTTGGAAAATGAACATTAATCCAAGAGTTCCAAATGCAAACGGTAAAATTACGCCAGCCATAGCAACAGTAAAAGCTTGAGCACCGACAGCTACCAATTCCTCTAACTCACTTTCTAAGCCTGTTAAAAATAAAAGTGCATATAAACCAAGTGTTGCTACTGCTTGGAGCGAGGGAAAGCTTTCGAAATAAACATCAGGTACTGCTTCTGGGGGGATTGACGCTAATGAGCTAATAACATTCACAAGTCCCTCATTTAGTTCAGTTCCAGCCGAGGGTGGTATCAACAAATGAAATCCTGATGCCCCTATTACAACCCCTGCAAGAAGCTCACCTACTATCGTTGGTAAACTTAGCCTTACCAAAACTTCTGCTAATGCTCTTGCAGCTAAAAATATTAATAGAAACCTTATAACTCCTATCAACGTTTCAGCAACTTCTAAATCATGTGCACTTAATTCAGCAAGTAAGGAATACATTTAAAATTAGAGAAAAAATAAACTACATAATTGGAAGATAGTTTATTAAGGGCCCACTTTAAGAAATATGTAAGAAAAAAGCAAAAATACTCAACAAGTGTGGATCTGAAGTTACAACAAAGAAATTTTCTAAAAAATGGCTATTGTTTGATATATGGCCAATCAAATGAATCCCAACGAACCCTTCGATCTACGTTTGCCTACTCCAGGCTGCTACCTAGATCCTGAGAAAGCTGGCATGGATTCTGAAGCTGTTTTCCAAGGAATGACAGCGCATCTCTTTTATACACTTGGAAAATTAGCTACCTCTGCAAGTCCTCACGACTTATACATGGCTTTAAGTTACGCAGTTAAAGATAGGCTTATGACTAGATATTTAGCCAGTCAGGAAGTCATAAGAAAAAAACCACAAAAAACAGTCGCTTACTTATCAGCAGAATTTTTAATAGGCCCTCAATTAAGTAATAATCTTCTCAATCTTGGAATAACTCAAGAGGCAGAAGATGCTCTAAAGAGATTCGGTATTGAATCATTATCAACAATTCTTGAAGTAGAAGAAGAGCCCGGACTAGGTAATGGTGGACTAGGCAGATTGGCTGCATGTTACATGGAATCATTAGCTTCTCTACAAGTTCCAGCTGTTGGTTATGGTATTCGCTACGAATTTGGCATATTCAATCAACTAATTAGAGATGGTTGGCAAGTTGAAGTAACCGATAAATGGCTGAAAGGTGGATGGCCATGGGAACTTCCACAACCGGACGAATCATGTTTCGTTGGTTTTGGAGGCAGAACTGAAAGTTTTAGAGATGATAAAGGAAACTATAGATCTAGATGGATTCCTTCAGAACATGCAATTGGAGTACCTCATGATGTTCCAGTTTTAGGATACAGAGTCAATACTTGTGACAGATTAAGACTGTGGAGAGCTGATGCAACAGAAAGTTTTGACTTTTATGCATTCAATATTGGTGATTATTATGGGGCAGTTGAAGAAAAAGTTGCATCGGAAACTCTTTCAAAAGTTCTCTATCCAAATGATGGAACTGACGAAGGTAGAAGATTAAGACTAAAACAACAACACTTTTTTGTAAGTTGTTCCCTTCAGGATATGTTGAGAAGCCTTGAAAAAAGATCACTAGCAATAACAGAATTCCCTAAGCATTGGACTGTCCAGTTGAATGATACTCATCCTGCTATTGCAGTTGCAGAATTAATGCGACTTCTTATTGACCAATATCAAATAGGTTGGGACAAAGCTTGGAACATAACAACATCCTCAGTTGCATACACCAACCACACATTATTACCAGAAGCTTTAGAAAAATGGGATTTAGGTTTATTTAATGATCTTCTTCCTCGCCATCTAGAAATTATTTATGAAATTAATTGGAGATTCCTACAACAATTAAGACTACGTTACCCAGGAGATGACAAAATCCTTCAAAAACTTTCAATAATTGATGAAGAAGGCTCTAAATCAGTACGGATGGCTCACTTAGCTACAATTGGAGCACATCATATAAATGGAGTTGCAGCTCTTCACTCAGATCTAATAAAAAGACAACTTCTTCCTGAATTTGCAGAACTATGGCCTGAAAAATTTACAAATGTAACCAATGGGGTTACCCCAAGGAGATGGGTTGCCCTTTCTAATCCCTCATTATCTAATCTTCTAGAAGAAGAAGTTGGTCCTAATTGGATAACAAATATGGAACTTCTTAAGAAGTTAGAAGAAAAAAAAGATGACAACAATTTTTTACAAAAATTTGAGGAAACTAAACTAAATGGCAAAAGAAAATTAGCTAGTTTTATCCATTCAAAAACTGGAATACTCGTAGATCCATCAAGTTTATTTGATGTTCAAGTTAAAAGAATTCATCAATATAAAAGGCAACACTTAAACGCCTTACAAATTATTGCTCAATATTTAAGAATTAAAAACGGTACAAATAAATATGAAGTACCAAGAACAATAATATTCGGAGGTAAAGCTGCACCAGGTTACTTTATGGCAAAGCTAATGATTCGATTCATTAATGGTATTGCTGATGTTGTTAATTCTGATCCGGATATGGATGGTTTATTAAGGGTTGTTTTTTTACCAGACTACAACGTTAAACTTGGTGAAATAGTTTATCCCGCAACGGATCTTTCAGAACAAATTTCAACTGCTGGAAAAGAAGCATCTGGAACTGGAAATATGAAGTTTGCCATGAATGGAGCGTTAACTATTGGAACCTTAGATGGAGCAAATGTGGAATTAAGAGATCTTGTGAAAAAAGAGAATTTCTTTTTATTTGGTAAAACTGAAAGCGAAATTATGGATTTAAAAAATAATAATTACTCCCCCAAAACATTTATTGATCAATGCACAGAGCTTAAAGAGGTAATACGCCTAATTGAAATTGGGCACTTCAGTAATGGGGATAAAGAATTATTCAAACCTCTTTTAAATAGCTTGACTGGACATGACCCATTTTTTGTTATGGCTGACTTTGAAGACTACTTAAATAAACAGGATGTAGTTAGTGAATGCTGGAATAATAAAAAATCTTGGAATAAAATGGCATTATTAAATACTGCTAGATCAGGATATTTTTCTTCAGATAGATCTATAAGAGAGTACTGCAAGTCCATTTGGAAAGTATCCCCAATGCCAGTAGAAATTACTTGCGATGTTGAAGAATTAACTAATTAATATTTTTCTTATCTGGCGAATCTGGGGTTTGATGAAATAACCTGTTTAAAATTAATCTATCCATATTTAATGGATCAGGTGCTAATTCATTTGCAATTTCTTTAAATTTTGATTCAATATTGTTTGAAATTTTTGTATCAAATATTCTTTCCATTAAGGCTTCAATTGAATATAAATAAGCATTAACACTTTCAAGCTCATCTAAAGCTTCAGTAATTTCTATATCGGCAATATGTTTATCTTCTAAGCTTATATCTTCATTAGATTCTCTTTCGGATAATTTTCTCTGTAATTCATTAGTCACCTTACTACAAAGAGTTCTAAAAGATTGAATAGAGGCCCAATTCAATTCTTGCTGCTGCTTAAAAGTAGGAAATTCTCTAATAAGACGATCATGCTCTTTATAAAATCTCTGACAATCAGAGCATTGACATGGTTCTTCAGTCAAAAGAAAATATAACTCTATTTATATCATCTCACTATTTGGGCATAATTGTAGGACCATCAAATAATTCGTCATTTTCATCAAGTGAATCTGGACTATCTGGCAAAGGTATCTCAATACTAGTAACCAAGTTGATAACATCTCTTAATCTCATAGAATCAGCAAACCATCCCATCGCTTGTTCGGCATCGCCTCTTTTCTCAGCATCATTTGCTTGATCTTCGTGAGCTTCTGCCAATAAAGCAAGCCAGCATAAGCATCTTGCCTGAACTATTGAAAGATCTAAATCATTAGGTTGGGATTTAGAAATACGTTCATGCTCTTGTTGGATTAAGAGTTTTAAACGCATATCATGCAACTTAGCCATAAAAGATTTATTACTAATTATACGCTAGCTAGAGAGTAGCAGGTTTGCACACATACTACATATAGTTTATTACTTTTACGGGACTGGCGGGAGTCGAACCCACGACCTACGGTTTAGGAAACCGTTGCTCTATCCTGCTGAGCTACAGCCCCAATAGATGTTTTTTAGAATAATAAGTACTATGCTAAATGAAAGCAGGAGAGGCAATCGCAAAAAAGTTTTATTTTGTTTCCAAAATAAAACTTTTTTGAGGAAAGTCCGGGCTCCCACGTGGTCAGGCTTGCTGGGTAATTCCCAGTGCGGGTAACCGTGAGGATAGTGCCACAGAAACATACCGCCTAATACTTATGTACGGTAAGGGTGCAAGGGTGCGGTAAGAGCGCACCAGCAACATTGAGAAGTGTTGGCTAGGTAAACCCCGGCTGGGAGCAAGGCTTAGTAGATTAACGACCATTACAAAATCTACTTATAAGCGCCGCTTGAGACTGTGAAGTAATTCCAGCCCTAGATAGATGATTGCCCATCTTATTGAAGATGAACAGAACCCGGCTTATGACCTGCTTTCTTATTGATGTGATCACTTTAATTAAATGAAAAATATAATTAATGAAAAAAGAATTAATCAAATAATTTCTTTCGTAAATTCTTTAAAAATTCAATCAAAAAGATTTTCTGAAATCATTAAAGAACAAAATGCTTCCGTTATTAAAGATTTTAATCAAGCATTAACCCATTCCTCAGATAACAAAATCATAAATTACGAAAAATTAGAATTTTTTGGAGATGCAGTACTTAGATTAGCTGCATCTAATTTTATTGAAAAAAAGTATCCTCAAATGAGCGTAGGAGAAAGATCAGAGCTAAGAGCACAAATTGTAAGTGACGAATGGTTAACTAAATTAGGAAAAAAAATTAACATAGAGAAAGTAATAATCAAAGGTCCCAAAGCTCTTGGTGATGAAAATTCAAAAAACACCATTATCGGTGAGGCCACAGAAGCCTTAATTGGAGCCCTTTATAAGTGCTTTAATTCAATTCAAGAAGTAAATTTGTGGTTAGATGATATTTGGGAAGAAGAAGCAGAAATATTACTAAAAGCTCCATATAAATTCAAAGCTAAGTCAGTATTACAAGAGTGGTGTCAAAGTAAAGGTTTTGATTTGCCAGTATATAAAATAATTGAAGTCTCCAAGAAAAATGGAGATCCAAAAAGATTTTCCTGCGATATATTAATCAAAGGATTAAAAGAATCATCTGCATTTGGTAAATCTCATAAACAAGCTGAGAAAAATGCAGCTAAGGTTTTGATTGAAAAGTTTATAACTACAGGTAAGTACTAATTTTTACACTATTTCTAAATTACTTAGTTGAAAAGTTATGAGTTTATCCCAATTACCACCCTCAAAAAGAACAGCTGCTCTTTTTTTTGTAACTCTTTGTACAAATCCTTTGTATCCTCTGTATATGGAGTCAGAATCTTTTACCACAACAAAAGAACCTGGGAGTATAGGTTTAGTCGATAATTCCATCAAAAACTCTCTTTACTTCACTATATGATAAATAAAGATGAATGGTTGATTGTTGGATTAATAACATCATGTCATGGAATTAATGGACAAGTAAAAGTAAAATCTTTAAGTGATTTTGAAGAAAGATTTATAAAACCGGGATTGAGATGGTTACAAAAAGAAAATGAACCACCATCAAAAATAGAACTTATCTCTGGTTTCAAAAATCCTGGTAAAGAAACCTTTATTCTTAGGTTCAAAGGAATAAGTACAAGAAATCATGCAGAGAAACTTAAAAATTGTAAAATACTAGTAAAAACGAACAAACTTCCTAAATTAAACAAAGAAGAATACCACTTGTTAGAACTTATAAATTTGCAAGTAAAGATATTGGAAAATGAAGAATTAAAAATAATTGGAAAGGTTATTGATTTAGAAAATGAAAAAAATAATTTACTTGTTATTGAATTATTAAAAGATCAAAAAAAAGTTTTAGTGCCATTTGTTAAAGAAATAGTCCCATTAATAGATATAAAAAATAATTTTATTATGATTAATCCTCCGAAAGGACTTTTGGAACTATAATTTTTCTGAAAATAAAAATTTATAGGTATTGATTATTCGACAGTTACACTTTTAGCTAAATTTCTTGGTTGATCAACATCAAGACCTCTATGAGCAGCGATATGGTAACTTAACAATTGCAAAGGTATGATGTTAAGTAAAGGCGAAACCCATTCAGTAGAGGAAGGTATTTTCATTAGATAGTCAAAGATTTCAGTTCCATTACATTCAGGAGCAATCCCAATCATAAATGAATCTCTAGCTTTTGCTTCTTGAGCATTACTAATAACTTTATCAAAAACTTGGCCCGGGGAGGCAATAGAAATTACAGGAACTTTTTTATCTAACAAGGCTATTGGTCCATGTTTCATTTCACCAGCTGGATATCCAGCTGCATGAATGTAGCTAATTTCTTTCAGTTTTAAAGCTCCTTCCAGAGCAATAGGATAATTTATACCTCTTCCTAAAAAAATTACGTCTTTAATATTAAAAAAATCATGTGCTAACTTTTCTGATGATTCATTATGTTGCTCTAAGAGATCTTCTATTAATGGAGGCAATTTTATAAGTTCTGTTATTAATTTATCTACTTCATCTGAACTTTGAGTACCTTTAATTTGTGCAAATTTTATAGCTAATCCATAAAATGAAAGTAATTGTCCAAAAAAAGTTTTTGTAGCTGCTACTCCAACTTCTATCCCCGCACAGATATCAATTATATTTAAGACTTGTCTCCCTATTGAGCTTTCTTTTCTATTTGTTATTGCAATGAGATTAGGTGTAAATTTTTTATCTTCTTTTGAAGACCGTCTTTTAATTTCCATATCGATAGCTGCTATTGTATCTGCTGTTTCTCCAGATTGAGTTACTCCAATAGTTAATGTATTTGGTAACAATGGAGGTGGTGAATATCGAAATTCGCTTGCATAAAAGACATTTGTAGGAATTACTGAGAATTGTTCTAATAAAAACTTACCAACCATTGCAGCATGTTTACTTGTGCCACAAGCAATGATTTCAATTCTCTCTATTGATTCAAAAAACTTTGTATCAAAGGGATAGTTTATTTGATATTGGCCACTTTCTAAATTTTTAATTAAATAATTTTTCAACCAATTTTTTGCAGTCTCAGGCTGATCATAAATCTCTTTTAGCATGAAATGTTTGAAATTCATCTTGTCCATTATTTGCTCTGAAACTTTCAGAGAAACTGGACTTCTATATTGTCTTTCATTATTTGAGTCATATATTTCTATTCCAAGAGGGGTTAATAAAGCTATTTCCTCATCCTCCATAGGCAGAATAATATTTGTAAAATTAGCAATAGCTGGAGTATCACTTGCACATATAAATTCTCCTTCACCCAAACCAATAATTAATGGTGCTTGTCTTCTTGCAACTACAAGAGCAGTTGGAGCATCAGCCCATAAAACTGCTAATGCATACGATCCTTCCAAATCAGATATTACATTTCTCACAGCAACTAATAATGTTGAACCATTTTTATCAAGATTAAGTTTACTTAATGTATTTAATTCTCTTTGAATTAGATGTGGAATTACCTCGGTATCTGTATCAGAATTGAATATAACGCCCTCTTTTTGTAATTTATTTTTTAAGTCTTGAAAATTTTCAATAATACCATTTTGAACAACTGCAATCGTTCCTGAACTATTAGTATGAGGATGAGCATTTTTTATTTCAGGTTTTCCATGAGTTGCCCAACGGGTATGCCCAATACCTACAGTACCTGGCATATTCTTATCATTAAGATTTTTGATTAAATTTTTAAGCTTTCCCTCTGCTTTGTTACAAATAATATTTTTTGTCTCAGAATTTACAATAGCAATACCAGCAGAGTCATATCCCCTATACTCAAGTTTTTCTAAACCATTCATTAATAATGGTAAAGCTTTTTTATAACCAGTAACAGCAACTATTCCACACATACGGTAATTTTTTTTCAATTATATTGAAAAAAAATACGTATTTATTAAAACATGGACTCTCTTAAAACTGCACTATAAAATTAATAAGCTAAGCCCATACTCCTTGAAGTCTCATCTCCTAGATAAACACGAATACTTAGGAAATCTGTTGGACATGCCGTTTCACATCTTTTGCAACCTACACAATCTTCTGTTCTTGGGGATGAAGCTATCTGGCCAGCTTTACAGCCGTCCCAAGGAACCATCTCTAAAACATCAAGTGGGCAAGCCCTTACACATTGGGTACAACCAATGCAAGTGTCATAAATTTTAACTGCGTGTGACATGTAAAAATTGTCTTTTGAACCTCGTTTTATAATACTATTGTCTTACAAAGAAATTAAAAAAATTAAGATATGCTTCACTCTTGTTAACTCTAGGGCATAAAATCATAAAGATAATTAGTAATTTCCAGAAACTATGTCACAAGAAATCCTCGAAAAAGTCTGTTCTATTGTTTCAGAACAATTAAGTGTTGATGCTGGAGAAGTAAAGTCAGATTCAAATTTTCAAAATGATTTGGGTGCAGATTCTCTAGATACCGTTGAACTCGTGATGGCTTTAGAAGAAGCATTTGATATTGAAATTCCGGATGAAGCAGCTGAAGGAATCGCAACTGTTGGCGATGCAGTAAAATTTATCGAAGAAAAAAAAGGTTAATAAATAATGCCAAATTTCCATCGAGTAGTTATTACTGGTATCGGAGCAGTAACTCCAATAGGTAATAACATTGATGAATATTTAGTCGGTCTTCAAACAGGTACTAATGGGGTATCAGATATTACTCTCTTTGATCCTGAACAACATCCATGTAGATTTGCTGCAGAAGTAAAAAACCTTCAATCTGAAAATTTTATTGAAGCTAAAGAATCCAAAAGATGGGATCGTTTTTCCCAGTTTGGAGTTATTGCTGCAAAGCAAGCCTTTAATGATTCTGGACTTGAAATTACTGAAGCTAATGCATCAAGGATTGGAGTCATTATTGGTTCTGGTGTTGGAGGCTTACTAACTATGGAAAGTCAAGCTCAAATATTGAGTAATAAAGGGCCTAAAAGAGTAAGTCCATTTACAGTCCCAATGATGATTCCAAACATGGCAACTGGACTAGCTGCCATTGCATTGGGTGCAAAAGGACCAAGTTCCTCTGTATCAACTGCTTGCGCTGCAGGTTCAAATGCAATTGGTGATTCTTTTAGATTACTCCAACTTGGAAAGGCAGATGCAATGATCTGTGGAGGAGCAGAAGCAAGTATTACTCCTCTTGGAGTAGCTGGTTTTGCAAGTGCCAAAGCTCTTTCTTTCAGAAATGATAGCCCTCAAACTGCTAGCAGACCTTTTGATGCAGAAAGAGATGGATTTGTTATTGGAGAAGGATCTGGAATTCTTGTTTTAGAAACTTTAGAAAATGCACAAAAAAGGAATGCGCGAATTTATGCAGAAATAATTGGATATGGAACAACATGTGATGCTCATCATATTACTGCTCCATCTCCAGGCGGTGTTGGAGGCGCCGAAGCTATCAAATTAGCAATTGAAGATGCTTGTCTTAGCCTTGAAAAAGTTGATTACATTAATGCTCATGGGACAAGTACATCAGCTAATGATAAAAATGAAACTTCCGCAATTAAATCTATATTTAGAGACAGATCTTACCTCATTCCTGTAAGCTCTACTAAGTCGATGACTGGTCATCTCCTAGGAGGCTCAGGAGGTATAGAAGCTGTAGCTTGTATACTTTCTTTGACACATAATTTTATCCCTCCTACAATTAACTACGTCAATCCAGATCCTGAATGTGATCTTGATTATGTACCAAATAATGCGAGAGAAGCTCAAATAGGAGTTGCTCTCTCTAATTCTTTTGGATTTGGTGGTCACAATGTTTGCCTTGCTTTTAGCAAAATGAATTGAAGACAACCAATTCTGTATTTCCAACTTAACTTATTTTAAAACAATGGTCGCTGCATCTGTTTCATTAGAATCACTTTGTGTAAATAGTATAAGAATGCTTGCTGTAGATGCAGTAAATAAATCTAATAGTGGCCATCCTGGATTGCCAATGGGATGTGCTCCTATGGGTTATGCATTATGGCAAAACATACTTAATCACAACCCCAATAACCCAAAATGGTTCAATAGGGACCGTTTTGTATTATCAGCTGGTCATGGCTGTATGCTGCTATATTCTTTGCTTCATTTGACAGGATACAAATCAGTCACTATAGAAGATATTAAAGAATTTAGGCAATGGGGATCAAAAACTCCTGGACATCCAGAAACATTCGAAACTGAAGGAGTTGAAGTTACAGCTGGGCCTCTTGGAGCCGGAATTTCTAATGCAGTTGGTTTAGCAATAGCTGAAACTCACTTAGCAGCTAAATTTAATAAGCCTGATTGCAATATCGTTGATCACTATACTTACGTAATAATGGGTGATGGCTGTAATCAAGAAGGTATCGCATCTGAAGCCTGCTCATTAGCTGGTCACCTTAAGCTTGGCAAATTAATTGCACTATATGACGATAATCAAATTACAATTGATGGGCGAACCGATGTTTCTTTCACCGAAGATGTTTTAAAAAGATACGAAGCTTATGGATGGCATGTACAACATGTTGAAGATGGAAATCATGATATTAATGGAATAACTGAAGCTATTGAAAAAGCAAAATCAATTAAAGACAAACCTTCAATTATAAAAATTTCTACAACCATAGGTTATGGTTCCCCCAATAAATCAGATACTGCTGGAATTCATGGAGCAGCTGTTGGAGAAGAAGAAGCTGCATTGACTAGGGAGTTTCTAAATTGGGAATACCCTCCATTTGAAATACCAAATGAAGTGTATGAGCATTTTAGAAAATCAATAAACAAAGGTGAAAACTTAGAGAAAGAATGGGATTCTAAATTTGAAGAATATCAAAAAAAATATCCCTCCGAAGGAGCCGAGTTAAGTAGAATGTTAAAGGGCCAATTACCTGAGAATTGGGACTTAGATCTCCCCTCTTATACGCCTGATGATAATGGTTTAGCCACCAGAAAGCATTCACAAATATGTTTAGGTGCTCTAGGACCTAACTTACCTGAACTAATTGGTGGATCCGCAGATTTAACTCACTCTAACTACACAGACATCAAAGGAGAAACTGGATCATTCCAGCCACACAGTCCTGAAAAAAGATATTTACATTTTGGTGTACGAGAGCATGCAATGGCAGCTGTACTTAATGGTATTGCCTATCACAATAGTGGTCTTATTCCTTATGGTGGAACTTTTCTTGTTTTTGCTGATTATATGAGAGGTTCAATGAGGCTTTCAGCACTCAGCGAATTAGGAGTGATCTATGTATTAACACATGATTCAATTGGTGTAGGAGAAGACGGTCCAACACATCAACCTATTGAAACTATTCCTTCTCTTCGTGCCATGCCTAACATGCTAGTTTTCAGACCAGGAGATGGGAATGAGACAAGTGGAGCTTATAAGCTTGCTATTCAAAATCGAAAGAGACCCTCTGCTCTTTGTTTAAGTCGACAAGGTATGCCAAATCAAGAAAATACTTCGATCGACAAAGTTGCTCTAGGAGGATATGTAGTTTCCGATTGCGAAGGAACACCAGATTTAATATTTATTGGTACTGGAAGCGAACTTAATCTTTGCATTGAAGCAAGTAAAGAGATTTCAAACTTAGGTAAAAAAATTAGAGTTGTGTCTATGCCTTGTGTAGAACTTTTCGAAGAGCAAGAAGAATCTTACAAAGAAAGTGTTTTACCAAGTAGTGTGAAAAAGAGAGTTGTAGTAGAAGCTGCCCATTCATTTGGTTGGCATAAATATACAGGTTTTGATGGGATTTGTATTACTATGGATAGGTTTGGTGCATCAGCACCAGGTGGAGAATGTATGAAAAATTTTGGATTTACAGTTGAAAATGTAGTTAAAAAGACGAAGGAAATTCTATAACTATTTATTGATAACTACACTGAAGTATTACATCCTTCAAGTTTATCTTTTAGGTGATCAAGAGACTCATCGGAAATCTTTGAATTCATTGGGCAATGTTTAGGTCCACACATTGAACAAAATTCAGCCTTTTTAAAGATTTCTTCAGGTAATGTCTCATCATGGTATTGCTTAGCCCTTTCTGGATCTAATGAAAGTGCGAATTGTTTGTTCCAATCAAAGTTATACCTTGCATGACTGAGTTCGTCATCTCTATCGCGAGCTCCAGCTCGATGTCTAGCAATATCAGCTGCATGAGCTGCTATCTTATAAGCAATTAATCCTTCTCGTACATCTTCTGCATTTGGGAGACCTAGATGTTCTTTTGGAGTTACGTAACATAACATTGAAGTTCCATACCAACCAGCCATCGCTGCTCCAATAGCACTTGATATATGGTCATAACCAGGAGATATATCTGTTACTAATGGACCTAGAACATAAAAGGGGGCTTCTGAACATTCTTCCATTTGCTTTCTTACATTAAACTCAATTTGATCCATAGGTACATGACCAGGACCCTCTACCATTACTTGAACATTATGCTTCCATGCTCTTCGAGTAAGCTCACCTAAAGTCTTCAATTCAGCTAGCTGAGCATCATCAGACGCATCATGCAAACAACCAGGCCTGAGTGAATCACCTAGAGAGAAGGTACAATCATATTTCTTAAAAATCTCACAGATATCATCAAACCTTGTATAGAGGGGATTTTGTTTAAAATGATGTAACATCCATTGCGCTAAAATCCCCCCCCCTCTACTTACAATCCCAGTGATTCTACCTTTTACTTTTGGCAAATGCTCTATTAATAATCCAGCATGAATAGTTTGATAATCGACGCCCTGCTGGCAATGTTTTTCTATTATGTGAAGAAAGTCATCTTCAGTTAGTCTGTCTATTGAGCCATGTACACTTTCTAAAGCTTGATAAACAGGGACTGTACCTATCGGAACAGGAGATTCATGAATAATTGCTTGCCGAACTTCGTCTAAATTTACTCCGCCTGTAGAAAGATCCATAACCGTATCAGCACCATATTTAACGGCTAGCTTTAGCTTCTCTACTTCTTCATCAATATCACTTGCATTAGGGGAAGCACCAATATTTGCATTAACTTTGCATCTAGAGGCAATACCTATAGACATTGGCTCAAGATTCAAATGGTTAATATTAGCGGGAATGATTAATCTTCCTCTTGCCACTTCTTCCATGATTAAAGAGGCAGGTAGATTTTCTTTTTTAGCAACAAAATCCATTTCTTCAGTAATATAACCATTCCTAGCAAAGTTCATCTGAGTTACATTGTCTTTTCCAAGGCGAGGCTTAATCCAAGAACTTCTCATAATTTATAAATTTTTAAAAGTGTTATTACTAAAGTTTGATCAAATTTCCACTTCCCTGCATCATAATAAATAATCCAGGTTCAAAGGGTATGATCTCAGCTAAGTTAAATTTCTTAGCACCCCTAGTATTAATCTTATTAATAGCTCTTTTCTAAAAAATAGTCATCATTTCTTGCATAAATATAAATAAAAATTTTATTTAACTTTTTGATAAGACTTTATCTTTTTTAAAATATTTTTCCTATCAAATCTTCTTCTTATATCTTTCTCCAAAATAATTGAAATTCCCATTAAACCTATAGGCAAATAAAATATTTTCCTTGTATCGTCTCTTAATATCATGCCAATAGTTGATATTAAGATCATAAAAGGAGCAACAAAAGATAAAGTTAATTTTTTACTAATTTTCATTTATCAACTGTCTTAATCATTTCATTATTTAATTTTACTATGGATAGTGTTATTACTTTAATTCCAACAGCAATAGCTCCTTCATCTGGATCGAATTTTGAACTATGCAATGGAGCACATCCTTTTGAACTAGAAACACCAATCCTAAACATAGCTCCAGGAATATCATTCAAGAACTCAGCGAAGTCCTCAGCACCTAACGATGGTTTTTGTAATTCGATAACATTTTCTTGACCCAAAACCTTAATTCCCGAATCTCTTAGAACTCTATTAATTTCAGAATTATTATTAACTGGTGGTGTAATTTCTCTAAATATTACTTTTGCATCAGCTCCGCAACTGTTTGCTATGGAGGAGATATTTTGATTAAGCCAATTACCAATATTCTTAAATAATTTAAGATTAGTACATCTAACAGTACCAATTAAATTAACCTTCTCTGCAAGAACATTGAACGCATTACCACCATTAATTTTACCAAAAGTTATTACTACAGGATCTAGAGGATCTAACTGACGTGTTATTGATTCTTGAATTCCCGAGATCACTCTAGAGGCCACCCAAATAGCATCAACTCCTTCATAAGGTCGAGCACCATGACCTGATTTTCCTTTAATCTCTACCTTAAGTTCTCCAGCAGCTGCAGTTAAACTTCCCTCCTTAATTCCAATAGTCCCTACAGCTAAATCGGGGTAGACATGAACTCCCAAAATATTGCTTAAACCATTAGTTGCGCCATCATTAATCATCCATCTAGCTCCACTCGCAATTTCTTCAGCAGGCTGAAAAATTAATCTAATCCCAAAATTAAGTTTTAAATCCTTAATAATTTTTGCTACACCCAATCCAATCGATATATGCAAATCATGACCACACGCGTGCATAACACCATCTACTTTTGAAGAAAAACTTAATTTAGTTTCCTCCAATATCGGCAAAGCATCCATATCCACCCGTAAGCCTATAATACCTTTATCTAATGGCCCAAAATCAGCTACAACTCCTGTCCTGCCAATAGATTCTCTGACATTCCAACCAATATTTTTTAAATAACCACTTATCAAAATCGCCGTTTGATTTTCAAGTCCGCTTAATTCAGGATGTGCATGGATATGTCTTCTTAATTTAATTAATTCATCAGTAAACGAATCAATTTTTTTAAAGAACTGATCTCTATTCATTACTTATTTTAAATCGATAAAGTTCATTAATTCTTTAATTGGTCTCGGAGGCCATCTTCTTATTTTTTTTAACCATTCCTCATCACTATACCTAGGATCTAATTCAGTTACTGCTATCCAATTACTCTCTGCTTTACCAGATTCACCCTTGGACCAACTCAAAGCTGTTAAAGCTGCCCGGGCATCAGCAAAAGTTGGATATCGTCTAATTAATTTTTTCAATTCTTTTTCAGATTCATTAATATTACCTAACTGGAAATCTGCTAAAGCCATACTTGACCTTGCCATAGCAAATCCTGGGTTATATAAAGCAGCTTTTGAAAATAAATCTCTCGCTTTTAGCCATTGTGATGTAGAACCTTCAACATTAGCCAAATTATATAATGCAGAAAAATTCTTGCTATCTTGGGATATTACAAACATATAATCTCTTTTTGCATGAGACCATTGACCCAATGCTTCCTCGGCTATACCTCTATTAATGTAAGGATCTATTTCACTAGGATTTAAACTTATTGCCTTATTTTGGTCGTCTATTGATCCCTCTACATCTCCTATAACAAGTCTTACATTTCCTCTATTGCTCAAACCTGCGGCATCATCAGGATAAGCATCTAGATAGCGATTCCATTCTTGTAAAGCAAGATTAAATTTTCCATCAGAACTTAAATCTAATGCATTTTTAAACAAATCTTCTCTCAAAACTAATGAATAGCATGGTGCAATATAAAAAATATTTACAAAAACAAAAATTAATAACAAACAAACCTTAACTGTTTTAAAAGTTATCATTTTTCTGAATTAATGTACTTCTTTCCCAGTGCAGTAAGAAGTCTTCCTCGAGGAGTTCTCGTAAGGAAACCAATCTGGATGAGATATGGCTCAACTACAAATTCTAACATTGAAGAATCATCACCTAATCCAGCTGCGATTGCATCGAGACCAGTTGGATTATTATTTTGGCTTAAAAAAGACAAATATTGTCTGTCTAATGAATCCAATCCTTTTTCGTCTATTTGGTAAGAATTTAAAGCATTTTTTATTAAATTCACGGAGATAAAATTAGTTTTTTTAATAACTTGAGCATAATCTCTAACTCGTCTTAACAATCTCAAAGCAATTCTTGGGGTCCCTCGAGATATCTTGGCTAAATTATAAGATGCTTCATCTTCTAAATTAAGGTTTAATAGTTGAGAGAAATTAACAATTATTTGTTTTAATTCCTCATGAGTATAAAAATCAATTTTTTGAGATAAACCAAATCTATCTCTTAACGGCGCACTAATTGAGGCTAATTTGGTTGTCGCGCCAATCAAAGTAAACCTAGGAAGATTAATTGTTCTGCAACGTGTTCCTCTATTCGCTCCCATAGTTAAATCTAATCTAAAATCCTCCATTGCAGAATATAACAACTCTTCAGTCACCCTATTCAAGCGATGTATCTCGTCGATAAATAAAACTTCACCTTCTTTTAAACCAAGCAGTAAACCTACAATATCTCTTGGTCTTTCAATAGCGGGTGCAGTTGCTATCCTACATCTTGTGTTCATTGCATTAGCTATCAAAAAAGCCAGGGTAGTCTTGCCTAAACCAGGCTGTCCATATAAAAGAGTATGTTCCAAAGGTTCTTTTCTATAAATTGAAGCATCTATAGCTATTCTTAATGAAGACTTAAGTTTTTCTTGGCCAATAAATTCTTGAAAGGTAACTGGCCTAGCTAAGTTCAGATTATTATTTCTTTTTTCTTCTGGAATAATTTTTGAATCAACCAGCCTAAGCTCTTTTTTTCGAAGAGAAAAGTCATTATCATCAATATTGGAAGAAATTATTGCCATAATAGAAGGTTAATTCCAATTGTTCTGAGTAGAAAGATTTTTTAACTAAAATGCCAAAAAATTCAAACAAAGTTCAAAAGAATACTCAAAAAGAAAATAATATTAAACGTCTAGCAGAAAATAGATATGCCAAATTTCAATATACAATATCTGAAACAATCGAAGCGGGAATTGAACTTTTAGGGACTGAAGTAAAGTCTATTAGAAATGGAAAAGCAAATTTAAGAGATGGTTATTGTTCATTCAGAGATGGTGAGATTTTATTATTAAATGTTCACATTTCACCACACAACAATGTGGGGGCTTTTTTTAATCATGATCCATTAAGAAACAGAAAGTTGCTTTTACATAAAAAAGAATTAATAAAACTGAAATCAAATATTGAAAAAAAGGGAATGACTATTGTTCCATTATCTGTTTATTTAAAGGGATCATGGATAAAAATAACTATTGGAGTCGGTAAAGGGAAAAAATTACATGACAAACGCCATGATGAAAAACAAAAAACTATGAAAAAAGAAATCAACTCTGCACTAAAAAGATAAAATTTTTATTCAGACTTATTGAAACTATGAATCTAAACTTACTGAACTTGGAGGAGGGGAAGGATCTGGATCTGCAATTAACATATGCTGTAAGACAGTTTCAGGTCTCTCACTATCCCTCCAACGAATTTTATATGCAGGCATTTTTGTACCTCTGCTTGTAGTTTGCTCCACTGGTTCAATAACCCATCCTCTTCTTGATCGGCCTTGAGGATTTCTTTTCACTACTGCATCCGCGTGTTTGAAACGGAAACCAACACGTTCACCACTCATTTCAATAATTTCGTATTGGATTAATTCTTATATTTTACTTCATTCAAGGGTGATTTTTCATTTTTACTTGAAGTTATTTCTGGTTTTAACAATGGGAAAGGGATTACATCTCTAATTGATGAACTATTAGTAATTAACATAATAAGTCTATCAATTCCTATCCCTAATCCTCCTGTAGGGGGCATGCCAATCTCTAAAGCATTTAAAAAGTCTTCATCTATACAATGAGCCTCAAAATCTCCTTCATCTCTAAAAGACTGCTGTAATTGCATTCTTTCTCTTTGATCTACTGGGTCTATTAACTCACTAAAAGCATTTGCAAGCTCTCGACCTACAATGAACAATTCGAATCTCTGAACCAGTTCTTTATTATCAAGATGTGGTCTAGCTAAAGGAGAAATTTCAACAGGATAATCGATAACAAAAGTAGGTTCCATAAGTTTTGACTCTACTTTTTGCTCGAAGACCTCATTTAAAAGTCTTCCCATAGTATTAACTTTCTTAGAAAATTCAACATTTATACTTTTAACGGCTTGTTTTGCTGCCTGAAAGTCTCCACTAAAAGATTCAAAATCAATCCCAGTATATTTTTTGACTATGTCTTTCATAGATATTCTTAACCATGGTTTAGAAAAATCAATTTCCTTATTTTGATAATTTATTACTAGAGAGCCACAGGAGTCAGCTACAATATCTTTAATAAGTTCTTCCGTTAAATCCATCATATCGACATAGTTAGCAAAAGCTTGATAAATTTCAACTGAAGTGAATTCAGGATTATGCTTAGTACTTATTCCCTCATTACGAAAGATTCTTCCCAATTCATAAACTTTCTCAAATCCTCCAACAACCATTCTTTTTAAATGTAATTCTGTAGCTATTCTTAGATAAAGAGGAATATCTAATGTATTGTGATGAGTAATAAATGGTCTTGCTTCAGCACCACCAGCCTCAGATTGCAGAATTGGAGTCTCTATCTCTAAAAAATTTCTATTATCTAACCACTTTCTTATAAAACTAATACATTTTGCTCTTGTTTTAAATACATTTTTAGAATGAGGATTCACTATTAAATCTAGATAACGTTGTCTATATCTTTTTTCAATATCAGTCAATCCATGCCATTTATCCGGTAAAGGCTGAAGTGATTTAGATAACATTTCCCATTTTTCTACTTTAATTGAAAGTTCACCTTTATTAGTTTTTTTAATTGTTCCATAGACGCCTATCCAATCTCCAATATCTACTATTTCCTTAATATCTTCATAAGAAAGTAATTTTTGATTTTCTAGATTGCAATTGATAATTTTTTTATCTAGATAAAGCTGAATCTGACCTTCTTCATCACTTATTGTGAAAAAGGCAATTTTACCCATTACCCTTTTTGCCATTACTCGACCAGCAATAGAGACACTAAAATCTTCCTCTTGACCACTTTCTAAATAATCGAATTTTTGAAGAAGAAATTTTGTAGGGTGGGAAACTACAAAACTCTCTGCGTAAGAAGCGAATCCTTTACTGATTAATGTATTAGCTTTTTGTAAGCGAGCTTCTCTTATTTCAGACAAAATTTATTAAATATGTTTGATCTATTTAATAAAAGTATCAGATTGAGGTTCAACTTGCCAAAGATGTTGCTGTTTCGCCAACTCTCTGAGATGCATAACCGATCCCACGAACAGTTAATATTAATTCTGGATTTCTTGGGTCTGGTTCCAACTTACCTCTTAGTCTAGCTACATATACATCTACTACCCTTAAATCAGCAGCTCTCCTTGGAGGATAACCCCATAACTGTTCCAAAATTTCAGCACGTGGAACAACTTTACCAGGCTCGTCAAACAACAATTCTAAGAGACTAAATTCTGTATAAGTTAGACTAATTCTCTCACCAGCCCTAGACACTTGTCTTCTATTAGTATCAACAACTAAACTTCCAAATTTCATAACTCCTTTACCGGAAGGCACTTCTTTTGTTTCGGTAACAGATACGGTAGGTCCCATTCTTCTCAAAATAGTAGCTATCCTAGCTTCTAACTCTTTTGGACTAAATGGTTTTGATAAATAATCATCGGCACCTAGATCCAAACCAGCGACCCTCTCTGATATCGCTTCTAGTGCAGTTAAAAATATTATTGGAACTACTGATTCGGCCCTAATTCTTCGGCAAACTGCAAACCCGTCCATCTTAGGAAGCATAACATCAAGAACTATTAAGTCGGGTGAATCTCTATGGAAAGATTCAAGAGCTTCTTCACCATTAGTGGCTGAAAAAACTTGATATCCTGCAAGTTGAAGTCTTGTAACTAATACCTTCAAAACTGCTGGTTCATCATCAACAACTAAAATTCTTGCTTTTGACATAAATTAAAAAGATTTTCAGATATTTCAAAGCAAAATTTGATTGCAATGAAACTTTATTCTAACAATTAAAAATATAACATTACGAACCCTAAAAGGGATATTCCTTAGATTTACAAACTTTCTAATAATTTAAAAATATAGATTTTTTTTGAGCAATATTTATTCTTAGAGAAATTTTTTGTCTTGCTTTTCTCCCATACAAGATTTAAAGAGCCTCAAAAGTTGGGAACAAATTAAGGGGGCAAATAATCCTGTAAGAAAAACTTCAGCTAGAATATTTTGAACAATAGGGATAAAAACTAAAAAATTATTATCTGAAAAATTAATAAACAAAATCTGTAAAAAATACAAGGTTCCACATAAAAAACTACCAAAAGCACAAATTAAACCATACCTAAAATGTCCGACCAACAAATCACTATGAATTTTTATTCTCCCAAACCAAACTCCACATAAAACCAAACCTGGTATTTGAGAAAAATTACTATCCAGAGTTACAGCATCTAAAATTAGACCTAAAAACAAACCAAATATTATTCCATTAATTGATCCATTTATCATTGACCAAGGTAATAACCAAAATAAAGGCCAATATGGCTGAATACCTAAAAATCCGAGCCAATTTGGATGCCATAAGAAAATAATTGGGATAAAAATAAAAATTAGTATGGATAATCTTTTTTTAAAAAATTTATTCATTAAATTTTACTTTTAAAATTTGTACCCAATCTATGACGTGAGGTTTTGCCAAAAGTAATATTTTAGCCATTTTTTTTTCTTGAAATGGTTCCTCAATTGATTTAACAATACCAATAGGGATATTTGGAGGTAATAAAGTACTGGCTGGCGAAGATGATACAAAATCTCCCACTTTTACATCAGCATCTTTTGAATAAATTACTAAATTAGGATAATCATTTCCTGAACCAACCAAAAGCCCATTAACTTGAATCCTATCAACCCAGACACCTAATTTACTTTCGGGAGAGGTTAATAATCTTACCGAAGAAGTAAATAAAGAAGTATTTTTTACTCTTCCTAATAATCCACCAGGGCCAACCACGATACTACCAATTTCCACTCCATCTCTTGAACCTTTATTTAAAATTATTTGTCTCCACCAACTACCTGTTTTTCTCGAAATAACTGCAGCTGAAATATTATCGTTATTATATGATTCTTGAAGTGATAAGATTTCCCTCAATCTTATATTATCCTTTTTAAGAAGATCTACCTTTATTAAAGATTCCTGCTCAATGCTATTAAGAATAACTTCTTTTTGAAATTGTCCAGGCCAAAAAGGCTTTGAAATAAAATAATAAAAATCCTTATAAATAGATCCCTTTGATATCCTTACAAAAACTAACAATAAAAATATACCAAAATATATCCAACTATTCTTTTTATGCCGCCAACGATTAGTAGAAATTCGTCGGATATCTAACATGCTATTAATCTCTAATCGCGTTTCTTATAAAGTCAGGGGTATCAACAACTCTTTTAAGTTTTTTAAAATCATCCAAAACCTCCCCACAACCATTGACTACACATAGTAGTGGGTTTTCTGCTATGTGAGTAAAAATTCCCGTTTCATCACTCAATAAATCGTTAATACCCCTTACTAAAGCCCCACCTCCTGCAAGCATGATACCCCTATCAACAATATCTGCAGCAAGTTCAGGAGGAGTTCGCTCTAAAGTTCTTTTTACAGCTTCAACAATTTTGCTAAGTGTATCAGCCATAGCTTCTCTAATTTCTCCAGATGTCAAAGTAACTGATCTGGGTAGACCAGATAAAAGATGTAAACCTCTAACCTCTAAAGTAGTTTTATCAAAATCATCATCTGGAAATGCAGATCCAATTTTGATCTTAATATCTTCTGCAGTTCTCTCTCCAACTACCAAATTGTGAACTTTTTTAAGATAAAGAGCTATTGATTCATTTATTTCGTCGCCAGCTATTCGTACAGATTCACTTAATACTGTTCCACCCAAACTTAAAACTGCAACCTCAGTAGTACCACCACCAATATCAACAATCATAGTTCCAATTGGCTCAGTAACTGGTAATGATGCTCCTATTGCTGCTGCAACAGGTTCATCAATTAAGTGAACTTCTCTAGCTCCCGCTAATCCAGCTTCTCTTACAGCTCTTCGCTCAACACTTGTCACTCCACTTGGAATACCAATAACTATTCTTGGGGCTACTATACCCTTACCTTCATTACATTTTTGAATAAATGTTTTTATCATTTGCTCAGCCGCATCAAAATCTGCAATTACCCCATCTCTAAGTGGTCTTACAGCTCTTATATTGCCTGGTGTTCTGCCAAGCATTAACTTGGCTTCTTTACCAACAGCCAATGGTATTCCTTCTTCTAAATCCATAGCTACCACAGAAGGCTCTTGTAAAACAACTCCCTTACCTGATACGTGTATGAGAGTATTAGCTGTTCCCAAATCTATGCCAATGTCTCTAGAAAATTTAAATCTGTTAAAAATCACAATAAGAATTCTTTTTTTATAAATAATATATCTATTTTTTATTAAGCTCTCACAATTCTCTCGTTTAGTTATGAATAGCACGCAAAACTTTGAGCATTTCTTAGAAATATGAGTAGTATAAAAAAAAAAATTATGGACATTAACACAATTAACCTAGTCGGCAGAGCTGGCAGAGAACCAGATGTCAGATATTTTGAATCTGGTAGTATCGTGGCCAATTTCACACTAGCAGTAAACAGAAGAAGCAGAGATGAAGAACCAGACTGGTTTAACTTAGAAATATGGGGTAAGCAAGCCCAAATAGCAGCAGATTATGTTAAAAAAGGGTCTTTAATTGGAATTACGGGAAGCTTTAAAATTGACAGTTGGAAAGATAAAAACACTGGGGAAGATAGATACAAACCAGTCGTTAGGGTAGATAGATTAAACCTACTAAGTT
Source organism: Prochlorococcus sp. AG-355-B18 (assembly GCA_003280965.1). Classification (GTDB taxonomy): domain Bacteria; phylum Cyanobacteriota; class Cyanobacteriia; order PCC-6307; family Cyanobiaceae; genus Prochlorococcus_A. The sequence goes on from QCDI01000008.1 coordinate 83,613, forward strand.
CCCGAAAAGAGTCTGAAAATAGCCAATATTCTAACAATAGTAACTCTGGTGAAATCCCTTTCTAAGTCCTATTTTTAATAAATTTAATAAGTATTTTTGTTAAAAAATATAAGAAAATCAAAATTAAAATTGGCTTCACAACATATTCAATTTGATCAAAATAAATTTCAATGATTTGATAATTTTCACCAAATAAATACCCTGCATAAGTAAGAAGAGCAACCCATATAAAACTACCAAATGTGGTCCAAATCAAAAATTTTCCTAATGGCATAAGTTCTATGCCAGCTGGAACTGATATTAAGGTTCTTATACCTGGTACTAATCGGCCCCAAAAAACTAAAGAAACGCCGTATTTATCAAACCACTTTTTACTTTTAGTTAAGTCATTAGAAGAAATTCCTAAATATTTTCCTTTTTTATCTAAAAAATTTGAAAGTCTTTTTTGATTAACTAATCTGCCTAAGTAATACCAAGGCAATGATCCTAGTATCGTGCCAAATAAACCCCAAAAAACTAAAATATAGAAATTTAATTTTTGTTGATAAACAAAAAATCCTCCCAAGGGCATTATTATTTCTGATGGGATTGGGGGAATTATATTTTCTAAAAACATAGCCAAACATATAGTAAGGTATGCAATTGTTGAATTCTTTTCGACCGCCAAACTAATATAGTCAGGAATTGAAGTAAGAATATTTACAAAAATTAAACTCAACCTTAGTATCTATAAAGTGCTGGTTTATAAGGTCCTTCAACAGAAACATTAATGTATTCGGCCTGTTCTTTGGTTAATTTAGTTAGTTTTGCACCAATTTTATCTAAATGTAATCTAGCTACCATTTCATCTAAATGTTTTGGTAAAACGTAAACCTCTTTGGAATATTGCTCTGACTTATTGAAAAGTTCAATTTGAGCTAATACTTGATTTGTAAAAGAATTACTCATAACAAAACTTGGATGTCCAGTGGCACATCCTAAGTTGACTAATCTACCTTCAGCTAAAAGAATAATCTTGTTTCCACTCGGTAAATTTATATGATCAACCTGTGGCTTAATATTTTCCCATGGATAATCTTTTAATGAAGCTACATCAATTTCATTATCGAAATGACCAATGTTACAGACTATGGCCTCATCCTTCATTTTGATAAGATTTTCATGGGTGATCACCTTATAGTTTCCAGTTGCCGTAACAAATATATCTATTTCTTCAACAACGTCTTCAAGGGTAACCACGCTATAACCTTCCATTGCTGCCTGAAGAGCACAAATTGGATCAACTTCAGCAACTTTTACGATTGCACCAAGTCCTCTCAAAGATTGAGCTGAACCCTTACCTACATCACCAAAACCCATTACTAAAGCAACTTTACCAGCGATCATCACATCTGTAGCACGCTTAATGCTATCAACTAGAGATTCTCTGCAGCCATATAAGTTATCAAATTTGCTTTTTGTTACTGAATCATTAACGTTGATAGCAGGAAAAGGTAAAGCATTTTGCTTTTGAAGTTGATAAAGTCTTGCAACTCCCGTAGTAGTTTCTTCTGTGACGCCTATGATATTACTCTTGATTCTAGAGTAAAAGCTGCCGTCAGATTGCAACTTTGATTTAATAGAACTAAATAAAGCAATCTCTTCTTCATTACTAGGGTTATCTAAAACAGACAAATCTTTCTCTGCTTTACTTCCAAGTATCAAGAGGCCAGTTGCATCCCCTCCGTCATCAAGAATCATATTTGGAGAATCTGAACCCCAATCAAGGATATAGTGGGTGTACTGCCAATATTCATCAAGAGTCTCACCTTTTTTTGCGAAAACAGAGATCCCTTGATCTGCTATAGATGCTGCTGCATGATCTTGGGTTGAAAAAATATTACATGAAGCCCATTTAACTTTTGCACCTAGTTCAACAAGAGTTTCTATTAATACTGCTGTCTGAATAGTCATATGAAGACTTCCAGCTATTTTTGCTCCTTTGAGTGGCTTTTCAGATTGATATTTACTTCTAAGTGCCATCAATCCAGGCATTTCAGTTTCTGCAATTTTTATTTCTTTACGACCAAAATCAGATAAAGAAATATCAGAAATCACATAATTGGGAGTAGAAGTTTTAATTGAATTTGAAATTACCATATCTAAAAACTTTATTTACTAAACTATAAATGATTATTGTTTAATTTTGTGTTTGTTGAGAATTTAAAAGAGACTTTAAATTTGGGAGAAAAAATCTCACAAGAATTAAATCCACAATCAATTGTTTTATTAAAAGGTCCGATTGGGGCAGGAAAAACTTCATTAGTACAAGGAATTGCCAGAGGTCTATCTATCTCTGAAGATATTACAAGCCCTACATTTGCTTTATCGCATCACTATTACTCAGGGAAAATTCCACTATTTCATATAGATTTATATAGGTTAGAAAATATTTCTTCAGCAAAAGAATTTTTTTTTTCTGAAGAGGAAGAAGCATTACAAAGTCAAGCCATTCTAGTTATTGAATGGCCAGAATTAGTGGAACCAGTTATTGAAAATTTCTGGAAAATAGAAATTAGTTACGCCAAAAATTATGGAAGAAATTATGAGATTAGGGACCCTAAAAATTTACTAACCTTTTCATAATCTGGCTGTGGTTCAATAGCGCCTTCCCCATGACAGGTTAACAATCCACAAGCACTTGCAAACCTAACACAAGCCTGGATTTCTAATTCACTTTTAGGATATCCAAAAGAAATAAATTCTGAAATTAAGCCAGCTAAAAATGCATCGCCAGCACCAGTAGTATCTACAATTTTTTGTGATTTAGGGATTTTAGTATTTCCCTGGAATCCATTTATATGCCATGAGACAGGGTTTTTCCCATCGGTAATGATTACATCTGGTCTTTTTGACATTTGTTGAGATATTAACGAAGGATTTTCAATCTCAAAAAACAAAGTCGCTTCTTCTTTAGCAAGCTTTACAACATGTGCGTGATTTAAAAAATTTTTAATTAGGTTTATCCTCCCTTTCTTACTAGTATCCAATGCGAAATTTGAATAATCCCAAAAAACCTCCCTCCAATTCAAATCAATTACTACTTTAACTTCAGATTTTTTTGCCTGTTCCAAAAGAAAAAAAATAGTCTCCGCAGAAATTGATGATGATAGTACATTGGTTCCTGTAACTAAATATTTCGTTTTTAAAAAACATTTCTCCAAATTTAGAAGTTCTTTTTCGATTAATTTCATACTTAGAGCTTCGTCAGCAAAGCATGAATGAAGGCTTGGTTCAAATCCTGAAAAAAAACGATCTCCAGATTGATCTCTGTCTACATTAACAACTCGAGTTGATGAATCATTATTTGATTGCAAGAAGTCTAAATTTACCTCCAATTCATTAAATTGCTCAATGATTTTTTTTCCAAAGTCATCTCTTCCCAAACTCCCAATAAATATAGAATCTATTTTCAATTTTCTCAATGCAGATGCGACATTGGCTGGTGCACCTCCCAGATAATCTGTAAATCCTTGATTTGACTTATTCCTAATCCTGTCTATTAAAGCCTCTCCAATGCATACGACCTTAGTCTTTTTCATAAATTAAGCTGTTTTTCTTACCTAAGAATAATTAATCAAAAACGAATATCTTTTTTTTGAATTAAAGTTTAATTAATAACTTATTAATAGTGTCTTTTAAAAAATCTGAAATTTGGGAATGGAAAAATTGGAAGATTTCATGGTCCTTATCAAAAAAATCTACTTGCAATAAAAATATAAATATTTTACTAGTACATGGATTTGGGGCATCAAAAAAACATTGGAGACATAATCAAGATTTTCTCAGTAAAGTTTATAATTGCTACGCAATTGATTTACTCGGGTTCGGAGAAAGTAGTCAGCCTAGTGCATTATTAAATTATGAACCCATTAAAAAAAATTCTATTAAATATTCTTTTGATTTATGGAGTAATCAAATATCAACTTTTTGCTCGGAGGTAATAAAATCTCCTGTTTACTTGGTAGGAAACTCCATAGGTGGTGTTATTGCTTTGAAAGCTGCTGAAATGCTTCAGGATGAATGTAAAGGAGTCATCTTGATTGATTGTGCTCAAAGAACTATGGATGATAAACGCTTGAAAAAAAGTAATATATTGATGAATTTGATGAGGCCAGTATTAAAAACATTAGTCAGGCAAAGATTAATAAGCAATACACTTTTCACAAGGGCTGCTAATCCAAAAGTTATAAAAAAAATACTTGAACAAGCTTATCCCTCAGGAAAAAATATTGATGAAGAGTTAATTGAAATACTTTATGAACCCTCTAAAAGGAAAAATTCTAAAGAAGCATTTCGGGGTTTTATTAACCTATTTGATGACTATCTTGCTACAGACCTTTTCGATAAGGTGAGTGTTCCAATCCAATTAATTTGGGGAGAAAATGATCCTTGGGAATCTTTAAGTGAAGCAAAAGACTGGAAGAAAAAATTCAAAAATATAAAAAGACTTGATGTTATTAAAGGCACTGGACATTGCCCGCATGATGAAGAACCTGAAACAACTAATGAGTTAATTTGCGAGTTTCTTCAAGAAACAAAATAAGCTTCTACATTATCACTTAGTCTCCTCAAACCTCTCAAACCGTCTCGTTCAAGGTTTCTTACTCTATCCCTACTTATACCTAGTACCCTTCCTATACCTGTAAGAGACATAGGCTCATCTCCATCCATCCCATATCGCATTCTTAAAACTCTACATTGCAGATCTGGTAATTGATGCAGAAGAGAATGCAGATCACCTCTCATACAATCCATCTCGATTTGTTCGTCTGGCAAATCCTCACCGCCTGCTAGTAAATCCAGTAAAACAGTATCTTCACCGTCACCAACTTTTGTTTCAAGACTGACTGGCTGTCCAGCTTTACACATCAAATCCTTAACATCTTCTTCAGGAAGTTCTACATATTTCGCAAGTTCACTTACAGTTGGAGTTCTAGACATTTCTTGACTTAATTCTCTTTGTCCTTTTTTTAACTTATTCAACATTTCAGTTATATGTATAGGTAATCTTATTGCCCTACTCTTTTCGGCTATAGCTCTAGTAATACCTTGTCTAATCCACCAGTATGCATATGTTGAAAATTTATAGCCTCTAGCTGGGTCAAATTTTTCAACACCTCTTACTAGTCCTATAGTTCCCTCCTGAATTAAATCTAATAATTCCATATTCCTTTTAGTATATTTTTTTGCAACACTTACTACCAATCTCAAATTTGCTGCAACCATTCGCTCTTTAGCGCGCTGTCCAGCTCGTAACCTTTTTTTAATCTGGGAAACAGAAAGATCCAACTTTTTAGAAAGCTCTTCAATATTTGGTTTATCACCAGTTAATTCAATTATCTCTAATTCTGCTCTTTCAACTTGCATATATTCTTGTACCTGTCTACCAAGAGTGATTTCCTGCTCATGAGATAGTAAAGGTACTCTTCCTATATCTCTCAAATATGAACGAACTAAATCAACATCATTACTAATTTTTAAACTTGCAATAGACGCTAATTTATTTTCACTTATTGTTTCAGAAGACATGAAAATTTAATGTTGTTTTGTAAACAATACCATTAAGAAATGTAAAGTTAAACAAAAAAATCCACAAATTTACAAAAATGAGAATAAATACCTATTTAATTTTATGTTAATGAAGTACTTAATAACCATTTTGCAGTATTTAAATAAATAAATACACCTGCAATATCAGTAACAGTTGTTATAAAAGGAGAGGACATTAAAGCTGGATCCAATCTCATTTTGTCAAATAACAAAGGCAGAATAGCGCCAGTTGTAGCAGCTAAAGTCGTTATAGATATTAAACTTATTCCTACCGCAGAGGCTATTAAAGGACCTTCTCCTTGCCACCACGCGAAGGGGAATACTACCAGCATCATCAAAACACCTAAAAGAGCTCCGGTTATTGCCTCCTTAACTACTGCCTTAACTGCGCCAAGAGACTTCAATTTTTGGGTACTTAAACCCCTAATGACAACAGTTGAACTTTGAGCACCAACATTCCCCCCAGTACCTATGAGCAACGGAATAAAAGCAGCCAACAATACTATTTCTTTTAAAATTTGATCATTCATGGCTATGACTTTAGTCGTCAAACCATTTGCCAATACCAAAATTAACAACCATAAAATTCTTCGTCGAGCTATGGTAAACAAACTACTTTGAAAATAATCATCTTCATCTCCAGGCTGAACTGCCCCTGCTGCATATATATCTCTTGTTGCTTCTTGCTCTATGACATCAATTAAATCATCAACAGTTACTATCCCGACAAGTCTTTTTTCTTTATCAACAACTGGGAGCGCTAAAAAATCATATCTTTGTATTGCTCTTGCGACCTCTTCTTGATTCGTGTTAGTGGAAATATTAACCACATCTTTTGTCATTACATCTCCAATTGGTTTAGATGGATCTGCAGTTACAAGGTCTCTCAATGAAAGGATACCAGTTAAATGTCTCTCTTTATCGGTAACGTACAAGCTATAAATAGTTTCTGTAAATGGGGCTCTTTTTCTGACTAAAGAAAGAGCCTCAGCAGCCGTCTGCATTTCCTTAAGATCTATGAATTCAGTTGTCATTAATCTACCAGCAGTTTCTGGCTCATATCCAAGTAATTCAGCTGTTACTTTCCTTTCTCCAGGACTAAGAGCAGACAAAAATTTTCGTACAACTTTTGCTGGTAATTCGTCAAAGAGTTGAACGCGATCATCAGGAGACATTTTCTCAACAATTTCTAAAACTTCTCCTGAACGAAGTCTGTCTAATAAAGTTTGCTGAACTATTGGATCTAAATATTCATAAACCTCAATTGCCTCATTTTTCTTTAACAATCTAAATGCTAATGCCTGCAATATTAATGGAAGGCTGCCAATAGCATCTGCGATATCAACAGGTTGAGAAGGTTCTAAAAGTAATTTTGCCTCATCATAATTTCCTGCTACCAGCAATTCTTCAAGTTGAATAGTGATATTTTCTCGAGTACTTAAATCTGAAGATATGGATGTAACAGTTTCAAGATTATTATCATTCATAAATATAATCCCTTGTCAAAGTAACAACACCATTATATGAAATCTAAGTAATTTTTCTACTTATCCAAAACCCGAAATACATAGTGAA
>QCDI01000009.1:0-86777 GCA_003280965.1 Prochlorococcus sp. AG-355-B18
AGGATTTTGTCAAAAGAAGGAAGTTCGGATGCTGGTGCGCTTAGTATAAAAATGCAACTGCTATCAAAAATAAAAAAAATTTGCGACGTAGCCCCTTCATCATTTAGTCCACCTCCTAAGGTTTTTTCATCTTTAGTAGTTTTCGAACCGCTAAAAAATAATTTACGATTAGACATTAGTGTAGAAAAATATATAGACAAACTTCTTCGCATTTCATTCAATTCAAGAAGAAAAATGCTTAGGAATACTCTTAATTCAATACTTTCAAATGAAGAGATAAATCAATTATCTGAATCGTCAAAAGTTTGTTTTAATTTAAGACCACAAGATATTTCAATTGATCAATGGATTAAGCTTGCAGAAAATTGTATTAAAATTAAAAAATAAGGTTTAAGTATATGCAAGATTTAGCTAAAGGCAAAATTATTATAAAATCTCCTGCCAAAATAAATTTGCACCTAGAAGTTATTGGAAAAAGAGAGGATGGATTCCACGAATTAGCAATGATTATGCAAAATATTGATCTTTCTGATTTTTTGGAATTGGAAATTAATAATGAAGGTCTAATTAAACTTGAAACTGATTGTAGTGAATTAAGCATTTCTAATGATAACTTAATTGTTAAATCAGCAAATCTATTAAGGAAAAAATTAAATATAGAATATGGTGCAAATATATTCTTAAGAAAAAATATTCCAATTGGGGCAGGATTAGCTGGTGGATCAAGTAATGCAGCAGCAACACTAATTGGACTTAATAAATTATGGAATTTAAATCTAGATAACAAAAAATTATGTTCATTGTCATCAAAACTAGGATCAGACATTCCTTTTTTTATTAATGGTGGGATTCAATTATGTTTTGGAAGAGGCGAAATTCTAGAGAAATTAGATTCAAACTTTGAATATGGTGTGCTTCTTTTGAAAAATCCAAATGTATCAGTATCTACAGCTGATACTTATAGAAAATATAGTAGTAGTTTTTGTGATAAATATTTTATGAGTGAAGATAAGATTGAGAAAATAAGAAATAATTTAAGGGATAATGGTTTAAAAAGATTAAATTTTGATAATGAACATATGATTATAAAAAATGATTTGCAGTTAGTTGTTGAAAAAGAGAATGATTCTGTGAAGCAGGCATTATATTTACTTTCTACTTTAAAAAATTGTCTGACATATTCAATGAGTGGATCAGGTCCAACTTGCTTTGCTCTCTTTAAAGATTTTGAGACAGCTAAAAAAGAATTAAACTCAAATTATAAATTATTTAAAGAAAAAGGATATGATTCATGGGTTTGTACTTTACTTGAAAAGGGAATAACATTTATTTAAATTTTCCATTAACAAAAAAATTTATGGCCGATAATATTAAAAATAATGATAATGTCGAAAATAATATTCCTGAAAAAGGACCTTTAAATTTTTTAATTGGATCATTAACGAGTTTTTCATTATTTGTATTTTTTTATTTATTAAGTAATAAAATTGCAATATATTTTTCAATACACAAACCATCCAATTCTTCTGAAATAGTCCAAAGTATCTCTTCTAGTATTAATACCTTAATAATTGGACTATCTTTTTTGCTAACTTTTTCTTTTGCTTTTATAGGTATTGGACTTTTCTTTGTATTTATTCGCAGTTTTTTTATGAAGAAAAGTTGAATTGCCAATATTATAAAAAAAACAGTTACTTTGAATGTCCTTACATGACTTAGGCCTCTTAATTCTTTTGCTTTCACCAGGAATGATTTTATCAATATTACTACTCATTACATTTGCAGAAGGAGGATGAATTAATCAAAGTGGTAGGATTGTATATGTGATTAATTAGGTAATTAATTTTGGCTGGAACATTATTGTTTAATGCTTTGAAAGAGGCTATTGATGAAGAAATGGCAAATGATGTTAATGTTTGCGTGATGGGTGAAGATGTCGGACAATATGGAGGTTCTTACAAGGTAACTAAGGATTTATATGAAAAATATGGTGAGTTAAGAGTCCTAGATACCCCAATTGCAGAAAATAGTTTTACAGGTATGGCTGTTGGCGCAGCAATGACTGGGTTAAGACCAATAGTAGAAGGAATGAATATGGGTTTTTTGCTTTTAGCTTTTAATCAAATATCAAATAATATGGGGATGCTTAGATATACAAGTGGTGGAAATTATAAGATACCAGCAGTAGTTCGTGGTCCTGGGGGTGTTGGTCGACAGCTCGGTGCTGAACACAGTCAAAGACTTGAAGCATATTTTCATGCAGTTCCTGGCATAAAAATTGTGGCATGCAGTACTCCTACAAATGCTAAAGGTTTAATGAAAGCAGCGATAAGAGATGATAATCCTGTTCTATTTTTTGAACATGTTCTCTTATACAACTTGTCTGAGGAATTACCTGATGGAGACTATACCTGCGCTTTAGATCAGGCTGATGTCGTAAAAGAGGGTAAAGATATTACTTTATTAACCTATTCAAGGATGAGACATCACTGTCTTAAAGCTGTTGAAGAATTAGATAATAAAGGAATAGATGTTGAGTTAATTGATTTGATAAGTTTAAAACCATTTGATATGGAAACTATCGCCAAATCAATAAGAAAAACAAATAAAGTAATTATCGTTGAAGAATGTATGAAGACTGGAGGTATTGGTGCAGAGTTGATTGCCTTGATAACAGAAGAGTGTTTTTATGATCTTGATGCAAGACCAATTAGATTATCTAGTCAAGATATCCCAACTCCTTATAATGGCAATCTTGAGAATTTAACAATAATCCAGCCACATCAAATAGTTGAAAAAGTTGAAAATTTAATTAGTGGGAGTATATAGTCAATGAAAAGAAGGCAAGGCTGGCTTTTTTTTATTATATTCCTACTTACGTTATCTGTTTATCTATTAATAAATTATCCCTTACAGTTGGGATTGGATTTGCAAGGGGGTTCTCAACTTACACTACAAATTATTAAAGAGGAAGGGAAGGTAACAAAAGATGAACTTGAGGCCGTTAATTCAGTTATTGATAGACGCGTAAACAATTTAGGGGTTTCAGAGTCTAACTTGCAAACCCTAGGTGGAGATCAATTGATTTTAGAATTACCTGGAGAACAAAATCCATTAGTAGCCTCAAGAGTTTTAGGTAAGACTGCTTTATTAGAATTTAGGACTCAAAAAGAAGGAACATCTAAAGATTTAAAAACCTTGCAACTTCAGAGATTGAATATTAGAGAATTGATTGAACAATATTTATCTTCAGAAAAAAATCAATATGACGATAATTTTTCAAAAATTATTCAAGATGATCTTAAAGAGATAGAGCAAGAATTAAATTACTCATCAACTAGTAATGATTTATTTAGCAAGTTAATTGAAATTAAAAAATATGTTAATAAAGAAATTACAAATTTATTTATTAAAACAGACTTATCTGGTAAGGATCTTATTAACGCAGGCAGGAGACAAGAGCAAACAAATAGTAATTGGGAAGTTTTATTAACTTTTAGTAATTCAGGAGGTGAAAAGTTTGCAGAAATTACAAAATCAATTGCTGGCACTAATCAACTGTTGGCTATCATTCTTGATGGCGAATCAATAAGTGAAGCCAGTGTTGGTAGTCAATTTGTTAATACTGGGATTACAGGTGGATCAGCAACAATAAGCGGTAACTTTACTGCTGCAAATGCTAGAGAATTAGAAGTTCAACTTAAAGGGGGTTCATTGCCATTGCCAATTGAAATAGTAGAAACTAATACTATAGGGGCTCTGTTGGGATCCAAAAATATTTTAAAAAGTCTTTATGCAGCTATTAGTGGATTAATTTTTGTAGGTATATTTATGATTTTTAATTATAGAATTTTAGGTTTTGTTTCTGTTCTTTCTCTAGTACTTTATGGCTTCTTTAACTTAGCCCTATATTCTTTGATTCCTGTAACTTTGACTTTACCTGGAATATCTGGTCTTATACTTAGTATTGGTATGGCTGTTGATGCAAATATTCTAATATTTGAGCGAATTAGAGAAGAATTATATGATGGTAATACACTTACAAGATCTATTGATAGCGGTTTTCAAAGAGCTAATTCATCCATAGTTGATGGCCATATTACAACTCTTCTAAGTTGTTTTGTTTTGTTTTTATTAGGAACTAATTTTGTTAAAGGTTTTGCTGCAACATTAGGTATTGGAGTCTTAATAAGCTTGTTTACTTCATTAAATTGTTCTAAAACTATTTTGCGATTTTTTACAACATATCAATCTTTAAGACAAAAAGATCTCTATCTACCCAGGAATGATTTTGCAAATTAAATTTTTATTTCTAATTTTCTCATGAAATACAATCTTGAACTAATAAAAAATAAAAGAAAGATAATTGGTTTTTCAACCGTTCTTATTTTGTTGAGTCTTTTAGGAATTTTATATTCTACTTTCAATACTTCTTATAAGAAACCTATAAATTTAGGCATGGATTTTGTTGGAGGTAATGAACTGAGAATAGAGAGAGTTTGTGAAGGGGAATGTTCTAATTTTTCCCCTGATTCAGTTTTAGAAAACTTAAGAGAGATTTCTAAAAATAAAAATGTTTTAAATAATATTAAATTACAATTTCAAAATAATAATAAATTAATTTCAATAAGAACACCTTATTTGAGTATAGAAGAATCAAATAATCTTATTACTAATCTTGATAACATTATTGGACCTCTAAATTATGAAAGTAAGGATTCAAGATTAATAGGTCCAAAGCTTGGGAAAAGATTACTTACTAATTGTGTTACTTCATTATTAGTTTCTTTATTTGCAATATCTCTATACATAACAATTAGATTTGATAAAAAATATGCATTATTTGCATTATTAGCTTTATTCCATGATTTATTAATTGTTTTCGGAATATTCTCTTGGTTGGGAATTATATTATCTGTCGAGGTAAATAGTTTATTTGCTGTTTCCTTGTTAACTATTGCTGGTTATTCCGTAAATGACACTGTTGTTATTTTTGATAGAATTCGTGAGAATTTAAAATCAAAGAAAGAAGGCTATAACGAAACTATTCAATTATCAGTAAACGAATCATTTAGGAGAACAACTTTTACCAGTATTACAACCATTATTCCATTATTAAGCATAATTTTGTTTGGATCTTACTCGCTATTTTGGTTTTCTTTAGCCTTATCATTTGGAATTATAGTTGGTAGTTATTCAAGTATTTTGTTGGCTCCATCTTTATTGCTTAAAGACTGAGTTTAAGCTTCTAATTTATGAAATTGAATTACTATTTGATAATTTTATTTTCTTTAGTTTTAATAGACCTCTCTACTGAGCTACGAATATTATTTGATCATTTTACTTTTAGTTCACTATATTTTGCTATTGGTAAACATCCTTTAGCTTTTTTTATACTTTTTTCCTACCCATATTTATATAAGAAATTAATTAAGTAGTTTTTAAATATCTTTAAATGATTCTTTTATTAAAACCTGTATTACTACAGCTAATGGAAGAGATAGTATTAAGCCTAATGGACCAAAAATGAAGGTGAATCCAAATTGTGATATTAATGTCAAACCAGGAAGTAAGTTTGCTTTTTTCTTCATAATAGATGGCATTATTATATAGCTTTCAATATTTTGAATGATTACATATGCTCCTAAAACGGCCAGTGGCTTCCAAAAATTATCTAATAGTGCAATTGAAATTGGAAATATACCACTAATAACTGGTCCTATGTTTGGAATTATGTTAAGAACCATTGCTATTAAGGCATTTGAAACAACATATTTGACATCTAATATAGATAAAACTATTAATGATAATAAACCTACTGATAATGAGCTTATGACCATAGAAAAGGTCCAATTTGCTAATGCAATATTGCACTTTTCCAGAATATTTCTAAATTTGTTGCGATAATTTTTTGGTATTAATAGAAGTATATTTTCTTTATACTGTTTTGGTTCAAAAGAAATCATCAAACTCACTACCAATACAAATATTAATTTCAAAAGACCTGAACCCAGATTACCTGCTATATTTATTAAATTCTTTAAACTTTCTTGAATAGCTTTTGCAATAGTTGAGGCATCTGGAATAGTAACTACATTATCTATAAGACTAAATATGTCTAAAAAATTTTCTGATTGTTCACCATAAAATAGGTTATTAAATTTGTTCAGATTTGTATTAATCAAAATATTTATTTTTGATAAACCATTTGGAATATCAACTAGTATTTCATTGAATTCTTTTATAAACGGAGGCAATACAAGAATAAAAATAGTAAATACTATTACTGATATAACAGTTAAGACAAGAAATAAAGAAAGCGATCGCGGGATTTTTAAACCCTTTTGCATTTGATTACATAAATTACAAACAATATTTGAAATTACTAAAGAACAAATTATTAAAAGGAGAAAATCTCTCAAAGTCCATATTATAAACGAAGTGATTAAAATTACTACTAATTTGAAATATGATGAACTACTCAATTTTCAAAATATTCTACTTCTTCTCAGAATATCCTAATCCATTTGATTTGGCATAACTATTTGCAAATCTCATAAATCTATCAAAGTCTGATGTGTTCTTCCAAATATAAACTGCTTCTAAAAATATGGGTTCTCCATCAACAAACTTTACTTTAACTTCTCTAGTTAGTATTTCACCTTCGGAATCAATCATTCGCATACCTGTGATTTCACCGTCTGTAATTGAAGATAATGCCTGAGGTTTTTCAAACAAAAATAATGCTTGGCCGGTAGTACCATCTTTACTCCTAGTCAGTCTTATTTCAGGCACTACTGGTTCATCAGTTCCTTGATAAAATTGTATTTTTGCAGTTTTATTTGCTGTCATAATATTCTGATAATAATGTTTTATCTTAGGAGATATTTTTCACTTTTGTTTGCAATTATTTTATAAAACATCATTTATTAAATCTAGTATCCTTTCATCATATTTTCTGTCGGTTAGATCTAATAACTTTATATTTGTTTTACCAACCTTTTCAAATTCATAACACTTATCATAATAATCTAGAACTGATCTGCAAACTAGATCCCATTTCTCATTATTAATTGATTCAAGAGCTATTTTTGTTCTTTGAGGTCCTAATCTTTTTTTTATTCTTAATACAGATTCTTGAAGTTCCTCTTTACTAAAAAAACTATAAGTACCTATCAATTCATCTAACCTGTTTGATTCGCTTCTTAAAATCTCAATTCTCCTTGAAGCTTTCATCTGATTAAAAAATTCATGTGGAATTTTGCATTTGCCAATATTTGAACTTTCAGCTTCTACAAAAATTTTATTAATCGATATGAAAGAATTTAATTTTTCAGCAATTTTATTTTCAAATTGTTCGTTTGAAGGTTGTTCTTTCATCCCTAGACCACCAAATGTACTTCCTCTATGACAAGCAAATCCTTCAAGATCTATAGTTTGATAATTATATTTCTCTAGTAATGTCAATAACTTTGTTTTCCCAGTACCTGTTTTGCCTCCAATAATTACAATATTCCACTTTTTTGAGAAACTATCTAATATCCATCTTCTATAGGTTTTGTATCCTCCTTTAAGCGTAATGGGATTAAATTTATATTTTTCTAGTAACCATGAAATACTTTGTGATCGCATACCTCCCCTAGAACAATATATTCTGATTGATAATTCATTATTTTTTATACCAAGTTTAGTTTTATGTGAGTCAATATTAATAAATAAATTATCAAGAAGTAATTCCATTTTTTTTTCTAAAAATTTTAATCCTTCTATTACAGCTTTTTCTCTTCCTTGTTTTTTATAAATTGTTCCGATTATTGATCTCTCTTCATTATCAAATAATGGAATATTTATAGAATTAGGCATATGTCCTTTATAATATTCACTCGGGCTCCTAACATCTATAAGTGGTCCATTTAAACTTCTAAATTTATCTAGTTCTTTTCTTTTGAAATGCATGGATAGTTTTAATTTTTAGGATAATTTATTGAAAATGACTAACAAAGAACAAGATACCTACAGTAATGCTACATCAAATCTAATAAAAAAATTTGTAGATTCTAATCAAAGAAAAAGAATAAATTTATTAACTCAAATAGAAGCTGAAGTCGAAAATATTTTTAAACTAGGCCCTTCATTGTTCGAAATTTTTGATAATGATGGAGATGACTGGCCAGCTGGTTGGATATTGCAAATTTTAAAAAAATATAGGCCTGACTTCTTTTATAACACTAAGTTCAATAATTGGTTTAATACTTATTCTGATATTGATATCAATTATGAAGAATTACAATTAATGTTAGTGGAACAAAAATTTGAAGAGGCTGATAGATTAACAAGTTCATACCTGCGACAGTTGGCTGGCAAATTAGCTGAAAAACGTGGATATGTTTTCTACAGTGAGGTTAAGAACATGCCAAGTAAAGATCTTCAAACAATTGATAGATTATGGAATATATATTCTACTGGTAGATTTGGCTTTTCAATTCAAGCAAAAATTTTAAAATCAGTAGGAAAAAAATATGAATTATTGTGGCCTAAAATAGGCTGGAAAAAAGAAGGTTTATGGACACGATATCCTGCATCATTTTGCTGGTCATTAGATGCTCCTGATGGACATATGCCTTTAATAAATCAATTAAGAGGAGTAAGACTTATGGACTCAATACTAAGGCATCCAGCTATAGCTGAAAGACATAATAATATACTTTGAAATTTAGGTATTTAATAAGCTAAAATTTTAACTAGTATCAAAATATTATTATGTCCTTATTTCAGGGCAAAAATATTTTAAAAAAATTCTTTAAGAAGCCAAGAATTAATTGGTCAAATTATGAATTTCAATCTTCATTACAGTTAAGTGAATTTGTTGATCAATTATTAGAACCAGTTAATAAATCTCAATCAAGTTATCTTATCAAACTTGGCTTACATGAAGCTCTTGTAAATGCAGTTAAACATGGAAATAAATTAGATCCTCAAAAAAGTATTAGAGTCAGACGAATTATTACTCCTAATTGGTGTGTTTGGCAAATTCAGGATCAAGGTAATGGTTTAGAAATAAAAAAAAGAAACTATAAATTACCAAAAAAAATAAATAGTATAAATGGACGTGGACTATATATTATTCATGAATGTTTTGATGACATTAGATGGAGTAGTAAAGGCAATAGGCTTCAGTTGGCTTTAAAGAGGTGATTTTTACTCGGGCAAGGTTGATCCACGTTAATTTCTTTAAGCCATTTAATACTTTCTTCCATGTAGTCAATAGCCTCTTTCTCATTACAAGAAATAATTAATTGACATAATCCTGCTGAAATAAGTTCTGCCGATCTCTTATATTTATTTCCTTTTTCCTTATGCCATTTTGAATGATCAATTTTTAATTTACCATTAAGATTTTGAACAAGCTCAATAGTATCCTTATCCCAATATGTCATAGAAGTTTTTATTTACTTTACAGCAGACCATACTTTGGTCATGAAAAAAGAATTTGATTTCACATTCTTAAAACCTACTTCTTCAATTTTAGAGTTTATATCTTCCTTAATGTAATCACAATAGAATGGCTCATGAAAAGTTTTATAGAAATTTTCCATGATGGATATAAAGTCAGGAGAATCATTTATTTGAATCGAATCAGCTAGAACTAATGTTCCTCCTGGCTCAAGAACTCTAAAAAATTCATTTAATACTTTAGCTCTAATTGTTCTTGGTAATTCATGAAATAAATAAACACATGAAATGCATTGAAAGCTATTATCTTCAAATGGTAATTCTTCAGCATTAGCTTTAATTAGTTCAATTAAATCACCATCTAAATCCGAAATATATCTACTTGCCTCTTTTAGGTATGAATCGGATAAATCGATTCCTGTAATTTTTTCTTTAGGGAATGCTACTCTTAATTGCTTTAGCGTTCTTCCTGAACCAGTAGCCACATCAAGCATTTTTATAGAACTTTTCTTTCTATTACTAAAATATTCAAGACCTTCTTTTATTGGCTTTATTATTCTTCTCCTCATGGAGTCAGCACTTCCATTAAAAAGTATTTCAACTTGTAAGTCGTAGATACTAGCTGAAAAATCTGATAAATAACCATCTGTTTGATGATGAAAGTTTCTTAAGTAATATTGAGGATAATTATCTTTTTCAATTGATTTTGGAAGATCATCAAAGTTTTGTTTTCTGCGTCTTTCCCATGTAATAGGCATATCTAGCCAAATTTTAGGGTATTGAGTTAAATATCTAAGCCAAGGCTCATCAAACAATAATTTTTTTGGATAAATATTGTTTTCAGCGTCATTCCAATCTTCCTCTCTTAAGAGATCCATTGAATTTTGAATTTGTTGTAGAAGATTTTTATCAATATCAAAATTTTCAAGCTTTGAATCAGGAAGAATAAAATTCATTATCCTTGAACTTATTTGCTTATGCGCAAATCCAGCAATGCTTTTACTCTGTTGGAGCGTTTTATATGCAATTTTTGAAATAGATTCCCTAGCCATTTTTTAATATGTCTATATATATTCCAACAAAAAAAAAATCAATTTGAGAATATTTTGTGATAATTCTCAAATTGATTAAGGTTTTAACTGAGAGATATTCTACTTATGCGTCATAGTACATAAAGAACTCATGTGGATGTGGTCTTTGTCTTAATTGTTGTACCTCTTCGTATTTTATATCGATAAAGTTATCAATAAAGTCTTCAGTAAATACTCCGCCCGCCAACAAATAATCTTTGTCTGCTTTAAGTGCATTAAGTGAGTCATTAAGAGATGAAGGTACAGTATCAATTTTTGCAAGTTCCTCAGCTGGAAGCTCAAATAAATCAACATCTACACCATCACCAGGATCTATTTGATTTTTAATTCCATCTATGCCAGCAAGCATCATTACAGAAAAGGCTAAGTATGGATTTGCAAGTGCATCACCTGATCTGAATTCTAATCTTTTAGCTTTTGGGCTTGGTCCAGTTAAAGGTATTCTAACAGCTGCAGATCTGTTGCCCTCAGAATAAACTAGATTTACAGGTGCCTCAAATCCTGGAACTAATCTTTTATAACTATTTGTAGTTGGATTTGTAAATGCTAGGAACGAAGGAGCATGTTTTAGAATTCCACCAATATACCATCGAGCTGTTTGAGATAAATTAGCATACGCACCTTCGCCAAAGAATAGTGGCTGTCCAGCCTTCCATAAACTTTGGTGAACATGCATTCCAGTTCCATTGTCGTTAAATACAGGCTTTGGCATAAAAGTAGCTGTTTTGCCGTACTTTTTAGCCACGTTTCTAACAACGTATTTGTACGTCATTACGTTATCTGCTGAATTTATCAAAGAATCAAATTTCATTCCAAGCTCGTGTTGGCCAGCACCAGCAACTTCATGGTGATGTTTTTCTGTTGGAATACCTAATTCACCCATTAAAAGAAGCATTTCAGATCTGATATCTTGTGCAGTATCATTTGGAGCTACTGGAAAATAACCTTCTTTGTATTGGATTTTATATCCCAAGTTTCCGCCTTCTTCTATTCTTCCAGTATTCCATGGAGCTTCTATTGTATCTACACTGTAAAAACAACCACCTTCTTTAGAGTCATATCTAACATCATCAAATAAAAAGAATTCTGGTTCTGGCCCAAAGAATGCTGTATCAGCTATACCAGTAGAATCTAGGTATTTTAACGCTTTTTGAGCTAATGATCTTGGACATCTATCATAAGGCTCACCACTTCTTGGCTCTTGAATAGAGCAAATCATACTAAGTGTTTTATGTTTATAAAAAGGATCAATCCAGGCTGTGGTTGAATCAGGAACCATTGACATATCAGAGGCATTAATTGCTTTCCAACCCCTTATTGATGAACCATCAAATGCTAGACCCTCTGTAAATGATTCCTCCTCTATCATGTCTGACGTAAGAGTTAAATGTTGCCATTTTCCATGAATGTCTGTGAATTTTAAATCGATTAGTTCAATTCCTTCGTCTTTAATTTGACTTAAAACATCTTGTGGAGACTTAGACATAACTTTTGAGATACCTTCTATGAAATTAATAACTTGGTGATTCTTATTATGTATCAACGGTAACTTTTTTCAAGACTAGATGTCTTCTTTCAGTGTTTCAAGTTATAAGTTTAATAATTGTTTACTTAAATATTTAAATTGAATGAATTTCTCTAAATATTTATCGCTTATGTGATGAAATTAGTTTAATTTAAAAGTAATTGGATGTTAATGCTTTGACAGAGGCAAAACTTATTTCGACATTAAATGAAGAGAACTTATCTCATTTCTCCAAGACTTACGTTCCCTCTCGGCTTTTATTAGGACCTGGCCCTTCAAATGCACACCCAGAAGTATTAAATGCACTTTCTCTTAATCCTATTGGTCATTTAGATGAAGCATATATTTCATTGATGTCTGATGTGCAGCAACTCTTAAGGTATACCTGGCAGTGTAGTAATCGACTTACTCTTCCAATGAGTGGTACAGGTAGTGCAGCGATGGAGGCTTCAATAGCTAATTTTATAGAGGAGGGAGAAAAAATTCTTATTGCTAAAAAAGGATATTTTGGAGACAGACTAGTTGATATGGCTACAAGATATAAAGCTGATGTTTCCGTTATCGAAAAACCTTGGGGTGAGGCTTTTTCCTATGAAGAAATTAAGTATGAAATAGAGACCAAAAAACCAGCCATATTTGCTATTGTTCACGCCGAAACATCAAGCGGTGTTTTACAACCTCTCGATGGAATTGGAGATATATGTAAAAAAAATAATTGCTTGTTTTTAGTTGATGCAGTTACTTCTCTTGGCGCATTAGAACTATTGATTGATGAATGGAATATTGATTTGGCATATAGTTGTAGCCAGAAGGGATTAAGCTGTCCGCCAGGATTAAGTCCTTTTACTATGAATAAAAGAGCTGAAGATAAGCTTAGTTCAAGAAAAACAAAAGTCCCTAACTGGTATTTAGATTTATCTCTTTTAAATAAATATTGGGGATCTGACCGTGTTTATCACCATACAGCTCCCGTAAACATGAATTTTGCAATTCGTGAAGGCTTACGGTTAATTGCTAATGAAGGTTTAGAGAATGTTTGGAATAGACATAATATTAATGCAAAAAAACTATGGAATGGTTTAGAGAGTCTTGGCATGGAATTACATGTTTCAAAGGATTATAGATTGCCAACTCTAACAACAGTTAAGATTCCTCCAGCGGTTGACGGAGATGGATTTAGAAATCATCTATTACGAAATTTTGGAATAGAAATAGGAAATGGTCTTGGAGAATTATCTGGAAAGGTATGGCGTATAGGTCTAATGGGTTATAATTCAAGCGATGAGAATGTTGACAGATTATTAAACCTTTTTGATACTGAATTAAAAAAATATTCTATTTTTGAATCCTCAACTTTTTGAACCAAATCTGTAAAATATGAGTGCATTCGTCTTCTAGAATGCCTCCAATTATTTCCATTTTGTGATGAGCACTTTCATGTTTTGACAAGTCAATTGAGCCACCTAATCCACCTCTTTTCTTATCGTATGCACCAAAAATAACTTTACCCATTCTCGCTTGAATAAGAGCAGAGGAACACATAGTACAAGGTTCTAAATTTGTGATTATGGTACATTCATTAAATCTCCAATCATTTTTAATTAGAGATGCCTGCCTAAGTGCCATTATTTCAGCATGACCCAATGGGTCTTTATTTATATTCCTCCTGTTAACCCCTCTTCCAATACATCTTCCTCTCTCATCTAAAATTATTGAAGAGATTGGCAACTCAACTTTTCCAATTTCTTTTGATCTTCTTAATATCGAATTCATCCACATAGTGTATTTTGAATTATTTTTTTCTTCTTGTTTATCCTTATTACTATTTCCATTTTCAAAAATATACCTCATTTACCAATATTGAGAATAAACTTATTAATAGATATCCTATCTGATGACTGAAGATTTAATTAATAATAAAGATATATATTTCCCTTCGTATTTAGGGACTAATGACAAATTGATTAATCTTCTGAATAAAGCAAGTCAAACTCTTTGTGATTGGTTCTCTAAAGCAGATAAAAATGGTCCTTTACCTTTTGATGAGAATTTCAAGTGCAATATGCCTGAGGAAGTTGGCAACTCTGCAGAAGTTTTGTTCTCTGAGATCGAATCTCTTTTGAATAATTCATTTAATCCCGTTCATCCTGGCTCTCTAGCTCACCTTGATCCACCACCTTTAATTTTCTCTATTTTAGGAGATTTAATTGCTGCTGGTTTAAATAATAATCTTCTTGCTTACGAGTTATCTCCAAGCGTTACTTTGCTTGAAGAATCTTTATGCAAATGGTTTGCAAAGAAAATAGGGTTTAATGATTCCTCAGGCGGTATAGCAGCTAGCGGAGGCACTTTAAGTAATTTGAATGCACTCATAGCAGCTAGAAATAATGCTGGATTGGGTTCAAATCCTAATTCTGTATTACTTATTAGTGATGATGCTCATTCTTCTTTCATTAAATGTATAAGAATAATGGGTCTTGATGCTGCAAATCTTGTCAGGATTAAAACCGACAATCAAGGTCGTATGGATATAAACAATCTCAGAAAATCTTTAAATAAATGTTTAATAGAAAATAAAAAAATATTTGCTATAGTCGCTACCCTTGGGACAACAGTGAGAGGAGCCATTGATCCCATTAAAGAAATAAGTGAGATATGTAAAGAGAGAAATATATGGTTACATATTGATGGCTCAATTGGAGGTATTTTTGCTTTAAGTTCAATTCAAATAGAAGGTTTAAATAATATTAATCAGGCTAATTCGATAACGATAAATCCCCAGAAAATAATTGGAATAACAAAGACTTCATCTTTGTTATTGGTTGCAAATATGAATACTTTACAAAAGACCTTCTCTACTGGACTACCATACATATCATCTAAAGAAGATATTGTTAACAGAGGAGAAATAGGAATACAAGGTTCAAGACCTGCAGAGGTTATAAAACTATGGCTTGGGTTACGTTTTTTAGGACTTAATGGAATAGAAGATATATTAAAATCATCAATTAAGAGAAAGGATTTTTTTATAGATCATATTGTTAAAAATAAATTTGAAATATATTCAGGTCCATTGCATATTGTTTCATTCATACCTAAAGGACTTACAGCAAAAGATACAGATTTCTGGACTCATTCTAAAGTTAATGAACTAATGAAAAATAATTATATGCTTTCCAGACCAAAGTTTAAAGGTAAATATTATTTACGAGTCGTCATGGGGAACTACAATACAACAGATTCTCATATTGAAGAACTTTTGAGATTTTTGGACGCCTATCAATGAATATCGGTAGATCAAAGATTATTGCAATCATAACAGGGTTTATATCTATAGCCATTTGTATTGCTTACTTACTTTTAATAACTATTTTTGATTTCAGAACTTATCTTAATGATCAATTATTAAAAATTACATAGTGAATGGAGGCAAACTTTTCTTTGATTCAAGATACTTACTTATTTCAATTTTTGAAGTAGCTTCTTTTACAAAGTTATTTAAAATGTCTTCTCGCTTACTTATTTTGTATATCTTATCCACAACCTCCTGAATTCCACCATCTCCCCAATCTTGCCCATTTTTAAAATATTCAATCAAACTTAGTCCTACTATTTTTATTATCCAGCCTGCTGTAATTGATTGTATCGATTTAGATATTATTATTTTGGTCAAACTTGTAGCTAAAGCGTTAGAAATAATGGAGAGACCACCTTTTAGGATCCCTTGTTTAGCCAAAGCGCTTAGCAATGATTTTGATAAATCTTTTGCATCTTTTTTAGTAAGTTTAATTTCATATATCTTTGATAATTCCATTATCATTTGTAAATTAACCGAGGTGGTTGTAAGAAAATCTACAGCTGGAAGAGGATTAACTAGTATTACCCCTCCAGTTATCCACATATATTTTTTTATAACTTTGTTTGACATTAAATATCTTTGTTCTTCCAAGAAATTTTTACTCTTGATACCTAACTTATTCGAGCGAAAAAGTATATTATCTGCCAATAGCTCTTCCCCATTATTATCGAGAGTTTCAATTATTTCTTTAAATAAACTTCCTACCTCTGGATTTAAAATTAAGGCATCTGATTTTAGATAAGAAGATTGTTTAGGTAGTGCTATTGTTTGAACTACAGAAATTTTATTTTTTTTAGCAGAAGTTATAGAACTTATATTATTTTTGATGAGGTTGTTTTCATCTCTAGACCTTAAGTCGCATTTATTTAGAACTATTATTATTTTTTTGCCTATTTTCAATAATTCTTTAATTAAATAATTTTCATATTTGTTTATGTCTTGATCAACAACAAAAAGAATTAAGTCAGAATTTGTTGCTTGTAAAATTGTCGCCTTTTCTCTTTCTTCGCCTAACTTAGATGGTTCGAATAACCCTGGAGTATCAATTATATTAATGTTTCTTTTTAAGATTGGGATACGTATTTTATAGCTATTAATTTTCTTTGTTGTACCTATTTTTGCTGAAGTTTTTCCGACAATATTTTTCAATAAAGATCTTGCTATAGATGTTTTTCCTGAGGAACCTGCTCCAAAAAGAGTAACTTTATAATCCCCTGTTTTTAATTGAGACTTTAGTTTATTTTTTTGATAATTTAACAGTTCAACCTTTACTTGATCATTAATTTTTTCATTAATTTGTTCGATACCTTCCAAACTTATCTTGGCGGCACCATATGTATTTTTGAATGAAAGCGAATTCTTTTTATTTTTGAATATAACTTTATAAACTATTTTTTTAAATAACTTTTTATCAACATTATAAAATATATAAATAATAATTATTAAAAATAAAAACGTATAAATATTTATTATTCTTACTAATATCGAAATTAAGATATATATTAATAAAATAATGAAAAAATATTTTGTATACTTTAATTTAGGGTATTTCATATTATCCTTTGCTTTTAAAAATGTTGTATAATAAGAAAATAAAACCTATATTTATTGATATATCAGCAATATTAAATACTGGAAAATTTATAAAATTCAAATTGATAAAATCAATTACAAAACCTCTTAAAATCCTATCCATTCCATTACCAATAGTTCCGCCAAGAATAAAACTATATGAATATAGATCAATTAATTTTAGGCTGTTTTTCCTTAATATTAAATAAGTAAGTAATATTGAAAAAATAATACTTATGCAAGATAAAAATATTCTATTGCCACTAAATATGTTAAATGCTGCACCGTAATTTTTTACAAAGTCTAATCTAAATAAAAGAAAATCTTTATTTAGAAATTTTTTATAATTATAAAACATTAAATATTTTGTAAATTGATCTAAGATAATAATAAAAATACTACAAGATATAAAATATAATTTTGTTTGATTTTTGTTAATCATTATTTGCTTTTCTTAAAATGTTTAATAGGTTTAATAAGTAATAAAAGTGGTAATAGCATTAAGAAATGATATCCAATTTTACCTAAAGAATATTTCCCTAAATTATATAAAAATATATTAAAATTACTGAAAAATATAATCTGTATAAAGTTGTAAAATATTCCAGTTAAATGTAAAGCACATATTGCTATAAATCCTTTTATTAAAAAATTGCCAAAATTTATTTTATTTCTCTTATTTAAATTATCAATTATTTTGATTAATGGATATAGACCTAACAAATAACCAAAATTTGGTGTGAGTAAATATCCTATTGAACCTCCTTGATGGAAGACTGGAACTATAAATAATCCTAAAAATATATAAATAAAAAATGCTTTTAAAACAACTTCCTTTTGAAAAATGAGTGTTAACAAAATTATAGTTGGAATTTGCCATGTGATAGGTATTTCAAAGCTATTTATAGGTTTGTTGATAAGTTGTAGTGGTATATAAACAGGTAGCATCGTTGTTATTACTAGTGATTGAAGACTCACCAGTATCTCAATTAATTTATAAAAATTGAGCATGATTATAAATTCTATTTATAAACTTCTCAATGCAACAATTGGATCTAATTTAGAAGCTCTTTTTGCAGGTAAAACACCGAAGATTAAACCTATTGAGCCTGAAATGATCATCGTGGAAATAGTTGTTGTAATTCCTACAGATGCTGGAAGTGGTGTTATCAGAGATAAAAGAAAAACACCTGATAATCCAGTTGATGTTCCTATTAATCCTCCAATTGTAGATAAAATCAATGCCTCGATTAAAAATTGAATCAATATATCTGACTGTTTAGCTCCTATTGCTTTTCTAAGACCAATTTCTTCAGTCCTTTCGCTGACAGAAACGAGCATAATATTCATGATTCCTATTCCTCCAACCACTAAAGATACGGCCCCAATACCTGCCAATAAAAACGTGAGCCCACTTGTTATGTTAGTTACTATATTTAATGCATCTTCTTGTGATCTAACGGCAAAGTCATCATCTCTTATTATTTTATGTCTTTGTCTTAACAAGTTAGTAATTTGAAATTTAGCGGCACTGGTTGCATTTTTATTTATCGCTTCAACACTAATGAAGCTTAAACTTACACCATATGTAGGATCCTTCCCAGTAATCCTATTTACCATGGTGGTTAATGGAATATAAGCATTTTTGTCTTGATTACTTCCAAATACGGCACCTTTTGGTTTTAATGTTCCGATAATTTCATAAGTATGATCTTTAATTCTAATTTTTTTGCCAATTGATGAAGATATATCTTTGAAAAATTCGTCTTTAAGATCAGGACCTATTACTACGTAACTTCTTGCACTATTAACATCACTTTTTGTTATAAATCTTCCCTTATCTACTTCAAAGCTTCTTACATCAAGAAATTCAGGTGTAACTCCTGCAATTGATATATTTAGGCTTTTAGAATTTGATTGCACAATTTCGTTAGCAGAGATTTGAGGAGCAACCTTTTTAACTGTTGGGACCTGATTACTTATTGCTACTGCATCATCTAAAACAAGGTTTTTAGGAAATGAAATGCCTCTCCTTCTCGTGTCATTATTTCCAGGAACAATGAATAATACATTTGCGCCTAAATTACTTAATTGGTTTTTTGCTAATGTTTGAGCTCCTCTTCCGAGTCCAACAAGTGTAATAACTGATGCATTTCCTATAATTATCCCCAGCATTGTTAAAGAACTTCTCAACTTGTTTGATGTTAAAGTTTTTGTAGCCATTCCTAAGGCTTCTTTTATTGAAATATTCCTAGACATATTTATATTTATCTACTGCATCATCATCATCTTCAATTTGCCCCATGTATATTACACCCTCATTAAGCTGCAATGTAATAAGATCGCCATTACTAATTTGATGGTTATCCATTTTTTCTAAATTACAAATTGTAGAAATCTTTTTATTATTTTTGTTATACAAAGCATAAACTTCATCTACATTTTGATTTGTTACGATGCCAGCGATGTTTTTACTGAGTGGAATATTTTCCATTAGTTCTTCTGGAACAAATATTATTTCTCCTGGACAAATTAAGGACATATCAAGATTATTTTTTATTATTCTTGCTTTACCTGTAACACCGATTTCCCCTATTGAAATTCCTCTTGTTACAATTTTCCTCACTAAACCGACTTTTATTAAATCTGTAGATCCACTAATACCAGTTAATGTACCAGCAGTTTGAACTACTAAATCTCCTTGATTTAGGATCCCCATCTCCTGTGCAATTTGCATAGCCAAACTAAAGGTTTTAGCTGTTCTTTCATCATTTTTAACTACTATGGGAGTAACTCCCCAAACAAGTTGTAATCTTCTCGCTACACTCCTCTCTGTAGTTGTTGCCAAGATAGGGGTAGGTGGTCTAAATTTACTTACATTTCGAGCAGTAGAGCCTGATTTAGTTAATGGGATTATGGCTCCAGCTTCAAGTTGTCTAGCTATATTACTTACTGCTGCACTAATAGCATTTGGAATCGTACTTGGTAAGTGGCTCTCAATAGCTTTAAGAGGATAGTCCCTTTCAATTCTTCTTGCTATAGTTGCCATCGTTTGTACAGCCTCTACAGGATAATCACCAACTGCAGTTTCGTTTGAGAGCATTACCGCATCTGTTCCATCCAATATTGCATTGGCAACATCACTAACTTCGGCCCTTGTTGGTCTTGGATTCGAAGCCATAGAATCAAGCATTTGAGTAGCTGTAATTATTGGTATACCTAATGAATTAGCTTTTCTTATTAATTCCTTTTGTAAAAGGGGAACTTCTTCAGCAGGCATTTCAACTCCTAAATCACCTCTTGCGACCATAACACCATCACATAAGGGTAAAACAGTATCAATTTGATCAATTGCCTCAAATTTTTCTATTTTTGCGACTACAGGAGTTGAATGACCATTTTTGTTTATTAAATCTTTTATCTCGTTTATATCGGATGGATTTCTAACGAAACTTAGGGCTATCCAGTCAACTCCTTCAGATAATCCGAATTTTAAATCCTCTTTATCTTTTTCTGTTAATGCTTTTACGGATAATTGAACATCTGGGAAATTTACACCTTTATTATTTGAAAGTACCCCTCCAACAGTTACCAGACATTCTAAAAGATTAGCTTTTATATCTACTTTTTCTACAATCATTTCGATTTTGCCATCATCCAAAAGTATTCTTTTCCCTTCGCTAACTTCTTTAGAAAGTTTTTCGTAGGTAACATTGGCAATAGTTTTTGAACATTCAACCTCATTTGATGTGAGTGTAAATTTATCACCTTTTTTGACTTTTACTGGACCATCTTTAAAGCGACCTAATCTTATTTTTGGTCCTTGAAGATCTTGTAATATTCCAATATCTATATCTAACTTTTTTGATACTTCTCTTATGGTTTTTATCCTCTCAGCATGATCTTTATGATCTCCATGGGAGAAATTTAATCTGAATGTTGTTACTCCAGCCTTAATTAAATCTGTAATTATTTCTTCAGACTGGGTTGCAGGGCCAATTGTTGCAACTATTTTTGTTCTTCTTTTTAAATCAATATTCGACATATATAAATAATATTGCTAGATATAAATAAATTTACCATACCCAAAGTTAGTTGTTTAAGTCATGGATTTTAAAACGTATCAGAAAAAAGCAAGAGAAACAGCACAATACCCAAATCTAGGTTCAAATAATATTTATCCAACTCTTGGTTTAGTTGGCGAAGCTGGTGAGGTAGCAGAAAAAGTTAAAAAAGTAATTAGAGATAAAAATGGAATATTTGATGATGAATCAAAACTAGGTATTAAAAAAGAGTTAGGAGATGTTTTATGGTACATATCAAATCTTTGTACAGAATTAAATTTTAATTTGGATGAGGTTGCATTACAAAACTTAGAAAAATTAAAATTAAGAGCTTCTAAAGGTAAAATAAGTGGTTCCGGTGACGATCGATAATACTTAGCTATAACCTAAACTTGCATACTGAAGATTTGTAATTAAGTTTTGGATAACATTTAAAAGCAGAAAAGCTAATAAGGAAGAAATATCAAATCCACCTATTGGAGGAATAATACCCCTAAAAATGTTTAAATAAGGATCTGTGATAGAGGCTAATGCAGATAAAATTCCATTGCTCCAATCAATACCCGGAAACCATGTAAGTAAAATTCTTATTATTAATATGAAAGAATAAATTGATAAAGTTTGACCTAAAACCGCAAAAATCTCAGATAACATTATTATTTCGTAATTTTTATTATTCTAACATTTACTTATTATTGCTGCTTATTTTTCGGCTTTCCTATTTTCGAGAGATATTCATTACTCACAGCAAAAGTTTGAAAAAACTTTTCAGATAATGATAACCAATATGATCTTCCATCTTTTTGCTTACGTTTAACAATAAACTTCTTTTCTATTAATTCTTTAATATGATCGTATGCCCCAGAGCCTCGAAGAAGTATAAGATCAGATTGCAGGATCTTTTTTTTAATGGCTATTGTTGCCAATGTCCTTAATTCCGATGTTCTTAACTCAGAAGGCAGTAAATCCTCGACAAAGTCATTAAGACTTGATTTTAACTCTAGAGAATAACTATTATTTAATTCAATTAATTCAATTGCGGAGTTTGGATTAGAGTATTTAATCTTTAGATTTTTAATTGAATCATTTATTGAGTTGATATCAGAATTAGTAATTTCTGAAAGATCTTTTTTTGTAATTGGCCTGCCTTTCAAATAAAGTACAGCTTCAATTTTAGTGACTAGAGCTATATCAGAAAGTTGCTTAGAAACTAGATCAGATTGATTAATTTTAGATACCTAAATCTTCCCTAATTTACCTTATATTTAATCTGATGCACCAAGGAATAATTTATAAGTATCGTTTTTAGTTTCATCCCAGTACTTATATCCTAAAATTTTTACAAAATTGTGCCACTCTATAATTTCATTTCTATCGATTAGAACTCCAATAACAATTTTTCCTACATCTGCACCATAATTTCTATAGTGAAATATACTTATAGACCAATTAGATTTCATATTATTTAAGAAATTTATTAATGCTCCGGGTCTCTCAGGAAATTCAAATCTGTATAACAATTCAACCAAATTGCTATTATTCATTTCTATGAAATTCTGTGGGAGCCTTCCCCCTACCATATGTCTGAGATGATTTTTAGATAATTCATCATCACTTATGTCGATGAATGGATACTGAGACTTTTTAAATTCATCTAATAGGTTTTTTTTATCAATTAATCCATAAACTTGTACCCCTACGAATATCTGCGCATTTATAGAATTAGACATTCGATAACTAAATTCAGTTAAATTTCTATTATTAAGCAACTTACAAAAATCAATTAAACTCCCAGCTCGTTCCGGTATCTCAACAGCCATCATTACCTCTTTACATTCTCCGAGCTCTGCTCTTTCTGCCACAAACCTAAGCCTCTCAAAGTTCATATTTGCACCACATGCTATGGCAACCAATTTTTTATTTGAATGATTACAATTCAAAACATCTTTTTTCAATCCAGCAATTGAAAGTGCTCCTGCAGGCTCTAATATGGATCTAGTATCTTCAAATACATCTTTTATTGCAGCACATATTTCATCTGTATTAACCCTTATCATCTTATCTATATATTTTTTTGCAATATCAAAAGTATTAATACCAACTTTTTTCACTGCAACCCCATCAGCAAATTGTCCTACCGAAGATAATTCAACAATTTTTGATTCTTCTAAGGATTGTGACATGGCATCTGCATCCTCAGGCTCCACTCCAATTATTTTTACTTCAGGCCATATTTTTTTAATGTATAAAGATATTCCCGCTATTAATCCGCCTCCGCCTACAGCAATATAAATTGCATATGGTTTTTCTTTTAGTTGATTTTCAAGTTCAATAGCTATAGTTCCCTGACCTGCTATTACATCTGGATCATCAAATGGATGAATAAAACATAAATTGTTTTCTTGACTTATCCTTATTGCTTCTTTATAAGTCTCATCATAATTATCTCCAAATAATATAACTTTTGCTTTTAAATTTTTTACAGCGTTAATCTTTACTAGAGGTGTCGTAATGGGCATTAATATAGTCGCTTGGCATTTTAACTTAAGGGCACTAAGAGCAACCCCTTGAGCATGATTACCAGCACTAGATGTTATTACTCCATTAGCAAGCTGTGATTTACTTAGCTTGCTCATTTTATTGTATGCTCCTCTTATTTTGAATGAAAAAACATCTTGAAGATCTTCTCTTTTTAAGAAAACTTCATTTTTAAGTGTATTACTTAAATTATTAGCCTTTTCTAGCGGTGTTTTTTTTGCTACCTCATAGACTTCAGCTTGAAGTATCTTTTCAAAATAATCATTCATATATATATTTTTAGCACTAAATTATTAATCTTATAAAACATTACATAATCTATTTCAACAAAACTACTCATTTTGCGCCTCGGCGTTTTAGATTATATAGATACCTTTTTTTATGTAATGCTTTTAAGTGAGTTAAGTCATCCAAATCAACTACATGGCTTAACAGTTTCACAATTAGAGGAAATTGCTTGTCAAATTAGAGAAAGACATCTTCAAGTAGTATCTACTAGTGGGGGACACCTTGGACCTGGATTAGGTGTAGTTGAGCTTACATTGGCACTATATCAAACTCTCGATCTTGATTACGATAAGGTTGTTTGGGATGTTGGTCATCAGGGTTATCCTCATAAATTAATAACAGGTCGTTTCAACCAATTTGACTCGCTTAGACAACAAAATGGAGTCGCAGGTTATCTTAAAAGAAGTGAAAGTAAATTTGACCATTTTGGGGCTGGTCATGCAAGTACATCAATCTCAGCTGCCTTAGGAATGGCAATAGCAAGAGATAGAAAAGGTGATAATTATAAATGTGTAGCTGTTATAGGTGATGGTGCATTAACTGGTGGAATGGCTTTAGAAGCTATAAATCATGCAGGACACCTTCCTAATACTCCTTTACTTGTAATATTAAATGATAATGATATGTCAATATCTCCTCCAGTTGGAGCACTTTCATCTTATTTGAATAAGGTTAGACTAAGTCCCCCATTACAATTCTTATCAGACAGTGTCCAAGAAAGTGTAAAAAATATACCGTTAATTGGTAAAGACATTCCAGAAGAATTAAAAAATATTAAAGGAAGCGTGAGAAGATTAGCTGTTCCAAAGGTTGGAGCTGTTTTTGAAGAACTAGGTTTTACATACATGGGACCAATAGATGGTCATGACATCGGAAATTTAATTAACACATTTAACGCAGCTCATAGACTAAAAAAACCAGTTCTTGTTCATGTAGTTACTACAAAAGGTAAAGGGTATCCTTATGCAGAAGCAGATCAAGTTGGTTATCACGCACAATCTGCATTTGATCTGACTACTGGCAAATCAATTCCATCAAAAAAACCAAAGCCTGTTAGCTATAGCAAAATCTTTGGGCAAACATTATTAAAAATTTGTGAACAGGATAGCAAAGTTGTTGGTATAACAGCAGCGATGGCTACAGGTACTGGATTAGATTTATTGCAAAAGAATATACCAGATCAATATATAGATGTTGGAATAGCTGAGCAACATGCAGTTACTCTTGCTGCAGGAATGTCGTGCGATGGTTTAAAACCTGTTGTCGCAATATATAGTACTTTTCTTCAACGTGCTTTTGATCAACTAATTCATGATGTAGGTATTCAAAATTTACCTGTATCTTTCGTTCTTGATAGAGCTGGCATCGTAGGAGCTGACGGTCCTACTCATCAAGGTCAGTACGATATAAGTTATATGAGATCTATTCCTAATTTTGTTTTAATGGCACCAAAAGATGAGTCCGAGTTACAGAGAATGTTAATAACATCAATTAACCACAAAGGGCCTACAGCTCTAAGAATACCAAGAGGTTCAGGATTAGGTGTGGCTGTAATGGATGAAGGATGGGAACCTTTAAATATTGGCGAGGCTGAAATATTAGAAGATGGAAATGATGTTTTAATTATTGCTTACGGCTCTATGGTTGCTTCAGCCATTGAAACATCAAGGATATTAAAGGATAAAAAAATTAATTCATGCATCGTCAACGCAAGATTTGTAAAACCTCTTGATAAAAACCTGATTATCCCTTTAGCAAGTAAGATTAAGAAAGTAGTAACTATGGAAGAAGGAACATTAATTGGTGGTTTTGGTTCCGCTATTGTTGAGTTACTTAATGATAATGAAATAAATGTTCCTGTTTACAGGATTGGAATTCCAGATGTTTTAGTTGATCATGCATCACCTGATCAGAGTAAAGAAAAATTAGGTCTTATGCCTGATCAGATGGCAGATAAAATTGCTGATAAATTTGAATTAAATAATTAAAAATTTAATAAATCAGATTTTTTATAAAACACCACGAGATGCTAATCCTAGGATGGCGCCAATTCCAAAAATGTGACCTAGACAGTTAGCTCCAACAACAGACGCGTGACTTAACCCGCCATAAAATTTTGAATTAGGTATTTCAAAACCCTCATTAGGTTTTCTTATAGTTGCTCTTGCAATTGCGTAAGCAAAAACATTACATGCAATCATTACAACGGCACACTTTGGTGACCATTCGAATGTTGCTGGAGCAGAAGCAGCTGCAAATAATGTAGTAAGCATAAAAATTCGTTATTTTTATATATTCTCTAATACTTTTACTTAAAAAACACAAAATTGTTAAAGGTCTTAAGAGTTGTTTACTTCTAAGTTATTTAAGATCCGTATAAATCCAAGCAATATGACAAAATCACTTAGAGTTAAGAATGATTCTGCTAATCCATGTAGGAAGTCAACCTCAACGAGAGTTTTATCATAGTAATTTAAGGTTAAAATAGATACTAATATAGTTATTAATACGAATAAAACAGTTAATGAAAAGCCAGTTTTTACTAATTTATTAATATCTTTAATTTTATATAAGTAATACAAAAAAATTGCATATGGAACTATAGAAATTGCGAATAAAGCTGTGTTATCAATTGATCCTAATTTTCCTATAAATTTTAAAAATAGATCATTCATAAGTATTAGTAGCTCTAAAGATTTTTATAGAGGCCAAGGCTAATGTTGAATTTCCTATTAATGTAAATATCCCTTGAAGTGTAACTAATCCATATAATGCATCTTGATTATCATAAATATGCCAAGTTATAGCGCACATAGCTCCTATTAAGTTTGGGATCATAGCGATGCTTAACCAATAAAATAAATTGTATTTTTTATATGTTGAAATTTTATATATGACAAATATGGCAAAAATCCATTCAATGACTGATGAGATATGTATTAACCAAGTTCCAAATGATAGTTCGTGCAAAATTTATATTTTTTTCTTTAAAACGTTAAGTACTTCCTTAGCATGATTTAGAGGTAAAACACTAATCCATCTATAGGAAATTTTTCCATTTGGAGAAATTAAGAAAGTATTTCTATCTGAGAATGGTGGTATCCAGGAACCATATTTTTCACTGATAATTCCGTCAGGATCAGATAATAAAGTGTAATTTATTGATTTTTCGCTACAGAAACTTTCATGAGAATCTTGATTGTCTGCACTAATGCCAATAATTTCTGCATTATATTTTGAAAAATCTTTTTTTAATTCTGAAAAACCTTTAGCTTCGAGGGTGCAACCTGCTGTAAAATCCTTTGGATAAAAATAGATAACAAGCCATTTACCTTCAAAATCATTTAATCCCCAGACTTTTTTTGTTTTTATGTTTTTATTAAAACCTTCTAGTTGAAAATTAGGAGCTAGGTCCCCAATTTCAGGAGCAAAGTCAAATGCTAGTGCTGAATTACAATTTATTAAAAGAAAAAATAATATAAATACCCTGATCACTAAATTTCTCATCAAATTTAGAATTTTTTCAAATCGACTCCATTTGATTTGGCAAA
This sequence comes from Prochlorococcus sp. AG-355-B18, assembly GCA_003280965.1. GTDB lineage: Bacteria > Cyanobacteriota > Cyanobacteriia > PCC-6307 > Cyanobiaceae > Prochlorococcus_A. The sequence goes on from QCDI01000009.1 coordinate 27,441, forward strand.
TTTATCTAATCCCAATTTTTGTACAGATTTTAGAGCTTTAGTGCTAATCCTTATGTTTACCCATTTTTTTCCTTCTTCCCACCAAAGCCTTCTTTTTTGAAGATTAACTTGCTGTAATTTTTTTGTACGAATATGTGAGTGGCTTACTGCCATCCCGTTATTTGCTTTTGCACCAGTAAGTTCGCAAACTCTTGACATATCTTTTGAGTTGTATCTTAAAAAATTTTAACATACTGCTTAAGTTGTTGAATTAAGCAATTCTGAAATTAATTCTGCATTATTATTTTGTAAACTAATTATCTGTTCTTGATCTAATCCACCTACGGATAGTTTAGCCATATCGTAAACATGATTAGCAATTTTTGTTGCTAGTGGATTTTCAACAGATTCTTTTTCATCAATAATTATTTTATTGCCTTTAATTTTATTAAGGCCAACAATAAGTGGATGTTCTTTATTAATTAGGAGGACATGATATTCAGGTAAACCCGGCATCTTTTGTTCCATATAGGCACCCATATCATTAATTCTTCTCATTTGCTCTGGTAGCAAAATCATTGCTGGAGGTGCACCTTTACTAGAAAGAGACTGGACTTTAACTGTAACTTTCTCATTATTAAGTGCTTTAACTATCGTATCTCTAAGATTTTCTGTATTTGATTTGCCATCCTTATCTACTATTTCTTTAGATTCATTATCTTCTAGTTCATTAATTTCTGAATCAACTCTTTGGAATTGATAATCTTCATTTTTACTTTCTAACCATGGAAGAAATTGTGCATCAATTAAAGGATCTGATTTAATAACTTCTTTGTTATCAGATAAACAGATATTTAATGCACTAGACTGAGCAATCAAATCTGAACAGTAAATTATTTTTTTAGAGTCGATAATCTTATTTCTTTCTTTGTAACTTGCGAGAGTTGTAAAATACTTATCATTTGATTTGATAAGAGATTTATTTTCAATATCCTTAGTTACGTCTTTTTCTGAATTGATAATTGTTTCAAAAATTATACTGTTATCTACTAAATCAGCAAATTTTTCATCTTCGATAGCACCAATTTTAATAAAAGCAGAGATGGAATCCCATATTTCAGCGTAAAATTCTGGAGAATTTTTTATCAAATCTTTTAATTTATTTGCAATTTTTTTTGAAATAAATGATGATATAGACCTTACCTTCCTATCTGTTTGTAATGCACTTCTACTAACATTTAATGGTATGTCAGTAGAATCAATAACCCCTCTTAGTGGTAAAAGATATTTTGGTACTATCTCTTTAATTGAATCGCTTACGAAAACTTGATTGCAAAATAGTTTTATTTCTCCCTTTTCCCAATCAGCTCTGCCAGACAACTTAGGGAAGTACAATATACCTTGAATATCGTATGGATAATCTGTATTTAGATGTATCCATAACAATGGGTCACCCTGAAAAGGATATAAGTATTTGTATAACTCAATATAATCTTCATCTTTTAATTCACTAGGTTGTTTTCTCCAAGGAGGATTTTTCTTGTTAATTGTCTCACCTTCTAATAAGACATCTATTGGCATAAAGTCACAATATTTTTTTATTAATGATTTAATCCTTTCAGGCTCAATAAACTCTTTTTCTTCTTCTAAAAGGTGAAGTATCACATCTGTGCCAATTGTCTCTCTTTTTGATTCCTCTAAGGTAAAATTTGGCGATCCATCACAAGACCATTTGAAAGCCTTTGATTCTCCAATTGCAGACTTAGTTAATATATCAACCCTATCCGCGACCATAAAACTTGAATAAAAACCTAGTCCAAAATGCCCAATAAATTCATCATTATCTTTTTTATATTTTGTTAGGAATTCTTCTGCGCTCGAAAATGCTACTTGATTTATGTACTTCTTAATTTCTCCGTCATTCATTCCAATTCCATTATCAGAAATCGTCAGAGTATTTTTCTCACGATCAATTGTTATTTTTACTTGAGCCTCTTCTGTGTTTTCACAATCACCCGCCATAGAAGCCATTCTTCGCTTACTTATTGCGTCTACACCATTACTTACTAGCTCCCTTAAAAATATTTCATGGTCAGAATATACTGCCTTCTTAATAATTGGGAAAATATTTTCGGTATTAATACGAATTTCGCCTTTTTCCATTTAAAAAAAAATCAAACATATAAATCCTATTTCCTAAAAACTAGTTAATCAAGTTTAATTAGGAGTATTGTCCGAACAAGATATTAATTAAAAACTTAAATTAAATATTAAAAGTTTTTATTTAACCCAAACAATCTCAGTACAGTTATTTTCTTTCATAATTTGATTAGCTTTAGCCAAGTCATTACAAGGATTTAAATATAAGACAGCAATAATTCCACTTTTCTGAAGTTCTTTTTGCTCATTCATACCTTTTTCTAATAAATAAGAATCTTTAAACATTAATAAAATCTTTTTCTTCTCTTTCTTTTCATCCTTAATTAAATTTCTTAAAACATCTATTGAAATTGTAAATCCAATACCATTTAAAGTTTTCTCATTAGGACTAAAGAATCTAACCAGTTCATCATATCTTCCACCTTTTGCTATCACGTTTTTATTATTACCACTATCACCTATAAGTTGAAAAACTATTCCTTCGTATAAATTCAAGTGGGGTTGAAAAGTCGGATCAAGTTGTAATTTAACGCCGTATTTACTTGATATTTTTGAGATTGTTTCAAATAAAAAATATAAATCATCTAGATTTTTACTAGGGCCAAATATACTTTTCAATTTTTTTAATATTGCCATTGGTTCGCCTCTTGTGAACAATAAATCTTTAAGAATATATTTATCCTCCTCATCAATTCCTAATTTGGATAATTTGACTTGATCAAAATTAACCAAACTTTTCTTAATTTCTTCAAAATTATTATTCTTATACTTATTCAAGATCAAGTCCATTATTTTTGTGGTACTAACTAGTAGACATAAATTACAATCATCCTTCAAATTAATATTATCTATGGAATCAAACAAAATATTGATAACTTCAATTTCGGGGTATTTTGTTTCATATCCAATTAATTCGATTCCACTTTGAAGTTTCTCTTGCAACTTAAAAGAATTTTTATTATTTTCTTTTTTATCGAAGACCATTCCGTTTGTGAACAATCTTATTGGTCTTTTCTTATTTATTAATCTGGTAGATGATAATTTGACAATAGATGTAGTCATTTCCGGCCTTAGACATAATGAATTATTACTTACTATTCCAACAACCTCATTTTCTTCAATAACACCACGACCTTTTATCGTCTCTAAAGTATTTATAAATGAAGGGGAAACTTCTTCATACCCCCATAGTTTATAAATATTATTTAAATTATTTATGATATTAGAGTTATTCCTTACATCTACTAATTTAATTTCCTTTATATCAGTCATTTTAATATTTATCGGTTCTTACGTATAAAGATTTTTATTAAAGGGAGAAACATTATCTAGTTCTTTTTTTAATTCCTTCTCAATGCTGGGGGAACATGCAAGAATTCTTCCAGAACTTAAATTAAATTCACCTGATGGATAATCCGAAATAGTTCCGCCTGCCTCTTTAACAATAATAGCACCGGCTGCTAAGTCCCAAACCTCTAGTCCCCTTTCCCAGTATCCATCAACTTTTCCAGCTGCAACAAATGCAAGATCTACTGCTGCAGCTCCTCCTCTTCTAACTCCTCTAGTTTTATGTGTTAGATAACAAAACTCTGCATAATTATTATCCTCTACCTCAAATCTGTCATAAGCAAAACCAGTAACTAGTAAGCTATTAGAAAGGTTACTAGGACTCGTTACTTTAAGTTTAATATCATTGCAAAACGATCCTAATCCTATGCAGGCAGAATATAATTCACTTAAATATGGTACTGATATAGCTCCAATAATTGGATTATTTTTATATACAAGTCCTATAGAAGATCCAAAAAAAGGATAACCATGAGAATAATTAGTTGTACCGTCTAATGGGTCTATACACCATGTTAGATCTGAGGATTTATTTAATTTCCCACTTTCCTCTGCATGAATAGATATATTGGGTGTTTCTTGTAATAAATATTCTTTTATTTTATTCTCAACTTCCAAATCGACATTCGTTACAAGATCACCTTTTCTCCCTTTTGATGAAATCTTTTGTATTTTATTATAATTAATTTTTAAAATTTCATTGCCAATTTGAGCAGAATTTTTGGCTATTTCATACAACCTAGGTAAGTTTATTTGGTTTACAAGTTCTTCTATTTCGCTCATTTCAAACATAATTAATCTTCCTCAAATTCCCAAGGTGGCGCAACTCTTGTATTACCCCTTCCAAAATATTGTCCAAATTGCAAGTCATAAACTTCATCTTCGTATGTTGTTTCTACTTCGAGATCTGCAGAGGCTTTAGCAACACAAAGAAGTGCATAAGCTTTATCTTTTAGGGCTTGAGAAACCCCCATTGCCTCAGGTTGCTTCAACTCACCAGATATTATTTTAACTGCGCAACTAGTACAGCAACCATTCCTACATGAAAATGGAAGCTTAAAACCTTTCTTTTCGAATTCCTTAAGTATGTACTCATCACTATTAACCTTCTCTCGGTAGACCTTTCCGGTTTCTTTATTTTTAATAGTGACTGTGAAAGTCTTCTTCAAATAACTTTCCTCAAAAATGGGATGATAAAGGGTTAAAATAGTTTTCTTGGGAGAGGTGGCCGAGTGGTTGAAGGCGCAGCACTGGAAATGCTGTATAGGGGCAACTTTATCGAGGGTTCGAATCCCTCTCTCTCCGTTTTAGTTTAGTTGATTTTGGTTAATTACATCAACAAGCTCTCTGAAAAGGATACCTCAAAATTGATGATTAACAGTTTGTAAGGTTATAAATAATCTTATTTATTTAAATTAAGTTGAAAATATTAGATTTTTACTATTATATGTAAATATCAAAGATATAAATTGATTTAATTATTAGTAAATTTTGCTTAATTTAGCAATCTAAAATCATGGGGCAAATAGTTGGAATTGATTTAGGTACTACTAACTCTGTTGTTGGAGTTATAGAAGCTGGTCGTCCGATTGTAATTGCAAATTCTGAAGGATCTAGAACTACACCTTCAATAGTAGGTTTTACAAAAGACAAAGAAATTGTAATAGGCGAACAAGCAAGAAGACAACTAGTTTTAAATCCAAAGAATACCTTTTATAACTTAAAAAGATTCATTGGAAGCGACTGGGACGAATTAGATGATAATAGTATTTCCGTTCCTTATAATGTCAAAGCAAATAATGCTGGAAGTGTAAGGGTTCTTAGTCCAAATACACAAAGAGAGTATGCTCCTGAAGAGCTAGTCAGCTCATTAATTAGAAAATTAATTAATGATGCTGAAACATATCTTAGAGATACTGTTGACTCAGCTGTTATTACTGTCCCAGCATATTTTAATGAGTCTCAAAGGCAAGCCACAAAGGATTCAGCAATATTGGCGGGTATCAAAGTAGATAGAATCTTAAATGAACCTACTGCAGCTGCTCTAGCTTATGGCTTTGAAAAAAGTTCATCTAATAATGTTTTGGTATTTGATTTAGGGGGAGGAACATTTGATGTTTCATTGTTAAAAATTTCAAATGGTGTATTTGATGTAAAAGCCACCTGTGGAGATACCCAATTAGGAGGAAACAATTTTGACTCAAAAATTGTAGATTGGCTTGCTGAAAAATTTCTTGATAAACATGATATTGATCTAAGACGAGACAGACAAGCTTTGCAGAGATTAACTGAGGCTGCTGAAAAAGCTAAATGTGAATTATCAGGATTGCAAAAAACAAAAATATCATTACCTTTCATCACAACTAGTAAAGAGGGGCCTTTACATATTGAGGAGACTTTAAATAGAAAAATATTTGAATCCTTATCTCAGGATCTATTAGACAGATTATTAGAGCCTGTACAAATAGCCCTAGATGACTCTGGATGGAACGCTGAAGATATAGATGAGGTAGTACTTGTAGGTGGTAGCACAAGAATCCCAATGGTTCAACAATTAGTCAAGACTCTTGTTCCTAATGACCCCTGTCAATCAGTTAATCCAGACGAAGTTGTTGCAATTGGTGCTGCTATACAATCTGGAATAATAAGTGGTGATTTACAAGATTTACTTCTAAATGACGTTACGCCCTTATCTCTAGGTTTAGAAACAATTGGAGGTCTTATGAAGGTACTTATTCCTCGTAATACTCCTATACCAGTAAGGCAATCTGATGTTTTTAGTACATCAGAAGCTAATCAATCTTCAGTGGTTGTTCAAGTAAGGCAAGGCGAAAGGCCATTGGCATCTGAAAATAAATCACTTGGCAAATTTAGGCTATCTGGAATACCTCCGGCACCTAGAGGAATCCCACAAGTCCAAGTTGCATTTGATATTGATGCTAATGGTCTTTTAGAAGTTAGTGCCACTGATAGAACAACTGGAAGAAAGCAAACAGTTACAATTTCTGGAGGATCTAATTTAAATGAGCAAGAAATTAATTCAATAATTGAAGAAGCTAAAACAAAAGCAAATGAAGATAGGATGAAACGATCTGTTATTGATAGAAAAAATAGTGCTTTAACTCTTATTGCACAAGCTGAAAGAAGACTTAGAGATGCTTCTCTAGAATTTGGGCCTTATGGAGCTGAAAGACAGCAACGTGCTGTCGAATTAGCTATTGAGGATGTTGAAGAATATATAAATGATGATGATCCTCAAGAATTAGAAATTTCAGTAAGTGCTCTCCAAGAAGCATTATTTGGTTTAAACAGAAAATTTGCGGCGGAAAGGAAAACTGATAATAATCCATTACAGGGTATTAAAAATACATTTGGTTCATTGAAGGATGAACTGTTTTCAGATGATTATTGGGATGATGATCCTTGGGATAATCAAATGAATAGAAATTATCGGAATTCGAGGTATGGTAATTCTAGGGATGATGATCCATGGGACAATGACTATTTCCTCTAAAAAAGATTATTTGTCGATTTTGGGTTTATCCAATGGTTTCGACGATAAAGAACTAAAAAAGGCATTTCGAAGAGAAGCAAGAAAATGGCATCCAGATTTAAATAAAAATGATTTAAATGCAGAAGAAAGATTTAAATTAATTAACGAAGCCTACGAATACCTACGGGATCCCAATAAAAGAAATAAAAATTCAGATGTAAATATTCAGGAAGATTACGAAAGTAATAATTTCAAAACAGGTTTTCCAGATTTTCAAGACTATCTTGATTCATTATTTGGATATGAATATAACGCTAATATTGAAGATGAGTATACTGATGAACCACTTGATGATGAATATTCGAATCTAGAAAATGATGAATTCAACAATTACGAATACCCTACAACATCTCCAGAAGAACCCCCTCCAGTTAAACTCAATCAAGATATAGAAACAATTATTGAATTAACACCTGATGAGGCCCTAAATGGAGCTTCAATATTAATTGAACTTGAAGATCAAACTATGGTTGAAGTTGATACACCTCCTTTTGCTGGAGATGGTTGGCGATTAAGACTAGAAAATATTGCAAGGGGAGGAAAAGATCATTATTTACAGTTAAAGGTTCAAACGGAAAGTGGACTAAGAATTGATGGTTTAAGAGTTATATATAAATTGGAGTTGTTTCCTCATGATGCACTTCTTGGTTGTGCAGTAGAGGTTCCTACTCTTGATGGGAATGTCACACTTCAAGTGCCTCCAAAATCATCAACCGGCAGAATGTTACGTTTGAAGGGTAGAGGCCTAAAATTCGAAGATAATGTAGGTGATCAATATGTTGAAATCTTAGTAGTTATCCCTGCTGATATTAATGATGAAGAAATTGCCTTGTATACAAGATTACAAGAATTATCACTATCTGATTCTTAATCAAATAATATATAGAAAAGATATTTTTTTATGAATATATACGTTCTTTTATATAATTCAGGAACAGATAAAGAAGGAATTCACTCTATAGAACTTAAAGGAAGAACTATAGTACTTATGTTTGAGGACAAAGATGATGCAACCAGATACTGCGGACTTCTAGAGGCTCAAGATTTTCCTTTGCCAATAGTTGAAATGATAGATATAGAGGAGATTAGAGAGTTCTGTATTAAGTTGGATTACGAATGTAAACTTGTAGAGAAAAATTTTGTTCCTAAAACGCCCGAAGACAGGTTACTAATTTCTCCGCCTCAAAAAAACCTTGAGGTGGAAAATTGGGAGGAAAATTCTGATAATCAAGAAAAAATAGATATAAACACCATTAAGGAAAACCTTGAAAAGTTACTTTAAGGATTAAGATAAAATTAACTTAAATCAAAAAAAAATGACCAAGGCATTATTTGAAACGGAAGTAGGAAACATAAACATTGAATTTTTCTCTAATGATGCACCTAATACTGTTAATAACTTCACGAAATTGATAAGTGATGGATTTTATGATGGTCTAGCATTTCACAGAGTTATTCCTGGATTTATGGCACAGGGTGGATGTCCAAATACTCGTGATGGGGCCTCTGGTATGCCTGGAACTGGAGGCCCTGGATATCAAATTAAATGTGAAATAAATTCAAATAAGCATCTCAAAGGCTCACTTTCTATGGCTCATGCAGGAAAGGACACAGGCGGCAGTCAATTTTTTATAGTTTATGAACCACAACCACATCTTGATGGAGTTCATACTGTTTTTGGAAAAACTAACGATATGGATGTAGTGCTTAAACTTACTAACGGTTCAAAAATTCTAAAGGCAACTCTAAAGTAAGTACTTTTAGCCTTCAAAAACAATACTAAATGTCTCTTTATCTAGATTAAATTTTCTGGTAGATGAATATAAGATCTCATTATTAAAAGAAAATTTAGTATTGATTAGTTTGATGCTACTTTTTGGATGTAATGCTTGTTCAATATTTCTGGAAACTATAATCCCAATTTTTGTACTATGTTCGTATTCTGATAAAAACTGAATAAATAATTCTATATTTTTTATTTCTTGATCAGTAATGTTGGAATCAGTTCTATTTTGATCATGTAATATTCGCCAAACTAATTTTGGTCGATTCCAAAAAGCCAATAATCTTGGAGTACTTTCAAGTTTAATATTAATGTTTTGATCATTACAGAATTTAATTACTTTATTTTTTATTGGAACTAAGTCAATAGATCTATAATTTCCGTCAAGAAAAATAGATATAAATGGGTCGATATTTCTTGAATTAGAATTATCGTCATCAATCAAGTGGCCTAACTTTGTTTTCTTTACACTTAAATATTCAGCATTATTATCATTTGGACAAATAACTAATGGCAATCTCTCAATAACTTCTATTCCATAACCACCTAATCCAGCTATCTTTCTTGGATTGTTTGTTAATAATTTTAATTTTTTAATCCCAAGATCTGTCAATATCTGCGCTCCAACACCATAATTTCTGAGATCTGCTGGAAATCCTAATTTTTCATTAGCTTCAACTGTATCTAATCCACCATCCTGCAAACTATAAGCTTTTAATTTATTTATAAGACCTATACCCCTGCCTTCTTGCCTTAAATAAACAACAACCCCCTCTTCCTCCTTTTCTATCCTTGATAAAGCAGCCTCTAACTGAGGTCTACAATCACAACGCAATGATCCAAAAGCATCACCCGTTAAGCATTCTGAATGCATTCTTACTAATACAGGTTCACTTAATTTTGATGATTTTTGCTTAACTAATGCGACATGTTCTGAACCATCAAGTTCATTAATATATCCGTAGGCTTTGAAATTTCCAAAAATACTTGGTAGAACTGCATCTGATTTCCTAAAAACAAATCTTTCAGTTTGAAATCGATAACTAATTAAATCAGCTATTGATATTAATTTCATTCCCCACTGTTTAGCATATTCTTTAAGTTGCGGAAGTCTTGACATGGATCCATCAGGATTTTGTATTTCACAAATTACTCCAGCAGGATATAGACCTGACATTGCTGCAATATCTACGGCTGCTTCTGTATGACCTGCTCGTTTTAAAACCCCACCTTTTTTTGCTCTTAATGGAAATATATGTCCTGGCCTTCTTAAATCCTCAGGCTTTGTATTAGGATTTATTGCAACTTGAATTGTCTTAGCTCTGTCTTCAGCTGAGATACCAGTAGATACATTATTTTCAGGACCAGCATCAATTGATATCGTAAAAGCGGTTTGATTTTCATCAGTATTTCTATCTACCATTAATGGTAAATCTAATGAGTCAAGTTTTTCACCTTGCATAGCTAGACATATAAGACCCCTTCCTTCTGTAGCCATAAAATTAATTTGCTGAGGAGTAGCAAACTGAGCCGCACAAATCAGATCACCTTCATTTTCTCTTCTTTCATCATCTACCACGATTATGCATTCACCATTCCTTATTGCGGCTAGTGCATCACTAATAGGATCAAATTCAATTTTAAAACTTTCATTTATATCCAAAATTGTTCCATTATTTGATTTGGGACTTGTTTCTTTCATTATTCCTATCAATATAGAAAAATAGTGTGTTAGTTATCCTAAATTCAACACTTTATAATCCTATCTCAAAGTCTGCCAATTCAAAGAAATGAATGTTGCAATAGTAGGTGCTACTGGTTACGGCGGTATTCAAGCGGTAAATCTTTTAAAAAAGAATAAAAACTATAAAATCTCATTTTTAGGAGGTAATAAAACATCTGGATCAAAGTGGAATGATAATTTTCCTTTTATTTATCTTGATGATGATCCCTATATTGAAGAAATTTCCATTGAGAATATCTCAAATAAAGCTGATATTGCCTTGCTTTGTTTACCAAATGGTATATCTTGTACTTTGACAAGAAAATTATTAGATAAAGGAATAAAAGTTATTGATTTATCTGCTGATTATAGGTATAAGTCTTTAGATGAATGGAAAAAAATATATTCTAAAGAAGCTGCTATTTATAAAAGAAATGATGATGATTTATGTAAAGAGGCGGTTTATGGCATTCCTGAATTAAATAAAGAAGCTATTGCAAATGCAAGATTAATTGCATGTCCAGGATGTTACCCAACATCAGCTCTTATTCCATTAGCTCCTCTGCTATCACAGGGCATTATTGAAAATGATGGTATTGTGATCGATTCTAAAAGCGGAACTTCTGGAGGTGGTAGAGAGCCTAATCAAAAGTTGCTTTTATCAGAATGTGGAGATGGACTATCTGCCTATGGTTTGATAAACCACAGGCATACATCAGAAATAGAACAAATAGCATCTTCAATATCGGGTAATAACATTGAACTTCTATTTACTCCTCACTTAATTCCAATTTCAAGAGGTATGCTTTCGACTATATATGGGAGATTAAAAGATCCTGGTTTGACTTCAGATGATTGCAGAATTCTTTTGGATAATTTCTATAGAAATTTTAATAACATTAAAGTCTTACCGGTAGACACATACCCCTCAACCAAATGGGTTAAAAATACAAACCAAATTGTCCTATCTGTAAAAGTTGATAGTCGAAATGGAAGGATTATTATTTTATCCGTAATTGATAATTTGTTAAAAGGTCAGACAGGTCAAGCTATTCAAAATTTAAATATTATGAGCGGATTTTCAATAGATGATGGTCTTGAGTTAACTAATAACTTTCCCTAAATCCCCTCTTATCAAATAGCCAGCATGCGAAATTGAATGAGGTAAAATTATATGCTCAAGTATTTGAATTTTTTTTGAAAGTGTTTCAACATTGTCTTCATTTGAAATTGGCAATGCAGCTTGCATTATAAGAGAACCACTATCTACTTCCTCCTCAACATAATGCACTGAACAACCTGTAATTTTAGAACCATTTAATAAAGAGTCCTTAATTGCAGAACCACCTTTATATGCAGGAAGTAATGACGGGTGAATATTTATTATTTTGTTCTTAAATTTATTTATAAAGAAAGGAGAAACAATTTTCATCCAGCCTGCCATTACAACAAGTTCAACATCGTAATTAACTAAAGTATTTATAATTTCTAATTCAAATAGCTCTTTTTGCGAAAAGTCTTTACCTCTTATTATTTTGTGAGGTATTTCTCCACTTTCAGCTCTTTTTATACAACCTGCATCATCTTTGTTAGTTATAAGAACTTTTATATCTATATCTAATTCTCCATTTTCTGAAAGATTAATTAACTCCTGAAAGTTTGTTCCTTTTCCTGAAGCAAGTACACCTATTTTTAATTTTGGTGAAAATTTTCTAAATTCAGATATTTCAGGCGAAATTATGTATTTAATTGATTTATCCAATTTTTTATTTTATCCAATGATAAATTCATATGAAATAAAAAAAACCCTATATTTTAATTGTTTATATTCAATAACATATTTATTTGAAGATAAAATTTAAACAAATTTAAATGATTCAAATCTATGTACTATTCGTATAGATATAATTAAATAATAAATAAAGAAAATATATAAAATGATTGGAGATTTAAACTCTTGGGATAAATTTTGTAATTATCTTTGGTTTGACAAAAAATTAAATATTTGGTTAGACATCAGCAAAATTAAATTCTCAAATGAAGAAATAAAAAACTTTGAAGATAAATTTATAGATGTTTTTTCATCAATAAAAGAATTAGAAAATGGTGCAATCTCAAATATTGATGAAAATAGACAAGTAGGACACTATTGGCTTAGAAATCCATCAATTTCTCCATCATCACAAATAGGAAATGATATTAGTGCCGATATTAATGAAATCTCTGAATTTGGAAAACAAATTTTAAATGGAGATATTAAGAATAAGAATAATCGGAACTATACTGATGTTCTATGGATAGGAATAGGTGGAAGTGGATTAGGCCCATTACTTATTACAGAGTCACTACAGAAGTGCACTAAAGGATTAAATTTTTCCTATGTCGATAATATTGATCCTTTTTTAATTAGTGAAAAGTTAGAAGAGTTATCTGAAAAATTATCCACTACATTATTTGTAGTAGTAAGCAAATCAGGTGGTACGCCTGAACCTAGAATTGCTATGGAAATTATCAAAAGTCATTGTGAAAACAATACGCTTGATTGGAATTCAAATGCTATAGCTATAACTATGAAAGACAGTAAGTTATTTAAGAAAGCCACTTCTGAAAATTGGTTAAAAATATTTAATTTACAAGATTGGGTTGGAGGAAGAACTAGTATTACAAGCGCTGTGGGATTACTGCCTTTAGCTCTAATTAATGAAAATATATTTGAATTCATTAAAGGCGCATCATTGATGGATGAGGCTACACGCTCAAGTGATTTTAAAAATAATCCTGCAGCATTATTATCATCTGCATGGTATTTAACAGGGGATGGCCTTGGAAAGAGAGATATGGTCGTTTTACCTTATAGAGATAGGTTACAGGTATTTAGTAAATATCTTCAACAATTAGTAATGGAATCATTAGGTAAGAAATTTAATAGGAATGGTGAAATAGTTAATCAAGGTATTTCAGTTTTTGGTAATAAAGGATCTACAGATCAACATGCTTATGTTCAGCAACTGAGAGATGGTATTGATAATTTCTTTTGTATTTTTATTGAATTATTAGATTCTCCAACGACCAATATTTTTGATGAAAAAGAGAATCCTAAGGAATATCTTTCTGGTTTTTTGCAAGGAACCAGATCCGCACTTTCTAGTGAAAACAGACAGAGTATTACCATAACACTAGATAAGTTAAATTGTTTATCACTAGGTGCCTTAATCGCATTATTTGAAAGGGCTGTATCCTTCTACGCTGAATTAGTAAATATAAATGCATACGATCAGCCTGGAGTTGAAGCTGGAAAGAAAGCAGCAGCAAATATTATTGAGTATCAACAAAAAATAAGAAATTTATTAGACGAAGGAGGAGAATATTCTATGAGTGACCTAACGTCATTATTTGATAATTCAGTTAATGAACCTATTTTTTTCATAATACGTGAAATGTGTTTTGGTAATGAAGATTATTTAGTTAAGGGCGATTGGTCAAATCCGAATTCATTAGTTATTCAAAAAATAAATACTTAAACAACAATATTCATAATTTTTCCTTTAACAATAATTATTTTTCTTATTTCCTTATCATTGGTCCATTTTAAAATATTAGGTCTTTTAAGAGTCAATTCCTTAATTTGATCTTCATTCATTTCATTATTAATATTTATTTTATCTCTAACTTTTCCATTCACTTGTATAACTAGTTCATATGAATCTTCTTTTAAAGCTTCTGCATTAAATGAAGGCCAGTTTTCTAAATGAACAGAATTTTTAAATCCTATAAGATGCCATATCTCTTCAGAAATATGAGGTGCAAATGGAGCTAACAAAATACAAAATGTTTTTAAAGCATCTTTTTTCAAATTATTATTTACATCATTAATGGAATTTGATAATGAATTATAAAATTTCATTAGTTCTGAAATTGCAGTGTTAAATTGGTTATTTAATATGTCATTTGAAATTTCTTTTATAGCAATGTTCATTGACTTTATTAAAGTTTTTTCTTTATCTGGATAGGACTTACTTTTACTATTTATATCTTTTGCACAATTTATATAAAGCTTCCAAATCCTGCTTAAAAATCTAAATTGTCCTTCAACATCTTTATCTCCCCATTCCAAATCTTTTTCTGGTGGTGCTTTAAATAATATAAACATTCTTGCTGTATCTGCTCCATATTTTTTAATTACTGATTCAGGATCTATTCCGTTATATTTTGACTTGGACATCTTCTCGAAAAGAACTTCTAGTTTTGAATTGTCGATTGGATCTTTAGGATTTGATAGGTCTGTAATATCGGAAGGAGAAACATATTTACCAGTTTTATTGTTTTTATATGCTGCGGCCTGCACCATTCCTTGAGTTAATAACTTCTTGAATGGTTCATCAATTTCAAACAAATCATTATCTCGCAAAGCTTTCGTGAAAAATCTTGCATATAACAAATGCAATATTGCATGCTCTACTCCTCCAACATATTGATCAACAGGCAACCATTTATTAATTTCAGATTTTTCAAATGGCTTGGTTGAACACTTTGACGATGGATATCTTAAAAAATACCAAGACGAACACATGAAGGTGTCCATAGTATCAGTTTCTTTTCTTGCAGCTATTCCACATTTTGGACATTTTGTATTTATCCAATTATTGTTATCACCTAAGGCATTAATCTTATTAGCAGAGATTTCTATGTCTTTTGGTAAGGAAAGAGGTAATTCGGATTGGTTTAAAGGAACAGATCCACACTTTTTACAATTAACTATTGGTATTGGACATCCCCAGTATCTTTGTCTAGATATTAACCAATCTCTTAGTCGATATTGAATCTTATTTTCGGCCCATCCTTTATTTTCTCCTTCCTCTGAGATTTTTAATTTAGCAATATTATTTTCTATACCATCGTATTGATTAGAATTAATAAGGTATCCATTTTCTATATAAGCATTATCAAGCTCATTAGTTAATTCACTTTTTTCTTTTACTATTACCTGTCTAATATTAATATTGTTTTTCTTAGCAAATTCAAAATCTCTTAAATCATGAGCAGGTACACCCATAACAGCACCTGTACCGTATTCATCAAGAACATAACTTGCCACCCAAATAGGTACAGGTTCAGAATTTACTGGATTTATAGCTATTAAACTAGTTTTTATTCCAATTTTTTCAAGTTCATTGTTTTTATTTTTTTTCAAATATTGTTTTAGTTTTTCTATATCTTGTAAGGTTGTCTGATCAGAAATATTTTTAATTAATGAATGATTAACCGAGATTGCTAAATAGGTAACTCCAAATAAAGTATCAGGTCTTGTTGTGAATACAGTTATTTTCTCTTGTGGATCGGTGTTTATATTAAAATTAATATTTGTACCAATTGACTTTCCAATCCAATTATCTTGCATTATTTTTACTCTCTCTGGCCAATCATCTAATTTTTCTAAATCCTTTAATAACTCATCTGCGTAGTTAGTAATCCTTAAAAACCATTGCTTTAATAATTTTTTTTCAACTAATGCTCCAGATCTCCAAGATTTACCCTCTGAGTCAACTTGTTCATTTGCTAAGACTGTATTATCTATAGGATCCCAATTAACTTCTGATTCCTTTTGATATACAAGACCTGATTTATATAATTCTAAAAATAGATATTGAGTCCAGACATAATAATTTTCATCACAGGTTGCAAATTCCCTATTCCAATCAACTGATAGTCCCAAAAGTTTTAGTTGTGACTTCATATGAGAAATATTTTTTTTAGTCCAGACACTAGGACTAATTCCTCTTTCAATTGCAGCATTCTCTGCAGGCAAACCAAAAGCATCCCAACCCATTGGATGTAAAACTGATTTCCCCTTAAACCTTTGAAAACGAGCTATTAAGTCTGTAATTACATAATTCCTAACATGTCCCATGTGAAGATTACCCGATGGGTAGGGAAACATTGATAAGGCATAAAATTTATCGCTATTCTCAGTTAATTCGTCGGTTTTATATAAATTGTTTTCTGCCCATATTGATTGCCACTTTTTTTCTATTTCAGATGGATTATATAAATTGTAATCTGCTTCATATTGTTTATCAGGAGAAATCACTTAATTCTTGTTTATTAAATTATTATTTTAATATCCATTGTATAAAATAGAAATAGATTGTTAAAAGGAATAATTTATAATTAAAATTTAAAATATATATTCTACAAATGAAAAATATAACTTTTGAAAAATATCAAGGAAACGGAAATGATTTTATAGTAATTGATTCCAGGGGGAATGATTTATATAAAAATTACGAGATAAATAAATTTTTTGATATAAAAAAAATTTGTAACAGGCAATTTGGTATTGGAGCAGATGGGGTAATTTTTATAGAAGAACCTAATGAAGATAATTATGCAAAAATGATAATCTTTAATTCTGATGGTTCTGAGGCACAAATGTGTGGAAACGGAATTAGGTGTTTAGTTGAGTATCTCCACGTAAATGATTCAATTAAGAATAAAAATATTGAATATAAAATTGAGACTAAAGCAGGTTTAAAAGTTGCAAAATACATAAATGATGAAATTTCAGTAAAAATGGGAGTTCCAATTTTAGATAATCAAAATATTCCAACAACAATTGAAAAAAAAATTAATTCAGTTCCTACACATAATTTTATTGAGAAAAATTTTAGTAACAAAGGTTATGCAGTAGGAATGGGAAATCCTCATTTAATATTCTTTGTACAAGACTTAGACTTAATACCTCTTTCTATACTTGGGCCAATATTTGAAAAAAATGAATTATTTCCAGAAAAAACTAATGTTCACTTTTGTCAAATCATGAATAAAGAAAATATCAAAGTAAAAGTATGGGAAAGAGGTGCAGGAGCAACTTTAGCTTGTGGAACAGGAGCTTGTGCTATTCATGTAGCCGCTTACAAATTAGGCCTTTGTAATTCAAAAACAACAGTAACCTTACCTGGAGGAAATCTTAAGATTGATTGGTCAAAAGACGATTGTGAAGTAATGTTGACCGGTAATGCTAAAAAGGTTTTCTCAGGATCAATGTTAGTAAATTAATGGAAAATAATTTTATCTATTTAGATAATGCATCTACAACTCCATTATCTGAGAATGTTTTAAATATAATAAATTCAACTTATAGGGATTATTGGCATAATCCATCATCTACATATCAGCCAGGGATAAAATGCTCTACTTATCTTGAAAAAATTAGATCTAATATTGCTAATATATTTGAAGCACAGGCAGAAGATATAATATTTACATCTGGTTCTTCAGAATCCACAAATATTGTATTTAGTAATATTTATGAAACCTTTAAAAATGGTAGAATTGTTATTTCAAATGTTGAACATCAGGCAACAAATATATGTGCAAATAAACTAAGAAAACAAAACTGGGATATATGTGAATGGACAGTAAATAACGATGGAATTTTAAATATTTCTAATATTGAAAAAACGTTAACTAAAGAAACCAATCTGGCATCAATTATTTGGGGACAAAGTGAAATTGGGACAATACAACCTGTTCAATTTATTGGTTCAAAATGTAAAGAATTAAATATAATGTTTCATTTAGATGGGACACAAATATTGAGTAATGGAATATTCAGTTGGAAAGATCTTAAATGTGACTTTCTAAGTTTATCTGCTCATAAATTTGGAGGCCCAAAAGGTATAGGTATTCTTTTAACAAAAGAAAAGTCTAGACTAATTTTAAAAAATAAAGACATATCACTTACTCAGGAATATTCAATTAGACAAGGAACACAAGCTTTGCCATTAATTGCTGGAATGTATGAATCATTAAAGAATATTAAAGGAAAAATAAAATTATATGATTACTTTACTGAATTTCCTTTAAATAATATTAATAAACTTAAAAATTATTTTTTCCAAAAAATACAGGATAATAAACATATAAAGATTACAGGAAGTATTAACCATAGGCTCCCCAACCATATTTCATTTCTACTATTAAATAAACGATTTAAGCCTATAAGGGCCTACAAGATTGTTAATTTCATGTCAGAAAATAATATAGCAATAAGTAGTGGAAGTGCATGTTCTAGCTCTTCTGGAAACCCTAGCTCAACCCTCAAAAATATTGGTTTTAAAGATGATGAACTATATTCAAATATTCGTGTTACTTTAGGTTCATTAAACTATAAGTCAGAAATAGATAAATTTTTAGAGCTTATTCAAATATGTATTGACAAATTTTAATGGAAACTAATTACAGACTACCTAAAGATTTAAACGAATCTCTTAAAAATATGGAAGATGCAATTATTCCAAGTTTATTAGATTCCAATAAAAGATTTACTATAGAATTTAATTTTGAAGGGTTAAAATTTAATAGAATTGGAATAACTATTTACAAGATATTAGCTAAAAATAATAATGTATTTATAACATTTGCTGATCCGGGTGCGGTAGCTCTGGCTCAAAGAGACTATCCAGATATCAAAGATAAAATCTTTACTTTTAAATCATTTAATGAATCAAACAATATAAATAATTTTGATAGTGCAATGATATCGATGCTTCCTCAACCTTATGATTTCGATTCATTTGAACCAATGACTGATAATTATCAAGGAACTCATTATTCATTAAATCCAAAATTTGAAGATGCTAATATTGGTATAGGAAGTGTTATTAGAGAGAGACGTAAAAACTTTGTTAAAACTTGGAAAAATATTTATTTTATCCAGCCTTTAAACAATGCAGCTCTTATGCATATTTATCCAAATAATTGGTTACTTTTCAAAGAAGAAAATAAAAAATATTTTTTTAAAAAAGAATTTGAAATTAAACCCGACAATGAATCTATTTTTGTGAATTTATAGATTGAATGTGATAAAAAAAATTTATTCATTTTTCCTAATTGTTCTTTTATTAGTAACATCTCCTTTCTTAATAAGATATTTACTAATAAATAAAAAAATAAGGCTATTAAATAATATTTATTTTAATTTTCCAGGAATAATTACTAATAATAAAAAATGTCCTACCTATGATGCTTTATTGAATCAAAATCTTGATGACTCTTTTAGTGTATCAATTATCAATAATAACGGTACTATGATTAGTTCCTATAATGATGAAGTTACTAGATTGCCAGCATCAAATCAAAAATTATTCTCATCAGCTTATGTTTTAAGTAAATATAAATTAAATAATAATTTAAAAACATCTTTATTAAAAAAAAATAAAAATAATTATTATTTGCTTGGTCAAGGAGATCCAGATTTGAATTATGAAAACATAATCGAACTAATTTCAAATGTTAAAGAAAACAAAATTATTAACTTTAATATTGTAGAAATTGATTCAAAATTATATTGGCCTTTGGGTTGGACAAATACTGATAAACTTTACGAATATGGAGCTCCTATTAGCTCTCTTGCAATAGAGAGTAATCACAATAAAAATGATGACATTTATGCTTTAAAAAATTTTATTAAAAATTATTTAGAAAAAAAATTTTCAGGTTCAAATGTAAATATTAATTTTTTTGATTCAGAAAAAAAATTTTATTTAAAAGATACTACCGAGATAAATAGAGTATATTCAACTCCAATTCTCTCATTACTAACTTTAACTAATTCTGAAAGCCATAATTTTACTGCAGAATCTATCTTTAAAAATGCCTCAAATACATGGAACGATAATGATTATATAAAATTAAAAAATTGGCTAGAAAATAAAGGTCTCCCAGTAACAAATACATACTTTGCAGATGCTAGTGGATTGTCTAGAAAAAATAAAATTACAACTAAATTGGTAGGTTTGTTTTTAGATAAAATGAGGTATTCTAATGATTTTAAAGCTTATCAATCTACACTTTCAATTATGGGAGTAAGAGGAACATTAGCGAAACGATTTATAAATACTGAATTAGCAGGAAAGTTTTTTGGAAAAACTGGCACTCTTTCAAACGTATTTGCATTATCAGGATATTTATATAAAAATGATAAGCCAATAATTATTAGCATTATTCAAAATTCAAATAAAATTGATAAAGAAAAGGCTTTTAAATTATTACGTGAAGTTTATTACATGAAATCATGTGAATAAAAAAATTATTTAAAGTATTCTTTTAAATCCTTTTCAACAGAAGGCGGTACCATGTGATTAATTTCTCCTCCAAATTTTGCAACTTCTTTAACTAAAGAACTACTAAGAAAACTAAAATTTGTATTTGTTGATAAAAATATAGTTTCAACATCATTATTCAAAGATTTATTTGTATGAGCGATCTGGAGTTCATACTCAAAATCGCTCATTGCTCTCAAGCCTCTTAATATAAGTTTAGCTTTTAAATCCTTTGCACAATCGACAGTTAGTCCTGAATAAGAAATAACCTCAACATTAGGTAAATGAGAAAGAGAATTTTTAATTTGCAATATTCTTTTTTGAAGATTAAATGTTGGAGTTTTAGAAGTATTTTCTAAAACAGCAACAACAAGATTGCCAAACAATTTTTCAGCCCTTTCTATTAAATCAATATGCCCGTTTGTAAGTGGATCAAATGTACCTGGATAAAGAATTTTCATGAATTTATTATGATCGAATAAGAAATTTAGTTAAAATAAGTTTATTAGATAAATCAATTATGACATTAAATCTAGAAGCAAAAAAAATCTTATTAAGAAAAATACCTCATGGATTATTCATTTGTGGTGTTAGAGATGAAGATAAAAATGAAGTAAATGGATTTACTGCTAGTTGGGTTACTCAAGGTTCCTTTAATCCACCATTAGTTGTTATGGCTGTTAGAGCAGAGGGTTCTAGTCATGAAATAATAAAATCTACAAATAAGTTTTCACTTAATGTTCTTAAAGCTGATCAAAAGGATCTTGCAGCTGTTTTCTTTAAACCCCAAAAAGCATTAGGAGGAAGATTTGAATCTGTAGAATTTAATTTGGGTGAACTTGGACTACCTATTTTAGTAGATAGTGTTGGTGGAGTTGAATGTAAAGTTGTTGGAAGCGTTATCCATGGAGACCATACCGTTTTTGTAGGTGAAGTTAATTCTGCTTATTTGAATAATGATGTTGACTCACTTAATTTATCTTCAACTGGCTGGAATTACGGAGGTTAATTACTATAAATGAGTAATTCCTTTATCAAAAAAATAGATAAAAAATATAATTTCAAAATTGAATATAAATTAATAAATAATAAGGAGTTATTAAAATCAAGACTGTCCGAAATTCCAAAATCTTCTGGCTGTTATCTTTTTAAAGACATTGATAATAATTTACTTTATATTGGTAAATCCAAAAAACTACGCAGTAGAGTAAGTAGTTATTTCAATAATTTTGCAGATTTAACTCCAAGATTAAGTTTGATGGTGCGTCAAATAACTGAAATCGAAATTATAATTACAGATAGCGAATATGAAGCATTAAATTTAGAGTCAAATTTAATAAAAACAAACAAACCATATTTTAATATTCTTTTAAAGGATGATAAGAAATATCCATATCTTTGTATAACTTGGAGTGAGAAATACCCGCGAATATTTATAACAAGAAGAAGAAGAAACAGAAATAATTTAGATAGATATTATGGACCATATGTTGATGTCGGACTACTAAGGAGAACATTATTTACTATTAAAAAAATATTTCCCCTTAGACAAAGACCAAGGCCGGTTTATAAAGATCGAACTTGTTTGAATTATTCAATAGGAAGATGTCCAGGCGTATGCCAAGAAATAATATCATCAGACGATTACAAAAAAATAATGAAACAAGTATCCATGATATTTCAGGGAAGAAATGATGACTTGGAACTATTTTTACAAACAAAAATGTCTCAATTCTCAGATGATTTAGATTATGAAAATGCAGCAAAAATAAGAGATCAAATTACAGGTTTAAGATTATTAACTGAATCACAAAAAATCTCGATTCCAGATTCATCAATTAATAGAGATATATTTGGGATAGTTTCAGAAAAAAACGTTGCTAGTATACAAATTTTTCAAATGAGATCTGGTAAGCTCATTGGAAGAATTGGCTATAGTCAAAAATTAAATAATGAAGACGAAAATCTTATATTGCAAAGAGTATTAGAAGAGCATTATATGAATGTAGAAGGAGTAGAAATACCATCAGAAATTCTTATGCAATATAACCTTCCGAAACAAAAAACATTAGAGGATTGGTTAACTCAGCTAAGAAAAAACAAAGTAAAAATTATTATCCCAAAAAGAAATAAAAAACATGAGACAGTAGAGATGGTTTTAAAAAATGCAAAATTAGAATTAGATAGAATATTAAATGGTATACAAGATAATGAATCAGCAGTTGAAGACCTTACCCAAATACTTGAATTAAGCGAACAACCTAAAAGAATTGAAGGTTATGATATAAGCCATATTCAAGGTTCAGACCCTGTAGCATCACAAGTAGTTTTTATTGATGGTATTCCATCTAAACAGCATTACAGGAAATATAAGATTAAAGATCCAAATGTTTTTATTGGTCATAGTGATGATTTTGCCTCGATATATGAAGTTATATATAGAAGGTTTAGAAAATGGTCAAGATTTAAAGAGAACGGAGGAGATTTTTCAATATTAAATGATAAAACGAATAGCAAATTAAATAATGAACTTCTATCAGATTGGCCTGATTTAATAATGATTGATGGTGGGAAAGGGCAGTTAAATGCCGCCATAAAAGCATTAAAAGAATTAAATCTTGAGGAAGAAGTTGCTATTTGTTCTTTGGCAAAAAAAAATGAAGAAATATTTATACCAGGCTTTACTAAATCTCTAGATACTGATGAAAACCAAAAAGGAGTTCTTTTACTAAGAAGGTTAAGAGATGAAGCACATAGATTTGCATTGTCTTTTCATAGAGATAAAAGATCTAAAAGAATGAATAGATCACAATTATCACAAATAAGTGGATTGGGGCCATCAAGAATAAGAGAATTGCTAGAACATTTCAAATCAATAGACGCAATAAGAATAGCTAGTAAAGAGGAATTATCAAAAGTTAAAGGACTTGGAAAAAATTCAGTGAATGATATATATGAATATTTTCATGAGTTATAAATATTAATTAATTTTTAAAAATATATTTCTAGATATTGTTAATAATAACTATATTTAAAATATAATTATTAAAATCTAGTAATTTGAAAGCTGAAGCATATCTCTGGTTTAAATCACTTCACATAATTGGTGTAATCGTTTGGTTTTCAGGAATATTTTATTTAGTAAGACTTTTTATATATCATGAAGAATCTAAAAATATGGATAATGAATTGAAAATTGCTTTTAATAATCAATATACCTTGATGGAAAAAAGGTTGGCAAATATAATCACAACTCCTGGGATGATATTAGCTTTAAGTATGGCTATATGCATGGTTATTATGCAGCCAACTTTGTTAAGTGAAAGGTGGTTACAAATAAAAATTTCTTTTGTATTAGGGTTAGTAATTTATCATTCTTTTTGTTATAAAATCATGTATTCATTACAAAATGGTTCCTCTACCATTTCAGCAAAAAATCTAAGATTATTAAACGAATTACCGACTTTATTATTATTTATAATTGTACTTTTAGTTATTTTTAAAAATAATTTTCCTACCAGTGTTGCCACATGGAGCGTAGTAGGATTAGTTATTTTTATGTTGGCCTCAATACAATTATATGCAAAGATTAGGAAGAAAAATGAGAATTCATTAAGTAATGAATAGGGAAGACTTAATAAAATTAACCTCAAATATTAATAAATATAGTTGTCCAGAAAATATTAATTTTCACTGTCATACAAAATTTAGTGATGGCAGTCTAGATCCTTATGAAATTTTAGAACAAGCTTATAAAAACAAATTAAAATTTTTATCAATAACCGATCATCATACAATTAAGGCTCATGAATATATTAAAAAAAATAATATACTTAGAAATTATCCTAAAGATTCTTTTAGATTAATATCTGGCATAGAAATTAATTGTTTAATTCTAGGATGTTTAGTACATGTAATTGGATTGGGAATAGATATAACAAGTGAATACCTTAATCCCTACATCCTCGGAGAATCACCAATAGGTAATGATTTAAATATTAAATCAGTTATTAAAGCAATAAATTTAGCTGGTGGTTTATCATTTCTTGCACATCCCGCTAGGTACAGGATTCCTTTTTATAAATTAATTCCAGAAGCCAAAATACAAGGTATTGATGGTGTAGAAGTTTGGTACGATTATGAACTAAATGATGAATGGAAACCTAGTTTATTTGTCTGTTCAGAAATTGATAAATTAGCAGATAGATATTCCATGCTAAAAACATGCGGAACAGATAGTCATGGGCTTTCAATATTAGGAAGATAATTTAGAATTCGTTTTTCTCAATTATTGAATCAGTATTAATAATTATGTGCTTTAAATTTTCAGTGACCTCAGAAGAACAGTTTTTCCACATTTTTCTATTTATGATCTCAAGAAATCTTTGTGATATATCTCTCAAAGCCCATGGATTATTCTCTAAAAAGAAATTTAAAAGATCTTGATCACATAACCATGATTTATAAACATCTTCATAACACCAATCTGAAACAACATCTGTAGTGGCATCAAAAGCATATAAGTAATCTAATGACGCTGAAAATTCAAAAGCACCTTTATATCCATTATCTTTCATTCCATTTATCCATTTTGGGTTAAGAATTCTTGATATAACAACTTTATTAATTTCATCTTTTAATTTTGAAATTTTTGATAATCCAAATTTAGATAAATCACCATGATACATTTCAGGAAATTTACCTCTAATTTTTTTAATTGCTGAAGATAAACCACCTTGAAACTGATAATAATCGTCGGAATCTAAAATATCATGTTCCTTATTATCTTGGTTATGAACAACTAACTGCACGTTCTTGAGAGCATTTTCTAATGATTTTTTATCTTCTATAGGCTCAGAATTATCATTGTAAATCCACTTACTCCAATTAAGAAAAGATTCCCCAAAATCATCAATATTTTCCCAATTAGAATTTGATATTAGTTCCTGTAGGCCGGCTCCATATGAACTTGGTGCTGATCCAAAAATTCGGTTAATTGGATCACCTTCCTTTAATGCTTTAGCTAGAGGATTAAATATATCATTCTCATTAAGATTAGAAACAAGAATTATTGCTTTAGAAGTTAATTTAACTAACTGAGGAAATGCGTCTCTAAACATTCCCGAAATCCTCAACGTCACATCAACCCTTGGCCTATCGAGAATAGATAAAGGAATAATTTCTAAATCAATTACTCTCCTAGAAGGTCCATCCCATATAGGTTGTACGCCTAATAAATATAATATTTGACAAATATCTTCTCCTCCATTTCGCATTGTAGATGTTGCCCATACAGATATTGCTATATTTTTTAAATCTTCTCCATTTTCTTGTTTGTATAAATCAAGTATTTGAGAGGCAGATTTACAACCTACAATCCATGCTGATTCAGTTGGCAGTCCTCTAGAATCAACTGAAAAAAAATTTTTACCAGTTGGTAAAGCTTCAGTTTTACCTCTGGTTGGAGCTCCTGATGGACCACTTTTTATATATTGACCATTTAATGAATTAATAAAAGAAAATTTCTCATTATATGAGGAATTTATTATGGGGTTTAGGATCTCATTTTTTAATAATAAAAAATAATCATTATGTTTTTTACTATTAAAAAATAAGTCTATTATCTTTTGATTTTTATATTTTTCTAGATTTTTTATATTGGCTTTCTCTTTGTAAAAAAACAAATATATTAAATATTTTGCTTGTTGTTCTAAAAACTCAATAGACATTCTAAAGTTTAGAATGTTTTTCTTCGAAAACGTAAATAATATTTTTTTATCTTTTACACTTAACTTCTGATCATATTTATTAGTCCAGGGATTCAAATCTAGTCTTAAATGTTCTGCTATATATTGAACAACACCAATGCGGGATGCAGTTGGCACTCTAGCAATACACAAGAATAAATTTATTTCATTAATTTCATTCTGCCTATTACCAAAAACATGCAGACCCGTTCTAATTTGAGATTCTTTAATTTGACATAGAAAGGAATCGATTTCCTCAATTTGATTGTATTTATTATCTAAAGAGATTTCTGTAAAATCTCTTTTAATTAAATCAAAAATAGATTTTTCAATTATTTCAATACGATTAGAATTTAATAATTTTGCTTCAAAATATTCGTCTAAATAATTTTCCAAATTTGAATATTTTCCATATAATTCTGACCTATCCAAAGGAGGTGTTAAATGGTCAATAATTGTAGCTGCAGTTCTTCTTTTAGCTTGGGATCCTTCTCCAGGATCATTGACGATAAAGGGATATATATTGGGTATAGCTGGACAAATAATATTTGGGAAACATTTATTGCTGAGACCTATAGATTTGCCAGGTAACCATTCAACAGTACCGTGTTTACCTATATGACAAATAGCATTTGCATTAAAAACTTTATCTATCCAATGATATTGCGCCAAATATCTATGCGGAGGGGGAAGATCAGGAGAATGAATATCTCTATCAGTGTAAGAATCATATCCTCTCTGAGGTTGAATCAATAATGTTATTTTTCCGAATTTAAGACCATTTATTGAGAAGCCTTCGTTATCAAGATCGATTGCTTCAGATGGTTGTCCCCAACGTTTAACTATAAGATTTTTGGGGTCAATTTCTAAATAATTCCAATATTTTAGGTATTCTCTAAGTGGTAAGTAATCTAATGGTTTATTATTTTGAGACTCAATATCATTTGTTCTAGTTTTAATAAGCATAGACATTAATTCAGAAGAATCTTGTGGATGATCACCAGATCCAAGGTCATAACCTTCTTCTTTTAACCAGTTAAGAATATTTATTATCGAAGTTGGTGTATTAAGACCAACACCATTACCAATTCTTCCATTCTTAACTGGATAATTACTTATTACTAAACAAATATTTTTATTAAAATTATCAAGTTTTTGAAGTATCACATAATTTTTTGCTAATTTTGAAATCCATTTAATACCATCAGTATCAGCTTTGTAACTAGTAATTTCACTGTAAAGTGTATTTTTTACAGAAATTATTTCTTTAAAAGCAGAAGGACAGGTGGTAATTCTTCCATCAAATTCAGGAATAATTATTTGCATTAATAATTCAGATGAATTCATTCCAATAGATGAATTTAACCAATTTTGTCTTGATCTATTAGAGGAAAGAAGCTGCAAAATTGGGATTTTTAATGAAGTAAAAATATTTATTGAATTTTCAATTAAATCGTTATTTTTTATTTGAGATGAAGAAAATGAAGTTGTTGTAATTATTAGTTTTATATCTTCTTTTTTAAAAATGTCTATTAATTTCTTTTGGATACTTTGATCTTTTAGAGTTGAAACAAAAACTGTTTTAGGGGATAGTCCACATTTTCTTAACTGCAAGTTAAGTTTTTCGTTAACATCAATTTCATTGGCCAATAAAAGTGATTTATAAGAAATTATTCCTATTTTTTCTCCTTTTTCAATTTTCCAATCATATAAATAAGGATCTGGGTAAAAAGTAATTTTTAAAAATTTATCAGGAATTAATATTTCATCTTTTTGTAGATAATATAAACAATTAAGAAATTTTCTATAGTTATCCAATCCGCCAGATCTTAGTAATCTAGAAATATTTAGTGCAATATTTTTATCAATGCTACTTATTTCACATAAGGATACTTCCTGATCAATAGTCCCAGAGAGGATTATAAGTCTCCTTTTTTTATTAACTTCTTGCCAATTTAGAAGTTGTTCAATTCCATAATTCCAAGTACCTTTATCTCCGAATAATCTTAGTATGACAACTTTTGCATAATTAACGGTTTTTAAAAGATAGTTATCTATTTGGGTTAAGGAATTTAAATTAGAAATTTCTATGGCCCTTATATTATTTGTTAATGAAGAGAATTCCTCTTCTAACAATAGGTTTGATATGAGATTTAAATCAGCTTTAACACTTGTTATAAAAATAAAATCGGCTACTGGTTGCTCTATTAAATCATCATTATTCTTTTCATTTCCTGCGATATTTAGTATCCTGTGCATTTTTATATATAAATAAGGTTTAGAATACATAGGTAGGATAAAACAATTTTACCTTAATTAAATAAATTAAATATGCATGAATTTCTTCCATACGCCTGGTTCGAAGGTAAATGTATTCCATTTAAAGATGCAAAAATATCAATAGCTACTCATGCTCTTCATTACGGTACCGCTGCATTTGGCGGAATGCGAGCGATACCTAACCCTTCGGATAAAGAAGAATTCCTTTTGTTTAGAACTGATAAACACATAAAAAGATTATCTCAAAGTGCAAAATTACTCCTAACTGATATTTCTGAAGAATATATTTTTAATGCCTTAGAGGAAGTTATAAAAAGAAACAAGCCACAAAAACCTATTTATATAAGACCATTTGTATATACAAGCGATTTAGGTATAGCTCCAAGGTTACACAATATTGAAACAGATTTTTTTGTTTATTGTATTGAACTAGGAGATTATCTATCCCCAGATGGTGTTTCTTGTAGAATGAGTAGTTGGACAAGACAAGAAGATAGATCTCTTCCATTGAGAGGAAAAATAAGTGGAGCATATATCACTAGTTCATTAGCTAAAACAGAAGCTAGTTTATCTGGATTTGACGAAGCCTTACTATTAAATTCAAATGGTAAGGTAAGTGAAGCTAGTGGAATGAATCTATTTATAGTAAGAAATGGAGAATTAATTACTCCCGGTGTAGATCAAGATATCCTTGAAGGAATAACTAGAGCTAGCGTAATTGAATTAGCAAAATCATTTGGAATAAATGTAATTGAAAGGCCTGTTGATAAAACAGAATTATTAATAGCAGATGAAGTTTTTCTAACTGGTACAGCAGCAAAAATTACACCAGTTAAAAAAATTGAATCAACTGATTTAAATGCTGAAAGGCCAATAATGAATAAATTAAAAAGTAAGCTTATAGAAATAACAGAAGGTCGCTCTCAAGACTATGATAATTGGGTAACCAGAATTTCAATATAATAAGTTGATTTTTAACAAAAATGGAATCTTTCAGAACCTATCTAAATAGAGATGAAAAGCCATTAATTATTTTTGACGGGGGTACAGGTACATCTTTTCAGAATTTAAATCTTACTGCTGATGACTTTGGAGGAAAAGAATTAGAGGGATGTAATGAAAACCTTGTTTTATCATCACCAAGGGTAGTTGAAAAGGTTCATAACTCATTTTTAGAAGCAGGTTGTCATGTTATAGAAACTAATACATTTGGAGCCTCATCCATAGTTCTTGATGAATATAGTATTGCGAATAAGGCTTATGAGATAAATAAAAATGCGGCAATAATAGCAAAAAAAGCTGCTGCCAAGTATTCAACAATTGATAAACCAAGGTTTGTTGCTGGTTCAATTGGACCAACGACAAAATTACCCACATTAGGGCATATAGATTTTGATGAATTAAAGGAATCATATAAAGAACAAATATATGGTCTTATAGATGGAGGGGTTGATCTTCTTTTAATTGAAACTTGTCAGGATGTTCTGCAAATTAAATCTGCCTTATTAGCATCAAAAGAAATACTTGATAGTAAGAATATAGATATACCTGTAATGGTCTCTATAACAATGGAAACAACAGGCACTATGCTTGTTGGATCTGATATTGCATCTGCACTAACAATATTAGAGCCATTTAACATAGATATTCTTGGACTTAATTGTGCAACTGGTCCAGAACAAATGAAGGAACATATTAAATATTTATCTGAAAACTCACCCTTCGCTATAAGTTGTATTCCTAATGCAGGTCTACCTGAAAATATTGGTGGTGTGGCTCACTACAGATTAAAACCAATAGAATTAAAAATGCAATTAATGAATTTTATATATGACTTTAATGTTCAATTAATCGGGGGATGTTGTGGTACGAAACCTGAACATATTAAGTATCTTTCTTCAATAATCGATGAAATTATTTATAACGAAAGTAGTAACAAAAAAGGTAAGAACAATTCAAGCGGTTTTATACCCTCTGCATCTTCTATTTATAATTCTGTGCCATACAAACAAGATAATTCCATTTTGATTGTTGGAGAAAGATTAAATGCAAGTGGTTCTAAAAAGGTAAGGGAGTTATTAAATAATGACGATTGGGATGGTCTAGTTTCGATTGCTAAGCAACAGCAAAAAGAAAATGCTCATGTTCTTGATGTGAATGTGGATTATGTGGGAAGAGACGGAGTAAAAGATATGAAAGAAATTACATCAAGACTAGTGACTAATATAAATTTGCCATTAATGATTGATTCAACAGATGCTGACAAAATGGAAAGTGGTTTAAAGTCAGCTGGAGGTAAATGTATTATAAATTCAACCAATTACGAAGACGGTGATGAAAGGTTTGATCAAGTTCTTAATCTGGCCTTAGGTTATGGTTCAGGACTTGTTGTAGGAACAATTGATGAAGATGGAATGGCAAGGGATTCAGAAAAAAAATATAAGATTGTTAAAAGAGCGATTAACAGAACCAGAGAATTTGGTTTATCAGACTATGAGCTCTTTTTTGATCCATTAGCTCTTCCAATATCTACTGGAATAGAAGAAGATAGAACAAACGCCAAAGAGACAATTAATGCTATCACTAAAATTCGTGAAAATTTTCCAGATATTCATATCATATTGGGAATATCGAACATAAGTTTTGGTCTCTCACCATTATCAAGAATTAATTTAAATTCAATATTTTTAGATGAATGCATCAAAGCAGGATTGGACTCTGCTATCATCGCACCAAATAAAATTTTGCCCTTATCAAAGATTTCTGTAGAAACCAAAAAGCTTTGCTTAGATTTGATATATGACAAAAGAAAATTTGAAAATGATATTTGTACCTATGATCCATTAGTTGAACTTACAAAGGCTTTTCAAGATTTATCTATTCAGGATTTCAAAAAAGCATCTTCAGAAAATAAAAATTTAACTTTGGAAGAAAGTTTAAAAAATCATATTATTGATGGAGAAAAAATTGGTTTAGAAGATCAATTAGAAAAAGCGTTACTAAAATATAAACCTCTTGAGATAATTAATACTTTTTTACTAGATGGAATGAAAGTTGTAGGAGATTTATTTGGCTCAGGTCAAATGCAATTGCCATTCGTACTCCAATCTGCAGAAACAATGAAATTTGCTGTTTCAATTTTAGAACCACATATGGAAACTGTAGATGAAAACATATCAAATGGAAAACTCCTAATTGCAACAGTCAAAGGTGATGTTCATGATATTGGAAAAAATTTAGTTGACATAATTCTTACAAATAACGGCTATGACGTTATTAATCTTGGAATAAAACAAGATGTTTCAGCAATTATAGATGCACAAGAGAAACACAAGGCAGATTGTATCGCTATGAGCGGATTACTTGTAAAGTCAACTGCGTTTATGAAAGATAATTTAGAGGCTTTTAATAATGCAGATATTAGTGTACCAGTGATATTAGGTGGAGCAGCATTAACGCCCAAATTTGTTAATGAGGACTGCAGCAAAATATATAAAGGAAAAATATTATACGGAAAAGATGCTTTCACTGATCTAAAATTCATGAATGAATATATGGATAATAAAAAAAAGGGTAATTGGTCAAATACAGAAGGATTTATTAATAAAGAAGGCATAAATATTAATTTAGCCTCATCAAAAACTGATACTGAAGTGATTAAAAAATCAATATCCCTAACTACCTCGACGGCAAAATTAAATCATAAAGAAAGTTTTATAAGATCTAAATTTATAACTGAAGAAGAACCAATTAAACCTCCTTTTTTGGGAACGAAAGTATTATTCGAAGATGATATAGATTTTAATAAGTTAATTTTTTATTTAGATAGAAAAGCTTTATTTAGTGGACAATGGCAAATTAAAAAAGGGAAAAACCAAAGCGTAGATGAATACAATAACTATTTAGATTCGTATGCAAAACCATTATTAGATAAATGGTTAGAGATAATAATAGAAAAAAAACTTATTTCACCAAAAGCAGTTTATGGCTATTTTAGATGTGGTAGAAAAGGGAATAGTATTTTTTTATTTGATGATAAATCTTTAAATAAGATTTCCCAATTCAATTTTCCGAGACAGAAATCTGGGAACAATCTTTGTATATCTGATTTCTATTGTGATTTAAAAAATGATAAACCAAGAGATATATTTCCTATGCAGGCAGTAACAATGGGTGATATTGCTAGTGAATATTCTCAAAAATTATTTAAAGAAGATAAATATAGTGATTATTTATTATTCCATGGACTTACCGTACAGTTAGCAGAAGCTCTAGCTGAGTATGTCCATGGATTAATTCGTATTGAATGTGGTTTCAGGAATGAAGAACCAGATAAAAATAGAGAAATACTTGCGCAAAAATATAGAGGAGCTAGATATTCTTTTGGATATCCTGCATGTCCAAAAGTTTCTGATTCAAACATACAATTATCATTGTTAGATGCAAAAAGAATTAATTTGACCATGGATGAATCAGAACAACTTCATCCTGAACAAAGTACTACAGCTATCATTTCACTTCACTCAAAAGCTAAATATTTCAGCGCTTAACTTAAATTTAAATCTTTAGTTTTTTTCAAGATATTCAATAATTTCTTCCTGAAGTTCTTCCATTGTTTCATCATCACCCAGATCAAGTCCCTCACCAGCTGCATCCT
The DNA here is from genome assembly GCA_003280965.1 of Prochlorococcus sp. AG-355-B18. Classification (GTDB taxonomy): domain Bacteria; phylum Cyanobacteriota; class Cyanobacteriia; order PCC-6307; family Cyanobiaceae; genus Prochlorococcus_A. Next base: position 60,773 of record QCDI01000009.1, read on the forward strand.
GAGTTAATTCAAGATAGTATGAAGCACCATCACTAGATAAAAACTCTAATGCAGATGTTTCTTCACTTTCTTTAAAAGCATCATATAGAGCCTTAAAGGCTATGTTTTCAGTAAAGTCCCAATCCATAATGAAAAAAACCTTATTAGAATTATTACCTCCTTACCCCCCATACTCGTCAACCTTTTTTTAAGAAATGTTGGTGTTTTATTATTAAAAAAAACAAAAATCTATGACAAATAAAAATCAGATTCAATTGAATGTCTTAGGAGAAAAAATTGAAGTTTGTAGTTGTGAGCCTATGACAGGCTGGTTCAGAGATGGTTTTTGCAATTATGACAATAATGATGGAGGTAATCATTCTATATGCTGTGTAATGGATGATAATTTCCTGAAATATAGTAAATCACAAGGCAATGATTTAATAACACCGATGCCTATTTATTCCTTCCCAGGACTTAAGGATGGTGATCATTGGTGTATTTGTCTGGATAGATGGAAACAAGCATTATTAGACGGACTTGCACCTAAAGTTATATTAGAGTCAACGAATATTGTGGTCTTAGAATCGGTACCCCTAGAAAAATTGAAAGAATATCAATTTAATAAAAATTAATTACAAATTTATTATTTTTTTTAGAATAATTATGATAATTTTTTTTAAATGAGTTTAGAAATATATTGGAAAAAAGCTCTAGAGCAAACTAGATTATCAATTGATAATGAATCATTATATCCTCTCAAGACTGATATTATCACGAGTGATTTGTATCATAAAAATGACTTCATAATTAGGAAGCTTGATACTTCAAAATTTAATAAAAAAAAAATTTATGGTCCTAAGCAGAATCCATTTTATCCATGGGAAAAAATATTAGAAATTGACAAAATAGGTGATCATCATCAATTAATTTTAAATAAGTACCCTGTACAAAAAGGACATATTTTACTGATTACAAATAATTGGAAGCCTCAAAATGGATGGTTAGATATTAATGATTGGAAAGCGATTCAACATGTTAATAAAGATACTAGTGGTTTATGGTTTTTCAATAGTTCTCCAATTGCAGGAGCAAGTCAGCCACACAGGCATTTTCAACTGCTACGCAGATCTAAAGATGAGATATCATGCCCAAGAGAAAAATGGTTTTTAGAAATGGAATTAAGTAAGGATAGTGACTGTAAGCTTAAAAAAAATATTATTGTATCCAAATTTAATTTCTTAGAAAATTCTATATCTCTTTTTGAATTGTATTTAGAGTTATGTAAGAAATTAGGACTTGGAGACCCAATTAATAACATTCAACCTAAATATCCATATAATCTTTTAATAACTAATAAATGGATCGCAGTCATTAAAAGAAAATATGATCATATCCATGGTTTTAGTATTAACGGATTGGGTTTCGCTGGATATTTATTGGTAACTGAAAAATCGAATATTAATTATTTAAGAAAATTTGGCCCTGAAAAACTTTTAGAAAGCTTTGTTTGAACACTAATTAGTAACTTCAACTTCTTTATCCCTGGTTATTTGGTTTTCTAAAACTTCTATAGAAGCAGTCACAGAGGCAATTTTACGTTCAAGTGAATCTTTAATATAATTGAGCATTTCTAATTTCTTATGTTGATAAAAACTCTTTTTTTCTTTTGATGATTTGAAATTACAATTGAACATTTTTATTTTTATTATAAAAAGATATTAGATTGACTTGTGACATGCAAATAAGTTGGTTTTAATTTATAAACAATAAGTCGTATAGACTTTCAATTATTTTTGAATAAAATTAAGTAAATTCTTTATTATTCAAGATATAAATTATTGAATATTCCTGAAAATTCAAATACTAAAAGAATTTCAATTGATTTACCTGAGGAATTAATCTCTAAGTTTGATCAATTACGAAAAGAGTGGGGATTTAGATCAAGAGGTCCTGTAATTGAAAAGTTAATAACAGAACTTCTTAAAGAAGATGAATTTCTACCAAAGAACAAACAGCAAGAAATAGACTTTAGTGATAACAATAATAATATTAATGAAAACTATAATATTGATGAAAATACTGCATTGGTATTAATTAAAACAGATATTAAAGAAGAAATTAAGGAAAGTGATCTAAAATCAATCGTTTCAAATAATGATGAATGCAAAGAAAAAGCTAAATTAGATATAAGCCTTCCCAATTTTGTTGAAAAAAAAGTAAAGAATCTAAGAAGGAGTATTAATAGTGAAAAGTTAAAGGAGAAAATTAATGATATTCAAATTAATACAATTAAAGAAAATGAATTAATAAAATGTCGAATAGCACTGATAAGCCACTGGAAAAACTTGTACGGAACTACTCCAAATGATCATGTAATAGAAGCATCAATGGATTGGTTTGGAAGAGATATATGGCCAAATCTTGATGGAACAGAAAATTTACCTTTTACGTGGAGCGCCGCTAACAAATTAATGTCTGAATTATGCCCATATTGGGTAAAGAAAAATCCCACCCTTGAAATAGTTTTATTAATGATTGGTGTTTTAGAAGACCCATTTGCCACATCTGATTTAATTAATAGAATACCAACACTAGTGAGGAGGTTTGTAAGTAGATTTAAGCGAAATAACAGATCAAATTCATTAGAAGCGTTGGATTCAACAATGACGGTACATGGAGCACTTAAAATCTTGAATTTATCAACAGCAGCAGGTTCAGCTCATACATTACGAAAAATTAGAGAGGCATATAAATTAAAAGCACTAGAGACTCATCCAGATGCTGGAGGATCAACAGATCAAATGAGAAAATTAAATGAAGCTTATCAACTGCTAAAAAATTTGTACAGAAATTAGTATTACTATTCTTATATTAGACTCATAATAAGTCTACTAAAGAGTCTTATATTAGATAACTAATAGTATATTTTTAATTTGAAATTCGCAGTTTGTTTATTAGTTGTTTATTAACTAATTCTTAAAGTATGAAATTAATATCTAAATATAAAAATGAATGAAAGAGTAATGAATTTCTTTACTATCCTGCAGACTAAAAGGCTACATAATTAATATTATTAATCTCATATAAGACTATAAATAAGTCTAATATATAGTCTTATTTTAGACTTATAAGATATTAAACTTTTTATTGATTAATTAATACTTTCCCCCTTAAAGACTTTATTTATGTACTCATAACATTTAAATATACTGGTGAACACATAAATTGTGTCCTTAAGCGGTCCAAATATTTTTTAATAACTGAAAAGCTTTACTGTAACTATAATCTAGATTTAGATGTACTGCCTTAAAGACAGTACTACCTATTTTGAAGCTTTTGAATAGCAGTTTGCTTGTCAATACTTGGGACATCTTTTAAACCGTTGGCGTCAAACCAAGGAGCACTAGCCCAATCAAATCCTTCACCAAAAGTATTATCAGGTGAAGTTATATACCAATGACATGAAGCATCAGGAACATCAACAGAACACTTGGACCAATCGTCTGACCACTGTGGGACCTGTACCCATAAGAGGGAAGATATCAAGAATGAGATAAAATTGATCATGAACATTATTTTACTACATCAAACAGATTTATAGTATTATTAAGTGTATTATTCTAGAATCAATACTAGACTAGTTCCTAGTCTTATATTAGACAATTAATACACTTATTATCTCAATTTTGTATTAAATCTTTTTTCAACTTTAGAAACTATATTTGAATGAATTGATGAGATATCTGAATCTAGTAATGTTTTATCTTTATCTCTATAAGATAATCTAAAGGTATAACTTATAAAATCTTCTCCAAAATTAATATCCTTAAAAACATCAATTAAATTAACATCCTCTAGAAGATTCTTTCCTGTTTTTCTTATTTCTGATGTTATCTCGCTTATTAAATGTTCTTTACTGAAAATGAAATTAATATCCCGTTCCATTTTTGGAACAATTGGGTATTGCTTATATATTGGAATCCATTTATTTTTCCTAGTGCTAGCACACAAGAGATTAGCTACATTTATGCTAAATAAATAAACTTTTTTTAAAGCAGTCTTATCCAATATTAGTTTTGGATGTATTTCACCAAAATATCCAGCATCTTTTCCTTCAATAAATAATTTTGCTGTTCTTCCAGGATGAAGAAAATCAATTGAATTAGTAGGTTTATCATCCACTTTTATATTTAAAGATGATAAGGCCTCTTTTAACTTTCCTCTTGCCTCATAATAATTTAGATCATTATCCTTCCCTGAATTAACCCATGCCCCAAATTTTTTATTCCCAAAAATTGCACCATTTAGTATTTCTTCTTGTATAAATTCAGAACTCTTATAAAAAACATTTCCAACTTCAAAAATATAACAACTTGTTTGTCCAGACTTTATATTACGATTTACAATCTCTAAATGTTCCTCCCAGATGTTATCTCTCAGACAGCTAGTTTCCAGTAACAAAGGATTAGAAATCTTTATAAGTGATTCTTTATCCTCTGGAACAAGAGAATAACTAAGTACTTCGTTAAAACCGTTTTCTATGAAACCACTTTTTACCTTTTTCAATGCCAACTGCTGTGATGACAATTTTCCAGGCTTAATTGGATTAGGAAGGTTTAAGTCAAATCTGTCATAGCCAATTAATCTCGCAATTTCTTCAATTAAATCTATTTCTCTTACTAAATCTTGCGATCTATTGGGAATTACTGTTACATCCCAACCATATTCTTTACTTTTTAAAGTACAACCAATGAGCATTAATTTATCAACTATTTCATTGTCAGATAAATTTCTTTTATCTAATTGATCATTGATGATTAAAGGACCAAGAATTTTATGTATACGATTTCTTCTTAATTTAATAAAAACATCCTCATTATTTATTAAATTTGAAGTACTAATGATTGGTAAATTAATAGGATAATATTCTTCTAAAAGATTTATTGCCCGTGTAACTGCTCCTATTGTATTTTTAGATGAAATCCCTTTTTCATATCTACTACTAGATTCTGTTCTTACTCCTATCTCCCTTGAAGATTTTCTAATGGTGACTGGATTAAAAACAGCCCCTTCAAGATAAATTGATGAGGTGGTATTGGTTACTGAAGTCTCTAGACCTCCTATTACCCCTGCAATAGCAACTGGTTTGTCACAACAAGTAATAATGGTGATATTTTCATTTAAATCATAATTTTTACCATCCAAGCATTTAAGGCTTTCGTTATCTTTAGCTTTTCTTACAGAGAAATCATTTGGAGAAACTTCCTTACCAATTAAATTAGATAGTTTATCTTTATCAAACGCATGTAAAGGTTGTCCTTGTTCTAAGAGAATATAGTTTGTTAAATCAACTAGTAGATTAATTGATTTGATACCTGATTTTTCAATACGATCTCTGAGCCATCTTGGCGATAATTTCTCTCCATTTACTCCGTTAATACAGGTTATTGTATAAAGACAATTTGATGTTATGGCCTCGGGGCAAAGTTGAATTTCTTTAAGTAAATTAATCTCGTATTTATGATTTAATTGTGGAAAATCTAATTTAGACTCTAAAAGAGCAGAAATTTCGCGTGCTATACCAATAACTGACATTCCGTCAGGTCTATTTGCTGTAATAGCTAGATCATAAATAAAATCATTTAATTGAAGTAAATTAGATCCTGGAGTCCCCAATTTATGTTTTAAGGCTAATTCTTCATCTATGATCTCTATACCATCACTTGAATCTTCTAGGCCGAGTTCCTGCAACGAACATATCATTCCTTCGCTAAGGACACCTCTAATCTCGCTTCTTTTAATAGTTAAATTAACAGCATTTAATTCTGCTCCGACAGTAGCAACATAGACATAAATATTTGGTTTAATATTAGACGCACCACAGATAATTTGTAGATTCTTTGGATTACCGATATCGACTTGGCAAATAGATAGTTTTTCAGATCCTTCATGTTTTAAAACAGATAAAACCTTACCTAATACGACGCCATTTACATTTTTTGAACAATTTTCTAGTGATTCCACCTCAAATCCACCAATAGATAATTTCTCAGAAAGATCTTCAGGTGTAGAATTTATTTCTACTAAATTTTTTAACCAATTTTGAGAAACTTTCATATATAAATACTATTCGATGATAATAAAAGAAATGGAAATATCTTCAAAATAGTTTGTTGAAGATGTACAATAGAAAATTATACATTAACGTATTAATTAAAATGGCTAAAAAAGGGACAAGAGTTGTAGTGACCCTAGAATGTACTGAAGCTAGAACAAGCACAGACCCTAAGAGATCTAATGGTATCTCAAGATATACTACTGAAAAGAACCGTAGAAATACAACTGAAAGATTAGAACTAAAAAAGTTTAATCCTCATTTAAACAGAATGACTATTCATAAAGAAATAAAGTAATCAAATCAAAAACATGCCTAATTCAATTTTTAAAAAACAATTATCACCTATTAAACCTGGAGATCCTATTGATTATAAGGATGTAGAACTCCTTAAGAAATTCATTACTGAAAGGGGTAAAATCCTACCTAGAAGAATGACTGGGTTAACTTCAAAACAACAAAGAGATCTAACATTAGCCGTAAAAAGGGCCCGAATAGTGGCATTATTACCCTTTGTTAATCCTGAAGGGTAGTTACTTATATAAAATAACTAGCATTATGTCTAATATTTCAAATATTTGAAAGATTTAACTAGTTTAAAAACATATATTATTGACTCTGAAGATCCACATGAAGTTGATGATGCTATCTCCTTAGAAATACAAGAGGGAGATATAAAAAATTTATGGATACATATTAGTAATCCATGTAGGTTATTTTTGCAAGATTCGAATATCGATCTTGATGCAAAAAAAAGAAATAGCAGTTTGTATTTGACTGATCAATATACAGCAATGCTACCTTTAGAAATACTTCAGGAGGCGAATTTATCGCAAAATAAAATTTCAAAAACTATTAGTGCATCAATAGAATTCAACGAAGACGGCTCTATAAATCATTATGAAATAATTGAAGCTATTATAAAACCTAAATATCAATTAACTTATGAAGATGCAAATGAAATATTAGATCTTGAGCCAAAAGAAGAATTTGAATTAGTTGAAATTAAAAATTTATTAGAAAAAAGTATTGAATATAGAAAAAAACAAGGAGCAATAAACTTTGAAAGCCCTAATAGTAAACTTAAGTTAAATAAAGATAAAATTATAATAACTAAAGTAGAAAAAACAATAGCACAAATTATTATTGCTGAAGCAATGATTTTAATGGGTTATGTAACAAGCTTATTTTTAAATAAAAATAATCTAGCGGCCGCATATAGAGTTCAAAAAGTTAATTGTAACCCATATGAAATATTAAATAAATATAGAGATAGTGAGATAAAATTTATACTACTTAAACAATATATGGGAAGAAGTTTTATAACAATAAAACCAAATAATCATGAGTCTTTGGGTCTTAAAACGTATGTACAATGCACTTCACCATTACGAAGATATCTAGATTTAATTATACAAAGACAGGTTTATAATAAATTAATTAATTGTGAAATTATATCTAAAAATTCTATGACTCAAATTATTGAGTATTCTAAAAAACGACAAATAGAGAATAACAATATATATAAAAATGATAGATTTAAATATTTATCTTTATTTTTTAATAATGAAAATAAACCTTTTTATAAAATAATATTTGTTAAGTGGATTAATCATAAAAGAAATATTGCGTTAGTTTTTTTTCCAGAGTATTCACTTGAAATTCTTATTACTCTATTTGTTTCAATAGAAATATATAGTAATAAAGTTTATAACGTAAAATATAATATAAATGATAATAATCTTTTAGAGTTTATTTATTAATCAGAAAATGAAATATATAACTCATTATTAGTTTAAAAAATATCTGTTAATATTAATAAAAAAGCTTTATGAGTTTTGTCATTACAACCCCTTTATATTATGTAAATGATAAACCTCACTTAGGAAGTGTATATACAACTATAGTTTGCGACTCCATATCAAGGTACAAAAGACTTATGGGTGAAGACGTAATTTTCATAACAGGTGTTGATGAACATGGTTTAAAAATACAAAGAACAGCAAATGAAAAGGGTATTGAACCTAAGATTCATTGTGATGAAATTTCAGAAATCTTCAGTATTAATTGGAAAAATTGGAATATATCCTACGACAAATTTATAAGAACAAGCTCAATAAATCATGAGTTAGTAGTTAATGAATTTTATGAGAGAGTAAAGGAATCAGATGACATATATATGGGAGTACAGAAAGGTTGGTATTGTGTCGGTTGTGAAGAATTTAAAGATAATCCCGAAAATTCGGCAACATACAAATGTCCAATACATCAAAAAAATTTAGAATGGAAAAATGAGGAGAATCTTTTTTTTAGGCTATCTAAATACCAAAAACAAATAGAAAACATAATAAACGAACCCTCATTCATAGAGCCTATTGAGAGAAAGAATGAAATTATAAATTTTGTTTCTAGAGGTTTAAAGGATTTTTCAATCTCAAGAACAAATGTCTCATGGGGAATTCCAGTTCCTGATCATAATAACCATACCTTTTATGTATGGTTTGATGCATTACTTGGATATGTAAGTGCTATCAGTTCTGATACAAAAGAGCATTCACTGGAAAAATCAATTAGTGGGGGATGGCCTGCTGACATTCATTTGATTGGGAAAGATATACTTAGGTTTCATGCTGTCTATTGGCCTGCAATGCTTATTTCTGCTGGTATGAAAGTCCCGAAAAAAGTTTTCGGGCATGGTTTTCTAACCAGAGAAGGTCAAAAAATGGGTAAAAGTTTAGGAAACGTACTTGACCCCGATTTATTACTTTCTAAATACGGGAATGATCCTGTTAGATGGTACCTAATTAAAGATATATCTCTTGGAAATGATGGAGATTTCCAAGATAAAAGATTTGTAGACATCATCAATAATGACTTAGCTAATACAATTGGTAATTTGCTTAATAGAACATTATCTATGTCTAGAAAATGGTTTGATAATAAAGTACCAGATAATGAAAAAATATCTGGTGAAAATAAATTAGAGCAAATCGCAAAAATATCAGTAGAAAACTATCATGAAAAATTCAATAAATACAAATTGGATCTTGCAGCTAATGAGGTGCTTAACCTTGCCATCAACACAAATTTATACTTAAACGACAATCAACCTTGGTTGTTAATAAAAGAAAAAGATAACTTCCCTATTGTCAAAGAAATAATTTATAACGTATTGGAGAGTACTCGAATAATAGGATTATTATTATTACCTTTACTTCCTGAATTATCATCAAAAATAGATAGGCAACTAGGATCCCTATACAAAAATGAGATTCCATGGGATCAACAACTTAAATGGGGACAATTAATTAGTAACTCAAGCCTTCCTAAACCATCTCCAGTAATAAATAAACTTGAGTATGAATAGAATCTATAAGTTAATATCTTTTTTCCCAATATTAATAATTGGATGTACTCCTAATGTAATTGAAAAAAATAAAGTAAAGCAAAAAATAGATAGTTTAGATATGGATATTTTTTCTAATAAAGGAGAGAAAATTTATTCTATAACCAGTCCATACTCAAGTTTTGATAAAAATAAGCAAAAATTTCAATTACAAAAGTCAATTATAAATATTTTTAACGGTGAAAAAATCAAATATATTATAAAATCCGATGAATCTGCATTATCAAACAACAATAAATTTCTAGAATTAAAAGGTAATGTAAAGTTAAAAACCATTGGTCAAGATGATGATATTTTACATGCAGATAATTTCATCTGGAATATAGATGAGAATAATTATTTATTAAGGGGAAATATAAGATTTGAAAATAACAATATAATATTAAACTCAGCTGAAGCCAAGTTGGGTTCAGATAATATAATTGAGTTTTTTAATCCAGTTAAATATGTAATTAAGGGTAATAAAAACGAGGATAAATATGAAATCAATTCAGAAAATGCATACTATAATATCGAGACCGAATCAGTAAGTTTTAAAGCAAAAGAAAAAAGAGTTCGCTCAATAATTTATTTTTAAATATTATTTTTTAAAAAAATATTATTAATTTTCTTCGACCAATTATTTATCCATTTTTCATCTGACTTAGTAAAACATTTTGCACTCCAGCCACCTATCAATATAAAAGCTTTAGCATTAATTGGTACAACTAAAATAGATGGTATTTCAGGACAAAAATCAGAAAATTCATCTCTTCCTGGATAAAATTTGGTATTTGCTAAGGATATTAGTTTCATATCTTTTGTTGATCTCAGACAAGTATCTCCAGGACTAAATTCATTACTTGATGTAATTCCCCTCCTTAAAATATTAACTCCATCATTGTGTATTAAAATTGCAGCGGCAGCAGTAGAAGTTAATATCGCTTCAGATCCCCATGCAAGTTCGTCAATAACTTCATTTGGAATGTTTTTATCGAATATAAACTTATTTTCACCTTTAAGATTAGCTTTCTCACCAGCTAATGGTTCAAATTGTTTGAATAAGAAACCTATCAAAATAATAATCAATGAAGCTATTGCAGCTAGTACTTGTGCTCTTTCGAGTTCAGGGGTAATTATTTCTATTGAAAAGAAATTAGCTATTTGAAAAATAAAGAGTATTGAACCTATTAATATTAAAGATTTTCCATTGGCACCCATTTATAAGATATGTTAATTCTATTTAAACTATGGAAATATTATATTAGTTAGTAAGTTTAATAAGACTCAAACATAACGTTTTTAATATATAATTAACCAAAACCTCTTAAAATGAATTTTAAAATTAATAAATATCTTTTTTCTTTTATCACTTCTTGCTTAATATTCATAGTTATTCCTTCAACTTCTTACGCAGATGTTAACAACAATATAAATAAATTATTTGTTGTCTCTCAACAAAAAACCATTAATTACGAAAAAAGCCAGCCTTCATCAATAGATAACCCAGTAGTTGATCCAAATTTCAATGTAATGAGATCTACAGATACTGAAAGCTCAACTGCTACTTACATTGTTATCGGTTTGTTAATTGCTGCCACAATAATACCTTTAGCGACATGGTGGTACTTCTCTAAATAAGAGAATTTATGAATGACAAAAATTCAAGAATTAGTATTCAATTGTCTCATATTATTTTTATTACAGGAGGAACAAAAAGTGGTAAAAGTGAATTTGCGGAATATCTAGCAAAGGTAGAAAAGAATCTATCATATGTTGCCTTATCAGAAATAAATCCAGATGACAAGAAATGGCAAAAAAAAATTAACTTACATCGAAAAAGAAGACCAAAAAATTGGAAGTTAATAGAGACGACAGATCTATTAAATACATTAAGTAAAGAAGATGGTCCATTACTTATAGACTCTATAGGTGGTTTTGTTATGGAAAGTATTAATAAAGAAGATAAAGTATGGTTTATAAAGATGAATTCATTAATAAATCTTTTAAAGAAAAGAAAAAGCAAAACATTTATTGTGGGAGAGCAAGTAGGGTGGAGTTTAGTTTCAGAATATAAAATTGGTAATACTTATATTGAAAGAATCGGTGAACTGCAAAAGAGTATAACTAAAATATCAAAAGATAATTGGCTTGCAATAAACGGCAGAGCAATCAAAATAGATGAAATAAGCTTAGAAATACCTTCTTAAAATTGGAAGTTGCTCTTTTTGAACCAAGAATCCCACAAAATACTGGTAATATTGCCAGATCATGTGCTGCATTTAACCTACCTTTAAACCTTATAGAGCCTTTGGGATTTAAAATAGAAGATAAATATTTAAGAAGAGCTGGATTAGATTATTGGCCTTTAGTTACTGTTAACCAGTACAGTAATTTTGAAAAATTTTTAGAGTCAAAACCAACAAAAAGAATAATATCTTTTAGTAAAAAAAACGGGATTTACTTGAAGGATTTTAAATTTAAGGAAGATGATATTTTGCTATTTGGTAGAGAAGATTCAGGATTACCAGAACCCATTATTGATAAAAGTGACTTTTTAATATCAATATTTATGCCAAATTTACAAACTGGAAGCAATGATCATAAAGGTGTCAGAAGTTTAAATCTTTCTGTCGCATGTGGTATTGCTATATATGAGGCTCATAAACAAATAAATTTTCAAAATTGTTATTAAGTACAAATAATGTCTTACAATAATTTCATGTCTCGGTAGCTCAGCTGGTTAGAGCGGCGGATTCATAGCCCGCAGGTCGCGTGTTCAAGTCACGCTCGAGACATTTCAATACTTTCCGATTAAAGTGATTAGACAAATTTTTCACTGCCATAACTTGTAAATATATTAATGGTCAATTCAACTAGTACAGTCTTAGATCCAAAGAAAGCAAAATATTCTGAAGCAAGGGTAATTGTTCTAGATGATAGTTTTAATACTTTTCAACATGTCGCAAATTGCCTCCTTACGATTATCCCAGGGATGAGTGAAAATAGAGCATGGGATCTAACTGTAAAAGTAGACAATTCTGGTTCAGCGGAAGTTTGGAGAGGTAATCTTGAACAAGCAGAGCTATATCATGAACAACTTGTCAGTAAAGGATTAACCATGGCACCAATTGAGAAAACATAAAAACAATTAAAAGTGACAGAAAATTTTTGGCTTATAAATCCTAATCGTTCAATGGTTAAAAGATTTGCAAAGAATAAACAAAACAAAGATAAATTCTTTGAATATATGTTTATTGATTCAGGAAAAATTGTTGGCGTATTGGGTAAAGAACCACCAGTTTTGACAACAAGAGAAGAAATTAAAATTGAAGCTGCTAGAGAAGCATGGAAGAAATTAATTGCTCAAGGTTGGCGTAAAACTCCTGAAGTTTGGTAAATACTTTGAGAAAACATTTGCATAATTTCTTACCTCTGTTAATTTTAGTGGAATTGGATAAGTTCAAATGCAAGATCAAAGAATTGAAAAAATAGCAGCTGTTGCCGTAAACATAACTAAGGTGCTGATAATTTTTTATCTAGGCATTGTAGAAGTTTTTAAAATAGGCAAATCACTTAGAGACAAGTTAGATTTTGAATTTGATATTTCTCGAAAATGGGCTACACAAACTTATTCAATTCTAAAAAAACGACAAGCGGAACGAAAAGTAGCGGGAGTTTAAAAATTATTGCTATAAATATATTGAGGCCAAACCTCGTCAGCACACTCTAAGTATGCTGCAAGACATAAATTGATTCTATATAGTTGCGAGTCGATTTAATAATCCCTTCAGTAGTTGGAATTTATGGAGGGGTTTCTTGTTAATGATATTTATTAAGTATTGGTTATAAATTATCCCAAGGTGGTCTTTCACCTGGTTTCTACCAATTTTATCTCTATGTTTAATATGGTCTCCTAGATGGCTAGGATTTACTTTTATTTCTCATACTGCAAATCATTTACCAAAAAATTTAATAACTAAAGCTAAAAGGGAATTATGTATTAAGAAATCAAAAGTTGAAATGCAACTTCAAAAAAAGCAAGATTAATAACCAATTTTATTTTTAGGATCAGTAATAAAAATTATAAGCTTAAGTACTAAATTAGCTGGCATATTAAGTGGCTTCATAAGAAGCAAACTCATGCCCTGTGTAATATTAAATCCTTCTTCTTGTGGAATCATGGAAAGAATTTATTACGCTTATAAGTAAATATATCCAGACTTTAGAATTAATCAATATTACTAGGATCAATTGAGACAATTAGGTTCTTATTTTTTATTAATATTTTTTCTACAATATTGACTAATTGCTCAATTTTTGGGCTTTAGACTGAAAAATATCCACATAATAATTGTAAAATTCTTACTATTTAGGAAATATAACGATAAGATGAAATCATTTTTTGCAAGCAAAAGATCAAAAGCAATATTTGGTATTGGGATACTTGCTATCAGTATTGGTGCAATATCAAAGAAAGTAATTAGTTATCCAGCCGGAGGATGCATGAAAGGAACTCAAGAATTGACTTTTAAGAAGGAAATAAATAATTACTTTATCTAAATAGTCTTATTGGTTAATCCCTAATTCTCATATCCAGTCAACGTAGATAGCTCTTCTAGTGTAAGTACGCCTAGAATTATTTTTCCATTTATTTCCCATGAGGGAAAACCTTTAATTTTTTTATCAATACATAATTGAGTTTGACTGTTTTTGCCATCATTAGCACACTCAACTACATTAAGCTCCTTATAAGCTTGTTTACCAAAAAGTTCACTTTGATTCAGGCAATTGTGGCACCAATATGCTGAATATTTAATTACTCCACTATCTTTTAGGTACTTTGCAAACTTAATAGTTTCTTTAGTACTTTCTGAAGTAACTTTTAGTTCTCTTGGTTTATATACATGAGAACTAAAGAGCGCATTTGGTGAAATAAGAATAACAAAGAATAAAATTAATAAGCGTTTCATTTATTTACTACTTTCCCTCCGAACCTTCTGACTATTTTATCAAGCAAAATGCGCATATCTTAATTTTTAAGTTTTTCTACTTGCTGAAGATTCTCTAGAAGATCACATATTTGATCCTGTGTGTCTTCATTTAATTCAGTTACTGCCATAAAGATATAGGATATAATCTTCCAATTTTAGATCGTAACTATATACGCTTATTGTATTAATGTTTTTTTATTGCTATTTTTTTAATGCGGGCTAAGGTTCATTTCTCCACGAGGATTTAGTCCGCTTAATTTTAAAGTTTCAGATAATTTTAGGATCACTTTTTAGCAAATTTTTAAAAATAGTTTCATAAATATTTATTATTGTTTGATTTCTACCTCACTTGTAAAAGTTATTTCAAACTAATTATAATAAGTGTGACACCTATTTATTAAAAATATCGTAATTTTGGTTCATAATTTTCTTAAAATACTTAAATTCGATAAATTCATGCATCAATTTGATATCAGCTGATAATGTTTTTTTGTTCACCATACAATCATCTCTATTAACTAGAGATTTATCATTTCTAGACACCGATTCTTGCCCAAAAGAATTATTTATAAAATTCGACATTTCACATGACTTATCTTGAAATACATCGCTTAATACTCCTCTAGATCTTAATGCTTCTTCAACCAATAAACCTGTAACTTTTGACTGACTAAATTCATTAGCCTTGCATAATTTATCAATAATTTCGTGAACTTCCTCACTAGGCAAAAAACCAATTCTTTTCCTCTGTGAGGGCATAATAATTAAATTTAAGTGTCACACTTGCACATTATAAGTGTTGCATTATATTTGATTTAAGTCAACTAATTTTCATTATGCATATCTTAATATTCCCTCTGGGATTTATTCTTTGGTATTTAGCTTATGAAGCAAAGCCTAATATTAATGACGAAGTAACAATTAATTGGGAAGAAAAAAACACAAATAAAAGAAATAAACTTTTAAATATAATTAACGAAAGCTTTTAAAGCTAACTGCCAACAAATTTTGACCATTCTTTATGCTTATAGTCTAGATCTGAGATTAACTGTTTTTGATAAGTATATTTAAGTTGATTTTCGTTAAGAGCCTTTTTTGTAATAATCATTTCCTTTGAGAAAAAATCAGAAGTGTTAGTACTATCAATTTTTTTTGTATTATCCATTTATAAATTTGCTCTATTTTTTTTATATGAGTAAACAACCATAAGTCTTGATATTTTTATATTTTTTTTATAATTGGTTAATATTATATTTTTAGTAAGTTTGTAAAAAATAGTAATCAGATAAATAAAAAAGGCTATATTAAAGAAAATATATAATCTACTATGAATTTTAAGGAGCGAGGAATAACTGTTGGAGACTTACTAATAATTTTTTTAATAATCCTAACTACTACAATATTAGTCAAAAAATTTAACAAGGATAAAAAAACGACCCTAAGTCACTGTAATCAAGAGAATATATATCAAGAGAAAACCTTATTATCAAATATTAATTTAAACAATTTGTCCGTATAATTAGAATTTTATTTTTATATTTTTAATAAATAGAACTTCTAAGTTATTTACTTAACTATTAATAATTATTTTAAATTACAACTATTGAATTTAACTATTTAATAATTGATAAACCCATTAATAATTTAAGGCAAAGATTTAGGATTTTCCCATTTTAAATTATCCTTTAAGTCATTGATATCATTTGATAGTGAAACTAAATTCACCATTTGCAGAATTTGAATTTTATTTAGCCTATCTATAGCTATAAGTTTATTAAGCATTTCCAGAACATATTTATCATTGATATTCATTTTTGGTAGTGAAAAGAACTTTAATATCTTAATAGAATTAGTCTATCTTAAATTTTAAAAATTACTTCTTAAACTTATTTAAATCTATCGCTAAATAAAAATAAAATTTTAATTCTGCAAAAATAAAACTTTAGCTTTGAATTAAAAATCATAAACTCACTTTCTTGTAAATTCGTTTATCGTAAAAAAAAAAAAAAAATGGACAAAAATTCTAGAAAAGAATATTTAAATAGAGCTGAAGTAAATGAGATGATTGAATCTGCTCTAAGAAGGCACAATAGAAGATCTACAATAATTTCAAGTGTACTAGGATGGATCCTCATAGGGGGTTATTCTTTTGGACTATTCCAAGCTGTACAAAACGTCTAATAAAATTTAACTATTAATTAGAACAAGCTAGATGATAGATTAATACTAGATTTTGTTTTTATCATGATTGAATATATTGAGGAAAATATAACTGTTATTAGAAAATATTTAAACAAAAGAAAAAAGGTAATTTCAAAATTAAATAAAACTTCCATAATGGAAGAATTTAAAGAATGGAGCAGGGATCCAATACCGGAAACAGAATCAATATGGACATTGCCTGATTTAACAAGCAGCGAAAGGTTAAGAAATTTTTGCCGCTCAATTAAAAAGGAAATAAGATAAATTTTAACTACCTAGTTGTATATGATTTACCTTTAAGTAATAATAACCCGCAAATCCCACAATATTTAATACTACAACGAAAACCCAAGCTCCTATAGGCTGATTAGAATCAAATTTTTTTATTTTAACTTTATCTTTTAGTCTTTCAATATATTTAGCCATAATTAAAAGTTTAAAAAAAAGAATAACCCTAATTATAAAGAGTTGAATTTAAAGGAATCTTAAATAAAATAAAATTTTCTTTAATTAGAATTTTTATCGTCAAGCCTGTTAATTGGATATTTAATAAACTCCTTTTTGAGATTTTTTAAAAGTTTATTATGATTCAAAATTGTAAATTTCCTTGTAAAGGAATAATGCCATTTCATTAAATTAAAAAAAACTTGCTAATTCATTATTAATAAAATTATAATGCTTAATACGGTCATTCAGACCATAATAAATTTAAATAAGGACAAATTTTTTCATGAGCTTAAGAGTTGGCCAAGAAGCACCAGACTTTAGTGCTACAGCAGTATATGATCAGGAGTTTAAGGAGATTACACTTTCAGGTCTAAGGGGGAAATGGGTTGTTTTATTCTTTTACCCACTAGATTTTACATTTGTATGTCCAACTGAAATCACTGCATTTAGTGATAGATATCAAGATTTCTCAGCACTTAATACGGAAATACTTGGGGTATCAGTTGATAGCAAACACTGTCATTTAGCTTGGATACAAACTCCAAGAAATGAAGGTGGAATAGGTGATATTAACTACCCATTAGTTTCTGACTTAAAAAGAGAAATTTGCCAGGCGTACAATGTTCTTAATGATGATGGAGAGGCAGATAGAGGTTTGTTTCTTATCAATCCAGAAGGCGTAGTTATGCATACGACTGTTAATAAGGCTCCTGTAGGCAGAAATGTTGATGAGACACTAAGAATCCTTCAAGGTTACCAATACGTTGCGGCAAATCCAGATGAAGTATGTCCAGCCAACTGGACCCCAGGTGAGAAAACAATGTTAGAGGACCCCAAAGGTAGTAAGGAATATTTTTCTGCGCTATAGAAGGATTAGACAACTTTAAATAAGTATTGAGTAGTAAATAACTATAAAAAAATAAAAAATAAGCATATTCAAAACGGGGATAATATCTCCTTTTTGAGGTTTGCGTACTATCCAATCGCTTAAATTAGTTTTATATGATAAAAAAGACCATGTAAAAAAAGAAATTTCTATAGTGACTAAGATAAAAAGATTAATTAAATTTAAGTCATTTAATCCAAAATATTTATAGATATGAAACTGATCATCAAGATTAATATTATTAATTTGAATATGCCAAAGATAAAGAGAAATCAATATAAAATTTACCAAGATTATTTTTTTTAATAAAAACCTAGATTTCTTAAAAATTAATAAACTAGAAATTAGAAGTATGAAAAAACTTAACTGAATAATATCCGGTTTTGATAAATTAATTCCTTCAAAAAATAAATTGAATATAAGATCAAAATTTATATATAAATAATCAGCTATAAAGTACGAGAGAAATATCAAATTTATTGCTACTAAGAAAAATAATCTTTTACCTGTAATTATATTTTTACTATAAATATTATTCTTATTAAAATCATAGTATGTATAGCATCTTAAAGAGTTTAAACATACCAAAGATGGACATATTGTACCGCTCAAATAGTAAAGAATTGAATAAAAGGAAATATCATTAATATTGAATAAATACAAATTAAACCATTGTTTTTGTACAAGTGGAAAAAGAAGTAAGAATAAAATTGTGACTAATAACTTTGTTGTTTTGTTTTTAATTATCAAGAAAATATTATATTTTTTATTTAATTTAAAACAATTAAATCAAACTTTCAAGAATTTAGAAGTTGTTAATTTAAAGACTTTTTTATCTATAGTTTCTTGATGTAAAAGAATTTCAACTAATTTATCTAGTAAGACTCTATTTTTTTTTAATATTTTTATTGAATTATTTAATGAAATTTTAGAAATCTTTATGATTTCATTATCTATTCTAGAACTAGTATTTTCTGCTATTAGAGGTTTTCTTCTAAATAATCCATCTCCCAAAAACATTTCATTATTATCAGAATTCATTGAAATTGGACCAATAATTGAAAATCCATATTTCGTAACCATTTCCCTTACAATATTTGTTGCATAAGAGATATCATTTATTGAGCATTGCGTAATTTCACTTTCACCAAAAACTATCGTTTCTGCTGCTCTTCCAGCAAGAGCAATTTCAATTTTTGAAAATAATAATTTTTTTGAAATCAAGCCACTAGAAATTACTTCTTCGTCAGGGCATATTTTTGTATATCCTCCTAGAGATCCAGATCTAGGTAGAATCGTTATTTTATCAACTGATTCAATACCATTTCTCACAGCAGATACAATAGCTCTGCCTACTTCGTTATAAGCTATGATTTTTTTCATATTTGGAGAGGTTATTAATGAACTTCTCAGGCCGATGGTGATTTTATCAAGTGCATTTTCTATATGAAGATCACTAATTAATTTAGATTCATCTCTTGCACAGTGAATAGCACTCTCGTTCATCAAATTTGCAAGATCTGCTCCCGAAAATCCAACAGTTCTAGAAGCCCAATATCCTAAGTCAACTTCGCTTGAAAGTGGTTTTGAAAGTGAGTGAACTGAAAGAATTTTTTTTCTTCCAACTAAATCTGGAAGCATTACTTCTATTTTTCTATCAAATCTTCCTGGTCTTAATAATGCTGCATCCAAAATATCTGGCCTATTTGTTGCTGCTAAAACAATAATTCCGGAATTATCAGCAAAACCATCTAATTCAGTTAAAAGCTGATTGAGAGTTTGTTCTCTTTCATCATTTCCACCTCCGATCCCAGACCCTCTTTGCCTACCAATAGAATCAATTTCATCAATAAAAATTATACAAGGAGATTTTTCCTTAGCCTTAGAGAATAGATCCCTCACACGGCTTGCACCTACACCAACAAAAAGTTCTACAAACTCTGATGCAGATATTGAGAGAAAAGGAACTCCTGATTCACCGGCAATTGCTTTAGCCAATAATGTTTTACCTGTTCCTGGAGGGCCAATTAAAAGTACACCTTTAGGAACTTTTGCTCCAAGATTTTCAAATTTCTTTGGTTCTTTCAAAAAAGTTATTACCTCTTTTAATTCCTCAGCGGCTTCAGGAACACCAGCAACATCATCGAATCTCGTTTCTACATCATCGATAGTCACAAATTTAGCTTGATTTTTAGTAAAACCAAAAGCTCTGGAAGCCAATTTTGATGTACTCCTCAAGATTAAGACTATAGCTAATATAAAAATTAAAAAAAGACTTATTGAAGCGAACGAATTAGCGGCTGAAGCTTCTTTTCTACTATTGTTTATAGTGAGATCCACTTTATTTTCAGTGGCCTTTTCAAGGATTAATTGATCGTTGTAAAGGATAGGAATTTTAAATTTATCGCCATTTTTGTACAAAACATCAATTTCTCTCTGTCTAGGATAGAAAAATATTGATTCTATCTTTCCCGTCTCTATATCCTTTAAAAGATCCGAATAACTTGATTTAGAATTTGAATATGAGAATTTTGATCTAAACACTAATCTTTATAAGTGATTAATAAAGCATATATGCTTATTTAAAAAATTGACGTATATAAACAAAATATACTCAAAAGTTTTGGAGATAACCAGTTAAGGGTTATATTAATATATGGAAATAAAGAAACAGAATGGCTGTACCAAAGAAGAAAAAATCAAAAAGTAAAAGGAACCAAAGGCACGCTGTCTGGAAAGGCAAAGCAGCATTAGCAGCTCAAAAAGCTATATCTCTAGGTAAATCAGTTTTAACTGGGAAAGCTCAAGGGTTTGTCTACCCTATTGAAGAAGAAGAAGAAGAATAGATTTTAAGATCCTAACTTAAATGCCTCAAGGATTATGGCATAGACTGCACCAATTCTTAATTTATCAAATACAGTCCATATATAATAAAATTTTGAGCTAGAGGAAGGTTTAATTCTTATAATGATTTCAATGAAAACGATAATTATTGGAACCATAATTAACTCATTTTTACCTTCAGATATAAATTTTGTAAGAAAATTGGCGAACAAAAAATAACCTGTCAAAACTGAAATTAAAGCAATAGATTTTATCCTCCAACTATCACTTAGAAACCCAAAAAATAGATTATTTAACTGGTAGGTAATTCTTGAAAAATTAGTTTTTTGCATTACTAAAAGACGCTAAATAATCACTTAGAAAGCTGTAGTCAACATATGATTTTTTTAGTTTAGGGCCTTTAATTACATTTGCCACATTATTCTCATCACCAAGACTATCTAAAATACAATCTAATTTAATATCTTCCTCAAGAAAAATTGGGATATTTGAAGGAACAAAAATTGTAGGTAAGTTAGCTGCTAAGGAAGATTTCAATCCTGGATTTGAGTCTTCGAAAACAATTGAGTTATTTTTGTTTATACCACTTAATTGAATAGCCTTTAAATAAGGTAATGGATTTGGTTTCTTTAATTCAACGTCTTCACTTGAAATAATGAGCTCAAAAGGATTGAAGCCATTAAAAAGATATTCAACTAGTAAATCAACTTGAACTCTAGAACTTGAAGTAACAATAAATTGTCTTATTTTTTTTTTATGCAATTCATTAACTAACCTAAAAACACCAGTTTTTAAGTTGACACAATTTTTTTTTATAAGTTCTAAATAGTGAAACTGTTTCTTTTCGTGGATTTTGATGATTAGATCATCTGATAAAGAATAATTTTTTGATTCGGCATAATAAGCAATTCTATTTTTGCCTCCATTTATTCTCAAAAGTTGGATGTATTTATTAGTATCCCAATTCCAATCAATACCAAAATCATTAAATGCATGATTAAAAGCGGGTAAATGTGCTTCTAATTCCGTGTTTGCAATAGTACCATCTAAATCCCAATAAACCCCTTCAAGATAAGCCACCAAGAAGAATTTCTTTTATTTACGATAAAAGACTAGGGCGATTATTGCTGGTCCTGCTAACGCAACTACGGCTAAAGGAATAAGTGTTGCCATGATTAATGAATATGTTTTGTGATACTATTTTTACAAATAAACGACAGAACTGTACTGATACGTTACAAGATTGAATTAAATTATGAAATCATGGACATGTATAGAAAATTGTGGAGCTTGTTGTAAATTCAACTTGGACGAAAGAATTGATCTGGCTGACAAACTTAATGATCAAGATATAACTTTAATCAATTCAATGACGGCTAAGGACGGTTGGTGTAAAAATCTGGACAGAAAAAATAAAAAATGCTTAATTTACGAATCAAGACCTCATTTTTGTCGTGTAACTGAATTTTCAACTACTTTTAAAGAATATTTAAAATCTGGTGACAAATTTCTTATAGATTGTTGCAAACAACATATTTCATCAAATTATGGAATTAAAAGTAAAGAGATGAAAAGTTTTAAAATGGCAGTCTCCGAAAAATGAATAGTAAATTAGAAAAAAAAGAGGACAATATAGAAAAAAGTTTCTTATCTATATTCATTACAACTTTTACGACCATATTTATTGCAGAACTTGGCGATAAAACTCAGATAGCTACATTAATGCTTTCAGCTGAATCAGGGAAGCCAATAATTGTTTTTATTGGAAGTTCTCTAGCTTTGATAAGTTCTAGTGTAGTAGGAGTTCTTATTGGTAAATGGTTGTCAAAAAAAATCTCTCCAAGCAAATTTGCATTATTTACTGGTATTTTAATGATATTAATAAGCGTATTTTTAGCTTATGATACTTTTAAAAATTATTTATAAATGGTCTTAAGTTTATTAATATCAACATTTTTAACCGTTTTTATAGCTGAATTAGGTGACAAAACCCAACTAGCTACTTTAACTATAAGTGGAACTTCAAATAAACCATTTGCAGTATTTTTAGGCTCTTCTTCAGCACTCGTTTTTGCAAGTTTATTAGGTGCTTTGACAGGTGGTTCTATATCCAGTTTTATACCAGAGGTAGTTCTTAAATCAATTGCCTCCATAACTTTTTTTATTATTGGTAGCAGGCTTTTTATAAATTCATTCGTTATTGAAAAAGAAGAAAAAGAAGACAAAAAAAATAATTAGTTTTAAGCTTGGATAAAAGGTGTAATAATAGAATATATAAACCAATTAACTTATAAATATAAACCTATATTATGTTCACAACATCTTCAATAATTGATAATTTGAATCAGTCAGAAGGGTTAGAATATAAAAAATTATGCAGATCTCTAAAAATAACAAAAAAATCTGATAAAGATAAACTAAATATCGCTTTAACAGCTCTAGAAAAACTTGAGATAATTAATAAAAATAAAGATAATGAATATATTTATAAAAAAGATAGCGATCATATTGTTGCAAAAATAAGATGCAGTAGCAAAGGTTATTGCTTTGCCGTAAGAGAAAAAAATAAAGAAGATATTTATATTAAAGAAAATCTACTTAACTATGCCTGGAATGGAGATAAAGTATTAGTAAGAATTATAAAAGAGGGTTATAGAAGAAGATCACCAGAGGGAATAGTTGATTGTATTCTAGAAAGATCAAATAAAATACTCCTATCTAAAGTAGAAATAATAAACAATGTTGTATATGCCATTCCTATTGATGATAGGATTTTATCTAAAATAAAACTACCAAAAGAAGATAGAAAGTACGCTTTCAAACCAGAAAATAAAAATATAGTAAAAGTTGAAATTGAAAGGTTCCCTATTGGCCAGGAGGAAGGACTAGGCCATGTTATAAAAGAATTACAACTTAATAATAATGAGGAATTTGATACTGATTTTGTTTTATCTAAAAGCAATATCATCAAATCAAACAATAATGTAATTGAAGCTAAGAAGATAGAAAAAAGGGAAAGAATAGACTTATCTGATAAAAACTCTTATTTGTTCAAAAGCTGGAATTCAGATAATTCTCCAATTCTTCCAATGATTCAAATAGAACAAGAAAAGAATCAAAGTACTAAATTATGGTTACACATAAATAATATTGCAGAAAGAGTAGAACTGAATGGAAAAAAATCCTTAGAAATGTTCTTTAATAGCTTTGAATCATTCCCTTTATTGAATGATTGGCAAAATTACATTAGTGATGAAATAAGACATGCTTCTGAATTTAATTTAGGAGAAAAGAATGAAGCAATAAGTATATGTATGCATTTGAATAGCGATAACGAAATTACAGACTGGTCATTTCACCTTACTTTTGTAAGATGCTCTCTTATTATTTGCAATGATCATACTGACGCACTTTTATCAAGAAAAAGTAAGACTAGAATTACATCACGAATACTAAAACCTATTAAAGAATATATAGAAGATTTAGATAAAATATTGGAAATTTCAACATCCTTTAGACAAAGACATCTCTTAGAAGGCAAAGTTGAAATCCCTGCTCCTCTAAATAAAATAGAATCATTAGATGAATTCTTTATTCATAACCCTGCTGAATATTCAAAAGGATATTTTGAACCATTAAAAAAAGATGATTGCCAAACATACCTTTCACCAATACTTCATGAAGGTAATTTAATATGGTTCAAACACTCATATGAATATGGATTAAAAAGTGTTGGATACATTTTAAAGGAACTAAATTATATAAATGTAAATGAAATGATCAAATATTCGGAATTTATCGGCAGTGATATAGAGCTAAATGAAGATGGTAATTTAACATTTAGTCAAATAATTAAATTTTGCGATGACGATAAAAAGAGAATCTTACATAAACTACTAATTAATACAATCAAAGAAAATGAAATAAGCCTGATATCTAAAAATTCAAAAAATGATGGATCAGAAAAATTATTTACTTCTCCCTGGACTTTGCCAGGATATGACTTCACAAATCTTATGAACCAGTACTCTATTTTTAATATGATAATAAATGGAAAAAAATCAAAGAAAAATAATGTAAATGATATAAATATTATGGAGAGTAATTCTTGGGAGAAAGTTAATTGGGATATATTTAATTCATCAATTTCAAAGAATATAGATATATTATTTAATGAGTTTATAATAGATAAGCTTAATGAATATAAAAATAAGGTAGTCCAATATAAATCAAATATTTTAAGTTTAAAAAAAGTACGAAAGGCAGAAAAATTATTAGGTAATTCATATAGTGGTTTTATTTTGTCAGTTCAAAGTTATGGTTTTTTTGTTGAAATATCAGATCTAAATTTAGAAGGTCTTGTTCATGTTAGTACCCTTAATAATGATTGGTACGAATATAGATCAAAACAAAATTTATTGATTGGAAGAAAATCCAAGAAATCATATAAAGTTGGAAATGAAATAGAAGTAAAAATAATTAAAGTTGATATTCTTAAATATCAAATTGATTTAGAGTTATCTTAAAAAATTACCAAAAATATATTATGGAAATAATTATCCCAAAAAAATATATATACCTTTTACATAATGATTTTTAAGAAAAAATATTTATTATTAACTTTTTTTTTAATAATAATTTTCCAAATATCACTATACACAAATAATAAACAGAGGGTTTCACTAAGATATCTTAAATGGACTGTTCAAGAAGTAAGTATAGGTAAATTGATCAGTTTCTCTTTTTTTTCTGGTTTATTTATAAGCGCGTTTTTAAATACAACAATCACTGGGTATAAAAAAAATACATTAGAAAATGCAGAAGAAAATTATGAGACACTAAATGATGAAGAAGATATGAAATCTAATGTTAAAATGCCGCCACAAAGGGATATAAGAGATTCTCAGCCAACAATATCAGTTAATTATAGAGTTGTCCAAAATGGAGAAGAAAATTATTCCAAAAGTGATCAAAATTTTTCGGATAATCCTGAAAGCAAAAATGACTGGATTAATGATGAAAATGATTGGTAGATTTAAATAATTTAAATTATAAAAAATGAATATTTTTATTTATAATAAAGTATAAATATAATTTTTTTTATGGAAGAAAATTTAGAACCAATTAAAGAAGTAAATAATGAATTATCA
>QCDI01000010.1:0-77580 GCA_003280965.1 Prochlorococcus sp. AG-355-B18
CTTCTTGATTTTCAAAATCCTCAGAAAAATTCCAAGGAGATTTTGTTTTTTTATCTACATGGTCTGGAACAAGGACTTTTTCCCATGAGTATGAATTACCAGTGGTAAAACACATCATTATTAAAAAAATATATAATAATTTTTTAAAAATTACCCTACCCCGTGATTATATTGATAGTGTAAGTATGGCTTAAGTTGTTCCTTTATGAACTTCACTCTCTATTATTTTATATAGTCTCCTTGATTGAGGTGATTTAAGGGCATTATTGTAATTTTCAATAAATGCAGAATCGTCTAAAAAGGATTCACTCTCTATTTTAAAACTTTCTTTATAAGAATATTTGATTTGCTCCGTATTTTTTGCTTGATTTGATCTTTTGGTAGAAGGTAAATTATTTAAACTCATTTCTTATTGTTATTTTTGATTTAATGTCTTCGATATTCAAGGCTTAAAATATAGAAGACACTAAAAATTTAAGATTATTAGATTAAGAAGTTATTAAGCAGAAAATAAATTTGTTTAAAAAACTTCTAAATTTCTAAACAAAATATTTTTCTAATAGTCAAAGTTTATTTAATAAGAATTTAACTCAGGTTTAACAATAGACACTTAAAAAGTAAATATGGATAAGAATCAACTTGTTAATTTCATTACTTTTTCAATTCTTGAAAGTAAAAGAGTTGAAGACAGATTATTTAGAAAAGAAATTTATAGCTATCTTACCCAACTAAATAAAAAACAATTAAAAGCAATTACAAGTGAATTTATCATTTAAAAAAAATATAAAAAAGCTACTGGTTGTATTTATTCTTATTCTTACTTCTTGCAGTACAAAAGATGAATTATCCATTACCCAAGAAGGATTATCCATTACCCAAGAAGAATTATCCATTACAAAAGATGAAATTTCTATTAAGAAAGGTAAATCATCCATTAGTGATGAAAAAAAATTATTTTATGTAACTAAAGAAACTGCTGTTCGTCTTTGTGGAGGTAAATCCAAAATAATTGAAAGTGAAAATGAAGAAATAATCAAAATAGAAGTAAAGGATTTTTCAAATGTTGAAAAAGAAAAATTTGTTCAATTTACTCTCGTTGAAACAGATAGGAAAGGGGGTAAATATAGAATTGTTAATTGTTATCCAAATAAAAATCCGAAAAAATCGGTAATTAAAACAATCAAGACTAATTACAAGTTAAATTAGTCTTAGGTCAACTAGATTAAACGAAAATATTTAAATGAGATTTAAAGCTGCTTTAAACTAAATAATCTATAAAGAAAGAGTAGAATTAACTTTTATTATGCATCCAAGCAAAGTAGTCAAAGATCCAAAAATCAACGATACTTATTATGATCCAGATGTTGATAAACTTTATCAATATGTAAAAATTGGTGACTTTACTCCAGAATGGGTGGTGACAAATTTAGGTGAAGATGACGATTATTATTACGCTTCGATGGGATATTAATTTAAAAAGCCATTATTAAATTGAATAAGTTTGTCTCTTTAAATTTTTGTGTGAGGAATTTTAAAGAGACATTCTAAATATAAGTAAAAAAGTTTAAGGGTAAATTAAAAAGGAAATAAGATAAAAATAAAAAAATAAGGTCTCAATGTAAAGCAAATATGAAATAATTACATCAAATTAATTTGATTATATAAAATAAAATTGATAGTACTTTAAATGGCTATTAAAGATCATAAAAGTTTGCAAAACTCAAAAATTCTTCTTGTAGAGGATGATAAGAGCATTAGGCTGACAGTCAGTGAGACGTTGAATAGCGAAGGTTTTAAAGTATCAAGTTTCAAAGATGGTTTAAGTGCTTTAGATTTTATTACTAATGAATCTAATAATGATGTTGACCTAATAATTCTAGATTTAATGTTGCCAGGACTAAATGGATTAGAGTTATGTAGAAAAATAAGGAATGAAGAAAATTTTACACCCATACTAATTTTGAGTGCTAAAGATAATGAATCAGACAGGGTTCTTGGTTTAGAGGTTGGTGCAGATGATTATTTAACAAAACCTTTTGGTTTAAATGAATTAATTGCTAGATCAAGAGCCTTAATAAGAAGATCTAAACGTAATAAAAAAAATATAGAAAAATCACAAACTGTCATCGAGTTTAATCATATAAAAATATTCTTGGAAGAATGCAGAGTAACTTCTTTTAATAAAGAAATAACATTATCTCCCAAAGAATTTAAATTATTAGAGTTATTTATGAAAAATCCAAAAAGAGTATGGTCAAGGGATTTAATACTTGAGAAGATATGGGAAATTGACTTTATTGGTGATACTAAAACTGTAGATGTTCATGTTAGATGGCTAAGAGAGAAATTAGAAGAAGATCCCTCCGCTCCAAAGTTTCTTAAAACTGTAAGAGGTTTTGGCTATAAGTTTGGATGAAAATGAAAACACTACAAGAAGTATTATTGTTTTTTCATCAGAATTGGAAAATACAAGTTAAGCAGTTTTCTCAATCAAAAGAAAAAAAATTTGAAGTTGATAAAAATAAGTATAGAAAAACTGTTGATTTCCCATTTGACAAAATTAGACCTCAAGAAGTGTTGTCTTGGTTAGATTATTCATCACAAGGATGGATAATCTTATCATCTGATCTAACAATAAAATTTATCAATCAGAAAGCTTTATCTCTTATTAGGGTTATCAAATATAAAGATGTTATTGGAAAAGCAATTAATGATATTAATGAGCTTGAAGTACTAAGAAATAAAATTCTGTACTCCAAAAAAAAAGATTTCCCAATCAATATTGACTTCACTATTTCAGGAGACCCCCTCTGGGCAAATATTGTTAGAGGAAGTAAAAAGAATTATTTAATATTAATGGAAAGTAAATTATCAACTGAATCCATAAGAAAACGACAAAATCAATTAATTAATGATGTGTCTCATGAACTTAAAACCCCTCTTACCTCTCTTATTTTAATTGGGGAAAGACTTGAATCAGTAGTATCAAAAAAGGATAGGTATCTTGTTAAAAGGCTTAAGAAAGAGTCAAAGAGATTGAGAAAAATGGCCGAAGAGACTTTAGAGCTTTCTAAGCTAGAAAGTAGCGAAGCTTTTAATAAAAACAAAAAAATATCTATTTCTGATTTGGTTATGGAATCTTGGCAAACCTTAAAACCGCTTGCAGAAAAAAAAGATATAAAAATAAATTTATTTATACCAACAAAATATTATATATCTGGGGATATTGAAAATTTAAAGAGAGCATTTATAAATATTTTAGATAACGCTATTCGTTACTCCCCGATAACTGAGGACATACAAATTGAAATTTTTAAGAGAGATAGCTCTGTTGTTATAAGAGTTAGAGATAAAGGTATTGGATTAGAGGAAAATGAATTTAATGATATTTTTTCTCGTTTTTATCGTGGAGATCCATCAAGGACTAAATTCAAGAAAAGTGGTAGCGGTTTAGGTCTTTCAATAACAAAAAAAATAATCAATAACAATAAAGGTTTTATAAAGGCTTATAATCATAAAGATGGTGGAGCGGTTGTTGAAACTATTTTTCCATGTATTAATAAAGATTTATAGAAAAAAATTTAGAAAATATTAGGACATGATTTTTCTGCGATAAAGTTTTTTAAATTTAAAACCCCATCTCTTGTAAAAAGAATGCTTCCTTCTTTGGAGTCATCTGCCCAATAAGAATCTCTTTTACCAATAGCTAGCCAAAGCCTATCAGGTAATGTTGGCATGTACATACTCTCGAAAGCAGAGGTTCCAATGTCATTTTCTTCTTTCATATCTTTGCATGCTTCAATCATTAGTTCAGGACGATTTAAATAATACCTAACACCCTGCCAATAATATTTTGTTTCAGCTTTGACTGGGGCGATGAAGAATATAATAAATAGAAGGTATTTCATGAATGAATTTTATTTAATTATAAGAATTGCCAAAAAAAAACCACCTTTTACAAAAGGTGGCTTTTTTTAGTTTTACTAGATTTTTCCAATATTTAGGAAAAGAGTTTCTCCAGTTGATTTCTTTCCAGTACCATCATTGTCAGTTGAAATCCATGCTTGACCGTCGCTTGTTATTGCTAAACCTTCAACCTTCTCAAGGATAAAACCACCAGTAGATTTCATAACTGGTTTTAGATCAGTAACTAACTCTTTTTCAACTAATGGATAAAGTCTTGGAGGAATATTAGATTGAAGACCTTCGAAAATAACATCATCTAAATCTATCTTATATATAGCTTTCAATTTTGCTTTCTTACCATAGAAACTATCTCTTTCGATTACATATAACGCCCCGTCATGGTAAGTTAATTCTGAAATTCCAACACCGCCTTTTTTGATCCTATCTAATTGATAATTTACTGCCCCCCACTGTTTAGTTTTTAAATTATAGGAAAGGATCTTAGTAGTATTGAAAGTATCATCACCCCAAGGCTTCTGTTGAGCAATATAAAGAATATCTCCGTTTCTTGTTATGCCTTCAAATCCAGGATTTTCAGCATAATTAAGATACGAGGCTGGCGGAGTTATCTTCTCTAGAATTTCACCATCTGAGCTTACATGGTAGATAGCAGGAGGATGTTTATCTAGCTTTTTCTTGATTCCTTCAGTAGAAATGTAGAATCCACCATTACCATCAGTTGTAATACCCTCTTGATCCATAAATAATGCAGTCT
The DNA here is from genome assembly GCA_003280965.1 of Prochlorococcus sp. AG-355-B18. Taxonomy (GTDB): domain Bacteria; phylum Cyanobacteriota; class Cyanobacteriia; order PCC-6307; family Cyanobiaceae; genus Prochlorococcus_A. The sequence continues at coordinate 4,682 of QCDI01000010.1, forward strand.
TACCATCTAGCTTTATATCAATAGCTCTTTCCAATAGTGCTGGCGAGGATGAAGGATCAATAACATAAATTCTTGGCTGAGTTTTAAATGTTCCATCATTTACAGCATAAATTTTTCCGTCATCACCAGCCACCATTCCACTAATTGCCCCCCAAGAAACAAAATCAAGTCCGTTTTCATTTGTTAAATGTGGGTAAGAAGCTGGTGCATCTTGAAGTTGATAGATAGTTACATGAGAGGAAAGTCCAGGTTCTTTTTTGTTGTAGTCTTTTTCATTAGCTGATGCGATTAGACCTCTATCAGGAATAGCAACAAATCCTTCTGGTCCAATTCCTGAAGGTAATAGTTGAGTCAATATTGGTTGATTTAATTCTGTGATATCATATACAGCTACTATTCCTGCTCTTTCTGCTCCAACGAATAAATATGGTGTTCCATCAATTTTAGAGAATGTAACTGATTCAGGTTCTACACCTTTTTTACCAGCTCTCCCATCTTGGAAGTGGCCTATTTGAGCAATTGATCTTTCTAATCTATTTGCATCTTCATATACTACTGTTCCATCTTTTTTGAAGATAGTCCAAGATCTTGAACCACCTCTTTTAGCTTGTTTTGGATCAATATGCTTGTAATCGCCTTCATTTGCTGTTGCAAAATGATCATTATCAATCCATGTTAGACCGTCTGGCTCTCTTCTTACATTTTTTAGTTTTTTCTTAAATTTATGTGCTCCATCTTTCTTTGTATCCATTCCTGCCATCTGTTTAACAATACCAGCAGTAAAATGTGATATTACATTCCCATCTTTATCTATAACTGCAAGATGGTTATTCTCTTGAAGAGAAACTACAGTCTCACCAAGATCATTAATTGCAACAAATTCCGGCTCGGGATCGCTAGGAGCTATTTCAGATAATCCTGTTAAATCTACTTTTTTTATTGATTTACATTGTATTTTCCCTCTTTTGTTTAACTTCACAAGAGAAACATAACCTGGAGGATTAATTTGTTTACCTTCCTCATCTAATTGAGGGATAAATCCATCTTTATATTCTTCATCTCTCTCATTCTCGATAGCAACAGCTAAAAAGCTTCCATCTGGAGAAACAAAGACACTATCAGGCTGCCCACCTAAATCACATTCTTTTACAGCTTTTCTAGTTTCTAAATTATATTGAACTATTGCTCCTGATGGATTTGTATAACTTTCAGATGTATTTGATCCTATATAAACATTATTTCCAAGAGCTGCAATTCCAGTTGGTTCTGCTTCAAGCTCTACAATTCCAAGAGCTTTTGGTTTCGCAGGATCAGAGATGTCAACTAAACCAACAACTCCTAGATCACTATCTGTATACATCAAAGTCTTACCATCTTCTGAAGCTGTAACAACTTCTGAAGATGTTTTTGTTGTAGATTTTGATCCCTTTGGTAAATTATCACTTACATTAAAAGAAGAAATTCTGTTAAAGTTTTTCTCATTTGCCCAATATTTTGTATTCCAATTTGCAAGTCCGCTACTTGTAGAGGAGGCGATAATTGCAAGTAATGCTGAAAAACTTGCAGCAGCTAAGGTTTTTTTCATTTAGTGCGTAAGAAAACACTTTTTAATGTTGTCCTTTAAAAGTTAAGAAAAAAAAATTATTTTATTAAGAAAAAATTAAGGTTTATAAAAAGATAAGCAAAAAAAAAGGACCTCTAATTTAGAGGTCCTTTTTTAATGTGGTTAATTTCGTTAGAACTTGAAACCAATTTCTGCACCGACACCAGTAATATCATCTGTACCTGCAGGTGATTCAACTATAAATGCAAAAGGAGTGAAACTCATACCATCATTAAATTTGTAGGTATAAGAAACATCATAAGCATATAATTCCTCATCTCCATCGGTTATTGCACCGTTAGTACCCATTCCGACTGTGATTTCACCAGGGCCAAGATCAGAACTTAATCCAACTGCAAATTGAGTTGTATCCTTTCCTGAATCTGGGCTACCAAATTCGTATCCACCACTAATTGTTGGGAAACCATCAGGAGAATAAGAAGCATTTATACCCCAATAGGTTGCTACATCTACATCAGCGTAAGCGAGAGCAACACCAAAATTGTCTCCACTATAAGCAACGTTTAAAGCATAAATGTCATCACCTGCAGCTGTGAACATACCTTTTGTAGAGTCTTCTCCATCATCAGCAGAAATACCTACTCCAAATGAGAATCCATTATCAAGATCATAACCAGCACTAATTGTCTGATCACCACCAACAGCAATGGAGTTTCCTGTACCACAATCACTTAAAGCGTCAACAGTGTTTCCATATTCACAAGCACCAGTAAACTGCTTACTTGCATCCAATGAATCACCAACAGTTACTTTCCAATCTCCAACTGGGAATGTGTAGTTTAGGTCAGAAACCTTAAGCTCATCTCCAGATTTTTTAGTGAAATCAGTAATTGTAGCGGCGTTTAATATCTTCTTTTTGTCAGCAGCATTGCCTGTTTCAATCTCTACATTTAATTTATCTTCACCTGTGAAACTTGTGTTTAAATCAATTTCCCAGAAATAATAACCGGTAACTGCTTCACTGACTGTTTTGCCATCAACTGAAGCAGGACCACTAACTCCACCAATCTGGAATTTTGCTTTTCCTTTCATAGTTGTTGTATCAGTGAAAGAACCAGCTTCAATTCCGTTGACACGAGCTTCGAGGCCATCAACTCTTCCTTTCATAATTGCCAACTCTGAACCAAGCTCGTCACTTAATCTGTCTATTTGAGCTCCGTTCATTAAGCCTTCACCACCTACAATTAAGTTGTTTAATTCAGCAGCAGCTTCTAAACGAGTAACTGAGTTACCATTGAATCTTGGACTATTTGTTAGATCCTTTAATGAATCGTAAGCCCAATCTCCTGGATATAAAGTATCTGATTTGAAATCACCTAAAGATACTAATTTGTTAGAATTTGAATAATTACTAAGATCTGTTGAATTGATCTCAGCTGCATTTACTGCAAAACCTGACGCCAAAGAAATGATGGCAGGAGCAGCAATTAATTTTTGAAAAAGTTTCATAAACCTCAACACGTAAAATTGGATATTAATCCAAACACATGTCAACGAATCTAGGTTAAGAAATGGGTAAGAAATAGAGTTAATAAGGAATTTTTAAAGAGAACTTAAAGTTCTCTTAAACTAAATAAAAAAAACTTCTTAAATTTTGATTTTTTTATCAAAAATCCTAAAAATAAATATTTATTCATCTTCAAATATTTTCAAAACTAAATAAAAAATGTCCAGATAATATTTAGTTTAAATTTAGGTTAAAAACTAATTAATTAAAAGATAAGCTTTTAGCTAAAGAGTTTTTGTGTATGGATTAAGTGCTATATATATGGAGTCTTTATTCAATCATGACACCCATGAACATAGCAAAGAAAGCTTTGGTTTTCACTTCTGCAGTAGCCATTGCTGCTGGTACAAGTGTTCCTGGCACAAGCGTTTCTGCTAAAACAAGATTAAGTGGTGCTGGTGCATCATTTCCTGCCAAAATTTATACTCGTTGGTTCAAAGATTTAGCATCTTCAGGCGGTCCAAGAGTTAATTACCAAGCCGTCGGTTCAGGCTCTGGAAGAAAAGCATTTATCGACCAGACTGTAAACTTTGGTGCTTCTGATGATCCTATGAAGGCTAAAGATATAGCAAAGGTAACAAGAGGATTAGTTCAGATCCCTATGGTTGGAGGAACTATTGCTTTTGGATATAACTATGATTGCGATTTGAAACTTACTCAAGAACAAGCAGTACAAGTTGCAATGGGTATGATCAAGAATTGGAAAGAAGTTGGTTGTAAACCTGGTAAATTAACTTGGGCACATCGTTCTGACGGATCAGGTACAACTAAAGCTTTTACAAACTCTATGGAAGCTTTTTCAAAAACTTGGACTTTAGGTACAGGTAAGTCTGTTAAATGGCCTTCAGGTGTTGGTGCAAAAGGTAATTCAGGCGTGGCAGGTGTCATCCAGAATACTCCAGGCGCAATTGGTTATGTTAACCAGTCCTACATTAAGGGAAATGTTAAGGCCGCTGCACTTCAAAATCTTTCAGGTGAGTTTCTAAAACCATCTGTAGAAGCAGGAGCAAAAGCTCTTAATGGTATTACTTTAGATGAAAATCTTGCGGGTAAAAATCCTAATCCAACTGCAAAAGGAGCATATCCTATAGCTTCATTAACATGGATACTTGCCTATGAAGAAGGTAATGGTAGAAACACTAAAGCTATCAAGCAAGCCTTTAATACATTGTTAAGTGATGAGTATCAAGATAAAGCTCCATCACTAGGCTTTGTTCCTTTAAAAGGCGATATTCTTGAGAAATCAAGAGCTGCTGTAAAAAGAATCGGTAAATAAACCGTAAGAAAAACATTTAAAAGGAGGAATTTATTTCCTCCTTTTTTTATGCAAACAAATATTTTGACAAGCCTAATATTAAAGAAAAAAGAATAAGTGTGTATGTTGGCACTATTTTTAAAAAAGATAATAGTGTGGAGATTAAAACTATAAAAATAGAACTAATTAAAAAGAATTTTGATGAAAAACTATTTTCAATTAAATTAAATCCAGAGAAAATAACTGCTCCAGGAATTGTATTGATCACTCCTTCGATAAAGTAATTAATCGATTTAATTCTGTTTTTTATAAGGCCTTTTCCAAAAACAAAAATTAATAAAAAACTTGGTAAAAAAATTGCAAAAGTTGATATAAATGAATACTTTAAAGCTTCATTTATTCCTCCGATCGAAAACCCTGCTTTATATCCAATAAAACTTGTAATTAATAAGACAGGCCCAGGTGTTATTTGGCTAATCATTATTCCATCTATAAATTCATTATTTGTTAACCATCCTTGCGAGATAACATAATCACTCATAAGAGGAATGATTACTAATCCACCTCCAAAAATAAAAAGTCCCGATTTAAAGAAGAAAAAAAACAGATTAAGGTAATCTACTAAAAACTTTGAGGTTATAGACTCTCTTAAAAAATTATAAAACTTTGATATATCTAAAAAGACCGAGCTAATCAAAAATGAGGTTGTTGAAAATATAGATAAAGGGACCAAGCTATAAAAAATATTTTTGAATTTCTTTAAAAATATATTTATCAATCCTGCAATACTAAGAATTGTTATGAGTGGAAATTGAATACTATTATATTTAGCAAATATAAGTAGAAATAATATTGAGCTGGAGAATAATATTCGATCAAACTTTAATCTTTTTTTTAATAGAACTAATGAGAATGAAAAAATTATCCCTGCAATAATAGGCGGATTAAAATAAATTAAATCTGTTAAGAATTTTGATCCAGAACCAATTTGCCAAAAAAAACTAAGAGCTAATACTGAAATGAATCCTGGGATAATGAAACTTATACCTGATATCAATCCACCAAGATAACCATTGATTTTAAGACCTATATATATTGCCAATTGAGTAGATATTGGTCCTGGAAGTATTTGACATAATCCAATACCTTTTTCAAAAGATTGATTTGATATCAATTTTTTATTATTTATAAGTTCATCTTCGAATAAGGAAATATGAGCATAGGGTCCTCCAAAACTTAAAATACCAATTTTTAGGAAAGTTTTTGCAAGTTCAATTAAGGATATTTTTGCCATTAAAATATTCTAATTCCTAAAAATTAGTCTTTATGGAGCTGATAAGCTTTGTTTGATTGATGGTAATTTAAGACTCGAAATCCAAGATAAGAATATTAAAAGTGATGAAAAATAAAGACAATATTGAAGACCAATACTCGGATTTCTCCCAATCATAAATAGTAAGCCAGATAGTAATGTTCCAACTAGTCTTCCAGCAGCATTTGCCATGTAATAGAAGCCAACATTTAAACTGACTTTTTCATTATCAGAGTATGCCAAAATCATATAAGAATGTGTAGAGGAATTCATTGCAAAAACAAATCCAAAAATAGTAAGTCCTAAAATTATTGCTATTGATGGAGAACTTTCTCTCCATAATGCGACTCCTATCAAAGATGGTATTACCATTAATACGGCACTCCAAAATTGGATAGCTTTACGATCTGGACTTTCTTTCTGGCCCCATATCTTTCTAATTGCTGGAGCAGAAGCCTGAACAATTCCATAACCTATTACCCAGGCCCCAAGAAATAATCCTATTTCCATGTAGTCCCAACCAAATGCCATATCTAGGAATACTGGAAGAGCTACAACAAACCAAACATCTCTTGCTCCAAAAAGAAAGAATCTTGCTGCTGAAAGAATATTAATTGCTTCTGATTTTGAAAACAAATCATTAAAAGCTGGTTTGGTTTTCATCTTGCCAATTTCTCCAGGTAAAATTAATGTCAATAAAAACGCTAAGCATAGTCCAAAACCCATAATTCCTACAGCATTATTGAATCCAAATAACTTATATAAAAGTCCACCCAAGAAAAAGCCAACTCCCTTAAGAGCATTTTTAGATCCAGTTAAAATAGCAACCCATTTAAAAAGTTGTTTTTGGCCAGTATCATTGCCATCATTTGTCTCTGGGACAACTGTCTTAACAGCACTTTTAGCACTCATTTTGTTTAAATCTTTTGCTATCCCACTGACTGCTTGAGCAACCATAACGTATGCGACACTAAAAATTACCGGCCAATCTTCCTTAACTGGAATAAGCATAAAAAGAGCGATGATTTGCAGGATAGTCCCAATCCATAAAGTAAGCCTTAAACCATATCTTGCTCCAATCCAACCACCATATAGATTAGTAATTATTCCAAAAAACTCATAAAAAAGGAAAAGTAAAGCAATTTGTAGAGTTGTGTAACCTAGCTCATGAAAGTGACCAACAACTAATAATCTTAATGCGCCATCAGTAAGCGTGAACGCCCAATAGTTTGCTGTTACAACACTATATTGTTGAATATTAGATAACTTCATAAAGACATAAATTAAATCTCTTTTTTGATTACATATTCAGTAAGATCTGCAAGCCTGCAGCTATAACCCCATTCGTTGTCGTACCAAGCATATATCTTTAATAAATTTGAATTGACAACCATCGTTGATAAACTATCAACTATTGAGCTTCTAGAGTCATTTACATAATCTGCAGAAACTAAAGGTCTTTCTTCGTAGCCAAGAATTCCTTTTAAATAAGTTTCTGAAGCTTCCTTAAGTGTCAAATTTACTTGTTCAACTGTCACTTCATTATTTAATTCAAAAACTGCATCTGTTAAAGAACCATTAAGTAGAGGAACTCTTACTGCATGTCCATTTAATTTTCCTTTTAATTCTGGAAAGATCTCAGCTATAGCTTTAGCAGATCCAGTGGTAGTAGGTATTAAACTTTGCATACATCCTCTTGCTCTCCTCAAATCACTTTTATAAAAATCTACAGGAACTTGAGTGTTCGTGACATCGTGAATAGTTGTAATAGCACCGTGTTTAATTGAGAAATTTTCATTAATTACCTTTACTATCGGAGCTAAACAATTTGTAGTGCAAGATGCTGCAGTTACTAATTTATGTTTGGAAGGGTCATAAAGACTTTGATTTATGCCATAAACAACATTAAGTGATTCAGCTTCTGCAACAATTCCTTTGACTGGACAAGCTACTATTACTCTTTTCATCCCTAGAGAATCAAAATAGGGATTTAGTTTGTCTGGCTTTTTATTCTTTCCTGTACATTCCAAAATAATATCTACAGAAGATTTCTCCCAAGGAACATCGAGGTAATTTTTAAAAGTTGTGTAGGCTAATTTCTTTCCATCAATTATTATTTCTTCTTCTTTAACCTTTATATCTTTCCCCCATCTGCCATGGACCGAATCGAATTCGAGTAGATGTGCAGCAGCATTCGAATCTCCTGCTATCTCATTTATATGAGTTATTTCTATATCAGCTCTATCCCATAATGCTCTGAAAACTAATCTGCCAATTCTTCCAAAACCATTAATTCCAATTTTCATAACTTTGAAATTTTCTATATAAATCATACATCAAAATATTTTGATGTATCAAGATGTTTTGATTAATGAAATCTTTTTTTTTTAAGCTATATTTAAGAGAATTTATTTACTTTAAAATTGTTAAAAGAGAATAGCAAAGTAAAAAAAGAAATTATATCTAAGTTGATGGTTTCATTTTCTGATCCTTTTAGGCTAGAAATAATTGACCTAATGATGGATGGAGAAGTTTGTGTTTGCGATATTATGAAATTAACTAATTTATCTCAATCAAGAATTTCATATCACATAAAAATTTTGAAGGATGCTGGTCTTATCTCAGACAGACAAGAAGGTAGATGGGTATATTACAAACTAAATATAGAATCTTTCTTTTTGATCAAGGAATGGATAACTTCTTTGACAGATTATTCCTCAAATAGAAAACGTTGCTGCGAATAAATTATATTTTAGATTTTATTAATTAACTTCTGATTCCCTGTCATAAGTCATTCCTGATTGTTCCATCCACTCAGCTTTAGTTTTGCAATTTTGTTTGTGATTAAAGATGTGAAAACCTTCAATAATAATCATTATCGATAGAAGCAAAACAGGAATAAAATATACAGGTGAAGATAATACTTCTTTATATTTGATTTGAGCAATGAATTCCCTGTATTTAAACATCCTCTCAGTTTCTATTCAATAAATAATATTCACCTATGGTTAAGTAAAGTTAAAGAAAAAATTTTTGAAGATATTAAGTTTAAGGATGTTAACTTTTCATGACTTTCATATACCTTTAACCCCTCTTAAAGTCTTTTCCAATATTTAGTAGTAGATTTAAAGATATATTCTTTTTTTAATGGAAGAGAAATTAACTCTTTTCAAGAATCGTAAAAGGTTCGGGATTGAAAAAAATATAGATTTAATCTTTAAAAATACAGCCCTAGCCTTGTCTAGTCTTGTTGCAATAGTACTATTTGGAATTATTTTAGTAGTCTTTTTTCAGTCATTTGAATCCTTCTCAAGGTATGGCTTAAATTTTCTAGTAACTTCTGAATGGAATCCAGTAAAAGATGAATATGGAGCTTTTACAGCAATATATGGGACATTAGTTACTTCTCTTCTTTCATTATTGATTACTATCCCTTTAGGTGTTGGAACTGCGATATTTATTACAGAGGATTTTGTTCCGAAATTTGTCAGAGAAATAGTAGGTTCATTTGTTGAATTACTAGCAGCTATACCATCTGTCGTATTGGGATTATGGGCGATATTTGTTATGGAACCTTTCTTTAGAGAGTTTTTTGTTTTTTTACATAAATTCTTTGGTTGGATTCCTTTATTTAGTTCGGAGCCTGCTGGTCGGAATTCACTTTTAGCGATATTAATTTTAGTGGTAATGCTTTTACCAATAGTGACCTCGATAGCTAGAGATACGCTGAATCAAGTTCCCAAAAAGCTTAGGAATGCTGCCTATGGAATTGGTGCAAGTAGATGGAAAACTATATTTTCGGTAATTTTGCCTGCTGCATTATCAGGAATTATGGCTGGAGTTCTATTGGCGTTAGGCAGGGCAATGGGTGAAACCATGGCTGTAACTATGATTATTGGAAATTCTAATGCATTTAGTTGGTCACTATTATCTCCTGGATATACCATCTCTTCTATGCTTGCAAACCAGTTTGGTGAAGCCGATGGAAGTCAGGTCTCATCACTTTTTTATGCGGCTTTTGTGTTGATGATCCTATCTTTAGTGGTTAATATCTTTGCTCAATGGCTAGTTAAGAAATTTAGTCTCAAATATTAGATGATTATGAATTCTCTTTATTACCAGAAAAAACTATCACGAAATGTAGGAGATAAATTCTTTACTTCTTTATCAGTTTTTTGTGCACTCATAGCAATTCTTCCTTTGATTTTTGTGGTTACATATATTCTTATTAAAGGTGGATCTCAAATCACGCCAGAATTATTTACTCTAGAGCCAAATCCTCCTGGAGATGATTTAGATGCAGGAGGAATTAATCCTGCATTAGTTGGGACACTAGTAATTACAACTATTGCTTCACTTATTTCCATACCAGTAGGTGTTGGCGGTGGCATATATCTAGCTGAATACTCTAAAGGCGGTGCTTTTTCAAGGTTTATTAGATTCGGGGTAAATGTTTTAGCTGGTGTTCCTTCAATAATTGCAGGTGTATTTATTTATGCCTTAATCGTTTCAACAAAAATTTTATTTGGCAGTATGTACAGTGGTTTGGCAGGAGGTATGGCTCTTTCAATATTGATGTTGCCTACAGTTATAAAAACTACTGATGAAGGTTTAAAGTTAGTACCAAATGAATTAAGGTATGCTTCTCTAGGGATAGGAGCAAGTATGTATACTACAATATTAAAAATAACTTTACCCACAGCATTTAGATCTATTGCTACTGGAGTTGTGCTTGGAATCGCAAGGGCTGCAGGTGAAACAGCACCTTTGATATTTACTGCTTTATTTTCTTACTACTACATAGTAGGTATTGAAGATTTGTTTTACGAGATGGGCTCATTAGCTGTCTTGATATATAATTTTGCCCTTGAACCTTATGATGCTCAAAATAAACTAGCCTGGGCAGCTTCCTTTATTCTTGTCATATCAATACTAACAGTTAATATTTTTTCAAGGATATTGGCCGCTTTTACTGAGAAAACTAAGAGGGTATGAAATGATTAAAAACACTAAAAAGTCGCAAAAGAAAAACATTTTATCTCTTGAGGATGTTTCTATTAGTTATGGAACTTTTGAAGCGGTAAAAAATGTTTTTTTAAATTTTAAAGCAGGAGATATAACTTCACTCATTGGCCCTTCTGGTTGTGGTAAATCAACCGTTCTTAGAGCTTTGAATAGAATGAACGATTTAATCCCTAATTGTTCGTTAAAAGGGACAGTCCTCTTTGATGGAACTAATATCTATGACAAAAGAGTAGATCCAGTTGAAGTTAGAAGAAGAATCGGAATGGTTTTTCAACAACCTAATCCTTTTCCAAAATCTATCTACGAAAATATTGCATTCGGAGCAAGAATCAATGGCTTTACTGGAGATATGGATGAATTAGTGGAAAGTTCCTTGAGAAAAGCTGCTGTATGGAGTGAATGTAAGGATAAATTAAATGATAGTGGTTACTCTTTATCTGGTGGACAACAACAAAGACTATGTATAGCAAGAACCATCGCAATTGAGCCTGAAATAATTCTCATGGATGAGCCATGCTCAGCTTTAGATCCAATCTCTACATTAAAAATTGAGGAGACGATGCACGAACTTAAGAAGAATTACACAATAATTATCGTTACCCATAATATGCAGCAGGCTTTAAGAGTTAGTGATATGACTGCTTTCTTTAATGCAGTTGAATACGAAGATGGTGACGGAGGAAAAGTTGGTTATCTTGCAGAATTTGATTCCACTAAGAAAATTTTTAATTCTCCAAAAGAAAAAACTACTCAGGAATACATATCAGGTAAATTTGGTTGATGTTAAATTTTTACTTTTAAAAGGACAAATTTTATCTTTGATAATGATGAGGGGTAGACAAACAGTATAAATACCTATATAGTTATCTCGAATTAGCAAGTTTATCTTTGAAAAACTATCCTTTTCTTCCTTTCTTGATTTTTGCAGGAGCTCTAATAACAACTGCAACAATAGGCTTACCTGTATTTACTTCATAATTTTAAAATAATTTCTGCTTAGTTATTCTTATGATTACGCTATTAAAAAAAGATTTAATTGGAAGTCCTAATAAAACTTTAATAAGTGGAAAAATATTTGACTTTATGAAAAAAAGAGAGAATATGGATCTGTGTGGGAGTGAAAAATCTGTATTAAAACCATTTTCAAAGGTGGTTTATTTCTAATTTATTTATTATGGATAAAACTAAAGAACAATTAGAAAAATTAAGAGAAGTTGCTGAAGCATCTCTTACAAAAACGGATGAACTTCAGAAAGTTCTCGCTCAAATCGAAGCTTTAATGTCTAGAGAAGAATCACAAAGATTATCCAAGAAGAAGTAATTATTTAAAAAAAAATTTTAGTTTTGTACTTTTAATCACACCCCTACAATTTTGTAGTAGTTATTAATTGTATATGCAGAACCCGTTCCAAAGTTTTCTGTTAGGTCTCGAGGTCTTACCTTCTTTATGTGAAAGACCTCTTTTATTTGTAAGTATTTATCCTAATTTATTTCTTCTTCTTATTTAGTTGATAACTTTATAAATTTCTTTCTTACAGACATTTACATCAAAAGATTCAGTATTTACAATTTCGAGTCCTGTTTTCTCTGTAACTTTAACTGTTGCGTTGCATTCGTCCTGCTTAAGAGCTAAATAACTTGGCTTTTTATTGTTCGTATCTAATTCAATATTAGAGTCAGTATTTTCTTTATATTGCTCCATAACAAGGGTGAGAGCTTCTATCTCAACGGAAAAATTTTCATTTGCTTTTGATTCAAATGAAAAAAAAAGAAATGGAAATAAAATCAAGCCAATTAATTTTTTCATTTCTATAAAATGTGTTTATTTTTTTTATAACGTGGATTGTTTGCTAAAGGAAGGGTCATTAGCCTTATGATTTTTGAAATTATTAATTTTTTTCTTTTTAAATAAGTATTTTGAGATTAATTGATAAAAATATCTAACGAGACTTTTGAGTATAATTTGGTATTGTTAAATGATAAATTTAATTCACTCTAGTAAAAATTTTCTTCGGAATTATATTTCTATAATTTCCTCTTCAGAAATAATTGCCCATTTTTTAAATGTCTTTTTACACAGATAACCCCCTGTTAAATCCCCAAATGCAGGTAAGTATAAATTATTTTTTTTAGTATCCATTGCGAAACATCTTAAAGATAATTTATCTCCATTATTTTTTAAATAAAATTTTGGATGATAATGTCCGCAAATATTCAAATTTTTATTATCTGCTAGATCAAGAGGCTCATGACTAAAAATAATATTCTTATTTTTTCTAATATCAAAAATTTTTATATTTTTAATATTGCAACCAACATCATGATTCCCGAGAACAAGTTCAACATTGGTTTTAAGTTGTTCAGGAAGATCTTCAACTCTTTTTTGAAGAGTTTTACTTATTGAATATTTACTATGAAATAAATCTCCTAAAATTATTAACTTTTCAGGGCTATATTTTCTTACTATTGACTCTATTCTTGTGAAATTATTTTCATCTGAATTATTAGTCAGAGGTATACCATTTTGCTGAAAATATTCAGCCTTTCCAAGATGAACATCACAAATTAACAACTCTTTTGTTTGAGGTAGAAATAATGCCCTTGAAGGAAGCATTTCTATTAATGTGTCTTCCCAGTAAAATTTAAAAGAAGTTTTTTGCATCAAATACTATATTTTTTTATAAGTTTTTCTACTCTTTTTTCTATTGGTTCGTTACTTAAAGTATTTTTAAGTCTCTCAACTAATAACGGAAAAGCAAAAGGACTTGGAGTTTTTGTTTCGTTTATTAGCAGTTTTAATTTTTTTAATCTTTCTAATGATCTAGTTATTCTTTTATTTTCCAATTGGTATTCTTTTACTTCTTGATGTGATTGTTTTATTAAAAGATGATCTTCTTCGTATTTAGTAAAGACATCGTAAAAAAGACTTGAGCTTATTTGAAGTTGCGAGGATGTTTTTGTCTTAATTGGATTATTTTGATTTACTAGTCCACTAATTTGAGCAATATTTTTGAATCTACGTTTTGTTAATTCTGAAAAATTAATTGCATTTTCAAGGTCTTCTTCTAATTTTTTGTTATCTAAAAAATAATTGGCTTCTTTTTTTATTATGGAAAAATCATAATCTTCGAAGGTGGTTAAGCTGAATCCAAAATCATTAGCAGTGATACTAAATGTAGATTGTTTTAATTTTGCAAATCTCAAAGCCCATAGAAATGCTATTCCTTCATTTACAAATTTGCCATCTAATGTGAATACAAAAAGATTAGATAAATCCTTTGTTTTATATATTTCAATAAGGAATTCATCTTTCTTTGGAATATTAGAGAGAGCCTTTTGTTTATTTAATATTGGAAGTAATGAATTTAATTCTGGATTTAAGTAATCATTATTTTCTAGTTTATTGCATATATCTATCTCTTTCCTCAAACTCTCACTAAGTAAATCAGAAATTGCCATTTGACCACCAACCCAAGCAGGAATAAGAGAACTTTTCTTAGATGATTTTTTTACGTATAAAATCATATCTCTGATTCTTACAAATTGAAGCATTTTCCCAGCGAAATAAAAGGTATCGCCAGGACTTAATTTTGATGCAAAATTTTCTTCTAAGTTACCTAAGGATTTACCCTTGATATATTTAACATTCACAAATTTGTCACTTGTAATTGTCCCAATATTGAACTTATGCATTCTTATTAAAGATTTGTCCTTCACGAAATATCTAAAATTTTCATTTTCATTTTTTGATTCTTCTTTCTCAATTTTTTTATATTTCGGGTATGCTTTAAGGCATTTTCCTCCATATTCTAAAAAGTCAATACACCAATCCCAATCTTTATCTTTTAAGTTTCTATAACTCCAGCAATTTTTAATCCTTTCTTTTTCTATGGCTGGATTAAAGCCATTTCCGCAGGCCAGACTTATTAGATGTTGAAGAAGCACATCATAAGATAATTCAGGAAGTCTAATATTTTCAGATATACCGCTTTTTATAATTCTTCTCATTGCACTTATCTCTAATAATTCTAAGGAATTAGTAGGCATAAAAATTATTTTTGATTTTCCGCCTGGTCTATGAGCACTTCTTCCTGCTCTTTGGATTAGTCTAGCCAAATTTTTTGCACTTCCAATTTGAACGATTTGATCTACAGGTTGGAAGTCAACACCCAAATCTAATGAGCTGGTACAGACTACCCATTTTATTAATCCATCTTTAACTCCTTCTTCAACTCTTTTTCTATCGTCTTTATCAAGTGAGCCGTGATGAATTGCTATTTTGTCTTCCATCTCTGGGAGAAAAAATCTAAGACATTGATACCATCTTTCGGATTGATTTCTTGTATTAGTAAATAATAAAGTACTTTTGTTTTTATCCAGAATTTTTAAAAGTGAAGCATGACTTCTAATTCCTAGATGTCCGCTCCATGGAAAGGTAGTTTTCTCCTCCGGTAAAACACTTATGATTTCTATTTCTTTTTGAATATTTGTACTAATTATTTTGGGTCTAGAGCCTTTTATTCCAACTATTGATCTCGCCGCTTCTTCGATATTTCCTATAGTTGCAGACATTGCCCAAATTTGTAAATTTTTAATATTACCTCTTAGCCAACTTAAGGATAATTCGCACTGGTTACCTCTTTTACTACCCATCAATTCATGCCATTCATCAATAATTATTGATGACAATTCTTTAAAAAGATTATTAGATTCTTTATTAGAAAGTAAAAGAGTAAGAGACTCTGGAGTAGTAATAAGAATATTAGGAGGTTTAGTTAATTGCTTTTTCTTTTCATATGGAGTGGTATCGCCATTCCTAATTGCAACAGTAATGTCTTTATTAAAATATAAAGCTGCTAATTGTATTGAATTCTTTAAATCTCTACTTAGAGCTTTTAAGGGAGTTATTAATAATATATTCACACTTTTATTATTTTTGGGATCTTCTATCTTTGATAAAGGTCCCATTAATGCAGCATAAGTTTTGCCACAACCGGTAGGCACTTGAATTATTCCATTTTCACCATTTAAGAATGCTTCCCATGATTCAAGTTGGAAAGGTAAGGGATCCCAACCATTTGTGAAAAAAAACTTTTCAATTTTAGATATTAAATTAATCTGCCTATTATTTTGCGTAATATTTTTCATGATATTTCTCTCATCAATTTATAAGCATTATCTAGGCTATCTGCATCATTAATTTTTTTATCTTTCCTCCATTTTGTTATTCTTGGAAATCTTACTGCTATTCCTGATTTATGTCGTTTTGAAATTTGTATTTTCTCAAAAGATATTTCGAATACCATTTCTGGTTTCAATGATCGAACAGGTCCAAATTTATCTATTGTGTTTTTTCTTATCCATTTATCTAATTCTTTAATCTCAATATTTGTTAGACCAGAATACGCACTTGCAAATTTAATTAATTCTTTGTCTTTCCATAATGCAAAACTATAGTCTGTATAAAGACCTGCTCTTCTTCCACTTCCACCTTTAGCGTAAATTAAAACAGCATCCAGTTGCATAGGGTCAACTTTATATTTCCACCAAATACCTTTTTTTCTTCCAGAAGTATATATAGAACTCTTTTTCTTAATTATTAATCCTTCCGTATTATTTTCTCTAGATTTGTTTTTGTAACTTAAAGCATCTGCCCAATCTTTGGGATATATTAAATCACATATTTTGAAAATATTAGAGATATTATTCTCAGTTTTATTTTGCCATTTCGAAAAATATTTTTCTAAATCAATTCTCCTATTTTCTAATTTAATTTCTCTTTTATCCATCCCGTTCAACTCTAAAAGGTCATAAGCGATAAAAATAATTGGATATTTTTTTTGGATTGATTTAGTAGGAGATTTTCTATTTATTCTTTTTTGCATAAAAGAAAAATCCATAGCAACTTGATCCTTAAAATTCCAGACTAATAATTCCCCATCTAGAACAAAATCATCTTTTATACTCGACATTTTCTCCACTAATTCTGGAAAAGATTTGTTTACTAATTCTTGCCCTCTATTCCATAATGAAAGGTTCCCTGATCTTTTTATTACTTGAATCCTGATACCGTCGTATTTCCATTCAAACTGAAAATCATTTATTGAATCTTTGAAAATTTTATCTTCAAATGTATTTGCTAATAAAAATGGAAATGGTTTGGAATTTAACTCTTCAAGATTGATATTCCTGTTAAATAAAAATTCATACGCATTAATTGAAGGCTTGAAATCACCCATCAATCTATGAGAAATTATCTCTTCATCAATATTAATAAGCTTTGCTATGGATTTTGTTATCAATCCAACTGAGACTCCAACTCTAAAAGTTCCGGTAAGAATTTTATTAAAAGTAAGATGATTATCCGCAGGTAAAGTTTCCCAAGCTTTTTTAATTCTTGATTTTTTTTCCTCCTCATTTAGTTTTGATAATTCGGGTAATATTTTACTTAATAATTCATTTAGAGATGTTTTATGAATTTTTTTAGTTTGAGAAGTATTCTTATTTTTAAGCAATAACGTAATCACCTCAGCCGAATCACCAACTTTTAAATAACATGTATCGATTAACCATTGAGGGTAGTCATATACTTCAGAAAAAAGATCTCTTAAGTATCTTCCACTAACAAATCTCTTATTATTTTTCCCTGTTAGTAGATATATTGTCCATGCATTATCTATTGGTCTATTTGATAAAAAATATTTCTTTAAAACTTCAATTTTATTATTTGTACTGTTACTTGAATCAAGATCTACAAATAATTCTGAAAACTTATTTAAACTCATACTTATTTCTCAAATAAAAGAACATTTATAGATTCTTTCTCACTTAAATATTTACTTAATGCTTCACTATCTCCATGATGAAAAAATACATTTTTTGCTTCAGACTTTTTTACTACTTCTAAGATCCCTTCCCAATCTGCATGATCAGAAATTGCAAATCCTTTATCATAACCTGATCTATTTCTAAGAGCTCTTATTGACATCCATCCACTCGCAAAAGCTGTTTGAATATTTTTGAAGTTCTTTAGATAAGAGCCTTTACTTAAAGATGGAGGTAATAATATTAGATTCCCTTTAAGGTCATCAATCTTTTTTTTGTTTTCTATTTTTATTGTATCTTTAATACAAATTCCAAGTTGTCTATAACAATCGTTCATTTTATGAATACTGCCATGGGTATAGATGTTACCTTCAAAATTTGTTTTACTAATTTCGTTTAATAACCTTTGTGCCTTCCCAAGTGAATAACAAAAAAGTAAAGAAGTTTTGTCTGGAGAATTATTTATCCAGTTTGAAATATTAATTGCTATGTTTTTTGTTTGATCCCATTTAAATATTGGCAAACCAAAAGTACATTCGCTTATTAAATAATCAGTTTTTACTATTTCATATTTTTTGCAAGTTTCATCTTTTTGAAGCTTATAGTCACCAGTTATTAGCCATTTTTCTCCAGCGAATATAAATCTTATTTGACTAGAACCAAGTATATGACCAGAAGGATGAAAAGAAATATTTATCCCATCTATCTTAAATTCTTCTCCATAATCAAAAGGTTTTATATTGACATTGTCTCCAACTCTTTTTTTTATAAGAACTGCAGTCTCTTTAGTAGAGAGGTATTCTTCACAGCCAAACGTAAAGTGATCAAAATGAGCATGGGTTATTAACGCTCTCTTTACTGGCTTACTTGGGTCTATCCAAATATCAGCTAGTTCACAGTAAAGATTTCCATCTTTATATTTAATTAGATTTTCTTCCTTGGTTCTCAAAACAACATTTTTTGAATGCAGTTAATTTAGCTAATTACGCCTAAGCTTGTTTGGATAACGCTATAGCTGAAATTGTAAGTAAGGCAATAACTACAAATTTGTTGCTCCAATTAATCATGAAAATACTAATTCTGTTAGCAGGAACTTTATTAGATAAAGAAATTTTTTTCTCATTTATTGTTTGGGTTGTGTGATTTTGGTCTATATCTCTTACGTAATTAAAATTATTAATCTTATTTATTAATTTAGCCTCACAAGTTGATAGGGTTTCAACTTGATTTAATAACTCTATATCATCAGGTTTTAATAAACTATTTAATTCTTTAACTTGTAATTCGTTATTTATAAGGAATTCATTAACTATCTCTTCTGAGCTTAACCCATTCTTTATTTTTAAAAGAATATCATCTCTTTCCCAGGAATTTTCAAGGGAATTTAAAATTTTGCTTATGCTCATTTTAAGTATTTTTACTTATGATAAAATATTATTTTTTTCTTCTGTGGTTTATTCTTCTAAGGAATTAGAAAATATAAGTTTTATTTAAGATTTGCGAATAAGTCTGTTTGCGAAATAGTTTATCTTTACTTTATCTTCAATTTTTCTTGAACTGCTTTTTGATTTGAGTTTATTTTTATTTAGATTAACTATTTCATCTGATACATTTTTACCAGTTTCAAAATAACTTTTAATTTTTTCTAATTCTTCTTTATTTAATCTTTTTGTTGCACCTTTTGCATTAATTCCAAGTTTCTTACAGGCTAATAATATTCTATTACTCTCGACATTTAGATCTTTAGCAATAGTGAAAATTGGAGTATTGGGAGACATTATTTTCTTTTCTATGGAATTTATTATTAATAGTATATTTATAAATTAATAATTAAATGCATTTTTAACTATTATTAATTTCTAAAATTTTAGATTAAGCAACTTGATCTTCAAAATTATTTAAATCATCAAACTTTTTTTTCATAGTGGGGTTATTTTTAGTTAATTTCTTTACCGTTAAGTCTTGAGATTTGCTGTCAGCAGATAATAGGTGTTTTTTTGAGAGAATTAAAGCCTCTTTAGTTTTCTGTAAATGGCTTATTGATTTATCTATTTCTGTAATTGCATCATTAAATCTATCTTGGGCTAGTGATACATTCTTACCAACTGCATTCTTAAATTGCTCTAGGGTACTTTCAAAATTTGTTATGTCGTAGTTCTCCCGTTTCATCAAATCAATTTGTGATTTGTATTTTAGAGTTTCCATAGAGGCATTTCTTAGTAGAGAAATAATTGGCAAAAAGAATTGTGGTCTAATAACATACATCTTTGGAAATCTATGAGAGACATCTACAATCCCAGCATTATATAATTCACTATCTGGTTCTAGAAGAGATACGAGTACTGCATATTCACAAGATTTTTGTCTTCTATCTTTATCCAATTCTTTTAAAAAGTCTTCGTTTTTCTTTTTATTAGTTCCACCTAAAGATTCATTTTTCATCTCAAACATTATTGATACGATTTCAACTTTATTATTATCAAATTCTCGAAATATATAGTCTCCTTTACTTCCCAAGGTGGCATCATTGTCCTTTTCAAAATATGAGTTTTTAAATGCTGTGGCGCGATTAAGATTGAATTGAGTTTCGCAATGGATTTCTAAGGTTTCGCCTACCATTTTTGTAGACAATCTAGATTTCATTTCTCTTAACTCTTGAATAGTTAAGTCTCTTTCACTAATTTTGCTTTTAAATTTTTCTTCAATTAATTTTTCATTAATTGAGTTTTCAAGTCTAATTTTTTCTATAGAATTTGTTAGCGATGAGTTTTCTTTTTCTAAATTAGCAACAGCTTCATTGACTTTATTTTTTAAAGATAATTCTGAAATTAAAGACTGATTTTTAATTTCAGCCTTTAAATTTTCTAGTTCATTGTTAAGAGAATTAATTTTATATGTTGCTTGATTTTTTAAATCATTTAGGGCACTTGTTTTCTTCTCTTCAGCGATATTTAATTTAGATTCAAGAACTTTAATCTCATTCTCTTTAATGCGGTTTTGCTCTATTAACTTTATTTCCAATTCACGCTTTAAAATTTCTAAAGATTTTTTATTATCTTCTTCCGCCAATATTAGTCTTTCTTTTATTTGTTTATTAAATTCTTCATCTTTTATTTGAAGAAGTATTTCTTCAAAACTGCTGGGATCAATTCTGAAAGTTTTTCCGCATGAGGGACATTTAATATCTTTCATTTTTAATTACAAAATTATTCTTAGAAAGGATTTAATATTCGAGTTATGTAAAAAGAATATTATTCTTGACTAAGAATAAACAATGATTCATTGTTATGCATTAAAAAATAAAATAAATATTGAATGTAAGTTATATTAATCCAGATTCTTTAAGAATATTTATTTTATTTGCTAATTCTATATCGGCAGAAGATATTGATCGATCTAAGGTTTTATGAGAAGAAACTGTGTAACCACTATCATCAACAAATTCGTCTTCTGCATCTTTTAATTGCACATTATCATTTTGAAGATCTCTGAAATTATCAGATTTGTATATATTTGATTTATTAATATTGCTATATCCAAAATTTGCAATTCCTCTGGCATCTAACGCTTCTTCAACTAATATTCCAACAACTTTAGATCGACTTATAGATTCGCTTTTAGATATTTCATCAATAATTTCAAGTACTCTTTTTCTAGGTAGATATCCTATCCTTTTTACTTTATTTTCCATAAAAATTTATATATGTCGTTATTGTAACACTTCTGTCAAATATGTTCAGACTTTTATTGATAGTACATATTGTAAAGTTAAGTAATAAAAGAAAGTATAATTCTAAGGTACATTCATAGAAAGTTTTGTCTTGATTAGTCTCAGGGTATTTTATATATTTCTCTAATAACTCTAGATTAGGTCAAGATTTTAAAATCTTTCTTATTTAAATTCTAAATCTTATGAGTAATAAACTCTATGACAATGCTGATAGTTTTGCAATGTCATTTGACGAAGAATGGAAGAATATTGATTGTGAGGATCTACAATTAAAGATAGATAAAGTGTTTGAACTTTTATCTGACCATCCTTTTCTAGTTTCTAATCCAGAAAATGCTAGAAATATGGCTGAATTTAGGATATTTTCATTAAAAAAATTTAAATAGTTATTTTTATTTTTTTATTGAAAGTAATTATTTAGGTTTAATTTAATATTCAAAACTCAAGATTTACATATTTGGAGAATTAAAAAAACCCTTGCTATATAAAAATATTGTTATACCTATGATTGGACCTATTCCAAAAATAAAAAGAACTAATTTTGCAGAATTTTTTGTTTGACCCAATTCTTGATTTTTTTTATTCGACTTAGATTGTAATTTTTTAGGCTTTTTGTTTTTCATGAGTGATATATTACTACATTGAAACTTAAAAAAAAAATTTTTTGGTGTGTTTTAAATCTTTATATTTTCTGATTTCGTCAAATTTACTAAGGGATCATAAATCACAATAATGTATAATTAAAATATATAAAAGCCAATATGAGTGCAAGTAAGAGAGAAGAAGTAAGTTCTCACCTTAGATATATAAGGTTAGAGCTTAGAGAGATGCATCAAATGCTTATCAAGGATGATTTGTTGCCAGATCTTAGTGAAGCAAAGGAAGTACATGCACAACTAGATGCATTATTAGATTTGTTGTCAGACAAAAGAGTAAAAAATATTAAAGGTCAACTAGGAAAATTTTAAATCTTTTGAATAAATCATAAGTAATTAGTAGCTGATTCTATTTTTTTTCTATTGTCATGCATCTGCTCTAATTTATTGTAAATTTCTTTAATTTGAATTTGTAGTAGATCAGTTGAATTAATATTGCTTAATGCTTCCATTGCTGATAGGAGACTTTCCTTTGCTTCAATCAAATGTCTACATTCCTTGCTGCCTGCTTCGTATGACATAGTTATTAAGAAAATTTTATTATCACAAATATACAAAAAATTGTTCCGTATTGCTTGATACTCTTACCAAAGGAAAGCTTATTAATGTGACTTCTAATACAGAATAGGCGATTATTTTTATTACAATTTAAAAAAAAACTTGTGCAAGAAAATTCTAAAGATTACGAATTCTGTATTAAATTAGCTCTAGATAACGCCAAAAAAAGAATTTCTAAATTAGATAATCCTGATAAAAAGTGTGTATTAGAAGAATATAAGGAATGGATTAAGGATGGCTTTAGTAATCATACAGTTTTACTACTTAGAGAAGACCCAATTATCTAAAATAATATAAGAACTATTTTTAATTATCTCCTTTAGAAGTAACCTTATATAAAAAGAAAAGGCTTAAAATAAATGTAATTATTAGGATAAGAGTTAGAAAAGAAATATCATACATTGTTATATCTACATATCTATTTTTACTATACCGGGGTTGATTATATTTTCAAAGGAATTCACTCTTCTTTAAGAATTGAAGAAATAAATTCTTTAAAATTTTCTTTTTCTAAAAAGATTTCTTTAGCCTTGTAGTTTATTAGTTTCTTAAATATCAAATCTATTAAATATTCTGCTTTTGGATTCATAATCTTATAATTGTTTTTCTATTAGATAAATTTTCACTTCACCAATTTTGTCTGGTTTAGTTATTTTACATCCTTTATCTTTTTCCATATCACAATCTTTTGTTGCAGGAATAGATTTCCAAGTGCAAATTTTTTCTTGAGAATCTTCTTTTAAGATAATCCAACCATCATCTAAGTAGTCTGAAATCCCATCGTCTCCACAGGAAAACTTTATTTCCATTGTTTTCTTCTCTGCATCAGTATTTGAATTAATATTATCTTCTGAATTAATTATTGGAGAGTTTTTGTTTAATGAGGGTTTACAGGAACTTAAGAAAATTACAATTAAAAATATTTGTGATAATTTCTTTATTATTTTCATTTTTCTATCGTTTGATGATTCTTAGTTGATTAAATTATAGTTTATTTCGATTCTATTAATTTAAGTAGTTGATCCATTTTATTCATTAATATTTTTACTTCATCTGGATGGGGTAATATTAATTCTTCAGTAACTGATAAATGCATTTTTTTTAAGTTTTGTCTTAAATCTTTTAAATGCATTTTTACATTTTCTTTTTTTTGTTTTATATCAGCCATAGGATTAAAACATAAATTTAATCAACTTAAAGTAACTATTATAGTAGCTTGTTGGTTATTAATAGAAAATGAAAAATATTAATTTTTTAAATTTTTAATTTCATAAATTTCTTCACCACCATAACAAAAATTTGTTGATAACATTTTTAACTCCTGCTTATTAATTCCAGTTACATTTTTATTTTTTATAATATAGTTTTTAGCAATTGCTTCACAATCTAATTTACTTTTTGCATGTTTTATAACTGGATAAAAATATGCCAATGTAGTTATTGTAAAAAGAAATGTTAGCAATACTTTTTTATCATTTTTGATTAATTCTTTGGATTTCTTTTTAGCATTTAATATTTTTATTAAGAATTTATCTGGCAATCCTATTTGAACAAATAAAAGCTCTACCCACCATGGAAGATTTTTATCTTTCTTCTTATTTGAGTTTGGGGATGTATTCATTTTTTTAGCTTCAAAATTTTGATTTCTAAATTCTTTAGGATTAATTTTTTCTTTTTTATTCATATCATCGAAGAATTTATTTGGAATATAGAGGTTTTATTTTGATTTGGAAACTATATTTTTATTTTATAAGTTTTAATTTAATTTACCTATGAATTTGAGTATTGTAAATTTGTATTTAAAACAAAATTTATAAATGGCAAAAAAAAGAAGAAAGTTAAATAAGGAATTCGAGAAGAAAATATATTCATCAAAAAAAAATGTAGAATTAGTTCTGGCCAAAATTTATGATATCGATGATGAAGATATTCAAAAGGAATATATGAGTGCTTTTAATGAAGTTGTTTACTTATATGATGAACTAAAAGAAAATTATCAACAAAAAGGATTTGATGATGATTCAGAAGATCTTCTAGTAAATTATAAAAATGCATTTAATATTTTCGAATCAGAATTTGAAATTTAAATTCTGATTACCTTTTATAAGGTAATACAGGTATTTCAATTGCATTCCCTTTTTGGAGATTAGATCTTTTCTCTTCCAAAAACTTTATACATGTTGATTTTCTTTTCTCATTTTTACAAATCTTTTTTATCTGATAATCAGTAAGTGAAAATGATTTCTCTCCGAATATAAATAAAACAAATATGGTGAAGCATAAATTTAATGCTAATTTCATTGATTGTCTAATAAAAATTTTAACTCTCCTTTATTAAACTACTTTTTACTATATATATCTATAATCTGTTTTAATTCATCTTTGCCTAAGTCTGTTGAAATAAAAACTTCTTGGGCAGTTTTTCCTTTTCTTGCGATTGCTTTATATCCGTTTATAGTTTTTACCGATAATCTTATTATCAATTTAGAAGATTTCCCCCTTGCTCTTGATATTACTGCTGGGGTAATTGTTTTGATATTTGTGTTAAGAGCTAATTTTTGGAGGATTGGTATTAGACCCTCTATATTCGTACTATGATTTATTACTAACCTGCCCAATTTTTTTTTCCTATTCTATTTACAAAATTTAGTTTTCGGGAAATTAAATTTAACTTAGATAATGGAAAAAAATTTTGAAGTTCTGTTATATTAATACTAGTGATTTAAATCTAATGATTTTTCAAATTGGATGGGCTGCATTAGCTGCTATTTTTACTTTTTCAATTGCAATGGTCGTATGGGGTCGCAATGGTGATGGCTCTATTGACATATGATTTCAATTCCAACTTATGAGTTATATTTAAGCAAATTTCTTATTATTACATCATTCGTTTTACTGATTTTCATAACATTCGCTGTAATTTATATTTCTTATATTTCTTGGAAAGATAAAAAAAGATTGAAGAAATAACTACTATTGTTTTTTATCTTTTTTCTTATCCTTTATTTTTAGTTCTTCAATTAATTCTTTTGCCTGTTCCATTTTGGATATAGTACTCTTGTAAATTCCTATGTCTTTTTCTGCTTTATTAGTGGATAAGTTTAGCTTCTCAAAAATATCAGAGATTATTTTATTTGTCTCTGATTCATTTCCTCCTTTGAAATCTGGAGAGTTTGAAATTATTTTATACATTCCTAAGTTCAAAATTCTTGAAGGGTAAAGTTTGGAATTGCCTTTTTCTTTTAATATTTTCAATATATCATTAGAGGATTTATCCTTAAATTCCTTTTGAGATTTTTGAGAGATCAGCTTGATTTCCTTCGCTTCAAAATTTGTAGAACTGCATAAAGATTCAAAAAGAAGATCCAAATGTTTTTCAGGTTTGTATCCTTTCATTAATTCTTTAAATGTTTCTGTAAGACCAACACAAAATAGATTATCTTGGGTAAATTCATTTTGATGATTTAAAAGATTAAGTTCGACAAGCATTTCATCAACTATTCTTTTATATAAACCTGGAATAACGTAAGGGAATTGCTCATAAAATAACTTTTTGCTATCTGAAACAGTCAATTTTTCTTTCAATTTTTTATATGTAAACCTTAATAAGGTTAGCGTATGTTGACTCAATATCGTTAATATCTAATAAACAGATAAATATTATTATGATCCCTTTAGTTTTAGAAGAGTCTGGCGGTAGTGAAAGAGTCTTTGATATTTATTCAAGATTATTGAGAGAGAGAATAATCTTTTTGGGAGAACAAGTTACTAGTGAAACTGCTAATAGAATTGTTGCTCAATTATTATTCCTCGAAGCAGAAGATCCTGAGAAGGATATCTACATGTACATTAATTCGCCAGGTGGATCTGTCTATGATGGCCTAGGAATTTTTGACACAATGCAGCATGTAAAGCCTGATATTCATACGGTATGTGTAGGTTTAGCTGCTAGTATGGGCGCTTTTTTGTTGGCTGCAGGTACTAAAGGTAAAAGAAGCAGCCTTAGACATTCAAGAATAATGATTCATCAACCATTAGGAGGTGCTAGAGGGCAAGCCAGTGATATAAGGATTCAAGCTGATGAAATTTTGTTTTTAAAAGAACGGCTTAATACCGAACTATCAGAGAGAACTGGAAAGGATTATGAAACTATTAAAGAAGATACAGATAGGGATTTTTATATGTCTCCAAAAGAGGCTGTTGATTATGGATTAATAGATTTAGTTTTAGATAAGAAACCAGTCAAATCTTAACTTAATAATTGAGGTGTTCTTTCTTTCTCAGGGATGGTAGTAAATTTAGAAAGAATTTTTATGAATTCTTCACCATCTAATGTTTCTTTTTCTATTAGCAAGTCTACAATTTTATCCATGGCTTCTCTGTTTTTGCTAACTATCGAATAAGTTTCTTTATAACACTCCTTAACCATAACTCTCACACTTTCATCGATTTGCTTAGATATTGAATCGGAAACTTCACTTCTTGTCATCAAATCTCTACCAACAAAAACTTCTTGGTTTCCACCCTCTAAAGCTATTGGACCCAAATTACTCATTCCAAATCTAGTAACCATTTGACGAGCCATAGAAGCGACTTGTTGAAAGTCCCCACCAGCGCCAGTAGTGATTTCACCTTTGCCAAAAACAACATCTTCAGCAGCTCTTCCTCCTAATGCACCCATTATTCTTGCTTTTAGTTGAGCCCTGCTAACGAGAGTTTGTTCATCATCTGGAGTGAACCAAGTTAGTCCTTTAGCTTGACCTCTTGGAATTACTGTAACTTTTTGAACAGGATCATGAGCTTTCACTAGTGAACCTATAAGAGCGTGACCAACTTCATGATAAGCAATTAATCTTTTGCTTCTACCATCTGTTAATGGGGAACCCTCCATTCCAGCGACAATCCTGTCTACAGAGTCATCTATTTCTGAAATACTTATTGAATCTTTCCTTCTTCTAGCAGTTAAGATAGCAGCTTCATTTAATAGATTTGCTAAATCTGCTCCAGTAAAACCTGGAGTTCTTCTTGCAATGCTTTCAAGGGTTAAATCGTCTTGTAGTTTCTTATTCCTCGCGTGGACTTCAAGAATTGATAACCTGCCTTTGATGTCTGGTGCGTCTACGGTTACTTGTCTATCAAATCTACCTGGCCTCATTAAAGCCGAATCTAATACGTCAGGTCTGTTTGTAGCTGCAATAATTATTATTCCACTATTACCTTCAAACCCGTCCATCTCAGTAAGCAATTGATTTAGTGTTTGTTCTCTCTCATCATTTCCACCTCCAATACCAGCACCTCTTTGCCTTCCAACCGCATCAATTTCATCAATAAAAATTAAACAAGGACTATTTTCTTTAGCTCTTTTAAAGAGATCTCTAACCCTACTAGCACCAACACCAACAAACATCTCAACAAATTCAGAACCTGACAATGAAAAGAAAGGGACACCTGCTTCACCCGCAATTGCTTTTGCTAAGAGAGTTTTACCTGTGCCAGGAGGCCCAACTAACAAAACACCCTTAGGTATCCTGGCTCCAACAGAAGTAAATTTTTCTGGTTTTTTCAGGAAAGTAACAACCTCTTGTAAATCTTGTTTGGCTTCGTTTACACCCGCTACATCGTCGAAAACTACCCCTGTTTCAGCCTCCATTGCGAATCTTGCCTTTGTCTTACCGAATTGCATTGCTTGACCAGGGCCACCAGGCATACCATTTGATCTTCTGGCTAATAAAATTAAACCTCCAATTAAAATAGCTGGGAAAAGTAAATTACCCAAAATTCCTAATGCTGGTGGTGCTGTCTTTACAGGATGTACATCGAAACTAATTCCTTCATTTTTTAATTTATTTATAAGTTCTGGTGTTAAGCCTGGAAGGTCAACCCTTAGTCTTTGAACTTTATTATCTAAATCTGAATCAATGGTTTCTATAACTGCATTCCTGCCACCTTCAAAAATATCTACCGACGTAACTCTTCCCGAATTAATGTAATCTAAGAATCTACCGTAACTAACTCTTGCTACCGCAGAATTTCTTGGTGCAATGGTTGTTCCATTTGATTTAAGTGAATCAACATTGCTAGAGGATAAAAATTGGTAGGAAAGCGCAATTACTAAAAGTATAGGTAGAGCCCATAAAATTAATGTTTTAAATTTCTGATTCATTAATTTGTTTTTTTATTAATTAAATTATTCTAGGATGAATCTATGCATTTCGTTGATCTTTCTTTTAACTTTATGCTTATATTACTTTAGATTGTATTCAAATTATAAATGAAATTTGAGATCAAAGATAAGGTTAAGTTGATTGCGCCAGTCTCCTACCTTAAGACTTCAGATAATATGCCAATGCTAAGACCACCTGATCTGGTGGCGATTGATGAAATTGGAGAAATCCTATCAATAAAATCTTTAGATACTGTAGAAGTGAAGTTTAGGAGAGGTTGTTTTTTAATCGATATTGATAAGTTAGAGAAAATTTAACCTAAAATTTTTTATTCCATAAAGTATTTATTTCTGAACAAATTTTTTCGTTACCAGAAATACTTAAATAAGGTTTCGAGAAATACTTATTAGTTAGTTTAAGAATATCTAACGAAGATATTTCATCAATTTTTGAATTTAAATCATTTTCTTGGGTGGGTGATATTCCATAACTTATTAATTGTATTTTTCTTTGTAAAATCTCATCTAAAGACTGATTACCTAAAAGAAAAGAACCTTTTAATTTTTCTTTAGCCAAAAATATTTCAGAATCAATCAAAGGTTTTAAAAGAAGTTCTTTCCATAGCGATGATAAAAGTTCAAAAGCCAAGAGGGCATTTTTATTGGACACTGATAAATATACTAAAAATGGTGCATTCTCATTCCTAACTGGATAAAAAACACCTAAATCGTAAGTGATGCCATTTTTTTCTCTAAAAAGTTTAAATAAAAAAGCGCTCATTCCATAAGATAAATATGATTCCAAAACTTTAAGTGGCAAATATTCACTACTTCTACGAGAACAAGTTTGGTTACCTATCATTATGATTGTTTGATTAGAATTATTATTTATACAATGAATTCTGTTAATAGGATAAATATCATGATTTTCAGGTCTTGAGTCTTCTTTTAGAATTTTTTTTTCTAATGTGTTTAATTCTTTCCCATTAATTTTTGAATCGTTAGAAATTATAAATTTTTCTCTATTTTGGAAACTTTTAAACTCGCATAATATATCTTCATGGGTAACTTTTAAGACATCATTTGAGTTACCAATTGTGTTGAAAGCATATGGATGGTCCGAGTAAACAATTTTTTTCCATTTTTCAAAACAAATATTGAATGGATTCTCTTTTTCTTTTTTTATGAAATCAATAGAGGATTTTTTTACTTTTTGAAATTCTATTTCGGAAAGAATAGGCTTATTAATTATTAATTCAAGAAGAGGGAGTAATTTGCTGAAATGTTCATTTAGTGATTTAAGGCCTATTGAGATACCATCTTCATATACCTCATTATTTAATTCAGCTCCATAGGATTCGATATACTCCGAAAGACTATAATTATCAAAGCCCTCACATCCTCGGGTGAGTAATGAAGTAAGAATCTTATTTATGCCTTTTTTGCCAATACTATCCATATCGCTTCCACCTTTAATCCAAATAGAAGCAGTTGAAAAATTTCTTTTTTTATAATTAAGAAAATATCTTTTTAACATTTAGAAGGGGATGCAATTAAAGTGAATTTGTCTCCATTTATATATTCTGTTATCTTTTTGAAATTATCTAAATCATTCCAGTATTTTAAATGACTTTCAAGTTGATTTATTGAAGATTTCCTTCCCCAAAGAAGTTCATTTCCAAAGAATGAAGAAAGCTGTGTAGCTGTCTCTAAGTTAAAGACATAATTGCTTTTTACAATATTTATGGCTTTTTTTATCTCATCCACAGTTAATATTTGGTGATTTGCTATTTCGTCTAAAGTTCCATTAATTTGTTTTTCTACTAATTCAATATCTTTGTTTTCACAATTGGCTTCCAAGATAAATAATCCGCCTAATTCACCAGCATTTACATCTACATAAACTGATTCAACAAGATTATTATCTTCTTTTAAAATTTTCACTAACCTGCTGTTTCTACCTACAGATAATATTGACGCTAATATCTCTAATCCAATAATATTTTTCTGATCACTGAGGTTTGGGATGAACCATGCCATAAATATTCTTGAAAATTCCAAATTATCAAACTTAATTACCTCTCTACTATTCCTAATTTTTAAAAGATTACTATTTTTTTGATTTATTAAATTTGGATCAGTAGAAATTGGATTATTGTTTATGCCAGATAGATCACTTTTCTCAAAAATTTTATAAATATCTCCTGAGAGATTACCTGCAATTGCAATACAAATTCTTTCAGTGGTGTAGTGTTTGTTATGAAATTTCTCAAGGTCATTTATATCTAAGTTTTTAATACTATCTTCAGTTCCTAGAATCGAATTTGCATAATTCGGACTCAGCCAAACCCTTTTCAAAAAATAATTAAATAATCTTTCTTCAGGCTGATCATTTTGTTGTTTTATTTCGTCAATAACTACCCCTTTTTCTTTAACAAATTCATCAGGATTAAAATTTGGAGAAACGACAATATTTGTCAAAAGAGCAAGTGATTCTCTAAAGTTAATTGGTGGAACAAGGACGTGGTAATGTACATCATCGTAACCTGTTGAAGCGTTGCTTAATCCGCCAAGTGATTCAATTTTATAGTCAAATTCACCTGGCATTATTTTGTTAGATCCTTTAAAAATCATATGCTCTAGAAAATGAGCAGTGCCGTTTTTACCAACCTCCTCAAATGAAGAACCTGCTTTGCACCAAATATCAATGCTTATAAGCGGTAATTCTTTATTATCCACAAACACACATTTAGTTTTGCTTGAATGGGTATAGTAGTTAACTTCTCCTACATTCATTTTAAACTTCTCTTTAAACTCTATTTTGGTACTTTTTAGCCTTGTTGTCTGAATCTTTTACTAAAACAAAATTAAAAGATCCTCTTATTTTGGACTTGTTACAAAATATCAGAGATCATAGATCTATGCTTGAAGATCTTGAGAGTATAAAAGTCGATCCACAACTTACTAATATAATATCCAATGAATTAGGTAGAGAACTCTATATAGAAAATGAGTTCCATAAAGCAAAAGGATTTAGAAAGTTACATATTGAAGTGGCAGAATTTTCAAAGAATCTTAAGATTTTACACTGCGTTTTTTTTCCTGACCCAAAGTTTGATATCCCAATTTTTGGGATGGATTTAGTAAAAATTAATGATATTGTTTCTGCCGCAATTGTTGATTTATCGCCGGCATCTCAAAATCAAGGTGATAAATACGAAAAATATCTTTCTGAAGTTGATAAAAGTTCTTTCACTGCATTAAGAGAAATACCTAACTGGGGGGAAATTTTTTCTAAAAATGTATTTTTTGCTTCCTTAAAAAATAAACCTGAAAAAAATGATTTTTGCAGAGTTGTTGATCAATACCTGTCTATTTTGATCAAATTAAGTAAGGAAGCTAAACCTGAATTAAATGAGGAAATTATTCAAGAGAGAAAAGATTATCAAAAAAATTATTGTGTGCAACAAATGAAAAATGAGAAGACTAGCATGGTACTTCTAAAATATTTTGATGAAAAATGGGTCAATAAATATATAAAAACAGTGCTCTTCGATTTTTAATGAAATTAAAAACATTTAACAATTTATTTATTTATCTATTAATATTTGCACCATTATCACTTGGGATGATTTCCTGTTCTGGCAATAATAAATCAAGTTCCAAATTAAACGAGGAAACAGCTGCAGATATTATTCCGCCTATTAGAGCTGTTGCCGCACTGGGTCAACTTTCTCCTTCGGGAGAGATTAGGCAATTGGCAGCTCCAATAAGTCAGTTTGGCTCGTCCCCTCGAATAACTGAACTTTTAGTAAATGAAGGCGATTTTGTGAAAAAGGGAGATGTCCTTGCAATTTTTGAAAATAGAAAAAAATTAATCTCAGATCTTGATAGAAATAACAATTTAATTAAAACCATAGAAGATGAAATCTCATTAAAGCTAGATCAAATTAAGAGGTATGAGTTGGCTTTGAGTAAAGATGTATATTCTTTTGTACAGTTGTCGCAGAGAAAAAACGAATTATTAAACTTACAAAAACAAAAAATAAATCATATCGGGGAGAAAAAAAATATCGAGATAGATCTGTTTAATTCAAAACTTCGTAGTCCAATCGACGGTTTTATACTTGAAATTAATACGAGAGTTGGTGAGAGGCCTAAAAATCAAGGCATCTTAGATATTGGTTCTAGCCAAAAAATGGAGGCTCTTATTGAGGTTTATGAATCAGATATTGACAGGGTCTTTATTTCTCAGAATGTTGAATTGAGTAGTGAGAATGGTGGTTTCAATACAATTTTGAAGGGCAAGGTAATAAGGATAAGCCCACAAGTAAAACAAAGAAAAGTTTTATCAACTGACCCAACTGGGGATGCTGATTCTCGTATTGTAGAGGTGCTCGTTAAGTTAGATAAAGAGTCTGTAGAAATTGTGCAAAATTACGCTGGGATGAAAGTGATTGCAAAATTTATTCCCTAATGAGTTTTTCTTTTTTAAAATTTAGAAAAATACCATTAGCTTGGTTGTTATTAACAAGGCAACCATTAAGGCTTGCAGTCGCCATAGCTGGAATAAGTTTTGCAGGGATTTTGATGTTTATGCAATTAGGTTTCAGAGATGGTTTATTTGACACGAGCGTAACTATTCATAAACTTTTAGATGCGGATCTTGTTTTGATAAGTCCTAGATCAAAAAGTTCTATAAGCATGAGTGGATTCCCAAAAAGAAGGCTTATACAAACTTTAGCAGTAGAAGATGTTGAAAAAACTGCTCCTGTTAATCTAAATTATTTACTTTGGAGAAATCCCGAAAATCTAAAAACTAGATCGATACTTGCATTAGGTTTTAATCCCTCCGATTCACTTCTTCTAGATGATGGATTCTCAAGGAAAGCTTATAAATTGAGAAATCCTTCGAGAGTTCTTTTTGATAAAATGTCTAGACCTGAATTTGGACCAATTGAAGAATGGTTTCTATCAGAAAAAAAAGTTGAGACTGAGGTTGCAGGGAAAAGAGTAATTGTTGAAGGCCTTGTAGAGTTGGGACCATCTTTTGGTGCAGATGGTAATTTGATAACCAGCCGAGAAACCTTTCTAAGACTTTTTCCAGCGAATCCGCCTGGAAGTATAGAAATTGGTTTGGTAAAGCTAAAAAAAGGGTCTGATCCTGAATTGATTTCTAGAATATTAAATAACTCACTTCCAAATGATGTTCGAGTCCTCACAAAAAATGAATTCATAGAATTTGAGAAAAATTATTGGAAAAATAGTACCGCAATTGGTTTTATATTTAGTTTGGGAGCATTGATGGGTTTCGTTGTAGGGTGTGTGGTGGTTTATCAAATTCTTTATAGTGACGTTACAGACCACCTCCCTGAGTACGCTACTTTATTAGCAATGGGGTATAGACTTAAGTCCCTTTTCTTTGTCGTAGCTAGAGAAGGATTTTTGTTGGCATTGTTTGGTTATTTACCTGCTTATTTATCTGGTCAAGTACTTTACTCAGTCATAAGGAAATCCACTAAACTCCCAATAATAATGGATGCAGATAAAACGATTTTAATTTTCGTATTAGTTTTATTAATGTGTATGGGGTCAGCTGCTGTTGCGATGCGTAAATTAGTTGATGCTGATCCTGCCGAAATCTTTTAATAATTAAAAATAAATGGTTAAAGCCAATAAATTAAAAAACAATGTTCAAAACTTTAAAACTGTCTCAATAAATAATTTGAGTCATTTTTATGGAAAAAATGAGAATAAAAAACAAGTTCTTAATGACGTTAATTTAAATATTGATAAAGGAGAATTGGTTCTTTTAAAAGGACCTTCTGGATGCGGTAAAACGACTCTTTTAACCTTAATTGGTGCCTTGAGAACATGTCAAAGTGGGGATTTAACTGTATTAAATAATCAGTTAAATGGAGCATCAAGGAAAACGCGTCAGATTCTTAGAAGAAGTATTGGAATGATTTTTCAAGGACATAATCTTCTGAGATGTTTAACAGCAGAACAAAATGTTCAGATGGGTGCAGATTTAATAAAAGGTTTAACATATTTGCAAAGACGCGAAATAGCAAGGAATTGGTTGTCAGCAGTAGGATTAGAAGATCATCATAAAAAGTTGCCAAATGACTTATCTGGCGGGCAGAAACAGAGAGTAGCAATTGCTCGAGCTTTATCTGCTAATCCCAAACTTTTATTAGCAGATGAGCCTACTTCTGCTTTAGATAGCGTCACAGGAAGAGAAATAGTAACCCTCTTAAGAAAACTTGCAAAAGAGCAAAATTGTTCTGTACTTATGGTGACTCATGATCCAAGAATTTCTGATATGGCGGATAGGATATTAAATATGGAGGATGGTAAAATATATAGTGCTCATAGTGAGCTAATATAATTAAAAACTTAAAAATTTCATGTCTAAGAGAAGGAATCTAAAAAAAGAAAAGCAGGAACGTAATCGAGCGTATGCTAGAAAATTTAAAAAAAGGAAATTAAGAACTGATGGAAGACCTGAAGGTGGAAACGTTACAGGTACAGCAAATAATGGCGGTGCAGCTGATTAGGGAATATCTTTCATTTTTATCTTTTGAAATCAAATATATTATGCATTTTTAAGGCGTGAACATGAATGTAAGTATTGTTATACCGACTTACAATAGATTACCTATTTTAGAGAAGTGTCTTGTTGCGCTTGAGAATCAAAAATTAGATGTAAATATTAGCAATTATGAAGTAATAGTGGTCGATGATGGATCCACTGATGGAACAAGCTCATGGATAAATAAAAATAAAGCTAATCTCCCACACGTGATTCTATTTCAGCAAGAACATGGAGGGCCTGCACTGGGAAGAAATCTTGGAGTAATTAAATCAAAATATGAAATTATTATATTTATTGATAGTGATCTTATTGTTTTAGATAATTTTATAAATTGCCACGTAGAAAAATTACTTGCCTTTTGGAGAAAAAATGATAAAAAATGTTTTACTTATGGCTCTGTGATTAATACATCTAATTTTCTTAATCCCCAGAGTGAAATACATAAAATAACGGACACTTCTTTTGCTTACTTCGCTACTGGTAATGTTGCGATATCAAAGGAATTGATTTTAAGGGTCGGCTTATTTGATACTTCTTTTAGTCTTTATGGTTGGGAGGATTTAGAACTTGGAGAAAGATTAAAAAAAATTGGAACAAAATTAATTAAATGTCCAAATGCAGTTGGTTTTCATTGGCATCCACCATTTAATTGTGAACAAATAGATTCATTAATAGCTCAAGAAAAAGAAAGGGCAAAAATGGCTTTAGTGTTTTATAAGAAACATCCAAATTTAAGGGTTAGATTTATGATTCAATTAACTCCTCTTCATAACTTACTTTGGCAAATTCTTTGCTTGGGAGGAGTAATCAGTATTGATAGAATCCTTCCTTTATTAAAATTTCTAGTAAGTATAAGAAAAAATAGACTTGCACTTGAGATACTTAGGATCCCTTTGAATATGACTTACATTAAGCAGTTAAATAAATCAAGATAAAAAACTTTTAGAAATACACATCACTTGCTAGAATTGTTGAAATTAAATCCACACATCTGGCAGTTTCGGGTGATTTACTAAGATAAATTCCCCGTCAGATGGAGGCTAACCCGAAACCCTTTTAAATTATGGCTGTTGTATCACTATCTGAAATGATGGAAGCTGGTGCTCATTTTGGGCATCAAACTAGACGTTGGAATCCCAAGATGTCTAAGTATATATATTGCGCAAGGAATGGAGTGCATATTATTGATCTTGTGAAAACAGCATTGTGTATGAACAATGCTTATAAATGGGCAAGAAACGCAGCAAAAAGTGGTAAACGTTTCCTATTCGTGGGCACAAAAAAACAAGCATCAGATGTAGTAGCTCAGGAAGCTACTAGATGCGGAGCTGCATATGTTAATCAAAGATGGCTAGGAGGGATGTTGACTAACTGGACAACAATGAAAGCTAGGATTGAAAGATTAAAGGATCTAGAAAGAATGGAAAGTAGTGGTTCAATAGCAATGAGGCCTAAAAAAGAAGCTGCAGTTTTGAGGAGAGAACTTGAAAGATTACAAAAATACTTAGGCGGACTTAAGGGCATGAGAAGATTACCAGACGTAGTTGTTTTAGTTGATCAGAGAAGAGAATCTAATGCTGTACTAGAAGCAAGG
Organism: Prochlorococcus sp. AG-355-B18; assembly: GCA_003280965.1. Lineage (GTDB taxonomy): Bacteria > Cyanobacteriota > Cyanobacteriia > PCC-6307 > Cyanobiaceae > Prochlorococcus_A. The sequence continues at coordinate 41,529 of QCDI01000010.1, forward strand.
AAATTAGATATCTCATTGGTGTCTATGTTGGATACAAACTGCGATCCTGATTTATGTGAGGTTCCTATTCCATGCAACGATGATGCCGTTAGATCTGTGCAACTTATTTTGGGAAGACTTGCGGATGCTATAAATGAGGGCAGAAAGGGTTCTAATGCCGAAAGAAAAAATTAAATTCCAATTTAAAACTTACTAATTACTATTTTATTAACTCAAATGGGAAACATTACAGCAAAACTTGTAAAAGATCTTAGAGACAAGACAGGCGCAGGAATGATGGATTGCAAAAAAGCACTCAACGAAACTGACGGAAATGTTGATAAAGCTTTGGAATGGTTAAGAAAGAAAGGCATAGCTAGTGCTGAAAAGAAATCAGGAAGAGTTGCGGCTGAAGGTTCAATTGGTAGTTATATACATACTGGATCAAGAGTAGGCGTTCTACTAGAGTTAAATTGTGAAACTGATTTTGTTGCTAGAGGTGATATTTTTCAATCTCTGTTGAAGGATGTTTCAATGCAAGTAGCAGCTTGCCCAAATGTTGAGTATGTCTCAATTGATGAAATACCACAAGATGTTGTGGAAAAAGAAAAGCAGATTGAAATGGGGAGAGATGATTTATCTGGAAAACCAGAACAAATTAAAGAAAAAATAGTTGAAGGGAGAATTGCTAAAAGACTTAATGAGTTGGTTTTGCTTTCACAACCTTATATTAAAGATAGTTCTCTTACTGTTGAAGATCTTGTTAAACAAGCTGCTGCAAAAATTGGTGAAAATATAAAAGTAAGACGCTTTACAAGATATACATTGGGTGAAGGTATCGAAAAAAATCAAATGGACTTCGCTGAAGAGGTCGCATCAATGCAATCAAACTAGTCACTTGAATGATTTGAAGAATTTCAATAATTACTTAGATATAGATAAAATTAACTCTCAATTAAAGAGAGCAGAAAAACAAAAAAGAATATTGATTAGAAATATCAATAGGGAATATGAAATTTATCTTAAATTCGTAAGAGATCTACTTTACATCTCAGTTGAAAAAGGGCTTAACCAAATATATAGTCATCCAACAATTGATGATAATTTCTTAAATGAAAATAAATTTTGCGGGTTCTTTGAAAAAAAAATAAGCAAACTTATTTATTCAAATTTGCCCTTATTAACAGTAGAACAATTAAAAATAAATGAAATTGAAAAAAACATAAATAAAGAAATTAATTTAAATAGTTTTGATATTTCCCAAAAATCAAATGAAGACCAAAAAGAAAAATTTCAATATGAAGATGGTTTTCAATTAGAAGAACCCATGAAGTTCCAGATAAGTAAAGATATTTCAAATACCACAGAATATTATCAAGCTAAGGATTATGAGAAATTGTCATCACTTGATTTGGATAATAAGGACCATAATAATTATTTATCTAAAAACAATATTATTGAAAATTTAGGTGTTGAAAAACAATTTATTTCTTCCCTTCTTGAATTAATAGGTGAAGTAAAGGTTGAGAAACCAAGACATATAGGAGAAGGCAATATCAATCAAATGGATATTTCACCCAAAAATCAGATTCTTAAAAATTTTGATTTAATCGATAAGTCATTGGAAAATTTACTATTGAATCTTTCATATAAGATTAACCAAGAATTATTTAAGGCCAATCTAATAAAAAAAATTATATCTAAAGATTCCTTTGATTACTTAGTAGGAAAAAATTTGATGATAAAACACCCATGTCCTTTTGTCATTAATTTCGAATTCAACTTAAATAGTTCATCATTAAACGGCAATAATTTTCAAAGTATTATTTTTTTTAATATATCTACTGTCGAATTAGAGTTTAAAAATTTAAATCTTTCTATTCAAAGGAATAAAATAAATGAGCTAAAAAATCAATTTCAGCGTTTGATTAAAAAAGATAAATACTGGAGGCAAAAAGAAATAACTTTGAATAAGATACTATGAAAAAATAACTCTTTTTCAAATGTGACTATTAGCGCGAATGATAACACTAAATTAATTAAAGATTGGATAAGACCTCTTCAAAAGTCCTTAACTATTGAAACTGAAAACAAATTTATTAATACCCTTGGAAGAGAAAAGTACTTTAGTGATTATTTGCATGAATCATTAAAAAAACTAGATAATCTAAATATTTCAGAGGAATATTTGAGGATATTTCATGAATTTTCAAAAAAATTTAATGAATACAATAAGTTAGATGAAAATCAAAGAAAAAGGTTAATTATAGATACAAGAAAAAATCTTTATAAACTTGGTAAAACTCTTGAAATAGTAAGTTCAAATAATATTTCTAATAATGTTTTACTGAATAAAGCCGATTCAAGCTTGTCTTTTGATTCAGATATTTCATTAATAAAAAATGTAGGAAAAGTTTATAAAAATAAGCTTAATGAATTAGGGATATTTCACATAAAAGATCTAATTAATTATTTCCCGCGAACATATCTAGACTATACGAATAGAGTTAAGATAATTAATTTAAAACCAGATAATTTATATACGTGTATCGCAAACGTTAAAAGATTTTATATTCATAAGAGTAAAAAGAATAGTAATTTATCAATAATGAATATTGTAGTTTCTGATGAAACGTCTTCAATAAAGGTTACAAAATTTTTTTTAGGAAGAAGATTTAGATCTTACTCCTTCTTTACATCTCAAAAATCTTTGTATACTACAGGAACCAAATTAGCAATTTCCGGTAAGGTCAAATTTACAGAGTATGGCAAAACTTTTGTAGATCCGCAGATTGAAATTCTTAAGGATAACAATGAGAATTTTAATTTCTCAGGCAAAATATTACCCCTGTATTCATTAGGTGAAGCATTATCAAATATGAGTTTTATAAAACTTATGAAAAAAGTACTAATTTATGCAAAGCAATATCCAGAAATTTTAAATAAAAAGCAACTTGATTCATTATCTTTACTATCAAAAGGAGAGTCATTGATTAATATTCATTTCCCGCCAACACAACAGGCACTCATTGAATCAAAAAAACGTTTGGTTTTTGATGAATTGTTCCTACTTCAAATAAAATTCCTACTTAGAAAAAGAAAGGCGAATAAAAATGTAACTTCTCAACAATTACCTCGAAAGAAATCTTTATTAAAAGAATTTTTAAATACTTTTCCTTTTGAATTAACAAAATCTCAAGAAAATGTTTTAAATGAAATTAAGAAAGATTTATCTAATCCTGTACCAATGTCTAGATTGCTTCAGGGAGACGTGGGAAGCGGTAAAACCATAATTGCGATAGCGTCTCTTTTACTTGTCATTGAAAAAAACCTGCAAGGTGCATTTATGGTCCCAACTGAGGTGTTAGCGGAACAGCATTATAAAAATTTATTAAAATATTTGAACCCACTTTTAGTTTCTGTTGAACTACTTACTGGGAATACTCCTCAAAAAAAGAGAAAAGAAATTTTCTCTAATTTGAACAATGGATTAGTTGATATCCTCGTAGGTACTCATGCATTATTTGAGGATAAAGTTATCTTTAATGCATTAGGGATGGTGGTAATTGATGAACAACATAGATTTGGAGTTACTCAAAGAAATAGATTACTAAATAAAGGAGAAAATACTAACTTGTTATCAATGACAGCAACTCCAATTCCAAGAACTCTTGCGCTTTCCATTTATGGTGATTTAGATGTTAGTCAAATTACAGAACTCCCTCCTGGGAGAGTTCCTATAACTACGAAAATTATTTCAGAAGATGATTTAACTAACTTGTTCAAGATTGTTGAAGATGAGATCAATAAGGGAAAGCAAGCTTATGTGATTTTGCCACTTATAGAAGATTCAGAAAAAATGAATTTAAGCTCCGCAAAGAAAATATTCAAACATTTATCAGAAGAGGTCTTTTTTAACAAAAAAGTTGGATTATTACATGGCAAATTAAGTTCACAAGAAAAAAATGAAGTGATTAATTCTTTTTTAAAGAATGAAATTAATATATTGGTTTCAACCACTGTAATTGAGGTTGGCATTGATGTGCCTAACGCCACAATTATGATTATTTATAATTCGGACAGATTTGGATTGTCCCAGCTACATCAATTAAGGGGGAGAGTTGGTAGAGGATCAACAAAATCTTTTTGTTATCTGGTAACCCCCGATAAAAATGGATTAGAAAATAAACGACTTTGTGTTTTGCAAAAATCTAATGATGGCTTTTATATTGCTGAAAAAGACTTGGAGCTTAGAGGACCAGGCCAGATTTTAGGATATAGACAATCCGGATTACCTGATTTTGTATTGGACAATTTACCTAACAATAAATTTCTTATTGATAAGGCTCGTGAAGAGGCTATTAAGATTGTTAGTGATGATCCTGATTTAACAGAAAATATCGTTTTGAGGAATATACTTATCGATAATTCTGATAATAAATTCATTCATGATTTCTTAAATTGAAAACTATCATTGTAATTTTTGATATATATGCCACTATAAATCAATTGCAAATTTCAATTGAAAATTTGGAATAAAATACCAATTAAAGATAATGGAGATAAATTAATAGTTATACCTAGCTGCTTAAAGTTTTTAGATCCCCACCCTTACTATCATTTAGGAGCACCTTACAAAGATAAAACTTCTATTTGGAAATTAAGAGAGGAGGTCGTAAATAGATTAGTAAAAGTAAATGATTATTTGATATCAAAGAGTAGTTTTAACCTTTTAATTTATGACAGTTGGCGACCTTTAGAAGTCCAGGAATTTATGTTTAAAAGAGCATTTTTATTAGAGTGTGAAAAATCCGATATTGATATTTCTTTTGAAAATATGAAATCTTATCCATCCATTTTAAAAAAAGTTGAAAAATTTTGGGCATATCCTTCTTATGACACTATGTGTCCTCCACCTCATTCAACTGGGGGTGCATTGGATGTTTGTTTATCAGATAAAGAAGGAAATCTTGTTGAAATGGGAAGCATGGTTGATCAAATGGATGAGACCTCAAATCCTTATTTTTATGCAAATATGAAGAATGAAGAAGCAATTATTTGGAATAGTAGAAGAAATTTATTAAGGGAAATTATGACTAAATTTGGATTCGCTCAACATCCTAATGAATGGTGGCATTTTAGTTATGGTGATCAATTATGGGCTTGGAAAAATAAAAAAGCAAATGCCCTTTATGGAAAAATTTAAATTCTATTGATTTTTATTTAGTAAATTCAATATATAATTTTCATCTTGAGTATTTATGAAATCTCCGAAATCCAAATTCAAATTACTCTTCCACTTATCAAATAATGGTTGAAGAGTTTTTTCTAAATCGTTAAGTTCCATTCTTTGTAAGAATGGTTTAGCCAGCCTTTGTAGATTTTTACTTCCCCCCAACCATAATTGGTATTTGTTTTGCCCACTTCCAACAAGTGCTAATTCGGCCATATAAGGTCTGGTACATCCGTTCGGGCATCCTGTCATTCTGAATAATATTGTTTTTTGTATTTCAAGATCTAATAGTAAATTTTCAATCCTTTTTAATACATCAGGTAATATTCTTTCGGCTTCAGTCATTGCAAGACCACAAAGTGGTAAAGCAGGACAAGCTAAAGCATGTCTTTGTATTTCATTTATGTTTTCTAAATTTTCATATCCAATTTTTGATAAAGATTTTTGAATTTCATCTTTGTTTTTATTGGCGATATTACAAAGTAAAATATCTTGATTAGGTGTGAGTCTTAAATCTAAATTATATTTTTTAACAATGCTTGTGATGGTATTCTTTTTCTCTCCAGATAATCTCCCTGATAATAATGGTAAACCTACGAAATAGGAGGTTTTATTTTGCTTATTCCAACCTAGGTAATCAATAAGAACCTTATCTGGTTCTTTTCTGATTTTTTTAATTTCTTTTTTGAAATACTTATCAGAAAGTATCTTTTTGAACCATTTAATACCTTTTCTATGAAGAAGATATTTCATTCTGGAATTTTTTCTTGATTTTCTATCGCCATAATCTCTTTGAATGGCCACAATGCTTTGTATTAATTCATAAACATCAGGTTCTTCAACATATCCAAGTGGATCTGCAATTCTGGCAAAGGTCTCTTCATTGTTATGTGTGCGACCCATACCACCTCCAACATAGAAGTTGCACCCTTCTAAGTTTCCATCTTTAGAAGTAAAGGCAACTATGCCAATGTCATTGGTTAGAAGATCAACAGAATTATCTCCAGGAACTGTCACAGCACATTTGAATTTTCTCGGTAAATAAGTTGAACCATAGAGAGGTTCATCTTTTATTCCACTAAAAACATTATCTTTGAATTGTAGCTTCCTAATTTCTTCAATATCTTTATCAGGCTTTATGGTGTACTCTAAATCTCCATCAGCCCAAAGTTCTAAAAAAGTGCCTTGGCCAGCCATTGGGGTGAGAAGATCTGCAACTTTTTTTGCCAATGCTCTCGCAACATTATAGTCTGGCGAATCAAATGGAGCAGCAGGGGCCATAACGTTTCTATTTATGTCTCCACATGCAGCTAATGTGGAGCCCATTGAATTTACTATTGTTTGAATTACTTCTTTTAGGTTCTCCTTTCTAATTCCATGCATTTGGAAGGCTTGTCTTGTAGTGGCCCTAAGTGTTCCATTACCTAGTTTGTCAGATAATTCATCTAATGCTAAAAATAATTTCCCAGGGATTTCACCGCCCGGATTTCTTAACCTAAGCATCATTTGCCAATCTTTACTCTTGCCCGGCCTTCTATTTTCCCTGTTATCTTGTTGATAACTACCATGAAATTTCAATAACTGAACTGCATCATTAGTAAAATGATCGCTATCATTAACTAATTCCGTAGCAAGAGGTTCCTTCAGAAATTGGCTACTTTTTTTAAAATTTTCAAATTTTGAAACTTCGAGTCCATTAGCCAAACAAACAGTTTCTTCTTTGGCAGAGTCTTTTTTCTTTTTTACTTTCTCAACCTTGATCAAAGGACCAAAACATATCTCTTTTTATACATTAGCGAAAAGCTTATTTAACTGGTAGTAAATTATAGTAATAGAAGTCATAATTTTTTCTTGTCTAAATATTTACTTGAGATAGGAACCGAAGAGTTGCCCGCAAAATTTTCTCATTCTGTTCTAGAGCAATTTAAATCTCTAATAGAATTTGAATTGGATAAAAAGTTGATCAAATTCAACAATATCGTTGTTACTTCTACACCAAGGAGAATTGTTCTACTTTTAGAAGGGTTAGTTGATTATGCAGAAGATAAGACGATAGTAAGAAAAGGACCTAAAGCCAATTCAGCTTTTTTAGATGGATCTCCTACTAATGCAGCTTTAGGATTTGCGAATAGTTTAGGTATAGATGTAGGAGAGCTAGAAATAAAAAATACAGAAAAGGGCGATTTTGTTTTTGGAAAGAAAATTGAGAAGGGACAATCCACAAAAATTTCTTTGTCTTCAATTGTTCCTAAAGTAATGAAGAGTCTTCAAGGTCCACGATTTATGAAATGGGGGGCTGGAAATACAAAATTTTCAAGACCTATTAGGTGGATTACTTCTATCTACAATGATGATATTCTTGATTTCGTATTTGATGAATGTGATCCAAATATTCAAATAAGTAATAAATCAAAAAGTCATAGACTAATCAATAAAGTTATTGAAGTTCAAAATCCTGATAATTTTTTTGAATTAATGATTCAAAATAGGGTATTAGTTGAGCGTCAAGAAAGAAAAGAAAAAATTGAAAGTCTTATAAATCAGGCCTCTAAATTACTAAATCTGAAGCCTGATCTTTCTAAAGGATTGCTTGATGAACTAACTGATTTAGTTGAATGGCCCGAATTGATTATTGGTAAATTTAGCGATGAATTTCTTAATCTCCCAGTTGAAGTTCTTTCCACAGTCATGAAAAGTCATCAGAGATATGTGCCTCTTTTATTGAATAATAGTACTTTTTCAAAACTAGATTTAAGCTCTGAAAAAAATATTAGTACAAATTTTTTCGTTATTTCAAATGGTCTTGATGAATCAAATAAAAACATTGCGAAGGGTAATGAGAAGGTTTTGAGGGCTAGGTTTTCAGATGCAAAGTTTTTTGTAGAAAGTGATAAAAAAGTTGCTTCAATTGAAAGAAATGAAAAACTTAAATCTGTTTCTTATTTAAAAGGACTTGGAAATATCTTTCAGAGAGTTAAGAGAATAGAGGAAGTTACAAAAAATATCCTTACATTTTTAAATGATAAGTCTTTAGAAGATAAAAAAATAATAGAAGCTGCTAGATTCTGTAAAAACGACTTATGTAGTGAAATTGTTTTCGAATTCCCTGAGTTGCAAGGAATAATGGGTGGTAAATATCTTAAAAATGAAGGTTTTAGTGAGGATGTTTGTTTGGCTGTGGCTGAACATTACTTGCCCTCTTTTTATAAAGATGCCTTGCCTTCGTCAAAATATGGCGCGATAGTTTCTGTCGCAGATAAGATTGAAACTTTAATAAGTATATTTATTTCCGGTAAGCGTCCAAGTGGATCTTCTGATCCTTATGCTTTGAGAAGAAATTTGAACGGAGTGATTAAAATAATTTGGGATTATGAACTTGATTTGCCTTTAGAAAAGTTATTTAACGAACTTATTGATTTTTGGAAAATCGAATTCCCTAATTTGGACTTCTCAAAAAAGGAAGTTTTAAATGATTTAATTGAATTTCTAGTTCAAAGAATTGTTAGTCATCTTGAAGAAATATCACTTAGTAAAGAATTGATAAAAGCCCTTTACTCTTCTGATGAGTTTTCTCAAAAAAGAATTTTGAATATTGTTGATCTTAAAAATAGAGTTAAAAGTATTATCAATTTTAAAGAAAAAGAAACTTTTTTTGAAATCCAGAAGGTAATTACAAGGGTAAGTAAATTAGCTTATAGTAGTAATCTTTCAACAGAGGTATTATCTATAGGAGATTATGTGAACACAAAACTTTTTGAAAAAGATTGTGAATTGAAAGTTTTTGAATTTATTAAGGAACTAGAAAAACTTTATTCAAAAGGTTCTTGCGATTATTTGAAACTTCTAAACTTATTCGAGATCAATATAAATACTATTGAGGATTTATTTGACAATGAAAAAGGGGTCCTTGTAATGACAGAGGATATTAAAGTACGAAATAATAGACTAAATTTGTTGAGCTTAATTAGAAATTATTCTCTAAAGATCGCTGACTTTACACTTTTGAACTCTTTACTTTAATGCCACCTTTAATTGAATAATTTTTTAGCATTTTTTCTACTTCTTTATTTTCCCTAACAGCACTATCAACGGGTTTATATTTTAGTGGTGCTAGAGCTTTGCCTCTTAAGATAGAACCAAGTGTAAGCATTGTGATTTTAAGTTGCTGTAATGGTTTCATAGAAACAACTCTTTTGTATAAATAACTATCAAAAGTAAGTCTTTGTACATCCATGTCATCACACATTTCAACAAAGGCTTCTCTTGCGGAATCATTTCTATAGAAGATATTTTGGAGGATTTCTAAAACCTTATAAGTTGTGCCATACTTTTTATCCCATTTCTTAAGATAGTTTTTTAAATCTTTTTCAGATGGAATTACTTCACCGTTTTTTGAGGCTTCAACAATTTCTTCAGCACACATTCTCCCACTCTTTGCAGCAAAGTAGATGCCCTCACCGGAACTTTTTGTAACATAACCTGCGGCATCACCAACAAGGGCCATTCTACCAACTACTCTTCTTGGTCTTGGATGCTCAGGTATTGGATGTGCTTCTACTTTTATTACCTCACCATTAACTAGTCTTTTCATTGCCCTACTCCTAACTCCCTCTTGGAGTCCTTTTATTAGGGACTGATTCTTTTGCATGGTTCCAGTGCCGACAGCAACATGATCATATTTAGGAAAAACCCACCCATAAAAATCAGGAGAAACATCAGTGCCGACATACATTTCGGCAAGATCTTCATAGTAACTCATTTCTTCTTTAGGCAATTTAATTCTTTCTTGAAATGCAATAGCAACTTTGTAATCTCCTGCATCCATTGCTTTAGCAACTCTACTATTGGCTCCATCAGCTCCAATTAAAAGATCAACAGTAAGCTCTTTGAGCTCTCCTTTTTTGTCCCCATTCGTAAAATCTGAATAGGAGAGTTTATATGGCCCTTGATTATTTTCGCCAGTATCAATAGAGGTAACTAATCCATTTATAAGTGTGGCACCAAGATCTGAAGCTCTGTTGCGCATAAAAGCATCCATTACTTCTCTTCTACACATACCAATAAACTCATTATCGCTTTTTCCATAAACTCTATCTAGGCTAATATCTACTTCTCTGTTTGATGGAGATATCATTTTCATATGCCTTACTTTTCTATCAATAATTGATTCAGGCAAATCAAATTCCTCCACCATGCAAAGAGGAATAGCCCCTCCACATGGTTTTGCATTATCTAATTTCCTCTCGAAGAGCCAAGTTTTTATTCCAGCTTTGGCAAGTATTTCTGCAGCACATGAACCACTTGGACCTCCTCCAATAACAGCTACCCTCAACATACGAAAAAAAAATAATACTGTATATAAAACCTACATCTTTTTTGCTTATAAAAGTGCATTTCTTAAAATAATGGTTAATATCGAAATATGTTTTCCAAATTCAGCTAATAAATATTGGAACAAAACAAAGACATTAACCAATTTGATATACCGCTCGCAAAAAGAATTTACTTAAATAAGCCTAAATCAATATTATCTAAAAAAGTATTATTACTTTCTCCATTTCTTTTTCTTCTTTTTTCTTTGGCTTCATTGCGATTGATTAGAAATATAGAATTAGGACCTTTTAGTGTTCTTAATTTTCAGGCTGAGAAAAATCCTGAACGTAGAATTTTGGGCCATCTACCCTATGAGGAAATCCCCAAGGATAAACTTGTTTTGATTGAGCCAAATATTGAAGTTCACATTGATATGCGTGATTCTTTATTAAATATGAGAGAAGAAGCGAAAAAAGATGGGATATATTTGGTCTTCTTGAGTGGTTTCAGATCAATAAATTTGCAAAACGAAATCTTTTATTCTTTAAAATCCTTTAGAAATCAAGTGGCAGCAGAAAGAGCAAGAGTTTCAGCCCCTCCAGGATATTCTGAACATAGTACTGGTTTCGCAATTGATATTGGTGATGCCACTCAAAGAGAAACAGACTTTGAGACTGAATTCGAAAATACTGATGCCTTTAGATGGTTAATAAAAAATGCAGCTAAGTTTCACTTTAAGTTATCGTTCAACAAAAATAATAAATACATAGATTACGAACCTTGGCATTGGAGATATGAAGGGTCTATTGAAGCTCTAAAAGTTTTTGAAACTTCAAACAGAGAACTATAAATCTAAATTGTTAATTAAATTACCCCAATATGTTTATGTTTTTGAAAGTCTCAAAGAGAAAATTTTCATAATAAGCATCCTTTGAGTTAGCCTTAATAAAGTTAATCTATTATTTATAGAAATTTTATAAATGTCATCTTCGATAAAAGAAATTAGGAATGTTGCAATTATTGCTCACGTAGATCATGGGAAGACAACTCTTGTGGACGCATTGTTATCTCAATCAGGAATATTTAGAGACAATGAAGTTATCCCCACATGTGTAATGGATTCAAATGATCTTGAGAGAGAAAGAGGAATAACGATACTCTCAAAAAATACTGCAGTTAACTACAAAGACACAAGAATAAATATTATAGATACCCCTGGACATGCAGATTTTGGAGGAGAAGTCGAGAGGGTTTTGGGAATGGTAGATGGTTGTTTACTTATTGTTGATGCAAATGAGGGGCCGATGCCTCAAACAAGATTTGTTTTAAAAAAAGCATTAGAAAAAGGACTTAGGCCTATAGTCTTTGTAAATAAAATTGATAGACCAAGAGTAGTACCAGAAATAGCAATTGATAAGGTTCTTGATTTATTTCTAGAATTAGGAGCTGATGATGATCAATGTGATTTCCCTTATCTTTTTGGAAGTGGCCTATCTGGATTCGCAAAAGAAGAGATGGAATCTACTAGTGACAATATGATGCCTCTTTTTGAGGCAATTATAAGACATGTTCCACCTCCAGTAGGTGACTCAAACAAGCCTCTTCAGCTACAAATAACTACTTTGGACTATTCTGATTTCTTAGGCAGAATTGTAATTGGAAAAATTCATAATGGAACCATCAAAAATGGTCAACAAGCTAGTTTAATTAAAGAAAATGGAAAAACTATTAAAGGTAAAGTTAGTAAACTACTAGGATTCGAAGGATTACGAAGAATCGATATAAATGAAGCATTTGCAGGGGATATCGTTGCTGTTTCTGGTTTCGATGACGTCAATATTGGTGAGACCATAGCATGTCCTGATTCTCCTCATCCTCTCCCATTAATTAAAGTTGATGAACCGACCTTAAATATGACCTTTGTTGTGAATGATTCCCCTTTTGCGGGAAAAGAAGGGAAATTTGTTACGAGTAGACAATTAAAAAATAGATTGGAGAGGGAACTTTTAACAAATGTTGCTCTTAGAGTAGAAGAAACTGATTCTCCAGACAGGTTCTCAGTCTCGGGTAGAGGAGAATTACATTTAGGGATTTTGATTGAAACGATGAGGAGAGAAGGGTTTGAGTTTCAAATCTCACAACCTCAGGTAATTTTTAGAGTAATTGAAAATGTTGAATGTGAGCCTATAGAGACTTTGGTTTTAGATGTACCTGAAGTTGCTGTGGGTTCATGTATAGAGAAACTCGGATCAAGAAAGGCAGAGATGAAAAACATGCAAACTAGTTCAGATGGGAGAACTCAATTAGAATTTCTTGTGCCATCAAGAGGACTAATTGGATTTCGTGGTGAATTTGTTCGGATAACGAGGGGTGAAGGTATAATGAGTCACTCTTTTTATGAATATAAACCTAAAACAGGAGATTTTGAAACTAGGAGAAATGGGGTTCTTATAGCTTTTGAGGAAGGGGTGGCAACATTCTACGCATTAAAGAATGCTGAAGATAGAGGAGTTTACTTTATTAAACCTGGAGTTAAAGTCTATAAAGGAATGATAATTGGAGAGAATAATCGACCTCAAGATCTTGAACTTAATATATGTAAAACTAAGCAGCTAACTAATATGAGGTCAGCAGGAGCAGAAGAACTTGATACTTTGCAGTCACCTGTTGATATTACCCTTGAAAGGGCACTTGAATATATTGGTCCAGATGAAATGCTAGAGGTAACACCAGATTCAATAAGAATGAGAAAATTAAATAAGAAGAAAAAAAATTAATAAATAATTTTATGGATGAAGAAAGTACAACAAGTTTTAAGGATTCCCTTTTTACTGCTTTAAATCTTTTTAATAATCATTATTGGTACGAGGCTCATGATGCTTTTGAAGAAATTTGGAATACTGTTGATGGTGATGAAAGACAAGTCATTCAAGGAATTTTACAAGTATCTGTTTCTCAGTTCCACTTAGGTAAGGGAAATTTAAATGGAGCTACTATTTTGCTTGGAGAGGGTTTAGGTAGAATAAAAACCAGAACCAAGATTAATTTAGGTATTGATCTAGAGTCCTTTTGCCAATGTTTAGAGAATTTATTGAGAAAATTACAATATAAAGAGACATTAAATGAGAGTGATAAACCTTTTTTGAAACCTCTTTGAAACATATGAATATATTTTTCTCTTTAACTAAAGTTTTGTTTTATCTTTCATTCTTTTTTCAAGGACATAAGATTACTTATCAATCTCAAGCAAGATGAACTTAAAAATTCAAAATGTATCTCTTTCAATTAAGGGAAGGTTTATCGTCAATGATGTTTCTATAACTGTAAAGCCAGGAGAGGTTGTAGGTTTAATGGGACCTAATGGTGCAGGGAAAACTACCACTTTTAATCTTGCAGTTGGGAATATAAAACCTGATAAAGGGGAAGTTTTAATGAATGGTAAAAATATCACTAATCTTCCACTCCCTATTAGATCAAGACTTGGGTTGGGTTATTTAACACAGGAGGCTAGTATATTTAGAAACCTCACTGTTAAAGACAATATAGATTTGGCTTTACAGAATTCATCTTATAGTCGAGCGGCAATAAGAAACAGAAGAGAGCAATTAATTAATGAATTTAATTTGAATAATTTTGTAGATAATTACGGGTATCAACTTTCAGGAGGAGAAAGAAGGAGGTGCGAGATAGCTAGAGCTCTTACTGTAGGAAGAAAAGGGCCTAAATATTTATTATTAGACGAACCTTTCGCTGGAATTGATCCTCTAGCTGTTAATGATTTAAAGAAACTAATTCTCAAATTAAGTGGTAATGGGGTAGGGATTCTTATTACAGATCATAACGTGAGGGAGACCCTATTAATTACCAACAAATCCTATGTTTTAAGTGAAGGAAAAATCCTAGCCTACGGATCATCAAGTGAATTAGCAGATAATCCAATAGTCAAAAAGTATTATCTAGGAGATAATTTCAGACTTTAAAATTCTTTTTGCATAAGGAATTAAAACTTAATTATTAAAGATTTACTCATTTAAGAATGATTTAAATTATTATTTGGTTGTCATTGAATATTAAAACTGGATAAATTTCTAGAAATGATACTAGATAATATTTTTAAAAATTTAATATATGACCCGGTTTCAATTTTAGGAGTTTTAGTCTTTTATATTTTATTAGTAAATTTACCGATATGTTTAACCGCAGTTTTTAAAAAAAAGTCTTCTTTTACCGTAAGAATACTTACGATACTAGTGAATCTATTCATAACATTACAATTACTTTTTAGGTGGTCAATTTCTGGACATTTCCCTATTAGCAATTTATATGAATCTCTTTATTTCCTTACTTGGGGGCTCACAATGGGACAACTATTGATTGAGAGGGAATATCAATCTCCAATAATTCCCTCAGTTGCAATACCTATTGAGTTACTTACTGTGGCTTTTGCTTGTTTTGTTTTGCCTGACGATTTGAAATTATCATCTAACTTGGTTCCAGCTTTAAGATCTAGCTGGTTGGTTATGCATGTTAGCGTTGTAATGCTTAGTTACGCGGCACTAATAATAGGTTCTTTACTTTCAGCTTCTGTCTTGTTCGTGAATAAAAATAAACCGCTTCAAATTAGAAGTAGTTCTACAGGTATAGGAGGTTTCAAAATATCGAATAACTATTCTTTTAATGATTTAGTTGATCCAATTGAATTTTCTCATTCAGAAGAATTAGATACATTAAGTTATCGTTCTATATTAATTGGTTTTGTTCTTTTAACTCTAGGTTTAATCACAGGAGCAGTTTGGGCTAATGAAGCATGGGGCACATGGTGGAGCTGGGATCCAAAAGAAACATGGGCATTTATATCATGGTTGTTTTATGCTGCTTATCTGCATATGAGAATAAGTAAAGGTTGGCAAGGAAGAAGACCAGCTTTATTAGCGACGACAGGTTTCCTGGTGGTTTTAGTATGTTATTTAGGAGTTAATTTTTTAGGCATAGGTTTACACAGTTATGGCTGGATATTTGGTTGATTTATTATCTACCAAATATTTATTGAGGTTCTGAAAGAACCTTCCCATTTTGTGCTTCTTGAGCAACTTTTCTCAGGTCATCACATCCCTCTTTTAAAGTTGGATATGCAAACATTCCACTGCCTGCAATAAAACAATTAGCACCGGCATCAGCACACTGAGAAATAGTCCAATTTGCTTTTATTCCTCCATCGACTTCAATATCGACATTTAAGTTTTTTTCGATAATAAAGTTTCTTATTTTTCTAATTTTATTGAGCATTGTTGGGATATAAGCTTGTCCACCAAAACCTGGATTAACTGTCATAACCAAAACATGATCAACCATATCCATGATGTTTTCAATCATTTCAAAAGGAGTATGTGGATTTAGCGCGACAGAAGGAGATCCTCCTAGATCTCTTATTCTTCCAAGAACTCTATGTAGATGAATATTTGCTTCGGCATGAGCTATTACTACTCCAGGTTCTCCATTGGCTCCTTTTGAAGCTTTTACGTAAGATTCAAGCATGGTTTCACAATTGTATTGGCTAACCATTAATTGGGTTTCAAAAGGGACATCGCAATATTTTCTGCATGCAGCAATCATCTCAGGACCAAAAGTGAGGTTAGGGACGAAATTTCCATCCATTACATCAAATTGAATTCTATCTACTCCAGCTTCCTCAAGTTCTTTTACACATGCCCCCATATTTGCCCAATCTGCTGGTAAAACAGAAGGAATTATTTGAATTGGTCTATTAACACCAGCTAAATTTGTTTGATTTGACTCAGTCATTTAATTTTTAAAATATTTAATAAAGATACTATATTTAGTTGTTTATTCCTAATTTCAAGTCACGGCCTGATAAAGTAACAGCTGTAATGAGTTAAAAAAAGCTTATTTGCATAATAATTCTCATAAAAAATGGCATTTTTTATGAGATCATACTCAAAACCTTTTAGAAAATCCTCAAAAATTTAATTGTGAATCAAACTTTAATTCAAGAAATACTCGAAGTTGTCGAGCAAGCAGCAATCGCCTCAGCAAAGCTAACAGGACTAGGTCAAAAAGATGAAGCTGATGCTGCAGCTGTAGAAGCAATGAGATTGCGAATGGGCAAAATTGAAATGAAAGGGAAAATTGTTATTGGAGAAGGTGAAAGAGATGAAGCACCTATGCTTTATATAGGTGAAGAGGTAGGGAGTGGAAGTGGACCAGGGGTTGACTTTGCTGTAGATCCTTGTGAAGGAACTAATCTTTGTGCAAATAATCAAAGAGGTTCTATGGCAGTTTTGGCAGCTTCTGATACCGGCGGACTTTTTAATGCTCCTGATTTTTACATGAATAAATTAGCAGCTCCGCCTGCTGCTAAAGGGAAAGTTGATATTAGAAATTCAGCTACTGAAAACTTGAAAATACTTAGTGATTGCTTGGATCTTTCTATTGATGAACTAACTGTTGTTGTTATGGATAGAACAAGACATAAGGATTTAATTAAAGAGATTCGAGGATGTGGCGCAAAAGTACAGCCGATTTCTGATGGTGATGTTCAAGCTGCGATTGCATGTGGATTTGCAGGAACAGGAACACATTGCTTGATGGGTATTGGTGCAGCTCCAGAAGGTGTTATTTCGGCAGCTGCGATGAGAGCTCTTGGAGGACACTTTCAAGGACAATTAGTTTATGATCCAGCAATTGCTCAAACTTCTGAATGGGCTGATTATACAAAAGAAGGGAATATAAAACGTCTCAATGAAATGGGCATAACTGATATAGACAAAATCTATGAAGCAAACGAACTTGCATCGGGAGAAAACGTTGTGTTCGCTGGAAGTGGAATAACCGATGGATTATTATTTGATGGAGTTAAATTTGAAAGGGATTGTGTTAGAACAAGCAGTTTAGTAATTAGTACATTAGATAGCACTGCAAGATTCACAAATACTGTCCATATAAAAGATGGTGCAAAGAGTATCAGCCTTTAAAAATTTATTTTTGATTTTATGCATATTGTTGTCGTCGGACTGAGTCATCGCACGGCACCTGTCGAAGTGCGTGAGAAGTTAAGTATTCCTGACCAATCCATAACAGAATCACTGAAAGCATTAAAAGCTTTCTCTGATGTATTGGAGGTGTCAATTTTAAGTACTTGTAATAGGCTAGAAATTTATGCGCTAGTTAAGGATAAAAATACTGGAATTTCATCTATTAAAGAATTTATATCAGATTATTCTGGAATTATTTTTGAAGATTTAAATCCACATCTTTTTTGCTTTAGACAAGAAGATGCAGTTTTGCATTTGATGAAAGTTTCTGCAGGACTCGATAGCCTCGTTTTAGGAGAAGGACAAATCCTTTCACAAGTAAAAAAAATGATGAGATTAGGTCAAGAGAATCAATCTACTGGGCCCATTCTTAATAGATTATTAACTCAATCAGTTAGTACAGGTAAAAAAGTTAGATCCGAAACAAGTTTGGGAACTGGAGCTGTATCAATCAGTTCAGCAGCAGTGGAACTTGCTCAATTAAAAATTGGCCAAGAAAAGGGGTTTGATACTCTTGTAAGTTTGGAATCAGAGAAAGTTCTTGTAGTTGGGGCTGGTCGAATGAGTAGGCTTTTAATAACTCATTTAAAATCAAAAGGATGCAATAAACTTGTACTTGTTAATAGAAATATTGATAGAGCATTAAATCTTGCTTTAGATTTCCCAGACTTAGAAATTATTTGTAAAGGATTGAATGAATTAGATGAAAATATATCATTATCCTCTCTTGTTTTTACTAGTACCGCATCAGAAGAGCCAATAATTGATTTCGCTAAAATTGAAAAATTAAATTTGAGCAGTCAACTTAAATTTATTGATATAGGTGTACCAAGAAATATATCTAATGATGTTAAACAACATCAATTTGTACAATCATTTGATGTAGATGATTTACAAGAGGTAGTTTCAAGAAATCAAGAATTCAGACAAAAAATTGCAAAGGAAGCAGAATCTTTAGTAGAAGAAGAAAGAATCATTTTTCTAGAATGGTGGGCAAGTCTTGAGGCGGTTCCAGTAATTAACAAACTTAGATCAGATTTGGAGTTAATTAGAAAGGAGGAATTGCAAAAAGCACTTAGTAGAATGGGCCCAGATTTTTCTGCTAGAGAAAGAAAAGTTGTGGAAGCACTGACTAAAGGAATTATCAATAAAATACTTCACACACCTGTTACTAAGTTGAGAAGTCCTCAATCAAGAGAAGAAAGACAAGCTTCTTTAAAAATCGTTGAAAAATTGTTTTCTTTAGTGGATGAGGATAAAAATAGCTAAATTTTCTTTATTTATATTAAGTTTTTCAAGTGATTTATCGAAATACCTTCGTAAACTGACCATTCCTATTTCTAAATCTGCCTATAATCAGTTACTTTAAATAGTTGTATCTACCTCCATTAGATTGAATGAAGCATGTGTTGGCCATCATCCTCGGAGGAGGAAAAGGTTCTAGACTTTATCCCTTAACAAAAATGAGGGCAAAACCTGCTGTTCCATTAGCAGGAAAGTATCGTTTAATTGATATCCCAATTAGTAACTGTATTAATTCAGGTATAGAAAAAATGTACGTATTGACTCAGTTCAACAGTGCATCTCTAAATAGACATATAGGAAGAACTTATAATCTTAATGGACCTTTTGGTCAAGGTTTTGTGGAGGTATTAGCCGCCCAACAAACACCTGATAGTCCAAAGTGGTTTGAAGGTACTGCAGATGCTGTAAGAAAATACCAATGGTTATTTCAAGAATGGGACGTTGATGAGTACTTAATATTGTCAGGTGATCAATTATATAGAATGGATTACAGTTTATTTGTTCAACATCATAGAGATAATGGTGCTGATTTAACTGTTGCCGCATTACCTGTTGACGAAGCTCAGGCAGAAGGTTTTGGTCTAATGAGAACAGATGATTTAGGTAATATTAAGGAATTCAGTGAAAAGCCTACTGGAGAGAAGTTGAAGGCAATGGCAGTAGATACTTCGAAATTTGGATTAAGTAAGGAGTCAGCTGCCGAAAAACCTTATTTAGCCTCTATGGGTATTTACGTTTTTAGCAGAAATACTCTTTTCGATCTTCTAAATAAATATCCTAGTTATACGGATTTTGGTAAGGACATAATTCCAGAAGCACTGCATAGGGGAGATACTCTTAAAAGTTATGTATTCGATGATTATTGGGAAGATATTGGAACCATTGGCGCATTCTTTGAGTCAAATCTTGCATTGACTGAGCAACCAAAACCTCCATTTAGTTTTTATGATGAAAAATTTCCAATCTATACAAGACCTAGATTTCTTCCTCCCTCTAAACTCGTAGATGCTCAAATTACTGATTCAATAGTCTGTGAAGGTACAATCTTGAAGTCCTGCAGTATTTTGCATTGTGTTTTAGGTGTGAGAAGTAGAATTGAAAGTGATTCTGTTCTAGAAGACACTTTAGTGATGGGTGCCGATTTCTTTGAATCCCCTGAAGAAAGAATTGAATTAAGGAAAGGAGGCGGAACACCTCTTGGTGTAGGTGAAGGAACCACTGTAAAAAGAGCAATTCTTGATAAGAATACAAGGATTGGTGATAATGTCGTAATCATTAATAAAGATCGAGTAGAAGAAGCAGATAAGCCAGAATTAGGCTTCTATATAAGAAATGGAATTGTTGTAGTAGTTAAAAATGCAACTATCGCAAACGGAACTGTTATTTAAATCTTTTCGATCATTTTTCGCTGACATAAGTATTTTTTTTGAGCAATTTTGTTGAGTTGCAGGCACACTATATTTATTGAGTTTTTTAATTTTTTATGTCCAAGGCACATTTCGGTTTAATAGGTCTTGGTGTTATGGGCGAAAATTTAGTTCTTAACGCAGAAAGAAATGGATTTTCTAGTGTAGTTTTTAATAGGACTTACTCAAAAACTGAAGAATTTTTACAAGGTCGAGGCCTTGGGAAGAATATTGAGGGAGCTGAAACTCTTCAAGAATTTGTTAACAAGCTAGAGAGACCTAGAAGAATTCTAATGATGGTAAAAGCTGGACCCGCAACAGATGCTGTCATAGATAACATTTCTGGATATCTCGAGGAAGGAGATTTATTAATAGATGGTGGTAATTCTCAATTTAAAGATACAGAAAGAAGGGTAAGCACTCTTGAAAGTAAAAGTTTTGGATACATTGGAATGGGAGTCTCAGGTGGTGCTAAAGGAGCTCTAGAAGGGCCAAGTATGATGCCTGGTGGTACTAAGGCTTCATATGATGCAATAGAAAGCCTATTGACAAAAATGGCTGCCAAAGTTGAAGACGGACCATGTGTTGCATATGTTGGACCGGGAGGCTCAGGTCATTTTGTGAAAACTGTTCATAACGGAATTGAATATGGAATTGAGCAAATACTCGCAGAAGCTTATGACCTTATGAAGAGAGTCAAAGGTATGAATGGAAAACAGATGTCAGAGGTATTTGGTATTTGGAATAATACTGATGAATTATCTTCCTATCTTGTTGAGATAACAGAGATTTGTCTAGATACACAAGATGAGATAACTGGAGATGATGTCGTTGAGAAAATATTAGATAAAGCTGGCCAGAAAGGTACTGGGTTATGGACTGTAGTAAGTGCTTTAGAACTGGGGGTATCAGTCCCAACTATTTATGCCTCTTTAAATGCAAGAGTAATGAGTTCTTTAAAAGAGCAACGTAGTGAGATTGAAAAAACTATTCCAGCCACAGAAATAGAAGATTTTGATTTAGGAAATATAACTGATGGAATGAAACCTTTATTTGATGCTGTAGTCCTTGCCACAATCGCTAGCTATGCCCAAGGTATGGATATCTTAAGAGAAGCATCTGCAGTATATAACTATGGTTTGAATATGCCATCAATTGCTCAGATATGGAAAGGTGGTTGCATAATTAGATCAAAATTATTAAGTAAAATTCAAGATGCTTATAACAAAGACCCTAATCTAAAAAATTTAATTTTTGATGATTGGTTCAATAATGAAATTGCGATGAGATTAGATAACTTAGCTAATGTGGTTTCTTTATCCACAAAAGCTGGTATACCAGTCCCATGTCTGTCCAGTACTTTAGATTATTTGAATAGTTATAGAACCAATAGACTTCCCCAGAATCTTGTTCAGGCAATGAGAGATTGTTTTGGCTCTCATACATATGAAAGAATTGATATGGAAGGTAGTTTTCATACTGAATGGATGAAATGATTGAAAAGGTCAAAAACGGATACACCATAAACATATACAAAGACAAGTTAGAACTATCAAAAGAGGTTTTTAAGTTTATTGAAAGCCATATTATTGCTCATACATTAAAAAATAAAGAAAGATTTAAATTTTGTGTAAGTGGAGGCTCAACTCCTAAGTCTGTGTATCAACTGCTTTCTAAAAGCAATCTTAAATGGGATTTTGTTGATGTCTTTTTAGGAGATGAAAGATGTGTTGATCCAAATTCAGAATTAAGTAACTCGTTAATGTTGAAGAATTCATTGTTAACTAATTTTGGATCTAAAGCTTTTTTTTATGAGATTTTCAATGATTTAAATGCTGATGATGAAGCTACAAAAAATCAATTTATTTCAAAATTAATTGAAAAATGCGGATCAAACCCTCCAACCTTTGATTTAACATTATTAGGTCTTGGAGATGATGGTCATACAGCCTCATTATTCCCTTACCAAGAAAATAATAATGTAGATGATTTTGTTATTTTTAATGAAGGTAAAGGATTAAAAAGAATTTCATTAACTCCAAAGGTCCTTTCAGCCTCTTCAAAGATAGTATTTTTGGTTAGTGGTGCCTCTAAAAGAATTGCTCTTGAGAGGTTATTAGATGAAAAAGAGCCACCAGATAGAACACCATCAAAATTAATAAAATCTATTAATCAAATTTCAATATTTTGTGATCAGGAATCAGCAAAAGAATTAGAAATTTAGTTAAAGTCTATTAATAATTTTAATTATTTAATGAGTAATAAGAAATTTTTATTCCAAAAAAAGGAGTTTGATGGTTGGAAAACATTAAATGATACTGTTATGGGCGGATCAAGTTCAGCTTTTTGTGAAATTTCAAATTCTGGTTTGTTATTAAAGGGTAATATTGTCGAGAAAGCTGGAGGATTTGTTAGTTGTAGATCGCCTATTTATAAACCCTCTTTAAACTTATCTGAATATTCATCCTTCGATTTAAATATTGATGGACAAGGAAGAACTTTTAAATTTGCTGTTGCTTGTGAAGATGATCTTCTTGGACTAACCGAATTTATTCCTGGCGGTCTTAGATGGATTAAATCATTCCCAACAAAAAAATTCGGAACAACAAATGTTCAAATTCCGTTTAGTGAGCTAAAACCTTCAGTAAGAGCTAATAAGGTACGGTTCCCATTTAAATTCAAGCCTTCTAAAATCAGAAGATTGCAACTACTACACTCTAAGTTTGGTGATGATGGATTACTTAATAATGAGTTTAAACAGGGTTCCATAAAAGTTTTAATTAAATCAATAAGTGTTATTTGAAAATCCATCTAAAAATATAGAGAGCTTAATCGCTAAGTCAGCAGATTTAACGAATAAACCCTTTGTGCATTCTGTCGTAAAAATAAATGGTGAATACGAAATCGAAGAAGAAGATATTGATTTGACGGTTCATATCTTATGTCGAGATAAAGAAGGTAAAAGATTAGAAATTTACGATCTTGAATTAGAACTTTTTAAATCAAATAAAGAGTTGGTTTTAGTTATCTCTAAGCTTAATTTTCCTGATGAACCAATATTGTGGTGTGGAGTTAAAACATTGTGGATGAATAGCAATAATGGGAAAAAATGCAACTCACCAAAATACAGCGCTAGATTGGAAAACCTAGCAAATAGGATAAAAAGCTTTATTGATTAAGAAAATAAACTTTGAGCTGATCTATAAATCAGTAACAGCACCTAAACTTGATGTGCTTACTATTTTCGAATATTTTGAAAGTATCCCTCTCTTGTATTTTGGTTTAGGCTTAAACCAATCCTTTTTTCTTTTTTCTAATTCTTCGTCAGATAAATCAACTTCAATAAGTTGCTTTACAGCGTCTACTGTAATTAAATCACCTTGTTTTATTAGAGCAATATTTCCACCAACAGCAGCCTCTGGGGCTATATGACCAACAACCAGACCATAAGTACCCCCGCTAAATCTGCCATCGGTAATTAAAGCTACTTTCTCTCCGAGGCCTTGACCAACAATTGCAGATGTTGGAGCTAACATTTCTCTCATGCCTGGTCCTCCTACAGGCCCTTCGTTTCTAATAACAACGACATCACCAGCTTTGATATCATTATTCAATATCGATTTTAAACAATCCTCTTCACTTTCAAAAATCTTTGCTGGACCTGTCAATACAGGGTTTTTTACTCCGCTAATTTTTGCTACCGAACCTTCGCTCGCTAAGTTACCTTTTAATATCGCTAGATGTCCCTTTTGATAAAGAGGGTTATCTATGTCTCTTATGACATTTTGATTTGTTGGAGGCTTATCTGGAATATTCTGTAAGTATTCTGAGATAGTTTTCCCTTCAATATTTTTGCAATCTCCATGAATTAATCCTGCATTCAAAAGTATTTTCATTACTTGTGGAATCCCACCTGCATTATGAAGATCCACCGTCACATATTTACCACTCGGTTTAAGGTCACAAATAACGGGTATTTTTTGTCTGATTCTCTCAAAATCATTAATGTTGATATCTATTCCTGCAGTATTTGCAATGGCTAATATGTGTAATACCGCATTTGTTGATCCACCAATTGCCATAATTACTGATATGGCATTTTCAAATGCTTTCTTCGTCATTAGGTCTAGAGGTCTTATATCTTTTTCTATTGCAGAGACTAATATTTCAGCACTTTTATCTGCACTTAGTTCTTTTTCAAGATCTTCAGCAGCCATAGTGGAACTGTGAGGAAGACTTAACCCTAATACTTCAATAACTGCAGACATTGTATTAGCTGTAAACATCCCTCCACAACTACCAGCACCAGGAATACAATTTTTCTCGACTTGGATTAGCCTTTCTTCATCAATTTTGCCTGATGTTAATTGTCCAACAGCTTCAAATGCACTAACAACAGTAAGATCTTCTCCATGTAACTTTCCAGGTTTTATTGTTCCTCCATAAATGAAAATTGAGGGAATATTCATTCTTGCAATCGCTATCATGGCACCAGGCATATTTTTGTCACATCCACCTATCGCAAGCACTCCATCCATACTCTGAGCATTGCATGCTGTTTCAATTGAATCAGCAATAACTTCTCTTGAAACTAGGGAATATTTCATGCCCTCTGTTCCCATAGAAATGCCATCACTAACTGTTATAGTTCCAAACATCTGAGGCATGCCACCTGATCTTTTTATTGACTCTTCAGCTTTGAGAGCTAACTTATTTAAACCTATATTGCATGGTGTTATGGTGCTGTATCCATTCGCAACTCCAATAATAGGTTTATTAAAATCTTCATCATTAAATCCAACAGCTCTTAACATCGATCTGTTAGGGGATCTTTGCACACCTTGTGTAATTGCAGATGATCTGAGTTTATTCATATTATTTGAGAACCTTATTTATTCTATTGCCCCAACTCTTCAAGTTGCTTCCTCACATCAGCAATTGCAGAATTTAGTTGCTCAACTTTCTTCTCCAAATTCTCTCCTTCAACTTCATTTGTATTTTCATTTGAATCAATCGCTTCAGAACCGTCTTGAATTCTGGAGGAATACATCATTGCTTTTTGTTTTTTTTCCTCCTTTCTTTTGTCTGCTTCGGAAATTAACCACCAAGCTAGACCTGCTGCTCCAATAAAAGCACCGCTTATTAATGATAAAAGATTATTTGAAGACGAATCTCTGTATTCAGACATTGGTAAAATACTTACTCCTATATTATATATTAGTTCTTATCTCGAAATATAGTACTTAAACGCGATAGAGGATTCCCAATACCCGGTACTAATAATTGTGTTTTTTCGTCTTCCTCATCTATGCAAGAAGTGTAAATTACCTGATTAGGGAATAATTTCGCAATTTCATTTAATCCTTTATTTGAGCAAATAGCAGTTATTAAAAGAATCCTATTTGAATCAACACCTAATTCCTTTAATTTAATTAAAGTTTCTAATGTTGCTGATTTTGTTGTTATTTGTTCTGAATAAAATATAACTCCTTCATTTGATTCAATAGTTTTAGGAAGTTCTCCTAATGAGAGGGTTGAATTAGGAATTACTTCTTTAGATCCAAACCAAAGAGATAATCCTTCAGGCAACATTGCGAGCACTTTTATTGGATAATCATTATTAATAAAGAATCCATCTGCGTCTCCATTATCAGTATTTACTATTTCTTTTTTATATGGCAGCCAATTACGTAATGCTTCATATGTAAGCCATTTCCCTAATTGCTCATATCCTGTTGAGTACAAAATATTTGGAGTATTTTTTTCTCGTAATATTGAAAGCCAATGTTTTATTAATGGATGAGGAGGAACAATAACCTTTAGTGACATTGCCATATATTTTCCTTTAAGATACTCTTACAGACTTTAAATACTTAAGTTCTAAAATACAGTCTTATTATGATTAAATCAATTGTTCTCCCCTCACTAAAGAATGCATTAATTACTTTGCTAATAGTTGGGATTTTATTTTTTAATTCTGTAAATTCTGCATGGGCTAAAAGACCTCCTGAGATTAGAAACCAGCAAGACCTTAATTTAGAGCCAGATATGCATGGTCAAGACTTAAGCGGTAACGAATACGTTAAGTTTGATTTGAATGGGTTTAATTTCAGTGAAAGTAATTTAGAAGGGGCGGTGTTCAATAATAGTAAATTGCAAAACTCAAAGTTTACTGGAGCAAATTTAAGAGATGCACTAGCTTATGCAACAGACTTTACAGATGCTGATCTTTCAGATGTTAATTTTACTAATGCTTTATTAATGGAAAGTAATTTTGAAGGCGCAAAAATAGATGGTGCAGATTTTACTGATGCTGTTCTAAGTCGTACACAACAAAAACAATTATGTGCGATTGCTAATGGCACAAATAGTTCTACAGGAGAGAGTACAGAATATAGCTTAGGTTGTTAATCATCAAAGATGAAAAAAAAAATTCCAGTTATTGTTGTTTCGGGATTTCTTGGTTCAGGTAAAACAACTTTTCTAAGATATCTATTAAAAGAGAGTAATAAAAAATTTGGTTTAATAATTAATGAATTTGGTGATGTTGGAATTGACGGTGATTTGATTAAAAGTTGTGATAAATGTGATGAATCTGAAGACGACTGCGTCATCGAATTAAACAATGGATGCTTATGTTGCACTGTTCAAGATGACTTTGTTCCATCAATAAAAGCTCTCCTAGAATTTAATCCTCCTATCGAATCAATAATTATCGAAACAAGTGGGTTGGCACTACCAATTCCCTTAATTCAAGCACTTAACTGGCCTGAGATTAGGTCTTCCATCTACCTTGATGTTGTTGTTGGTATCGTTAATGGAGAATCAATGCTAAATGGTTCCCCAATTAATGATTTAAATAAAATAACAAAACAATATAATGAGACAGATAAAATTGATCACAACGCCACTATAGATGAACTTTTTGAGGAGCAACTAGAAGTTTCTGATATCGTTTTAGTCTCTAGATCAGATATCTTAAATGATGATCAGTTTGACGTTGTAAAAAATAAAATTCAAGGAAGTCTAAATTCATCTACACCAGTCCTTAAATCCAAGAATGGCAAAATTGATTTAAATTATCTATTTGATTTTAATTTTAAAAAAGAGACTTATAAAGAATTTTTAACGGAAGAACATGACCATAATCATGTTGAGCTTGTATCAGATTCATTTAAATTAAATTATTTCCTTGAAAAAAATGACTTTGAAAAGGAGATGTCAAAAATCTTGGATGAATTAAACATTCTTCGAATAAAAGGACGTATTTGGATACCAAACAAATCATTGCCTTTACAAATACAAATTGTAGGAAAGAAAATTAATACTTGGTTTGAAGAAGCTCCAAACAATTGTTGGAGACCAAATGATAATGCTGGGCTTGAGTTAGTAATAATTTCCTTTGATGAAAAATCTATACAAACTTTCAATAAAAAAATTAAAGAGAAATTTAAGATTTTAAGTGACCCAAAAATAGCAATTTGACTTTATAGTTACTTGTCGGGATACTTACTTCAGTAGACAGCCCAAGATGGAAAATTCAAAAATTGCTTTAAAACAAATAATCTCTGAAGAAGTTTCTTCAATTGATAAAATAAAATGTTCAAAATGTGGGGGGTCAGGAAATTTTAAAACACCTGAAAATTCAAGAAAAACTTGCTTAGTTTGTTTTGGTAGAGGCTACATAGACATTTAATAACTCAGAAAACCTTATTGAAAAAAAATATTTGTTTATTAATCAATAGTACTTTTTATTAAAATTTAAACTAATCTTCTAGTAGAAATTAATTTTTAATTGGACCAATTTGCTGTAAAAGTTTTTGTAAGGCTAAGACCCTCAGTTTTAGATCCAGCAGGGGAAGCTACTAAATCTGCTTCTATAAAACTTGGAGCCGAGGGAATAAAATCATTACGGATAGGAAAAATGATTGAGGTAAAAATAGAAGGTGATGGTGAAAACGAAGTAAGAGAAAAAATTGATTTATTGTGTGATAGGTTATTCGCAAATACTGTTATTGAAGATTACGAGTATTCACTAGAAAAATTATAAGATGGATAATTTTACTGTAGGAGTTGTTGTCTTCCCTGGTTCTAATTGTGATCGTGACGTTTCATGGGCATTGGAAGGTTGTTTAGACATAAGAACAAAATACTTGTGGCATGAGTCTTCAGATTTAAGCGATGTAGATGCAATAGTTTTACCCGGAGGATTTAGCTATGGTGATTATTTAAGATGTGGAGCAATAGCGAGATTCTCTCCATTAATAAATGCTTTGGATGACTTTGTGAAAAGTGGAAGAAGAGTTTTAGGAATTTGTAATGGGTTCCAAATTTTGACAGAATCAGGCTTTTTGCCTGGTGCCCTTACTGCAAATAAAAATCTTAATTTCATCTGTGATGATGTTGAACTTGATATTGTTTCTTCAAAAGGAGGTTGGTTTAATGATGGAGGTGAAAAACAAACTATTAAGTTACCCATAGCGCATGGGGAAGGAAGATTTCATTGTGATTCTGATACTTTAAAAAAACTTGTAGATAATGAATTGATCGCCTTGAGATATAAAAATAATCCTAATGGCTCCTCATTCGATATCGCAGGCATAACTAATGAAAAGGGTAATGTTCTTGGTTTAATGCCTCATCCAGAACGAGCATGTGACGAGACAATTGGTGGGACTGATGGTCTCTTTACATTAAAATCATTAATATTGAAATAAAAAAGACCCCCTATTTTGGGGGTCTTTTTTATTTAATATGGGAAGAAATTAGACAGTAGCTTTTACTTTTGGATCTAAATCACCTTTAGCGTAAAGATCAGCAAAGTAATTGGTGCTGTTTTGCTTGATCTTACTTGCTTGACCTTCGCACCAGAACTGCTTGTATCTATCAAGACAAACTTGCTTCATGTATTTTCTAGCAGGCTTGTTGAAATGTCTTGGGTCAAAGTTTGCCTTATCAGCAAATGCTGCCTCTCTAACCGCGGCAGTGAAAGCAAGTCTGTTATCGGTATCAATGTTGACTTTTCTAACTCCATTTCTTATTCCCTCTTGAATCTCTTCAACAGGAACACCATATGTTTGAGGGATTTCACCACCATATTTGTTAATGATATCCAACCATTCCTGAGGAACTGAACTAGATCCATGCATTACAAGATGGGTATTTGGGAGTGCTTTATGAATTTCAGCAATTCTGCTTATTGCAAGAACTTCTCCTGTAGGTTTTCTTGTGAATTTATAAGCACCATGACTTGTACCTATAGCAATAGCTAATGCATCAACTTTTGTTTTAGCAACAAAATCTGCAGCTTCTTCAGGATCAGTCAAAAGCATATCTGTAGAAAGTTCACCTTCAAAACCATGACCATCTTCAGCTTCTCCTTTCCCTGTTTCTAATGAACCTAAGCAACCTAATTCTCCTTCAACACTAACCCCAACTGAATGAGCAAAATCTACAACTTTTTTAGTAACTGCAACATTATATTCGTAACTTGCGGGTGTTTTTGCATCTGCCTCTAGAGAACCATCCATCATTACTGATGTGAAACCATTTATTGCTGCTGAATAGCATGTTGATGGCTCATTACCATGGTCTTGGTGCATTACAACTGGAATATTTGGATATGTTTCTGTAGCGGCAAGGATTAGATGACGTAAGAAAATTTCTCCTGCATAATTTCTTGCCCCTCTTGAAGCTTGGAGGATAACTGGACTATCAGTTTCATATGCTGCTTCCATGATTGCTTGAACTTGTTCAAGATTATTAACATTGAAAGCTGGAATACCATAACCAT
Source organism: Prochlorococcus sp. AG-355-B18 (assembly GCA_003280965.1). GTDB lineage: Bacteria > Cyanobacteriota > Cyanobacteriia > PCC-6307 > Cyanobiaceae > Prochlorococcus_A. The sequence goes on from QCDI01000010.1 coordinate 71,610, forward strand.
TCTCAGCAGCGTGATCTAAAAGTAGTCTTAGTGGAACGAGGGCCATAATTAAAATAAGTTAGATGCTATACAGCATTTGTTTCCGCGAGTTTAGTACAAAGAGGGATCAAATGTCACGTAATTAGATATACAAAATCTATATTTTTATATTTAACCCGCTCTTCGACGATTCTCTTATAGCTTCGCAAACTTTATGACTTGCAAGTCCCTCGCATAAGCCTGGAATGATAGGTGTTTTATTAAAAATACTCTCAGCCCATAAATTTTGAATTCTCAAAACTGGAGCTATTCTCCCATCAGTCCATGTTTTTTCAAAATTAAAACTTGAATCTGCAGTTAGATTTTGTATTTTATTTTTGTTGTTTGAATATTTTAAATTAAAACCATGTACATAATCTTTTTGGTTTTCGCTTTTAAGAATTAGTGAACCTTCGCTTCCATATATTTCTAAACTAAATCCTCTACCATTTTTAGAAATTGATGATAAAGATACCTGACATGGAATAAGATTCGAGCTGTAGTTTGATATTTCTATATTGGCTAAACATACATCTTCACTCGTAACATCATTTAAATCAGATGAATTAGGTAAAGGTCTTTTTTTTATTGATGTTGCTAACTTGCCAGACACGTTTATTGCTTCTCCAAAAAACCAATTCAACATATCGAATGCATGAGTACCTAAAGCGCCAATAACTCCTCCACCTTTTTCTTCCAAAGAATACCAATTCCAAGCTCTTTTAGGATCGGATCTGCTCCCCATTAACCAATCTAATTTGACTAAATATATTTCTCCTAAAATATTTTCATCAATAAGTTTTTTTGTCTGAAGGAAAAGAGGTACTGCTCTATATTCAAAATCAACACATACGCTTAAATTATTAATTAAAGATATTCTCTGAAGCTCTTCAATTTCTGAGGAGGATAATGAAACGGGTTTTTCTAGGAGCAAATTTTTATTATTCTCTAGAGCTTGTTTTGCTAACTTAAATCTTGATTCAGGAGGAGTGGCAATAATAATTCCATCAATTTTTGGAGATTTAACTAAGTCTTCCCAATTATGAAAAAAATCTAAGCTCGTTTCTTTTTCTATAATCGATTTTTGCTCTTTCTCGTAATGATAAATTGCTACAGGAGTTAAGTGATCAGACTCTTTTAATGCCTCTAAATGAACTTTTTTCCCAAATCCTAGTCCAGCGATTGCTATTTTTAATTTTTTATTTTTAGTATTCATTCTTATTCATTAATAAACTCTGAACAGCTATTTTCAATAACAACATCTATAAGTTCATCATTATTAGAAGTTTGCCATTTTGAATTGAATTGTGGAATCCCATTTATTGATGTATCTTTAAACTTTTTTTCATTGCAATTAATTCTCATTACATAAAGTGATAACTCTCCATCATCATCAGAATTAGTTGGATTCTTAAAGAACTTTGTTAATACACTTATTTCACCATTTGGGAGCGACTTAATACTCCCTTTATCAAGCCATTCTTTCCCATCATCATTCTCTTTTAGTAGCACCCAGTCAACATTTCCTATCGCATATGAATAGGAGGCAAAGTTAAAAATAAAGAGTAGAAGGCTTAAAGAAAAATAAAATAAATTAGAAATTATTCTCATTTTATATATTTACTTCTGCAAGTTCTTTTACACCATGAATTTTTAAAATTTTAGTCAGAGTATCCTTGAGATCTTTCCTTTTTACTATTACATCAACAAAACCATGCTCAAGCAGATATTCAGCTGTTTGAAAATTATCGGGTAATTTTTCTCTTAATGTTTGTTCTATAACCCTTCTTCCAGCAAATCCAATAAGTGCTTTAGGTTCCGCCAAAATTAAATCACCTAACATCGCAAAGCTGGCTGTAACCCCTCCAGTAGTTGGATGAGTTAACAAGGGCATATATAGGAGATTTTTCTCTTTATGTTTTTTTAGTGCTCCAGATATTTTTGCCATTTGCATGAGACTTAACATACCTTCTTGCATCCTTGCTCCTCCTGATGCGCAAACAATAAGAATTGGAAAATTTTCCAAAGTTGCTCTTTCAATTATCCTTGTAATTTTTTCACCAACTACTGAACCCATGGATCCTCCCATAAATCTAAAATCCATAACAGCTAATGCTAAAGGCATTGAATTCACAGAACAGATACCTGTTACGACTCCATCTCTTAAACCTGTACCTGCTTGACTTTCTTTAATTCGATCAGCATACGCTCTTCTATCTTTAAAACCCAAAGGATCTGTAGGACTTAGTGAACTATCAAATTCTTTGAATGAATTTTTATCAGCAATTATATTTATCCTTTCATCGCTATTAATCCTATTGTGGTGTCCACAATTACTACAAACATTGAAATTTGAAATTAGGTCTTTTCTATAGGCTACTTGCGAACACTCTGAACATTTAACCCATAAACCATCTCCTTCGTCAGTATCTTGGGAAACTTTCCCAACAAATTGATCTTTACGCCTTGCGGCAAACCAGTCGATTAATGACACAACTTTTCCTGTTTTTTCTATTTAAATCTAAGTAAGGTACTTTTATCAAGAAAGATATATAAAAATTTGAGATCCTCTAGATTAAAAACTTCTCATAATAAAAAAATAATGATTTAAGTTGATAATCGAAAATTAATTATTATTTATTTTTCTCCTCAATCATTTTATGAATTATTGGAGTGAGAATTAGTTCCATTGCAAATCCCATTTTTCCTCCATTTACAACGATACTTGTTGGACTTGACATAAATGAATCATTAATCATTCCAAGCAAGTATTGAAAATCAATCCCCCATTTCTCTCTTGCCCCTTTTCTGAAATGTATTATCACAAAGCTCTCATCAGGAGTTGGAATATTCCTGCATATGAAAGGATTAGAAGTGTCAATTGTCGGAATTCTTTGGAAATTAATATCGGTTTTGCTGAATTGTGGGCATATATGATTTATATAATCAGGCATTCTTCTCAATATAGTATCTACAATGGTTTCCGCTGAGTAGCCTCTTTCTGCGTTATCTCTATGGATTTTTTGAATCCACTCTAAATTTGTTATCGGAACAACTCCAACAAGTAGATCAGCATAAGAGGCAACATTGTATCCATCACCTTCTACCCCGCCATGCAAACCTTCATAAAAAAGTACATCTGTTCCCTCAGGAATATCTTCCCATGGAGTAAATTGACCAGGTTCTAGGGATGTCCCAAGTCTTGTATTATGTTCTTCTGCTTCTTCAAGACTATGTAGATAATACCTTTTCTTTCCTCCTCCAGTTTCACCATAGATTTTAAAAAGTTCTTCTAGCTTGTCAAAAAGATTAGCCTCTGGACCAAAATGTGAGAAATTTTCACCTTTTGAAAGAGCGTCTGCCATAGCTTTTTTCATAGGCATTCTTTCAAATCTGTGGTAACTATCACCTTCAACAACAGCGGGAACAATATCTTCTCTGGCAAAAATATGCTCAAAGGCTCTTTTTACTGTACTTGTTCCTGCTCCTGAAGATCCTGTTACAGCAACTACTGGATGACGTTTTGACATTTTTTAAAAACAATATCTAATGATTCTGACAGGTCATATGCCAACTTTATGTTTTACTTAAAAAAATTTTTTTATTTATTAATTTTTTTTTTAAATTTCATCAATTATTTTATCTCCGATTTCACTGCAAGATAAAACTTCAGTAGACCCATCAGCTAAATCTGCTGTTCTAAATCCTTTTGATAAAACTTTATCAATGGCAGTTTCTAAATTTTCTGCAGCTTCTTCTTCATTTAATCCAATTTTTAACATCATGGAAGCAGATAAAAGCATTGCAATAGGATTAGCTATGTTTTTACCAGCTATATCAGGAGCCGAACCATGAACAGGTTCAAAAACGCCTGGGCCATTATTGTTTAAAGAAGCAGATGGAAGCATACCAATAGAACCAGTTAACATTGCGGCTAAGTCGCTTAAAATATCTCCAAATAAATTACTAGTTAAAATCACATCAAATTGACCAGGATCTCTAACTAATTGCATTGCTGCATTATCAACGTACATATTGCTTAGAGATATATTTTTATCTTTTGAGGTGATATTTAAAACTGTATCTCTCCACAATTGACTAACCTCAAGAACGTTTGATTTATCAACAGAACATATTTTTTTATTTCTTTGGTTAGCAATTTTTATTGCTATTTCGGTTATTCTTTCTATTTCATTCGAATCATAAACCATAGTATTGAAAGCTTTTGGGATTTTTATATTTGTTATGTGGCCTCTTGGTTTTCCAAAATATATTCCTCCTATTAATTCTCTTACGACAATAAGATCTACATGCTCAACGATTTCTTTTTTTAATGTACTTGCATCTAATAGAGATTTTCTTATTTTGACAGGCCTGATATTTGCGAAAAGGTTTAGGGCAGATCTTAACTTTAGTAACCCACTTTCTGGCCTTAATTCTCTTGAAAGAGAATCATATTTAATATCTCCAACACATGCTAAAAGTACTGCGTCACTTTTTTTACATTGATCTAGTGTCTCATCTGGAGCAGGAGTACCATATTTTTCATACGCTATCCCTCCAAATAATTTTTCAATAATCTCAATATCGAAATTATGATTTTTTGAAAGCTTTTTTAAAACTTTTTTTGAAACTTCTGAAATCTCTGGTCCAATTCCGTCTCCTGACAATAAAACAATCTTATATTTCTTCATTTAAATTTTTGTTTAATAGAACAATAAATTATTGCTTGTCTAATTGTCTAAGTTTTTTTGCTAATTCTGGTAATTTTTTAAAAATACTTGAACTCCTTAGCCATGATTTATTTTCCATCGCGGGGAAACCACTTATTACCTTGCCATCTTCAATGTCACAATGGATTCCGCATTTTGAACTCGCAATGACATTATTACCAACTTTTACTCTATTATTGACTCCTACTTGCCCTGCCAAAATAACACCATCTCCAATATTTGCGCCTCCAGCGATACCAACTTGAGCTGCAAATGCACAATTCTTTCCAATTTTTACGCCATGACCTATTTGTATTAAATTATCCAACTTTGTTCCCTCATCAATAAAAGTAAATCCAACTGCGGGTCTATCAATACAACAATTAGTTCCAATTTCTACAAAACTCATTATTTTTACACCACCTTTTTGCGGCATCTTTACCCATTTGCCATTTTCAGGAATAAAACCAAATCCCTCTGATCCAATAACAGAATTTGAATTAATTACACAATTATTTTTTAGAGTGGTATTTTCGTAAATAACACAATTAGGATGAATTATATTATTATTTCCTATTTGAACATTGCCTAAAATTGATGCTCCAGCAAGAATATGATTATTGTCACCAATTAAAGTATTTTCTCCAATATATACATTAGGTCCAATATGGCAATCTGCTCCAATTATTGCTGTTTTATCTATAACTGCTGAAGCGTGAATTCCTGGTTTTAAATTGATAGTTTTATATAAACAATCCAATACTTCTGCAAATGCAATCCTTGGGTTTTTAACGATTATGTTTGATATATTGAGTTTCTTTAGGGCACTAACGATTTCATCGTTATTAGTAGTTATTATTGCTGATGCTTTAGTTTGATCTAATTTTTCTTTAAGGATGTTATTTTCTTCTAAAAAAGATATTTGATGTTTAACTGCAGCATCTAATGAGGCAGCATCATCTATATATAAATCTTCAAAAATAATGGCACTAATAAAATTTGAATTTCCTTTTTTTATTAGATCAACTAAATCACTTAAAAGCATTTTTCAGTTTTAATTTTTTTCTAAGAGAGAGCAAGAAAATCTCTGTGTACGACAATTATCGAGGAGTTTTTATTTTCTTTATTATTTAAGATACTTCTTAATTTGTCGCTACTTATTGATACTAAACCTTTTGCAACTTCTTTATCATTTGTATTTACGATTTTAACTGCCTGATTAATCGTAAAGTTTCCTTCTA
>QCDI01000011.1:0-68656 GCA_003280965.1 Prochlorococcus sp. AG-355-B18
GATTTTCTTCTTCATCAAGTTCATTCATTAAAGTGATTTGTTCTTGATTTTCTTTTTCATCTAGTTCATTCATTAAAGTGGTTTGTTCTTGATTTTCTTCTTCATCTAGTTCATTCATTAAAGTCATTTGTTCTTGATTTTCTTCTTCATCTAGTTCATTCATTAAAGTGAATTGTTCTTGATCTTCATGCTTATATTCCCTTAAATCTGGGACATGGATAAATAAATCATTTAAAGAATCAATCCCAAATCTATGCACCCACTTAAGAACAATATTTTCTTTAAGTAAAATATTATTTTCTGAAGAGGCTTTTTTAAAAACTTCTATTAGATGATTTTTTAAAAGCATAAATTTTTTTTAATTTAACTTTCTATTTAACAGAGGCCTTATGATAATCAAGGAAAAAACTGTTAAAGAAAATAAAATTGATATACAACTCTTACAAGTTAAATCACCATATGGGGCATGTAAAGCCACCAATTCTAAATTCATAGTTTCTGTGTAAGCAGTCCTAATAGGTTCAATCGCAAAAGTTAATGGATTTAATGAAGCTAACCACCCAAGCCAATTTGGCATGAAAGAGATCGGGGCTAAAGCAGTGCTTGCAAAAAGAAGAGGTAAGTTTATTACAAATATAAGAGCAATTAATTCAATATGTCCGGGCAAAACAAAAGCTAAACATAGACTTATTGATGTCACAAAAAGAACTAATAGAATTAGTGTTGTAAAAACAATTCCTAAACCATATAAGTTGGGCCATCCATATCCCAAAATGTATGAAACAACCATTATTACAATACTCTGTATAAAGCTCAGGATAGTTATGTAAAAGAAAGAAGATAAAACTATTGATAATCTACTGGTTAAAGGAGCCACGAGTAATCTATTAAGGAATCCAAACTCTCTATCAAACATTAATGGAAGACCAGAGTTTAGGGCTCCGCTAAAAGCAGTAAAAACAATAAGTCCCGCTCCTAAAAAATTCCCATAAGAATCAACTCCTGGTAAAAAACCTTCAGGAGCTTTAGAGAATAATGCCCCAAACAAAAAAAGCCAAATTATGGGTTGTAATATTCCAGCTAAAAGAGTTGATGGCCTTCTTTTTAATTGAATAAATAATCTCTTTGTTAAGGCAAATGTTTCTTGATATAAAAAAAATAAATTATATTGTTGTAATTCCATAATTAGCAGTAATTAGTTTTCATTATAGTTAGTTAACCGAAAGTTTTTTTATCGCATTGATTGCTTTGATTCTTTTTTTAGGTCTCTTTTCCCTGCCATAGAAATTTCGGCATCTAATAATGTTTTCCCGGTTGCCTGAAGATATACATCATCCAAGCTTGGCTGACTTTGGGTAAGAGAAAAAATTTCAAACTTTGAGAAGGCCAATTCCACTTTGAGCTTCGTTAGTAAATCTTTTTCCTTATCTGCTACAAAATTTATTGAGAAACCTTGAGCTTCATTTATGATAATCTGACTAATCCCATCTATTGAAGATAAAATTTTACATATATTTTTTGCTTCTTCCTGATTGCTGAATTCTCTTACTTTCAAGGTTACTCTATCTCCCCCTAATTTATTTTTGAGTTCTGAAGGAGCCCCTTGTGCTATAACTCTTCCATCATCAATTATCACTAATCTATCTGCCAATTTATCTATTTCATCAAGATAGTGACTGCTTAAAATAATAGTCATTCCATTATTTCTCAAATCTTTCAAAAGTTGCCATATAATATTTCTACTTTCAATATCTAAACCAACTGTAGGTTCATCCAATATTAATACTTGGGGTAAATGTAAAAGTCCAGCTGCCAGATCTATTCTTCTTTTCATTCCCCCTGAATAAGTTCCGCACTTACGATCAATCCAATCATTCATTTCTAATTGATCTATTAATTTCTTTATCCTTTCAAATTTTTTGTTTTTGTTGATGTGATACAAATCTGATTGAAAATCCAAAAGCTCTCGTCCAGTTAATATTTTATCAAGTGCAATGTCCTGAGCAACATAACCAATTAATTCTCTAATTTTCCTTGAATTTTTTATCAGATTAATATTATTTATAAAAACTTCTCCACTATCTGGCTCTATTAAAGTAGCGAGTATTTTTATTAGTGTTGATTTGCCAGCACCATTTGGACCTAGTATTCCGAATAATGTTCCAGCTTCAATTTCCATCGATAAATTTTTTAATGCCTTGATATCTGAATAAGATTTTGAGAGCCCTTTAACTTTTATATAATTCATCAAACTTACTATTTACTTAAAAAACATTTTACATCTAATTTAATTACTAAGCAGGGATAAAATAGATAAAAATATTTGCATTGTTTGCTGCTCAAATTCTACGGAAAGTTGGGTTCTGGAAATTAATAACAAAAGACAAATACCAAACATATAGAGGATAGACCACCTAAAAAGAGACTTTGCTCTTGAAAGATCATCAGGAGATTTCTTTAATTCATTTATTAATTGCAAAAGTCTTCCATTAAATGGCAATAACATAATTCCATATAAGAGACCCCCTTCAGGCAAAGCAAAAACTCCCATAATACTCATTAAGACTGTTGCCCATCCATAACGAGAAATCGCTTTAGCAGTAAAAACAGATCCTTTAACAGAGGGGAGCATAGGAATACCAACAGATGCGTAATCATCCTTCAACAAAATTGCAAGTGCCCAAAAATGAGCTGGAGTCCATAACATTACTAAACCAAACAGCCACCAACCACTAAGACCTACATGCCCTGTAGCAGCAGATGCTCCAACTAAAGGTGGTATCGCACCAGCAACTCCTCCAAAAACAATATTTTTTGTTGTACGAGGTTTCAAGATAACTGTATATAAAATTACGTAGCTAAATAAACCTAGAAGAGTTAATCCTGCAGCCAAATAATTTACACCACTTACTAAAAGCATCGAAGCTGCCAAAGTACATGATACAGCAGCTAAAAATACAGTCTCAGATGACAACTTTCCTGCTGGCAAAGCTCTTTTGCTAGTTCTTGTCATCCTCTTATCCAATTCCATTTCCCACAAGCAATTAAGAGCTCCTGCTGCTGCTGCTGCCAAAGCTCCGCCTCCTAAAGTGCAGATAAGTTTCGGTGAAGACAATGGCCACTCCTCTGTTAAAGCCATTCCTCCCAAAGTTGTTGCCAGTAAAAGTGGGATTAATCTGGGTTTTGCCACTTCAAGCCAAGGCGGCAAAGTTAATCTTTTTCTTGAAGGTACAACTTCATCCCTAATTGAAGATTTATAGTTTAAGTTTTCTAAGTTACTACTGTTCATGAATTAATACCAACCATTTGAGAATTTAAGGAGTGGTTTAGACCTTTTTTGGTAAAAGGATTTCTAAAAATTAATGTTGTTAATATCGCAATAAATAAAGAGGCATTAAGTTGATGGCCGATAATAATAATAGGTTCATTCAAATTTGTTTTAAGACTTAAAACACCTAAAACAATTTGGGAAAACAAGAGAAAGATAAGTGCTGAAAGATATTTCCAATTTTCAGTAAGAAAACTTCTCTTATAGATTGCAGTACAAATAATCAAAAGGATTGAAAAAGTGATTGGAAAAGCAAATAATTTATGAGTATTTAAAATTAGACATTGTTTATGAAAAGATAAGCAAATATGTGCTGACCAGGTTGATGAAAGCCTTACTCCAATAAAAGATTGAATCAGAGTAAGTAAAAGAGGAACAAACAATAATAATCTCCACCAAATTAATGGCTCTTCTATTTCGTCATTTTCTAAATTTTGATTTATTGAAATTGTTGTAATGAGAAGGAGAAATGCTATTAAAAGATGGGCCGTAACAGTATATGAATCAAGCAAGTTTATTACTGTTAATGCTCCAAAAGATCCTTGGACAATAACAAGAAAAAATAGTAATGAATAAGTTTTAGGTAACCAATTTGGAACTTCTTTTTTCCATATAATTGAAAGAGCAAATTTAAAAAGAATTAATACTCCAACCAGAAAAGCATCTAGGCGATGAAACCATTCTAGAAAAACTCTTAGGTTCATATGACTAAAAGGCAAAAAAGATCCATAACATAATGGCCAATCTGGACAAGCAAGGCCAGCCTCCATGACTCTCGTAGCCCCTCCAATTACAATTAGTGCAATAATTGCAAATACACTATGGGTTCCTAATTTTTTAAAAATTGGCAGATATTTTGATTTATATAATTGGTTATTAATCAAATGGATAAAACCTATTATTTTGCATAATAATTTAGATTCAAAAACCAAACATTAATTAAAAATTAATATGTTAAATTTAAAAAATAATTTATTGATTTAATCTTTTTTCCCTGACAATTAACTCTAAAAAGTTATTAATAATACGTCTTTTATTTTTTAAATCTTAAGAAGTTATGAATTTAAATGCTTTTCTTTTAACAAAGGATGCAGAATTTAAAAAATTGAATATCTTAAAAATATAACTTCAACTTTTGACTTCAATTGTTAAATAAAAACATTTATTTAATACTTATTATTTCACTTGTTTTTACTATATCTTTTTGGATTGGATTCAATGTTAATTTGCTACCTGCTGAAGCAAGTATTAATGCGCCAATTTACGATGAACTATTTAAAATTCTTTTCATTATAGGTTTAATTATTTTTATAGGAATGACAATAGCAGTTATTTATAGTTTATTTAAGTTTAGGAAAAGAAATGATCAGATAGGCGACGGTATAGCTTTAGAGGGAAATTTAAGCCTAGAAATTGTATGGACAATTATCCCTTCAATAATAGTTTTATTAATAGGTTTATATAGTTACAACATTTACGACAGAATGGGAGGAATGAGAGAACTAAATCATAACCACGAAATGATGAGTTCAAATTCTGAAAAAATATGGGCAGGAATTAGTCAAACTTCTGATAATCAAGTATCAAATAATTTATCAATTGAAGTTTCGGCTATGCAATTTGCATTTCTATTCAATTATCCCAAAGGTAATTTTATATCTGGAGAATTACATGTTCCTGTAGATCAAAAAGTATCCATGAAAATGGAATCTAAAGATGTCATTCATGCTTTTTGGGTACCTGAGTTCAGAATTAAACAGGACATTATTCCTGGACAACCAACTGTTCTAAATTTTACTCCGACAAAAGTAGGAAAATATCCAATAATTTGTGCAGAATTGTGTGGCCCATATCATGGGGGAATGAGAGCCTCGATAATTGTTGAAGAAGAATCTGATTACAACGATTGGTTTAACAAAAATAAAAAAACAGAGGTAAATTTATGACAATATCAATTGATCCACAAAAAACCAATAATGAAAGTCTCCAACCTAAAGGCTGGCTTAGATACTTTAGTTTTAGTCTTGATCATAAAGTAATTGGAATACAATATTTGGTTTGCGGTTTTCTTTTCTATTTAATAGGAGGAACCTTAGCTAGCGCTATAAGAATTGAACTAGCTAGTCCAATGTCTGACTTTATGCCAAGAGATGTATATAACCAAGTTTTAACCTTACATGGAACAATAATGATATTCCTTTGGATAGTGCCTGTAGTTAACGGTGCTTTTGGAAATTATTTAATTCCATTTTATGTGGGTGCAAGAGATATGGCATTCCCAAGATTAAATGCCGTAGCTTTTTGGTTAATTCCACCATCGGGTTTGATGCTGGTAACGAGCTATTTTGTTGAAGGTGCTGCTCAGGCTGGATGGACAGCTTATCCACCATTGAGCATAACTACTCCTCAATCGGGACAAATAATTTGGATTCTAAGCGTTCTATTACTTGGAGGCAGTTCTATCTTTGGTGGAATTAACTTTATCGCCACCATTATCAAATTAAGAAGGCCAGGATTAAAACTCATGCAATTGCCAATGTATTGTTGGGCAATGCTTGGGACGAGTCTACTAGTTGTTTTATCAACTCCTGTTTTGGCTGGTACTTTAATTCTACTTAGCTTTGATATCATCGCCAATACAGGGTTTTTCAATCCTGTTTTAGGTGGCAATGTTGTAGTTTATCAGCATTTATTTTGGTTTTATTCTCATCCAGCTGTTTACATTATGGTGCTACCTGCCTTTGGTTTAGTTAGTGAAATACTTCCTGTACATGCTAGAAAACCACTTTTTGGATATACAACGATGGTTTTTTCAATAATGGGAATAGTTGTTTTAGGTTTAGTTGTTTGGGCGCATCATATGTTTACTAGTGGAACCCCTCCTTGGATGAGATTGTTCTTTACTATCGCTACAGCATTTATTGCTGTTCCAACGGGGATAAAATTTTTTAATTGGGTTGCAACATTATGGGGGGGGAAAATTTCCATTAACAGTGCGATGTTATTCTCTTGTGGATTTATTATCAATTTTGTTTTTGGAGGAATCACAGGAGTTGCTCTGGCCCAGGTTCCTTTTGATATTCACGTACATGATACTTATTTCGTTGTAGCCCATTTTCATTACATAGTTTATGGCGGTACTGTTTTTATTATTTTCTCATCGATATATCATTGGTTCCCCAAAGTAACTGGGAAAATGCTAGGTGAAAAATTGGGAATTTTTCATTTTATAATTACCTTTATTGGATTTAACTTGTGCTTTGCTCCTCAACATTGGCTAGGTTTAAACGGTATGCCAAGAAGAGTTGCAGAATATGATCCTCAATTTCAGCTAGTTAATCAAATTAGTAGTCTAGGGGCTCTCTTGATGGCAATAAGTACAATCCCTTTTTTAATTAATGTCTTCCTTAGTGTGAGAAACGGTAAAAATTCTGGAGACAACCCTTGGAATGCTCTTACACCTGAATGGTTAACATCTTCTCCTCCTCCAGTTGAAAATTGGGAAGGAGAAGCACCATTAGTTGAAGAACCTTATGGTTATGGTAAACAGTTTTCTGAACAAAAATAAGAATATATGACAACTCTCGATAGCTCAAAAGAGATTCAAAAAAATAATTCTGAAGATAATGAGAAACATGAAGACTTCAGAATGTTTGGTCTCATAACATTCTTAATTGCTGATGGAATGACTTTTGCTGGATTCTTCGCTGCTTATCTAACTTATAAAGCTGTAAATCCACTGCCTGATGGCGCTATCTATGAATTAGAGCTCCCGATACCTACACTAAATACAATTTTATTACTTGTCAGTAGTGCAACTTTCCATAAGGCAGGTAAAGCACTTTTGAAAGATAAAAACTCTGATTCCCAAAGGTGGTTATTTTTTACTGCTTTTCTTGGAATAATTTTTTTAATCTGTCAATTATTTGAATATTTTCATTTACCTTTTGGATTAACAGATAATTTATTTGCAAGTACTTTTTATGCTCTCACTGGCTTTCATGGACTACATGTCACTTTAGGCACTTTAATGATTTTAATTATTGCTTGGCAATCGAGAATAAATGGTGGAAGACTCACTAGTCAAAATATGTTTCCTTTAGAAGCTGTTGAATTATACTGGCATTTTGTAGATGGAATATGGGTAATTTTATTTATTATTTTGTACCTCTTATGAGGAAAATAAATTAAAATTATTAAATATATTTTTTATTAATTTATATTGCCACAGAACTCTTTTTTAGTAAGAATATATAATTAGAAATTTGACAGATAATGCTAGAAGGAAAAGAACTTCTTGAAAAAGCAAAATTATTAAGTAAAAAATCTGAAGATGAGATAGCAAAAGGATGTGGTTATGTAGGTCCTAGCGGTAGAGTCTTAAGAAAAAGTTTTTATAGGGCGCTTATCGAAGCCAAGGGTTACAAAATAGGAAATGGTCGTCAGGGAAAAACTGGTAATAGAGCTTCAAGAGGCCGGCAAGCAGAATTTAAAACTAAGGTTCACGGTAATGGGAACCTATTAATAGGTCATGCATACACCAAGAAATTAGGTCTAGAACCTGGGAAGGAATTTAAAATTGATCTAAAAAAAGAATCAAAGGCAATTTATCTGACTCCATTAAATTAGAAAAAATATTACCAGCCGTTTTCTTTAAGCCACTCTGAAGAGATAGTATTTTTAGAAAAATCTTCTTTATTATTCCTATTAAACAAAAGTAATTTCTCTACATATTTGATTAGTGCATCTGCCTCAAGATTTACGCTATCACCAACATTTAATTTATTCAGATTTGTGTTATGCCAAGTATGAGGAATTATTGCAATAGTAAATATTTCTCCTTTCTTCTCATATTTTGCAATTGTAAGACTGATACCATTTACACAAATACTGCCTTTTTTAACTACATATTTTGAAAAATTAATATTTTTCCACTTGATTGATAAAAGCCAAGATTTCTCTAATTTTTCTATATTTTCAACCTTCCCAAGGCCATCAATATGTCCGCTCACAATATGTCCACCAAGACGATCAGATATACGAAGAGCAGGCTCCAAATTGACAATCTGATTAAGATTAGACTTTAATCCTATAGTTGTTTTTTTTAATGTTTCCTCACTAACATCAACCGTAAATTTATTTTGAAAAATTTCTTTTACTGTTAAACAAATTCCATCAACAGCTATGCTGTCTCCGATTGCCATATCAAAAAAATTGTCTATAACTTCAATTTCTAATATATTTTTTTTCTGTTTTAGTTTTCCAATTGATTGGATTATTCCTGTAAACATAGATTTAAGAAAAATATTTTTACAAAATTTTGTATTTACTTTAATTTACTTTAAATCATTTTCAATTATAAATAAATTAAAGAGTATATAAAAAGAAATTGATCATTTTTAGATGATTATTAATTCACAAAAAAGATCATTTGGTAAAGGGGCAAAAGTGAGCTTATTCACATTAGGGACAATGCGATCAACTGAAAGTCTCGAAAAAATGTGTAGCGTAATAAAAAATGCATATTACGTAGGAATTAACCATATCGAAACAGCATCTTCTTATGGTGATGCCGAATCACTTATTGGAAATTCAATAAAAAAACTAGCAAAAGAAGAAAATATAAATGAAAAAAATTGGGTGATTACCACCAAAGTTTTACCAAAAGGTGATTTTGAATTTTTAAAAAATAATTTTAAAAATTCTCTTAAAAATTTAAATCGCGAGAAAATTAATAATCTTGCAATTCACGGAGTTAACTTAAAACAACATCTTGATTGGGTACTAGCTGGGGAGGGGAAGAAATTCATATCATGGATACTTGAGAAAGAACTAGTTGATCAAGTTGGATTTAGTTCACATGGAAGTTATTCTCTTATCAAAGAAGCAATTAACAGTGAAGTTTTTAGTTTTTGTAGTCTTCACTTACATTATTTAGATCAATCTAAAATTACTTTGGCAGAGCAGGCTATAAAAAAAGGTATGGGAGTTTTAGCAATATCGCCCGCGGATAAAGGCGGAAGATTATATTCTCCAAGTGATATTTTGTTGGAGGCCTCTAAGCCTTTTCATCCATTAGAGTTGGCATATAGATTTTTGTTAGCGAAAGGAATTACAACTTTGTCCTTAGGAGCCACAAACAAAAAAGATTTTGAGTTTGCCAATAAACTTAGAAACTCTTGCGAGAGACTTTCAACTCCTGAAAAAAACGCCCTTAATAAAATTGAGGAGCTAGCTAATAAAAGATTAGACTCAACTAAATGTGAGCAATGCAGAAGTTGTCTACCATGCCCAAATCAAATACCTATTCCAGAAATACTTCGTTTGAGGAACATATCTATTGGTTATGGCCAATTAGAATTTTCAAAAGAAAGATACAACTTAATAGGCAAAGCTGGACACTGGTGGGAAGAAAAAAATTCCTCTTTTTGTGAAGAGTGTAATGAATGTATTCCTAAATGTCCTAGTAAATTAGATATACCAAATTTATTAAAGGAAACTCATAACTTATTAATTGAAAATCCTACAAAAAGATTATGGGGATAAGGACTCATTCCAGATATTTTTAAGATTAATTTTTTGTTCATTTGTTAAGACAGGTAAAGACCAACTATTTTCCCAACATTTCTTAGAAGGTCCTAAGATGGGGAGCATTTCAGTTTTATATTTACTTTGCAAATAATCACTATTGAATGGAAGATACCAACCCTGGCTTACTAATTTATCTACTATTGATTTATTTTCTAAAGATTTAATCCATTTCATTAATATTGCATTATTTAGATTTGATCGACTAAGTAGAAAATGCCACATCAAAGGAACGCCTTGGCTAGGGAAAACTAAAGAAAGCCTTGGATCTATTTTTAAATATTTTGAACAAAGACTATAAGGAACTATTGCGACAATAGCATCAGAATTAATCAACCAATTGAGCATATTTTTATCATCAAATAACATAGCTTGGCTTTTGAGTTTTTTTAAAGAATTAGATGAATTAATTTTTTGAGCAATTGACAATATTATTCTGGGACTTTGAGGAAAAATAATTTTCCCAGTTAATTTTTCAGAAAGAAGAAAATCCCAAGATGTTCTTGCTGAAGTTATTAAGTCTTTATTATTTTTAATGATGATTGTATAGGGTACTACGCCAATAGGAAATAATTTACTTCTTTGATTTTCATTAAAACTTCCCAAAAAATCTATCGATCTCTTATCCAAATTTTCGAACAGTGCATATTCATTTATTTTTTCAAATTCTGAAAAATCTATACTAGAAATCCATCCATCATTTATTAAAGTAAAATCAGAATTCAAAATTGTGCTTCTATTTTTTTGTAGCTGAATATTTTCAAAATTAATTTTTTCCTGCTTCCAATCTTTTGGAATCGTATCTTTAAAAGATTCTGGATAAAAAGAATTTTGTAATGCAATTTTTACTTTATTAGGTAGATTACTGCAAGAGTTTAAGAAAAATAAAAGCGAAAGCTTACCACAATTTAAAAATTCTCTTCTGGTTGCAAATTTAGAAAACATTCAGCAATCCTTCTCTAAAGAAATTTGACCTAGGTCCTTCATCATTTCCAGATTTTGTTGACACAATGAAACTATTTCTTCATTTTTAAATCCATCTAAGAAAGCAAGCAATGATATTCCACCAGCACCTACACCTTCTTTTACATGACCTAATTCATAATCCTTCAATTCTTTGTATTTTGAAGATTTAAAATTTAAAGGACTGGCTAAACCTAATAATTTGACATCATATTTTTCATTAATTAGATTTACTAAATCATTTAGAGAATTATCTTTCACAAGCCACCCAGTTGTCGCAATAAAAACATCTTCAATAAATTCATCTTTATGTTTTTCACCTAAAAATTCTAATACAAGCAAAATGACTGCTAACATCTGACTTCCACCGGACAATATCACAGGTTGTTTTGCTAACCTAGCGCCAATTAATAAACCCATTGAGAAAGCTTGAAAAGGATCTCCGACTGCTGCGACGACATCAAAAGAGTCAAAATCATTCTTGAGATTTGCATTTAAAAGTCCCTTTTGAACTACTTTTCTTCTGAGATCTCTTGGAGCTTTAAATAAACTACTCCCTACTAAATTAGACACTCGCAAACCAAAAGCTTCCATTACAGCTTGAGCAGTTGTGGTGCCACCTGGCACAGATTCAGAAATTAAGATAGGTTGTTTTGAGGATTTTCCTATTTCAAGACCTCTTTTATAGAGATTTACAACTCTATCTCTGGGCATAGATTTACCAGTACTAAGACAATTTGATGGTCCCAAATCCCTATCTTCTACAATCAAATGATTAAAATGAGGCTTCACTTCTATTCCCAAAGAAACAATAACTGGATAAACATTTAGAAGCTTTGAACAAACATGACTTATTAGGGCCGGGGTTACTCCTGCATTGAGGGGAGGCAATTTATATTTATGATCTTTAGAAGCACCCATAAGCAAAAATTCGGCGTCAGCGAGGGCAGTTATTCTCCTTGACTTTGCATTCAAACCGGCAGCGGAAATTCCTGGAATTTGAGATGTATTAGTGCCTGCTATTACAAGAAAAATTTTGAAATTATTTATATTATTTTTGAGTATATCTATCTTTTTAAGTTTCGTTTTTTTATTGGATTCATTTCCAAAAAAATTTATCCCTAACTCTTTACTATACATTCTTATTTATTTTCAATTATTTAAATCAACTAAGCTATTTATTAATCTTGGAGGATCAGGAATAGTTAATTTAAATCTTGGGAAAAGAGAGTAGGCAACTATGTGTACCGTTAAAACATAAACGATTTCTTGGAAAATTATTAAAAAAATTGCACCTAATTGAATACTTAAAATTGATGGAGAAAAAGGTAAATTTAATAATCCAATAAACTTTTCTATCAGACCATAACTTGCTCTAGTAATTAACACCCAAAGATTATCTCCAACCAATGTGGATAATGCTATTACTCGTAGAAAGAAACCTAGGGTTCCAATAATGACTCCAATGGTTAAACTTAATCTCCAACTCTTTTCTTTAAACCAACACCAGCCTAACCAAAAAGCCAAGATCCCATAAGGGAATAAAAACAAGGTACCTCTAACAGGGCCCATAATTATAAATAAAAGTAGAAATTGTATCAGGAGTCCTTCCAATGCAGTTTTAGTTCCTCTTCTCAACTGTAAGAGGATTATTGGGAGGGGTAAAATCAACCTTAATAAAGCTCCCCCAATTGGTAAATAATACAAGGCAACCCATAATAAAGCCGATAAAGATGCGAGATACGAGGTCTCTACAATATTTAATGCTTCAGTTTTTGTTGTTATTTTCATTTTTATTAAATATTTTCAATCAATTTTTATTCATAGTTTTATTTTTTGAGTCTAAGATACGTTCAATCTTTTCTATTTCAAAATTTACCTCAGAATTACTCAATATGGAACTCAACTCTTCAGTGGGATCTTTTGGATCTACATCTTTTAAAATGAATATTATTTTGTAAGATTGAAGCTCAATTTTTCTTTTTTTTGAAAGATTCTTAATTTTTTTATTTTTTTTATCATCAAATTTTTTGTTTTCTTTTTCTAAATTTATATCTTTTTTATTTTCTGGAACATTTTTTGGCTTCACTACTTTTTTAATTTTTTTATTTTTTTTATTTTTTTTATCATCAAATTTTTTGTTTTCTTTTTCTAAATTTATATCTTTTTTATTTTCTGGAACATTTTTTGGCTTCACTACTTTTTTAATTTTTTTATTTTTTTTATTTTTTTTATCATCAAATTTTTTGTTTTCTTTTTCTAAATTTATATCTTTTTTATTTTCTGGAACATTTTTTGGCTTCACTACTTTTTTAATTTTTTTATTTTTTTTATTTTTTTTATCATCAAATTTTTTGTTTTCTTTTTCTAAATTTATATCTTTTTTATTTAATAAGTTATTTTGTAAATCTTCATTTTTGCTTGTTTTTTCTAAATCATTAAAACTACTTTCAAGAAAATTTCCAATCCTCCCTCCAGAGCATGATTGCAAGAAAATTAAAAAAATTAATAAAAAAAATTCTTTTTTTTTTAAAATCATATTTTTTCTAACTTTTCTTTTTCCTTGTAGTTTTTTTATTACTAATCTTTGTTTTTTTTAAAATTGTGCCTTTTTTATCTTTTAGTTTTTCTTCTAAAAGAGATACTGCTTCATCTATGGTAAATTTTTCTATGTCAGTATCTTTGGCAATCGAAACATTAGTTTTGCCACATTTTAAATAGACACCATATCTTCCATTTAATATTTGAATTTTTTCTTTAAATTCTTTCGGTTTACCAAAGTCTTTAAGTACCTCTTGACCACCTCTACCCATTTTTGGCATCGCAAGAATTTCTAATGCTCGTTTTATATCAACAGTAAAAACATCATCCTCTTTCTTTAAGGATCTATTTTCAGATTCAGATTCATTTTTAATCCATTTGATGTAAGGGCCAAATCTTCCTCTATCAGCTTCAACAACTCCTCCTTCAGGATGAACTCCTAACAATCTAGGTAAACTTAAAAGTACAAGCGCCTCATCTAGAGTTAGATCATCAGTTTTCAACTCTTTGGGCAATGAAGCTCTTCTTGGTTTAGCTTTATCTTGATCATTATTTCCCAATTGTACGTAAGGTCCATAAGGGCCAAATCTTAAAAAGACTTTTTCCCCAGTTTTCGGGTCAGTTCCAAGATCTGATGGGCCACTTAAAATTTGATCAACTTGCTCTATATCTAAATCTCCAGGAGTAATATCCATTGGAAGATTACCTTTAGCCTGAATTTCATTACCAGATTCATCAATTTTTGTACCCTCTAGCCAAGGTCCGTTAGAGCCTATTCTGACTACGCAAGGAAGGTCTTCGAAATCAACTTGTCTATAAGCTTTACCATCAATATCACCCTCTGTTTTCTGAACTTTTACCTCCAAACCATTTTTACCTTTATAGAAAGTTTCTAGGTATGGTAGCCACTCAAGATTACCAGAAGATATTTCATCCAATGAAGATTCCATTTTTGCAGTAAAAGTAGTATCAACCAAATCAGGAAAATGTTCTTCTAATAGTGCAGTAACAGCAAAAGCTGTAAACGTTGGAGCCAAAGTATTGGAAGATATATTCGCATAACCTCTATCAACTATGGTCCCAATAATACTGGCATAGGTGGAAGGTCTCCCAATTCCTTCTTTTTCAAGAACTTTAACTAATGCAGCCTCTGTATATCTTGCAGGAGGTTTAGTTTCATGAAAAGTAGATTCCTTATTAGTAACTTCAAGACATGTTCCAGTTGTTAAGTTTGGGAGAATAATTTCTTGTTGTTCAAGGGATGAACTTGGGTCATCACTTCCCTCGACATAAGCTCTGAAGAATCCTGCGAAATCAATACTTTTCCCGCTCGATTTAAATAATCCATCCCCTACGCTAATTTCAGCATTAATCATTGTTAACCTAGCTTCCGCCATTTGACTAGCTACAGTTCTTTTCCAAATTAAATCGTAAAGTGATAAGTCTCTACCAGTTAGATTAGTTTCCTTTGGCGTTTTAAATACCTCACCTGCCGGCCTAATAGCTTCGTGTGCTTCTTGAGCATTTCTTGCAGTTGAATTAAATTGTCTTGGTGAGTTAGATAAATATTCTTTTCCATACATAGAACTGACACATTCTCTAGCAGCTCTTGTAGCTTGTTCGGAGAGATGAACTGAATCAGTTCTCATATATGTTATGAAACCTCTCTCATATAGACCTTGCGCACATCTCATAGTTTCTCTTGCAGACAAACGAAGCTTCCTATTTGCTTCTTGTTGTAATGTGCTAGTTGTAAATGGAGGAACTGGCTTACGGGTGGATGGCTTTTTTTCGATTTTTGAGACTAACCAATCCTCTGAGGAAAAAGTCTTCAATAAATCATTTACTTGTTCTTCTCCAATTATTAAAGATTTGTTTCCTTGTTTTAATTTACCGGTTTGTTCGTCGAAATCGGAACCATTAGAAATTCTTTGTCCGTTTAAACTGAATAATTTAGTTTCGAAAGTAATATTATCTTTTACTAGGGAAGCTTTAATCCCCCAGTAACTAGCTTTTTTAAAGGATCTTCTTTCTCTCTCTCGCCTAACAAGAAGTCTTACAGAAACTGATTGGACACGACCAGCAGATAGTCGAGGAGCTACCTTCTTCCAAAGTAAAGGAGATAATTCATATCCAAAAAGCCTGTCCAAGATTCTTCTTGTTTCTTGAGCCTGAACAAGTTCCATATCAATTTCTCTTGTTTGGTCTAAAGCTTTATTAATTGCCTTTTTTGTGATTTCATGAAAAACCATTCTCTTAGTTGGTATTTTAGGCTTAAGTATTTGCAAGAGATGCCAGCTAATACTCTCTCCCTCTCTATCTTCATCAGTTGCCAATAATAGCTGGTTCGCACCTTTCAATGCATCTTTTAACTCTTTAACAACCTTTTTCTTATCTTTTGGAACTATATAAAGTGGTTCAAAATCTTCTGTTGTATTAACTCCTATCCTTGACCATTTTTCCTTTTTAACCGCAGCAGGTATTTCAGCAGCTCCTTTTGGAAGATCTCTTACATGTCCCATTGAAGCGAGAACTTCATAATTAGGAGGCAAAAACTTTCTTATAGTTTTTGCTTTGGTGGGACTTTCAACAATAACAAGTGTGTGATCCAAGGTTTATTTCAAAAATTGGTGTTTTTGTTCTGTTAGGGCATATTATGATTATTTGAAGCTTTTTCAAGTATTTTCTTCTGAAAATTTCAAAAATCATACCCACAAATTATAATCAAGTTAAGATTAACTCTTAGACCCTTACAATCAAACATCTAATTTAATCCATTTTAATAAAGTGCCCAACGAAATCTTTACAATTAATTTAAATGCTCAAGCCATTATTCCAGAGGCTTTTATTTTATTAGGTATTGTTGGAACACTTCTTGTAGATTTAGCTGGAGAAAAAACTGCATCAAAATGGGCACCAATAATTTCCTATTTATCAATTGGCAGCTCTCTCGTTAGTTTGGCATTGCAATGGAGTAATCCTGTAGAAAGCGCATTCCTTGGGTCTTTTAATTCAGATAATTTAGCAATCGCATTTAGAGCAATAATTTCTTTATCAACCTTAATATCTTTACTTATAAGTTGGCGGTATACAGAACAAAGTGGTAGCCCAATTGGCGAGTTTGCTGCGATAGTTCTTTCGGCCACCCTTGGAGCAATGCTTTTGTGTGGATCTACTGACCTTATTAGTGTATTTATATCTCTGGAAACTTTATCTGTAGCAAGTTACTTACTTTCTGGTTACCTCAAGAGAGATCCAAGAAGTTCAGAAGCGGCCTTAAAATACCTCCTTGTTGGATCAGCTGCTGCTGCGGTCTATTTGTATGGATCCTCTTTTCTTTATGGATTAAGTGGTTCAACAAACTTAACGACCATAGGTTTAGAAATTATCAATAAGCCATCCTTTATTACTTCACTAGCTCTTGTATTTGTCTTATCAACAGTTGCCTTTAAAATTGCTGCTGTTCCCTTTCATCAATGGACTCCTGATGTATATGAGGGTTCACCTACACCTGTAGTAGCTTTTTTATCTGTTGGTTCAAAAACAGCGGGCTTTGCATTTGCAATAAGAATATTAAGCACAACTTTCTCTTCTTTTGACGAAGAATGGAAACTTTTATTTACTATTTTGGCAATATTGAGCATGGCTCTAGGAAATGTTGTAGCTCTAGCTCAAACCTCCATGAAAAGGATGCTAGCTTACAGTTCTATTGGACAAGCAGGATTTGTAATGATTGGAATAGTATCTGGCACACAAGATGGTTTATCAGCTGCTGTTTTATATTTGGCTGCATATTTGTTTATGAATTTGGGTGCATTTTCTTGTGTAATACTTTTCTCACTAAGAACTGGTTCCGACAGAATTCTTGATTACTCAGGACTTTACCAAAAAGATCCTCTCATTACATTAGGCTTAAGCCTTTGTCTTCTATCTCTTGGAGGGTTACCTCCAATGTTGGGATTTTTTGGAAAGATATACTTGTTCTTTGCAGGTTGGGCAAATCATCAATATCTACTAGTAATTGTTGGATTAGTAACTTCAGTTATATCTATTTATTACTACATTTCAGTGATAAAAATGATGGTAGTTAAAGAACCACAGGAAGCTTCTGAAATAGTCAAATCATATCCAGAAATTAATTGGGGAATTGTAGGATTACCTCCCTTGAGAATTGCACTTTATACTTGCGTGGCGGTAACTGCTCTTGGAGGAATCCTATCTAATCCTCTTTTTAAATTAGCCAATACAGCAGTTTCAGAAACTCCTTTCTTACAAGATATTATTGCTACAGCAAACAATATTTCCTAGAAGAATTCTTCAATAAATGTCTAAGAAAGTTGCAAGTTTAGAAAATATATCTAAAACATATGGGAAAGAGGATTTAACTGTCAAAGCCTTAGACAGCATAAATTTAGAAATTTATAAAGGTGATTATTTAGCTGTAATGGGGGCAAGTGGCTCAGGTAAAAGTACAGCTATGAATATTATTGGATGTTTAGATAGACCATCTGAAGGTATTTATAAATTAAATGGTATTCCTGTTGAGAATTTATCTGATGATGAGCTCGCGGAAATACGTAACCAAAAATTAGGCTTCGTTTTTCAACAATTTCATCTTCTTTCAGACGCAACTGCACTTGAAAACGTAACTTTGCCCATGATTTATGCTGGTATTGGGCCTGAGCAAAGATTAGAGCGAGGTAAGAATGCCTTAAAAAAAGTTGGTCTTTCAGAAAGGATGAATAATCGCCCAAACCAATTATCAGGGGGTCAACAACAACGAGTTGCTATTGCGAGGGCTATTATCAACAACCCTGCAATTTTGTTGGCCGACGAACCTACTGGAGCACTAGATTCAAAAACCACTGAAGATGTATTAGATCTTTTTGACAAACTGCATGAATCTGGAATAACTATAGTTTTAGTTACGCATGAAGATGAAGTTGCAAATCGGGCAAAAAAAATAGCTAAATTTAAGGATGGAAGAATAGTTGAATTAAAAGTTAATTAAATTCAAGACCTCCTAATTACCTTCACTTGAGTTTCATTTTCAATTCTTAAATTCCCATTCGAATCAATATCTTTAATTTTCCATGTATGAGGACAATAACCACTAGGTAAAAAACTTTTAGTAAGAAACTTATTTGCAGATTTAATTACATATTCTTTCTTCTTATTACATTCAATTGAATCATTAAAAGCTTTAAGAACTTTGGCTGTCCAATAATGTTGATTAATATTCTTAGTTTGAAGTACTTTTGATAATGAAATACCTTCTGATGGAGTGTAATTTAAAACATTCATGCCAATTCCTACTCTTACGTAGATAATTTCTTTTCCTCTTGTAATAACCCTTGGCAAAAATCCAATCAACTTTTTTGAACCAAGAAAAATATCATTTGGCCATTTCAAACAAACATTTATATTCTCTTGTCTAAGCATTTCACATAACTTAATACCTAAAGACAAATTAAAAATTTGACATTCAAATTCTTTTGAAAATATTGGGTAAGCTGCACTTAACCAAATCCCGCCTTTTGGTGAAATCCAAGTTTTTGAGTTTTGGCCAACTCCTGAGAACTGTTCTCTTGCGATTATAGCTACAGGCTTATTTTTTTTTATTTCACAATATTCAAAAAAGTTTGTTAGCTCATTTTCGGTACTTTTACATTTTATTTTGTAATGAAGTGTCCAGGTTGGATATTGACCCTGAATTTTTTTTAAATAAAAAACTGTCTTAGCTGCAGGTCCAATAACTTTCACAAATTTTTTATTAAAACAACGAGCATCTTTTTAAAGATTAGATTAACTTTAGTCTTAATAAGTAAATTTTACAAATTGGACAAAAAGTATTTGCCAATAGTGAATAGAAGGAATCCACATCCATTAAAAAATTGTCTTGATAATTTCAAAAAATCATGCGGAGACCTAGATAAACTCTCTAAAATCAACGAAAACTGGAAGAACTTAATCGGATTAGAACTATTTCAAGAATGTCAACCATTAAATATTGAAAAAAAAATACTTACTATTGCAGTAAATCATCCACAGTGGCGCCAAGCTTTAATCTATAACAAGCATAAATTAAAAGAGAGAATAGAGAAAATTGGAATAACTTTAAATGAAATAAAAATAATACAAAATTATGAAATTAAAAATAAAAATATCAAAGCTACTAATGCAAAGATAGTTTGGGCAAAGCATCCAAGCAGAATCAGTCAAAATAATATGTGCATTTGTGCTATTTGTAATTCCCCTACTCCTGAGGGAGAAATCAAAAGATGGGGAAAGTGTTCTTTTTGTTGGAGAAAAATAAAAAACTAAATTCTTTATTTAACTAAAATTAGTATTCCCATTTGCCCCCCCAAAATAGTCCTATATTCAGCTTTTTTAAATCCAACTTCCTTAGCAATATTTATAAGCTCATTTTTCTTTGGAAAATTACTAATACTTTTTTCAATATATGCGTACTCTGGACCTAAATTAAAAAGCCGCGAAATCGTTACTACAATTAATCTCAAATAAATTTTCTGAAAAATATTGGATAAAGAATTTCTTGTTGAGTGATTAAAATCCAAAAATCCTGCCCTTCCCTTATCCTTCAAAAGATCAAAAACTTTTTTTATTCCTTCTTCAACATTATTTAAGTTTCTAAGTCCATATGACATGCAAATCCCATCAAAATTTTTTGAATAATCATTAATTTCTAGTACATCTTTAATTTCCCACTTAATAAATTTATTTTTTTTAAGCTCTGATTTTTTTTTTGCAATATTTAAGATATCCACTGCACTGTCAATCC
Organism: Prochlorococcus sp. AG-355-B18; assembly: GCA_003280965.1. Classification (GTDB taxonomy): domain Bacteria; phylum Cyanobacteriota; class Cyanobacteriia; order PCC-6307; family Cyanobiaceae; genus Prochlorococcus_A. The sequence goes on from QCDI01000011.1 coordinate 20,223, forward strand.
CAGTAATTGAACCCCCTGGACTAACTCTTTCAGAAATTAAGAATGCTAAATCTCCAGTTCCACAGCATAAATCAGCCCAATCTTCGCCATTTAAAGGTTCTAATAAATTAACTAATTTCCTTTTCCATAATCTGTGCAGCCCAAAACTTAATAGATTATTTAAAAAGTCATATTTATAAGAAATTTTATTAAATATATTTTTGACTTCGATAGTTTTTGTGAATTTCATTTTTAAATTTTTAAACTTATTTTTTTTTGGTATTAAATTAAATTTTTATTCATATGGTCTAATTGGAAGATTTTTTTCGAGAAGGAAAGTTTTTATTTCTTGTAGAGTAAGTTTCTTATCATGAAGTAATGATGCCAAAAGTGCGGCAGATGCCCTACCTTCATTGAAAACATCATAGATATCTTCTAAACAACCTGCCCCTCCGGAAGCAATTACTGGGATATCAACAATATTTGCAACAGATTCTGTCAAATTTAAATCATATCCATTCTGTGTTCCATCACCATCCATTGAAGTAAGCAAAATTTCCCCTGCGCCTAACTCCTCAACTTTCTTTGCCCAACTTAATACATCTATACCAGTATTTTCTCTCCCTCCTTTCACATATACCTCCCATTCATCAGTCTTATCAACTTTTCTTCGAGCATCAATTGCTATAACGATGCATTGATTACCAAATTCTCTAGAACTTTCAGAAATTAAATCTGGATTTTTAACAGCAGAAGAATTCAAACTCACTTTATCTGCTCCTGCTCTTAAAAGATCATTGATAGAAGAAACAGAATCTATTCCTCCACCTACTGTAAAAGGAATTTTTACTGATTTTGCTGTCCTAGAAACAAGGTCAACTAATGTATTCCTATTCTCCACGGTTGCTCTAATATCTAAAAATACCAATTCATCTGCGCCTTCATCAGAGTACCTACAAGCCAATTCAACAGGATCTCCTGAGTCTCTCAAGTTAACAAAATTTACACCTTTAACCACTCTGCCATTGGCGACATCTAAACAAGGAATTAAACGAAGAGCTACCATTTTAGTAAAAATTGTCCAAATGCTGTTAATCTTGCATAATAGCTTCCATTTTACCTCTTATGGCTGAAACAAAATTATTACCCAAAATCGGTAGTAAAATTAAAATTAACATTAACAAAGTAAAAGATAGACTACCAGCTAAATTAATTAATCAAATATCCTCTAATCCGAAAGCCATAATAACAGGCTATAAAATGACTGACGGCAGGAGTATTGGCATCACCGCAAAATTTCAGAATGGTGAGCAAAATTGGTTTTTCCCAGAAGAAATTGAGAAAGGTTAAAGAGTAAAGTGAATGATCCAAAACAACTATTAGGAATTAAGGGTGCCTCTGAAACATCAAGCATATGGAAACTCCGTATACAGTTAATGAAACCCATAACGTGGATCCCTTTAATATGGGGGGTTATTTGTGGAGCAGCTGCGAGTGGGAATTTTGAATGGACATTTAGTAATGTTCTAGCTTCATTAGCATGTATGTTGATGAGTGGACCACTTCTGGCTGGTTATACCCAAACCATTAATGATTTTTTTGATAAAGAAATTGATGCAATTAATGAACCAAATAGACCAATTCCTTCTGGCAAAATTTCAATAAAAGATGTGAAAATACAAATCTGGGTATTACTTATAGCGGGTTTGATAGTTGCTTTTCTATTAGATTTATATGCTAAGCACAGCTTCCCCTCCGTCTTACTTTTGGCATTAGGAGGTTCCTTTATTAGTTATATATATTCTGCTCCACCACTCAAATTAAAACAGAATGGTTGGCTTGGAAATTATGCATTAGGAGCATCTTATATAGCTTTACCTTGGTGGGCAGGACAAGCCTTGTTTGGGAAATTAACTATCGTGACGGCGATACTAACACTTGCTTATAGCCTCTCAGGACTTGGAATTGCTGTTATTAATGATTTCAAAAGTGTTGAAGGGGACTCAAAGCTAGGCTTAAATTCTCTACCAGTAGTATTTGGAATTAAAAATGCAAGCAGAATAAGTGCAGGACTGATTGACATTTTTCAATTAGCCATGGTTGTAGTATTAGTCATTATTGGTCAACATTTAGCCTCAGTAATTTTGGTTTTATTGGTAATACCACAAATTACATTTCAAGATATGTGGTTACTAAGAGATCCTCTAAAGTTTGATGTCAAATATCAAGCAAGTGCCCAACCATTCCTTATAACTGGAATGTTAGTTACAGCTTTAGCGATAGGACATAGTTTTTTAGTTGCTTAAGGTGCAAAAGATTAAATTCAAATCTTTTGTTTTAATAATTCCAATATTAATTTTTTCTGGAATATCTTTTTATTTTTTTAGTCTAATATTTAGTACGTTAAAATTTGAAGAGTCTAAAAATAAAAAGTTTCGGGAAACCAAATATTCTTATGTAATATCATCTTCCGATAATAAGATACTAAGCAAATTAAGCCGCAAATTTGAAATAGATAATAGTTATCATAAAATTCCATTTTTTCTTAAACATTCTTTTATATCTTCTGAGGATAAAAGATTTTATAAACATAATGGAATAGATGTAAAAAGTATTTCTCGCGCCATTATTCAAAATCTTAGAAGTGGTTATGTTAAAGAGGGAGGAAGTACGATTACACAACAAGTTGCTAGATTACTTTTTCTAAATAATGATTTAAGTTTTCAAAGAAAAATCAAAGAAATTTTTATATCACTCATGCTTGAATTTAGATATAACAAAAATCAAATTTTAAAATTATATTTAAATAATATTTATCTAGGATCAGGAGCATATGGGGTAAACGAGGCTGCACAAGTTTATTTTGGAAAATTTATAGAAGAATTGACATTATCAGAGATCGCATTAATTGCAGGATTAGCTCCAGCTCCATCAATTTATTCACCTTATCAAAATTTAGAACTAGCTATTAAAAATAGAAATAAAGTTCTTGAATCAATGTATGTTGATGGATATATTTCTCTTACAAATAAGAATAAGGCTATTAAAGAAAAAATAAAGTTAAATTATCAAACAACTGATAATTTTTTAGATGATAAATTACTAATAAACTTTATTCTTCAGGAAACAGATAAAAAAATTGGAAGTAAAAATGATTATAAGTTTTTAAGAATTAAATCTTCTATAAACAAAGATTGGCAAGAAAAAGGTCAAAAAATATCAAGATACGCAGGGCCTAAAGAACTTGAATTTGGCCTATTATCTATCGAATCAAACACAGGACTAATCAGGACAATGATAACCAGTAAAAATCCATCAATTAATGAATACAATAGAGTGATTTCATCTGTAAGACCTTTAGGTTCTACTTTTAAAATAATCCCTTATGCTGCTGCATTAATAGAAGGAATAAAATTAAGCGATAAATTTGAAGACTTACCAATATGCTGGGAAAGTTATTGCCCAAAAAATTTTTCAGAAGACTATAGAGGTTCAATATCTTTGATTGAATCATTTAAAAGTTCATCAAATATCGTTCCTATATCAATAACAAAAAAAATCGGCTTAAAAAATATTATTAATTTGGCGAATTCATTTGGATTAGGTTACAAGCAAGAGTTTGAGGAATTCCCATCATTAGCTATTGGCGCCTACGGAGATAATCTTTTAAACATCACAAATGCATATTCTGCAATAAACAATAATGGGAAGATTCAAAGTCCTGAAATCATAGAAAAAATAGAATCATTAAATAAAAAACCTATTTGGGAAAACAAATATATTTCCAAGAAAATATTAGATTTAAAAATAAACAAGAAAATAAATAAACTTCTTGAAAAATCTGTTAAAGAAGGCACTTCAAAAGCAGCCTCTATAAAAGGAAAGAAAATTTATGGGAAAACAGGAACATCTGATGGAAATAAAGATCTCTGGTTTATTGGTTCCATTGATAAACTTACAACAGGGATCTGGATAGGTTACGACGATAACAAGGAATCTGAATTATCTAGTGGGAATGCAGCTTATTTATGGAAGAAGTTCATATCTGAAATTTATAAAATTCCAATTAAAAAATAAATTATATTTTTAAGATTTATAAGAAATTATTGCAGAATAAAATCCATCACCAGGATAATCCAAGCTAGGTAAAATTTGCTTTTGGCTAACCAATTTTAAAGTTTTGTTTTTTTCAATAAATCGTTCAATTAATAGATTATTTTCATCGGGACAAATAGTACAAGTTGAATAAACTAAAGTACCATCTTTTTTCAAAAGAGGGAAAATACTCTCCAAAAGTTTTTCCTGTAATAAAGTTAAAGATTTTATTTTTTCTTTACTTAAAGACCATCTAGAATCTGGATTCCTGGAGAGAGTTCCAATGCCTGAACATGGAGCATCTAATAAAATCTTATCAAAATAAGATATAAACTTAGGATTTAATTCAATCAAACTCGTAGCGTCAGCCTTAAGGATATTAACAGATTTCAAATTTAACCTTTCTAAATTTGATTGCAGTATTTTTAATCTTTTTGCTGATCTATCTACGGCAATGATTTCAGCACTATCATTTGTTAATTCTGCAAGGTGGGTAGACTTACTTCCTGGCGCTGCACAAGCATCTAAAATCTTTTCACCTTCTTTTGGATTTAAGAGAGGTGCAATCCACTGAGAAGATCTATCTTGAATTGTCCAAAGTCCATCACTATATCCTGGTAAATTTTTTATAGATCTTGGGTTAGATTTTAAAGTAATTCCATTATGTAAATCTTTAATAATTTCAGCATCAATTTTATTTTCATGAAGTACTTTCAAAAAGTTATTTAAATTAGTTTTTAATTGGTTAATTCTCAAATCAATTGATGGTTTTTTATTAAATGCCTTAATGATATTTTCACCCTCGCTATTGCCGACCCACTTATAAAGATCATTCACAAGCCATAATGGAAATGATTCAAGATATGAAATTCTTTCTTTTCTATCAGAAGATAATTCCGGAAAGATTTTTTGTTCTAATTTTCTTGATGCATTTCTCAATATCGCATTTACAGTTCCCGCTAAACCATTTAAATCTGTTTTTTTAGCTACTTCTACAGTGGTAGAAATAGCAGCAGGAAACGGGATTTTGTCCATTTTCAATAGTTGATACAAACCTATATGTAGAAGCCATCTTAACTTTGGAGGCTGCATTTTATGAGTAATTTTTGATGTATGATCAGTCCATAGATCAAGAAATTTTCTATACCTTATGCATCCAAAAGATAATTCCGTAATAAAAGCTATATCAAGAGGATTAAATTGATAATTTTTTAAAACCTTTTCAAGAGCATGATCAGAAAAATTACCAGAACTAACTTTTAATAAAATTTCCCAAGCTGCCTTTCTTTGTAAATATCCTATGCTCAAAATATAATTAATTTTTTAAAGATAACTTTAATATACAAAAAATTCAAACATTTAAACTACTTTTTTAATTGCAGAATTAAACCAAATAAAACCTAAGATAGAAATAAGTGAAAGATTAAATCCTAAAAAAAGAAAGACATTTAAAGAATGGATTCTTTCCCGAAAAATATTTTTTTCTCTTTTTGATACTTCATTATTAAAATAAAAACTTGTTCAGGATTTCAAACGGCAACCAATATTAATAGATCCTGCATCAAGCATTCTGCCTAATTTAATTGCTATGGATTCCTCCAATCTAGTGAAATTAGATTGATGGGTAGTTATCCAATCTAATTAAGAAAAAGTAATAATTCCTGTAAAATTACTTTTTAAAAAAAGTATTCCAATTTCCATTAGATAAATCTAATTTTTTCTAACTTAACATCCGTACTTAATATTTCTTCATAACATAATATTCTTTTAATTTTTTAAAGACAACTGTAGGTTATTACTCTTAATTTATTGAATATCTCTTAAAAATTTATCGGCCGTTTTTAAGTGATTATTTAATTTTTCCTCTGACATTTTATCGAGATTTCTCGTTAACATTGCCAGACGATATTGCTTTCTAAAAAAGCTTTCATTATCTTTAATAAATTTCCAGAATAAGCCATCCCATATTTCACACCATGGGCCACTTTTAAAATTAGACATTTTTTTTACATAATTAGAGCTTGATATATATGGCTTTGTTGAAAAGATACCACCATCACTAAACTGGCTCATTCCGTAAACATTTGGGACCATAACCCAATCATAGGAATCAATAAACATTTCCATAAACCATTTATAAACTTGGTTGGGGTGAATTCTACATAAAAGCATAAAGTTGCCAACAATCATTAGCCGCTCAATATGATGACAATAACCAAATTTAATAATATTTTTTATAACAACGTCTACTGGTTCAATTCCTGTATTTCCTTGATAAAAAGATTTTGGAATTGGCTTATCTTCAAAATTCCAAAAATTACTATTTCGCATCTTTGTTCCGTACTTTTTATAGACGAGGCAAATAAATTCTCTCCATCCAATAATTTGACGAACAAAACCCTCTAAAGAGTTAATAGGAACATTATTATTTTTTGCAAAAATTAATGCTTTATTTACTACTACATCTGGGGTTAATAAGCCGCTATTTAAAAGAGGAGAAAGTAAACTGTGCCATAAAAAAGAATTTTCTTTAGAAATAGCATCCTCATAATCTCCAAATAAGAAAAATCTACGTTTGAAAAAATCATTTAACCATTCATCTGCCTCTTCAAAATTAGTTGGATATAAAAAGTTATTACTTTCTCCAATAAACTCAATATCAAAATTGGCAAATGACCTTTCTGCATTAACTACAAATTTATTTTTTTGTAATTTAGGTGTATCAGGAATATTTATTTTTTTTGGTAATTTTTTTCTGTTCATTTCATCGAAACTCCATTTGCCACCTTCAGGTGTATCATCAGGATTAACTAATATCTTTTGACTCTTTCTTTGATTCTCATAAAATCTTCCCATAAGTGGTTTTTTTGTATTTGATGCAAATAAATCTTTTAAATCTTCACTGCTCATAAACATAGGAGAAGGCAAAATATTTAAAGCTAAATTATTACTTTCAACAAAATTATTTACCCTCTTCATTATTAAAAAATCATGAGGGTCAATGAGATTTATTTTCTGATATTTATTTTTAATAAATTCCGATAAGTAATCAACTGTAGAAACATTATTCTTGTTTTCGATATATAAAACTTTAAAGCCAGATCTTTCTAAATAATTTTTATAAGCGAGCATAGATGCTCTATGAAAAACTAACTTATTTTTATGGTTAATTAATTTATGAAAATTATCATTTCCAAAAAATAATGAGTCTTCCAAAATCAAAATTTCACAATTTATTTTTAATATTGGGCTTTCTCTAAAGAGTTGATTCGGGAAAATAATTGATACTTGTTTCATCTTTGCGACTTCCTGTTACTGCATCTTTTTGAACAGTAGATAACTTCATCCCAACAGTTTCTCCATTTTTTTCGCCACTCAAAAGGCCTATTGCAAACAGGACAGGTTTTAGTAGAAATATTTTTCAAAATTTATAATTTTCTTTTATGAGTAGATTTAAATCTAGTTGAATCTTTAAGCGCCATATGTTTTGTATTTCTTCCCGAAACTCTCTTTCTCCAGACTTTGAAAGATTTGGGTTTAAGATTTTGACGCATAATTTTTATCGCATCTTTCTCTTTTAAACCAAATTGATACCCGATAGCTTCAAAGGGTGTTCTATCTTCCCAACACATTTCTATTATTCTATCTACATCAATACTTTCCATATTTATTGTTCACATTGTGAGGTACAAAGTTTTTCAATATCGGTTCTACCTGTAATTTGAAGTCTATATTTTGCCCAATATCTGTAAAGTAGTCTCAATAATGGAGATAAGAGCTTGATCTTCAAGGGATAATAAACCCAACCTAAACCAATTAATTCATAAGAATATGCAAGTACATCTAGTCCCCTAATAATTTCACCATTTTCCATAATCCCATGCAGGTTTGACATAGCTTCAGAATATGAGATGTCATTAAAAAGACTTTGATCATAATCCTTACTATTAATATCTATAAATGAAATTTGATTTAAGTTATCTCTTTTTTTTAGAAAATTTGTTTCTCTCAAACAAAGAGGACAACCACCATCGAATAAAAAAGTTAATTTATTTTTCATATTTTTATTCAAATATAGAAATTAAAAAACTTTTTTGTGGAATAAAAATTTTTTTTTAGAGTACAAGCTTTATAAAGCCTTAATAATTGCCAGTTCTAATTTGGTGAAATTATATTATCTTATAAATTAATAAGCCATTGATTAAGGGATACATCAATGGTTTTAAAATATTTATTATCAGTCATCTAGAAGATGAACTCCTTCTCCTACGTCAGGAGTAAATTTACAATATTTTTCAAAAATAAGTCCAACACTTCTCATTTTTTCTCCTAATTCATCGATAAATTTATTCCATTCTTCCGATTCACGCTCAGGTAGATCCCACCCTTGTTTTTCTACCATACTTGTTATTACTGTATAGTCCCATTCAATGTATGCCATTAAGTTAATTCAAACTACCACATATTATAAACCAAGAGATTTAATAGGTAATCCATATTTTTTGAATATAATTTAAAAGTGTGAAAAAATTATAAATGTCAATTTTGCCAAGAAGATTTGAACGAATCAAAAGTGTTTTAGATTGCAGAATGAAAAACTTGACTGTTTTAGTTGAGGATGTCAATAAACCACATAATTTATCTGCGATATTAAGGACATGTGATGCAGCAGGAGTTTTCGAAGCAAATTTTATTAGCAAAACGAATGCAGTTAAGACTTTTAATAGTACTGCTCAAGGAAGTCAAAAATGGGTAAAACTGAATAATCATGAAAACACTATCAAGGCGATATCTGATTTAAAGAATAAGGGTTTTAAATTATATGGAACGACTCTTAATAGTGAATCAGTAGATTATAGGAATTTTGATTATTCTCAAAATACATGTTTTGTTTTAGGAGCAGAAAAATGGGGACTAAGTAATGAACTTATATCAATGGTTGATCAATCAATTTTTATACCTATGAGAGGTATGGTTCAATCTCTGAATGTTTCAGTTGCTGCTTCCATATTATTATTTGAAGCTATTCGCCAAAGAAAAAATAAAGGTATATTGCCCTCTAATGGAGAAGGGTTAAATATAGATGAATATCAAAAAACACTTTTTGAATGGTGTTACCCAGAATTAGCTTCGGTGTATAAAAAATCAAGCAAAGAATATCCAAAGTTGAATGATCAAGGTGAATTTGATCCTATTAAAGAAAACTAAATTTATTAAGACTTTTGACTATCAAAAATTTCTTCTAGATCCTCTCCTATAAAAGAAAGACCTAAAACTAAAAAAAACATTGCCAAACCTGGAAACAAAGCTGTCCACCATATACCTGTAGGCAAAGCGGCAAGAGCAAGATTTAAATCACTTCCCCACTCTGGGACATCTGCAGGAACACCAAGACCTAAAAATCCTAAACTTCCTAATACCAAGACAGCATCAGCTGCATTCAAGGTAAGCAGAATAGGCAAAGGTGTTATTACATTTGGGAGAATATATTTAAAAATAATTTTCTTAACATCAGCACCTGAAACTTGAGCTGCCTCTACATAAGTTTCAGTTTTGACCAAAATTGTCTGATTTCTAATTAATCTGAAATATTGAGGAGAGTAAACAATACACAATGCTAAAGCAGCGTTGAGGATGCCCTTACCTAATACAAAAGCTACAACTACTGAAAGCAAAATTACAGGTATTGAAAAAATAGTATCCATTATTAGTGACAAGCATTTATCAAAAAAACCTCCAAAATAACCACTTAATAATCCCAATGGCAAACCCAAAGTTAATGAAAAAAGAATAGCCAAGAAAACAACCTCTATAGCTAAGGAAGATCCTTGCAAAGTTCTTAAGCAAACATCTCTGCCTAATCTATCTGTGCCACAGAAATGCTTGATCGAAGGAGGGGAAAAGATATCATTGCTTAACATTGAAAATGAATAACCAAAATAATTATTAATCTCTAGAAATTTCATAATTACAGCAACAAGAAGATAAAAAAGTACAATTAAAAATCCAGCTTTTCTGATATTTTCGCCGACACGATTAGATGAATTAATATCCAAAATCTTTTTTTACAGATATGACTGAAATATACCCGATTCTTTGAAAAAGAATAGCTATTGATTTTAAATTTGTAAATATTACTGATTTAATTTCAGGACTGCCATAAAAGCTTCTTGGGGAACTTCAACTTTACCCATTGCTTTCATCCTCTTTTTACCTTTGGCTTGTTTCTTTAAAAGTTTCTTTTTCCTAGAAATATCTCCTCCATAACATTTAGATAAGACATCTTTTCGCAAAGCACTTATACTTTCGCTTGCAATAATTCTGCTACCAATTGATGCTTGAATAGGTATTTTAAATTGTTGTTTTGGAATAAGCTCTTTTAATTTTTCAACTAAACTTCTGCCAATTCCATAAGCCTTATCTTTATGAACAATAGAGGTTAATGGATCTGCTCTTTCTGAATTTATTAGTACATCTAATCTAACAAGGTCATTCTTCCTATAGCCAATTAAGTGATATTCCATTGATGCATAACCTTGAGTCCTACTTTTCATTTGATCAAAGAAATCTGTAACTACTTCTGCTAAAGGAATTTCATAAATTAAAGTAACTCGATCTGTTGTTATATATTTCATATCTATAAATACTCCCCTTCTTTCCTGACATAAACCCATTAATGTTCCATTAAATTCATTGGGAGCATAAATTTCCATTTTCACATAAGGCTCTTCTATTGATTCTCTAAGTTGTGGATCAGGAATTGTTGAAGGATTATCAATAAAGATATGTTCCTGCTGATTTAAATTAACCTTATAGATAACTGATGGTGCCGTTACAATTAAATCCAAGTCATATTCTCTTTCTAATCTTTCTTGAACAATCTCCATATGAAGAAGTCCTAAGAATCCGCACCTAAATCCGAAGCCCATTGCGCTACTGGTTTCGGGCTCGTATTTTAAAGCTGCATCAGATAATTGTAATTTTTCAAGAGATACTCTTAAATCTGGGAATTGATCAGCATCAGTTGGGAATAAGCCACAAAAAACCATAGGATTTGCTGTCTTATAACCAGGCAAAGGATCATCTGCAGGGGAATTTAAAAGAGTAATCGTATCTCCCACTCTCGCATCAGCAACTGATTTTATAGAGGCAGCTAAATAACCAACTTCTCCTGCATGTAATTCATCAACTTGTTGCTGATCAGGAGCCATTATTCCTATCTCATCCAGTTCATAATTTTTTTTACTCGCCATTAATAATATCTTTTCTCTCTTATTAAGAGACCCAGATATGACTCTGAAGTAAACAATAACTCCTCTGTAAGGATCATAATAAGAATCAAAAATGAGTGCCTTTGTAGGTAGTTTAATTTCATCTTGAGGAGGGGGAACTCTTCTTACGATTGCTTCCAAAATATCTTTAATACCAACTCCAGTTTTTGCTGAACAATTTATTGCATTAGATGTATCAAGTCCAATAATTTCCTCTATTTCTTGTTTTATTTTTTCAGCATCAGCACCTGGTAAATCAACTTTATTTAAAACAGGAATTATTTCAAGATTATTTTCTAAGGCAAGATAAACATTAGCTAAGGTTTGGGCTTCTACTCCTTGACTTGCATCAACAACGAGTAAAGCACCTTCACAAGCTTGAAGAGATCTACTTACCTCATAAGAGAAATCAACATGTCCTGGTGTATCAATTAAATTCAAAACATATTCTTGAGAATCGTCAGCTTTATATTTCATCCTAGCGGCCTGTAGCTTGATCGTAATTCCTCTTTCTCTTTCAAGATCCATACTGTCCAAAAATTGTTCTTGCATATCCCTTTGCTGCACAGTTCCAGTATCTTGTAGCAACCTATCGGCAAGGGTAGATTTACCATGGTCAATATGAGCGATTATGCAGAAATTTCTAATTTTTGAAACCGATATATCAGTCATATAGAAATAAAAATTCTCCTCTTATTACATCTTGATTAATATTAGCTAATTAGAATTATGGATGGAAACCAAAAATGGAATTATTTCTTTTTTTGATGTCTTTTATGAAGGTAGTGTTTTTTTCATAGGCTGTTCGTTCTGGATAAATTAAGTCATTTATTTTTTTCTTAAGATTATGCTTGTCGTTTAAAAATAAGACTGATTTTTCTAGAACCTCAACCATAATTGAAACCGCAGTACTTGCTCCGGGAGATGCTCCTAACAAAGCAGATAATGATCCATCAGATGAATTCACAATCTCAGTTCCAAATTTCAAAGAACCACCGCCTTCAGTTTTTTTAATTATTTGGACTCTTTGACCAGCATTCTTTAAATACCAATCAGAGGGATTAGCTGAAGGCATCATATTCTTTAAATTCTCAACTCTTGATTTATGGTTCTTTAGTGATTGTGATATTAGGTAATTAATTAAATCGTTGTTCTTGAAACCAACGTCTAACATAGAAAAAATATTATTTTTTTTAATTGAACTAAATAAGTCAAAGTATGAGCTTTGCCTTAAAAATTTTGTTGTAAATCCAGCAAAAGGTCCATATAAAAGAAGTTTTTTATTATCAATCCATCTGGTATCTAAATGAGGCACAGACATAGGTGGCGACCCAATATCAGCCTTGCCATAAACTTTTGAGTTATGTTTTTCTGTTAGATCTTTTTCCTCGCAAATAAGCCATTTCCCACTCACAGGAAATCCACCATAACTTTTTGCTTCTGGAATTTTCGATTTTTGCAAATAATTAATTGTTTTTCCACCAGCACCAAGAAAAACATAACCAGTTCTAATTGAAGTTTTCATCCCTTCTGAACTAATTTCTAGTTCCCATTTCTTTTTATCAATTTTCTTTAAATCTACTAATTCTGTTTTGTACCTAATTTCAACATTATTGTTTAAAGAAACTAATGACAAATACTCTTTAGTTAAAGCCTCAAAATTAATATCTGTTCCTCTACATATCCTGGTAGCAGCAATTTTAGTCAATGGATTTCTATCTTTTGTTATTAAAGGAGCCCATGATGAGATTTCATCAAAAGATGTAGAAAATTCCATATCAATAAATTCAGGATTTTCGGTCATTTTCTGAAATCTTTTTTGTAAAAAAGAAATATTATCCTGACCAGACACAAAGCTTATATGAGGAATAAATTTTAGAAACTTATTAATATCAATTTTCCCTGCTTCATACAATGAGGCCCATAAAGACATGGATGTTTCAAAAGAACGATTTATTGAGAGCGCTTTATCAATTTTTATATTTCCTTTTTCATCTAAAGGGGTATAGTTTAATTCGCAATTAGCCGCATGTCCTGTACCTGCATTATTAATAGCGCCAGTACTTTCACTTCCTGGAGCATTTAATTTTTCTATAATAAGTAACTTTAAATTTGGTAAAACTTCAGAAATTAGGAGGGCTAAAGTACTACTCATTATCCCTGCTCCTACTAAGACTGCATCAAAGTAGCTATTGTCATTAGTAGGATTTTTAGATGAAGTCACAACAGAAAATTATCTTTTTTGCAATTAATCAGATTTCTTTCTAGGCTTATTATAAAGTTAATCCAAAATTATGAGTACTGAAACACTCTCGCTGACAAACGAAAATGTAGAAAAAGTCCTTGACGAGCTAAGACCTTTTTTAATTTCTGATGGAGGTAATGTAGAGATTGCAGAAATAGATGGTCCAATTGTCAAAGTCAGACTTCAAGGAGCATGTGGAAGTTGCCCAAGTAGCACTATGACTCTAAAAATGGGCATTGAAAGAAAGTTAAAAGAAATGATTCCTGAAATAAGCGAAGTTGTCCAGGTTTTATAAAAAATTTTTTTACTGAAATATATATTATTTAGTTTTTAATTCCTTCAACAAAGATGATTCCATATCAAGGCAATCAATTGGAAGTCCTTGACCAATAGCGATTAAAAGAGGTGCAAGAATTCCTAAAGTAAAAACTAAATTTGATTGGCTTACTTCATATTTACTCAAAGTAAAAGTTATCAAATAAATAATTGAAAAATACGCATGTAGTGAAAAAAATTCTTTTGGCTTTAACACTGGCCACCTTAAAGTATTTCCCAAGAAATATAAAAAACCTGTCATAAATAAATAGTTACATGAAGATTAAACCAAATATAAACATAAACCTTTTTAGAGACTATTTAAAAAAAAATTTACCTAAGATAATAATTAAAAAAACATTAAATCTTCGTTTCTATTTGTAAAAGCTAGACATCCCTAGAATAATACGCTTATAATTATTTTGTAGCATTTGCTACTTTTCGTTCACCCTCAATTGAGGGCGCAGTTCGAGTCATACCATGGAACGGGGGATGGCCGTGTTGTCACATCGAAACATGACTACTTTAACTTACAGAGGTAAAAACTACGTTCAAAACAAAGAAGCTGCTAAAAAGCAACTTGTTGAACTTACCTACAGAAGAAACGTATACACCAACAGAATGGATGACGCTTCTTCAAGTAATGAAAAAGCAGAATTAAATTACAGAGGTGTTAATTACACTAAATAATTTAATTAAACAAATTAAAAGCCCCTTTCTCAGGGGCTTTTTTTTGGCTATATTTATCAATAGTCCTTTAAAAAATATGTCTGAAAGTTGCTGTAATACAAACACATCTAAAAAAGCATCTAATCAAATCGATCATAAAGATGCGATTCAAGAAAGATATGGTTCAGCCGCACTAGAAAAAGAAAGTTGTCTTTGTACACCAGTTGGGTTTAATCCGATTTTACTTGAAGCAATTCCTAAAGAGGTTATAGAAAGAGACTATGGATGTGGTGATCCAACAAAATATGTTCAAAAAAATGATATAGTCTTAGATCTTGGAAGTGGTAGCGGCAAAAATGCCTTTATTTGTGCCCAAATTGTTGGAAAAGAAGGGAAAGTTATTGGAGTGGATCAGAATCCTGACATGCTTTGTTTATCAAGATCAGCCTCTAAAGAATTCACAAAAAATATAGGTTTTAACAATACAGAATTTCTTGAAGGATCAATTGAAAAACTTGATGAATTAGATAAAGATTTAAATCCATTAGTCGCCGACAAATCAGTTGATATCATTTTGAGTAATTGCGTTTTAAACTTGGTAAGTCCAGAATCTAGAAATAACCTTCTAAGAAATATAAAAAGAGTTTTAAACAATAACGGAAGGATTGCAATTAGCGATATTGTCTCTAACAAAAAGGTTCCTTTAAGATTGCAAAATGATCATGATCTATGGACAGGATGTATTAGTGGAGCATGGTATGAACCAGACTTTATAAGTGACTTTAAAGAACTAGGATTTAAAAATTTAGAATTTGCAGAAAGGAGTGATGAACCTTGGAAAGTAATTGAGGATATTGAATTTAGAACAGTAACTTTAGTAGGCAATATTTAGAAAATTCAAGAATTTAAAAATATAATTTAAATTTTCCATGATAAATAATTTAAGAGACCAAATACCCGCATTAAAAAATAAGTATTATTTCAACTATGGAGGTCAAGGACCATTACCAAAATCTTCTCTAGAAGCAATAGTCAAAACTTGGGAAATTATCCAAGATTTAGGACCATTTACCAATGATATGTGGCCTTTTATTTACAAAGAAATATTGACCACCAAAAGAATAATTGCGCAAAAGTTAGGTGTCAATTCAAAGAATGTAGCTTTAACCGAGAATATCTCTTCTGGTATGATTTTGCCTTTTTGGGGAATAAAGGTAGAAGAGGGAGAAGAGTTGTTAATAAGTGACTGTGAACATCCTGGAGTAGTTGCTGCAAGTCGAGAATTTTGCAGAAGAAATAAATTAATATTGAAAATTTTGCCAATCCAAAAAATTAAAAATCTAAACGACGAAAATTTAATTTTAGAGATTTTAAAAAATATCAATAGTAAGACTAAGATCCTAATTATTTCTCATATTTTGTGGAACTTTGGATATAAAATCCCCTTAAAACAAATTTCCATCGAATTAAAAAATAATCGAGAAAACTCTTATTTACTTGTTGATGGTGCTCAAACCTTTGGGCACATAAAAATTGAAGAAGAGGTTTTTTATTCTGATTTATATTCAATAACTTCCCATAAGTGGGCATGTGGACCAGAAGGTCTTGGAGCAATTTATGTCTCAGATAGATTTATTCATGAAACAGATCCAACAATAATTGGTTGGAAATCATTAAAAAAAGAACAAGGAATCTATGAGCCTTCAGATAATCTTTTTCATGATGATGCAAGGAAGTTTGAAGTAGCTACCTCTTGTATTCCTTTACTTGCAGGGCTGCGTAATTCTTTAGATCTTTTAGATAAAGACTGCAATGAAAAAGAAAAGAGAAAAAATATAAAAAGATTAAGTGAGAAACTTTGGGATGAATTAAATCAATTAAAAGAAATTGAATTAGTTTTAGAAAAAAAATACTTAAATGGGATTGTTAGTTTTAATGTTGAAAATATCAAGGATAAGGAAAAATTCGTAAGGAAACTTGGAGAAAAAAAAATTTGGATTAGAGTTTTAGAAGATCCAAAATGGTTTAGAGCATGCATACATCAAATGACAACAGAAGCAGAGCTGGATTTACTTTCTAAAGAAATAAAAAAAATATTGACTTAAAGATCAATTGATATAAAGATAAAATTTATTTTACCAAGGTATCTCAGAGCTGTCCCATGCAATAAATTTTCCAGTAGATACAGGAGTTTGATTTTTAATAATATTGATTAAAAATTGGGATGATTTTTCTTTACTGAATAATTTATGCTCTGGCACAAATTTATGAAAAGGTCTAGATAAATCAGTATCTACTGTGCCTGGATGAAGTAATGTAATAGTAGCCTTTGGGAAACGTCTAGCCCACTCAATACTTAAAGATTTAAAAAACTGATTTTGTGCTGATTTTGCAGCTCTATATGAATACCATCCTCCAGTTTGATTATCTCCAATGCTTCCTACTCTTGCACTTATACTTGCAAAATTAAAATTAATATCTTTTGGTATAAATTCTTCAATAGTTTTAGCTAACAAAATAGGAGAAAAGGCATTTATTGAAAAACTTTCCATCATATTTTTTTTATCAAGATGTTGTAATCTTTTTTCTGGTTGAAGAGAATCACTATGTAGTCTCCCTGTAGCGTTAATAACTAGTCTTAAATTTGAAGGATGATTTGATATTTTATTTTTCAACTGCAACAGGGATTGAGAATCCTCTATGTCTAATGACCAAAAAGAATTAAATTCACTTTTTCTTCCACACAAAACAACATCTAAATCTTTTTCACTTTCATTCAGATCTTTAGCTAGTTGTGTTCCAATTCCACCTGCGCCTACAACTAAGGCTAAGCCTTTCATTTTATTTAAAATAACTTCACTGATTCTAAGAAACTTTTCTTGTGATTTGTGTAAAGATCTTTCTTATTTGATTAGGAAATTTATTGTGATTTACTTTTTTCTTTTAATAATTTATAAGCTATTTTTCTATCATCAAAATTAATAACCTTATCATTGAGAATTTGGTAGTCTTCATGTCCTTTTCCTGCAATTAAAACAATATCTTCTTTATTAGCAAATTGAATAGATTCATTTATTGCTTGAAATCTATCAATCTCAATTGTTATATTTTCTCTTTTTTTTATACCCATCAAAATATCATTTACTATCTTTTGGGGTTCTTCTGATCTTGGATTATCTGAAGTTATAAAAAGTTGATCAGAAAACTCTTCAGCTATTGATCCCATTAAAGGCCTTTTACTACGGTCTCGATCTCCACCACAACCAAAAACAGTTATGAGTTTCCCTTCACAAAGTTTCTTAATTGATTGCAAAACTTTTTTTAATCCATCAGGAGTGTGGGCATAATCAACAATTACGGTTGGAAGAGATCTTAAAACGACATCTTCATCAATTTGTATTTTCTCCATTCTCCCGGGAGCACCAGGGAAATATTGTATTAACTTTGATAGATCTTTTAAAGAAAAATTAAGTTTATACAAAATTGTTATTGCTTGAATCGAATTCATTAAATTAAATTCACCGACAAGTGGAACAAAAAGTTGAATTTTTTCCCTAGGTGTATGAAAAATACAGGTGGACCCACTTTCAGTAAATTTTTTATCTGTTACGAAAAAAAAATCATCATTTTCAAATTCACTTTCAGTAATCTTTGTAGAGACTAATGAAGATCTTTTTTCAAGATCAGATGATAATTTAGATATCCAATGGTCATCATTATTTAATACACAAATTCCATCTTTTTCATTCAAGTAAGGTGAGAAAAATAATTTTCTTTTTGTTTGAAAATATGATTCCATATCTGAGTGATAATCAAGATGATCTTGAGTTAAATTAGTAAAAATAGCCGCCTCAAATTCGCATCCTGATATCCTGTTTTGAGCAATAGAATGAGAACTTACCTCTAATATCGCGAATTCAGATTCTGCTTCAACAGCAGCATTTAATTTCTTTTGAAGTTTATCGGCGAAATCAGTTGTATGAGAAGCCACTTCAGAGAAGCCAGGCCATCTATTGAACAAAGTACCAAATAATGCAGTCTTTTTCCCTAATTTTTTTAAAAGATATTCCAATAAAAAAGTAATTGTAGTTTTCCCATTTGTACCCGTAACACCAATAAGTTTAAGTTTTCTTGAAGGCCTATTCCAAAACTCAGCGACTATTTGACCAAAAATATAATCTAAATTATCCTCTATAACCAAAATCCTTTCTCGATCAATAGATCCAATTTTCTCTTTTGCAGCAGACCCAATAATGGCAGCCTCTGCGCCATTTTCAATTGCCTCAATACAATATTTTCCTCCATCAACATTTAAACCAGGCATACCTAAAAATAAAGTTCCTTTTTGTACTTCTTTTGAGTTAAATGAGATATTATTGATTTCATGATCGATTAAATCTGATGAAGGAATAATTCCTACCAAATCTAAAAGTTTATGTAATTTTATAGATCTCATATAAAAAAATTATTTCTCCAGAATGGTACTAATATTTTTTTGAAACCAATTCTTTAATTGATCATCTTTTAATCTTGGAGAAATGCGAGGCAATTCTATAATCTCCTCGGACCTATTTCCTTCAACAGCAATAACAGGTACTTCATGATCATATTTTTTATATTTATCTTTATATAAATCGACCCTATCAATATCAATTTCTTTAAGATCCTCTAGATTAGGGAATAACTCATTAAGATTTATTTTTGCAAGTTTGTTTTTTAATGAATCACAAAGGCAACATCCCTGCCTAACAAAAATAAATATTTTCATTCATTTAGTCAGGCACAGGGTCACATCCACAGGGAGTTAAAGGATGACATCTGCTTAATCTTCTTAAAGTTAACCACCCTCCCTTCCAAGGACCATGTCTATTAATTGCCTCATATCCATAAGAGCTGCAACTTGGAATAAATCTGCATCTTGGTCCAAAAAAAGGAGAAAACCACTTTTGATAAAACGAGATCATAAAAAGAAGTATAGAAGTAATTGATTTATTAATAGTATTGAACACTTTAATGATGTAAAATGGTAATTCCTGTAGTAATTAGTTTAATTGAATTTAATCAATTATCCAATTTATTGCAAATTTCTATTTAATTTTAAATTATGTCAAGATACCGCGGCCCCAGATTAAGGGTTACGCGTCGCTTGGGAGAACTACCAGGTCTCACCAGGAAAGCTTCAAAGAAGTCTAATCCTCCAGGTCAGCACGGCCAAGCCCGTCGCAAGCGATCAGAATATGCAATTCGTCTAGAAGAAAAGCAGAAACTAAGGTTTAATTATGGAGTTTCTGAAAAACAACTAGTACGTTATGTAAAAAAAGCTAGAGCTCAAGAAGGATCTACAGGAACTAACCTACTAAGACTTTTAGAAAACAGACTTGATAATGTTTGTTTTAGATTAGGTTTTGGAGGTACCATTCCAGGCTCAAGACAATTAGTAAATCATGGCCATGTAACCGTTAATGGAAAGGTTCTTGATATTGCTGGTTATCAATGCAAATCAGGCGATGTAATCGGTATTAAAGAAAACAAAGCAAGCAAAAAACTTGTAGAAGGTAATATAGAATTCCCTGGTTTAGCAAATGTCCCACCTCATCTTGATTTAGACAAACCTAAATTAACGGGAAAAATAAATGGAAAATGCGATAGAGAGTGGGTGGCTCTTGAAATAAACGAACTACTAGTTGTTGAATATTATTCAAGAAAAGTCTAATACAACTTTTCTTTGGATTATTAAATCTCTCTTTTAAAAAATGAGAGATTTAATTTAATTCTTATTTTTAAAATAATGGGAAATAAGGAAAATAATATAAAAAAGCCAGGTTTTAAGACCCTATCAATTCACCATGGGGAAACATATGCAGAAGAAACTGGATGCGTTATGCCTCCTATTTTTTCTACATCTACTTTCAAACATGGAAATAAAGATAATTTCGACTACACCAGATCAGGCAATCCAAACTTTAGAATTTTAGAAAACATACTTAAATCAATAGAAGATTCTAAATACTGTACAGTTTTTGGATCTGGAATTAGCGCGGTAACTGCAATTTCATCAACACTAAAATCAGGTGACAAGATACTCTGCGAGTCAAATCTCTATGGTTGTACAGTGAGGATGTTCGAAAAAGTTTTCAAGAAATTTGGACTAGAAGTTTTATACACAGATTTTACAAACGAAAATAATATTAAAAAAATTTCAAACTTTGAGCCAACCTTGATATGGCTCGAAAGTCCAACTAATCCACTTTTGAAGGTACTTGATATTAAGGCGATTTGTGATGAGGCGAATAAACTACAAATTCCAGTAGTTGTGGACAACACCTTTTCTACGGCACTTATTCAAAAACCATTAGACCTTGGTGCAACACTCTCACTCGTAAGCACAACAAAATTCATTAATGGACATAGTGATGCACTTGGTGGAGCAGTACTTACAAATAATGAGGTATGGAATAGTAAGATGCTTTTCTCTCAAAAAGCTCTAGGACTTCAACCATCTCCTTTTGATAGTTGGCTCATTACGAGAGGAGTAAAAACTCTTCCTTTAAGAATCGAACAACAAACGCAAAGTGCAAAATTAGTTTCTGAAGAATTAGAGAATCATAAAATAATTAGTAAAGTGATTTATCCTTTTAATCAAAAACATCCGCAATTTAATTTAGCAAAATCGCAAATGAGATCTGGAGGTTCGATGATCACCATAAAATTAAATCTTAAAAAAGAGGATACTTTTAAATTTTGCAAATCTCTCAAATATTTCTCGCTTGCAGAAAGCCTTGGAGGAGTTGAAAGTTTAATTTGTCACCCCGCAACAATGACTCATGCTTCTGTTGATGATGAAACAAAAAATCTTTTAGGTATAGATGATGCTCTTGTCAGATTATCGATTGGATGTGAAGAAACAAACGATTTAATCTCAGATATATTATTTGCTTTAAATAAATTCTGAAAATTGAGAGATTTACTTAAAAACCCTATATGGAAAAATTTAGAGTTGGGATATTCAATTCCTGATAGTATTCATGCTGTTTCTGTAGCATTACCAACTTGGAATGATGTAATAAATTACGAGGAAAAAAATCAAGAATGCATGAATTTATTGAAGTCCATTTACCCAAGATTCGGGCTAAACCCCATAGTGAAAAGATTATGTGAAAAAGTAAAAAAGGAAAATTACTACAACAATAAAAGTATCTGGCCATATCAGAATGAAAGTATAGCTTTTAAAGCCAAAAAATACATTGATAGAAATACTTCTGAACAATTTTCATCAATAGAAAAAAAGGATAATTTAACTTTCTTAATAACTGAAAAAGAAGGAAGTATTTATGCAAAATCTTTTTGGCAACATACTGGTCTTGGTATATCTTCAAGGGCTGCTGCTATAGAACTAGGTCTTGAAGATTACCCTCCAAAATCTTACGTAAATGAATGTTCTCAAAAAATAAAAAATAGAATTTCCAAATCTACAAAAATTAACTCTAATGATATTCACTTAACTTCATCTGGAATGTCTGCATTGCATACATCATTAGAAATCATATATAAATTATTTCCAGCTAAACCAACACTCCAAATTGGTTTCCCATATGTAGATGTACTTAAATTACCAATGAATATCTTTCATGGAGCCAAGTTAATTACAGAAGAAAATTGCGAGGACATTGAATTAGAAATCAAAAAAATGTATCCATCAGCATTAATTATTGAACTACCTAGTAATCCAATGCTCAAATGTGTAAACATTAAAAGAATTTCAAAAATAGCAAAAAAATTAAATATTCCCATAATTGTTGACGATACAATTGGTTCAAACTTAAATATAAATTCCTTAGAACATGCAGATATAGTTTTTACTTCACTTACAAAAATTTTTTCGGGTAGTGGTGATATTCTTGCGGGATCATTAATATTAAATCCAAAAAGCAAATGGATTGATCAATTTAGAAATGCATTAAACGAGATTAATCTTCCAACACTTTCCGATGGAGATACAGTTTATCTAGAGAAAGTTAGTAGAGATGTAAATCAAAGAGTTTTTGAACAAAATAAAGCATGTTTAGAATTAAAAAAAAGATTAGAGACACATAGCGAGATTAAAAATATTTTCCATCCTGAAAATTGTCCAAATTTTAATTCTTTACTTACTTCTGATGGAGGATACGGCTGCTTATTATCGTTTGAATTAAATGGAGGATTGAACAAAGCTAAAAAATTTTATGATTCTCTACAAGTATCAAAAGGACCTAGTTTGGGTACAAAATTTACTCTAGTTTGTCCTTACGTTTTACTAGCTCATTATGACGAATTGGATTGGGCTGAAAGTTTTGGTATACCTTCGCACCTTATTAGAGTATCAGTTGGATTAGAAGACAAAGATAAATTATGGAAAAGCTTTTCTGAAGCACTAAATAATTTCTAAATTCCTAGTATTTACCGTATAGAAACTTATATACTCTTTTTCTGAATAATAGTTAGTATTAATATATATTTTCTCAATGTATAAATGGCAAAAATTTATGAGGACAACAGTTTTGCTATTGGAAACACTCCTTTAGTAAAATTAAAATCAGTTACTAAAAACGCGAAAGCTACAGTACTTGCAAAAATTGAAGGTAGAAACCCTGCTTATAGTGTCAAATGTAGGATTGGCGCAAACATGATCTGGGATGCAGAGAAAAGTGGGAAGCTTACAAAAGACAAAACTATTGTTGAGCCTACTTCTGGGAATACAGGAATTGCTTTAGCTTTTACTGCTTCAGCAAGAGGTTATAAACTAATCCTTACAATGCCAGAATCCATGTCAATTGAAAGAAGAAGGGTTATGGCAGTATTGGGGGCTGAAATTGTTTTAACAGAGGCATCTAAAGGAATGCCTGGAGCAATAGCTAAGGCTAAGGAAATTGCAGAAAGTAATCCTTCTCAATATTTCATGCCAGGTCAATTTGATAATCCTGCAAACCCTGAAATTCATTTCAAAACTACTGGACCAGAAATCTGGGATGATTGCGATGGTGAAATTGATGTTTTAGTTGCAGGGGTTGGAACTGGTGGCACAATTACAGGAGTTTCAAGGTACATTAAGCAAGAGAAGGGCAAAAGTATTACTTCTGTAGCTGTAGAACCCTCACATAGCCCTGTTATTACACAGACAATGAATGGAGAAGAGGTTAAATCTGGACCACATAAAATTCAAGGAATTGGAGCAGGATTTATTCCTAAGAACCTTGACTTGTCTATTATTGATAAGGTTGAACAAGTAACAAATGACGAGTCAATCGAGATGGCTCTTAGATTAGCAAAAGAAGAAGGTCTATTAGTCGGAATATCTTGTGGAGCTGCTGCTGCAGCTGCAGTCAGATTAGCTGAACAAGATGAATATGCGGGGAAAACCATTGTGGTTGTTCTACCTGATTTAGCAGAGAGATATTTATCATCAATTATGTTTACTGAAGTTCCAAGCGGAATCATTCAAGAACCAGTCAAAGCCTAAATCTATTTTTTCTCCAGTAATGAATCTGGTGAAATATACATTGCATCGCCATAAGAGAAAAATCTAAATTTTTCTTCTATGGCTTTTTTATACAAATCTAATAATCTTTCTCTACCAATCATTGCACTTACTAATAGTAATAATGAACTTTTAGGAAGATGAAAATTAGTCAATAATCCATCAACTACCTTAAATTTATAACCTGGCTTAATTACTAAGTCCACGTATTTCGCTATTGGAATGAAGTCATTAATTTCGTGAGAATAACAACTTTCAAGAGCTCTTACGCTAGTAGTCCCTATAGCAATTATTCTTCTATCTGTTTTCTTTATTCTTTTTATTTCCTCCACTACTTCCTTATTAACACTTACCCATTCTTTATGAAGTTTTAAGTTACTTAAATCTTCTTGATCAATTGGTTTGAATGTTCCATAACCCACGTGCAAAGTTATCGGTAAAATTATTACTCCTTTTTTTTTTAGATTGGAAATAAGACTTTTACTTAAGTGTAAACCAGCAGTTGGCGCGGCAACTGCCCCTGGATTAGTTGCATACTCAGTTTGATAACTGTTCTCATGAAAAGATTCTTCTTCGGAATTTTTTATATAGGGAGGGAGCGGTATTTCCCCGTATTTATCAAGAAGGGTATTTATTGATTTGAGATCAGTTATGTTTTCCGGAAACTTGATAAATCTCCCTCCAGTTTCTTCATCAACCCCATCAACTATCAAATTAATATTTTGTCCAGTAGGTGATTTTAATTTTAATTTTTTATTTATTTTTAACTTTTTCGCTGGCTTTGCCAAACATAACCAAACACATTCATGGGATCTTTCTAGAACTAATAATTCGACCAATGTTCTATTTTCTAATTCAACCTTTAACCTTGCCTTCATTACTTTAGTATTATTGACAATCACAAGATCCCCTTCTCTAAATTCATCTAAAATATTCTTGGTAAATTTATTAGTAGAGTAATTTTCTTCTAAATTACTATCTCTAACTATCATCAATCTTGATTCATGCCTTATTGCAGAGGGTTTGCTAGCAATTAATGAAGAATCAAGAAAGTAATCATATGCCTCTAGCTTATGATCTATCTCTTCATTATTAATTTGAGAAATCAATTAAATCTAAGAGACAAGTGACTCAGGCTCATTTTCAATGAGGGAAGCTAAGTCTTTTAAGAATGAAGCACCATCAGCACCATATATCACTCTATGATCAGCTGTAAGATTTACTTGCATTATTTTTTTTACAGAAATTGAACCATCATTATTAGCAACAACTGTTGGTTTCGATGATGCTATCGCTAAAATAGCGCCAGTACCTGGGGGTAGTATTGCGTCAAATCTATCAACCCCAAACATACCAAGGTTAGATAAAGTAAAGGTTCCCGTTGAGTATTCATCAGGTTCTAATTGTTTTGATCTTGATCTTTTTACAAGATCTTTCCATTCCCTAGATAATTCAAATAAATCAGTATTGCATGGTTCTTTTAATACTGGAGTTATTAATCCGCCATCTTCCATCGCAACAGCAACAGCAATATTTATATTTTCTGGATAAGAAATTCCATTTTCTGAAAAACTAGAATTAACTTGAGGATGTTTCTTTAGTATCTTTGCAACTGCCTTTACTAGTAAAGCAGTCATAGTAACTCCATTCTGTTTTACCTTTTTGTAAAAATTATCTAATTTATCTGTGTTAATTGAGTATCCCACCCTAAAACATGGAACATCTAAACTAGATTCCATATTTTTATTAACTGCTTTTTGAAGAGTATTAAATTGAACCGTTTCCCCAGGATTACCAAAACTGTTTCCTGATTTTTCAGGTTTGCTTTCAACTTGCAAATTTGCACCGGTAATACTAGCAGGAGAACCACCCTCTCCTATCCATGGTATAGAGACAGGTTGGCCATTTGCTTTTAAAATATCATCGGCTTGAATTCTTCCGTGAGGTCCAGATCCATGTACCTTTGCTAAGTCAACCCCCATTTGAGAGGCAAGTTTTTTAGCTCTTGGAGACGCAATTACCCTTGAAGAAATATTACTTGTAGCAGCACTAATTTGGTCACTATTAAAGGAGGGGGCTATCTTTTCACTCTTTAAGACAACTTTTTTTTCTTCTTTTTCAACAATTTCATTACGGGCCTCTAGTTTTTCTTCGGTTTTATTGCTTACCAATTCAAGTTGATCCGAACTAGAAACTTCGAGCTGACTACCTTTATTTTGTTCTTGAACAGAAGCTATCTCATCCTCATTTTCTACAATGAGGCCAATAGTTTCTCCTACAGGTGCAGTGCTGCCGGCAGGCATTAAAACTGCTGCAAGATATCCATCTTGAAAAGATTCAACATCCATATCTGCCTTGTCAGATTCAACAACCAAGACAGATTCGCCTCTTTCAACCTTATCTCCCGGATTTTTCAACCATTCCACAATCTTGCCCTCCGTCATAGTAGAACTTAAGGCAGGCATGAATATTTCGTGAGACATAAGAAAATTGTTATTGCATAAGTTTTAAGGGATTTTTACCAAACTTTCAAAAGTTTTTATGATTAAGAACCCTTTTAACTCTTGATCTAATTATACGAAATCATGTTCACAGTGGGAACTCTTAAAACTTAAGAAAGTAATAATTTAGATCGATTAGAATTTAAACTTTTCGCAATTAAGATTAATTATTTTTATCAAAAATACTAAATGTTTTTATTTAATTATTATCTATCGATTGAATAACTCCATCTTTAACAGTAATTGAGACTTGCATTTTTTCAATAAGATTGTCGCCCACAGAGACATCACAGAAACTATCCACTTGTCCTTGATCAACAATTTCGTCCATTTTTAATTCGCGAACTTGACTCTGTTGTTGAATTAGATTTCTTTTTTGTTCTTCAATTTCATTTCGTTTTGCTGCAACTTGTTGTTGCACCTGACTGACCTGTTCTTGAACTCTTGGATCTAAAGGATTAACAGACTGGGATCTAATATTGTTTACTATTTGCTGCCCCTCTTGTTCAAGTTGAGATAATTGCTGGTCAATGTTTGAAATTGCTTTGCTTAATTCTTTTTCAGCATCCTCCTTCCAAGTTGGCGTAACAATAGCCTTAATGGCTATGGAGCGTTTTATAGATATTGAGTTTTTTGATTCCATAAAAAATAAAATTACCTTCTAAATATAGATTGAACAAATTAAATTTTCTTACTAAATTTGTTTTCATACATATTTTCTATTTGTGATGAATACTTTTTTTCTATTTCCTTTCTTTTTTGTTTAAGAGTTTGTGTTAATAACCCATTTTCTAAAGTAAAAGCATCTACAAAATAACAATCTAATATTTGTTCTTCTGATCTTGCTCCTAATCTACCTTTAAGCAAATTATTTATTTGCGTTTTAAAAAATGTACCAATATTCTTATTCAGATTTAATAATGATAGGTCTTCTTCCAAGAACTTATTTTTTACCATTTCTATATTAGGCACGACTAGGGCTGTTAAACATTTCTTATCTTGTCCCACTAATTGAACCTGATTAATAAATTCAGAACTAAGAATTTCGGTCTCTAAAGGATTTGGTTCTATATTTTCACCACTTGATAGCACTATTGTATCCTTGGCCCTTCCTGTTATAAAAAGAGAACCATTTGGTATTAGAAAACCTAAATCACCAGTATCAAACCAACCATCTTTAGATAAAACATCTTTTGTAGCTAATTCATTATTAAGATAACCTTTCATTACTTGTGGTCCCTTTACAAGAATTTTTCCGACTTCTCTGAACTTCAGAATCTTTGTTTTATCATCATTTACTATTTTGATTTCTGTAAATGCTAAAGGCTGACCAGATGACCCTCTTACATTTAATTCTCTTTTCCTACAAGTTAATACTGGACTAGTTTCTGTAAGTCCGTAACCCACCAAAACATCCACACCTAGAGATTCAAAAAAAAGGTCTACATGTTCTGGCAGTGCGCCTCCCCCGTTAATAGGAAATTTCAGTTTTTCTCCGCATAATTGTCTAAGAATACTGGGCCATAAAAAAATAGTCGACAATTTATGTAGAGGGTATCGGCAAATAATCGAAACCAGTAAGGGGATTTTTGATTTAAAAGTTATTTGATTGATATCTAAATTTCTTATTTTTCTTAAACTTCTCTTATAAACTGAACTATTACTTATCAAAAACTTAATAAGTTTTTGCTTCTTGGAGGGCATTTTTTTCAACGCTTGAAAAAAACCATCATGTATTGCCTCCCATAGTCTTGGTACAGTTGCCATTACAACAGGTTTTATTTGTGTAATATCATCTTTGAGAAATTTTGGAATTGTATAGTATTGAGAACAACCACATGAAAAAAAGAAGTATTCAGCACTCCTCTCATAAGAATGCCAGATAGGCAAAACGCTTAATACAGAAGTTCCAGGTTCTGGATCAGCAATATAGGCTAAATTAATTACTTGATGCAAAAAATTTGCATGCGTCAAGGGTACACCTTTAGGTTTTCCTGTTGTACCAGAGGTGTAAAGAATAGTAGCAACATCATCAATTTTTGGTTTAAATTTTTCAATGACATTATTTTTTGAATTTTCTTGTTCTTGTGCACTTATAAATTGATTCCAACTTATTAAACTTTCAAATCGTTCATCTTCTAAATTAATTATAAATTTCAATCTTTCTTTTAATTCTTTTTTATTATTCAACTTTAGCCAAATTTCCTTAGACTGAACTACTAATCCTACCGAATTAGAATGCTCAATAATATATTCTAATTCTACGGAAGGAGAATTAATTCCTCTCACTGCATTTATAGCTCCTAAACGCATTAATCCTTGATCGACTGCTAGCCATCTTGGAGAATTTTCAGATATTACAGTAACTACATCTCCTTTTTCTAACCCATATTTTTTAAACGATAAAGAGACTTTTGTTATCAAATCAGCCAACTCAGAATAAGAGAATTTTTCACTGTATTTCCCTCTTAAATCGCAGACAGCTAAAGTTTCACCACATTTAAATTTTAAATTTTCCCAAATTTGATCTATATGATTAAGGTTCTCAATAAAAGCTCTATCTTTAGCAAATTTATCCTTTTTAAAAAGAGGCTTGGCTGAAGGCCAATACGCTTTATCCATCATATTAAATTAATTTTGAAATTTTAATTTCTATTTTGATACAAAATCAAAATTAAATTCTTCCTGAATGATTTTTTTAACAATTCTCTTGACTTCTTGAATATTAAAATTTTTATTGTAATCAATCATATTTGTCATAAGACAATTCTCTATTCCGCAAGGAACAATTTTATTAAAGTTTTCTAATTCGCAGTCAATATTGATTGAAAATCCATTTATTGTAATCCATCTTTTACACCCAATTCCAATTGAAGCAATTTTCTTATTTCCTTTCCATACACCTGTAAAGCCTTTTCTAGTGTGACAATCTATATTAAAATTTCGAAGAATTTTTATAATAATTGCTTCAATTTTTCTTAAATACCAATTTAAATCCTTATTAAAATTTTTCAAATCTAAAACCAAGTAAGTTACTAATTGTCCAGGCATATGACAAGTAACCTCACCACCCCTATCAATCTTAAAAACATCATATTTATCATCATTAAGAGAAAATAGTAAATTATCATAGTTAGATCCTCTGCCCAACGTATAACAGAGTTGATGCTCCCCTATCCAAATAAAATCAGGTTTAGAATTATTTAAAATCAATGCCTCCTGATATTCTTTTTGTAATTTATAAACATCATTGAAAAAAGTAATTTTATCAGGTTGTTTAATTATTGCTGTTCTATTAGACATATTTAAGTAGATTTAGAAAGTAAGTAAATATTTTTTGATTTGTTATGAAAATTTTAATCCATGGAAGGAATCTTGAACTCACTGGAGCATTAAAAGAATATACTGAGGCAAAGATAGAAAAAGCGACGCATCACTATAAAGATATCGTTAAAGAAGCCGACATACACCTTTCAATAGAAAAGAACCCAAGAGTCTCGTTCCAAACAGCAGAAGTTACCATTTTTGCAAATGGTACTATCATTAGAGCTGAAGAAAAAACTGAAAATCTATACTCAAGCATTGATTTAGTTTCAAATAAACTTTGTAGAAAATTACGTAAATACAAAGAAAGAAGCAATAAAACAATTCATAATAATCAATTTAAAAATAAAGAGTCTTTACTTATTGAAAGTATGGAAGCAAAATATTTAGATAAAGAATTTCTTAAAAAAGGAATGGAAGCAAGTCTACCTGAGCCATCTATAAAAAATAAATACTTCGAAATGAATCCAATTTCATCAGAAGAAGCAAGAAAACAATTAGACCTAATTGATCATGATTTTTATGTTTTTCGAAACAAGAAAAATAATGAACTTCAAGTTATATACAAGAGGAATCATGGAGGTTACGGACTGATTCAATCAAAATAACTTTAAATGCCCAATATTGAATATGAATTAAACGAGAAAATTCATGCAATTATTATCAACCCCTATCTAACCTGGGAGGAGTTCAGTGCGAATTGTGATTTAATAAAAAAATATAATATTAAGAATATTTCTACTTCATTGAATTATCTAGCTGATTTTAAAAATAGTTTAATTAATTACAGCGCAAGCATAAACGCACTAATTTCTTACCCTTTAGCAGATTTACCAATTTCGTTTATTGAAGAACTAGTTTGTTTTGCAAAAGATAAAGGTGCAAACGGTATTGAATATATCCCAAATTTTATCAATTTATACAAAAGAAATTTAGAAACTTTCGCTGCTGAAATTGAGCAAGTTAAGCTATCTGGATTACCAGTTTCAATAATAATAAATAAATCAAAACTTCAGGAAGAGGTTTTACATAATGCGATAGAAATATCTTTGGAATTAGGAATAAAAAATTTTCAATTCGGAGACGGGTTTGGGCCTACTATTACATCTAATGATGTAGCCGAAATACTAAAAATAATAGGCTCAGAGAATCAAATCAAAGTTGTAGGGGGTATAAAAAAACTGAAACAAGTTATTGATTTGTTTGAAATGGGAATTAGTTGCGTGGGAACTTCTAATTTTTATGAGATTTTTCAAGAAGTAAAAGTTATTTAAATGTCTGGTTCTGGTGAGTGCAGACTTGAAGGTCTTTGTATTAAAGCTTCTCCATTAGGCGAGAATGATAGATTAATAACTATTCTTACCGATGAGCAAGGAATTGTTAGATTAGCAGTCCCTGGGGCTAGGCGGCCAAAAAGTAGTCTTGCCGCAGCTACTCCTTTAACATATTTAAGTCTTCAGATTTTTGGCAAAAGAAATCTTAAATCTGTACGTCAAATTAAAATATTAAAAAGCTATTCTGGTCTAGGTAAAAATATTGAATGTCTTGCAGCCGCACAAGCAATAACTGAATTAACATTTTTATTAGTAGGTAATAATGACAAGCAACAAAACTATTTATCTTGTGTTCTTGCACATCTAGATAGGATTTATTTATATGAAGAATCTAAAGAAGAGGATATTAAAATGCTCTCAATGAGTATTCAATCTTTAATCCATCTATTAGCTATTGGTGGTATTAATTTACCAATTCATCATTGCTGTAAAACGGGAGAACCGATAATTCCACCTTTAGGAAATTGGGAATGGAGTTGTTATTTTTTGCCAAATGAAGGGTTTTCATCCATAGAAGATCCTCAAAGTAATCTAAAAATAAATGCATCTGAAGTTGCTTTATTACAGAGACTCCTTTTCCCTGAATTGCCAATCAAATCTAATGGGGAGTTATTAGGACCTAAAAAAGTTTGGCTTAAAATATTATTTATTATTGAAACTTGGATTGCTAATCAACTAGAGAAAGATCTATCTTCACTAAAAATGTTGAGAGAAATTTATAGTTAGAATTTTTATTAACCTTCAATAAATTTTAAAATTATGATCTTGGGGACTCGAACTGTTAACTTAATAAATAGTTAATTGAATTAATGTGGTTCATATTGCCTGGTTAGGTAAAAAATCTCCTTTTTGTGGAAATGTAACCTATGGTAATTCAACTACCGAGGAATTAAAAAAAAGGGGGCATAAAATTAGTTTTATTCATTTCGACAATCCTTCTAGTTCAAATTCATCAAAACCATTATTTCTGGCAAATGATCCTGATGTAAGTCTCCCATATTTAATTAAGTCGCAAGTTTATACAATACCCTCCCCTAGAGCAGAAAAAGAGCTAAGGCTATCATTGGAAAGATTAAAACCTGATATAGTACATGCGAGCCTAACTTTATCTCCATTAGATTTTAGACTTCCAGATCTTTGCAATGAAATTAATATTCCACTTATAGGAACATTTCACCCACCATTTGATGCAAAAAATAGAAATTTAACTGCGAGCACTCAACAATTAACATATCAACTTTACGCACCATCTCTAGCAAAGTTTGATAGGGTAATAACCTTTTCTCAGCCTCAAAAAAATGTTCTTGAGAAATTAGGAGTGCCTAAAGAAAAACTAATAATAATTCCAAACGGCGTTGATGAAAATATTTGGCGACCTTTTTGCGGAAAAAATAAAAAACATGATCAGGTAAAAAATAAACTTGGAAATGAAAGAATCTTCTTATACATGGGAAGGATTGCCAATGAAAAAAATATTGAGGCACTTTTACGGTCTTGGCGCCAAACAAAAAACAATAATTGTAAATTAGTTATTGTTGGAGATGGACCAATGAAGCCAACACTTGAAAATAGTTTTTCAAATCTTAGTAATGAGAAATTAATTTGGTGGGGTGCCGAATTAGATTTAGAAACTAGGGTAGCGATAATGCAAATTGCAGAAGTATTTTTTTTACCAAGCTTAGTAGAAGGTTTGTCATTATCACTTTTAGAGGCAATGTCTACTGGTACTGCATGTGTAGCCACAGATGCCGGAGCTGATGGTGAAGTATTAGATAATGGAGCAGGAATTGTAAT
Source organism: Prochlorococcus sp. AG-355-B18 (assembly GCA_003280965.1). Classification (GTDB taxonomy): domain Bacteria; phylum Cyanobacteriota; class Cyanobacteriia; order PCC-6307; family Cyanobiaceae; genus Prochlorococcus_A. Next base: position 53,264 of record QCDI01000011.1, read on the forward strand.
TTCGACTGATAATGTAGCTGCACAACTAAAAACTATAATCCCAATTATGGTTGAACACCCATCATTTACAAAAGATCTTGGGCAAAAAGCTAGAGATCGAGTACTTGAAAGGTATACAATTACTAAAAATATAAATTCACTAGAGGAAGTTTATGTGGACTTAAAAGCTAATTACAGAAACTAATTAAATTCTTTACTTCGGTTACTCGCTGAAACTATTGATTCAATTAAAGCTGATCTTACACTTTTTTTTTCTAAAACTCTCAAAGCAGAAATAGTTGTTCCCCCTGGAGAAGTTACTAAATTTTTAAGCTCGGAAGGTGTTAGTTGATTTTCTTTTATTAAACTAATAGTTCCTAGTATCATCTCCATAATAAGTTCTTCTGAAAGTATCTTTGGTAATCCGCCACTCAACCCTCCATCACTTAATGCTTCTATAATTAAAGCAATAATTGCAGGACCTGATGATGTCAAAGCTAAAAATATATCGAGGTAATCTTCAGTAAATTCGTAAATCTTACTTGTATTTTCAAATAATTTTTTTGTGATTTGTTTCTGATCTTTTGTAAGATTTTCACCCCAAGCAATTCCTGTTAAACCCTTTCCAACTGTTATTGGAATATTTGTAACAACTCTCACACATTTATGGTTAGGAAATTTTTGAGTAAGTCTATTTATTGAAACACCAGCAAGAATTGAAACTAACAAATTGTCCTTATTTGATATGTTACCGGCCTCACTTATATTTTTAAGATGCTGAGGTTTTACAGAGAGAAGTTTAACTTGACAATCCCAAATTATTTTTGAATCTTTAGAACTTGACTTATAGGCATTTATATTATGTTTATAATTTTTTTTTATATTTTCTAGACTTTTTTCAGAATTTACAACACAAAAAACGTTCTCTGGCTGAATTAAATTTTTATCTAATAGAGGAGTTATTATAGCTTTTGCAATATTTCCAAAACCAATAATCGCAATTTTGTCAGTCACAGATTAATCATGAATAAGCACTTAATTTAGAATTTCCCCATGCAGGTTCGGGAGCAGTGTTATTTTCAAAATTATATTGTGGTGTGTTTTTAGTAGGCACATTTGAAGGAGAAGCTTCTTCAGGTGAAGAACTAGTTACATTTACACAACTTGGAGCAAAAAGGAAAATACTTTCACCCACTCTTTCTTGATGTCCATCAATTGCATATGTTCCACCAGCAATAAAATCAACCGCTCTTTGAGCTTGATCAGGATCCATCATAGTTAAATTAAGAATTACAGTTTTCCTCTCTCTTAATGCTTGAATAGCTTGAGGCATCTCATCGAAACTTCTCGGTTCCATTAAGCTTACTTCTGAGGATGAATTAGAGATCCCAGGCATTCCAACAACTTTAGATGATCTATTATTATTCATAAATTCGAAAGGATTTGAATTTGCAAGAGCATTTGAATTTCTTTGATTTTGTTTGAAATCATTTAATTCATCCTCTGATGGATAATCCAACTCATCAAAATCATCATCGAGATACTCATCCCCTGCAACAACTGCCTTTAATTTAGAAATAAGTGACACCTTTTAAATCCTCATAAAATAATTACTAAGGTTTAAGAACCTTAAGTAATAGATTCATTTTTTAAATGAAAAAACTACCTATACCTAGATAACGTTACTTGTTCTTTACTGCAAGTTTATAGATAAGATTTTTATAAATAAATAAATTATTAGGATCTATCTCCAAAAATTAATGAGCCTAATCTTAACCAGGTTGATCCAGAATCAATAGCCTCCTCCCAATCCCCTGACATACCCATTGAACAATCTGAAAGTTGAAGTGAATCAGCTAGAGAACGACATTTTTTAAACAATTCTGAATTTTCATTGGAGCTAAGTCCTCTAGGATTAATAGTCATCAAACCCTTTAATGTAATGTTTTTCAATTCTTGTATTTCACTCCACTTGGATATTAAAAGATCAGGCTCAAAACCCCCTTTAGAAGGGTCATCACTTAACTTAACCTGCAACATTATATATGGATTTTTCTTCTCTTCATATGAAATTCTAGAAATCTTTTGCAACTTTTCAAATGAATCTACTGAGTGAATGTATTTAAAATTTTGAACAATCTTTCTTATTTTATTACTTTGTATTCTTCCAATAAAGTGCCATTTTATTTGTTTAAGATCTTTTAATATCAATTGCTTCTCAAAAGCCTCTTGATACTTACTCTCACCAAAATCATTCTGACCTAAATTATGAATAGTCTTGATTTCTTGACTTTTAAAACCTTTACTTACAGCAAGTATATTTACATTTGATGGGATTTGAGTTTTTATTTTTAAATAATTTGAAGGGTTCACCTTTTACAAAAAAGTTTGTGTGAATAAATTCTCCCATTTCGGAAGATCTTCAGATGCTTTTCGTCTAGCTCTTTGAAGACTCAATTCGGCCTGATTTCGGGCATCAAGATAAGGTATAACTTCAAAAAAAACTTCTCTCTGCCTGATTTCTACCAAAAAAAACATTTTTTGTGCATATAAAGTCGCATAAATATCTCTCCCATCATTTCCAGGAGAGACTTGGTACAACATTCCAAATGTTGGATGGTTTAAATAACGCTCGGAACTCAAACTTAAATATTGTGTTATTTATAATGCACCATACAGTTTTCTCAGAAAAATTGCTATGCAAATAAAACATATCGATAATGTATTAACAATTACATTTAGAGATTTGGAGGGATAAATGGTTCTGAATCTATTAGTTTTTATAATAATTTTTTTCTTAGAGAATAATGATTCTGCGCCTTGGTCAATTCTCAGAAATATATTTTGAAATAATCTTTCTACCAAAGTTAATAAGACATCAAATGATTTCTTTAATCCTAAATTTCGAAAATTTATTGATCTTACTGACACTGATTTAATTATATTTTGCAATTCTTCCTGCACTAATGGAATAAAACGCAACGCAATTAATAACTGAAAAAGCCACTTATTAAGTGGCAATCCAATTTTTCTTAATGGGGAAAGAAACCAACTTATCGCCCATACAATATCTTCTTGTAATGTAGTTAATAGCATCAAATTAACACTATGAATAACAGTAAATATCAAGGTGGAAGTTTTTATTCCTAATTGAAAGGCATTTCTTGATAAGTTGAAGGGACCAAAATTTATAAACCATATCTTCTGTGAAGGAATTTGCAAAATGTTCCATTCCTTATGGTTTTCAACTACCACATGTAATTCTTTGGGATTTCTTAAATAGCTATCTAGAGATTGAATATCAGAAGATGCAAGCATTGATAAACATCCAATTAACAATGATAAGCATAAGAGAATAAACATTGAACGCCACCATACTCTTGATGGCAATAAACTTATAAAAGTAACCAATAGTAAACAACCAACTAAACTCAATCTCCATATAGGGCCTGCCCATATTGGAGTGATTAGAAATATCATTACCATGATTATTTTTAATCTACTATCTATAATTCTTAGCCAACTTCTATTACCGGAAACGTATTGCCCAACAGAAAATTTGGTAAGTATATTCATTAATCTTTTTGTATTAACTCAATATTTTCCTTTTCGACTTCTTTATTTAATGCTCTTTGCTGTTTACCCCTCCACAATAAAATTAGAGGTGTGCCTTCAAACCCTAAATTTAATCTAATTTGTTTTTCAATATATCTTCTATAAGTTATTCCAAATAATTTTGGGTCGTTTACAAAAAGAGTAAAAGTGGGAGGTTTATTCTTTACTTGAGTACCGTAATAAAGCCTACCTTGCTTGCCGCTTCTTTTCGTTGGAGGACTCTTCCAACTAATAGATTCTTTTAGCACTTCATTCACAACGGATGTTGTAACTCTTCTTCTATGTTGATTTACAGCATTAAGAGCATGCTCAAAAATATTCTCAACTCTTTGCCCCGTTAGGGCAGATATAAAAATCATTTTTGACCAATGTAAAAAATAAAGTTTAGATCTAAGTTCTTTTTCTACTTGATAAATTGTAGAACTATTTTTTTCTACAAGATCCCATTTATTAACAACAATTATACAAGCTCTTCCTTGTTCCTCTATTCTCCCTGCCAACTTCTGGTCTTGATCAGTTACTCCATCTATAGCATCTATAACTAAGACACATACATCACTTCTATCAATAGATTTAAAAGCTCTATTAATACCAAAGAATTCTGTACCATATTTAACATTCTTCTTTCTTCTAATCCCAGCAGTATCAACAATTTTCCATTGAATATCATCTTTTTTAAAAAGCATATCAATTGAATCAGTTGTAGTTCCACTAATATCACTAACTATTGCTCTTTTTTCTCCTGAGATTGAATTTAACAAACTAGATTTACCAACATTTGGCCTGCCAATAATCGACATCATTATCTTTTCCTCCTCATCCTGAATATTATTTTCGGGAAGTTCATCAATAACGAGATCTAAAAGATCGCCAGTACCTGAACCATGAATAGCGGAAACAGGGTAAGGTTCGCCTAATCCTAATTTCCAGAACTCAGAGGCTAAAGAGATTCCCAGAGTAGTAGATTCACATTTATTAACAGCAACAATTGTTTTACAGCTTGAGTTCCTTAACCATTTTGCTATTGATAAATCACCATCAGTAACTCCTTGATTCCCATCTACCACAAGTAAAGCGATTGAAGCCTCTTCTAGGGCTAAATAAACTTGTGTCCGTATCTCGGGTAAAAATTCACTATCATCATCAAAAACTAACCCTCCAGTGTCAACTATTTGGAATTCCTTACCACCCCATGAAGCATTTTGATAAGTTCTATCTCTTGTAACACCAGGCTTATCAAATACTATTGCATCATTACTCTCGCAAAGACGATTTACCAAGGTAGATTTACCAACATTAGGTCTCCCGATTATTGCTATTTTTGGAAGAATCAATTCTTCTCTCCAAAGAAAATATTGTCTATAACAACTATACCTTTAATAGAATCATTTACCTTACCAAAAAAAATTTATTTGATTTCTGGATCTCCAAAATGTCCTTTTGCTGGATTAAGAGGTGGTGAACTAAGACTTGGCGTTAATCCATTATCTTTTGATAAACAATCATTTTCAATCGCCCAATAAATCAACCAATTTACTGCAGTCGCCCTTCTAGTTCTTCTTGGATAGAGTTCATTAATCTTATAACCTTTAAAATTAAGAAAATTTTTCAATCCCTGTTTATAGTCTTTTGGAATTGATCGAGTCAAATGTACTGAAGCTGGTCGCTCTGAAATGATTTGAGGAGCTTTTTCAAATTTTCCTGACCAATAAGAAGGAGTTAATGCGCTAGAAACCCAATTATTTAAAGTTGTTTCTCTAGTATAAAAAAGTCTTTCCCAAACCAATTCACAAACAAAAACATCACTAACCCTATCCTCTAGAACAAGAAATAATAGATCCTTACATATTGGCCATGTAAATTGATTATCAACTAATTTTTCTTTTTTATGCATTAATCGAACCTTATCAAAATCAAAGAAAAATAAGGCATAAATTCCTTTTTATATTGAGATGCGTATTGAATAATTTGATCAGGCATGCCAACACTTAAAGCTATTAATGATGTATTGATGATATCCTCTTTTTTTAAAATTTCCCTGACTAAATTCCATCTTTTGCCAACTTTCATAATGGCCAATACCGTTTTATTTGCCTTACTTTCCCTAATTAGGGTTGTTAATTCATATTCTGAAGATGGGCATTCTTTGATGATTAATGTCTCGCCTTTTTTTAACAGATCAAAATCATTCAAAGCTGCTGCTGCTGAAATAGAGGAAATGCCAGGTATGGTTTTGGTAATAATTTCAGCATGGTTATTTTTTATTAACCTCAAAATATTAGAAGAACTTGCAAATATTGAGGTATCTCCTAGACAAAGTAAAACAACTGATTCACCATTTTTTATAAATTTCACAATTTTTTCTACTGCGTTAGACCATATTTCATCAGGATCAAAATCCTTCTTAGCCATTGGAAAGATGATAGGTACATTTTTTTTAAATTTGGTGTATTTCTTGACTATTTCTGCAGCAAAACTCTTTTTATTATCATCTGATATTGGAAAAACTATAACTTTCGCTTTTTTTATTGCCTCCACAGCAGCAATTGTTAAAAGCGATGGATCTCCAGGGCCTACACCAACAATGGTGAATGTTGGTAAATCAGTTTTATATCGATTAAGTAAACTTAAGAACTTGTTTATTATCATTTTTATTTTATTAACTTTAGCTATGTACTCTTGGCATCACAAAAGTTTCAGCTAGTATGGCTGACTCAATTTCAGACAATTCCTCTAACCTTTTATAAGTTTGATTTTTAGAGAATTTAGTTTGTGCTAGTTTCCAGTAAACTCCAAAATGTCTTGCCTCACTCTCAAGCAGAGACTCATAGAGAGATTTAAACGATTTATCTTCAGAATTCAGCGCAAGCAAGCTTAATCTTTCATGACTTCTTGCTTCAATAAGTCCTGCTATTAAGAAACTATCAAGCATTCTATTGGGCTCTTCCTTTCTTATATTCTTGGACAATTCAGCTCCATATGGAGGCGGTTTTAAGGACTCAAGAGAATGTCCAAGATCCTTTAAAAAATAAAGTATTTTTTCAAAATGCTCTAATTCCTCTCTCGCTATTGGACTAAGAACTTCTGCCAGATTTGGTTCTGATGGATATCTAAACATCAATTGAATAGCTACTCCTGCTGCTTTTCTTTCACAATGAGCATGGTCAATAAGAATATCTATTGGATTAGATAATGCAAGTTCGATCCACTTATCTGAGGTGAATGAGGATAAATATTTAATATGAGAAGTGGGCCTTTTAAAATCGACTAGCATTTAATCTTTATTACTTAAATATCCAATGATTCCTTCAAGAGCTAAGGTATAACTTGATATGCCGAATCCACTAATAATTCCAATAGCTTTATCTGTAAGAAAAGATTCTTTACGAAAATCTTCTCTATTGAAAATATTTGAAATATGCAACTCTACAAACGGAACTTTTGATCCAATTAAAGCATCACGAATAGAAATCGAGGTATGAGTAAAAGCGCCAGCATTTATAAGAATTCCTTGGATACTTTTTACAGACTCCTGAATTTTATCTACTATTTCTCCTTCATGATTACTTTGGAAACATTCAAGATTAATATTTTTTTCTTTAGCAACTTTAGTTAAATCTTTTTCTATATCACTCAATGTTTTATTACCATATATTTCAGGTTCTCTAGTGCCCAAAAGATTTAGATTTGGTCCATTTATCAATAAAATATTCATCATCAATAAAGTCTTTTTCTTTACAAATGCTATCTATAAAGAAACAAAAAAACCAAAACAATTTCACACAAAGTGTCCATTAACTGATAAGTTCAAATAGTGGGGGTCGGTGCCCGAGTGGTTAAAGGGGGCGGACTGTAAATCCGCTGGCTCTGCCTACGTTGGTTCAAATCCAACCCGGCCCACTTTAAATTGCCCTTGTAGCTCAGCGGTAGAGCACTCCCTTGGTAAGGGAGAGGTCTCGGGTTCAAGTCCCGACGAGGGCATACCCAAAAGCCGAACTTCATTTAGGGAGTGGTTAATCTCTTTAATCCTTTGATATGAATTTACTTCTGATCTTTCAGAAGCAAAATAGTGCGATAACTAGTGCATTATTGACAATTAATCTAAAATAAGGGGCAATTAGCTCCCTTTTTATGAAGAGATTTTTAATTCCTTTATTAGCTGCTCTTGCAATTCCAACTACCGTTAATGCAAATGTAGATCCCAAAATCACCGAGATTTGCATGAAAGCAACTGATTTCAAAGGTTGTGTGGAAAGTATGTCTGGTCAGCAGAATAATAATGTATCAATTAAATCAGGATATGACGAAGCTCTAATAGCTTTTGAAAAGGGAGATTCTTTAAAAGCAATTAAATCAATAAATTCTTATATTAAAAAGAATCCTAATTCTAAAGAAGGATATTTATTAAGAGCATTTATTAATACGTATGATTTATCAGAGTTTGATAAAGCCTTAGAAGATGTAGATAAAGCGATTGAGATAGATCAAAGTTATGCAATTGCTTACGCTTTAAAAGCAGATATTTTTTATTTTGATATTGGAGGCAGTGCATCTCAAACTAAAAAGATGCTAAATAAGGCTTTTGAAATTTCTCCTGATAATCCCTTCGTAAACTTTGTTAAAGGAGATTTCTATTACGATGATTCTTTTGTTCTTCTTGATAAAGATAAAAAAGAATTGGCTATTAAATCCGCTGAAAAAGCATTGATCCATTTTGAAAAAGTAGTTGAAAATTATAAAAATAATAAGGATTTGATAATTAAAAGAATTTATCCTCTTGGGATTACTTACGCTGCCACAGCCAGATTGGGTGAAGCAAAATTTGAACTTTATTTCATGTATAAGGACATTAAGGATAGAAAAACTGCCAAAACATATTTAGAAGAAGCCCTATCTCACTACACAAATGCTATTTCAATGGCTCCGTCACAAGAAAAGGCTGAAGAAATTGAGTTAGATAGAGATTTTGATTTAATAACTCCGGCAGATTTATATACTGAAAGAGGTAATATTTATAGTTGGATGAATAATAAGGTAAGGAAGGCCTGCAGTGATTGGAAGGTTGCCAAAGGATATGGAGATAAAGATGCACAGAAGAACTACAGAGAATTTAGATGTTGAATTAATTAACAAAAATAATTGAAATGCTTACTACCTGGACCGCTTTAGTTAGTAATTGACAGTCGATCTACAATAAGGGTAATTAGCTCCTTTTTTTATGGGAAATTATACAAATACCATTAATTGGTTATTTGGTAGAGCTAGAGATTTTTTTGGTCCTGAACCAGGCACCTTAGTACCATTAAATATTTTGGCGGCTTTTTTTGCTCATGAACACTCCGATGCTTCAATGAGGATATTGCATGGATATACTTCAATTGGATTAATAATTGGGATTTTTAGTACATTCAGTATTCTTGTGAATATTCGTTCAAAATTAAAGAGGATACGCGTTTTTGTTCCTCTTCTCATAATAAATATATGGGCATTTTATACAAATACATGGGTAGCCATAAATGGTATGGGGATCCCGTATGGGAAACAATTCCATATATTTTTAGCAGTTTTAATAATATTTAATTATTCTATTTTTCGTAAATATACCAATTTAAAAGAAACTAGTGACCTAATAATTAAATGAAACGCTTACTACTTGCACCGCTTGATTAATGGCTAAGCCTCACTGGTTGATTAATTCTAAAAGAACAGAAGTGAAAAGATTTATAAAAAATGATAAGAGCATTGAGGGAGTCTTCGAGTATATGTTTGTAGATACCGGAAAAATAGTTGGCGTATTTGGTATAGAACCACCCGTAATGACAACAACTGTCTCTCTAGATATAGATTTAGCGAGAGAAATTTATGAAAGATTACTTTCTCAGGGTTGAAGGAAAACTGAAGAAGTTTGCAAAAAAAAAGAGGGGTAAAGCTGCACCAAAGCCCCTCAAATAAAAGCACTGCGTAAACATAGTATTAACCTTTTGACTGATTGACAGTTGATCTAAAATAAGGGGCAATTAGCTCCTTTTTTTATGAGAAAAAAAATTCTTTATATATTCACAGTCTTAACTTTTTTATTAAACATATCAAACCAACCAACCTTTGCAGGACCATTTTCAGATGAGATGGCCAAATGTTTGGTGTCATCGACTAATGATAGAGATATAACTAAATTGGTAAAATAGATTTTTAGAGTTTATGGAGATCATCCAGAAGTTTCCTACATGGTTGATTTATCAGATAGAGAAAAAAAAGTTATTGATAAAGATGTTGCAGATTTAGTTACACGATTATTATCTGAAGATTGTTTAGATGAATCTAAAAAGGCTCAAAAATATGAGGGGGACATTGTTTTTTTTAATGCTTTTAAAATTTTAGGTCAAACAGCTGCACAAGGTTTTAATGGAAATCCTGAAGTAACAAGATCCATGAATAAATTTTCTGAGTTTCTTAATAATGAAAAATTAGATTTTTAAAGTAAACAAATTGTGAGGACAAATAGTCTACAAATGAAACGATTATTACCTATTCTTGGAATATTTTTAATGACAACTGGTCTAGTCTCAAAGGAAGTGAGAGGAGATGAAGTATTGCAAAATATGTATGAAAATCTTACAACCGATTTATATGAAAAGACTTCAGGGAACTAATATTACTTGCTATTCATTCAGGCATTATTATGCCCTTCGTTGTCATTTAAAACTGATTGATTCTGGTAGTGCATCTTTAAGTATGGGACATTCAATAGAAGCTCATCATAGAAATTATCCATATTCAAAAGAATCCACAACAACTAATGCTTTTAAACTTGCAAGAGAGAGAGGATTGTTGCTTGAAAAAAATTTCAATTTTTAACTAACATAAAGCGATTGGGTTTAAATTTAAAATATTGTTAATATGAAACAAAGTTTAACCCAATAAAATGTGACAACTCCACATATAGTTGCCGCAAATCAATCACCAAACTTTTTAAAGAAAAACCAAGTGTCTCTGGTATAGCAGTCCCTGGAATGCCTCTTGGTTCGCCTGGAATGGAAATAAATTCTCACGACTCGCATTCTCATGATTATGAGAAATATAATGTACTTTCATTTAGCAAAAATGGCAAAATAAAAAAATTTGATGAAATCTCTCCTTAATACACATACTAAATTTGAAATAATGCATATTGTTCTTAGAAATTTTAAATTTTTTATTTTTTTATTTCTCTTATCTCTAAATTTAAGTAGTTATTCGAATGCACATATGAGGGGTACATTTCTTTCTGAAGAGGATGCTAGAAACAGATCTTTAGAACTTGGTTGCGAAGGAATACATAAAAACCAAGATAAATGGATGCCATGCAAAAACGAAAAAGAATTACATAAGTTCCTTAATAAAAAGGGATCAAGTAGAGGAAATAGTTTAGCTAGTAGCTTGGCATGGATTTTTATTTTACCTTCAAGCTTTGGAATATTATGGCTATCAATAGTCAAAATAAAAAGAAAATAAATGAAAAATTTGAAATCAAATAAAAGAAAAATACACAGAAAAGTAGCTGCAATTTCTTCAATACCTTTATTAATTACTCTTATATCTGGGACTATCTATAGTTTTCTTCAACCATTAGGAGTAGATGCTTTTTGGTTGATCAAATGGCATACAGGTAATTTTGGCATTATTAATTTGCAGCCTTTTTATTCGATATTTCTTGGTATTGCATCCATAATCTCTGTAATATCTGGCATTAGATTATTACAAAAAAATTCTTAGCTTTAACCTTAAGAATCCACAACTATGCATAGGTAATGCTTGAGCAGCTAGGAGTGGAAGTAGTAAGCGTTTCATTTAAGCTTTCCTTATTTTGTAAAAATTTTTATTTATTTTGATATATTAATTCTGGGTTATAAGAATGAACAAATAACATTGGCTCTTCATTATCTACATCAGTAACTATGTGAAATTTATTATCATCATAATTTACTGCTATTCCTCCAGCCCAATTCATGTAGGGGATTTTATATTGATTAATAATTGTATTTGAATCCCAATCATAAATATAGATTTCCCTATTTAAACCACTCAATATCCAGATTTTTTTATTTAATACATCATAATCAAGCCCACTAATATCAAAACTATTTAATTGATTTTCATAGTTGGAGAACTTTTCAATTTTTCTAAAACTAAGTATTTTATTTAATTCACCGTTAATTTTTATTAGCATTGCTGGAAAATCTTGTTTTGCAACAATATATGTTTCCTCTTCTGGTAAAAAAGTTATTGCCTCTAGTCCATGACTTTTATTTAAGGTCTGCAATTTAAAGAATTTTTTTATAAGTGAAAAATTCTTCATTTCACTTAATAAGTAGTTTTTATGTTTTCCGCTATCCAATTCAACAGTAACTACTTTAGGATATTGAGATTCTATTACAGCTACTAAAAGATTACGTTTTTTATTCAAGGTAATACCTTCACTTTCATCGAGAGGAGAATTAATTGTTTTTTTTCGATTTATATCTCCTTTAAGATCTAAATTAAACAATTTGGAAGTGTCGTCACTAACCGTCCAAAGAGACTTTTTATCTACATCAAAAACTAAACCTGAAGGTTCATCAAATTCTAAGTCAACATTGGCTATTGCTCTTTGACTAATAAAATTAATATGAGGAGTATCTAATCTATCTTTGATTTGTATATTTGCATTAACAGAATTAGGTAAAGCGATAGTAGCTATTAGTGGAAATAGTAAGCGTTTCATGGTTGTATTAGAGAGTTGTTTTCGCAGACCCATCCACTTGGTAAAGATATTGGACAACCGCTGATATTGCTTGCTGTAATATCTCTCAGGTCGGCACCACTCAACTCGGCACCACTCAGGTTGGCACTATCTAGGTCGGCACGTTTCAGAATTGCACCACTGAGGTCAGCACCACTCAAGTCGACACCCATCAAGTCGGAAATAGCTAGGTTGGCGCCATTTAGCTTTGCACCACTAAGGTTGGCACCACTCAGGTCGGCACTTCTAAGGTTTATAAAACTCAGGTTGGCATCACTCAGGTCGGCACCACTCAGACTGGCACGAAACAGGTTTGTATGAGCCAAGTTCCCACCTGGTCTTATCTCACTTTCTTTAGGCTCTAGATGATCAGCAAAAGATACTGTTGGTGTAATTGTAAGAGCAAGTACGCCTGCGATTGCTAATGCTTTTTTCATTAATATTTACCTGCTAATCCCATAATGACAAATCTGAATCTCCTGTAGATCTTTGCATCCAATGGATTTTCCAAATACCATCAATCTTTTTGAAGATGGAGGTGACAGTTGGCAGATCATCATTTGGAGTTCCTTTGTAAGAGAATTTCGCCCCAAGTGTAAAAACACACATTGCTACATCAGCAGAGAGAAATTCAAACTTATGAATTTTTGTAATTTCTGCTTTTTCCTGAACCACATCGCCAGAACTCATCATTTCCTCGAATCCCTTTGCACTTATTGGATTCCCACTAGGCCTAATGAGTAGAAAATCAGAAGTGGCATTATTTACAAAAAATGAGCCCATTTTCTGAGGTGTTGCCAACACATACAACATTGATTCAATTGTTTCTCTATCTGTCATAAAAAATTTTCACACTAAATAAGTAACCTACTTCGAATATGTAAAGGGAAGATTAAATTTCTGAATACTTATTAGTTATGTCTTCAACATTTTATATTGTTCATCATAAACTCAAAGTAGGAAAAGCTGAAAAATGGTGGGAAACAGCTTATGCCGCGATGGCCCCTGGTGGTGGTTGGGATGATGCTGTAGCAGCTAATAAAGAAAAAGGATTTTATAACCATTCTGCTAGTGCGGTCACTAAGACTGGTCCTATGTATTGTTTTTGGGAAGTGAAAGAGGGTATTTCTGCTGAAGAATTTCAAGAATTTATTGATGGTCCTTCTGGCCCAGGGTTCGGACAAGATGCGCTGATGAATATCTGTAAACCAATTGACACAGGTTTAATGAACGGACAAACTCCTTATCCTCCAGTCTTTTCTTAAGATTGACAGTCGATCTACCATAATTAGCATTTAGCTCCTTCTCAACCTCTTTGAGTTCCTCTCAATAATTCTCGTAATTTTAACCTAAGACTAAAAATGAAATCAGGTTCAGAAAACCAACTATCTTTATCTGTTATTTCTACAGTTTCGTTTAAAAATTTAGCGGAAGAAGTCAAAGAATTTGCAATAATTACTTTTGATTTTGGACTTGAGTAAATAAATCCAATAATTAACATAATTAAAAATATGGACCCTTTAACTTTAAGTGATTTAATAAATTCTTTTTTTAAGTAACCCAAAATAATTTAAAAATTAAATTTATTATAGGAGTTGATATTTAAAGACAGATTAAATTGACAGTCAATCTAAAATAAAAAAAGTAATAAGTTTTTATAAATGAGTAAATTTTCCTCTCAGGAAATAGAAAGTCAATACAACTTGATAAAAACGCTTTTATCTAATCCTGAAAAGTATAAAGATGCGATAGATGCAGTTAAAAAAGATATTACTTATATGCCACTAGAACTAAAGAAAAAACTTGAAGAAGAAAATATTACTTTATAAATAATATTTTGGAAGACTTAGAAATATTTACTAAATAAAGCATCAAAGGAACTTCTACTAGTACCCCAACTATGGTAGCCAAAGCAGCTCCTGAATTAATACCAAAAAGAGTTATCGATACAGCTACTGCAAGTTCAAAAAAGTTTGAAGCGGATATAATCGAGCCTGGACAGGAAATAGAATACTTTTGCCTAAAAAACTTCATTGAAAAAGCAGTTAAATAAAAAATAAAAAGAGTCTGAATTATTAATGGAATTGAAATTAAGATTATATGAATAGGATTTTGTAATATAGATTTTGATTGAACAAAGAATAATAAAAAGACTGTAAGAATTAAAAAAAACAACGAATAACTTTTACTTTTATTCAAAATACTTTTTATTCTTTTTTCGCTATAGATTTTATTTTTTAAAAATATTGCTAGAAAAAGTGGTACCAAAATAAAGATTATTACAGAACCGAAAACAGTATCTAACGGGATATCTATACTGTTAAATCCTAAAAGAATTTTTGACAACAATGGAAAGGCTAAAATTAATATTAGATCATTAATAGCTACTTGTATTAAAGTAAATAAAGGATCGCCTTTAGCAAGATTACTCCAGACAAAAACCATTGCTGTACATGGCGCTATTCCTAATAGAATCATTCCAGAAACATATTCTTTAGCAAGTACAGGATCTATCAAATTACCATATAAAAAATATAAAAAAGAGGCTGCAATGATTGCCATTGAAACTGGTTTTATTAACCAATTAATAAAAAGGACAATAGAAAATCCTTTAATCTTATATTTCAAATTTATTATTGACTTGAAATCTATTGATAACATCATTGGAAAAATCATTCCCCAGATAAGAATTGCTATTGGAAGATTAATTCTTGAGAGTTCTAATCCGCCTATAAATTGAGATAAATTAGGAAATAAATCACCGGATAAAGATCCAATACACATTGCTAAGAAAACCCATACACTTAGATATCTATCAGAAAATTGCATTTAATTTATCTTTACTTAACTATTCATACTAGTATTTAATTTAGTCTAAATGATAGCCTTTCTTATTTTTGCTGTAATCCATTCACTAAAAACTACTGCCACTACTATTGTTAATAAAATAACTGATACCTTAGCCCAAGCTAAGTCTCCTATTTGAGCATCTAATTCTATCCCTATACCTCCTGCTCCAACTAAGCCAACAACAGTTGCTT
>QCDI01000012.1:0-33868 GCA_003280965.1 Prochlorococcus sp. AG-355-B18
TAAAGGTAAAGAAATTAATTAATTTTGGTCCATCTGGAAGAGCTATTGCACAACCAATTGACAAAAATTTATTGGATAATATTTTTGAACATCTAACAATGGAAAGATTTGCCAACGTCCAATATTTTTCTATATACCTTTGGTTTCAGGAGAGGGATTTAAATGGTTTTGCCTCATATTTTCTAAATGAGTCAAAAGGTGAAATGGAGCATGCTCAAAAATTTGCAGATTATTTAATCGCAAGAGGGCAAAGCGTAAAATTAGATGAACTTCCTGCACCTGTTCAAACATGGGATTCAATTGAGGATTTAATTTCTTATTCTTTCAACATGGAGGCAGATTTAACTTCATCTCTACAACAACTTTATTCTATTTCAGAGAGAATTTCAGACACAAGAACCAACGTCTTTTTAGACCCAATTGTAGAGGCTCAAACAAAATCAGAAGACGAATTTGCAAACATACTTGGTAAAGTTAAGTTTGCTTCAAATCAACCGTCTGCAATCTTATTGATAGATAGTGATTTAAAGATAAAATAAATTTCTTTCAAATTTATTTTCATTCAAGGTCCTTTTAGTTATTTCAATAAGTAACTTGGAGAAGCTTATTTTCTCATAATTTTTTTTATTTAAGAGCTCAGCTATTTTATGAATTTCTTTAACTCTTTTAAAAATATTTTTGTTTTCCGAAAATAACCTTTCTTTCAATGCTTTATTACTAGTAGTTTTGAAAGAATGTTTTATATTTCTGAGTCTATTCGATAAAACATCAACTTCTATTAACAAGTTGTTAGTAAGTGATTGTGATTCCTTCATGTTTTTATAACGGCGATGTTTTAATAAAAGAAGGGGCAACACTGACTGTTTGGGTTCCAATCGGAGCTATTAATAACTCTGATGATCTTAATTTAGAAATTAATCTTGTTGATGTTACACGAGTAGAACCGATTAACTCACCAATCCTTTCGTGGGTCAACCTAAAAGGTAACTCGCACCACTTACCACATCTTCTACCTAAGCGATTTACTAGTATTGAAAACAACGCTTGTAATCGCTGTTCTGCATTACCTAAGTGTCTAATCCTAAGAAGTTGCAAAGTCCATTCATTAACAGCATCGAAACCAATATTCTCATCAATATTTACATTGCTATGAAAAGACAAATCTGTTAATGCTTCAACACAGACACCTTCGCTACATAAAAGGTCTGTTCTTAATTGATCACCTGATTGTAAAAAAGCAAGTGTCATTCCTTCAGTCTCTTCACAAGGGCAATATACTCTAGCAATTCCACTTTCAACTTCTAGGCATGTTCCTTTTGGCCTTGATGGTGGGTCTATTAAAACGGATTGACCAGTTATTATCCTTACTGATTTTGAGGGAGATTCTCCATAGCTATGGAAATTCATTAATTTTAATTTGATAATGAGAATTATTATCAATTATGCACTAAAAAATTACTTATTGCAATAGATTCTCATTATCATTATATTTTTGAAGTTTTTCTTTACATGTTATTTAACAATATAATTTAAATAGAATTGCTAAAAATTTTATTTTAGATGAGCGTAAATAGAGTCTGTTTTAATTGTGGAAGTTCTTCATTCGTCTCAGATCGATCTTTGGGTGGTAAGATTGTTTGCTCTAAATGTGGATCTTCTTCATTTAAAAATAAATCCCCTTCTTTTTTTAAAAGTAAAAAATTTCTATTTCTTGCTATTGCGATAGCTATTTTTATAATTGTTATTTAGAGTTTCTGCTTATATTCCAAAGTCCATCATTTTTAGTCAATTCTATATCTATACCATATAAATTATTTAGATTCTCACTATTTAATACTGTTTTTTGGTGGCCGTCAGCGATTATCTTTCCATCTTTTAGCATTATGACCCTGTCATATATTTTTGTAATTGTTGAAATATCATGAGTTACGCAAAATATTTTGGTATTTAATTTTGATAATTCATTAATCTTATCAACTACGAGGAACTTAGATTTATAATCTAAATTTGCAATTGGTTCATCTAGGATTAAGATATCCGGTTTTTTGATTAACGCCCTTGCAATTAGAGAAATTTGTTTTTCTCCATCTGATAAATGGGAAAAATATTTTTTAGATAGATTAGATATATTCATTTTCTTGATTATTTTTTCCACCTTATAAGAATCTCTTTCGGATTTATTTTTTATGAAGCAATATCTTCCATATAGTCCACTTAAAATTAAATCAAAAACTTGTAGATTTGGATTTATTCTATTTTTTATATCATTATTTACGGTACTTATTCTTTTTCTTAGTTCCCATAAATTTATAAGTTCTTTGTTGAATATCTTAAGTTTTGATTTATTAGTTATTACTGGGTATATGTTTCTATTAATTACTTCTATTAAGGATGATTTACCTGAACCATTTGGTCCAATTAAAATTACATTCTCTGAATAAGATATCTTTAAATTTAAATCTTTAAGTACTCTATAGCCATTTTTAAAACAATTTATATTTTCTGCCTCAAACCAAAATTTATTAAACACTAAAACTTATTGCTCCAAAATATAATTAATTGAATTGAGCTTAAAATAAATATAAAAAGATAAAGCCAATTCAACCATGAAGGTCTATTTACTTTTTTCATAAATTATATAATTAACATAAAAAATATAAGCGGAGAAACAAATCTTACAAATGTTTTTCTAATAATATCTATATTATTTATGATTTCTAATTTCTTTATCTCAGGTGGATATTGCAATATCACTTTGTCATATACATCAAGATTTTGGGTTTTGATAATATTATTCCATGGTTCATCTTTATCTTCAGATTTTTTGTACCATTTCCAAAAATAATTTATTATTCTGTCTTCTCCCAATAATTTTATTTCATCTTTATTTATAAATCCCATATTGTGGTTATAAGTTTGTGTTTTTAAAATCATATAATCTTCGTCGAATATCTTATAAAATATCTTTCTTTGAGTCTCTTTAAATAACATAAGGTTATTAAACAGTTTATTTTTTAAAAATTTCCTGTAATGTCTAACTATTACTCTTGCTTTATTATTTCCTAGTGGAATATGATCTAAAACTTGTAAATATCTAGCTGTAGATGGATCCCCTTTATAAATTAATATCCTCCCTGGTGCGATATATTTTATCCGGATAAATTCTTTTGTAGGTTCGTTCTTATAGTAATAAATACTTTCAATGTATTCATGAGTTACTTTTATTCTCTGGTTAAAACTAACTAGTACGTTTTTATTAACATCTTTATCAGGGATTGTATCTCCGTGAACCCAAAAAAGATGAAGGATATCCAAGTGATTTTCAATTATCCTTGACCAATCACATTTAAAGTCTACTAATACCTCTTCAGATACATAATCTTTATCTGAAAACCCATTAACAGATAAATCGTAGTTACTTATAGGTGAATCTTCATTTATATTATTTAAATCAGTGTCAGATTTTTTAGAATAATATACAAAAATATATCCATTCTTTTCTGAAGCTTTGTATTGAGATAAGTGAATTCTTTTGGCGTAGTTATCGTAGTTATTATCAACTATGTGACTGCATGTTATTCTATCGAGATTTTGGCAACTTCCGCCAGATGAGAATTTAGCTCCATGATATGGACAGGTTATTACTCCATCTGATAATGATCCTTCAAAAAAAGAGGCTCCCCTATGTGGACAAATATTTTTAATGCACCTAACGTTTTCATTCTCATCTCTATAAAGAACAAGAGGCTCATCATAGAGCGAAAAATAATATAGCTTATTTTTTTTTAGTTCTTTTGAAGGGCAAATTGCATACCAACCAAATAAACCTATTTTTAATTCATTTTGATTTTCTCTAATATCTAACGAGTCAATTTTTACTACCGTTCCTTTTTTAAATGGCTTAAGAACGGTATTAAAGTCTTTTGATTTAAAAAAATTAATTTGTCTGTTTTCCATAAATTAATTTCTTTTTTAGTTGACTGTTTATCTTTCGGAACTATAACCCAAGTAAATAATCAATTTCTTATAAAAAGAAAATTCTCTATTATTTGTAGCAATAATTATGTAGTTATTAAAAAATATTGTGTGCCTATCTTATTTTTGTATCTTTATTTCATGTTTTTTGTATCTTTTGTGTTTCTTTCAAATTTTTTATGTAATCAATAGCATCATCAATATTTTTGTGGAAATTGCACTGGCCCAAATAACAACCTATAAATCTTAAGAATTTTCTCTTGCCGCCACTAATTTCATATCTATGTATTGTTCCGCCATCCATAGGAGCATAAATAAATTCTGGTAATGCCATATTAATTTTGTATTTAATAATTAAATAAAGAATAATTCATGTTCAAATACATTTCCATAGCTCAATCCATATATTTAATAATTAATTTATTTATTTTTGAATAATTATTTATTGAATAACCAAGTATTATTTGTTATCTATTAATTATTGATATAGATTTTCCTTATGCCAAAAGCATTTAGGCGTTTTTTAAAAAAGCTACCAAAAAAAATCCAAACTATAAAATATTCATTTAGAGAGTTTTTATCCTCCAAGCTATGAAATAGCTGTTATGTTTAACAAACTTTAAATTTTTATATTTTTAATAAAACATTATCTGAAAAGTTAAATTCTAAATTATATTTAATTTGCTATTTATTAAATAAAATGATCAAAAGGGTTTTTACGATATTTATTTTAACGTTGATTTTTCTATTTAATTGTCCAGTTTACTCTTTAGATATGTCCTCTAAAACTATTGATAAGTATACAAAAAAGATTTCAAATAAATTCACCAGAACTTATTGCAACACTTCAAAATTTGGAATTTCTTATGAAGGAGCCTTGGCTTTCGCTATAGGAGAGACTAATAAGGAATTTAAAAATAATAAACTCAATAAGTTGGTAGATTATTCTTTACTAAAAAAATCAATAATTTATGATTTACAGAATAATTGCCAAATTTACGATTTTGATATTAGTAGTTTAGAGAATTTAAAATTAAATTAGATAAATGAAAATTGTAAAATTCTTATTTATTTTCTACCTATCCAATCATTAGGTTTCTCCATCATCCATTCGAAAACTCCCTTAGCATCAAGGTTTTTAGATGCATAAACAAACAATATTGGAAATAATAAAATTACCGCTCCAATAACTGCCATCTCTAATTTACCTATACCCATCTCGCTGGTTGTTAAGGCGAAATAATTAAGCATTACCTTTTTTGAATTAACGTTTATTAAATAAATAATTTATGGAAATTCTACATTATTTGACTTTTTTATGAAAAATCTTAATTGTTCATATTAATAGATATTTGTATTAAGTACCTATTTTATTGATGGAAGCTTTTTAATAACTTATATAAAGGACTCTTATTATTTGATGGTTATGAATCATGAAATTATAATATTTACACCTATTTTTATAGTATTGATAGGATTTACAGTTTTTTCGATTTTAAAAAAAAGAAAGAGATCAGCTAAAAGTATTTATAAATTAATAGATGATTTAGAAAAAAAATACATATATTAATTGTATTTAAAAGAAAAAATTAATCAAATTCTATCCCAACTTCTTCTTTTAAATCTCTCTCTAGATCAGGAAGATGAGGTTCAACCCAATGATCTTTATTATCAATGCCAGCTGCATTTACATAGTTCATGATGTGTTGATCTACTTGTTTATAAAGATCATGCAAATTTAAATCCATACGAATGTCATGTGCAATTTCAGAAACTTGTTTTTCAGTTAAACAATGATCTGGGTGAAGTAAATCACAACAGGGGATTCTTTTCTCAATCAATTCATTTAAATTGATTTTTATTTCGTAATCTTGATGAACAGTCATAGTTTTTATATCTTTATAATAATTCTAATTGTGGTTAAGGTTTTGTATATCTTTAGTCAAGAAATAAAGTTCTTAAGTATCTTTGAAGTAATTTTAAATAAATAGATCTTCTAAGTCTTTATATAAATCATCAATCTCTTTTGAGTTTTCTAAAGGGGCATCATAATCCAGTGAAAGTTCTTTTTTTGAAGTATAAATAAGATATCCAAGGGCTCCAAAAAGTAAGGTTGTTGGTAAAATCATTTGCATTTAATTGACTTATACTGAATATAGTGCAACACTTATTACAGTCAAGTGCTGAACTTTAATTAAATTTAGATGCCTACGAAGAAAAAGAGAGTTGGATTTATACCAAGAGAAGAGGTTATGAAAATAATTGATAAATTAAGCATAGAAAATAATCTAAGTAACTCAAAAATAATTAGCATTTTAGTGGAAGAAGCTCTTTCTATAAGAGGCATATTTAATAAAAAAAAGGGTAAAGCAACTCAGTCATATCTAAAGATTGAGGAGAATTCAGATGACTTATCTGCAGGGCATATTGATTTGCAAACTTATAAAAAATTCTTATCATTCCTTAAATTTCAGGAAATGATGGAAGAGTATAACAAGTAATTAGTGTTGCTAAGTGCTGCACTGTGCGATAAATTCTGTTTGTATTGATTTTCGGGAGATTTAATTATTAGAAATTATTTATCATCATTTCAAAATTCTAAATTCAATTAACCATAAAATATTTTTTCCTATGAATTCATCTCTCCCAGTTTCATCTGTAAATCTACTCCCTCCAGACAGGTTATATTGTAATTTTAGTTATTGGAGTTCTTTGTTCTCTCAAGATATGCAAATTTTGTGGGATAGAGCTCATGGAGTGCCTTTAGAAAAACTACCAAAAGGGGTATCTGATATGATTTTTCCTTATTTATTGCTAGCACTTTCAGACTATAAGACTTCTCAAAATAATAAGATGAATGGAATAGGATTAGACAATCTATTAAGCCTTTGGTTTGATAAGTATTTATTAAATAAAAATGGTTACTTCGAGCTAATTAAAAAATAATTTTTAAGATTAGTCATTATAATACCAAATTTGATCGCTAACAAAAAATTTATTGAGGCTAAAACTTTTTAAGTGATTCTTTTCGAATTGGCACATCAATAACCTTGCTATAAATAAATTAAATGATTTGGGGATAAATCTTTAAATTTCTGTTTATCAAATGTGTGTATTGTCGATGGAATCATGCTAAGTAGGAGAGTTAAAAAATTAAGAAAAGTAAGATAAATGAAATTTAATTCAAAGACCCTGTGCTTGATATTAAATCTATTTTTTTGCTTGTTTATATTTATAATTTAAATTTTTAGTCATTATTAATTAATTCTAAAAAATTAATTTTCAAAGTTGGTTGACTTTTATTGATAATGCGATGATAATGACAAAAATTATTTCTAATTGTGAGTCCTCTTTCAGATTCTTTTGATTACTTTATCGATGATCTACTTTCATCCGATGTTAATTTGTTGAAAGGGGAACTTGATTTTCTGCTTATGCAACATTTGTTTAATTCTATTGATTTGAAGCTTATAAATAAAACTGAAATTGAAAATAATGAATCATTAGCTGCTTAATTTTTTATGAAATTTTTCTATGAAAAATTTTGGGTTCCATATCTTGGTTATATTTTATCAAAATTTGTTTTTTTAATAGAAGGTAAAAAAAAAGGCACTAAAAAAAAATAGAATAATTACTTTTGCTCTAATAAAGTATTTTTAAATACATAATTTAAGCCAATATATTTTGATAACAACAAAAGATGTACTTTAAATTTATGAATATATGCATGGTTGAGATATAAATAATTGCTTTTTAGCAAAATAAAATGAACAAAAAAAATATGTTGAAGCCATATACAGTGCATTACCGTGATTTTCAAAATATAAGATTAGAAAACTGTTTTTATGCTTTTGATGCTTACGAGGCTAGAACATTAGCAATGGAATTTAATAAGTATATACACGAGCATCCAAACAGCATAGACCTAATAAGGTGCGAAAACTGAATAAAATTTTTGAGTAATATAAATAAAATTCTATTTAAACACTTAAGAACTTATCTATAACTGCTTGACTCAACTCATTAGTATTTCCGCTAGCAACGATACCTCCGCGTTGCATCGCATAATATCTATTGGCTTGTCTTACAAAATGCAAGTGTTGTTCAACTAATAAAACACCAATTCCTGTATCTCTAATTATCTGGTTAATTGCATTCTCAATGTCTAAAACTATATTCGGCTGAATACCTTCCGTTGGTTCGTCAAGTAGTAGAAGTTTAGGTTTGCCCAGCAATGCTCTTGCAATAGCTAATTGCTGTTGTTGCCCTCCACTAAGATCTCCTCCTTTCCTTTGAAGAAAATCTTTTAGGATTGGGAAGAGATCATAAATAAATGGATCAATTTTCTTGTTCTTAGATAATCCACCGGGAAGAGACTCCATTCCTAACATAAGATTCTCTTCAACTGAAAGATATGGAATAATTTCTCTGCCTTGAGGAACGTAAGCCATTCCTTTCCTAGCCCTCTGATGAGGTGCTTTTCTATTGATATTTTCACCAATTAAATAAATATCGCCTTTTTTTTGTTTCAACAAACCAATTAGAGATTTCAATAAAGTTGTTTTGCCTACTCCATTTCTTCCAATCAAACAAACCATTTCTCCTGATTTAACATTTAAATCTACATCTCTAAGAATATGACTCTCGCCATAATAAGTATTTAAGGATTTTATTTCGAGTAAATTTTCCATAACTAGTCCTCAGGTCTTCCTAAATAAACATCAATAACTTTTTTGTCTTTTTGTATGGTTTCCATCGTTCCCTCACATAATACTGTGCCCTGATTTAATACTGAAACATTACTATCAAGTCGTCGTATAAATTCCATATCGTGATCTATTACCACTACGGTATTTTCTCCTGATAAAGATTTTAATAAATCAGCTGTAAGATCAGTTTCTTCATCAGTTAAACCCGCAACAGGTTCATCTACTAACATTAAATCTGGCTTCTGTCCTACTAACATGGCTATCTCGAGCCATTGTTTTTGGCCATGCGATAAAGAACCAGCTTTAGAATCAACTTTTTGAGCTAAATTAACAATCTTCATAAGACGTTCAATCTCATTAAGCTGCTCATCCTTAATAATCTTATTTATAAGGTTTAAGGGACTTTTCGGAGTTGTCACCGATATTTCAAGATTTTCTTTAACAGTTAGATTTTCAAAGATTCTTGGACTTTGGAACTTTCTTCCTACTCCAAGTCTGGCAATTTTATGTTCCTTTCTACCTACTAAAGATTTCCCTTTAAAAATTACTTCACCTTTCGTTGGCTTAACCTTTCCAGTTATTACATCTAGAAATGTTGTTTTACCCGCGCCGTTGGGTCCTATTACAGCTCTTAATTCTCCTTTCTTTAAATTTAAATTAAGTTTGTTGAGAGCTAAAAAACCCTCGAAACTAACAGTAATATCTATTAAATTTAGAAGATCTTTATTATTCATTATTACCCTCTTTATTGTTAACTTCTAAGCTTGGATAGGTTTCAATCTTCCTTTTCAAACCAAATCTTTGAAGAAGATTCCTAGGACCATCTCCTTGAATCCATCCTAAAACTCCTTCTGGCAGAGCGGTTACAACTAAGATAAATAATCCTCCTTGAATAAACATCCAGCTAGCAGGTAAAGCTTCACTTACTAGACTTTTTGCATAGTTGATGAAAACTGCTCCCAGTATCGCTCCTAATAAAGTTCCTCTCCCTCCAACAGCAACCCAAATAACCATTTCTATAGAAAAGGGAACCGTCATAAATTGGGGTGAGACTATTCCAGACTGAACTGTATATAAAGCCCCTGAAATGCCAGCGAGACCTCCAGCAATAGAAAATATTATTGTCTTGAATATAACCGGATTGTATCCTGTAAACCTAACTCGTGGTTCATCATCTCGGATTCCTATGAGAATATTCCCAAACCTTCCTTTAACTACCCACTTTGCAAAAAACCATGCTGCTATTACTAGGATGGCAGTCACCCAAAAGAATAGTCTTTGCATGGATTCA
This sequence comes from Prochlorococcus sp. AG-355-B18, assembly GCA_003280965.1. Classification (GTDB taxonomy): domain Bacteria; phylum Cyanobacteriota; class Cyanobacteriia; order PCC-6307; family Cyanobiaceae; genus Prochlorococcus_A. The sequence continues at coordinate 9,976 of QCDI01000012.1, forward strand.
GAACCTACCATCTGACCAAATAGTTGTGTTACATCTGTTTTTAATCCATTTGTTCCGTTAATAAGTTTTTGTTGGCCATTAAAGAAGTTAAAGAATACAAGAAGAGAAGCTTGAGTAAGTATAGAAAAATATACCCCTTTGATTCTATTCCTGAAAACAAGAAATCCAATTAAACCTGAAACTAATGCTGGAATTATCCAGATAGCGAAGAAGGTGAAAACAGGCGATCTAAACGGTTCCCAGAAAAAAGGTAATTTTTCTACACCATATAAAGCAAAAAATTCAGGAATATTATTTGGAAATTCAGAAGAACTGGTTATTTGCAAATACATTGCTGCACAATATCCACCTAATGCAAAAAATATACCTTGTCCAAGACTTAGTAAACCTGTATATCCCCAGATAAGATCAACTCCAAGAGCAACTATTGACAATGATAAGTATCTACCTAGAAGGTTTAGTCTAAATACAGGGAGTATAGTTGGTGCTGCAATAATTAAGGCTATTAATATTATCCAAAATGATAATACTATTTTTTTATCAAATTTAATTTTACTTAAGGACATTAGTTTTCTACCATCCTTCCTTTTTGAGGAAATAAACCAGTAGGTTTAAATTGTAAGAATATAACAATCAGTGCAAAAATCATTACCCTTGCCATACTTGTTGTAGCAAAAAAGTTGATTGTGTTTGATAGTGGTAAAGGCATATCTGGCCATATTGATAAGAGCCTTCCAGCTCCAATTAAATCTGTCATTATTCCTATTCCAAATGAAGCAAGTACTGTTCCTAATAAATTTCCTACTCCTCCCAGCACTACAACCATAAAACAACCAACTATATAGTTTCCTCCAACATTTGGTCCTACAGAACCTAAAAGTGATACTGCTACCCCGGCAACTCCTGCCAATCCAGAGCCTATCCCAAAAGTAATAATATCTACTTTTTCAGTAGATATACCAAGGCAATCGCTCATTTGTCTGTTCTGAGTAACTGCTCTTATACGCATACCCCATGCACTTTGATTAAGAAATAATGTTATTGCTATTACAGAGATTAGTGTAATTACAATTATCATTAATCTTGTTTTAGGAAATGCAGTTCCAATAATTTCTACTTGACCTCTCATCCAAGAGGGTGCTGTTACATCAACATTACGAGCACTTGCTCTACTAAGTTTGCTGACAGAGGATGAGATTATGCTACCTGACAGGACCCCAGTTAAAGCAGCAAATATCCAAGAACTAAATTTAAAATATTTAAAATTTATTGATTCTTTTATTTTTGAAGGAAAAGTTGTCGGCAGAAATAAACCAATTATCAGACTTATAACAAGACCAGTCCCGTAAGCTAAAGGTACACTTCTTACAAATTGTTGAAGAATTAAGCTTACTCCCCAGGTGGCGAGAAGCGTTTCTAGTGGACTTCCATAAAGCTTTCTTATTATGGTTTTTTCAAGGAGAATGCCTACCACTCCACTAACAATAAAAGCAAGGAATATTGAAACTATTATGTATGAATTGTAAAAGGGTTTTAATATAGGTAATTTAAAAATTAATTGCGTAACATATGTTGTGTAAGCTCCAAGCATCATAAGCTCTCCATGGGCAAGATTAATTACACCCATTAGACCAAAAACAATTGCCAGACCTAATGCAGCAACAAGTAGTACTGATCCGATTGCAACACCATTAAAAAGACTATCGAGAAGTAACTCCAATTTAGAAAAAGAAAGTATTTGATTATATAAAATAAAAGGAGGTGTAAACCTCCTTTTATTTTGTAGTATAGGTTTTAATAAAATTAAAGCTTATACTTTTCTCCTTTTGAAGGATCTGTCCAATCACATGCAAATCCTTTTGAACTTGGATGCTTTTGGTTCCATGCTTGAGGAAGAACAACTCCAGTCTCTTCAAGAATTGTAAATCCACCCTCTGCATTAATCTCACCAATTCTTACTGTTTGAGATAGGTGGTGATTGGGCATAACTTCAACAGGACCTTGTGGGGCATCAAATTTTTGACCAACTAGGGCTTTCCTAACTGCGTTGTCGTCGAACGTCCCAGCATCTTCAACGGCCTGTTTCCATAAATAAACCATGTTATAGGCAGATTCTTGTGGATCAGCTACAACACGATCAGCTCCCCATCTTTTCTTGAAACTTGCAGCAAATTTCTTAGAAGCAGGAGTATCAATTGACATCATGTAGTTCCATGCGCCGTAGTGACCTTCAAGGAACTCAGGACCAATTGTACTAATCTCTTCTTCGGCAATCGAATAGTTCATTACGTAGTATCCACTTGAAGGAGTGATTCCTGCGTCTTGAATCTGTTTGAAGAATGCAACGTTTTGGTCACCATTAAGTGTATTGATGATTATTCCACCATCAGGCAATGCCTTTTTGATTTTTGAGATAATTGGAGCAACTTCAGTATTTCCTAGTGGAAGGTAATCTTCTCCAACAACTTTACCTCCTAACTGTTCTACTTGAGCTTTAGTAATTGTGTTAGAGGTTCTTGGGAAAACATAATCTGAACCTACAAGGAAGAAATCTCCACCAGCTGCGGGAGAGCGCTTATACATAAAATCAGTGGCTGGTTCTGATTGTTGGTTTGGTGTGGCTCCTGTATAGAAAATGTTGTTAGAACATTCTTGAGCTTCATATTGAATCGGGTAATAAAGGAAAGCATCCTTTGATTCGTAGACTGGTAACATTGCCTTTCTACTTGCAGATGTCCAACCACCAAATACGACAGGAACTCCGTCTTGGTCAATAAGTTTCTTGGATTTTTCAGCAAAAGTAGGCCAGTCAGATGCACCATCTTCAACTATGTATTCTATTTTGTAGCTTTTGCCGCCAACTGTTACACCGCCGGCAGCATTGATCTCTTCAATAGCCATTTTTTCTGTATCAACAAGCGTTGATTCAGAAATAGCCATTGTTCCGGATAACGAATGTAAAATACCAACGGTTACTGTGTCATCGAAACTTCCGGAGGTTCCACCTCCACCACATGAAGTTGCTGTGACAGCAAGTGAGGCAGTAGCTAATCCTGCCAAAATACGCCTTGAAATTCTCATGAATTAGGATAAATTAGGTAATTGACCCTCATTAGGGGGATAAAGTAAAAGTTATAAACGAGTGGGATTTCATTTTGTATCAGTCGTAACTTTTTGTTGAATCCAATATATTACTAATGAGTATTTTTTTAGTCTTATTTTATAGGTATTTGCGATTTTAAAAATTGTGTAACTTCTTCAACTCCCTCGCCGATATTAAGGTTGGTAAAAAACCATGGTTTTCCTTTTCGCATTAATTCCGTATCATTTTTCATAATTTTTAAATCGGCACCAACCATATCTGCCAAGTCAATTTTGTTTATTAATAATAAATCTGATCTAGTTATCCCCGGTCCACCTTTCCTAGGTATTTTGTCTCCTGCAGATACATCAATTACATAAATTGATAAATCTACAAGTTCTGGACTGAAACTAGCCGCTAAATTATCTCCTCCACTTTCTACAAAGATAAAATCTAAAGGATTAAATTTATTTTCTAGATCAAAAACTGCATTTTTATTTAAGGAGCAATCCTCTCTTATAGCTGTGTGGGGACAACCTCCTGTTTCTACTCCAATAATCCTTCCCTGTTCTAAAACCTTTTTATTTATTAGAAAATTAGCATCTTCTTTTGTGTATATATCATTGGTAACAACAGCTATCTCATAATTTTTTTTGAGACTTAAACAAAGAGTCTCTACTAGTGCAGTTTTACCTGAACCTACTGGCCCAGCGACTCCTACTCTCAATTTACTACTCATAAATTAATTTCTAAAAAGTTTTGTATAAAGTTCATTATGATTTTGTTGTGCCATAGCTAAACCTACATTGCCAAAATAAATGTCATTAATTTTTGTGTCCATTATTTCTCTAGAAACTTCGGAAATTATTGCCAATAAATCTCTCTGAATTAATTGTGATTTTGTTGATCCCATAGGAATAAGTCTTAGAGCTGCACTTAGTTGATTAGCACTCCATGCATATAAGAAGTTTTCTACCATTTCCAATTCCGCGATTTCAAAACAAAAGCAAGCCCAACTCCATGCTAACGGCCAAGAGCTTTTTTTATTCTTTTCATAAGGATATTCAAATCCAAATTCCTTAGTTAAATCAAAAAGAGATTTTGACATTTGAATTTGTTGTTCTCTTATTTCGATAGAGTCCTTAGTTGCGAGAATCCATTTATCCAAACTTAATAGTTTTTTTAAATTACTTTCTAAACTTTTAGCCTTGTGTATTTGCTTAAAAGTATTAAAAAACTCGAGTAAGATTTTTGCATCCAATTTTATCTGGCCTATTTTTAGTTCAGAAATAATTATATTCTTTACGTATTCAGGTTCTTTTATATTTTTACTATCAAAAAAACTTTCTAATCCTTCGGAATAACAAAATCCACCAACTGGTAAATTAGGACTTATTAATAAATATTTAAGTAAATGACTTTTATTCATGATTATGAGCTCCTGTTTCAGGAAAAAATTTTTTCATGATTTTTTTTACTTCAACATCAAAATTTTTAAGCATATTTTCAATAACGTAATCACCTTTAGTTAAAAGAATATTATTTTTAATTTCTACTTCTACGTGTCTATTGCCTAAATGATAAGCAGTCTTAATAAGTTCAAGTTTAGATTTAGAACTTATTTCAATTAAATTTTCTGTTTTGGCAATTATCTCTACATAAAAGCTTGACTTATTGGTTAAAAGTATATCTCCATCATTTAATTTGCCGTTTCTTGGTAATTGTAAGATTATTTCTTGATCACAATCTGATAATCTTTTGCCTCGTAAGATTCTTCTTTCATCAGAACTTAATGTAAGTTTTAAAAATAAACCTTCTTGGGGTTTTTCTTTAATCCAATCAGTTACTACAATTTGTTTATTTATGCTCATAATCAATATTTTTAGTTGCTTTAATTTAGTAATTAAAGAAAACAATTTATGATTAAAACATCCTGGGAAGGGAATTGTTTCTTGAATTTTTTTAATAATAAAGCAAGTTTGGGAAATGTTGATAAAACAATCTTTAAATCTAAATCAACTTCTCCATATAAGTTATTGAAGTCTACTCATGATCAGGAAGGTAGATGCATTTTACCTATTCTTCATACAGCAGGTGGATTGGTTGGCGGAGATTTGCTTGAGTTTGAAGTTAATCTTGAAAGGAATTCTAAGGTTTTGTTAACCACTTCATCAGCTCAGAAGGTATACGGATCTGTTGGAAGATCTAAAATTAATCCAGAGGGAAGTTTTTCTAAGCAAAATAATTTCATAAATATTCTTGAAAATTCTCATTTAGAATATCTCCCTCAAGAAACAATTATCTTTGCAAATGGTTTATATGATCAGAAGTTTAAAATATCTATTTCAGAAACTTCAAGTTTTTTATTTACTGATTTAATAAGACTTGGAAGATCTTCTTCTGGAGAGTCTATTGAAAGTGGAATCTTTAGATCCAAATTAGAAATTATGAGAAATAACGATTTGTATGATGAATGGGAATATGTTGATCAAATTGAATTATCTAAAGAAAGTTATGAAGCCAAGTCAGGAATGGATTGCATGCCAGTATTTGGATCCTTGATTTGGATTTGCGAAAAAGATTTTTCTAAATCAAAAATCAATAATCTAGTAGATAATATAAAAAAGATTTTTAAAGAAAGTAACAATCATTTATCTATTGGAATTCTTGAAAATGGTATTTCTGTAAGATTTTTAGGGAGTTCTTCTCAAGAGGCTAGGAAGTGTTTTTTTTGTATTTGGAAACAAATTAGGTCTGTTTGTGGATTTTGTGAGCCAAAATATCAAGGTGTATGGCCTTTACAAGATTCTATGAATTATTAATTATGTTCAGTAAGAACCTTTTTTAGAATTTTATAGATTAATTTTTTATTATGCGTCTTTCACCTCAAGAAAAGGATAAATTATTAATTTTTTCAGCTGCGCTATTAGCTGAAAGAAGACTTAACAGAGGTTTGAAATTAAATTATCCTGAAACAATTGCTTTTTTAAGTTTTCAAGTTCTTGAAGGAGCAAGAGATGGCAAAAGTGTAAGTCAATTAATGTCTGAGGGAACTACTTGGCTTTCGAAATCACAAGTTATGGATGGCATTCCTGAAATGGTTGATGAAGTCCAAATAGAAGCGATTTTTCCCGATGGGACAAAATTAGTTACTATTCACAATCCAATTAATTAATTATGAGTAATTTAATACCTGGCGAAATAATTCCAGAACAAGGTGAAATTGAATTAAATCTTGGTAAGGATGTTAAAACAATAATTGTTTCTAATTCTGGTGATAGGCCAGTACAAGTTGGATCTCATTATCATTTTTTTGAAGCTAACAAGGCATTAATTTTTGATCGAGAACTAACACTTGGTATGCGTCTTGATATCCCTGCTGGAACGGCAATTAGATTTGAACCGGGAGATACAACAGAAGTGAAATTAGTTCCATATGCAGGTTTTAGAAATGCATATGGTTTTAATTCATTAGTCAATGGTTCTCTAGATACTTAAAATTATGTCTTATAGAATTGATAGAAAAACTTATGCTCAAACCTACGGACCTACTACTGGGGATAGAGTAAGGCTTGCCGATACAGAGCTAATAATAGAAGTGGAGAATGATTTAACTACTTACGGAGATGAAGTTAAATTTGGAGGTGGTAAAGTTATTCGAGATGGGATGGGTCAGTCTCAAGTAACAAGAGGAGATGGAGCTGTAGATACCGTAATAACTAATGCATTGATTGTAGATTGGTGGGGCATAATTAAGGCAGATGTTGGTTTAAAAGATGGAAAGATTTTTGAAATCGGAAAAGCTGGCAATCCTGATATTCAAGATAAAGTTAATATTGTTATTGGCGCCTCAACAGAAGTAATAGCAGGAGAAGGACATATTCTTACTGCAGGATCAATAGATACTCATATACACTTTATCTGTCCTCAACAAATTGAATCGGCATTAGCTTCAGGAATTACAACAATGTTAGGAGGAGGTACTGGACCTGCTACAGGAACAAATGCCACTACATGCACTCCTGGCTCTTTTCATATTTCTCGGATGCTTCAATCTGCAGAAGCCTTCCCAATGAATTTAGGTTTTTTTGGTAAAGGGAATTCGACAAATGAGAAAAATCTCATTGATCAAGTTAATTCTGGGGCATGTGGATTGAAACTTCATGAGGATTGGGGAACGACTCCATCAACAATAAATTCTTGTCTTAATGTTGCAGATAAGTTTGATGTTCAAGTTTGTATTCACACTGATACTTTAAATGAGGCAGGCTTTGTCGAAGACACCATCAATGCTATTGCTGGAAGAACAATTCATACTTTTCATACTGAAGGTGCAGGTGGTGGCCATGCACCAGATATTATAAAAATTTGTGGTGAAAAAAACGTTCTTCCAAGCAGTACTAATCCAACAAGACCCTACACAAAAAACACATTAGAGGAACACCTTGATATGCTAATGGTCTGTCATCATTTAGATTCTAAAATCCCAGAAGATATTGCATTTGCTGAATCAAGGATCAGAAGAGAGACCATTGCAGCGGAAGATATCCTTCATGATATAGGTGCCTTCTCAATTATCGCTAGTGACTCTCAGGCTATGGGAAGAGTTGGCGAAGTAATTACTAGAACTTTTCAAACTGCTCATAAAATGAAAGTTCAAAGAGGACCTTTAACGCAGGATTCTGATAGGAACGATAATTACAGAGTAAAGAGATATATTTCTAAAGTTACAATCAATCCAGCAATAGCCCATGGTCTAAACAAATATGTTGGTTCTATAGAAAAGGGTAAAATTGCAGATTTAGTTTTGTGGAAACCTTCTTTTTTTGCTGTAAAGCCTGAATTGGTTATTAAAGGTGGATCTATAGTTTGGTCACAAATGGGAGATGCAAATGCTTCAATTCCAACTCCAGGTCCTGTCCATGGTAGGCCTATGTTTGCAAATTTTGGTCAATCCCTTATCAACAGTTCTCTCACCTTTTTAAGCAAAAATGCAATTGATCAAGATATTCCAAAAAAGTTAGGCTTACAAAAGAACTGCATAGCTGTAGAAAATACGAGAAATATCAATAAATCATATTTAAAACTTAATAACAAACTACCAAACATTTCAGTAGATCCTCAAACTTATGAAGTTTTTTCAGATGGGGAACTTCTTACTTGCGAACCACTTAACGAAGTTCCCATGGCTCAGCGTTATTTTTTGCTTTAGAAGTTTTTAATTAATTCTTTTTCACTATTTTTTATATCTTTAGAACCCGCAATTTCCAAATCCTCTTGCAGTTTATTTTCACAAGAAAGAACTCTAGACCAACTTGGTAACTGCTGTGTTGTAGGGCAAGCTAGGTAATCTTCTGTAGCAGGTCTCAATAGTTTTGCAAATTTTTGAACTGATAGCTCTTCCTCATGTCTATCGTATGGAAGTTGATTTACTGCTGAATCTAAACCAAATTGCTTTACCCTATCTTCACCAACTCTTTTATAAAGAACTTCTAAAGTTGCTAATTGAGTGCTAGTTAATGTCTCTGCTTGATGCTCCATAAGACCTCTCAAAACACTTGAGAGGATTTCAGTACACATTTTTTGCAATCCTTCTTTAGAAGAATCACCAATATTTTTATGTTTATGATCAAACAAACCTAAATCAACTTGAGCAATTTTCGAGGTTCTAACGTTTCTATAAACTTCTGATAGTAAGCCTATTTCTAAACCCCAGTCACAAGGAATTCTTAAATTCATGGCAAGGTCTTTTGTAAAAGCAAACTCGCCAGCTAGTGGATATCTAAATGATTGAAGATATTGTAAAAAAGGTCCCTTCCCTACTAACTGCTCTAAACTTGCTAAAAGAGGCCCAACAAATAATCTTGTTGCTCTTCCTTGTAATTGGTTTGTTTCTAGGGATAATCTGCTATAAAAAGCTTTTACATAAGATATTCCATATGATTCATCAAGAAGCGGAAGTATCATCCTGGAAGGATATAAAGGACTAAAAGTTCTTATGTCAGCATCAAAAAGAGCAACTACCTCTGATTTTCTAGTGGCAACCCCTATGCCTTGCCAGACAGCCCATCCTTTACCAGGAGTCCCCAAAAGTTCTAACCCATTTTTTTCTTGGTTTTTTAATAGCTCTATTACAGAGGGAGAATTAGTCCATTGAACATGAACTGGGAATGGCATCGAGTCAAAAAATGATTTTGCTGCTTTAACTTGCTCAATTGTTTTTGCAGATAGAGCTATAACCAATTCATTTAATCCTGTCAGTTTTCTTAAAACTTCTCTAATATCTTTTAATGCTGGACGTTCAAATTCTTCATATAAGCAGGGAATTAGTATGGCTGTTGATCTTTTTTTAAGATTTTTGTTTAGTTCTATAAGTAGATCGTCAGCTACACCGTATTCATGTATTGTTGTGATTAAACCTTGTTGAAAGTCCATTTTCTAATTGATGTGCAGAATAGTGTTAATACTTCGATAATTTTTTCAAAGTGAAACAAATTGACTCAGAGAAAGAATTAGATAGATTAAAACTGTATAAGTTGTTGGAAACAATTTATTCAAATAATACTACAGAAGAAATTAATTTTCTTTCAAATCAATTATTACAGATTTTAGATAATTTCTCTGAGAAATCTTCTTATGAAGAAATAAGTGATAAGGAAAGGTGGAATCAATCACATTCGGTTTTAATAACTTATGCAGATAGTATTTATAAAAATGGGGAGCCAACATTAATTACTCTTAGAGACTTGTTAAGTAACCATTTTGGAAGCCTTTCAAAAGTTGTACATATTCTTCCTTTTCTCAAATCCACAAGTGATGGAGGTTTTGCAGTATCAAGTTATGATTCCCTAGAAGAAAAATTTGGTGATTGGAATGATCTCAAAAGTATCTCTAAAAATCATGTTTTGATGGCTGATCTAGTACTTAACCATGTTTCATCATCTCACCCATGGGTTCAACAATTTATAAAGTGCCAAGAACCAGGTATATCAAATGTTTTTTCACCGGAACAAAATCTTGATTGGTCGAATGTAGTGAGACCAAGAAGTTCATCTTTGTTTTCTCAAATAAATACAGAAAATGGTCCAAAACAAGTTTGGACAACTTTCGGTCCAGATCAAATTGATTTGAATTGGCAAAATCCAAAAATGACACTTGAGTTCTTAAATTTGATTATTTCATATCTATCTAATGGTATTAAATGGTTAAGGCTAGATGCAGTAGGGTTTATCTGGAAGGAATCAGGAACTACTTGCTTGCATTTGCCAAAAGCACATTCAATAGTAAAAATTTTAAGAATTCTTTTAAATAATTTGCTTGATAATGGAGTTTTAATAACAGAAACTAATGTTCCTCAGAAGGAAAATTTATCTTATCTCATTACTGAAGATGAAGCACATATGGCCTATAATTTTCCATTACCTCCTCTTCTACTAGAGGCAATTATTACTTCAAGAGCAGATATTCTAAACTTATGGATATCTGATTGGCCACAATTACCTTTTGATACCACTCTTTTTAATTTCACAGCATCACATGATGGCGTTGGGCTAAGAGCACTAGAGGGTCTAATGAATGAGCAGAGAATTAAAGGTTTATTAATTAATTGCGAAAAAAGAGGGGGACTCGTAAGTCATAGAAGGTTGTCAAATGGGGAAGATAAACCTTATGAATTGAATATTAGTTGGTGGAGCGCTATGGAAGACTCAAGTAGAGATTCTAATCGATTCCAATTTGAAAGATTTATTTTAACCCAATTATTAGTCATGGCTTTGAAAGGTGTGCCTGCATTTTATTTGCCAGCATTACTCGCTTCCGAAAATGATATTAAAAGTTTTTCTATGACAGGTCAAAGAAGAGATCTAAATCGAGAAAAATTTAAATTAGATAATCTTGTTTCCGTTTTAAATAATCCTGAATCTAATGCTAATAAAAATATAAAATATCTAGGTAATGCGATGGATATTAGATCAAAATTAGAGCAATTTCATCCAAGTTCTGAAATGGAATGTTTGTCTAAAGGTAGAAGTGATATTGTTGTAATCAAAAGAGGTAAAGGCCCAAAATCTGTTTTTGCAATCCATAATATGACAGAAAATAAAATCAATTATCAACTAGATGATTACGATTTGCCAGAATTAATTGATAATGTTTTTAATATGAAGGATTTTTTAGCATCCACTAAATACAATTGGAAAAATATTAGTCTTGACCCTTTTCAAGTTATTTGGCTTGGTTCTCTAATGAAATGATAGAAAATTCTTCTATATGGGTTGTGAGTGATGTAGATGGTACATTAATGGATCACTCCTACGATTTAACGCCTGCTAAAGAAACAATAAAAACTCTTCAAAAATTATCCATACCTGTAATTCTATGTACAAGTAAGACAGCTGCTGAAGTAAAGGTCATCAGAAAGGATCTAAATCTTACAGATCCTTATATTGTTGAGAATGGTGCGGCAATATATGGTGAATCTCTTAAAAATGTAAATGGAGAGATTATTCTTGGTAAAAAGTACGAAACACTTGAAGAAATCTTAAATCTTATTTCTAAAGAAATCGATTACGAACTAATTCCTCTTAATAATCTTTCCGACTCTGATGCAACTAAGCTTACAGGATTAAAAGGAAATTCATTAACTTTAATGAGAGATAGACACTGGAGTATGCCTTTTTTGAATCCACCTAGTTTTTTAGAAAAAAGAATAAATATCTGTTGCAAAAAGTACAAAGTAGATATTTTTAAAGGAAACAGAATGAGTCACTTATTATCTATAGACTCTAATAAAGGGAAAGCAATAAAAGCTTTAAAAAAATATTCAAATAATCAAGATTTTAAAATTATAGGTTTGGGTGACTCTCCAAATGATTTGCCTTTACTTTTAAATTCAGATATTAAAATTGTTATTCCTAGTATAAATGGACCTAATTTAAATTTATTGGATCAATTAAAAAATTTAGAATTTACCTTAGCTTCAGAACCTAATGGATATGGTTGGAAAAATGAAATTAATAAATTGATAAATGAGCTAAAACTAATTTAGAAACGTGAAAGATTTAAACATTAATTTTCCACTTGATAAATTTGAAAAATTAATTATTGATATTGGCTGGGAATCAATGGATGATTGGTTCAATTTTTGGAAAAATCAAAAAAATATTCTTTCTATTGATCAATTCTGGAACAATAAAGTAAATGATGATTGGATTTGGGGTTTAGCTTTACCTCTATTATCTCAGGCGTATAAATTTAAAAATAATTTTTCTGATCGAAGAATAATTGGGATTTCAGCTCTCCCTGGTACAGGTAAAACAACTTTAGGTAATTGGCTTGAGGCAATATCGTTAAAATTAGATTTCAAGATTGCTGTTATTTCAATAGACGATTTTTATCTTCCCTCACATGAAATGAAATTAGCAATCAAAAATAACCCTTGGAGTGTCTCTAGAGGTTTTCCTGGAAGTCATTCAGTTAAATTAATGCATGATAAATTACTTAATTGGAAGATAAGTGGAGAGTTAAATGTACCGGTTTTCGATAAATCTTTAAGAAATGGCTTAGGAGATAGATCTTATTGGAGATCAGATAATCCTGATTTGTTAATTATTGAGGGATGGTTTTTGGGAGTAGAACCTTTATCGATTGATATTGATGAACAACAACAGATCAAATCATTAAATTTGAGTCATCATGAATCCATTTATAGATCCAATATACAAAAAAATCTACATTCATATAAACATGTTTGGGGTTTATTAGACAATATTTGGCACTTAAAGCCATTGAAGTTTGAATATATGAATATGTGGAAATCAAATCAAGAAAAAGAAATGTTATCACAGAGAGGAAGTGCACTTCAGGATGAAAAATTATCAAATTTTTTGAGAATGCTCAATGTATCTATACCTCATAAAAGTTTTGATCTTGTAAATTCTTATGCAATGTTTCTAATTGATCAAGAGAGAAATTTAGTTGATGCCGGATTAAGTGGGTAGTATTTCCTAAATTTCTTTTTTTTTCAGTGATTTTTTATACATTATTTGTGCATCTAAATGGTGTTTAATTGTATGTGCTTTGTTGTTTTGAGATGGTTGAATTTTCGTACAAAAATGAAGGTTGCAGGATGGTTGTTTTGAGATGTATTGGTCCATCAAACTTTTTTTTAGAAAGAGTTTTATTTCCAACGGATATTCTAACTTTTATGGCTCCAAATGATTCAAGAGTTGAAATCTGGGGGAATGAATTATATGGTCCTAAATTGGAAGAGAGAATAAGAATATCATCTGATAGTGAAGATTCTTCTCTAGTTGCCTAGAAAAGTATTTTTGTAATTGTCTTCGAGTCCATATTTTTTACAATAACTTATTTTTTATTGATATTATCTAACTAGTTTTTGTTTTTAGTGATGCATTATTTTTCTTCATTTGCTATAGGAGGCTTTGTCCCATCTGCAGCTATTGCTGGGATTTTACTTTTAGTTGGTTTAGGTGCCTTCTTTTATCTTGGTATCAAAGGACCTACCGATTATTAAAACTTAATTTAATTAGCAAATGGTTATTTAAATAATCTATAACCCTATTAATTCAATTTAATTATGGATCTTACTACTATTTTATTTATATTAAGTTTGCCATTCGTTTTATTAACAGTATACTTTGGCACAAAAAATGACTTTTACGAAAGTGAAAATTATAAAGGTGATGGCTGTGCTCACGATGTGAAAAGGTAACTTTCTCAAGTATTGCCGCTAAACACACAAGTCCATTTACTATCAAATTGCCAGACTGGTTTATATATCTCTTTTGAAATTTTTTCACCTGCTTTTTTACAAGTATCCAAGTCCTTCATTGGAAGAGAGTGTAATGAAGGGCTTGTTATTCCACTCACCTCCGGTCTACCTCCAGGACCTTGTCTGTATGTTCCAATTACTAACCAATAATTAGCCTTTACAGAATCAGAAAAAAAGAATAGTGATAAAAGAAAAAATAGTATTGGGGTAAATTTTTTTTTCATTTATTTATATTAGCTTTTACTTATTAAATGTAAATTGAATTTTGTAAATTGCTATTAATTAAATAGGTAATTTATATAAGTTTTTGGAATATTTAGAATTTTTTTTATATGGCTTAATTCAAGGTTTAACAGAATTTATTCCTGTAAGTAGTACTGCTCATTTAAAAGTCATATCTCTTCTTTTAGGTATTGACGATCCAGGCTCCTCATTATCTGCAATAATTCAACTAGGTAGTATTTTGGCTTTATTTTGGTACTTTAGGAATGATTTTTTTAAATTAAGACGTCAATCTACAAAAAACCTCTTTGATTATTTCTTACATCAAAGGTTATTAAGATCTATTTTGATTGGTACTGTCCCAATTGTTTTGTTTGGTGGGAGCATAAAATTATTTACACCTTATTTTTTTGAAAAGATTCTTCGTTCAAATTTATCAATAGCATTAGTTTCCTTCATAATGGCTATATTTATGTACCTAGCGGAAATATCGAAAAAAGGTTCTATAAATTTAAAAAATCATAACTATTCAGATAGCTTTTTGATTGGTGTTTCTCAAGCCTTTGCTATTTTACCTGGCGTTTCAAGATCTGGCATTACTATTTCTACCGCTTTAGTAACCGGTTGGGAAAGAGTTGATGCTGCTAAATTCTCCTTTATTTTAGGCATACCTGCTATATCTATTGCTGCAATTGTTGAGTTCATTTCTTCTTTTGATGAACTTTATTCATTTAGTTTTTTCCCTCTACTTTTCGGACTTTTTACGACATTTCTATCTTCATTATTTGCTATCGATTTCTTATTAAAATATTTTTCTTCAAATGGTTTGAAATTATTTATTATCTATCGGGTTGTATTCGGTGTTGTAATTCTTTTGAATTTATAATTCGATGAAAAAATTTTTTTAATTATGTTAATGTTGAAAAAAAGTTATGTTTAATGAATATTTTTATATCTTTACAACTTGGAGAAGTTGAAGTTTCAAACTTTACGATATTAGTGTTAGCCTTTTTTTCCTCTTTTACTTTTATAGCTGTCGGTATAAGCTCATATAAGCTATACAAATCTCTCATAAATGATGATGAAAAATGATCGGAACGGCGGGATTTGAACCCACGACCCCCACTACCCCAAAGTGGTGCGCTACCAAACTGCGCTACGCCCCGTATTATTACTATAAAGATAAGATGTATGTTAAATGTTATTCTTTATAGGATTGTTATCAGATCTCAATACACACTTATCAACTTCCCAATTAAAGTTTTCCCAAATATTATCTTTTAATATGTAATTACTTCCTGTAAAACTTCCTAACTTAACTTTTGTAGGGGAAGCTGAACAATACTGTCTGCTGCCTGCAGATGCAAGATATTGTTGATGATACTGTTCCGCATAAAAATAGGTATCAATCATTTTTATTTCTGTTTCGATATAACCAAGATTTTTTTTATTAAGTTCTTTTTGATATTGTTCTTTACTAGCTAAGATGATTTTTTTATTATTTTCATTTTTATAATATATTGCTGACCTATACTGAGTCCCAATATCATTACCTTGTCTATTTTTTTGTGTAGGATCATGACACTCCCAAAACATTTTTAATAGATCGCTGATATCTATTTCACTTTTATTCCAGATAACTCTTACAACTTCTGAATGCCCAGTTAAACCTGAACATACTTCGTAATAAGTTGGGTTGCTCTTATTACCACCAGCGTACCCTACGGAAGTTGTTACAACTCCTGGAAGTTTCCAAAAACATTTTTCAGCTCCCCAGAAACAACCACAACCAAATATTATTTCATCTTCTTGAAGATTAGGATCTTTTTTGATATCTGACTTTAATATTCTATGAACTGAATTATCATCGTTTGTAAGACTTGTATCTTTATTATTCATGATATTTTTTAGAAATTCAAACATAACTTAAATGTATATATCATAAGTTAAAAGTCCTACTTTTAGCTTTTAACAATGTTAGTGGCTATTTCTCTTTCCCAAAGTTTTTTATAGAGTCCTTTCACTTTTACTAAATCCTTATGATTACCTTCCTGTACTATTCTTCCTTTATCCATTACTAAAACTCTGTCACAAGTAGCAGCTACAGATAGTTGGTGACTAATCATTAAAATTGTTTTATTACTTCTTTCTCTCATTTCATCTATTATTCTTGCAGCAGTTTTATTATCGACGCTTGCTAAAGCATCATCAAGAACGACAATTGGAGAGTTAACTAGTAAAGCTCTTCCAAGTGCTGTCCTTTGCCTTTGTCCGCCACTTAGTGTAATACCTCTTTCACCTACAATTGTTTTAAACTTTTGTGGGAAATTATTAATATCATCAATCATCCCAGCCTTAGTGGCACTATCTTTTACTAATTTCTTAGAAGCTTTGGGTTCTCCAAATCGTAGGTTTTCTGAGATTGTAGAAGTAAATAAGAAAGCTTCTTGCGGAACTATTGCAATATTTTTTCTAAGATCTTCTAATTTAATAGTTTTTACATCAATTTCATCTAGGAATAATTGCCCATCTGGAATTTCTATCGTTCTTCCTAGAGACTTTGCTAATGTCGTTTTTCCACAACCTACAGGCCCAACTATTGCAATTAGTTCTCCAGGGAAAATTTTAAAACTGAGACCATTTAATGAATTAAATTTTGATCCCGGATAACTTATGGTTAAGTCTTTAGCTTCTAACAATCCTTTTAATTTTTTCCTTAAAAATTTAGTGTTTTCCCCATCTACAATACTTGGATTGTTTTGAAAAATTTCTTCTACACGATCTAAACTTACTTGACCAAGTTGAAAAGTATTCAATGTAAAACCCAATAATGCTGTAGGGAAAACAAGCCTTTCCACGTAAAGAATTAAAGCCACTAAACCACCTATTGAAATAAATCCACTCTCTAGTTGAAAAGTTCCTAATCCTAATAAAATTAATAATGATATTGAGGAAATACCTTGCAGTAATGGGAATAGGGTACTTGCTGTTCTTGCAAGTTTTATCGCTGAATTTCGATAAGCATTGTTATGAATATTAAATTCTTTCTTTTCAGCATTTTCTTGTGCGTAAATTTTGATAGCGCTTATTCCAGAAAGATCTTCTTGTATAAGATCACTTAGTTTTGATAATGATTCTTGTTGCGCTTTTCTTTGATTAACCATTTTACCGCCGAATAAGCTTACAATTCCAAGGATTAATGGAAATATCATTAAAGCGGAAATTGTTAGTGTTTTGTTAATCGAAAACATCGAGGGAATAGTTAGGGAATAAGCTAATACAATGTTGCATAAACTTAAAACCGTAAAACCTAGAAGCCTTCTTATATTTTCAACATCACTAGTAGCTCTACTAATAATGTCTCCACTCCCTTTTTTTTGAATCCATTCTGGGTCTTGAATAAGTAAATGATCGAAAAGTTTCTGACGTAGATTCACCTCTACCTTTCGACCTATACCAAAAACAATCTGTCTAGAAAAAAGTCTGATTAAACCCATACACGTAGCTAATAAAATTAACCACAATGATTTTGAAATCACAAAATCTGAAGAGAACCCATTTTGTAATTGGTCGATTATGTTTTTTACTTCTAAAGGTATTACAACACTCAATATGTTTACTGCCAAAAGAGCTAATGCTCCGTATAGAAATTCTTTTTTGTATGGTCTGAGGTATTTAGATATAACTTTAATCTTTAAATTTTTCATTTAATTTTGCCGATATGATTAAGATAATGTTTCATTTTTAAATATGTGAGCTAATTTTATAAATGATTCAGTTTTTTATTTATGAGTAACGAACAAACTCATCCTTTACATGCCACAGACAGAAATATTATAGATTCTCTTATTACAAAAGAAAAACCAGAAGATCTTGACTTTATTAATCTAGCTAGGTTAATAAATCGCTATACTGGTTTCCCCGGTGAAATAGAAATTAAAAACGATATTGATAAAATTTTAAAATTTTGGAAAATTACTAAAAATGAACTTTTTTCAAAAACAAAAATTATTTGGTCAAAAAGCTTCAGACCTTCTAACACAAATAAAGATTTAGTAGGTTCAGGTTTTGATACTTCAAATTAAATTTATCTGCATAATTTCCTTTATTAAATAAATGTCTTCAAATTTATCGAACGTTGAAATTTTAAATATTTTGTTAGAAGGGAGAGACCTTGATGACTTAACTTCAAGATCATTAATGCAAAGGTGGCTTAATGATGAAATATCAGATGTACAAACAGGAGCTTTTTTGAGCGTCTTGAGGACTAAAGGGTGTACTGGAACTGAATTGTGTTCTATGGCGGAGGAACTCTTAAATGTATGCGAATTACCAGTAGCAAGGCCAAATTTATATATGGTGGATACTTGTGGTACTGGAGGAGATGGAGCTAATACCTTTAATATTTCCACTGCAGTAGCGTTTGTAGCTGCATCTTGTGGTGTAAATATCGCCAAACACGGTAATAAAAGTGCTAGTGGTAAAGTAGGTTCTGCGGATGTTTTGTTGAATCTTGGTTTAAATTTAAATTGTTCATTAGAAAAAGTAATCTCTGCCGTGAATGAGATAGGAGTAACTTTTTTATTTGCGCCTGTTTGGCATAGATCTTTAATAAAACTTGCCCCATTAAGAAAGGCTCTTGGAATAAGGACTGTATTTAATCAACTTGGTCCATTGGTAAATCCCTTAAGACCCAACGCGCAAGTTTTAGGTGTGGCAACAGAGGATCTTTTAGAGCCAATGGGAAGTGCTCTTTTAAAAATGGGTATGGATAGAGTAATAGTAGTTCATGGATCCGGTGGCCTTGATGAAGCCTCTCTTCAAGGCGATAATAAATTAGTATTTGTTGAAAATGGTAAATTACGATTTTCAAAAATAAATATTTCAGATTTTAGTCATGAAAACATATCAAACGAAAAGCTTGTAGTCTCAGATTCTGAATCTAACGAAGAAATATTAAAGTCTGTCTTAAATGGTTCTGGGCAAAATCCTCATAAATATGTTGTTGCATTGAATACTGCATTAGTCCTCTGGACAGCTGGATTAGAGGATGATTTGCATGAAGGTTTTAATAAAGCTTTATTTTCAATTAATCAAGGAAAACCTTGGGAAAAATTTTTACTCTTAAAAACTTATTTATCCTCAGATGAATAAATTTTAAATTCATGATTAATCCTTATATGAAAAATGCAAAGTTAGTTTTAAGTAATGGAATTATATTCCCTGGATTTTCTTTTGGAGCTTCAGGTACTGCTGTAGGGGAAATAGTTTTTAATACTGGAATGACAGGATATCAGGAAGTTATTACCGATCCAAGTTACTACGGGCAAATATTAACATTCACTTATCCAGAAATTGGAAATACTGGTATTAACCTTGAAGATTCAGAATCTTGTAATACTGTTAAAGGAATAATTGTTAGAAATTATTCGTCTAACAATAGTAATTGGAGATCTTTAAAAAATTTTAATCAATGGTTATTAGAAAATAATATTATTGGTCTTTATGGAATTGATACAAGGGCTCTTGTTAAAATATTAAGATCTAATGGCTCTATGAATGGAATTCTTACTTCTGAAAATAAATCTGCAGAAAACTGCTTAGAGATTATTGCCCAAACGCCAAAAATGGAGGGGTTGAATTTATCTAAAGTAGTTTCCACAAAACAAAAATATTTATGGCAAAAGCCTACAGAAACAGATTTTGACCGTAGAACAATACATTCAAATAATTTTAATAAATTAAAGATTGTTGCAATTGATTTTGGAATAAAAAAATCGATTTTAAATAGATTAGTTTCCCATGGTTGTGAAATTATAGTTTTACCTTCCCGATCAACTTTAAATGATGTTCTAGAAAATAAGCCTGATGGTGTATTTTTCTCTAATGGTCCCGGCGATCCCTCTTCAGTTTCTGAAGGTATAAATTTAGCAAAATCTCTTATCGAACATGGTGAAATACCTATGTTCGGAATTTGTCTTGGCCATCAAATATTTGGATTAGCTTTAGGAGCTTCAACTTTTAAACTTCCTTTTGGACATCGAGGTTTAAACCATCCTTGTGGTGAGAATAATCTGATTGAAATAACAAGTCAGAACCATGGTTTTGCTATTGACCCTAATTCTCTCCCAAAAGATTTAGCCAAAATAACTCATTATAACCTTAATGATAGTACAGTTGCCGGATTGGAAGTTATTAACAAGCCAATATTTAGCGTGCAATATCATCCAGAGGCAGGACCTGGTCCACATGATTCAGATTATTTGTTTAAAAAATTTGTTTCCTTAATGTTAGAAAGATGTTGACATATCGTTTTATTTTGATTTGATAATTACATTTGATACATTAATTTTTTGGAGGAACTAGATCATAGAAGATTTCCAGAAGCTAACTGTTTCTTTAAGAGGAAACCTTGAGGTCAAAACAAATATTATTGTTTTTACTTTTAAAGGGCAACTTGATGCATTCTCAGAAAAACAATTTAAAACTTTTGTTTCTAATAATTTAGGTAATGAGCTACCATTTGTTATTGATCTTACTAAAATTGATTTTGTAGATTCTTCTGGTCTTGGTGCCCTTGTTCAGACTGCTAAAGAAAGTAAAAAGTTAAAGTTAGGGTTTTCAATTGTTGGGAATTCGAGAGTTGCTCAAACTATTAAACTTGTACGTTTAGGGGATTTTCTTAATTTAAAGTCGAGTCTTGAAGATGCATTAACTTATTTGAAAAATTGAATTATTGGATTCAAAATTTGGTTCCATATGGGTCTCCTGAAGAAATCGGTGTTATTCAACTTGCTTGGCTTGGTGATTCGGTATGGGAACTTCACCAAAGACTGAGACATGTCCATTTCCCATTGAAATCAAAAGAACTCCACTTATCTGTAGTAAACGAAGTAAAAGCAAAATCGCAATCTAAATCTTTAAGTCAAATTGAACATTTATTAAACGAAAATGAAATGAATTTAATTAGACGTGCTAGAAACAAAATAAAGAGATTTCCAAAGTCTTCGGATCCCATAATATATTCAAGAGCAACTGGTTTTGAAACACTAATTGGTTGGCTATTTCTGAAGGATCCTCAAAGATTATCAAAACTTTTTGAATATCTTGAAATTAAAATGAATTGAATTAATGAAAAACTCCTCAAAAAAAAATTTATTTGAAAAAAATAATAAATACAAAAATAGCTCAGATTCTAAAAGCAACTCTAAAAATATAAATTCTTCGAAAAAAAATAATAGATTTTCCCTAAAATCTTCCAAAAACAAAGGAGTTAACAATTTTAATTCATTAAATAAAAATAATTTTTCAACTTTAAAAACAAGTAAGCCAACACATAAATCTAATTTAGAAGCTTTGAATAAAAGTCAAGATATTTATCAAGAGCATTCAAATAAAAAAAATTTTGATGATTGGATATGGGGAAAACACTCAGTATTTGAGGCGCTTATTAGCGAACGACCTATTAATAGGATTTGGTGTACAACTGAAATTTTTTCTTCTGAGAAATTCTATATCTTACTAAAGAACCTTAAATCAAAAGGCGTCCTCGTTGAAGAAGTTTCTTGGATTAGGCTTTCTCAATTGACATTTAACGCTTCACATCAAGGTGTGGTGTTGCAGCTGGCAAGCTCTAAAACAATATCTCTAGAAAAATTAATCGATTTTTCTAAAAAAAGTTCAGCATATCCCATTATTCTGGCTTTAGATGGAATAACTGATCCACATAATGTTGGTGCAATTATAAGATCAGCAGAAGCATTTGACTGTAAAGGTATTATCATTCCTCAAAGAAGATCTGCTGGCTTAACAGGAACAGTTGCCAAGGTTGCCGCTGGAGCATTGGAACATTTGCCAGTTAGTAGGGTTGTTAATTTAAATAGGGCACTCGATGAGATGAAGAAACATGGTTTTCTTGTTATGGGGTTATCTGGAGATGGTAAATTATCGATATCAAAGTTTCATGAAAAAACCCCCTTGGTTGTAATAGTTGGGGCTGAAGATAAAGGCATATCTTTACTCACACAAAAAAAGTGCGATTTTCTTGTAAAGATCCCTCTTAAAGGTAAAACATCAAGTTTAAATGCATCAGTCGCAGCTGCTATATCACTATTTCATTTGTCAAGTAATTGAGTATATTCGTTCAAAAGACTTTATTTAATCTTTTCTAGAATATTGTTATTTCAATATATTTATATAATAAATAAATATTTATTGAATTTTTACTACAAAATTGTATAGAATTTAACAAGAATTGATTGTCTTTAGGCCAATTAAATTGATTAGAAATTTTGGAAACAAACTCGGGCTAGCTTGGTGGGCTAAAATCGAAACGCTAAATCCTAATGCCACATACTGGTACGGTCCATTTCTTAGTAAACGTAATTTAGAAGATAATATATTTTCTTTTATTAAAGATCTTTCTGATGAAGGTTCTACAGACATTAAACACAGTTTAGTTCGTGGCAAAAAAGAAGAGCCATTAACTGTTTGATAATTATTAATACTAGTAACCAACTTAAGAAATGAATTTTAATTCTTTAAGAAAAGAAATTAATAGTAGAAATTCTTCTGTTAAAGAATTAATAAATGAATTTTTTTTAAAAATTGACTCCAAAGACCCAGAAATTAATTCATACATATGTCTCACAAAAGATAATGCAATCGCTCAAGCAGAAAATATAGACAAATTAATACAAAATAAAGAAACACTTCCTCCTCTAGCGGGATTGCCCATAGCAATTAAAGACAATATTTGTACCAAGGGAGTTACGACCACTTGTGCAAGTAAAATGCTCAAAAACTTTATTGCACCCTATGAATCTACTGCCTCAAATAAATTATGGTCTTCAGGTGGTATTTGTTTAGGAAAAACAAATTTGGATGAATTTGCAATGGGAAGTTCAACTGAAACCTCTGTATTTGGAGTTACATCAAATCCTTGGGATAAAAGTAGAGTTCCTGGTGGAAGTTCAGGTGGCAGTGCTGCCTCAGTTGCTGCAGGATTGTGTGCAGCTGCCATAGGTTCTGATACTGGTGGTTCAATAAGACAACCAGCTTCTTTTTGTGGTGTCGTAGGACTTAAACCTACCTATGGAAGGGTAAGTAGATGGGGACTGATAGCATTTGCTAGCTCTCTTGATCAAATAGGCCCAATAACAAATACTGTTTCAGATGCTGCCGAAATTCTTTATTCAATATCTGGTAAAGACCCCTTGGATTCAACATGTCTTGATAAACCGGTACCAAATTATTTGAGTGATTTAAATAAATCTATAAAGAATTTAAAAATTGGGATCATTAGAGAATGTCTTGAACATCCAGGCCTTAATCCAGAAGTCAAAGAATCTGTTCTTTCTGCAGTGCAAAGATTTAAAAATCTAGGAGCAGAAATTAACGAAGTTGAATGCCCTAGGTTTAACGATGGAATTGCCACTTACTATGTAATCGCTCCATCTGAAGCATCTGCAAATTTAGCTAGATATGATGGAGTTAAATATGGTTACAGATCTAATGAAGCTTCTAATCTTTTAGAAATGACTTCTAAAAGTAGAGCCGAAGGATTTGGCGATGAGGTACAAAGAAGAATTTTGATAGGAACTTATGCACTGTCAGCAGGATATAGTGATGCGTACTATAAAAAAGCACAAAAAGTAAGAACACTAATAAGAAAAGATTTTGATAATTCTTTTAAGAAAGTAGATATTTTATTGACTCCGACTTGCCCAACTACCGCTTTTTTGAAAGGAGATTTTGTTAATGATCCGCTATCTATGTATTTGTCTGATCTGTTAACT
>QCDI01000013.1:0-32491 GCA_003280965.1 Prochlorococcus sp. AG-355-B18
GACTATCAGTATAGGACTTTTTACAGCATTAATAACGATAATATTCTCCTTAATAATTTCCTTAGCTAGACGCCCAAATAAAAGTTTATTTCTAGGAATAATTACAAACCTCTCTGGAATAGGTTACGCAATCCCAGGGACGGTATTGGCTTTATCATTAATAAGCATTTCTTCTTCAAAATTTAATTTCATTGCTATTTGCTTACTAATTTGGGGTTATCTTGTCAGATTTCTAACTATTTCTAAAGGTTCTATTGATTCAAGTCTTGAGAGAATTTCTCCTAGTATTGATGAAGCTGCTCTTGGGCTAGGAGAGAGTTGGCTGGGAATAATCAAAAGAATTCATCTACCACTCCTACAAGGACCAATATTTGTAGGATCTCTCTTAGTTTTTGTAGACACGATAAAAGAACTACCGATAACATTTATTTTAAGACCATTCGATTTTGATACATTATCTGTGAGAATATATCAATATGCTGGTGATGAAAGAATGGTAGAAGCGATTTCACCAGCCATTCTTATCATGGTTTTAGGCCTTATCGCATCATTGACTTTGATTCCAAGTTTAGAGAAAAAAAACTAAATTTTTTGAAAAAGTTTTCTTATTATCAAAGGCAAGCCTAACAACAAATCTGCCGAGGTAGATATGATCCTAAAATAAATTAAACTTACAAGGATTAGATTTTGTGGAATAATTCTCCCAACAAAAAAAAGGAGAAAAGCTTCAAAAACTCCAACCCCACCTGGAGCTGTCGGCACTACCAAGCCTATAGACCATGATAAAGAAAAAACTGCTAATAGATATATGATGTTGAGGTTATTATTTGTGTAAAAAGTATTTAAACAAATATAAAACCCAATAAATTTAGATAAAACAAAACCAATTTCAAGAAATAATGCTCTGAGAGGAAAAAAAGAAATTATATTTATTCTCCCAAATTGGTCTTTTGAATTTGCAAGTCTCAAAACCTCAAATACTTTCCCCTTTAGAGATCCTAGTTTTTTTAATACAAGATAAATTAATTTCCTATTTAAAAATAATAAAGGTAAAATTAAAAAAAAGTAAAGTGGTGAAAAAATTACTCCCAATGATGCCAAGAGGAAAGATCCACTCAACATAAAGTAAGGTTCTATAAGTGTCGAATATAGTGCAATCTGAGGATTACTTATTCTTTTTATAAAATTAAATCTTTCAACAAAATGCCAAATCCCTCCTGGGACATATTTAAGAACATTAGTTAAAACATAAAAAGAAACTAGATTATTATTGTTAAATTCTTCTCCGAACCACTTAACTATATATTTCCATGCATAAGCGTTAAGGTAAATACTTAAAACACAAAATATAAATGATATAAGTAGATCAATTCCATTTTTTTCTAAATTTATATCAAAAGAAATTTGATCAATATTATAAAAAAAATAAATGCAAAAATATAACAAGCTAGAAAGAAAGAAAATGCTCTTTAAACCACCAAAATTAATTTTTTTAAGAAATTTCCAATTTGATAGATAACTTATATAGAATCTCATTTCCAGTGTTCAAATGCTGTGAAATTTTTATTTGACTCTTTTATTATTCTTCTTATTTCGTCAGTGGATATTTTATGCTCTTGTTGTAATCTCAAAACTTCGTCATTTTCTGGTTTCATTGTTACTGATCCATCTGGTTTCAAAGTCTGTTTAACTTTTATATTTCCAAAATCAGTTGAACATTCTCCTCTCCTCCTAAGTAATATCCACCTAGATTGTATCCTTTCACGAACTCCAATAGTATTGGAATAATTAAACCATAATCTCCTAAAACATTCTTTTTTTTCTATTGGCAAGATTGCTTGAATAGAAAATCCAATTCTATTTTTTTTTCATATTTATAGATTGATAAGAGACGTCATAAGCTCCCTCAATTCTAAGTTTCTCTACAAAATTGGATATATCTTCAGGTGTTTGGTCATCAATCCATGCTTCTTGAACAGATATCTCTTCACACTTCGGATTAATTTGTTGATTAGAAGAAGAATCCTTGGATGAAGAAATTTTATAAACTCTAACCAAATTGGGAAATGGGAATCTTAGGTTACCAATGCCTACTCCATAAGAGTTTACAGAATATTTTGAAGGAGGTTGCACATAGTCGACTAAATTAGAAAGTAAAGCAATCCCAGTTGGTGTAGATAGTTCACCCTCTATTGAATCAAAACTTGATAAAACCTTAATTTTTTTTTGTGTTATTAGCTCTATTACAGCAGGAGATGGTACAGATAATTTTCCATGCTCAGTTTGAACAAAACCTTTCCCCAACATTGGTTCATTACAATAAACCTTCTTTGGGTTTAAGTAATTTAATGCAGCACATACCCCTATGATATCCACTAATGAATCTATAGAACCAACTTCATGAAAATGAACATCCTCAGATTTGATGCCATGTACTTTCCCTTCTGCATTTGCTAGGGATTCAAATACTTTAAAAATTATTTGTTTTAATTTATCTTCTAATTTCCCATTTGAGATAAGTTCTTTAATACTTTTCCAAGTTCTTTTAGTAGGACTGCAATCAATATTCTCAACTTTTGTCTTTATCCCTCTTATTGAACAACTTTTTGATTCTTTAAACTCTAGATGATAAAGATCCTTTAATCCAATATCAAAAAGTGGCTGTTCAATGACTTTTTTAGGCACTCCTAAATCATAAAAAGCTCCTAACAACATATCTCCAGAGATCCCCGGAGAACATTCAATTATAACATCTTCCATAAATCAAATATTTATTGACTTGTAAACTGCCATGAAAATCAACATTTTATTTTATTTATTTTCAGAAAGATTTTTTTCAATAACTTCGTACTTGATTAAATTCAAAGCATTTCCATCTCTGTTAATATCTAAACTTACAAAACTATTGAGAAGTTCAAGAGATAGCTCCCCTTTTATAACTAATTTAAAATTTTTATTTTTTAAATTTTTTAACTTTGAAACGGAATTTATTCTAATAACAATTTCTTTCTTTTGAGTGTTAACAAAAACTAGTTCTCCCCTTACAGAAAAATAATTATCTTTTAAATCTAATTCTTTTAGTAATTTGGAAAAGTTAGTTTTGGAAGAATTGTTTGGGAAATCATTCAATTGATAAGGATCCCAAATACCCGCAACCTGCAAATGCAAGTTTTGAGTATTTTTATTCTTTGGATAGACAACCCAATAATAACTTTTCTTCAAATCAATATGTTTTTTTAGAATTGATAATGCTTTACCTAGTACTACTGTTTCAATTTTTTCGCCTTTATCATCAATTAAAAAGCCTCTATTTAACTGCTCTATATCATGTGGAGTATATTTACCATTAATAATACCTATTGCTCTGTATTGCAATTGATTAGTAACTTTTGGGATAGGATTTTTTAACATATTAAAAATTTGAAATTAAAATTTATAGTTTTAAATTTCTTTTTTTTCCTCCAAACCATTAAATGACTTTAACGCATCATCAATAGCATCAGAAGGATTGGTAGCATCATTCATACTATTTTGTCTCCTAATCATTTCTACAAGTTCAAATGGATTGGATGGAATGACTGAACTATTCTCATCTCTTTTAGTTGATGTATCGATTTCTAATTCATCAAATAAATATTCAGCATTAAGGAAATCACCTTTTAAGAAAACTAAAGGAATAAAAAAAAATATCAATGGAATTGATTTTGAAGCTATTTTGCAAAAATAATTTTTCATTTTATTTAATTTCAAAATTCCTTAACGACAAAAATTTTTGCTACCTTAATTTTACATAATTTGGTAGAAATTTGTTAATAGCAACTTGGAATGTTAACTCTATAAGAACCAGACTTTCACAAATAATGGATTGGATAAATCGAGTCAATCCAGATATTTTATGTTTGCAGGAAACAAAAGTGATGGATGATAGTTTCCCAGTTGAACCTTTTGAAAAATTAGGATACTCAGTGGAGGTCTACGGACAAAAATCATATAATGGTGTTGCTATTATTTCTAAAATAAAAGCAAAAAATGTTAAAAAAGGATTCTACGGTTTTACCGACTCTGATCAAAATATCGAAATTTTTCTAGATCAAAAAAGATTAATTTCCGCTGAAATAAATGGTATTAAGATCATAAATGTCTATGTTCCAAATGGATCTTCTTTAGAGTCTGATAAGTTCGGATACAAAATTGATTGGTTAAATTGTTTAGCTTCATTTTTGGATCAGCAAGAAAAAAAAGGCGAACTAATTTGTCTTATGGGTGATTTTAATGTCGCCCCATCAAACTTAGATATTCATGATCCCAAGAAATATGAAGGCGGAATAATGGCATCTGAAGTAGAGAGAAATGCACTTAATAATGTTCTGAAAGAGAGATTAATAGATGCTTTCAGGATTTTTGAAAAAAATACTGGTCATTGGAGTTGGTGGGATTACCGTAATAACGCATATGAATTAAACAAAGGTTGGAGAATAGACCATATCTACATAAGCAAAGAATTATCATCAAAACTTAAAAGTTGTGTCATAGACAGCTTACCAAGAGGAAATTTACGTCCAAGCGATCATGCCCCCGTAATGATTGATCTTAACTTGAACGACACAAATTTAGATATTTTTGAAGATGAGGAAAATTTTTTCGAAATATAAATAAAATTAATTAGAATTTTTAATACCTGAAAACGCTTATTAATAAAGACTTATCTAGGTTGATCTTGATTTCTATCATGATTTCCTAAAAATTAATAATTTACAATCCAAACTATCGCAATAAAAATATCATAATGTAGAATTTCAATCTTATTGACAAAATTTTTACTTATTTCTAATTTAGAACATGACAAATTTTTCTCAAAGCATCATTTAGTTAAATTGTGACTGACATATTAAATTGCACCAAATCAGAAGAAATTTTCTCTGCTGCACAAGAATTAATGCCAGGGGGAGTAAGTTCTCCAGTAAGAGCTTTTAAGTCTGTCGGAGGACAGCCGATAGTTTTTGATAGGGTTAAAGGCCCTTTTGCTTGGGATATTGATGGGAATAGATATATTGACTATATAGGAAGTTGGGGACCTGCTATATGTGGACATGCGCACCCCGAAGTTACAACAGCATTACAGGAAGCAATTGAGAAAGGTACCAGTTTTGGAGCCCCTTGCGTCTTAGAGAACAAACTTGCTGAGATGGTTATAAATGCTGTTCCATCTGTAGAAATGGTTAGATTTGTTAATAGTGGGACTGAAGCTTGCATGGCTGTTTTGAGGCTTATGAGAGCATTCACTGGAAGAGATAAAGTTATTAAATTTGACGGTTGCTATCACGGTCATGCAGATATGTTTTTGGTAAAAGCTGGATCAGGCGTAGCCACTTTAGGTTTGCCAGATTCTCCAGGAGTCCCACGAACAACAACTGCTAACACACTTACTGCTCCCTACAATGATCTTGAAGCAGTGAAAAAATTATTCTCCGAAAATCCAGATGCCATTTCGGGAGTGATACTTGAGCCTATTGTTGGTAATGCAGGCTTTATTACTCCTGAACCTGGATTCTTAGAGGGATTAAGGGAATTAACCACTGAGAATGGATCCTTATTAGTTTTTGATGAAGTCATGACTGGGTTCAGAATCAGCTATGGGGGTGCCCAAGAAAAATTTGGTGTTACTCCTGATTTAACTACACTTGGGAAAGTAATTGGAGGAGGCTTACCTGTTGGGGCTTATGGAGGCAAGAAAGAAATTATGTCAATGATAGCCCCTTCAGGACCGGTCTACCAGGCAGGTACTTTGAGTGGAAACCCACTCGCAATGACTGCTGGTATAAAAACTCTTGAGCTACTAAAGCAAGAGGGTACTTACGAGAAACTTGATGCAATAACTTCTAGATTAATTGAAGGGATAATTCAGTCTGCAGATAATAATGGGATCGCTATTCACGGGGGTAGCATAAGTGCGATGTTTGGATTTTTCTTATGTGATGGACCAGTTAGGAACTTTGATGAAGCAAAAACAAACGATGCTGAACTTTTTGGAAAGTTACATAAAGAGATGCTTCAACGAGGTGTTTATCTTGCACCAAGTCCATTTGAGGCAGGCTTCACATCACTAGCTCACAGTGAAGAAGAAATTGATAGAACGATCGAAGCATTTGACCAAAGTTTCAATGCTATAAAAAATTAACAACCTATTATTTTTTTGCTTTAAAGAATAAAGCAAAAACAATTTATACTGATTGGGTATAAAAATAAATTAATTTATCTTCTACCACCAACAATTACTGGTGGGCTACCTCCTTCTGATCCTGGTAATCCTGGAACAACTTGGGTACTACCGTCCCATTTGTCTAGAAACAACTTGAAAAGAACTTGATCGTCAAGACTTCTATTTAATGTTTCATATCTAAGAGCTTCTTGTTCTGCAATTTCTACTTCTGTCTTTGCTCTTAGTAATTGTTGACCCGCTATTTGCTTTTGTTCAATAGCAGCTCTATATTCCTCAGCAATCTCTAATCCAGTCAAATCTAAACTTTTAACATCTACGTAATCGAATGAATTTAGTTCTTTAGCAACGGTATCTCCTACTTTCTCGGAAATAACTGCGAATTCTGTAGCGATAGTCTCTAGCTCATATTGAGAAAAGACTGATTTGAGGGCTTTTAGTAAAGACGGCTGGACAATTTTTTGATAAACATCACTATTCCTGCTGGCAATTGTGGCGAAAATTCTTCCTGCTTCATTAGGCTTTACTGAATACTTGACAGTAGCTGTAGCCCTAATAACTTGAAGGTCCTTTGTTAAAGTTTCAAATTTTTCAGGTTGAACTTGAGTTTTAATATCAAATGGATATACAGACTGAATAAATGGTAGTTTAAAGTTCAAACCAGCTCTCCTGGAAGGACCACTTACTTTACCTAATGTTGTTACTACAGCTACCTGCCCAGAGGGGACTACAAAGAGAGACTGGGTGAGTAAAAGAAAGCCCGTGAAAGATAGGACAATCAATAGTGTTGCTGTACCTCCAGGACCCGTTGGGGTGACATTTTTAAAGGATGTTGACATTAAGATTTCTCTTTATATTTAATCATATTTAATCAAATTAATTAGTGCATTAATAAGGCATTTAATTAATATATTTTTTTAATAATTGTAAAAAGAGATTGAAATATTATTTATTTAATTTTTAGATTTAAATGCTTGCAAAAGTTCTAAATAAAGACCTTCGTCAATCTCCCTAATATCATATTCTGAGGGCAAAACACCATGCTTATGCTCATGCACTGCCATCCAACAAAATTTTTCTATTTCTTCCTTTGAAAAGCGGGGATATTCTTTTACCTTAAGAAGTAATGACTTAATAAGAGATTCGGGATAATCTGCCATATCTTAAAAATATTATCATTCAAGATTTTATCTAAAGTTATTAGCCTTTAGCGGAATGTTCAAAGACTCTTCCAATTCACTAACAAGTTTAATTACTAATTGAAGATCATTTTTGCTCTTACTAGAAACCCTTAGTGTTTCTCCATTGATGCTGACATTAATTTTTTTTATTTGATCTCTAATATTTTTACTAATTTTTTTTGCTATGTCTTGTTTAATACCTTGTTTCAATAAAATTGTCTGCTTCACTTTATTGCCACTAACTATTTCAATTTGACAGTAGTCGAAAATTTTTAAAGATAGGTTTCTTTTTATTGCCTTTTGTCTAATTATGTCATTTACAGCATTTAGGTTTAATTCACTATTTGTAGTTATAAATATATTTTCTTTATCTAATTCAACTACAGTGTCTGTTCCTTTCAGATCGTAACGTTGAGAAATTTCTCTTTTTACTTGATCCAAAGTATTAACTAATTCCTGTCTATCAAAATCAGAAACCACATCAAATGAAAAACTTTCTGCCATACTACATTTTTTTTAACGCAAGATCATTAATAGCATAAATATGATTTTAAAAAGGAGAAATGGATATATCTAATCAAAAAATAACAAACTCACAACTTTTCCCATTTCTTCCGCGCATCTACAACTATTTAGTAAAGTTTCACTATCGTGAAATGCAAAACAAATTAATTGATCACACCTAGTAATAATTTCTTGATTACAAAGGCTACTTGCGAGAGGCAAAGGTAATTCATCATTTTCACTTTTTTCAACTAAGTGCATAACCCTTTCAAGTTGATCCTTAATTTCAGGGATTTGTCTATCAAGACTTTGTGGTAATAAAACAGTCAATAATGATGGGTTAATATCTAAAACAGCACGAATAACCGCAGCATTTACCCCTTGAGATCCAGATGTAAGAATATTATGTCCCTCTTCTGCTAAAGACCTGGCTATCAGCTCAATTAAGTGAATATCAACAACTGGTACATGCCTACTCCCTAGAAAAGCAATCCTCCTTTTGCCGTTATCCTGGAGTTTTGCAAGTTCTTGAGCTAAGGCATCAACACCTTCTGTAGCTGGTAGATCTAAAGAGCGACTCAAAATAAAATGGTTTCTATATTTGAAATTAGCATTTATCTGAGAAATTGCAGGGAAAATCTATCTTTTCGAGAACTCTTTTTAGATTTACATGCTCCTGAACTAATTGAACTGCATAAGAAGCTTTAATTGACTCATGTATTCTGACATGGCCAAAAGCTTGTTCAATAATTTCTACCGAAGCAAGAGTGTCTAATTCCACTTTTAAAATTGGCACCTCCAATTCCTCTGCTCTATGAATCAATTGTGATAGAGGATCTCCCAAACCAGTTAAAATAAGGCATTGAGTTGAAGCTTCCAAAGCCGCAAGTTGGATATCAGTTCTATCGGCTCCAGTAACTACTGCCATATTGCGTCTTCTCCTGAAAAATTCCATTGCAGAATTTACACCCATTGCTCCAATACTTAATGTCTCGACAAGTAATTGATCTTTTTCAGGGCAACAAATTACTTGGGCATCTAATCGTCTTACAAGCTCTCCAACGGTAACACTTCTAAGCAGTGGTGATTTAGGCATCACCCCAAACACTTCAATACCCATATCTTTAAGAGAAGGTATTATTTCACTTTTAACTTTTTCGACTTCTTGAGGCAAAACTGCATTTAAAACAACTCCAGCTAAATGCTCTCCTAACTGTTTTTTTGCATCAAGTAAAGCATCTACGCTTTTACAATCTTCCCATAAATTCACAATTAAAACTTTTGCATCTAAGCTCTCAGCTAGTTGTGGGAGACTTAAACCATAAATCATCCCCTCATGAAGACTTCCAGCCGCTTCTAGAATATTTAATCCTTCAAAATCATCATTAACCAAACCTTCAATTTGATCAAAACCTTTTCCAGGAAGTAAGTCTTTATTAGAGATTCTTTTTTCAGCGGATATATTATCCAATAATCCTACTGAAGAGATCAAATTCTCCTCTTCGATATTTAATGTTGAACCAATAAACTTAACATCAT
Organism: Prochlorococcus sp. AG-355-B18; assembly: GCA_003280965.1. Lineage (GTDB taxonomy): Bacteria > Cyanobacteriota > Cyanobacteriia > PCC-6307 > Cyanobiaceae > Prochlorococcus_A. The sequence continues at coordinate 9,442 of QCDI01000013.1, forward strand.
CATCTATTAGACCCTCATAGGAAATTGAAGGTAGATTAGTAAGTTCGATGCAGGTGGCTAGTGGTTTACCGATACGTACTTTTTTTCCCTCATGCAACAGTCTTCTTGCTATCCCAAGAACCAATGCAGACTTACCACTAAATGGCTCACATGAACCAATCAATAATATATCGCTCATAATTAATAGAATTATTTATCCATAGATTAAAGATAATATTTTTTTAATAACTAAACAAATATTTATTTATGAGTTTTAATCAAATAAATAAATATTTTTTTAGGTAAATTTATTTTAGTTCTTTGGTATTTCATCAAATTCAAAAAAAATGATAAATTCAACAAAAAACGAAAAAACTGTTGGTATTACTGGAGCTTCAGGGTCTCTAGGAAAAGAACTAACAAAGTTGTTTCGTCAGAAAGGCTTTAGGGTGATTGGATTTACTCATAGTAAAAAAGATTCTGAAATAAATCTTGAATCTCCTAATGAATGGATTAAATGGGAATGTGGGAAAGAATCGAAATTAAAAAAACATTTAGAAAAGATAGATATTTTAATTTTAAACCACGGTATTTATAATCTAAGTAGAGAAAATGCCAATTATGAGCAATCAATAGAAATAAATGCATTAAGCAAATTCAAATTTTTAAATTTGTTTGAAGATATTGCTTTGACAAATAAGTCATTAATAAAAAAAGAAATTTGGATCAATACATCTGAAGCAGAAATATTACCAGCCTTGAATCCATCATATGAGATAAGTAAATCCCTTATTGGTCAATTAGTTTCTTTCAAAAAAAATCTTATGGACATAGATACTAAAAAAAGATTAAAAATTAAGAAAATCATACTAGGGCCTTTTAAATCGGAACTTAATCCTATTGGTATTATGAATCCCAAATTTGTTTCTAAGAAGATTTATGATATGGCTAATTCAAAAAATTATTTGATAATAATAAGTCCAAATCCTTTAAGTTACCTACTTTTCCCATTAAAAGAATTTTTTAATTTTTTGTATTGCCAAATTATTTATAAATACAAATCTTAGAACCCTTAGAATCTAGAAATCTCTATCTGTCAATATCTCAATACCATCTTTCAAGACAACTATTGTATGCTCCCATTGCGCAGATAATTTTCCATCCTTTGTTATGACTGTCCATCTATCATTTAATGTTTTACAAAATTTAGTTCCTTCGTTAACAATTGGTTCCACAGCTAAGGTCATCCCTTCACGAAGGACTACGTTGGGCAATTCCTTTGTTCGAAAATTAAATACAGAGGGTTCTTCGTGGAGATTTCTTCCAACACCATGACCCGTATAATCTTCAACAACACTAAACCCATTTTTTTTGACTATATCTTCAATTTCCCCAGCCACATCGAGAAGTGTATTTCCTGCCTTGATTTTCGAAAGGCCAGCATACAATGCTTTATGTGCTACATCACTAAGATTTTGGGCCTTTGAACTTACTTCTCCCACACAAATTGATATACAACTATCTCCATGAAAGCCATTTAAAAATGCGCCTGTATCAATCTTAACTAAGTCACCATTTTTAATTATTTTATTTTTATTTGGTATTCCATGGACAACCTCATTATTAATACTTGAACAAATACTAGAAGGGAAACCATGATAGCCCTTAAAACTTGGCACAGCTCCAAAACTTCTTATCCTTTTTTCAGCGAAATCATCTAAATCTTTTGTGCTCATTCCAGGTTTAATTAAGTCATTAATTTCCCTCAAAACTGTTGCGACTATCCTGCTAGATTTTTTCATCAAATTTATTTCACGTGCAGACTTTATTTCAATTCCTCTTCTCCTCTGAATAAAAGGAACCTGATCATTAGTTTTGGAATTATTTTTATTTAATAAAAGATCTGCAAAATGTTTCATTGGAATAAATAATAAGAATTGATAAATATCATCAAAATGGCCATTATGAATTTGGCTATCTTAAATCTATCAATAACAATGGGAAACAGGAATGAATGTTTTTTCTAATTCTAGGCAATTTCATAAGGCTTTGGCGCCATGGGTTTTTCTTCCATTATTTATATCTTCAATAACCGGACTCCTCTATAGGGTTTCAAAAGATTTATTAGGCTACTCTAGAGAGCAAGTTCATTGGTTAATGTCCCTCCATGAGGGCGAATGGCTTGGAGATAATGGGGAATTAATATATGTTTTATTGAATTCCCTTGGGGTTTTATGGATGCTAATAACAGGGTTCCAAATGTTTTCAAAAACAATTTCATTTACCAAAAAGGTTACTAAAGGCGAGTCAAAAGGTTAAGATATAACACTTGTAGGATAAAAAGACCAAAATGGCCAAAGAGAAACAAGAAAATGAATTAGAAACCACCATCGAAACCGACGGGTCAATTGATGTAGCAGTTGAGCAAAAAGAAGAAAACTTGGTTTCTGAAACTAAAAAAACTATTAGTTTTTCCAACCTTATTGAGGGATTTGAAAATGAACAGTTAAAAAAAGAATTACCTGAAATTTATGTAGGGGATACTGTTAAAGTTGGAGTGAAAATTACAGAAGGCAACAAACAAAGAGTTCAGCCTTATGAAGGTGTTGTCATTGCAAAAAGACATGGAGGTCTTAACCAGACAATCACAGTTAGAAGAATTTTCCAAGGCATAGGAGTTGAAAGAGTATTTATGCTACATAGTCCACAAGTTGCCTCTCTAAAAGTTGAACGTAGAGGTAAAGTAAGGAGAGCTAAGTTATTCTATCTAAGGGATAGAGTAGGGAAAGCTACTCGCGTAAAACAACGCTTTGATCGTTAAAGTTGTAAATTTACAACATTATTGGTCACAAAGGCGCTTATAATCATTTAGATGCGCCGTTAGTTCAGTTGGTAGAACGCAGGTCTCCAAAACCTGATGTCGGGGGTTCAAGTCCTCCACGGCGCGTTTGATCAACATCATATAAATCATTTTTTTTTAAAATGGAGTTAGATCTTCAACCTGGGGACGTAGTTAAAGTCCTCGAATCAGCAGCTTTAGGATGGGTACGCGCAAGAGTCATCAGAGTTAAATCTGGTGGAAGAGTTGTAGTACAAAGTGACCAAGGCAGAGAATTTACAGCCAGAGGCAACCAAGTTAGGTTGATAGAACCTGCTGGTTTTAGGCCTCAAAAATAAATACTTCTCTATAATTTGGTAGCTCTAAAACTTACTTTTTCTTCAAATCCTTAAATTAATAAATTTTTTTTATTACAACAACATAAATTAAATACTATGATCTGATAATTTTAAGAATAATGTTCTAAAAACTTTAGAACAAAAACCTGGGACCGTAGTTCAACTGGTTAGAGCACCGCCCTGTCACGGCGGAAGTTGCGGGTTCGAATCCCGTCGGTCCCGTTTTTTCTAAAAAAAGTTGAAAAAACGATTAAGATTAGCTCCAAGTCCAACAGGTTTATTTCATATTGGTACAGCACGAACTGCACTATTCAACTGGTTATATGCACAAAAAATTGGTGGGAAATTTCTTATTAGAATTGAAGATACAGATTTTCTTCGATCTAAGTCTGAATACACAAAAAATATTTTAGAGGGATTAAATTGGCTTGGACTTAAATGGGATGAAGAACCTGTAAAGCAAAGTGAAAGAATTTCGATTCACAAAAGTTATATCAAAAAACTATTGGAATGTGGAGCTGCATATAGGTGCTTTACATCAGAAGATGAAATATCTGAATTAAGAGAAGAACAAAAAAAGAAAGGATTACCTCCAAAGCATGATAATAGACACAGAAGTCTTTCAAAAGAAGAAATAGAAACATTCATATCCCAAGGGCGGACTTCAGTAATAAGATTTAAGATTGATGAAAAAATTGATATTAAATGGGTAGATCAGATAAGAGGCGAAATCAAATGGCAAGGTAAGGATTTGGGCGGTGATTTAGTTTTATCAAGAAGGGCTCAGGGATATGAGATTGGTGATCCTTTGTATAATCTTGCAGTTGTAGTTGATGATAATTTCATGAATATTACTCACGTTGTAAGGGGTGAAGACCATATCTCTAACACTGCAAAACAAATATTGATTTATAAAGCATTAAATTTTAATTTGCCAACTTTTTCGCATACACCCTTAATACTAAATAGCGAAGGAAAAAAATTATCTAAGAGAGATTGCGTTACTTCAATCGACGAATTTAGAGAAATGGGATATTTACCTGAGGCCCTATCGAACTATATGGCATTTTTAGGTTGGTCTCCAAAATCTGCCGACAAAGAAATACTTTCACTTGAAGAGATATCTGAAATTTTTGACTTATCAGAAATAAATAAAGCTGGAGCTAAATTTAGTTGGGAAAAACTCAACTGGATTAATTCTCAATATATAAAAAATATGGAATCAATAAAGTTAATTGAGATCATGAGAAAATACTGGGATGAGAATGGTTGGGAGCCGCCATCTCAAGAATGGGCTAATAAATTAGCAATTTTGATTAGAGACTCTATGACTCTTTTAAAAGATTCAATTGATCAATCAAAACCATTTTTCTTAATACCTAAAATTCAAAAAGAAGGTCAAGATTTTCTGGAAAACCGGGAAAGCAAATTATCTTTAAAACTAATCTTAAATTATTTAATTGAGGGAAATACTATAAAACTAAATAAAGATAAAGCCAAAGAAATAATAAATGAAATCTCAAAAAAGCATAATATTAAAAAAGGGATATTAATGAAATCATTGAGAGTAGCCTTTTTTGGATCTCTCAGTGGGCCAGATTTAATTCAAAGTTGGGAGCTTTTCGCAGAGAGTAAAACTGATAGAACTCGAATTGAAAGATGTCTTTAATCAATCAAAATTATTTTTTTGGCCTAATTCAAGTCTATTTACCAAAGGTTTAGCTGAAAGTCCTTGTATTCCTACTGTCATCAAAATAGTAAGAAAAACTAAACCTTGTAGACGGCCAGCCCCAAGGATACCGGCCTGCTCTAATCTGATAGAAAAAAGAGAAGCTACAGCCGCAGTAACAATACCTCTTGGGGCTAACCAGGCTAAAAATATTTTTTCTTTTAAGTTCAAGTCTCTCCCCATTGTTGCTATCCAGATAGAGATAGGGCGAACAATTACCATCAACATAAAAACGCAAACAAACCCTCCCCAGCCTAGCGGACTTAATTCACCCCAAGAAACGTCAGCGGCCAAAAGAGGGAAAAGAACTGTTATTGCTAATTGAGCTAATTCACCTATTAGATTATCCAATCTCTCCTTATCTATAACTTCTCTTTTGCCTACAATAAAACCTGTCGCGACTGAAGCCGGCAAGCCTGATTCTGGTAAAAAATATTCGCAAATTCCATACACAAGAAAAATAAATCCAAGGGTAACTTGAAGCTCTATACCAAATGAGGCTTCATTTTTTATTTTTTTTAAAATTTCTGATAGTAACCATCCTGCACTTAATCCGATTAAAACTCCTCCCCCTAATCTTTGCATTAATGCTATAAATACATCGTTAATCCCACGAAGGTCCCCTAAAGTCAATTCTAAAAGGAGTAATGCTAGTACTGCACCAATTGGTTCAAGCAGCAACCCCTCAGCTTTTAAAACTTCCGAGAGTGGGGAAGCTAATTTTATTTGTTCCACTAATGGAGAGACAACTGTTGGTCCGGTAGCTAGAACTATGGCACTATATATTCCTGCGACTTGCCATGAGAGGCCAGCCAGCCAATGAGCAATGAAGATTCCAGCTGATAATGAAATAAAAAGTCTTACCAATGAAATTTTTAAAACAGTATTTCTTATATTCCCCTCAGGCAGTTTTAAATTTAATCCCCCTTCAAAAAGAACCAAACAGACCAAAAGCCCCACAATAGTTTCAAGCCCTTGCCCGAGATCTAAAGGCTCAACAAGTCCCAATCCTGATCTTCCAATTAATAATCCAGAAAGCAATAAAATAACAACACTTGGGAATCCTGTAAAAGAAGACAATAAACGAGCGCAAGCTCCTGCAAATACAGTTATCCCCCAAAGTAATCCAAGCCTTTCAGGCGTCATATAAAATTATAAATAATAAAAACATTCATTATTTTGATTAAATCAATAATCTTATCTCTAGTCCAATAAAAACAATACTTTTTAATTTAATTAATCGGCTGAACAAGAGTAATTTTTATTAAACCTCACAAAAATACTTTTAAGAAAATTAATTTTATTTCTATTAAGAAAACTGGCTTATTAAAGCAATAATTATAAAAATAATTCCTATACCAACAGTTGCCATCCTTCCATTCCATATTTCAGCTTGAGGTGTAAAACCTCTTTTCCACAAATTCAATTCCTTTTTATCCACGAAGTTTTTTGTCTCTTCAATCTCGATTTTAGGTTGTTTGTTCATTGAAATTAGAAAGGAGGGTTTTCTTCATAAAGGGTATTTGCTTGTTCAATTGACAGTCTTCCTGCGACACCTAATTTAAGGGAACTTAAATGATCCTTAAATTTGATTCTGAACAACGCCGCCGCTCCAATCATTGCCGCATTATCTGTACAAAGATCAAGAGGCGCTAAATGAACTTTAATAGATTTTTTACTAGCTTCACTAATCATCATTTTTCTTAATGTATTGTTAGCAGCCACTCCCCCTACCACAACTACATTATCCAAGCTATGATCTTCTGCGCATTTTATTGTTCTCTCTACCAAGACCTCTGCCACTACTCTCTCAAAACTTGCAGCAATATCTGGAATTGGTAAGGTCTTCCCAGCCAAATTTATTCTCTCAACTAATCTCAATACAGCAGTTTTTAAACCACTAAAAGAGAAATCATATTTAAGAAATCCACCTTTTTTATCAGAGATCTTACATTTTGGTAAATTAAATTTCATTGGGTCCCCATTTTTAGCAATCTTTTCAATTGCCGGTCCTCCTGGATAACTAAGACCTAAAAGTCTGCCAACTTTATCAAAAGCTTCTCCAGCAGCATCATCAAAACTTTTCCCAAGTCTTTGCATCCTCCTACTATCATCTACCTTTATCAATTCAGTATGCCCGCCGCTAACGAGTAATGTAAGAAAAGATTTCTTTGGATAGTTTTCTGAAAATAGAATTGAAGATAAATGCCCCTCCAAATGATGAATTCCCAAAAATGGTTTTGAATGTAACATGCAAAGTGATCTTGCGGTTATAGAGCCAACTCGTAAACAACCAACTAATCCAGGAGCTACAGTTGATGCAATATAATCGACTTCCTCAATTTTAATTTTTGCTTCTTCTAGAGCCTTATCTAAAACAAAAGGTAATAATTCTAAATGCTTTCTAGCTGCGAGTTCAGGCACAACTCCTCCCCATTTTGAATGATCTTCAATTTGAGAGGCAATTATATTTGAATGTATTCTGAAAGTATCGCCAATATTAGAAACTATTGAGACAGATGTCTCATCACAACTTGTTTCAATAGCTAAAACTTTATGCATTTTTGATTCAACTTGTTCTATTTTAATATTAATTTCTTACTTAACACACTATAAGGAATTAAAGATTGCAACTTATGAAATTCTTTTTTTCAATCATAACCTCAGTTTTTCTGTTCCTCGGAATTACTCCAATTGCTCTAGCCGCAAATGGGCCTGCCTTAAACGCAGATAGAGCTAGCACAGAATATACTGCTTCAGCCCTAACAAAATGCTCTGAAAATCCTAAATTCATTGAGAGAGCAAATTCTGCAACTACTCAAAAAGACATAGCAAGATTTGAAAGATATGGAAAAGCATCATGCGGAGATGATGGTCTTCCTCATTTAATAATTGGACCTCCTCTTGAGCCATGGGGAGCCCTTCTTAATAGAGGTCATGAAGGAGATTTACTTATTCCTGGAGTATTGTTCATCTACATTGCTGGAATTATAGGTTGGTCAGGAAGAGAGTATCTCATTGAATCAAAAAAGACTAAGAATCCAGGAGATCTTGAGATCATTATTGACTTAGACTTAGCCAGAAAATGTCTTGTAAAAGGAGCCCAATGGCCTCTTCTTGCTAATAAACAAGGTAGAAATGGAGATTTAAGAGAGAAAGATAACAATATTACACTTAATGGTCCTCGCTAAACATCCTTAAAAAACTTTCATAAAACAAATGTTCAAAATTCTAAACACAAAATTTGTCAGATCCGCTCCAGTGGTAGCAGCAATTTGGCTAAGCCTTACAGCTGGAATAATTATTGAATTTAATAGGTTTTTCCCAGATTTATTATTCCATCCAATGAGTTGATAAATAGAAAATAATCAAGTTTTTATTAACTTGATTATTTTTTTTGCTGTTTCATCAACATTGTTATTTGTTAATGCAAAATCAAATTCATTTGATACTGAAATCTCATAATTAGCCCTTGAGAGTCTTTTTTTAATTGCCTCTTCTTTTTCTGTACCTCTATTTCTTATTCTTCTCTCTAACTCTTCTTTATCCGGAGGAAGTAAAAATATTGACTGTGAATTAGGAAACTTATTTTTTATTTGCCTCGCACCCTCTACTTCAATTTCAAGTAGTACGGTAAATCCCTTTTTTATTTTTTCATTAACAGAAGACAAAGGCGTTCCGTAGTAGTTTCCAGCAAATTGAGCCCATTCAAGGAAAAGGTTTTGTTCAATCATTTCTTTAAACTTTTCTTGGGTTAAGAAATAATAATTTTCTCCGTCCTTCTCTCCCTCTCTAGGTTCTCTAGTAGTTGCAGATATTGAAAGCCAAAAATTTTTTTCTTTACCTAATATTTCTTTAATAACTGTTCCTTTGCCTACTCCGCTGGGTCCAGTAAGGATAATAAGTTTTTTTTGATTTTTCATATTAAATTTTTTACAGTAAAATAGACATCTTGTGAATTAAAAAGGAATAATGCAAAAAGGTGTTCCACAGATAATGGATATTACATCTATTAGATCTGTCTTGCATTATTTGACAAAGAACATCTTACCTACAAAGTTTGAGACTGCCCAACAACCAGAGCCTAATACAATTCAATTATGTTTCAGAGGAGTTGATTCTCAAACATGGTTAGAAGTTTCATGGAATGGAGACTCTCCAAGAATACTAAAGATAAATAAGCCAGAAAAGATTGGTAGAGAAAGCACACTTTCTAAACAAATAAGATACGGATTAAAGTATATGGCTTTAATTTCGATTGATCAAGATAATTTCGAGAGAGTTATAAAATTTAGTTTTGCGAAAAAACCTGGAGATGAAATTAATAAGTATTTAATTTTTGAATTAATGGGAAAACATAGTAATATTTTTTATCTGGATAATAAACATAAAATAATTGCCGTTGGTAAACAAATTAAATCAAGTCAATCTAGTTTTAGAACAATTTCAACAGGATCAATTTATTCTGGTCCTCCAGTCAATCTCAAAAAACAACCAAGAGAAGATGAGTCTTTTCAATCATGGAAAAACTCAATTTCAATAGTACCTGAATCTTTGAAATACTGTTTAATAAATACCTATCAAGGAGTAAGCCCTATCCTTACAAAACAATTAGAGGTTGTTAGCGCAACTGTTGATTCAGAAATAATGGAAAAAAATATTGATTTCATTAGCAACTCAGACTTAAAGGAGATATTTAAAAATTGGAAGATTTGGATAAACAGGTTTAAAAACAATAACTTTAATTTTTCTACATTCAACAAAGATTTTTATTGCGTTTGGTTTTTTGATAAGGAAATTAATTGCGAAAATAAAATAGATTTATGCGCAAGCTTAGAGAATTATTATGATTATCATCTGAAACAAAAAAAACTTGAATTATTGGAAAAGAAAATTGAAGGGATAATTTTTAAACAGACCAATACTGAGAAAAAGAATTTAAATATTCAATATGATCTTCTGACAAAATCAGAAAACTACGAGATATATAAAGAAAAAGCTGATAATATATTTTCTTCAAATGAAATTAAAAAACAAGACATTATAAAAGGACAAAAACTATATAAAAAATCAAAAAAACTAAAGAGATCTAGAGAATTAATAAAAGAAAGATTAAGTATTTATAAAACAAATATTGAGAGATTAGAGGAATTCACTACGCTTCTAGAAAATTTAAATTCTTTAAATCATGAAAAACTTTCTATGAGAATCAAACTACTAGAAGAAATTATGGAAGAAATTTGTAACGAGTTTAATATCAATATCAAGAAGCAAAGAGAAGATCAGAAAAGTACATATGAGATAGAGTCTTCACCAATTCAAATTGACACTCCCACAGGCTTAAAGCTTCAGGTAGGGCGAAATATGAGACAAAATGATTTAATAAGCTTTAAGTTATCAAAAAAAGGCGATTTATGGTTTCATGCACAGGAATCTCCAGGCAGTCATGTAGTTTTGAAGTCTTCATCTCAAGTAGCATCTGAACAAGATCTTCAAATAGCTGCAGATTTAGCTGCATTATTTAGTAAGGCAAAAAGAAACATTAAAGTTCCAATTAATTTTGTAAAGATTAAAGATTTGCAAAAAATCAAAAACGGAGGACCAGGTTGCGTTTCCTTTAAAAATGGAGAAATTATTTGGGGAAATCCTACAAGAGGAGAAGATTACATTAAAAAAAATCTTAAAACAGTAATTTAGTTTATAATAAAAAAAATTTTTAAATCTAAATGTTTGATTTTCTTTTAGGAACTCATGAATTTTTAGGAAATCATAGTTTTCCAGAATTTATTGTTGGATATTTATTTGGTGCTGCATTAATAATTGGAGCTCCTACTGTTTTCTTACTACTTGCCTTCGTAAGCGCTTTAATGAAAACAAATGGGAAAATGGGTGGATATAGAGAATATGAAACTTATGGTGAATCATCTTTAAATGATGCCCCTCCTTTCTTATTACCAGATCCAACAAATCCTAAATTAAGCAAATAATTAAGTTTATCGAAAAATAAATTGGACTTTGACAATAGCAATTTCAAATCTTTTTCCTACACAATTTTCATCAAAATATAATGAGAGGTACAGGTCAAAGTGATAAAAAATTATCAAATTCGATGACTTTTAGTGATCATTTAGAGGAGCTTCGTCACAGGATACTAAACTCAATTTACTCAATACTTATTTCAATATTCTTTAGTTTTCTCATCATAAAGCCAATAATATCTTTTTTAGAAATTCCAGCTGGTGATATTCATTTACTACAACTTGCTCCAGGAGAGTTTTTATTTGTCGCTATTAAAGTTGCAGGTTACAGCGGATTGATAGTTTCTATGCCTTATATTTTTTATCAAATAATATTATTCATTTCTCCTGGTTTAACAAAACAAGAAAAAAGCCTTATTTTGCCTGCAGTTTTAGGTTCAGGACTTCTATTTTTTTTAGGATTAATTTTCTCATGGTGGATATTAGTCCCTGCAGCAATAAATTTCTTCATTAGTTTCGGTGCTGACATTGTTGAACCAACTTGGTCTATAGAAAGATATTTTGATTTTGTTCTCTTATTAATGTCTAGCACTGCAATAGCTTTTCAATTGCCAGTATTACAATTTATTCTTGGTTCTCTTGGAATAATTACAACAGAAAAAATGATTTCAAATTGGAAGATTGTTGTAATTTCCTCTGCAATACTATCTGCAGTGATTACCCCTTCAACTGACCCATTGACTATGTCATTGCTATCTATATCGATTGTGTTTTTATTTTTTGTGGGTACTGGATTAACTTACTTATCAGAGAATCTTAAGTCAAAAACTCTTTCATCCTCTCATTAAGATCTAATTGCAAGCTAACAGCTCTACCTAACCTTGGCTTAGCATTGACTTTCTTTAGCCATTCCCTTACTTCTTCTGAATATCCACATCTATTTAAAATCTCGATTTTATCAGCTATCGATTTTTTATATTCATCTTCACTTAAAGGGAATGATTCCTGTCCAAGAAATCCCCACATCATTTGAAAATAAACGAATTTTCCTCTTCTAAAGAGTCTAAAATCATATTTTTTCCCCCAGCGATGAATCAAATAATGTATAACTTCATCTACTAGCAATGGGTTCATTTAAATCAATTAATTAAGACTTCCTAAACTTTTACTTTAAATTATTAAAAGTCCTATCTATTTGCAACAGAAATTGTACAATTTGTTCCATAATAACTAATAAATAACAGAACCAAGTAGCGAATGACTCAATTAAGTTCCAATGATGTCCCTTCTATGGGTCGAAGGCAATTTATGAATCTTCTTACATTTGGTACTGCAACTGGTGTAGCTTTAGGAGCCCTTTACCCTGTAGCGAATTATTTCATGCCTCTAAGAGCAGGCGGTGGTGGAGGTGGAACTTCTGCTAAAGATGAATTAGGGAATCCAATAACTAAGACAGGTTGGTTAGCTACCCATCAAGCAGGAGACAGAAGTCTAGTTCAGGGTCTAAAGGGAGATCCAACTTATTTAATAGTTAATGAGGGTGGGGAAATAGGAGAATTTGGTTTAAATGCAATTTGTACTCATTTAGGTTGTGTTGTCCCATGGGATAGTGGTGCTAATAAATTCATATGTCCTTGCCATGGCAGTCAGTACGATACTAATGGGAAGGTAGTAAGAGGGCCTGCGCCTTTATCTTTAGCTCTGGCTCATGTCGACATTGAAGATGATGCTGTACTCGTCAAACAATGGTCAGAAACTGACTTTAGAACTAATGAAAATCCATGGTGGGCATAAAAAAATGAAAGGTCTTAAAAATCAAATCAAGAAAAAAACGAGTTTATTTATCTGCACTATGCTTTTCATTTCAAGCATAGTATTTTATCCAAAGACCAGTTTTGCTTATCCATTTTGGGCTCAGCAAAACTACGAATCCCCAAGAGAAGCCACAGGTAAGATAGTCTGTGCAAATTGTCATCTAGCTCAGATGCCTACAATTGCAGAGGTTCCACAATCTGTTGGAGCAGACAGTGTTTTCAAAGCTGTAGTCAAAATACCCTACAAAAATGATTTAAAAGAGATAGGGGCTGATGGTTCGGAAGTCCCATTACAAGTTGGTGCTGTTGTAATGCTCCCTGATGGCTTTAAACTTGCTCCACAAGAAAGATGGACAGAAGAGATAAAAGAGGAGACAGAAGGGGTTTATTTCACTAATTACAGTGAAGAGAAAGATAATATCATTATTGTCGGACCTTTACCTGGCGATACCAATAAAGAAATCGTTTTCCCTGTACTTTCCCCTGACCCATCCACTAATAAAGAATATCACTATGGAAAATACTCGTTACATATTGGAGGCAATAGAGGTAGAGGTCAGGTATATCCAACCGGAGACAAGAGCAATAATGTAGTATTCACTTCTTCCACCGCAGGAACTATAAATTCAATAGAAACAATTGAAGATGGTAGCTATCAAGTCAATATAGAAAACGATAATGGTGAAATAACTACTGAAGCAGTCCCTGTTGGTCCTCAACTTATCGTAAAAGCGCAAGACAAAATTAATGTAGGTGACCCTCTTACTAATGATCCCAACGTTGGTGGCTTTGGGCAATTAGATGCTGAGGTTGTACTTCAGAGCCCTTATAGAGTTATTGGATTGATTGCATTCTTTATTGGTGTTGGGTTAACACAAATACTTTTAGTATTAAAGAAAAAACAAGTAGAAAAAGTGCAAGCAGCAGAGGGTATCTAACTTTCTCTAAATGCTTATACTTCAAGCTTTTATACAATCTCCAGGAGAAACTTTTTTAAATTTAGGATTTATAACTATTAGATGGTACGGACTTCTTATTTCGGTATCAGTTTTAATAGGCCTACTTGTCTCTAAAAAGCTAGCAAAGGCAAGAAATATTAACCCAGAGTACATTAGTGAAATACTTCCATCATTAATAATCTCTTCAATAATTGGAGCTAGAACTTATTACGTAATTTTTGAGTGGAGGCAATATAGCGGAGAGAACTTTTTTACTTCTTTTGAACTATTCAATAACATCATTCAAATACCTTCTTTTCTTGCAGTTTGGGAAGGAGGCATAGCAATCCATGGAGGTCTAATTGGAGGATTAATATCTATAATCTATTTCTGTAAGTCGAAAAAAATTAATTTAAAAACTTTTATAGATATACTAATACCCTCGATTATTCTTGGACAATCAATAGGAAGGTGGGGAAATTTTTTCAATAATGAGGCCTTTGGAGTTCCTACAAATATGCCTTGGAAATTATTTATACCTATCCAAAATAGGCCTTTAGAATTTATTAATTATGAATTTTTTCATCCTACATTTCTCTATGAGTCATTGTGGAATCTTTTAATTTTCATCGTCCTTATTATTACCTTTAATAAACAAAATAAAACAGATTTTTTCAGGCCTGGCTTTATTAGCTGTCTTTATTTAATAAGTTATAGCTTTGGAAGATTCTGGATTGAAGGTTTAAGAACTGACCCACTATGCATTGGTGGACTTCCACCTTTCTGTGATGGCGGTATTAGGATGGCTCAATTTATAAGTATTTTTCTATTTTCTTCTGGATTAATTGGAATATTCTTTTTAAGATTGAGAACACATAGCGGAAAAAATAGAAAGAATGGATAAAAAAATATCCTTTATTGGTGTTGGTCCAGGCGATCCAGAATTATTAACTTTAAAAGCATTAAAAAAGATAAAAATAGCAGATGTCATTATTTGGACTGATTCTCTAATACCTGAAAAGATTTTAGATTTTGCTAAAGAAGGTTCTGAAAAAATAAAAACGAGTTCACTCAACTTAGAGCAAATCACCCAAATTATGATAGAAAAATTTCAGACAGGGAAAACTGTTGTAAGGTTGCATGATGGAGACCCTTGCCTTTTTGGAGCAATTAGAGAGCAAATCGAAATTTTAAAAAACGAAAAAATTGAAATCGAGGTTGTTCCTGGAGTAAGTGCTTTTCAAGTTGCTGCAGCGTATCATGAAGCTGAGTTAACCATACCTGACATAACGCAAACAATAATTTTAACTAGAGCAGCAGGGCGAACAGGGATGCCCGAAAAAGAATCTCTGAAAGAACTTGCGAAACATAATTCCTCTATTTGTCTATATCTTAGTGCCAGGCATGTGAAAAGGTCTCAAGAAGCTCTACTAGAGTTTTACCCTCCAGAGACTAAAGTAATTGTTGGATTTAGAGTATCTTGGGATGATGGTTGGACATCATTAATAGAATTAAAAGATATGGAAAAATTTTCTATTGAGAAAAAATTAATTAGAACAACCATTTACATAATTAGCCCAGCAATTAGTAATTCTCAAAAAAGATCTAATCTTTATAATCCATCTTATAGGCATCTCTTTAGGAATAAATAATCTTAAAGTTGATAGAAAAATATTAATTACTATAATTAGTAAAAATTTATTTGCTTTGAAAGAAATAAAATCTGCTTCGGAAAACAAAAATAAAGGAGAAAATTCCTCTTTAAAGAGAATTGGAAATTTCATTAAAGAGGCAAGGTTAAGTAGAAATCAATCTATTGAAGAATTGGCTTCTAATTTAAAAATCGGAGCTCATCAACTTGAAGCCATAGAAGAGGGTAATGAAGAAAAGCTACCTGAAAAAGTATTTGTCAAAGCAATGGTTCGAAGGATTTCACAGAAACTAAAACTTGATACTGAATTTATAATGAATGAATTCAAGACAGAGAGAAAAGAAGTAAAAATTGAAGAAATTGTTGAAGAAGTTTCGAAAAAAAATAACAAATCTACAAAACCTAAGAATCTTAATCCATTAGGGTTCCTAATATTTATTTTAATTTCAGGCTTTCTCGGACTAATCGCATCGTCCTTAATTTTCAATTTATTTTCGGACTCTTCTCAGAATCAAACTCCAAAACAAGAAATTATTAAAAAAACTAAATAACTTTTAATTCCAAATTCTTTAGTTCTTTTATTACATTACGGCATAATCCTAAGTTCCATTTTTCAAGAAGAAGATCATGGTTTCTATCTAAAGGTAAAAGTTGAAATGTAAGATTATTTTCCTGCAATTTTATTTGAACTGAGGAGATCACCTTATCAGGTCTTTGATCAAGAGCTGCTGCTAGTCTCAGGATTAATGACATTTCAAGAACTAATGTTTTATCTTCTTTGGATATTAAATTTTGCCAAGACTCATGTCTTTTCTTGGGTAGAGTCTTTCTATGGTACCTAGCAATTGAAGCAATAATATTTGTTTCTGCTTCAGAATATCCCAACAACTCACAATTTTTTATTAAGTACCAAGAGTGTTTGTGATATGAACCAACATTCACATATTTCCCACAATTATAAAGATTAGAAGCTGCCCAAAGAAGTTCTTTAGCTTTAGGGTCATCATCGCTATGAAAGATATTTTTAGTCTGATCATAGATTTGAAAGGCAATATCAATAACTTTCTCAGCTCTTGTATTATCTACTCCAAACTTTCTGGCCTGATGAACTATAGTTGTTTTTCTAATATTGCCTTGAATATTTAACTCATTTTTAATTATCCCTTTACGAAGCATCCAATCCACAACCAAACCCTCTCGAAGCGCCCTCTCACTTATTATTAATTCATCAAAGTTCAACATCTCCATTGCGGTGTTTAATATCAATGCTCCTGGAATAATTATTTCTGCTCTTCTCTCACTTAATGACGGTATTTTCTTGATTTCCGAAACTGGCAATTTAATTAGTTTTTCCAATACATTTTGTAAATTTTCCCTTTTAAATTTATAACCATGCAACTTTTGTTTTGATTCTCCCAAATCATCTGAAATCAAATTACCTAATGAGGTTGCAGTGCCACTGGTTGCAATCATAGATAATGGCTTATCTGCCTTAGATCTACTCTTTATTTTTCGAACAGATGGTTCTAAAGATCCTTTAATAAAAGTTGTTATAAAATGCGCTCTTTCTGAAGTTATAGACCCTTTATTTAAAAAATCATTTTTAAGTCTTACCGCACCAATTCTCGAACTGGTAAGAGCTATAGCATCTTTTTTATCTGCAAGTATTAATTCTGTAGATCCTCCTCCAATATCTATGATTACAAAAGACTGATCTTCAAAAGACATACCAGAAAGAACACCAAGGTAAATTAATCTAGCTTCCTCGGAACCACTTATCATTTCTATTTGAATACCAGTTTCATCAAGAACTCTTCTAATAAAATCTTGACCGTTTGGAGCTTCCCTAACTGCACTTGTTGCTGCTGTTACTATTTGTTTTACTCCATTACTTTTACAATATTCCTTAAATCGCTTAAGAGTAACTAATGCTCTTTGGATTGATTCATCTGTAAGATTTCCCTCCTCATCTCTTTCTCCAAGACGAGTGGTAGATTTATCAGTGAATTTTATTGAAAATGATTTTAATTCTACATTAATTTCTGCTACCAATAGATGTGTAGAGTTAGTTCCAATATCTATAGAAGCTACTAAAATTTGCTTTTCTTGAAAATATCTTAAATCTTGTTTCTGTATCATTTCTTTTTATAAGATGCAGATATCTTTAATCCATTAATAAATATACCCAAGATTGATTATTAAATAATAGAAATCATTTAATCCTAGTAAGATTATTTAAAGTTATGAAATATACAATAGGTAATATGCAAAATAAAAATCGACAATTTAAATTAATTACTTTTTTTGAATTATTAAGGTGGAATAAGCCGACTGGAAGAATGATCTTACTTATTCCTGCTGGATGGAGTTTATATTTAACCCCAGATGCTAATCCAACATTTTTAATGTTGCTAAGAATAATTCTGGGAGGACTTCTAGTAAGTGGATTAGGCTGCGTGGTTAATGATATTTGGGACAAAAAAATTGATCAAAGTGTTTTTAGGACAAAAAATAGACCTCTAGCTGCAAATAAAATCGATCTTAAAACAGCTTATTCAATTCTTTTCATTTTAATTTTATGTAGCTTCTTTTTAACTTTGTCACTACCTCAACCTGGAAGACTCCTTTCTATTTCACTTGCTTTTTTAGCTTTACCTATTATTTTAATTTATCCCTCTTCCAAAAGATGGTTTAAATATCCTCAATTAATCTTATCCATATGTTGGGGTTTTGCTGTATTAATTCCCTGGGCTGCAAATGAAGGCAATTTAAATAGTATTGTTTTATTGTTTTGCTGGCAAGCTACCATTTTTTGGACTTTTGGCTTTGACACGATTTATGCTTTAGCAGATAAAAAATATGATATCAAAATTGGAATAAATAGTTCTGCTATTAACCTCCAGAACAATACAAGAATAACTATTCAAATTTGTTATTTTTTAACTTCTAGTTTTCTCGCATTATGCGGATTTATTAATCAAATGGATTTTATTTTTTGGCCAATTTGGCTTACAACGTCAATCTTAATGCAGAGAGATATACTAAAAGTATTTCCTGAGGAAAAGCAATCAATAAAAAATATTGGGAATCACTTCAAAAATCAATCAATTTATGGAGGAGTCCTTTTATTAGGAATTATTATTGCCTCATAGATTCTAAATATGGTTTTTAAATTAAAAAAAGGTGATCTAATAGATGTTTTGGCTCCAGGCTCCTTTATTGATGAAGACGAAAATTTTCAAAAAGGCATAGAAATCTTAAAAAACTGGGGCTTGGAAATTAATGAAAATAATTCTCTATCCAAAAAATTTGGTTATTTTGCAGGTGATGATCTAACTAGATTTGAAGAACTGGAAAAAGCACAAAATAGTAAGCTAATCATTTTTGCAAAAGGAGGCTGGGGTTCAGCAAGAATATTAGAAAAAGAACCTTCTTGGAAGCATGGTTTAATGCTTGGATTCTCAGATACGTGTTCTTTATTACTATCTAAATATTCTCAAGGATTTATAGGTTCTATTCATGGGCCCATGGTTACTGGCCTTTTCAAAGAACCAGATTGGAGTCTTGAGAGATTAAGAAATTTACTTTTTGAAGGATATGTTGAGGACATAAGAGGAATTCCTTTAAGAGGTGGGAAAACTAAAGGAGAAATTATCGTTTCCAACTTAACTATTGCTACTTTTTTAATTGGTACTAATCACTTTCCAGATTGCAAAGGGAAAATAATAATTTTTGAAGATATTAATGAAGATATTTATAAAATTGATCGCATGTTGACTTACCTCAGAATGACTAAAATAATTACTGAAATTGCTGGTATAGGATTCGGAAGTTTTTCTAATGATACCTGCGACCTTGAATGGAAAGATTTACTAAAAAACTGCATTTTTGAGAGACTCCAAGAGTTTGATTTTCCTATTCTTTTTGACCTCCCAATAGGCCACATATCGGGAAATGCTTGCATTCCTTTTGGATACGAAGCCACCTTAAATGGTGATGATGGCATTCTTAGTATCGCTACACCTATTTAACTAGGGGTTCTTCACAAAAAGTTTTGCTATTTTCAAATCTATAGGGGATGTAATTTTAATATTTGAATAAGTTCCTTCAATTATCTTCACTTTCCAATTAAGCATTTCGAATAGTGAGGCATCATCTGTGACTTTCCAGTTTTTATCAATAGCCATCTTATGAGCTTTTTTTAATCTATCTACTAAAAAGCCCTGAGGAGTTTGCGCTGCCCATAAATAATTTCTATCTGGTGTTTCTTTAATAAAACCTTCATTATCAACAATCTTTATTGTGTCAGTTACCTTAGTTGCCAAAATTACGGCTTCATTTTCATCTAATTGCTTGGCACAAAGGTCTATCAATTCAGGATTAATTAGACATCTAGCACCATCATGTATTAAAACTTTTTCAGCATCTTTTGGCAATGCATTTAAACCATTAAAAACTGACTGTTGTCTGGTGTCACCACCATTAATCCAATGAACTTTATGGGCAAAATCCTTTGCTGAATTTAATAATAAATTTTTATCTTTCGGTTGCCCAATTATTCCAACCCAGTTTGTTGAGCTTGCTGAAAATACAGATTTAAGTGTCCAATAAATCAAAGACTCTCCCTCTAAATCAATAAGTAATTTATTTTTTCCAGCTTTCATTCTGCTACCACTCCCTGCAGCTGGTATTAAAAAGTGCACAATAGAAGGTCTTAATATTTTCTAGACAATTATAAATAAAAGCAATATCTTTACACAAATAGTACTACGATTGAAAATTATAAAATTTCATAATGTCCAATACAGATTCATTATCAGGCAAAGTTGCTTTAGTTACTGGAGCAAGCAGAGGAATTGGTAAAGAAATTGCTTTAGATCTAAGCCGCTTAGGAGCAGAAGTTTTTATTAACTACTCTTCTTCTGATGAAAAAGCTGAAGAAGTTGTAAATTCAATAAAAAATTCGGGAGGTAAAGCTCATAAATTAAAATTCGATGTTTCACAAGAGGATTCTGTCAGTTTAGCTTTTGAAGAAATAATCAAAATTAATGGCACCATTGATATCCTTATTAACAACGCTGGCATTACTAGAGATGGATTGTTGATGAGAATGAAATCGGACCAATGGGATGACGTACTAAATACAAACTTAAAAGGAGTTTTTCTGTGTACAAAATATGCTTCAAAATTTATGATGAAAAAAAGAAGTGGTAGCATCGTAAATATTTCATCTGTTGTTGGAATCATTGGTAATCCCGGTCAAGCAAATTATTCTGCTGCCAAAGCTGGAGTTATTGGATTTACCAAAACTTGCGCTAAAGAATTTGCTTTAAGAGGTATAAACGTAAATGCAATAGCTCCAGGTTTCATAGAGACTGAGATGACTGAAAAACTTAATACTGAAGAGATACTAAAAGTGATTCCTCTAGGGAAATTAGGAAGTTGTACTCAAATTGCAAACTTAGTGTCATTCTTAGTTTCAAGTAATGCAGGAAGTTACATTACAGGGCAAACAATAAGTATAGACGGAGGTATGAGTATTTAATTATGTACTTTCATAAGGCTGGCCCAATTCATCTCTTAACCTTCTAATTTTTTGTAAAAGTTTAAGTCTTCGGCTTCTAGCAGTTAATGTCAAGAAAAATCTTAAAGGAAAGTATATTAGTGTCATAGCAATCGCGAGAATTGCGGTAAGAGTAAAAATAAGATTATTTGTTTCTTCCATATCTTAAAGATACTCTTATTTGAGTTAATTTGTATGTCTCATTAAAAGAAATTCGGCTTTCCCCACTTAATTAAATATCCCTTAAAAATGATTCTATGGGAGATTAGAATAAGAACAAAGATCGAGTAAACATGGCTAAACAGTTAAGTTTTTCTAATGAATCAAGAGAAGCGCTAGAAAAAGGTGTGAATTTCGTTGCTAATGCAGTAAAAGTTACTATTGGGCCAAAAGCAAAAAATGTTGTAATAGAAAAGAAATTTGGTTCGCCAGATATAGTTAGAGATGGATCTACAGTTGCTAAAGAGATCGAAATTGAAAACCCTATTTCCAATTTAGGTGCGAAATTAATAGAACAAGTTGCATCCAAGACAAAAGAGAGTGCTGGTGATGGGACAACAACAGCAACTATTTTGACTCAGAAGATGGTTCAGGAGGGGTTAAAAAATATTGCTTCTGGTGCCAATCCTATGGAGTTAAAAAAAGGTATGGAGGCAGGCCTAGCTTTTGTTTTAGAAAAATTAAGTTCCAAAAGTATTTCATTAAGTCATTCTGATATACAAAAAGTTGCAACAGTTAGTGCTGGGGGTGATGAAGAAATTGGATCTATAATTTCTAAGGCAATAGATATTGTTACTTCTGATGGTGTAATAACTGTTGAAGAATCTCAATCACTAGAGACAGAATTAGACGTAACTGAAGGAATGTCTTTTGATAGAGGTTATAGTTCTCCATATTTCGTAACAGACCAAGAAAGACAAGTTTGTGAACTTGAAAACCCTAAAATATTGATAACTGATCAAAAAATCTCAACTTTAGTTGATCTTGTTCCAATACTTGAAGAAATTCAGAAGACAGGTTCACCTTTTCTAATTCTTGCTGAAGATATCGAAGGGGAAGCTTTAACCACTCTGGTTTTGAATAAGAATAGTGGGGTTTTAAATGTAGCTTCCGTAAGAGCTCCTTTATTTGGAGAGAGAAGAAAAGCTGCCCTTGAAGATATTGCAATTCTTACAGGGGCGAAGTTAATAAGCGAAGATAAATCGATGTCACTTGATAAAGTATCGATTAATGATTTAGGCAAAGCAAAAAAAATAACTATCACAAAAGATAAAACTACAATTGTTGCCTTTGAAGACACTAAAGATTTAGTTAAAGCGCGAGTAGAGAAATTAAAGAGAGAAGTTAACATAACTGAATCAGAGTATGATCAGGATAAAATCAATGAAAGGATAGCCAAACTAGCTGGGGGAGTAGCTCTTATCAAAGTAGGAGCTGCTACAGAAACAGAGATGAAGTATAAAAAGTTGAGAATAGAGGATTCCCTTAATGCTACGAAAGCTGCTATTGAAGAGGGTGTTGTTTCTGGAGGAGGACAAACTTTAATTGAAATATCAGATGACCTTTTAAATTTAAGTCAAACATCTTCAGATGATTTAAGAACAGGGATAAATATAATTAAAGAAGCCCTTTTGGAACCCACCAAACAAATAGCAAAAAATGCTGGTTTTAATGGTGATGTAGTTGTCGCTGAAATTAAAAGACTTAACAAGGGCTTTAATGCTAATTCAGGACAATATGAGGATTTAAAAGATTCAGGAATATTAGATCCAACCAAAGTAATAAGATTAGCTCTTCAAGATTCAGTATCTATTGCAGCTATGCTCCTTACAACAGAAGTTGCGATGGCAGACATTCCAGAACCTGAAGCCGCAGCCCCTGGAGGACCAGGTGGAGATCCCATGGGAGGAATGGGTGGCATGGGTATGCCAGGAATGGGTGGCATGGGTATGCCAGGAATGGGTGGCATGGGTATGCCAGGAATGGGTGGCATGGGTATGCCAGGAATGGGTGGCATGGGTATGCCAGGAATGGGTGGCATGGGTATGCCAGGAATGGGTGGCATGGGTATGCCAGGAATGGGTGGCATGGGTATGCCAGGAATGGGTGGCATGGGTATGCCAGGAATGGGTGGCATGGGTATGCCAGGAATGGGTGGCATGGGTATGCCAGGAATGGGTGGCATGGGTATGCCAGGAATGGGTGGCATGGGTATGCCAGG
>QCDI01000014.1:0-24293 GCA_003280965.1 Prochlorococcus sp. AG-355-B18
TAGTAGTGAAAAAAGAATTTAGTATTTTGGCTAAAATTTCAAAAGATACTTCTGCAGGAGCAGTGTTATTGGCTTCCATTAATTCTGTTATTATTGCTGTATATATTTTTGTTCCTAAAATTAAGTTGTTATTTGAATCTATATAAATATGTTTCTTGTTATTGATAATTACGATAGTTTTACATATAACCTTGTTCAATATTTAGGAGAACTTTCTGTTGAGCATGAAATAACTAGAGAATTAATAGTTAAAAGAAATGATGAAATTTCTCTAGATGAGATTATCAAACTAAATCCTAGTGGCATCCTATTATCTCCAGGTCCTGGTAATCCAGATCAATCTGGAATTTGTCTGCCAATACTAAAAAAATTATCTAAAAATATCCCGACATTAGGAGTTTGTTTAGGTCATCAAGCTTTGGCCCAAGCTTTTGGAGGTAAGGTTATAGTTGGGAAAGAACTTATGCATGGTAAGACATCCAAAATATTTCATAATCAAAAAGGTTTGTTTAAAGATATCGAGACTCCATTTGTGGCGACTAGATATCATAGCCTTATAGTTGATTCAAGTTCATTACCAACTTGTTTCGATATAACTGCGACTTTAGAAGACTCAACTATTATGGCTATTTCTCATAAAGAATATAAGCATTTACATGGAGTACAGTTTCATCCGGAAAGTGTATTGACACAATTTGGTCATAAATTAATTAGTAATTTTCTGAAAATGGCTGAACAAAAGTAAAATATAAAAAAATTAATATTATGATTTCTCAAATTAAAAACATTTTCTTTTTAGTATTATTTAGCTCTTTCTTACCTACCCCATTATTGGCAAGTAATTTAGTAATAAAAAGTCTTGGACATAGTAGTTTTTTAATTAATAGTAAAGAAAAATCGATTCTTATAAATCCCTTTAAAGCAATAGGTTGTGCAAGCAATTTAAAGGAGCCCAAAGAAGTCAATGCAGATTTTATTTTGGCTAGTTCTAGGCTTCCAGATGAAGGATATAATCCTAATGATCAATTAATGTTTGTTAAGCCAGGAGTCTATCAATTTGAGGATATTTTATTAAATGGGATTTCCGTCCCACATGACAGAGTAGATGGAAGAAGATTTGGGATGGCGACTGTTTGGAGTTGGGAGCAGAATGATCTTAAAATTGTTCACATGGGAGGCGCTGCTGGTGATATTGATATTAATAGTCAAATTATTTTGTCTCGCCCAGATATCTTATTTATTTCAATTGGAGGAGGAATAAAATCTTATGATGGGCAAGAGGCTTCAAGAATCGTAAAGCTTCTAAAACCTAATGTAGTTATTCCTGTTCACTTTTCTCGTGGCAAAAAAATTAATAAAGAATGTGATTTCTCAAATGCTGATTTATTTATCGAAAATATGAAAGATTTTAAAGTAAAGTATGTTGGGAAAGACTTTCAAATAAAACCGAAAAGAGTCGATCAAAATACAATTTATATTTTTGGTAATTAATTTATTAAATCTAAGACCTTGTAATTGTCCCAGAAAAAAATCATTTGTTCTTTAGTTCCAATACTAACCCTTATTGACTTACCAATATCTTTTTTATTTTCCATACTTCTGATAAGAATACCTTTTTCTCTCATCTGTTGTATTAAAATTTTAGGATCTTTTTTTGGCCAAATTAAGAAATAATTACCCCCACTAAAGTGAGTTCTGATTTTTGTTGATTTAAATTTATTAAAAATCCATTCCCTTGCTTTTTTTACTTCTAAAACATAATTATCAATATATGATTTTTCTTTAAGTGCTGCTAATGCTGCCGTTATAGCAAAGCTATTTACATCATATGGTCCTGTAACTTTATTAATGTAATTAATTAAATTTTTATTGCCAAAAGTAAAGCCTATTCTCAAACCAGCTAGACCAGCTGTTTTTGAGAGAGATTGGATTATTAGTATATTGTTATTCTTTTTAAAATCTATCGCTTCAAGAAGACTATCTCCATTAAATTTTTCATATAGTTCATCAACAATTATCAATGAATCTTTTTTGATATTTGCTAAGTTAATAATCTCTTGAGCACTTAAAACTGTTCCTGTTGGATTATTTGGATTACAAATAAATATTAACTTTGGATTATAATTTATAATTTTTTCACTAAATTCTTCGATGGGAAAGAGAAAATTTTCTCCAATGTAAGAACAAGTTATTTTCTTCATTCCTCGCATTTCTGAACAAGGAGAATAGTAACCAAAAGTTGGATTCGTGGTTAGAAATATTTGATCTTTTTCTCCAAAGCAATTGAAAATTGCATTTATTGCTGCGTCAGCTCCATTGAAAATGCCTATTTCATCATTATCAAATTTTCTTGAATCAAGATAGTTATTACATAAAAAATTTTTTAAAAAATTATATTCTGGATAAATTGAAATCTCTTCTAATTTTATGGCTTGTAATGCCTCTAAAACATTAGGACTTGGACCTAGAGTATTTTCATTAAAGTCTAAGCGGAGTAAATTTCTTCTATTTTCTAAAGGTGCAGAGTAAGACTGCATATTTATTATTTCTTCTCTTGGTTTTGGGAAAAGATTATTTAATTGATCAAAATCATTCATTACATTCTTTCTAAAGTTTCAATTCCTAGAAGTTCTAAGCTTAATTTTAGTGTTTTTGCAGTTAGATCACATAAATTAAGTCTAGAAATTTTTATATATTTTTCTTCTTTGAGTATTGGAACTTGATCATAGAATCTATTAAAAGTCTGACATAGCTCAAACAGATAATTGCATAATCTATTTGGCATTAAGTCTTTTTCAATAGATATTATGACTTCATCAAACTTAAGTAATTTTCTGATAAGTTTCCATTCAGATTTATGATCATAATTTATGCATTGGAAATCTTTAGAGTGATAAACAAAATCATTTTTTCTTTTAATTCCTGCAATTCTTACAATTGTATATAACAAATAAGGAGCTGTATTACCATTTAGGGAAAGCATTTTATCAAAACTAAATTGATAATTAGTAATCCTATTTTGGCTTAAATCTGCATACTTAACAGCTCCTAATCCAATGATTCTTGAAGTATTTGCAATAAAATCTTCTGTTTCATAACGATTTTCATCTTCTAATCTTTTCAATAAATCTTCTTTTGCCCTTCTAACTGCTTCTTTTAATAAATCTTTTAAACGTATTGTTTCACCTTCCCTTGTCTTTAGTTTTTTGCCATCAATTCCTTGAACTAAACCAAAAGGGACATGGTCTACTTGGCAATTGTCTGGGATCCATTTTGCTTTTTTTGCAACTTGAAAAACTCCAGCAAAATGATTTGCTTGTCCATGATCAGTTACATAAATGATTCTCGAAGCATCATCCCCATTAGGAGGTTTATTGAATCTGTATCTTATAGCAGCAAGATCTGTGGTGGCATAGTTAAAACCTCCATCTTTTTTTTGAATAATTAGCGGTAAAGGTTTGCCTTCTTTATTAGTCATCCCATCTAAAAATACACATTTTGCTCCTTGATCTTCTACTAATATTTTTTTTAAATTCAAATCCTCAATAACGGATTTTAAGAAGGGATTATAAAAAGATTCACCTCTTTCTTCTATTTTTATTTTTAAATTTTTATAGATTTCATCAAATTCTTTTCTAGATTGATCACATAATAATTTCCAAGCTTTAATTGATTTAATATCTCCACTTTGTAACTTAACTACTTCCTCTCTAGATCTTTTTTGGAATTCAGATTCATTATCAAATCTTTTTTTTGATTCTTTATAAAATTCAACTAAATCGCTTATCTTAATTTTGCCTATCTCCTCTAAATCATTTGAATATAAATCTTTGAGCTGAGTAATAAGCATTCCAAATTGTGTTCCCCAATCGCCAACATGATTTAGTCTTAATACTTGATAACCTCTTAACTCGAAAATTCTGGATATTGAGTCTCCTATTATTGTTGATCTTAAATGCCCTACATGCATTTCTTTAGCAATATTAGGACTAGAAAAATCTACAATGATTTTATTTGATAAGCCACTATCTAAATCTTTTTTTATTTGAGGTACTCCACCCCTCTGGCATTGAATATTTGATTTAATTTCATTTATTAGAACTTCATCTTTTAATTTTATATTTATAAATCCAGGCCCAGCTATTGTTAGACTCTTACATAATTTTGATATGCTTTTATTTTTTTTTAAAAGGTTAATAAAATCATTAGAAATATCTCTTGGGTTCTTTTTGTATATTTTAGATAAACTTAAACAAACATTACATTGATAATCACCAAATTCCTCTTTTGATGATTGTGTAATTAAATTTTTTCTAAGAATTTCGAATTCTCCTTTTTTATCATTTTTTTCAAGACTATCTAAAAGAGATTGTTCAAATTGTTTTGTTAATTCTTTAAAAATGATTAGCATTAATTATTCAATTATTTATCTATATAATTAATTAATATAACGCATACTCAAATCAATCCAATTACTTTTGGTGATTGAAGAACTTGTTGAAATCAAATCAATACCTTTTATTAGATATTTACTAATTTCTTCAGGGTTAATTCCAGAAACTTCTATTATTAAATTTTTATTGACTTCTTTTTTTAAGCTATTCATTGATAAATCTTTTAATTCTTGAACGTTTTTTTTGATTATTTCAGGGCTAAGTTCATCCAATAAGACACTATCTGCTCCTGCTAATACTGCTTCTTTTGCTTGTTCGATATTCTCAGCTTCAATTATGATATGAGTTGTGAAAGGCGAATTTAGTCGAATTTTTTTTACTGTATTATTAAGATTATCTGTCCATGCGATGTGATTTTCTTTTATCATTGCTGCGTCGTATAATCCCATTCTATGATTCACTCCACCTCCACATTTGAATGCATATTTTTCAAATATTCTTAAGCCAGGAGTAGTTTTCCTAGTATCTGCTAATTTTATATTTGTACCTTCTAACTTATTTACAAGATTCTTTGTATATGTTGATATTCCAGATAAATGCATTGCTATATTCAAGCCTATTCTTTCACTAGCTAGCAAACTTTTTGAAGGTCCATACATTTCCAGGAGTTTTTGATCTTTAACAAATTGATCTCCATCAGAGATATTAAATTTTGAACTGATTTTTAAATCAATTTTTTTAAAAATTTCTTTTATAATTTCGACACCACAAAATATACCGCCTTCTTTTGCAATCCAATATGCATTACCATTCTCCTCCGTAATAGAAGGACTTGTAAGATCTCCCCTTCCTATATCTTCATCGATCCAATTATCAATGATCTTACTTATTGTTGGAGTATTAAGATCCACTAAACAAAAAAATAATTAATTAAAATTCAACTGAAGTTAAAGAATTAACTATAAATCACTATGTAATTTAACTCAAATTTATTTACCAATACAAAACTTAGAAAAAATATTATCCAGAAGCTCCTCTGTTAATTCTTGACCAGTTATTTTAGATAAGTTTTGAATTCCATCTCTAAGTTCTATTGATAACAAATCAAATGGCAATTTATTTTTAACTATTGCATCAGAATCATTTAAATTAGATAAGCAAGCAGACAAATTCTTTAGATGTCTTTCGTTTAAAAATATATTGATATTTTCTAATTGTTTTAATCCGCATTTTTTTATTATTGTGTCTATTAATAATCTTTCACCATCATTATTCTTAATGCTCATAAGAATTTCGTTTTTTAACCCATTTGAATTAATATTTTTAGAATCAATTAAATCTTTTTTATTACCCACAATAGTAATTAATTTTTCTTTGGGGATTTCTTTTATTATTTTTTTGTCTTCTTCATTAAATCCTTCTTCAAGACTATAAATATAAATTATAAAATCTGACTCTTTAATTTTCCCGAAACTTTTTTTAATTCCAATACTTTCAATTTGTTCATGAGTTTCTCTTATGCCAGCAGTATCAATTATTTTCATTGGGATGTCATTAATAGTTAAATTCACTTCAATTACATCTCTTGTCGTTCCAGGAATATTAGTTACGATTGCTTTCTCTTTTTTTGAAAGCAAATTTAGTAAAGAACTTTTACCAACATTTGTTTTACCTATAAGCGCAATGGATATCCCATTATGAATATATGAATTTCTTTTTGAATTATCTATAAGTAACTCTATTTTTTCTTTCACTTTATTAATGTTTTTTAGATATTTGGTGTAATCAAAATCTGTGAAGTCTTCTTCAAAATCAACTCTCGCTTCTATCTCACAAAGCTGATTTATAAGGTCATTTTTAATATCATCAATTTTTTTCTTTATTTCTCCTTGAACCCCGCCAAAAGCTAACTCTGCTGATCTGATATTGCTTGCGTTAATTAATTGATTAATTGACTCCGCTTGAGTAAGGTCTATTTTCCCATTAAGAAAAGCTCTTTGACTAAATTCTCCTGGATTTGCAAGTCTCACTCTAGAATTACTTGATAATAATATCTCGAGAACTTTATTTACTAAGATAATTCCTCCATGGCAATGTAGTTCAACAACATCCTCTCCTGTAAAACTATTTGGTGATCTCATCACTAAAATTAAGACCTCATCTATAAATTTATTTTGTTTATTTTCCTGAATAAAACCGTGAAAAACTCTATGTGTTTCCCATGCATATTTTGATTTAGTTTGAACAATCTTTTTGCAGGAATTTATTGAGTCTTTTCCTGATACTCTTATTATCGCAACTCCCCCTTTCCCTATACTTATAGCTGAAGCAATTGCAGCTATCGTATCTTCAGTAGTAACTATCGAATCCATCTCTCGCTTTGTTATAGATAATTAAGTAAGATAATCAAGAATTTAATTTTGAATTTTTCTTTCTGAATGAGATCTAAAAGAGATATTAAACATAAGAAAATTCTATCATTATTTAGGAACCAGAATGGAAGTCCGTTCTTCAATGCTAAAGGTTTAGCTATAGGGGTATTTAGTGGCTGCTTTCCTTTTTTTGGGTTTCAGACTCTAATAGGAGTATTTTTTGCAAAACTAGCCAAGGGAAATGTTCTTTTAGCTGCAATTGGTACCTGGATCAGCAATCCCTTTACTTATATACCTCTTTATTATTTAAACTATAAAGTTGGTTCGATTTTTTTTAATACTTCTTCTAATGAAATTATTGAAAAAAGTTTGGTAATTAATGACTTATGGAAACAAAGTAGAATTTTTTCCTTAAAATTACTCTTAGGCTCATCTTGTGTTGGTTTTTTATTAGCTTTGATATGCGGCAGTATTGTTTTCTTTATCTACAAGATAAAAAATAAAAGATAGATTGATCCGATTTTAAAATTAACTTTGTCCAACTCTGGCTATATCTAAAACATCTGCCATTGATTTAATTTGGTCAATTGTTTTATGAAGTTGATTATAACTTTCTAGACCTACGCAGAGATTAATAATAGCTGGTTTGCCATAAGTAGTTTTAACATTGGCATCGCTAACATTTATACCTTTATCAGATAACCGCATAAGAATATCTTTAAGTACTCCAACTCTATCAATTACTTCTATTCGGAGCTGAATTGGGAACTTATTATCGCCAGTTTTATTATCTTGATTCCAACCAACAGGTAATCTTCTCTCGATTGGAATTGGTATTACATTTTCACAATCTGCCCTATGTATGGTTATACCGTGGTTGCCGAGCGAAACAGTTCCGATAATATCCTCGCCTGGAAGTGGGGAACAGCATTTACCTATTCTGTAATCAAGACCTTCTATCCCAGAAATTGGTGATTTGGTCGTTGTATAAGGTTTATTGGTGGATAAATTACTATTACTTTTTAGAGATTTTGCTATTTCAGAATCAGAATCATTTTTAATATCCTCTGTCTGTAATTTTATTTCTTCTCTTAGTCTGTTTAATACTTGATGTAAAGTTAGGCCTCCAAAACCAAGTGATGCAAGAAGGTCTTCAGTATTTTTTAAATTGCATCGATTCGCAACTTTTTTCATAGCATCACTAGAAAGTAATGTTTCAAAACCATTTCGACCTACTTCTTTTTCGAGTAAATCTCTACCTCTTTTAATCGTCTCATCCCTATGACTTTTCTTATACCATTGGCGGATTCTATTTTTAGCAGTTGGCGTAACTACAAAGTTCAGCCAATCTAAG
Source organism: Prochlorococcus sp. AG-355-B18 (assembly GCA_003280965.1). Classification (GTDB taxonomy): domain Bacteria; phylum Cyanobacteriota; class Cyanobacteriia; order PCC-6307; family Cyanobiaceae; genus Prochlorococcus_A. The sequence goes on from QCDI01000014.1 coordinate 8,121, forward strand.
CTTGGAGTGGCATTATTATTTGTCAAAATTTCTATAAAGTCACCATTTTGAAGTGCTGTAGATAATGGAGAAAGCTTTTCATTAATTCTTATTCCATTACAATGATTTCCAACTTCAGAATGAATTCTGTAGGCGAAATCTATTGCAGTAGATCCTTTTCTTAAACCAACAACATCTCCTTTTGGAGTGATAACAAATACTTCTTCATCAAATAAATCTTCTTTAATTGAAGCTAAATAATCATTATGATCCCCTTCATTGCCTTCTTGTTGCCATTCAACTAGTTGTCTTAACCAATTAAACCTTTCGGCATTGCTTTTGGCAGGAGAACCACCCTCTTTATATTGCCAATGAGCGGCGATACCATATTCTGCAATTTGATGCATGGAAGTAGTTCTGATTTGAACTTCAATTGGTCGATGTCTTCCAATCACTGAAGTATGTAGGGACTGATATCCGTTGGGTTTTGGTAATCCTATATAGTCTTTAAATCTGCCTGGAATTGGTTTGAAAGTATCATGTACAACCGCTAAAGCTCTATAACAACTATCTGAATTGTCAACGATAATTCTTAAAGCAGCAACATCATAAATTTCATGGAACTGTTTTTGCTGTCTTTGCATTTTGCTCCAGATGCCATAAAGATGTTTTGGTCTTCCAGTTATTTCGAAGTTTTTTAAACCCGCTGAGACTAGATTTTCTTTCATAAGATTGAGAGTTACTTTTAACCTTTTTTCTCTATCACTCCTTTTAACAGCGATTTGATCTTTTAGATCTTGAAATTCTCTAGGCTCTAGAAATTTAAACGCTAAATCCTCTAATTCCCATTTAAATCTATTTATTCCTAATCGATTGGCTAAAGGTGCATAAATCTCTCTTGTTTCTCTCGCTATTCTTTGTTTTCTCTCATCATTGAGCCATTCAATTGTTCTCATGTTATGAAGTCGATCTGCCAGTTTTACTAAAACAACTCTTATATCGCTTGCCATAGCCATAAACATTTTTCTAAGATTTTCAGCCTGTGCTTCAGTCCTGTTATTAAAGTGAATACCTCCTAATTTTGTTACACCCTCTACAAGTATTTTTACTTCTAATCCAAAATTTGCTTCTATTTCCGATAAATCAATGCCTGTATCTTCAACAACATCATGTAAAAGTCCTGCAGCAACCACAGATGAACTAGCCCCTATTTCTTTGAGAAGATTTGCTACAGCCACTGGGTGAATAATATAAGGTTCACCACTTGCACGAAGTTGTCCTGCATGAGCTTTATATGCAAGTTTAAAGGCCTTTACAATAAGGTTTTGATTTTCATTTTTTATGTTATTTGAATTTTCGTAATTATTAATATCTTTAATAAGCCAATCCGGGATTTTTATCTCATAATTCAAAGATTCACTTTCATATTTTTCATTTTCAGGCAAAATAGTTTTGGAAACTTCAATTTCTTTTTTTTCTTTTGAATTTGCAGCTGCCTCAGACATTTTATATTGCTTTAGATTTATTTTATTTAGGACTCGAAAAATTTGCTATAAAGTCATGGAAATAAAAAAAGAAAAAATTCTTACAGTTAAAAACCTTACTGTTCAATATAGTTTAAAGAAGAGCCCTATAATCAAAAATTTTAATTTAGAAATAGATAGAGGAGATCATTTAGCCATAATAGGACCTTCTGGATGTGGAAAGACTACTTTTGCAAAAACTTTAGTAAATATACTGCCTGAAAAGGCAACTTCTAAAGGTTATTTATCGATTTCTAGTGTAGATCCCAGAAAAATAAATAATAAAGAAGCACAATTATTTAGAAGAAAAAATTTTGGATTTATCTATCAAGATTCGATAAAAAAACTTAATCCGCTAATGAGAGTTGGGGATCATTTATATGAATTATTTAAGACCCACTATCAAAGTAAATCATCTGTACTTATTAAAAAATTAGTAAAAGAAGTTTTTCAAAAAGTTGGAATTGAAGAAGGCAGACTTAATTCTTTCCCGCATCAATTTAGCGGTGGAATGAGACAGAGAGTTTCTATAGCTATGGCTCTTGCATTAAAACCTAAATTATTAATAGCTGATGAACCCACGACAAGCCTTGATTCCATAACAAGTTTTGAAATTATGCAAGAAATAATTAACTTATGTAATGAATTCGATACTACTTTAATTTTAATTAGTCACGATATTAACCTTGCAGCAAAGTGGTGTAAAAAAGTTGCCATAATTGAAAACGGATCGATTATTGAAAAAGGAAATATATTAGATATTCTTAAAGCACCAAAATCAGATATCGGGATAAAGTTAGTAAATGCCTCAAAAATAGTATTAGAACCAAATACTAAAAATAATGTTAGAGATGAGGTCGTTCTAGAGGTAAATAACTTAAGGCATTGGTATAAAATAAATTCTTCAATTTTTTTGAATAAATGGAATAAGGCTTTAAATGAAGTTAGTTTCAAATTATATAAGAATGAGACTCTTGGAATAGTTGGTTCCTCAGGTAGCGGCAAAAGTACATTGTGTAGGGCTTTAATTGGACTTCTGGAAGTTAGAGGTGGTGAAATAAAAATTTATGATAAAAATCTTGCATCGAAAAAAAATAAATTTTTTAAAAAGAAAAATAATATGCAAATTATTTTTCAAGATCCTTTTTCAAGTTTGAATCCGAAAATGACAATTAAAAATATTTTGGAAGATATATTTTTTATTCAAAGAATTTCAGATAAAAGAAAAATAGAAAAGGAAATAAAATTAATGTTTAGAAATTTAAATCTTCCCTTGAAGAATGATTTTTTTAATTCTTATCCTAGTCAATTATCTGGTGGTCAATTGCAAAGAATTTCATTAGCCAGGGCACTATTGTTGAAACCCCAAATTTTGATTTGTGATGAGAGCGTAAATATGTTGGATGCTTCAGTAAAAATAGAGATTCTTGAATTATTAAGAGTCTTGCAAGAAAAAATGAATTTAACGATTATCTTTATCACTCACGATCTAGGCATTGCTAAAAGATTTTGTGATAGGTTGCTAGTCATGAATCATGGAAAGATAGTGGATGAAGGAGAAAGTTCTACATTATTCAATAAAACTCAAAACGCGTATACAAAATCACTTCTAAACTCCTCTTTAGATCTTATTTAATTTTAAGAACATTTAGTAATTTCTGAAAATCTAATGGTAATTCTGCTTCAAATATCATTTCTTTCCCATTTATTGGATGTATAAGTCCAAGCTTAATAGCGTGTAACGCTTGACCCTCTAATTTACATGGTAGTTTTTTACATCTTCCATATAACGGATCACCCACAATTGGATGATTAATGTGAGCGCAATGAACCCTTATTTGATGCGTTCGCCCAGTATCTAGTTTGAAACTCATTAATGAGTAATTGCCCAATCTTTCTTTTAATTTCCAATAGGTACAGGCATACCTCCCTGAGGTTTCTTCAACTACTTTGTATTTCAATCTATTTAATCTATCTCTGCCAATGTGCCCCACTATTTGGCCTTCTTCAGAATTAGGCGCTCCATGAATTACTGCAATATATTCTCGAGAAGCTATTTTTTCTTTTATTTGTTTCTGGAGATTTACTAATGCCTCTTGGCTTTTTGCTACCACCATACATCCAGATGTATCTTTATCTAATCTGTGAACAATTCCAGGTCTTAGTTTCCCATTAATTCCAGGTAGATCATTACAGTGAAAAAGTAATCCATTAACTAAAGTTCCTGATTTGTGTCCAGGGGCTGGATGAACAATTAGTCCTGATTGCTTATTAATTACTATTATGTGCTCGTCTTCAAAAAGGATTTTTAAATCCATTTTTTCAGGTTTCAAATATATGAGAGGTTCTGGAGGAGGCATCCAGATTTGAACATTGTCGCCATTTTTTAATGGGGTCTTTGCTTTTGCGGTCTTATAGTTTACAAGGACTAAACCTGAATTTATAAAATGTTGAATTCTTGCTCTGCTTTGTTCTGGCCTTTTACTTACCAACCATCTGTCTAGCCTCATAGGGAGAGGTAACTCATAAATAATTTCTATAAGTTCACCTTCTCCAATGCCGAAAGAATTTTTATTATTTAATTCCATTTTGGGACTTCTAAAGCAATTTTTCCAAGCATTTGATTTCTATAATCTTCCAATAATTTATGAGACATTCTCCTTTTATCGCCTGAGGTATGTTTTGAAGAAGCTTCATCGATCCAATCAGAAGGATTCTCAAAGCCTTTTGCAATATCAACTCCATATCTATTAGATATTTTTTTTACTGAGATATTCGCATCCTTATCTTTGTTTAGATTAGATATAATTTTGATAAATTCAATTGCGACACTCTCTATTTCATAAGCGGCTTCTCCAATATCGTCGCATAGTGCGAGATTAAGTGCGGATTTTTGATCTTCTAAATTTGGAGGTATAACACCAGGAGCATCTAGCAGATCTATGCCACTTTCTAATTTTATCCATCTTAAACTACGAGTCACGCCTGCTTTCCTGGCACTATCAACAACTCTTTTTTTTGCAATTCTATTAATTAATGCTGACTTACCTACGTTTGGAAAACCAAGTGTAAGAGCTCTAATTGGCCTAATTCTCATTCCTCTTGAAAGTCTTCTATCGTCAATTGAAGACCTAGATTCTTTGGCGGCATTACAAATTTCTCTAATACCTATACCTCTTTTAGCGTCGCACCAATGCGGATATTGATCTTGAGCATTAAACCATTTATTCCAACTTGCGATGGTGGTTGGAGAGATCATGTCAGATCTGTTAATAACAAGAATATGTTTTTTATTGTTGATCCATTTGTTTAAGTGTGGATGTCCTGTTGATAAAGGAATTCGTGCATCTCTAACTTCTATAACTAAATCTACTTTTTTGATAACTTCAGATAATTTCTTTTCTGCTTTTGCGATATGGCCTGGATACCATTGAATTTTGGGTATGTCCACTTCTATAAATCAAATAAAATTTTGTATTGCTTTTAATTTTTATAAATTTCAAAAGTATTTACTTCTAAATTTTAGTATAAATTTAATAATTAAAAAAATTTTTATAATGGGTTAATTCTTAAAATTTATTAAGTCATAGGTAACAGTTACTACTTTTTAACCCAATAAGTCCAAATTAACGTTAGGGTCTTAAAATTAAAAATTAAGATTGTTTAATGTCAAAATTATCACTTTCCAGTCTTGACAAGACACATTTAGAAGGAAAAAAAGTTCTTGTTAGAGTAGATTTTAACGTTCCATTAAATGAAGATGGTGATATAACCGACGATACTCGTATTAGAGCAGCGATCCCAACTATTGAATATCTTATTAACCATTCTGCAAAAGTTATTTTAGCTGCTCATTTTGGAAGACCAAAAGGTCAGGTAAATGAAAAAATGAGATTAACTCCAGTAGCAGCAAGATTAAGTGAATTGTTGGGAAAAAATGTTGATCTTACCAATAGTTGTATAGGTGATGAAGCAGTTGCTGAATCTAATAGCTTAAATAATGGAGATGTTCTTTTACTTGAAAATGTTCGTTTTTTTGGTGAAGAGGAAAAGAATGACTTAGATTTTGCTAAAAATTTAGCATCACACGCAGATATGTATGTAAATGATGCTTTTGGTGCTGCTCATAGAGCTCATGCTTCAACTCAGGGAGTTACTAATTATTTAAGTCCATCAGTGGCTGGATTCCTTTTAGAAAAAGAATTGAAATATTTACAAGGAGCAATTGATTCCCCTAATCGTCCATTGGCAGCAATCGTTGGAGGATCAAAGGTTAGTAGCAAAATTGGAGTGCTCGACTCCTTACTAGATAAGTGTGACAAAATAATGATTGGTGGTGGTATGATTTTTACTTTTTATAAAGCTAGAGGTCTAGATGTTGGAAAGAGCCTTGTGGAAGAAGATAAACTTGAGCTTGCTAAAGAATTAGAAGCAAAAGCAAAAGCAAAAGGAGTTGAATTACTATTACCCACTGATGTTGTTTTAGCTAATGAATTTTCTCCTGACGCCGAAAGTAAAATATCTCAAATTGATTCAATTAGTGGGAATTGGATGGGTCTTGATATTGGTCCAGATTCTATTAAAGTTTTTCAAAATGCTCTTGCAGAATGTAAGACAATTATTTGGAATGGTCCAATGGGAGTTTTTGAATTTGATAAGTTTGCAGAAGGTACAAATGCAATAGCTACGACCCTTGCGGACTTAAGTGCTTTTTCTGAAGTTTGCACAATAATTGGTGGTGGAGATTCAGTAGCAGCAGTGGAGAAGGCAGGATTAGCTGAGAAAATGTCGCATATATCTACTGGAGGTGGGGCTAGTTTAGAACTTTTAGAAGGTAAAACTTTACCTGGTGTAGCCGCTTTAAACGATGCTTAGACTATATCTGATCAACGATATTAATACTTTTTGTGAAAGTAATCATCCCCAAAGGGTGAGCTATAATTCCTGACCATAATTGTATTCCGGGTTTTGTTGGAGCTCTAGTCATTTTGAAAATCCCCCCAGATACTAATGGCTCCAATAATATTTCTTGTTCAAATAATGAATTTACTTGATGAGGTTTTATAGCTCCTGCAATAATGACCTCCTCAAGAGGTTTATTTAGAATAATATCGATATCATATTTTGAACCAGTAAGAACTTTATCAGGAATTTTAAAAATAATATCTATTTTGTTATTGTCAGTCCTTATTGTTGTGAACAAATTTTTTATAATCCCTTCATCTATTTTCCCATTAACAATTGAAAATAAATAATCGAAATTGGATTCGAGTATATGGATTTCTTCTCCATTAACTATTTTTTTTCCTAAAACTTTTATTCTCAAAATTTCTTTGTTTGGAATATTTGATTTTAATCTTTTGATTGTCCATTTGCTATCAGGGAAATCTTTGATAATTTTTGAAAACTGTTTTGGTATATTTTTGTTTTCATCATTTCTAAAATTTTTTCTAATAAACTCTAAGTCTCGCTTATTTAATGAGTTTTCTAGATTTCTTATAAAATCAACTTTTAAAGTTTGTGTTATTGCTGAATAGGGAATAATGAGATAAATAAATAAGTAGAGAGGGAAACCTATATTTCTGAAAAAGTTTAAATTAAACATATTTATCATTTATTGTTTTTATTCTACTAATTTAAGTTTTTATGTCTAAAAAAAATAATTTATTAGTCGCAGCCAGTGGGACAGGGGGGCATATTTTCCCAGCTTTAGCAGTTTCTAAAGAGGTAGAAAATAAATGGAATATCCATTGGTTGGGGGTTAATAAAAGACTTGATGCCAATTTAATTCCCAAAAAATATAATTTGAGGACTTTGAGTATAAAGACACCAAGAAAAAATATTTTTTTGTTTTATCAATATATAGAAATTTTAATGTCAACTTTCCAAATAATGAGGATCTTAAAAGAAAAAAAAATTAACTTGGTTTTTACGACTGGAGGTTATATCTCTGCCCCCACTATTGTTGCTTCAAAATTTCTGAGGATACCTGTGATTATTCATGAATCAAATTTAATTCCAGGAATGGTCACGAAATATTTTGGTTTTTTGTGTAACTATGTTCTTCTAGGATTTAAGAATACAAATTTTTATTTAAGAAATTGTAAAACTATTTTCACTGGTACCCCTTTAAGAGAACAATTCTATAAATCCAATCCCTTGCCAGAATGGGTTCCAAAAGGGAAAGGACCTCTTTTAATTGTTATGGGAGGTAGTCAAGGAGCAAAAGCAATAAATCAAATTCTTAATGAATCTCTGGAATTTTTATTAAAAAAACAGTTTCGGATAGTTCATATTATTGGGGAATCTAATCAACACCCTTTTTATGTAAAAAACTCCAGAAATTATATTCAAAAGAAATTTACTAATGAAATGGCAGCTTTAATTCAAAACTGTGATCTTGTAATATCGAGATCCGGTGCAGGTACAATCAATGAACTAATAGAGGCTGAAAAACCTTCTATTTTAATTCCATATCCAGATTCTAAAAATAATCATCAGGAGAAAAATGCAATGATTCTCGCTGAAAGTGGAGGCTCAGTTTTAATCAATCAGAATAAAATTTCTAAAGAAGTTTTTGAAGAAACTCTAGAAAGAATTTTTAAAATAAAATCAAAAAAGGGTAAAAATCATTATGAAATATTAGATCTCATGAAGAGGAATATGGAAAATAATAATAAAATTAAATCTAAAAATGAGATAAAAAAATTTATTAATTATTTTCTAAAGGAATTCTGAATTTCTTTACATAAAAGAGTGTTATTTTTCCTATTCTGTAAGCTTATTCTTGCCCACTTTTCGTCGAGAAATTTAAATGAAGTACATTCTCTAAGCAATATTCCCTTATTTTCTAAGTATTTTATATTTGGCGACAAGGATGTTTTACTTTCTACTAAAAAAAAGTTGGTTGAAGAGTTATGAACTTTAAGGTTCTCTATTTTTGATAATTTTCCAAATACTCTCTTTTTTTCAACATTTATCCAGCTATGAATCTGTTTTGTCCACTGGTCATAGAATTTCTTATTACTTAGTAGATCAATTCCTGCTTTAATAGCAAAGGAATTTAAAGGCCAAGGATCTCTGTTTATTTCCCATTGTTTAAGTTTTTTCGATGAGCCAATAACGTAACCTAATCTGAGGCCAGGAATATTGAAGATTTTGGTCAAGCTTCTCAAGACTAATAGATTATCATATTTTTTTGTTAAAGGTATTAAAGATTCTTTGTCTCCATTAGGTGTTATCGACAAGAAAGCCTCATCACATATAACTAATTTATATTTTTTCACAACTTCCTCCAATGAATTCTTTTCCCATAATTGGCCGGTAGGGTTATGTGGATTTGTTATCCAAATAACATCACCTTTTGGACGAAGCGGAAATGATTGAGGAAAAATATCATTCCAGTTGTTTGGTAATTCGCAATGTATTAAATTGCTATTCCAACAATTTAAAGATCTTTCATAATCAACAAATGATGGAGAAGGAATACAACTTACTCCAAATTTGGATGCTTCGTAACCTGCCCAGGTTATTAGCTCAGAAGCTCCATTCCCAGGCAATATATTGTCTGGATTGATCCTATGAAATTTACCAATTATTTCTCTCAAATCCCTTAAGTTTCTCTCAGGGTAATATCTAAATCTAAGATTCTTAATTTCCTCATTTAATGAATCTATTACTATTTGAGGAGGATCAAAAGGTACTAATGAGGCACTTGCATCAATAATTTCAGAGGGTAATAAATTTAATTTCTTTGCTTTTGCATATACGTTTCCCCCATGTTTTAGGTTTGATGATTGCATGGTTAGTATTTTGTAATCATTAGGTTACGGTTAATTCATTATTCATTTGCTTTTTTTATTCAATCCATTTTAGATCTGATCCAATGGCCTCTTTTATATTTGATAATTTATGGATATTTAGTTGCTTTATAATTCCTTGAAGTATATCGGGCACTAATTGTGGACCCTTATATATCCATCCTGTATAAAGTTGAATTAATGATGCTCCAGAACAAATTCTTTCCCATGCTGACTCAGGACTATCAATTCCACCAACGCCAATTAAAATAATCTTTTTATCAATATTATGAATATGTTTTATTATTTGATTTGCTTTTTTTTGTAGAGGCCTTCCACTTAATCCTCCATTCTCTTCAGAAAGTAATAATCCGGTTTGCTTGATCTTTCTATTTTCAAGACCTAATCTATCTATGCTGGTGTTAGTAGCAATTATTCCATCTATGTTTTCCTCGATTATTAATTGGCAAATATCTTCAATATCTTTAAAGCTTAGATCTGGTGCAATTTTGACAAATAATGGTGGACAACTGGGTAAGTTTTTAATTTCTTTAATAAGTTCTTTTAGAAGAATTGGATCTTGTAACTTTCTTAGTCCTTCAGTATTTGGAGAACTTACGTTTATTGCTGCATAATCACAATATGGAATTAATAATTTTAGAGAAGTTAAATAGTCATCTTTTGCTTGAGATAAATCTGTAATTTTAGACTTACCAAAATTTATCCCTAAACAAATATTCTTTCTATTTTTTTTGAACTCAATTCTTTGTTCGACGAAGTTTTTAACTAGATTTTCAGCACCATTGTTATTGAAACCCATTCTATTTAATGCTGCCTCTTCTTCTGCTAATCTAAATAATCTTGGTTTAGAATTTCCATTCTGAGCAAATTTAGTTACCGTTCCAAGTTCAGCAAATCCAAAACCAAAATCTTTCCATATATTTGCGGCATTTCCATTTTTGTCAAAACCCGCAGCCAAACCAACTGGATTACAAAAATTTATTCCACATATGTTCTGAGTTAACCTTTTATCAACTACAGAAAATTCTTTATTTAGATTTTTTAAGATAGAAGAAACTACAGGCCAATTATATTTTCTTGAACTAAATGATAGGAGGCTAAGAGATAAATTTGTTAAGTATTCTGCATCAATTCCAGAGTCTTTTTTTAATACAGGGGTAATCAAGTTTTTATAAAGATTTTTAAATCCCCCCTTCTGTACATTCATAAAAAATTAAGCTTCTATTTTTTCTATTATCCAATATTTTTTATCTTTAGGAATAAATCTCCAATTACGCCATTCAAAAAGTGAATATTGTTTTATCTTTAAGTGGTTTTCTTCACCTAATAAGGTGTCTAGTTCAGGTGAACTTAAAAGGTACTTTGTTTCTGCAAATTTTTTAATTAATTCATTGCGGGAAAATAATTCCTGAATTTCTGCAGGTGCATTTTTGTCAAAAAAATCAACAGAGGATTCTGCTTTTTTTAAGTTATTTTCTATAGAAATACCTTTGCTGTAATTAGTTGCAATTTTATCAACCCTATCATTTTGTTTATCCCCGCTATGACCTTTAACATATTCCATTATTAGGCCATTAATTCTTAATTGATCAATTTTTTGCCATAGATCAAGATTTTGAACTGGTTTTCCTGAACTTGTTTTCCATCCATTTCTCTTCCAATTAATAATCCATTTTGTATACCCCTCTATGACATATTTACTATCAGTTCTTAGTTTAAAGTTCTCTTTTAATTGGTAGGTTTTTAATTTCTCAAGGGTTTTTATAGCCGCAGTGAGTTCCATTCTATTATTGGTAGTATTTTGCTCGGAACCACCTATTTCTAATTCGCTGTTATCGTCAAAAATTATTAAACCGCCCCAACCACCAGGACCTGGATTACCACTGCAAGCTCCATCTGTTGCGGCTTCAATCGCAATACTTTCACTATTCATAATTTTTGAAGCCGATATTACGATTATCGGCTTGAAAAAATGTACTCTTACTTAAGTGTAACTTTACCGCCAGCTTCTTCAATCTCTTTCTTTAAAGATTCAGCATCTGCTTTGGCAATTCCTTCTTTTACTGTTTTTGGTGCAGACTCAACAAGTGCTTTTGCATCACCAAGACCGAGACCAGTTGCATTTCTTACAACCTTAAGGACTTTGATCTTTGCAGCTGCATCAAAGCTTTCGAGAACTACATCAAATTCAGTTTTTTCTTCAGCAGCGCCACCATCTGCGTCACCGCCAGCTGTTCCTGGAGCTGCCATTACTACACCTGCAGAAGCTGCAGCAGATACACCAAAAGCCTCTTCAATTTGCTTTACAAGCTCAGATGCTTCTAAAAGTGATAGAGCTTTTAATGATTCAAGAATTTCTTCAGTTTTTGCGGACATTTTCTTAAAAGTTAATTAGGTTTTGAATTTAGGATTCTGATTTTTCAGAATGTTGTTTAAGTGATCTAGCAAGTCCAGAAGGTACTTCATTAATAGAGATCGCAATTTTTGTTGCAACGCCATTTAGAGCGCCAGCAATTTTTGCCATCAATACTTCTTTAGATGGAAGACTTGCAATTTCCTTTATTTCAGAATTGCTTAGAAGTCTGCCTTCAAATAAAGCTCCTTTGGTTTCGGATTTTTTGGTGTCTTTTTGAAAAGATTGGATAGCTTTTACAGCACCACCAACATCTTCTTTGATTAAGACAAAAGCATTTGTTCCGGTCAGTAAAGATTCAAGATCGTTCCAATTACTATCTCCATCAATAGCTTTACGCATTAATGAATTTTTAGTAACTTTGCAAATGCCATTAGTTGTTTGCAATCTAGATCGCAAATCTGACATCTCTTTGATAGTTAAACCTTTATAGTCAAGAACCACAGCCATTTCCGAGTCGTTTAAAAGAGATTTAATCTCAGTAACGATTTGTTGCTTATTCTCTAGTGTTCGGCCCATTGATGTTTTTTTGGATCGTGTTTAGGGAGAGCAGGAAATGCGGCAAAGTCCTTTTAAAGAGGCCGCTTTTATTAGATCCAAAAAGAAATAATTTAAGACGAGTCCTCGGTAGGAATTAAAAATTTAGAGTAACTAAATTAACCTACTTTCTTTGGCCGTATTATTGCACTTTAAATTATACTACAAAGCGTTAACCTTCAGGTTGGTAATCTTGTACAGCATTTATATCTACTTGAACTGAAGGGCCCATTGTTGAAGTTACATAAAAAGTTTTCCAATACTTTCCTTTGGCTCCACTTGGTTTGTTTTTATCAATTGATTCTTGTAAGGTTTTTAAGTTGTCAAATAGAGCCTCTTTTGTGAAACTTGCTTTTCCAAAGCGGACATGAACGATTCCAGCCTTATCTGCTCTAAATTCGAGCTTACCAGCTTTGAATTCTTTTATTGCATTAGCAATGTCATTAGTTACTGTCCCAGCTTTAGGATTTGGCATTAAACCTCTAGGTCCTAAAACTCTTCCTAATTTTGCAACCTTTGGCATCATATCTGGAGTTGCAATAAGTAGATCAAACTCCATATTTCCTTTGTTGATGCTTTCCACAAGATCTTCTTCGCCAAATAAATCTGCACCAGCAGCCTTAGCTTTCGATACATTCTCACCGCTTGTAATTACTGCAATTTTGATGCTTTGGCCAGTGCCATGTGGTAATGCAACTGTGGTCCTTAATTGTTGATCAGTATATTTTGGATCAATACCTAGACGTATATGTGCTTCAATAGTTTCATCAAATTTTGCATTAGCATTTTCCTTGATAATACTAAGAGCTTCAAGTGGTGCGTAAATGCGATCTTCTATCTTTGTTGATAGAGCCGCCATTCTTTTAGATAGTTTTTTCATAATAATATTGGGTGCAAACGGTTATTAACTAACCTCCCCTAAATAGTGAGAAATTTTGTATTGAACTCAATCAGTTACAGAGACGCCCATATTACGAGCAGTACCCTCAATTACTTTCATTGCTGATTCAACACTAGAACAGTTTAGATCAGGAAGCTTAGTTTTGGCTATTTCTTCTAATTGAGCTTTACTTATATTCCCAACAGAGCCTTTTGCGGATTCACCTGAACCTTTCTCTATACCAGCTGCTTTTGTTATTAAGACAGAAGCAGGAGGTGTTTTTGTGATAAAAGTAAAGCTTCTATCTTCAAAAACAGAAATCTCGACTGGAATTACAAAACCTGCTTTATCTTGTGTCCTTGCGTTGTATTCTTTGCAAAATGCCATGATATTGACACCATGTTGTCCTAAAGCAGGCCCTACAGGAGGAGCAGGATTTGCTTTGCCTGCTTGTAGAGCAAGCTTGATAACTGCAACAATTTTTTTTGCCATTAGATTAGAGAATTTAAGCTGGATTAGAAAAACATCATTTTACTCGATAAACAAGAAAAATTAGAAATTAATTTTGTTTATTGATTTGGGAGAATTCTAATTCTACAGGAGTCTCGCGCCCAAATATTGAAAGTAATGCTTTTAATTTATTTCTTTCTCCAGAAACTTCTATAACTTCTCCCTGGAAATCCTTGAATGGACCGCTAGTTACAATGATTCTATCTTTTTCTTCAATATCTAACTTGATTACAGCTTTTTTCTCTGATGCGCGCTTAAAGATTCTATTAACTTCTTGTCTTGATAAGGGTCTAGGTTTGATATGACCTCGCGATCTTCCGCTGCCTCTACCGTCTTCAGCACCGACAAAGTTAATTACATGTGGAGTACTTTTAACAGCCATCATTGTATCTTCATCCAAAATCATTCTTACGAGGACATAACCTGGGAAAACTTTTTCTTCAGTAGTTTGTCTGCTTCCATCTTTTTTTAATTTAATTCCTGGAGTTTGGGGAATTTCAATTTCAATGATTCTATTATTAACACCTAAAGTTACTGATCTCTGCTCAAGAGTCGCTTTTACTTTTTTTTCACAGCTTGATGCTACTTGAACTGCATACCATCTTGCGATGCTTGTATTTGCTTTTGAAGAAGCAAGGTTTGTAGTTAATTCATTACTCATTTTTCTGGAAGCTTAATTAAGATCTTTATTAATGGATATTCGGGAGATAATTCAACCAAAAATTTGCGAGGCTGCCCATCCATAGAATCTGCTAACAGAAGCAATGGCTGCAGCAGAAAAAGATACCATAATTATAACTGCTACTGATTCGCTAAAAAGTTGTTGTTTGTTAGGCCACACGACAAGTTTAAGCTCATTGTAGGTAGATCTAAAAAAATTATTCTTTTTTTTAGGCTCTTCGACTTCAGGAGAATCCTTTTTTAGAGGTTCTTTATTAGTAGTAGGTCTTGTCACAAAATTTTTTTGAAATTAAGCTTTTTACTTTAGTTTTTATTTTAGCTTATTGATTTACTCCTCAGCTAGGTTTGAAAACGATCTCATCTTTTTTAGCAGGGTTAAGTTTAATTGTTATATTTTTTTTATTTTTAAAGTTATCCTCTAAAAGTTTTGCAGCCAATGGATTTTCTATTTGTCTTCTAAGTTCCCTACTAAGTGGCCTAGCACCATATTCAGGTTCGTAAGAATCGTTTGCAATTTTGTTGATAACTTTTTTGTCTATAGCGATATTTATTTTCTGCTCAAGTAGCAGGTTCTTTAAATCTTCTGTTTGTAGAATGATTATTTTTTGAAGTTCATCAATAGATAATGGATCAAACTTTACCACTTCGTCAATTCTATTTAAAAATTCAGGTCTAAAAATTGAAGACAACGCATTACTAATTGAATCATCTAGAGATTGTTGATCTTTTTCTAACTTTCCCTCACTTTTAGAAATCTTGTGTGAATACTCCAGTATAGATTTACCAGCTAGGTTACTTGTCATAATGATTACAGTATTTTTGAAATCTACGGTCCTTCCTTGAGAGTCCGTTAATCTTCCTTCATCTAAGACTTGCAAAAGGATATTAAATACTTCTGCATGTGCTTTCTCTATCTCATCAAGAAGTATTACTGAATAGGGTTTACGTCTTACAGCTTCAGTTAATTGACCTCCCTCTTCATAACCAACATAACCTGGGGGAGCTCCCAAAAGTCTTGCTACGGCATTTTTCTCCATATATTCACTCATGTCTAATCTCAAAAGAGCGTCTTCTTCATCAAATAAAGCTGTTGCAAGAGATTTTGCTAATTCTGTTTTACCAACACCAGTAGGACCCATAAATAAAAAAGATCCAACAGGTCTTTTAGGACTTTTCATGCCAACTCGAGCTCTTCTAATTGCAGCAGAAACAGCTTCTATGGCTTTTTCTTGTCCAATAACTTTTTCACTTAGTTCTGTTTCTAGATTGACTAATTTCTTTCGTTCATTTGAAACTACTTTAGAAATTGGAATACCTGTGATTTTTGATATAACATCTGCAATATCATCAGGTTCAACTTGATATTTAAAAGGGAAATTTCTATTTTTCTTCATTTTATTAAAGTTCGCTTCAACTTTTTGTATGTCATTCTCTATTTCACTTAACTCTTCTTCAAGCTTTTCTAAATAATCCAGATCATTTTCAATTTCGCTATTTGATTTATCTTTAATTTGTTTGGTTAGCTTATCTTCTTCTTTCATTAAAATAGATAATTCCTCCATTTCTTCACGTAAATTGTTCCAATTTTCCAAAAGAACGTTCAATTTTGCCTCTGATTGTTGTCTATTATTCAATAGTTTTTCTTGAGCTTCGATATTTCCTCCTTGCAAATTATTCAATTGTTCATTAATAGTATTAAGTTTGTTCTCTTGTTGAAGAATGATTGAAGGCATATTATTAGACTCGATTTTCAACTGTGCAGCTGCTTCATCAATTAAATCTATTGCACTATCAGGGAGACATTTATCGCTGATGTATCTATCGGCCAAT
>QCDI01000015.1:0-21103 GCA_003280965.1 Prochlorococcus sp. AG-355-B18
GTCCATCCTTCAAGGGCATCTTTAGGCGGAATAGTTATCCCCAATTCACTTTTAGCAAGTTCGATACTTTTTTCTAATTCACTTGTAATTGGCATTTCATCAAGAGATAATCTATCGGATTCTTTGTCTATAGATACTGCTTGTCGAAATAATTTTTCTTTTGAAAAAGTAATTCTCTCTACCGGCAAAGCATCTAAAACCTCATTTGCTATAACTATTCCATTGATATTATTTTCCTCTATTTCTTCCAAACCTTTCCATAAAATATCGATACCTAAGTTTAAAAAATCCTCCAATTTATTTTTTTGTTTTTCTACCATCCCTTTATTCGGTTCAATGATTATAAAAGAAACTCCTTTCAAAAAATTCTTGCTGCTTCCTAATAAATATTTAATTAATCCACTCATAAAGCTTCCATTTCCAGCCCCAAATTCAATTACAGCTAATTTCTGATTAGATAAAAAAATACTTTTGAACTGAATCAACCATTCTTCTATTTGTCTACCAACCAAAAAAGCAAAATCATCTGATAATGATGATGATGTAACAAAATCGCCTCGAACGCCTAATTTAGCTTTACCACTGCCATAGTAACCATTGATAGGATTATTTAAAACAAAATTCATATAGTCATAAAAACTTATAGTCCCACCCATTTGTATTATTTTTTTTACCAACCAATCTGGATTATTCGCGGGTAGGCTATTCATCGGCGAAAATATAAAGAGACAAAACTTATTTATGCCTTCAAAGATTAACTATTTATTGGGAATATTTCTATCTATATTAGTTTTAATTTCACATAAACCCGTTTTTGCTATAAATAATCCAAATCTCTTACCAGAAGAAAAAACACCTGTAATTGATTTGGCTAAAACATTAAGTCCTAATCAGAAAAAATCTTTAGAGGATAATCTCAACAATCTAGAAATTGAAAGTGGATGGAAAATTAAATATTTATCTCAGTTTGAGAGTTCACCTGGTAGCGCAATAAAAGACTATTGGGATTTAGATGAAACAAGTTTATTAATCGTTGCAGATCCTAGAGGAGGTAATTTGCTGAACTTTAACGTAGGTGAAGCTTATTTTAATTTTATGCCAAGATTATTTTGGGTTGAACTTCAAACAAGATTTGGTAATCAATATTATGTGAAAGATCATGGTGAGGATGGTGCAGTATTAGATGCAATTAATTCAGTAAAGATCTGCCTTGAAAGAGGAGGGTGTCAAGTTGTCCCTGGCCTACCCAAAGAGCAATATATATGGACCTTATGTACTTCCATTCTTGGAGGTCTAGTAGCAGGTTTCGCATCTGCTCCAAGAAAAAAAGGTCAAGTAATATCAATTGGATTTTTAGCTCTTCTTTCTCCTTTATGGGGAATGTTATTTGGAATTTTTGGTTTAGCACCGATAATATCCAGAACAAATGATTTATTACCTTTATTTAAAAATGGTTTAGCTTTTACAGCCGCAGGAATTGCGGGTTACATCTTATCTCAAACATTGTTTGCAAGATATGAAAAGTCCAAAAATACTTGAAATATGATCAAAAATATCAAATCCTAAAAATATTTATCTTCTTCACAAATTTCACCAGACTCTGAATACCATCGATGAGAAACATTTATTAATTCCTTTTTTTCAAACTCAACCCATGAAAAGTTAATTAATAATTTCCCATCCTCGTCAGTTTTATATCTTGGCACAACCGCAGTGTTGAAATAAATGGTTCCTTTACTATCCATTTTAAACATCTCTCTTAAACCAAGATTTCTTTTAAGCAAATTGTGCATATGACCAAAAATTACAAGCTCAACTTTTCTTTTCTTTTGTATTTGAGAAATAGCCACAGACAAATCTCTATCTCCCCAATCTAAAGAGGGTAATTTCCAGTCTTTTCCACAAATGCTTTTAGGTTCTGAGCCTAAACCAGAAGGGCCAGCATGAGACATAATAATTAAAGGGATATCATCAATAGTCTCCTCAGAACATTTGATAATTTTATTTATTGAATCTTGTTCGGTGATAGGTCCATAAACGCCTTTAACTTCTTTTGAAAGGAAATAACCACCTCCAGAACTACATGGTCTCGCAGAAAGTAAATTTATTTGATTATTAAAAACTTTTAAATCCCATGCACAATATTTTTCACCAAGTACACGAATCTGCTTTGAGAGAATTTCACCTGTAGAATCCTTCCCTCTATCATGATTTCCTAAAATCACAAAAGTAGGAATTTTGATCTCATTGATTTTTTTTATTATTTTCACACTCCCATCAGAAATATCACCAACAAATAAAACAATATTTGGTTTAATAATCGATAAAACTTTCAAGTCTAATTCAGACCATTGACCATGACAGTCACCAACAATAGCAATTTTTAAATTTGTCAGAATTTTTTCTGTTTAAAGGCATATAATCTATTTAGAGATATTCTAAATCCTGACCAGTATAACTTCTACTGCAAAACAGAAATCTGTTCAAACCGAAGAAAATTTGATTTCTGAAATAAAGGAGCGTTGCAAAAAAGCTAATGCAATTATTCTTGCGCACTATTATCAAGCGCCAGAAATTCAAGAAATTGCAGATTTTATTGGCGATTCATTAGATCTATCGAGGAAAGCTGCAAATAATGATGCAGACGTAATAATTTTTTGCGGTGTACACTTTATGGCCGAAACTGCAAAAATACTTAGCCCAAATAAAACAGTCCTATTACCAGATATTGACGCAGGATGTTCATTAGCAGATGATTGTCCCTCAGATAAGTTTCAAAAATTTAGGGAAGAAAATCCAGATCATTATGTCGTAAGTTACATAAATTGTACTGCAGAAGTAAAAGCGCAAAGTGATCTGATTTGTACAAGCAGTAATGCAGTCTCATTAGTTAAAAAAATACCTCAAGATAAAAAGATAATATTCGCTCCAGATCAGAACCTTGGGAGATGGGTACAGAAGAATTCAGGAAGAGATCTTAAATTATGGCCGGGCAGCTGCATTGTTCATGAATCATTTAGTGAAGAAGCACTACTAAAATTAAAATATCAAAATCCAGGATCAAAAGTCATTGCTCATCCTGAATGTAGTCAAAATTTACTAATACTCTCAGACTTTATTGGATCAACAAGTAAACTGCTTGATTTCGTAAGTAAAGATCAATCCACAACATATATGGTATTAACTGAACCTGGAATAATCCATCAAATGAAGAAGAAAGAACCTAATAAAATCTTCATTGAAGTTCCAGATATAGATGGTTGCAAATGTAACGAGTGTCCATATATGAAATTAAATACTTTAGAAAAAATTCTAGATTGCTTGAAAAATAATTCCCCTTCCATAGAACTTGACCCAGAAATAATAAGAAGAGCCTTTGTGCCAATAAAGAGAATGCTGGATATGAGTAATTAATTTAATGAAAATACTTTATCTTCCTTATTAATTTTTAGGAATGCATTAAGGTTTGTAGTATTAGGCTTAAATTCACTTATCTGATTCTTTCTATTAATTATATTTATTAGCTCTTTTTCACCAGCTTTATATTGTTTATCTCTTCTAGTTCCAATCTCTCTTTGGAGTATAGGGTTGATATTCATTTTCACTTCTATGTCAGGAATAATTCCAGATTTATTTATATCTGTGCCGTTCGGAGTTAAATACTTAGCGACTGTAACAGTTAACCCTGAACCATCAACTAATGTTCTCATTGATTGAACTAGACCTTTACCAAACGTTTTCCTTCCAACTAATTTTCCTCTTTTGTTATCTTTTATTGCACCAGAAACTATTTCACTTGCACTTGCAGAACCCTCATTAACTAAAACAACTAAGGGCTTTTTTGTTAGAGCTTGACCGTTTCCTCTTTTTGTTTCTTTTAAACCATCTTTACTGACTGTACTTACTATTACTCCTTTGTTAATGAAGTGCCTTGAGATATCAATACTTGATTCTAATAAACCTCCTGGATTACTTCTCAAGTCAAGAACATATCCTGCAACTTTTCTTTTTTCTAAATCTTTAATAGCATCTTTAGTCTCTTTTGATGCATTTGCATTAAATTGTTTAATTCTCACATAGCCAATTAATAAACCGTTTTTGGTTTGATTGACTTTACTTGATACAGATTTTATTTCAATCTTTTCTCTTGATAAAATCTTAAAAAAGGTTTTAGTATCTCTAAGAATTTCAAGCTTAACTTTAGTACCTCTTTGTCCTCTTATTAATTTCACAGCCTCCTCTATATTCATGCCTTCAGTGGAAATATCATCAATAGACAATATTTTATCTCTAGCTTTAATTCCAGCATCAAATGCAGGGGTGCCCTCTATTGGAGAAATAATTATTAAATCATCAGATTCTTTATCTTTAACTATTTGGATTCCAACTCCAGTTAATTCACCAGAGGTATCAATTCTCATTTGATTAAATTCCTTAGGTTCTAAAAATCTTGTATAAGAATCATCTAAATTAGAAAGCATATTTCTAATCGCATCATATGCTTCATTGCTGTCTGAATATGTTTTTGATAAAACCTCTTTTCTTAGATTAATCCAATTAGACTTTTGAAATTTACCGCTTGAATCAAGAAAATCTCTATATACTATTTGCCAAACATGATCAATTACTTCTTTATAACTATTATTTAAAACTGTTGCTTCTGCAAAATTATTTAAAAATAGCCCAGAAAAGGTTGTCGCAAATACAATTATAGATTTTTTTTTCAGCAATTTTTTTATCTTCAAAGAACCGATTTATTTATTATAAAAAGGATTTATTTATAATTTCAAAAATTTGACAAATCCTTAAGGATCAATCCACTTCCCATCATCCTTAATAAGTTGGATTAAAGCATAAACCCCCTCATCTTCAGGTACTCTTTTTATCTCTTCTTTCCTTCTATACAAGGCAATAGTTCCTTTGCCTTTACCAACATAACCATAATCAGCGTCTGCCATTTCTCCTGGCCCATTAACAATACATCCCATTATTGCTATATCTAGACCTGTCAAATGTGAAGTGGCGTTCCTAACTTTGTCTACAACTTCTTCTAGATTGAAAAGTGTTCTCCCACAACTAGGGCAACTGATGTATTCAACCATTGTTTTTCTTAATCCTAAAGATTGCAAAATTGAATAGCAAACTGGTATCTCCTTCTCTGGAGCTTCTGTTAAAGAAACCCTGATGGTATCTCCTAATCCCTCTGCTAAAAGCGTCCCAATTCCAGCAGTACTCTTAATCCTCCCATAATCACCATCTCCAGCTTCAGTCACTCCTAAATGTAAAGGATAATTATATCCTTCTGAGTCAAGCCTATCTGCGATCATTCTGTAAGCTGCCATCATGACCGGGGCCCTGGATGCTTTCATAGAAATAATTATGTTATGAAAATCAAGCTCATCACAAATTTTGACGAACTCCATCGCAGATTCTGTCATTCCCAATGGAGTATCTCCATAAGTAAACAGCATTCTTTCAGATAGAGAACCATGATTAACTCCAATCCTTAGAGCTTTATTTTCAGCCTTTAAAACTTCTACCAGAGGGGTAAATCTTTTAAGTATTGTTTGTTTAATAGTTTCAAATTCCTCATCTGTATATTCAGTTCTTGTAGGGTCTGATTTTTCAAATACAAACAATCCAGGATTAATTCTCACTTTATCAACATGTTTTGCAACCTCCATTGCAATTTTCATACCATTATGGTGAACATCAGCTACCAAGGGAGTGTTGATATTATTTTCTAATAATTTTGCTTTTATATCTCCTACTGCTTTTGCATGTGCCAAGGAAGGAACAGTTAATCTTACTATTTCACAACCAACATCATAAAGTCTTTTGATAGCCAAGTAAGCATTTTCGACATCCATAGTATCTTCATTTATCATGGATTGAACTCTTACTGGATAATCACTTCCAATAGCTATATCACCAACCATTACTGTTCTAGTTATCCTCCTCTCAATATGAGTTGAATATCTTTTGGAGAGACTATTAACCTCTTTTGATTGAGTTAATGACATTAAAATTCTTGATATTCAAAAAGGAATTACTACATTATAAGGCATATAGTTTACCGCTTACATTCTCTAGGTCTTTTAAAGTCAAATGATAAGGTTTATTAATTTCTTTTGAAGAAAATCTCAACAGATAAGATGGATGAAAAATTACCATAATTTCTCTCCCATCTTTTTTAATCCATTGACCTCTCAAATTACTTATGGGGTCCTTAACATCTAAAATAGTTCTCATGGCAGTCGAACCAGTAAGTAATATAATTTTTGGATCAACTAGCTTTATTTGCTGTAATAACCATGGTTTATGAATATTAATTTCTCTGGTCGTGGGTTTTCTATTATTAGGTGGACGACATTTAATTACATTACAAAAATAAACATCTTCCTTATAGTCAATCCCCGCTTTTATCAACAATTCATTTAATAATTTACCAGATTTACCTACGTAAGGTTTTCCTTCTAAATCTTCTTGAGCACCAGGCGCTTCACCAATTATTAACAAATCTGCAAATACACTCCCTCTTCCAATAACTAACCTTTTCACCGAAAAAAATACTTTAAATATTTTTTATCTTAAGAACTCAAAACATGAAAATAAAATAGATTAAGAAAATGAACTAAATTAGACCATTCTGTGATATTTTTAATTATTCTTAATTAATGGTTCTGTCATTATTAAAAGTCATATTTGAAAAGCTATAAATCAATGAGTAAAGATAATTTATCTGAAAGGGCACTTTTAATTGAGCCTTCTCTTACATTGCAGATAAGTGCCAAAGCAAATCAATTATCTGCAGAGGGAGTAGATATTTGCAATTTAAGTGCAGGAGAGCCTGATTTTAATGCTCCAAAAGAAGTTATAGAGGCTACGAGTAAAGCTATATTTGATGGATTTACAAAGTACGGTCCCGCAGCGGGCAATTTAGATCTCCGAAAAGCAATTGCAAATAAACTTCAAATTCAAAACAATTTAAATATTGAATATGAAAACGTAATGGTCACAAATGGTGCTAAGCAAGCAATATATAATCTTTTCCAAATTTTATTAAATGCTGGAGACGAAGTTATTATTCCTTCTCCATACTGGTTAAGTTATCCCCAGATGGTCAGACTAGCGGGTGGAAAGCCAATTTTTACAAATTCTTCTGCTGAAGATGGATTTAAAATAAATATAGAAGATTTGAAGTCTAAAATCTCTTCAAAAACTAAATTTATAATTATCAATTCTCCCAATAATCCTACTGGAAGAGTTATGTCAAAAGAAGAATTATTGCAAATTGCCGATTTAGCCAGAGAAAATCCAAATATCAATATTCTTTCTGATGAGATTTACGAACTAATCCTTAAAAAAGAATTTAAATACTATAGTTTATCAACATTAGCAAGTGACTTAAAAGATAGGATTTTTATAGTAAATGGTTTTGCGAAGGGATGGGCTATGACTGGCTGGAGGATAGGTTATTTAGTGGGTCCCAAAGATGTAATAAAAGCATCCTCAGCATTACAAAGTCAAAGTACAAGTAATGTTTGCTCTTTTGTTCAAAAAGGCGCTCTAGAGGCTTTAAAAATTAATGTTGAGTTTTTCTCAATGATAAATAGCCATTATGATCAAAGAAGAAGTCTCCTCTATGAGAGCCTTAGGAATATAAATGGGATTTATATTGAAGAACCTAATGGAGCATTTTACGCATTCCCAAGATTACCTAACTCCTCAATTTCCTCTGTTGATTTCTGTAATAAAGCTCTTCAAGATTACGGATTAGTTGTTGTTCCTGGAAAAGCTTTTGGAGCTGACGAATGTGTAAGAATATCTTGTGCAGCTTCAGAGGGTAAAATAAAAGATGGACTGAGGAGGTTTGAAAAAGCAATCTCTAAATATTATTAATACAAACTTAAATAATGTTCAAATTAAAAAATTTAATACTTAGTTCATCTTTATTATTTTTTATTTTTTCAACACCTGTTTTTTCAAATCCCAAAGTTTTAAAAGTTGGAGCCATACCTGATCAAAGCCAAGATGTTTTAGACAAAAGATTTAATTTATTTTCAAAAGAATTATCCAAACAACTAGATGTAGAAGTTAAATACATACCTGTTATTAATTATGTTGCAGCAGTAACTGGATTTAGAACTAAAGATTTAGATTTAGTTTGGTTTGGAGGGTTATCAGGAGTCCAAGCAAGATTACAAACTCCTAATTCAATTGTCATAGCTCAAAGAGATATAGATAAGGAATTTAAAAGTGTTTTTATAGTAAACAAAAATTTAGCACTTAACTCAATTTCAAATATTAAAGGACTTAGAAAACTCAAGAATTTAAGATTTACTTTTGGCTCTGAAAACTCAACTTCTGGAAGATTAATGCCAGAATATTTCTTAAATCAAGCAGGGGTAGAAATTAAACATTTTAAGGGTAAAAAAGCAGGTTTTAGTGGGAGTCATGATACCACAATAGCTTTAGTTAATAGTGGGGCATTTGATGCTGGAGCTTTAAATAAACAAGTTTGGGAAAACAATCTTAAAAACAATCCTAAAAGAACAAGTAATTTAGAATTATTTTGGATTACCCCAGAATATGTTGACTATCATTGGTTAGCTCAAGGGGATCTTGAAAATAGATTCGGGGAAGGGTTTACAAAACAACTTAAATCAGTAATTCTAAATTTAGATTTAAATCAAAAATCACATAAACATATATTAGATATGTTCAATGCAAAAAGATTTATTAATGCAGAAGCAAAACAGTATAAAAATATAGAGGATATTGGGAGGAAATTAAAAAAGATAAGATGAATAATACTATCTTAGAATTAAAAAATATATCTTATAAATACGAAAATAATCTGATCCTAAATAAAGTAAATTTAAAAATCAATTCAGGGGAGAAAGTTGCACTTTTAGGTAAAAGCGGTTCAGGGAAAACTACACTTATATCAGTGCTTAATGGCACTATCAAGCCAACTCAAGGTGAGGTTAAATTATTCAATAAAAGTTTCGAGGAATTAGATAGAAAGCAAAAAAGCAAAATAACTACTATTTGGCAAGATTTAAGATTAATAGATGATCTCTCAGCAGAACAAAATGTTAATTGTGGACTACTAGCGGAAAAAAGTCTTTATTTCGCTTTTAAAAATTTGCTAAATATAAGTTCTTTTAAGAAGGCTCATAGATATATGCAATTATGTAGACTTCATAAGTCTATTTACGACAAAAAAATCAGCAACCTATCTGGGGGCCAAAAACAAAGGGTTGCTATAGCTAGATCATTAATTCAAAGATCAAATATATTACTTGCAGATGAGCCTTTTAATAATTTAGACCCCAAATTGATAACAACAATTAAAAACCTGCTGCTAGAAAATATTGATAAAAATAATATTAAATCTCCAAAGGCAAAATTAGTTGCATTACATAGATTAGATTTGCTAAAAGATTTCGATAAAGTTATTGGAATAAGGGATGGTAAAATTCTTTTCAATATTAAAAAAACTAACTTGAAGAAGCTTCATTTAGACAAAATATATTAACTTGTTGAATAAATTAAAACTAAACAATACCTCATTATCTTTTCTTCCAATTTTGGTTTGCATACCTCTAGGGTATCAATTAATAACCAACTTACATTTTGGAGGGTTTAAATTATTCCAAGAATTCTTAATTTCTGCATTTAATCCCAAGATAGATAATGAAATTATAATTACGGTAATTAATCGAATAAATGAAACTATTTTAATTGGGTTTTTTAGTTGGTTAGTAAGTATTATTTTTGGAGCAATTTTTGGAATATTATCCTCAAATATTTTTTATAAAATCTTTAATATTCCAATTTTTTTAAACCGCATAATGAGGTTTTTTCTAACAATAATTAGATCAATTCATGAAGTAGTTTGGGGAATACTTTTAATGCAAATATATGGCATAAATTATTCAATAGGATTAATAGCTATATGTATTCCTTATATTTCTGTTAATTCAAAAGTCTTTGCTGAACAATTAGAAACTATTGACTACAAAAGTTTTGAATCTATAAACCAAATAAATGCACCTAAATTTTCTTCTTTATTAACTTTAATATGGAATCCAATAATCAATACATTTAAAAACTTTGGTTTATATCGATTAGAATGTTCAATAAGAAGTACTGTGATTTTAGGACTTTTTGGGATTGGAGGAATAGGTACAAGTATTTTTTTATCTTTTCAAACTTTGAATTTTAGAGAATTGTGGACATATTTGTGGTCCTTAGCAATTTTGATAATTCTTTCTAGATTAATATTCAAAAAAATAAATTTTAACAATACAAATAAAATCCTATCTATTTTTTTTATTGCAGTTTTTTTTACAACAATTTTACTTTCTTTTTCATATTGTCTTTATTTTGTTTTTAATAATAATTCTGAAAATTTTAATTCTGTTAGTACCCTATTTAAATCAAGCTCAGATTTGGGATTATTTGATTTCTTAAAACTTATATTGGAAACAATAATTTTAAGTCTTTTCTCGACGGGAATCGCAATTAGTTTACCTCCTTTAGCAATAGGAATTTTTAACAATAATACTTCTAAGATTCTTATAAGAATTTTTGCATTTCTATTACGTTTAATACCTACACCTGTAATGCTTCTAACACTATTAACTTTTAATAATCCTTCTTTATCTTTAGCAGCTTTAACATTGGGTCTTCATAATGCTGGCATTACAAGCAAATTACTTTTTACAAATCTGGATAGCCAAGACAAGAGAAATTATATCGCAATGAAATCTTTAGGAATATCAAAAAAGATAAGTTGGCTTTTGGGTTTATTTTCTCAACAATCAAAAAGTTATCTAGCATATTGCGCTTATAGATCTGACATTATTATCAGAGAAACTGCAATTGTTGGAGTTATTGGAAGTGTTGGTCTAGGTTGGCAATTGCAAGAATCACTAAGTTCATTCGCATGGCAAGAAGTTACCACAGTTTTGTTAGCTTATAGCTCAATCGCAATAATTGGTGAATTAATAAATGGTAAAATCAAAGATGGTTTGACTTGATTTATAAGAATATTCTGTTGAATCATATAATTATTTTTTCCTGTTTATAGTGATTAGTCTACCAAAACAGCTAGTTGTAATTGGAGATAGCTCAGTATATGGATGGGGGGATAATGAAGGTGGTGGATGGTGTGAGAGGCTTAGAAAAGATTGGTTTAAGAGCCAAAATGGGCCAATTATTTATCAACTTGGAGTGAGAGGAGATGGGATAGAGAAGGTTTCATCTAGATGGGAGAAAGAGTGGTCCTCTAGAGGAGAAACAAGAAGAAATAAACCTAAAGCAATCATGCTAAATGTAGGTCTTAATGATACTGCAGCAATTGGTCAGAAAAACGGAAGGCATCAATTAGATATCGATGGTTTTGAATATGGATTAGAGAGATTAGTCAATGAAATGAGCTCTCAAACCAGTGTTTTTGTTCTTGGTTTAACACCGGTTGATGAGAACAAAATGCCGTTCGCTGGATGTCTATGGTACTCAAATGATTTTTGTAATTCTTATGAAAGGAGAATAGAGGAAGTATGCCTCAATCAGAATGTTCCATTTCTTCCTACATTTAGAGAAATGTACTCTGATCAAAGGAGCAAGAATTGGATTACGAATGATGGGATTCACCTAAATTCCAAAGGACATTTTTGGATTTTTCAAAGACTTAAGAGCTGGGAGATTCTTACAAAATGGAAGGAATCTTAAGTCTTTCTGAATATTTTTAATTTTAAAAATACGAATATAAGATAAGAGCAAAGATAGCAAAAACAGAAGCAATACTTGTCTGAATAGCATTTACCATTTCATTACTTAATTTATATTTATTTTGAAATGTAGCCCCAATAATGCTTTCAGAAAGTGTTGCTAAGAATCCCGAAAGTGCAACAATTATAAAATGGTATTTTGTAGAAATAATTGATAGACGCAACATTATAAAAGCCATAAATATTGATCCTAAGACACTAGCTAATGTTCCTTCTAAACTTATTCCTCCTTCAGTGCCTCTCTCAACCTTCTTAAGTGAAGTAATTAAAAATGTATCTTTCCCAAATCTTTTTCCAATTTCGCTACCAAAAGTATCAGCCAACTTTGATGCAAAACTTGCAGCGAAACCAATTTTATAAAAAACTGCATTGGCTAAATTAAATTTAGTCATTATGGCAAAAAATAATCCTGTAGCTGCAGAGCCCCAGACATTTTCAGGACCTCTTCTCCCATCTCTTTTTTCAGCTATTCCTTTTTCTTTTTTGAATTTATAACCAATTTTGGTTACCAGAGAGCCAAATAATAAATAAATTACAACTGTTAACCAACCCTGCCATGACAAACATCCCCACAAAATTGTGCCTAAAATCCCTGCACTTACCCAACCACCTTTTGTCATCAAAGGAATCTTGCAGAAAATATAAATCAAAATAAAGTTAATGCAAAAACCTATAAAAAATTGATTTGTAATAAAAGTCATTTTTATCTAATTCCTTAATTTCAAATCATTTCTCCATTGGTTTAAGATTGTTGATGCATTAATACAAGCTGTTGAAGTTCTTAAGATATTTTCAGAGAGTTTAACAAAGGTATGGTTGTTTTCATTAAAAAAATCAATTTCTCTTGAAGACCAACCTCCTTCAGGGCCTATTACATTCCAGAAAATACTTTCTTTATTTACAAATTCTTGTTGTTTTTTTAACCATTGATTTAAGTCGTAAAAGGTATCTTCTCTTGTTACAGAAATTGAAACTCTTTCTTGATTATCCCTTCTTTTTAACCATTCAATAATATCCATACCATTTAAAATAAATGGTTTCCATAATCTCTCACTTTGCTCAACAGCTTCATTAATAATTGAATTCCATCTTAAAAACTTTTTGCTAAAGTTTAAATTTTTTTTGACCTGTCTTTCTGAAAACAATGGTTGTATAAAATCAATTCCTATTTCAGTACACATTTTTAAAATATCCTCAAAACCACTTTTTGGTATAACTACAGCTATTCCCAATAAGTAAATTTCTTGTTGTTGAAATAAGTAAGGTTTTTGTGTTTCACTTATTTTTAAAGAATCATTTTTAACTTTGATTGCTTTCCATAATGAACCCTCCCCATTAGCTATAAATATTTCTTCACCAGTTTTTATCCTCATTACTTTATTAATGTAATGAGCCTCATCGTTAGTTAGCTCTAAATTATTATTCTTAATATTTACAATTCTTTCATGGGAAATAATTAATCTTGTTAAGTCTTCCATATAACACTCTTAATCTTTGAAAACCAAATCTTCATGTTCTTCAATAGCCCAATCATTATTTTCACCACCAATAATTAACTCTTCAATTTTCACATAATTATTTGATATCTCATTCAAAGAATTAATTAATATATCTATTGAAAGCGAATCTGAAGTACCAAAATCTACCCAACATCTTGCCCACAGATTTTGATATTCCATTATTCCTAAATTATGCATTAGGGCTGGAAGAGATGAGTTTTTTTGGTCATTATCGTATGACATCCAACTTAGATCTGAACCCTCTTCATGAGTTTGTAAATTTTCAGAGTTAAAGCCCCCTAACCTTCCTAACACGTACCAACTATCAAAAACTCCATCTAAATAATTTTTTTCATCTTGAGTTGGTGATTCTGAAAACCTTATCCATATCCAACAGTTAAAAGGATCAACTTCTCTAAAAACAATATTCATATTGACTAATGGCTTTTTAGATATACAGCTATTATAAGTAAGTTATCAATAGATTAAAATTCATACCTACAACTAAATTAATAATGCTTGATTTAAAAGAAATATCTTATCAACCTCAAACTGGTGAAAGGAAAATAATAGATAATCTTAATTTAAAAGTTCATGAAAATGAAATCATTTTAATTTGCGGCAATAGTGGTTCTGGAAAAACAACCCTGCTAGAAATAATAAGCGGGTTAACAAATCCCCAAAAAGGAAAAATTTCTTGGAAAAATAAAATTTTATCTTCTAGGCAAAGGAGATGGTTTTGTGGAGTAGTATTCCAATTTCCAGAAAGATACTTTATAGGTACAACCATTGGAAAAGAATTAAAAATCGGCCATAAATCTTTAAGAGAAAAAAATATAGAAATAGTTTTAAATAAGGTCGGTCTGAAAAAATTAAATCTTGCCCAACCACCAGAACAACTAAGTGGTGGTCAACAAAGGAGATTAGCAGTAGCAGTTCAGCTACTCAGAAACCCCTCAGTTCTTTTACTTGATGAACCAACAGCGGGATTAGACTGGACAATGAGAAATGATGTGAAGAATTTAATTCTTGATCTAAAAAATAAAAATACAATTATTATTGTTACTCACGAACCTTCCTTATTTGATGGCATTCCCTCTAGAATGCTAATCCTAGAAAAAGGGAAAATAAAAAATTTTATGAAAGAAAATCATGGAAGATAGGATAGTTCGGGCTACTGCAGCAAATGGAGGGATAAGATTAGTTGCAGTCTTAACCACAGAATCCACCTTAGAAGCAAAAAAAAGACACGGTCTTTCTTATTTAACCACTTGTATCTTAGGAAGAGCATTTAGTGCTTCACTCCTTTTAGCAAGTTCGATGAAGATAATGCACGGGAGAGTTACTTTAAGAGTTAGATCTGACGGACCTTTAAAGGGATTACTAGTTGATGCAGGTAGAGACGGAAAAGTTAGGGGCTATGTAGGGAATCCTGATTTAGAATTGGATCTTATCAATAAAGATAATAATAAATATTCTTTTGATTTCACAAAAGCATTAGGTACAGGATATTTAAATGTAATTAGAGATACTGGAATTGGAGAGCCCTTTACAAGTACTGTTGAATTAGTAAATGGGAATATTGCCGAAGACTTAGCTTCATATTTATATCATTCAGAACAAACTCCTTCTGCTGTATTTATTGGAGAGAAAATTCAAAATAAAAGCGTTATTTGTAGTGGTGGATTATTAGCTCAAGTTTTACCAAAAAAAGACACTGACCCCTTATTAGTCTCGCTACTTGAAGAAAGATGTAAAGAAATCAATTCTTTCAGCAAGGAACTATTTAAGTCAAAAGATAATCTTCTTTCGTTAATAAGAAATATATTTCCCGATATTGACGATAAATCAATATCTGAAAAAGCTCGTTCCCAAGAAGTTAGTTTCAAATGTAAGTGTTCCAAACAAAGAAGTTTAAATGCAATGAAAATGCTCGATAAGAATGAGTTAGAAGATATCCTAAATAAAGAGGGTAAAGCGGAATTGGTTTGTGAGTTTTGTAAGAATAAATATTTTATAAATTATGAAGAAATTAAATCGTTAATAGAAGATTAGTTATAAGAAAATTACTCCCAGCCATAAAATAAGCATAGCGGGAATACTTTGAATTTTTTGTATTGATAAAGAATTATTTGATATCTCTTGAATGAGAGAATTAGTTTCAAGTAATCCTCCGAATATTAATCCTATTGAAAGAAAGGTAACACTCCATCCTAGAGAACCTATAAATCTTTTACCTGATTTAATTTGAGTATAGGTAAGAATTAATGTTGAGATAGAGAGCAAAAGTCTATTATTCGAATCAGGGCTAATAAATAGCAAAATTAAAAATAATATACCAACGGATATTTTTATTGAGAGGTTATCAAATGAGGGAGGTGTTATTATTGGGAGACTATATTGACTTGAGTTATTAGAGTTATTACTAAAATTCTTTATCTTAGAAAGTAGTGGGAAATTATTGTTGGTAAATTGATTAATTTGTTTTTCTTTTTTTGAAGCACTTACTGCTTCATAACTTACGTTTCCAGATTGTCTTGCTTTCAAACTGCCCATAAGTAATTGATCGAAGGAGGATTCTATTTTTGCTTTTAAAATTAAATCTTCACCAGCTTCTTTAACTTTAATATCTCTAGCCTTTTGAATATCCTCAAAAGCAGCGCCTTCTTTTACACCTAAAATTTCATAAGGTGATTTACTACCATTGTTTTTACTACTGTTTGAATCCAAGAGTTTTTACCAATACTAACAGATTAACCAATTCTATAATCCATTAAGGCTTTATAAAACAATTGGTTCGACTCCACTAACAACAGGAGCAACCTTGTTTAAATTTAATTGATTATTATCCTCAACAAATTGATTTAGATTCCACTCGTTTTTAAAAAGAATAACTGGCCTATTCCAACAATCTTTGACTATTTTACAATTAAAAACTCTTCCAAGTTTTTCAATAGCTGGCCATCCATCAGAGACCCATCTAGCCAATTGATATGGCATTGATTCTAGATTTGCATCTACACCATATTCACTTTTTAACCTGTGAGTTACTACTTCCAACTGTAATTGCCCAACAGCTGCGAGTATGGGATCTCTTTTACTCTCATCAAAATCATAAAGAATCTGAACAGCTCCTTCTTCACGAAGTTCATTAACACCCTTTCTAAAGTTTTTAAATGCTGAAGGATTTGGATTCCTTAACCAGCTGAATATTTCAGGACTAAAGGACGGTATCCCCTCATACTCTAAATGAGTTCCTGTGTAAAGAGTATCTCCAATAGAAAACATTCCTGGATTATTTAAGCCAATAACATCTCCGGGATAAGCATCATCAACTACTTCTCTATCTTGGCCAAATATTTTTTGAGGTCTTGATAATCTAATTGTTTTCCCGGTTCTGGAATGTTTAACTGACATATCCTTTTCAAATTTTCCACTACAAACTCTTATAAAAGCAACCCTATCTCTATGCTTTGGATCCATGTTTGCTTGAAGCTTAAAAACAAATCCACTAAATTCACCACTTGCAGGTTCAATATCCCCCTTATTACTATTTCTTGGAGTTGGTTTTTGAGCCATCTTAAGAAAACTATCTAAAAAAGGTCTTACACCAAAATTAGTCATTGCAGATCCAAAGAAAACAGGAGTTAAAGAGCCATTAAAAACCTTTTCTTTTTCGAATTTCGATCCTGCCTCATCAAGAACCTCCAATTCTTCAAGTGAGATCTCAAGCAACTCTCTCTCAACATATTTTGACAGCTCTTTATCTTCAAGACTTAATCTCTTCTCATTCGATTGCTTCCCTCTTACGGCTTTATCAAATAAAATAACCTCTCTTGAAAATCTATCAATAACACCCCTAAATTCCTCACCACTCCCAATTGGCCAGTTAATAGGTAAAGTACTTAACCCAAGTTCTGATTCAATTTCATCAAGTAAAGAAAATGGCTCTCTTCCTGGTCTATCCATTTTATTTATGAAAGTAAATATTGGTATTTTTCGCATTTTGCAGACTTCAAACAATTTTCTAGTTTGAGGTTCTAGTCCTTTAGCCGCGTCTTCCAACATAACTGCATTATCAGCAGCAGCTAATGTTCTATAAGTGTCTTCAGAGAAATCTTGGTGTCCAGGTGTATCTAATAGATTAATTACTGATCTTTCATATTCAAATTGCAATACAGTTGATGTAATTGAAATACCTCTTTGTTTCTCAAGCTCCATCCAATCTGACGTAGCTTTTCTCTGATTACCCCTAGCCTTTACTGCTCCTGCTTGTTGAATAGCACCACCATACAAAAGGAGCTTCTCTGTAAGAGTAGTTTTCCCAGCATCTGGATGTGAAATAATGGCAAAATTTCTTCTTTTATTTACCGCATCCAGAATATCTTTATTATTTAAAATTTCAGTATCTAAGCTCATTTATATAATAATAAGGTCCTTTCACTTAGTTCTTAAACATTACCATAGACTATTAAATATTTATCACCATCTTCAAACACTTCTAAAGAAGATAGATTATTCTTTAAAGTGAAATTTTTTAACTCTTTAAAAGTATAAGAAGCTTTTAAAGAGGCATAATAATCATTAGTCAAAGTCTCATTATAAATTTTTGAACATTGTGCTTTAAGTTCAAGAGCTGACTTTTCATCTAATGGTCTTTTTAAATCCTTGTGAAAATTGACAGTGCTATTACTAGACAAACTTTTTATGGTGTTAAAGAAATCTTCGATGTAGGTAATGTGATGGATCAAACTGTTACTTACGAGTAAACTTATTTCTTTATTAAATAAAAAATTATCTGATTTAATGTCCTTTATATCAGAACAAATGTAGCGTAAATTTTTTAATTTTTTTTGATTATTAGAAATATTTTTATTATATTCTGCTCTCAAAATCATCTCTTTAGAACCATCTATTCCAATGACTTCGGTATTAGGCCATTTTATTGCTAACTTCTCAGAGATATTTCCTGGACCGCATCCTAAATCAACTATTAAATCTTTTTCACCTAAAGAAATATTTTTTCTTAAAAGATAATGATCTATTTGATTAATTAGATTAACTTCCCCTTCTGAAAAATCAGCTTCGTCATAAGAAATGACCTGCTTTTTTTCTTCCATTAATTCAGGTTCAGGGATTCTTTCCATATCCTTTCTTGAAGCGAAGATTTCATATTAAACATAATTCTACACAAACCGTTAAATAGTGGTAAGAATGGTTGCAGACGCCACAGGTAGAGTTATTCTTCCAGTACGGGTTATTTACATACTTTTTTTTATCGTGACTGTTGCACCAAATAAAGCTTCTTCAGAGAGCAATTCCAATAATCTTAAAAAAGATGATTTTCCAAAGACTGCGCCTGCTGCTTATCCTGTTTTTTTCAGATCTTACAGTAGAAAAACTGCATCTGGCAAAAGGGAGAACTGGAGTGAAGTAGGTGAAAGAAATTTATCGGGCTTAAAAGAATTAGGAAAACTTTCTGATGAAGAATTAATCCTAATGAAAGAGATGCAAAGAAACCAAAAAGCCCAACCTTCAGGGAGATGGTTATGGATTGGAGGAACTCCTTGGATTAACAAAAACCAAAATTTTTCTGGAGCATACAATTGTACTTCAACAAACTTAATTGATTGGGAAGCCTTTGCTTTGATGATGGACTTAGCAATGATGGGCTGTGGAACAGGTGCAATAATTGAGCCTCATTTTATAAATAATCTACCTACGGTAATAAACAAAATAAATATTAAATCAGTAAGTGAAGTTGGAATAACTCCTAAAGATCAAAGAGAAGAAAAATCAACACTAGAAATTAAAGGAAAAGATCTTCATATCAAAGTTGGGGATAGCAGAAGAGGCTGGGTAGATAGCTATAAATATCTTCTTGAGGCATCAAGTAACGAGAGTCTTGAAAGAGAAATTGATGTTTATATTAATTTGGAAGATATCAGGCCTGCTGGAGAATCATTAAAAGGTTTTGGGGGTATGGCAAACCCTATCAAATTAAAAGATCTTTACTCTAGAGTCGCATCACTTCTTGGAAAGGCAATTGGCAGAAAATTAAGTACAGTAGAGTGTTGTTTATTAATTGATGAAGCTGCAGTAACCATAGTTGCTGGGAATATAAGAAGAAGCGCTGGAATGAGACAGTTTGCTTCAGATGATAAGGAAGCAGCATCGGCAAAAGAAAATTTATGGAGTCAAGATGAGAATGGTAATTGGAGAATAGATCCTGAAAAAGATGCCCTCAGGATGGCTAATCATACTAGGGTTTACCATACAAAGCCCACTTACCAAACTGTTTTAGATGCTGTAACAAAACAATTCCATTCAGGTGAGGGAGCTATTCAATTTGCTCCAGAAGCAATCGCAAGGTCAAATGCAGATATTCTCAAAGATGATGAATTGAGAAAGGAATTTATTGAAATCTACTCGGAACAAGGTAAGGATGAAGCGAGGAATTGGATAAATAGTAGTTATGGCCCATTCTCTGAAGAAGAGTTAGACCACAGGATGAGTCGATATGGACTTAACCCTTGTGGGGAGATCTTGGGAAATGATTTCCACTGCAATTTGGCTGAAGTTCATTTAAATCAGATCGATCCAAGCAATTTTGAAGAGCAAAAAAAAGCTTTTAAAGCAGCAGCTCTTTCTGTAGCATGCTTACTTAATCATGAATTTGAAGTTGAGCGTTACAGAAAAAGTAGAGAATATGACCCTATTGTGGGGGTAAGTTTCACTGGATTATTTGATTTTTGTGTCCATGCTTTTGGGACTCCATGGTTGAAATGGTGGGAAGCAGGAAGGCCAAATAGCGAAGAAGGAAAGGCTTTCAAGGAAAAGGAAGCTAAATTCCTAGATTCCTGGAGAAAAATAGTAAAAGAAACTGTCTGGGAATACTGTGATAAACATAATCTAAGAAGACCAAACCGATGTACAACTGTTCAGCCAGCTGGGACTAAAAGTCTTTTAACAGGAGCTGCTCCAGGATGGCATCCACCAAAAGCTCAAAGATTTATTAGAAGAATAACTTTCAGGAAAAATGATCCAATTGCTTTAGCATGCATGGATTATGGTTACTCAGTTGTCCCATCTCAATCTGATAAAGATGAAAATGGCTGCTTACTTGATAATCCATTTGATCCAAGATGTACAGAATGGTTAGTTGAAATCCCCACAGAAGTTAGCTGGGCAAATATAGAGGGTGCAGACCAAATAGACATCAATAATTTCTCAGCATTAGCCCAATTTGATTTTTATATGCAGGTTCAGAAATTTTACACAGAGCATAATACTTCTGCAACCGTAGAATTTAGAGAAAATGAAATAGAGGATCTAGCCAAAGCTATTCATAATGCAATAGAAAATAATGAAGGATATATTTCGGCAGCATTACTAGCTAGATTTAGTGCCAACGCAACTTTCCCGAGATTACCTTTTGAACCAATAAGTAAAGAGGAATATATATCATTACAAAATAAAGTAATAGAGAGGAAAGTTAATAACGATTTCTTTGACGCTCTCAATAAATATGATGTTGGAGAACTATCTGAAGCTGGTCCAGCTGGGTGCGATTCAGATAAGTGCCTGCTTCCTCTGGCTAAACCGAAAGATTAAGTTTTAAATTATTTGTAAATAAAAAATATAAATTAGTTTTTAAATATTTAATTTATGGCTACCTCTTAAATAGGGACATAAATTATTTATGACATTAAGCTTAAATATAGGGAACTTATTTAATGATTCCTCTAGTCATGCTTTAGTGGATGAGCTACGAAAAAGGACCTCAGAAGAAGAAATATT
>QCDI01000016.1:0-15498 GCA_003280965.1 Prochlorococcus sp. AG-355-B18
CTGTCAATTCCTCTCTACTTTCTGCCTGCTCATCAGTTCCAGAAGAATAAAAAGTATAATATCTCGCGCAAATCTCTTTATATCTTAGTAACTTTACATTTTCATTTAAAATATTTCTATTTTCTTTAAGAGTACTTGAAATAGAATATGAATTGATAGCTACAATAGCCATAAAAATATTTAATGAATATTTTCTTAAAAAGTTTATTGTTTTTGTTTTATAAATATTTAATTTGTTCATATGAAATCAGCTAAATAAGGCGTCAATATTTAGTCGAAAATTTAGAGTAAGTAACGAAAATTAAGAGGTAATTAATTTAAAAATAAATTTGTTTAAAGAAAGTCAAGACGCTTAAAAAATTTAAAGAAGCTATTAATCTTAAGGTCAATATAAATTAATAGTTGAAAATATTAAGATTTCTCGATTCGAACGACTTATCAAAATGAGTAAATTTACTAACTGACAAATTATTTTTTTTACTTATTATTAAAAATAACTTAAGAAAAATTTAAGTAAAGGTTAACATTGTGGCAAAATCAAAAGCAAAGAGAAAAAAAGCTATTTTATCTCTAAAAACTCCAGCTATTCTGGCAGATGGAGTTATCCAGTTCAGCACAATCGTAACTTCTATCACACTTGTTTTTTTAACAGTTGGATTTTATTCGGCTTCTAATCAAGCTAATAATTTAAATAAAAACTTAGAAAGAATTACTTCACAAAATTCAGTAAATATGAGTGCTGGAAATTATTGCGATTTAGCTCTTTGATAATTAAACTTTAGTGCTTAATGCCTTAAAAATTTATATCAAAAAATTTACTTTTGCTATGCCAGAATCAGAGAGATAAAACAATAAAGGAATGCATTAACTCTGCAAGGTAATTATAAAAAAGAAAAAATCATCATTTGTTTATATTTTGAGGAACCAATAACTAAATTTAAACTTGATATCTTATGGAATTTTTTATGCGTAAAATTACAAAATTCATTTTCATCTGAATAGTTAATTAAATCAACTGCATTAATATTTGAATCAAACCACAGGTCATATTCTATGTAATTTGGCTCTGCAAAATAAGCCATACCAAATTTATTTCAAAAAGAAAAAGCTTCTCTATTTCGTGTGAGGAGAATATAGAAGCTAATTTCAGTTTAAAAGATTAAATGAACTCTTCTTTAAGAATTAAATAAGATACTAATAAGAAAAAATAAAATATTATTTTAATTTAAAAAAATGATTAGTTTACTTTTTGCATACTATAAAAAATTGCATCCAAGACCACTGCTTTAGAAGAATTGAATGCATTATTAGAATCACATTTTAAAGTTATAAGCATGTTATGAATTGTTTAAAAGAAAAAAAAAGAAACAAAAAGAAAGGGATTTTTGCAAGTTATATTTTTAATAAAAAGTAATTATCTAATTTGTGTTTTTGCTTCTAAACCTATTAATTTCATAAGGACTTTTGCATTACTTGCAACTGCATAATATTGTTTTTCTCTCATTGCTCTATGCATTGCATTTTCTAATGTACATACTAATTTCGCTGTCATTTCAGGGCGATTTAAGTCCCCTTCCTCAATATCATCTTTCAGCAAAAGATAAGCATTGGAGGTGATCTGCCTGGCTCTTCTTCGTGAGATTCCATATTTTGCGGCAATATGGGAAGTAATAGATGAATAAGCTTGTCCTTCCGCAACTAATTCAGCAGCATGTGCAACTCTTAATTCGGTTTCTTGTTTAGTTGCTCTTTTAGTCATTACTACTTGGTTTGCCTATCCTTGCATCTAGCTCTTGCTCAAAAACAGACATAAAGTAGGTTTAACTATTGTATTTATAGCATTAAATATTATAGATTTGTAGAATAAATTCAGTTCTAACAAGGGTTATAGCTTAGCTTACCTAATCTTAATTAACATTTTATGTTCGTCTGAATGTAATTAAAGATTAGGGTAGAACTATTTATAAAACTAGAAACTAGCCCTTCCCTTGAGGGGATTATTCTCTTCGCACTAGTTATCGCACTAATTAGTTAACGCTTAGTAATATTTACCCCTAAACTTCAGTTATACCAATAGTTTTGAAATACTTTTGATTCCCTTGGTAAGGGAGAGGTCTCGGGTTCAAGTCCCGACGAGGGCACTCGCGGGATTGATTGATATTAATCTTAGTGGTGAGTATAAGCAATGCGGATAAAAACAATCTTATAATTTCAAATAGCTTGTCTTCAGTAATGCCACTATCGTCATACCGGATGCACAAAATTTATCTTGCAGCGACCATGAATTATGGTCTGGGTTCTTATGATCCAGAAGAGTTGGCCTACTACAACAAAATCAAAAAAGATATGGCTAATATGAAAAAAGAACCAGTTAAAAAGGGGATACCCCTAAATTGGGATGCCCTGAAGGGATAGATAAATGAATCTGAATACTTTTTTACTAATTGATGGAAGTCTAATGTTGATTGGTCTGCCTTTACTGATGATTCTTAAAGGGAAAAAAAATAATTGAAATTTGCCAAGATTTTAACCATATTTTAATTTAATCGTTGATCCTTTATCCGTATATAGGAGTACCCCAAACCGTACATACCCATCAGTCCGATGGATAGTCTGATTAGTTAGAACATAGATGTAGTCGTCATGAGAAAATGTCTACCAAATCTACATTGAAAGAAGAACATAAATCTGAGATTAAAGAAAGATCAGAAGAAGAACTTCTTGAGGAAGAAATTAAAAATCAGCAAACCTTGGAAAGCTTTATTGAATCCGAAAAAAACTGGAACTGATTAAAACTTACTTATTAGGAGATATTTATGAACTTAAAAAGATCACCATTCTCAATCCTTGATAAAGAAAGAAGAGAAATTGATTACATCAAAGGAATCTATAAGAAAAAAATTCAAGCTGAAATTGAATCTTATAAAGATTCCGATGATGAAGATAAGAGAGATACAATTCAAGCACAAGATGTATTGATGCTTGATAGGATCTCAATTTAGTTATTCTTCTTTTTCTTCTTTTTATCTTTCTTATTTTTTTTTACCTTCTCATAAACCTCATCAGCTTTTTGTTCAATACTATCCAGCTTATTTGAGATTTCCTTTATAGCTTTTGCTTTTCCTTCTTTAACAACTTTTCCTTTTACCTCTTTAATTTTAACTGGCTCTTCTATTTCAAAAGTATCTCTTTCCAATCCTGTTTTAATTCCAAACTTAACTTTAATAAAATTGGCTATAAAAATAAGAATTGGCACATGAGCTAAACCGCCTATTACTATCCTTGTCTCTGAATAAGCCATTTATTATTAAAAGAACTGAGATATTTAAGCATAAATTTAATTTTAAATTCCTTATTATTAAGCCAATAAATATTAATAATCCTTTCTTGATTCATAGATCCATAATCTTGCTATTAATTAAGTAGATACTTTTTTATTAAATGCCATTAGACGTATTTCTAATGAATATGTGCGTTGTAGTTTTAGTTTTGCTCATCAGAAGAGAAATCAAGCTTAAGAAAGCGAGATAGATTATGAAGACAAAAGTTTTTAGAGCGCAATACATTCCAAATGTCCATGCTATGACTCTTTTACTAATGCTTCTTATATGTCTTTGGTTACCTCTAGTACTCAGATTCTTATTGATAATTTAGTCAAACAGATTAGTTAATACTCTTACCTTAAACTCTGCTATAACCTAATTTTGTTTTAAAGATCTTATATGGAACTCCTGTTCCATTCATGGCTGCAATAACTTTATCTCCCACAGTTCCGTAAAATTCAACAGAAAAATCAGTTCCTAGTTCAGCATGAGCTTCAAGATAAACACCAACTGCTGGATTAGCTAAATGAGCAAGTAAAGCATCATCATTCTTATAAACTTCTGACCATACAAAACGAAGAGGATCATCTGGATCTTGATCAAAAGTATGATGGAGCATACCTGGTTCTTCAGCCTCAACAGCTTTATCTGTCTTATCAGCTATTTCTAAATATTCTGCAACCTTGTCTTTCTTAACTTTAAGTTTTGCAAGAAGCATAAATGGAGTATCTGATCCAAAACTAGACATAAAAAAAAAGACTCTTACGAGCCTGAGTGATGGGGATTTCTATCATGACAAATTAAACAGAAACAAACAACCCCATCAATAGTCCATTTTTATTACTTACAAACACCATATGTAGTGCTAGTATTTTATAAAAGGCTGGGTGATGGGGATGATCTAGCTTTTATATTGGGCGTGGCTAACGCCCTTTTTTTATGGATATAACTTCTCAATAGCTTCTTTTTGTTCTTGTTTTTGTATTTCTTCAGCATCATAAAGAGGACAAGTGTTCTGATTAAGTGATGAGAAAAAAACACTCTTTTTAAAACGTTTGAAAAAAGGAGTAAGTAGTAAGCGTTTCATTAAGTCTTCTCTTCCCTCATATGTAGCTAATTTCATATTGATTAATTAATTTTTTAAAAAGATCAACTCTTTTTTGTCCATTTTTTAATGGTCTAGACGAGTCAAGGACAGCTGCACAACATAGTTGCCAACAAGATTTTTCATCTAGGCCTAATTCCTCACATATATTTTTTGGAGCTTTAAAAACTGTATTAATTTCTGCAATATGTTGAGTAGTTTCCCACAATTCCCCTTCAAGAAAGTCGAGTTCAATACTTGATAACAATTCAGTTGCTACGTAATCCTTGATTAGCTCAGTTAAATCCACAATATTTTTAGAGCAGAGATAAAGTTGGATCATCTCTTAGTTTTTATATAGATATAGCAAGATAAAAAAAAAGGAGCTAGTTACTAATTATTTTGGATCAAGTATCAATTATCAAGAAAAGACAGGTGGATAAGGTGTTTGTCCATTCATTAAAGCTGTGTCAATCGGTTTACATATATTCATCAATGCATCTTGTCCGAACCCCGGACCAGAAGGTCCATCAATA
Source organism: Prochlorococcus sp. AG-355-B18 (assembly GCA_003280965.1). GTDB lineage: Bacteria > Cyanobacteriota > Cyanobacteriia > PCC-6307 > Cyanobiaceae > Prochlorococcus_A. The sequence goes on from QCDI01000016.1 coordinate 4,944, forward strand.
AACTCCTGAAATTCCTCAGCAGAAATACCCTCTTTTACTTCCCAAAAACAATACACAGGGCCAGTTTTAGTTACAGCATTTGCAGAATGGTTATAGAATCCTTTTTCTTTATTAGCTGCAACTGCATCATCCCATCCACCACCAGGTGACATTGCTGCATATGCTGTTTCCCACCATTTTTCAGATTTTCCTACCTTAAATTCATGATGAACAATATAAAACGTAGAAGACATGGATTAAATGATTTCGCTCACTTCTTTCTAGCAACAAATCTTTGCGTACAAGTTAAAAATTCGGATACATGAATAAAAAAATAATCTTTATTTGGTATCGCATGTACCGTTTATATATTTTTTGGTAGCTATTAATTGAATATGAGTTATTTTGCTGAACCTAACCATATTGAATATGATGCATGGTTCGATGAAAATATCGACCCACTAGACTTAGTTAATTATTCAAATGAAAAGGAGTTCAGTGATTCGGTACATGAAAAGTTCCATAAAATTTCAGCTCAAAATTTAACAATTGGATCTTCTGATAATTTTCACTGGTAGGTAAAGGAATCTTTTTATTTATTTGATTTTGTTAACTTTATGCAGAATATGTCCCATCACTTTCTCTTCTTAACTTAGCCAATACAATTTCATTTACAACTTTTTCAATCATGTAGGCACTTTTCCTACCAAAGCATTTTTCTTTTTTAATGTTATTAAAATCGCTTTGAAGGTTATTAATATGTTTACAACAATCGCATTTAATATCGATTTTCTTACCTTTGTAAATCTCCAAAGCCCTAGAAAAAATCCATTGCTGAATTGCAATACTTTCCCAACCATCAAAATTCGACCACTTATCAAAATCCATATTCAGGATATCTTTTAATCCTTCTACTTGATTTATATATGCTATAGATGCATTATTTCTTGATTGATCATTAATACCAATAACTTTTACAGAATTTTGATTCATCCCTTATAAATCAATAAAGTAATTTTTTATAAATCTATAACAAAATTTATTAAATTAAAAACCAAAAAATTTTTAAATAATTTAAATAATTGCTTAATCCAATCTCAAAACATAATTTGTCAAGATTTCAAAATCCTTAAAATCATATTAAAAAATATTTGTAAAATTTAAAACTTTATAATGTGATGAGCTACCTACTAAAAAACCTAAATTAAGAGCGAATAGATAAAAGATTAACGTTTTCATTTTTTAGTACAATTAACTATTTTTTTATAAAGTTCTTCTGAGATAGGTTGCATAGATTTAGAAATTTTTTATAAGCTAATTTCTTTTAACTTTTTGTTTTGTTTCTAACTATACTAATTAATACCTAAATTTATAGAAAAACATATCTTTTTAATAAGATGAACTTATATCAGTTCAATCAAAAGAATTATATAGAAAACTTATCAACTCTAAAAAATTAAGCGCAAATAACAGACAAATCTACAAAATTCTTATTTTCATCTGCCAATTCAGTAATAATTCTATTTAGCCATTCTGAGGTGCTCTCACAATAACCAACGTTTAGGATAGTTTTTTGTTTCGTTGTTTTTTCTGTGTTCATAATATAAGTATTTTTATATAACCTAGTCTCGAATTAAATCTATGTGAATAAGTTTTAATTACTATCTATTTCAAAAAGTTGTATTTAATACAAATATAAGAAATACTCATCAATAAATAAAATAAATCTCTTGACAAAAAATCTATCTAAGTTTGAGTAGAAAAAATTTACTCTTTAGCCTATGAATAACATCAAAATTGAGGAATTGATGAAAGTAAGGTTCGATGGTATCGCAAATAGACTCGGGCAATTAAGCAAAGGGGAAAGTGAATCTTTATTGCTAGAACATCTTGAATGGTTGGAAGGTGGTTGGGAGACGGAAGAAATCTTATTTTTAAAAAAAACCAACTGAAAATGGTGGTTCTAAGCACACTGTTAAAAATAATCAATGATGCCCAAGAGGACCTGGTCCGGAACCTATTTTATAAGAATTTTCTAGAGATTTTTCAACAAATAATTTTGCTTTCTGAATGGAATCAATTAAATCAAACCCTAAAGCAGTGTAACCACAAATTGCTGCGCTTAAAGTACAACCACTACCATGAGAATTTTTTGTTTTAATAAAATTATTCAACAACCACTCTCTCCTACCATTTGAATCAAGAAAAAAATCTTTACCTTTCATATTTTTCAAACCGCCACCTTTTATAAGTACAGCTTTAGCACCCATCCTAATAATGTTTCTTGCAGATTTTTCAATATCTTCTTTATTACTAATTTCTAAACCAGAAAGTAACTTTGCCTCAAAAATATTGGGTGTTACCAAATCCGCAGTTGGTAATAAGAGTTTCTTATAAGCATTAATTGCAGAATCTTCAAGTAATTTAGACCCAGTTCTTGTAACCATTACTGGGTCAATAATTTTGGTTATTTTATATGTATTTAATTTTGAAGCAGTATCATTTATTATCCTTTCATTAAGTAACATTCCAGTTTTCAAAGCATTAATACCAAAATCAGAGAATAAGGTATCTAACTGACCTAATAAAGTATTCTGATCTACTGCCTCAACGCATGTAACTTCAATACTATTTTGTGCAGTTATACATGTAATTACAGAGCAACCATGTACTTTAAGTGCCATAAAAGTTCGAAGGTCAGCCTGGATTCCTGCTCCCCCTCCGGAGTCACTTCCCCCTATTGTAAGTGCAATTTTAGAATACATAATTTATTAAGTCGTTTTTGAAAGTACTATAAATAAATTTTAATTTAAATCAGAAATCTGAATATGCATTAAAAAAATCTAACTCCAATTCCATAGCTCTCCTGTATAAATATTTGGCATGATTAATATCATATGTTTCTTTATTAGTCTCAATAAGATTTTCAAGTGAATCTGCTAGCTTTTCAAAGCTCTCATCAGAATAAGTAATTATCCATTCTTTATATTTAATGTCAAAATCCTCCTTATACAAACTTTTTCCTATCCAAGAATAAAGTCGCATACATGGAGTCATTGCAAACATTATTTCAACGGAGCTAAGTCTTTTGGAAGTATCATCAAGAAAATCTGTATAATTTTTAGTAGCTTTTTTTATATAGTTATTAGACAAATCAATATCCCATTCTTTTGCATACGTTTCATGAAGTATTAACTCCTCTGAAACGCCCATTAATAGTTCACTTAACTTCCTTATTGAGTACTTATCTTTTGATTTGGAAACAGCAAGACCATAAGCCTTAGCAAAAGTCTCTAAAAAGAAATAATCTTGAGCTAAATATTCTTGAAATATATTTTTAGGGAGACTTCCATTCTTTAAACCTTGAACAAATTTTGTATTTAAACTTAGTAAAGCAATCTCATAATTATCCTCCCAAAGTTTTTTTGTTATTTTCATTTTTTTTTTTAGTTATTCTAAAATTTTTTATATTTTTTAACTACAAACTTAATCTTATTTTTCTAGGATTAAAAGAAAAAATTATGAAAGAAATAAATATCTTATGGTTTAAGAAAGATTTAAGAATTTTTGATAACGAAGCTCTCTGTGAGTCTATAAAAGATAATGATATTTTACCTATTTATATTATTGAGTTAGATATTTGGAGCCAAAATACTCATTCAGATAGACAATGGCAATTTTGCAAAGAAAGTTTAATAGATTTAAGAAATGCACTTGCTGAGATTGGACAACCATTAATTATTAGGACTGGCAATGTTATTAATATTTTTGATGAAATTAGTTTACAATTTAAAATCAAAGGTATATATAGCCATCAAGAAACAGGAGATTGGCTTACTTATAAAAGAGATCAAAAAGTAAGAGAATGGGCTTTAAGCAAAAATATTATTTGGAAGGAATTTCTACAATTTTCAGTTTTTAGAGGAAATTTAGATAGGAATAATTGGTCTAAAAAGTGGCAAGAAAATTCCGAAAAAAACTTACTTAAAGCTCCATTAAGAATTAATTCTATTAACTTTGATATTGGAGAAATACCCTCAGACGAAATTTTTACCTTTAAAAAAGAAACTTGTCCAGGAAGAATGCAAGGTGGAAGAAAGAAAGGTTTAGAGAGAATGCAATACTTCTTTAGTTATAAATTAGATTCTTATTCAAAAGATATATCTAGCCCAGAAAAATCATTTAATAGTTGTACAAGACTATCCCCATATATTTGTTGGGGATGCATTTCATTAAAAGAAATTTTTAAAAAGGCAAATATATCAAAAAACAATAATTCCAGGATGTTAAAAAGCAGATTAACTTGGCATTGTCATTTTATTCAGAAACTTGAAAGTGAACCAGAACTAGAGTTTAGGGAATATCATCCTTTTTTTAAAAATATTAGAGAAAAAAATAATGAATTACTTTATTCATGGAGTTCAGGTAATACGGGCTTTCCTTTTATAGATGCATGTATGCGTTCATTAAATTTCAATGGATGGATTAACTTTAGGATGCGAGCGATGTTAATGTCTTTTGCTAGCTATAATTTATGGCTACCATGGCAAGATTCAGGTTCTGAATTAGCAAATAAATTTGTAGATTATGAGCCTGGAATACATTGGAACCAATGCCAAATGCAATCTGGAACTACGTCTATAAATACCAATAGAATTTATAATCCTATTAAGCAGGGAAAAGATCATGATCCTCAAGGAAAATTTATAAAAAAATGGATACCAGAATTAAAGGATATATCTCTTAATTTCATTCATGAACCATGGCTATTATCTAAATTTAATCAAGAAGAATATGAACAAATTAATTACATAAGACCAATAATTGACATCCCATATAGCACTAAAACTGCAAAGAAAAAAATTCAGGAAATCACTAAAAAGGGTGGGTATTGGGATATTTCAAAAGAAATTTATTTAAAGCATGGCTCTAGAAAAAGGCTTAGAAAAAATATAAATAACAAAAAAATTATTTCTAAGGTAAAGGAAAAACAATTCGAACTGAAATTAGATTTCTAAATTTTATTGTTAGAAATTTCCAGATTCCTTTAAGCGCCAAGGAAAGTTTTTTAAATTTTGAAATTAAATATATAAATCCACGATGAACTAATGCAAGCTTTAACGTATTTATTAGATTTTATTAATTATGTCTGAAAGATTTGAATGGGACGATACCAATAGTTCAGGTATATGGTGGAGTACTAATGTCAGTATTAGAGACGAGTGCATTTTGCTCAAAGAAGATACTAAATGCGAAGATTCTGATATCGTCGAACTTCTTAGGAGTATTGCACAAAATATTGAAGATAATGGCCTTTAATTGTGAAAGGAATATTCTCTCTTTTAGATATTTTGAATTCCTTTTACAGCTTTTATTAATTCGATACTAATACCTTTTTCACTCATTGAATGACCAGCATCATTAACAATAATTAATTCAGAATTCTTTAATTTCTTATTTAGATCCCAAGCACTCCTAACAGGACATACTACGTCGTACCTCCCTTGAATTATTTTTGTTGGAATCGATTCTATTATTTTTATATTTTTCAAAATAAAATTATCTTCTAAGAAAATATTATTAACAAAATAATGGCATTCGATCCTTGCAAATGCATCTGAAAAAGAATTAACTTGAGACTTATCAAAATCGAATTTTTTATTTATTAAATGACTAGTTGAAAGTTCCCATTTTGTCCAAGCTGCTGCTGCTTTTGATCTAAGATTTGAATCTGATGATGTTAGATATTTATAAAAAGAACTTATCAAATCATTTCTTTCTTCTTTTGGTATTACAGAAATATATTCTTCAAATTCATCAGGGAATATCTCACTTGCACCATATTGATAGAACCACAATAATTCAAAAGTTCTACATAAAAATATTCCTCGCAAAGTTAAGCTCGTAACTCTTGAGGGATTTTTTATTGCATATATAAGTGAAAGTGTTGAGCCCCAAGACCCACCAAACAAATGCCAACTATCTATTTTTAATAGAATCCTTAATTTCTCAATATCATCAACTAAATGATTAGTCGTATTTTCTTTTAATTCTGAGAAAGGAGTTGAAGAACCGCAACCCCTTTGGTCAAATTGAATAATATCGAATTTATCCGGATCAAAGTATCTTCTATATCTTGGTTGACTTCCTCCTCCTGGGCCTCCATGAATAACTAGTATTTTTTTACCATTTGGATTGCCAGATCTTTCCCAATAAATCGTATGAATATCACTTACTTGTAAAAAACCCTTTTCACGAACTTCAATTTTAGGAAACAAGACTTGATCTTTCATTGTGAAATATTTTTAAACACTTAATAAATCTATATTATCCAAAAAGGAGTCTAGTTTAGAAGTAATTTGTTAAAAAAAAAGGACTGGTGGTACAGTCCTTTTTGATATTTGATTTCCTTCTAACAGGATATAAAATTACATATTTAAAGTCTATTTACTCATAAACCTAGAATACGTGAATTCGGGGATTTCTCTCGATAATTTCAGTCCCTGTTGTCGCTAGTAATTATAAAGCGAAGTCTTATCAGACTAATTGATTGAACTTTAATTTTCGAATAATCCCATTCTCAGGAATACGCTTCCTATATTTTGGAATTTGCTAAATTTCAGGCGGACTATCAATCATTTAGATTGCCTCCGAACTCAACATTTATAAATTACTCCTTTTTATATTTTCAGTAAATCCGTAAATATGCTGATTTACTTTTTTCTTAATTTGTAAGAGGATTTTAATGATCCTTTGTTTTTAAAGATAAATATAACAATTAAAGCCAATAATACTTAGTTATTCAGATTCATATAGCAAAATAGATTCAATTATTCTTTTATCACTTACAGAAAGTTTATAATCTTCCAATTTCCACTCAACAAACTTTATGCAATCATCAATAGAAGGATTTTTATCGCGGCACTTTCTCCACTCTCTAATCCAATCTGCCAAGGCAAAAGTTATTTTTGTAGTAAGCATATTTACCAATCAGGATAATTAAAATCTCCGCCAATAGGTTCTTCATAAAATTCCCCTTCTTTTATACCCTTATCATGTTTTTCAATAATCTTTTTGTAAGAAGCTATTGAGGGAAGTAAATCTCCCACATATATGGGTTCCATCGTAATTGTTATAATTATTTTAATTATTTATTATTTTATAAAGGAATTTAATAAATAGATTATTAATATCCATTATGGATTTCATCAAAAAGAACAAGATTCTAACGCTAATGGCGGTAATTGCACTTTTATCTTTTGCATTAGAAAAAGTAGGCATAATACACCCTTAAATTAATTAGGTTTATTGAATACTTCCTAATGGAATAAGTAAACTGATACTATTACTGCAAAAATAAGCAATGGAGATAATAATGTAAAAATTAAAGTTGAAAGATTAATAACCATAAATTTTAAATAAATACACAAATTTAATAAACAGCACTTTTAAGCATTTGCAATAAGTAAAATTTAAATTATTACGATATAAAAAAATTTGAATAAAGAAAGATATAAAGAAGAATATGAAGAGGGCTCAGACTTACTATGGCCTAGTGATAAAGAAGATAAAATAACTCGGCAATTTTATAAAGATTTATCTAATCTTTCAAAAAACATAAACTATAGTAAAAAGAAAAAGCTAAAACTTTTTGAACAAGTAGTTAGAATAATAAAAGGCAAAGGTTGGGGTTAATTAATATTCAAACAAAAATGAAAAATTTAATGATATTAATTAAAAACTTTTTTCTTTTAAGACCAAGATTTTTATCCACTATATTTTTTATTCCAATTCTTTATGGGATTGGCTGGGCTTTATCTAAGCCACTTCTATTATTTAATTTTGAAGAAGAAAATTTATCCTTAATTGGTACTATTTTTACTTTCTTACTTTTTATTTTTTTACTCCCATATTGGTTTTATATCAAACGAAACAAATCAAGTGCTTGGGTACTTATTGGGATAACTAAAGACAAATTCTTAAAAAACTTTGTCAATTTTTCTAAAGGTATTTTATTTGCCTTAGTTTTAATAATTCTAATTCTGGTACCACTATTGCAAAAAAATTATATTTCTTGGATTGGTGAATTCTCGCCAATAATATTGTTAAATTCTATTGTTCTGGGATTAGGTGTTGGATTCGCAGAGGAAATAATTTTTAGAGGCTGGTTACTAGAAGAATTAAAATTTGAATATGGTACAAAAATATCAATAGCTTTACAAGCTATAGTTTTTAGCTTTGTTCATAATTTATCAAATGTGATCTTTTGGAACATAATAGGATTACGTTTAGGATTTATTTTACTTGGGATATTTCTGTCATTAGTAAAAATTAGAGATAAAGGTTCTCTATGGAATTGCATAGGAATTCATGGAGGACTTGTGGGGATTTGGTTTTTTATAAATAACGGATTAATAGAATTCAAAGAAAATACACCTTCTTTTTTAGCAGGGCCTTTTACACAAAATATTCCGAACCCAATCGGAAGCTTTAGTGCAATTTTAATATTGCTTTTGTTATGTATTTTTTATGCAGTAAAATCAAAAACATATTTCCTTAGACGTTTTAATTAGATATAAATACCGATTGATTTTTTATTAGTACTTGTCAGATTAAAATAAAGCTTAATACTCTTATGAACTTTGAGGCAGGAATAAGATTTATTGTCTTTTTAGTAATTTTTGGATTTACAAACTATCTAATGATGTTGAGAAGATATGAAAACGACATCAAAAAAAAGAAATTTTTACAACAGGAAAAAATTTCCAGGCTATACCCTAAAGGTTCATTTATTTTCTAATATTAAAAAGTTTTTGTAAAATTTCCTCACCATTTTTTATTAGTTTTTTGCCACCCTTCATTTAACAATTTTTGCCATAATAATCTTGCTTCTTCGATATCAATTTTTTTTCTAGTTTTCATTAATGGAGGATTTCCTCCATGAATTCCCATAATTATTCCTTCTTCAATAAACATATAATCAATAGATTTATCAGAATGATCTTTATCTTTGTGGAAACGCATCACCCCTACAAAATTGGAGTCAATTAACCAGAAATCATTAGTTGAATTCAATAAAACCAAAATAAAATTAAATTTATCACACGTTTGATTGCAATCTGGGAGGATAATATTTATTCATTTTATTCATATTTGATATGTTTTTTCTTTTTGTCTACTTTTTTTCAATTCGCCATGTTTTTTCTTAACCTCAACTCTTTTCTTTTGTGATGCTTTAGTAGGTTGTGTAGATTTTCTTAATTTAAATGGTTTATTTAAAGCATTTTTTATGATTGAACTAAATTTCATTAAAGCTAGCTGCCTATTTAATAATTGATTTCTGTGTTCTTGAACTGCTAAACGTAAGCTATTATTATTCACTAATTTATTATTCAAGTTTCTCTTAAGAATTTCTTTCTGATAATCATTTAATACTTTGGAATCTTCTAAATTAAAAATAATCTCTACTCTGCTTTCAATTTTATTTACATTTTGCCCTCCAGGACCGGAGGATCTGGAAAATCGCCATTTAATTTCGTTGGATGGGATTACTAATGTTTTAGTAATTTTTAAATCCATTTATAGTTCTTTCTGATTTAGATTTTTAGAATCATCTCCTTAATACTTTAAAATATACCTTAAAAATTAGATCGGTAAATACTGGGCGGTTATGTTAGGTAAACCGAAATTCGGTGTATTTGCCGTATTAATATCTTCGGTATTTATCCTTTCATATTTCAAAGAATCATCTGATATTGAATTTGTACTAATTCAAAGGTCACTTATGTATTCAATGTTTGATCTTCTTTTTGAAACACCTTCATATCGTCCAGTATATGTTATTTCCGATAGTGAAATGAAGGAGTTAAAGAAAAACCAACATCAAGAAGAGCTTGATGAAATTAAAACACAAAAAGTAAGACTTGAAGATGCTTTTAAAGCTCAACTAAAACATCTTGAAGAGAGAGAAAAAGAAGTAAAGAAAGAACTTAAAGTTCTCTCAGCCTCAAAAGATAAATAATTTATTTTTAGAGAAATTACTTTTTTCAAAGACGGTTCAAAACCGTCTTTTTTTAATTCTTCTAGTTTTAAAGTATCTATTAAATCCACAGATTTTAAAAATATTTTCCATAATTAAAAAATGAATAACAAAAAAGAAAAAATAAGAATGTTCTTACCCTTTAGCTGGGTCATTTGTGCAGCAATATCTTTCGCTTATATAAATTCACATTTAATAAATACTTAACATAAATGTCTTATCCCTCAAGAGACGAAATACTTGCATCTTCAAAAGGGTGGGTAGCATCTTTTTTAAATTTCCTTCCTGGTTTAGGATCGGGTTACTTGTATCAAAGAAGATGGAAACCCTATTTTTTTACTATCGCTGCTAGTATTTAGGTTTTTTTTTTCAAGGAGATTCAGAACCTTCTCAAAGTGAACAAATAATTGGGATTTCTGGTCTTTTTTTTATATCAATAGTTACTGTTATAGAAGCCAATTTGGCTTTCAAAAAAGCAAGTAATAAAACAAAAGCTGAAAAAGAGACAATAATTTCCTCTAAGAAAAAAGGTTGGTT
>QCDI01000017.1:0-15242 GCA_003280965.1 Prochlorococcus sp. AG-355-B18
CCTCTAGATAAAATTTCAATTTAAAATTCTTTTATTAAAAACTACATTTAATAATTTTTTAAATATATCTTAAATCCAAACTTGTTTTTTGAATGTTAGGTTACTCAAACGTTCATCCAATATTTGGACGCATGACATGAGAATAGGGAACGGGATTCTCATTAACTGCATAAGATCATGAATGAGCTCTTTCAAATAAGAGAAAAAATCACAAGAGCCAGGAGGCTTTATGAAGCGCAAATCTTGGCAACTAAAAATGGAGAAGTAACTCCATATAGAAGATCAGTCTTTGAAGAAAGAATCAAGCAAGCACAAAAAGAAATGAGATCGCAAGATACCAAAAAATAAATTCTTTTTTGTCAAAATCTATTTTGTATCAGCTACGTTCTTGAAGAAATCACAATAAGCAATTAATTCTGATTCGGTTTCGATTTTGAGATTTAAATCATTAATTGCTTTCTTGGTATCAATTCTATATCCATACCAATCGAGACAAACTTCTCTCTGCTTTTGGGTTTCAGAAATCTTTTGAATATCTATTTTGTTTGAGTTATTAGTACAACTCGCAAGGAAAATAGTTGAGAGAGCAAATAGTGGGAATAGAAGTCTTTTCATTTGTTAATCACGACAAGTTTCCGTTGTTGCTGAAGAAGTCCAAGATGATTCTTCCATTGTTGAAAGGTCAACTCTATGGGTTGACATCCAGTCACCATTAGCTTCCACAAACTTCTGAACATTACCTTCTGGAGCTTGATGAATAACAATAACTTTTTGAGGATCTTCCTTACTTACTCCTCTAAAAAGTGGCTTGATATCAAATTCTGAATGCCTTTTATCTGCTTCTGCACTTATCAAATATTGCAGCCCATTCATCGAAAGTGCTTTCTATTTTAAAAGTAAACACGGAGGTAATTGAACAAGACATAATAAAGATATTGTTTGTATGTAAAATAAATCTATTTTATTAAGGCTTGGTTAATTATCTTTAAACGGAATTAAAATACCTTTTTTTTCAAATTTGAGCCAACCTTTTTTTTCTAGTATTTTTAAATTTCTCGTTACGGTTACTCTTGTTGAAGAAATTGAATTACCGATAATTTTATGGGTAAAATTAAATTCTTTTAAATTTAGATAAATATGTTTATTTTTTTTTAAGCCAATTATTGATGATAAGTATAAAAGAAATTCTTTTAGTTTTTCTTCTGATTTTTTTATATCACTTATTAATAAAAGTTTTTCCAATTGATCAATTCTTTTTAAGCTTTTTGTTAATAATTCTGAAGATGAAAAAAATAGCCCTCTTTCAATTGTTTTAATTTCGCAAATTGTCAACGCAATTAATTTAATATTTTTGTAGTTACACAATGTCAAATTTATTACAACATTTTCATTTATTATCCCAATAATTTTTTTCTTATTCTTAATTTTTGATTCCATTATTAATATTCCTGATTTAACTTCTAGAATTGTATTTTCTTTAAATTCTATATTTTGTTTTTCAGGAATTATCATATTTATTTCTTAATATGCTTTCACCTTAAATTTATAAAGTTAAAAATAAATTAAAAATTATTTAATTCCCTAGTCAAATCTGATTAAAAATTTAGAAACTCAAAATAAAATAATTAATCTGAATTTAAACTCTTTTTGGGAAAAAGTTAATCTCTTTAGAGCAAGGTAAATATGAAGAATAAATTCAACACTAATGAGAAATTTTTTAAAGATAGTATTAGGACTATCAATAATCAGTGCAAGCATTTCAAGTTGTGGAAATAAATCAAATGATTTAATTGGAGATTTAGATTTATCTGATTGCAATCCAAATAATACTGTTAACAGCAAATATTGTGATCGCGATGGGGATTTTCTCGCAGATCTACCCCTTTCCGAAGATGAATGGATAGATCCTGAAACCATTGTGTTCTCATATACACCTGTTGAAGACCCATCCGTTTATGCCAAAGTATGGGAAGATTTTGTAATGCATATGTCTAAGGTGACTGGTAAAAAAGTCACTTTCTTACCAGTTCAATCTTATGCTGCTCAAGTTGAGGCGATGAGATCCGGACGTCTTCATGTAGCAGGAATTAATACTGGAAGTAATACAGTGGCAGCGGCATGTGCAGGAGCAGTTCCTTTTGGAATGATGGCTAAAAAAGATTTATCTTACGGTTATGAAATGGAAATTATCGTTCCTTCTGATAGCCCAATTAATTCTCCTGCAGATTTAAAAGGTAAAAAAGTCACATTTACATCTAAGACATCTAACTCTGGATTCAAAGCACCATCGGCCATTCTTAAAGGAGAATTTGGTCTTGAGGCAAACAAAGATTTTACTCCAGTCTTCTCTGGTAAACATCAAAATTCAATAATGGGTGTTGCAAATAAAGATTATGAAGTAGCACCAATTGCTAACTCAGTTCTTACAAGAATGGATGCAAGGGGCGTTGTTGATTCTTCTAAAATAAGAACTATTTATAAATCCCAAACCTTCCCAACAACAGGTTATGCACATGCTCATAATCTCCACCCAACTGTAGTTGCAAAAGTTAAGCAAGCTTTTTACACCTATAACTGGGATAATTCGACATTAGATAAAGAATTTAAAAAGGCTGATAGATTTATTTCAATAAGTCACAAGCACGATTGGGATGTTATTAGAAAAATAGATAAGGCTAATGGTGTTGTTTATGATTGTAAATAAAAACTTTTAATCATAAATAAAATCAGACTTAATGCTTAAAACAATAAACCTCAAAAAGGTTTATCCAAATGGAGAAGAGGCGCTTAAAGGAATAAACCTGGAAGTTCCTAGTGGACAAGTAGTAGCTCTTATTGGTCCTTCAGGTGCTGGTAAAAGTACATTTATTAGAACGATAAATAGATTAGTTGAGCCCACTTCAGGAAAAGTATATTTCGCTAATGAAAAATATGATATAACGTCCTTAAATAAATCTAAATTAAGAAAAATAAGAAGACAAATTGGAATGATTTTCCAGGAATTCGCTTTGGTAGAAAGATTAAGTGTAATGGAAAATGTTCTTTCCGGCAGATTAGGTTACGTAGGATTTTGGATAAGTTTTTTCAGGAAATTTCCTCAAAAAGATATTGAAGAAGCATTCCGTCTGCTTCAAAGAATTGGACTAGAGCATATGCTTGATAAAAGAGCCGATGAATTGTCAGGAGGGCAGAGGCAAAGGGTAGGAATTGCTAGAGCTTTGATACAAAATCCAATTTTACTTTTAGTAGATGAACCTACAGCTAGTTTAGATCCCAAAAATTCCAGGCAAATTATGCGATTAATATGCGAGTTATGTAAGGAAAGAAATCTTGCTGCGATTATAAATATTCATGATGTTTTTCTTGCTCAGAATTTTGCAGAAAGAATAATAGGTTTAAAAGATGGAGAAATTGTTTACGATGGCAAGCCAAGTGGCTTATCAGAGACAATACTTACAAAAATATATGGAGAAGAAGACTGGTCTAAAACCATAGCAAATTAGAAATATATTAAATGAAATATAAGAAAGTAATTTGGGAAAGAAAACCGTTAATAAAAAATAGGTTATTAAGAATTGGATTAATTTTGCTATTTAGTAATTACTTATTATCTGTTTTCCTAACTACCGAAATTGATTGGCAAAGAATTCTTGAAGGGATCCCAAGGGGTAAAAATTTTATATTTGCTTTTTTCCCTCCAGATTTTATAACTAGATCTGATGAGATTTTGGCAGGTATTTTTGAAAGTCTATGGATGACTATTGTTGCAACTATTGTAGGGATACTTATTTCTATACCTGTCTCCTTGGGGGCAGCTAAAAACATAGCCCCTAAATTTGTTTATTTTTTATCAAGAGGAGTTATCACATTATCGAGGAGTTTTCAGGAGGTTATCTTAGCAATATTTTTTGTTAAGTTAATGGGTTTTGGACCTTTTGCTGGGATGGTAACTCTGAGTTTATCGACAATAGGGTTTTTCGCTAAATTATTATCTGAAGATATTGAAGACATAAATAAATCCCAAGCAGAAGCAATCAAATCTACTGGCAGCAGTTGGTTTCAATGGGTTAATTATGGTGTCCAACCTCAAGTTATGCCAAGATTTATTGGATTATCCTTATACAGATTGGATATTAATTTTAGAGAGTCAGCGGTAATTGGAATTGTTGGGGGAGGAGGTATTGGTTCTACCTTAAATACAGCTTTTGATAGATATGAATTTGAGACTGCAGCGGCTGTTCTTATCGTAATTATTTCTATCGTGATGATTGTTGAATATACATCTAGTCATCTCAGGAAATTAATAAAGTAATGCCAATAATAAAACAAAAGGATTACAAAACCTGGAAAAAATTTGATCGAAAAAGAGATTTACAAAACTGGCTTTGTTGGTTTTTAGGCACTTTAATTTTTAGCTTTTGTTTCGGTCTGATTAGTAGTAAAACAATCTGGTTTTATGTTTTTGATTCACATAATGAGGCTTTAGATCTTTTAGGTAGGATGTTTCCTCCAGAAACTAATTATTTCTTCACTTTAATAAAACCTATTTGGGATACTTTAAATATCGCGACAATTGGTACAACGATTGGAACTTTAATTGCAATCCCATTAGCTTTTTTATCCGCAAACAATACTACTCCGAGTAAAAAGTTTATAAGACCTTTAGCCTTATTTTGCATAGTTTCAAGCAGATCAATTAATTCAGTAATCTGGGCATTACTTCTGGTTGCAGTTGTCGGTCCCGGAGTCTTGGCTGGCATAATTGCTATCGGATTAAGATCGATAGGATTTTGTGGAAAATTGCTCTATGAAGCTATAGAGGAAATTGATGAAAACCAAATTGAAGCTATTGAGGCAACAGGGGCTAATAAAGCACAAATTATGACCTTTGGCATAGTGCCTCAAATTCTCCCAGCATTTACAAGTATTTCTATTTATAGGTGGGATATAAACATTAGAGAAGCAACTGTTGTTGGCTTAGTTGGAGCAGGAGGTATAGGGATAGAATTAGATGCTCAAATAGGAGACTTAGCTTGGGCTAAGGTATCAGTTATTTTATTAGTAATAGTACTAGCGGTTGTTTTTAGTGAATGGATTACAGCAAAAATAAGAAAAGCTATTATTTAGTTCATTATGATACAAAGTTATTTAGTTTCTATTAGTATGAATTAACCATAAATTAATTTTTTCTTATTTTCCCCTTAGTGAAACTAATAAATAAACTAACTAAAATTTGTCATAAAAATAAGGAAGATTTTATGAGTGGAGATTATGAGACATTGGAAATCAATCAACCTGAGATTTCTTATTTTAAAAAAAGATCAGAAGATAATACTTTATGGCTAGAGGAAATGATTAAGGAAATTGAAATGATTGAAGATACGAATAACAACATATCTGATGCTGCTTAATCTACGACGATTTTTTATTACTGATATTTATTGGAGTAATCGTTTATAAATTATCAACAATACTATTCCCCACATATGCCATAAATTGCATAGGATGGAATATTAAACAAAGAGGGTTCTTTCCTCTATATTAGATCGACTGTCTATCGTATTTAAAATAGCGGTGCAAGTGGTGAGCTTTTCATTTAGAAGATAATATTTTCTTCTTCAAGTTTTTTCTGTTTTTCTTTTATTTATATTTAATATATTTCATTAACTTAATTATCTTTGATATTTAAGCAGCTTCTAGATTGGATTCTTTTTGTTCAAAATTTGCTTTTTTTTCCTTAATTTCTTGATTAGCCCATTGTAATAATCTTATAGATAATTTCAAGTCTCCCTCTAACCATGCCCTAATAGCCATTGCCCTTCTAGGATCATAAAATTTTTTCTTTCTATACCAATCAAAAACATTCTCATCTGATTTGTCTCCATTGCATGAAAGACAAGCTGGAACGCAATTTTCTGTTATGTTTAATCCCCCTTGACTTCGTGGCAATATATGATCAATAGATTCTGAAGGTTTTCCGCAATATATGCATCTTTTGCTCGTAAATGTATGAATAGACTTTCGCCAAAATCTTAATTTGAGTTTAGGGCATAAATCCTCTAAAAACACTGCATCATTGATATGCATTAAGATTATTCAGTTACCTATATTTATCTCATATGAAATTTAAAAATAATTTAAGAAAATATTATCTTTAAGAAATTAAATTATTTTTTAAAAGCAAGCCTTAATTTAGAAATTAATTTTTGTTTTTACTCTGTTTTTATTTTGGGATTTGAATTCAAAAAGTCCTGTATCAGTAAATATAGTCAACTCATCTCCAGATGTCTCTTCAATTGAAATTCCTTCATACTCTAAATTTTTTAAATAAACATTACCAATAAGTTTTAGAGATTTATCATCCTTGTCAAAAGAAAGCTTGTCCGAATAAGCCTCAAAATTACCACTATTACTCTTAATGACTACATTTCCTTTAGCCTCTAAATCACCTTTTAAAGTATTTATTTGAGAATCAGATGTAATTGTGTAATTAGTTAATTCCTCAGCAAAAGAAAATTCAGCTAAAAGAAATAAAAAAGATGCAAAAAATAAGCTTTTCATTTACTCCCAACCCTTTTCTGCATTTTTAATAATCCATTGAGCAAGAACCTTATCCTCTCCATCTTTCAATTTATTTTTATAACCCTTCATAAAACCAATCCCATCATTAGCAATTATTATTATTGAATTTACATCTGCTATTCCTCTTTTTTCAAGGTCAGAAAGTTTTAATGATTTGGATCCTTTAAGAACGACTGATCCACCTCTTACATGGCAGCCTGCACAAACATTTTTAAAAATTGTTTCTCCATCTCTCATATCAGAAGCCATTAGATATCTATTTTGCATAGAGGTTTGAAAAATAATTATTAAAGTTATTACAGGTATTACGAATAGAAATTTAAATATTTTCATTTGATCTAGTTGACCTAATACTAATATAGCTTGAAACAAGTCTTGATTAATTTAATTACCGATTTTTTAGGATCTTTTTTTGGATAATAATTAACAATTAAATAATTAGATGATTTTTTGAGTGAGAGACTTGCATTTTTAGAAAATAAAGGGAATATAAAGAAAATAATAATAATTCCAATGGAATCAATTAAAAACCCAAAAAGAATTATTAAGAAACAGCTTAAAAATGTTAATAAAGCAATTATTGAAATTGCAGAAATGAAATTTGTAAATATTGAAGAAAAAGAAGAAAAATTAGATGCTCTTCTTTTTTTAAAGAATCAAATATTGAGGAAGGCGGATAAGTTAGAAATTAAATAACTAAATAATTGTAGATATTAAATCTTTATTTTTTTGTATCAGCTACATTCTTAAAGAAATCACAATAAGTCATCAATTCTGACTCGGTTTCGATTTTGAGATTTAAATCGTTAATTGCCTTCTTGGTATCAATTCTGTAGCCATACCAATCTAAACAAACTTCTCTCTGCCTTTGGGTTTCTGAAACTGAGATCGGATCTGTCATTGAAGTCTTGGAACAACCCCAAATGAAAATAATTAAAGGGATGTAGAAAATTCCTTGTTTCATTTCTAAATCTCAATAAGTTTTCTATGATTCTGAATAAGTCCAAGAAGATTCTTCCATAGTTGAAAGATCGACTCTATGCGTTGCCATCCAATCACCATTAGCTTCAACAAACTTTTGAACATTACCTTCTGGAGCCTGATGTATGACAATAACTTTTTGAGGATCTTTTTTGCTTACACCTCTAAATAGTGGCTTAATAAGAAATTCAGAATGTCTTTTATCGGCTTCTGCACTATCAAATATTGCTGCCCATTCTTCGAAAGTACTTTCAATTTTGAATGTAAAAATAGAGGTTACTGAGCTAGTCATAAAAAAAGCGTATAGGTTTATATTCTAGATTGAGTGTCAATTAAGACTTTGTTAAGTATGGGTTAAGGAAATTATTTAAATATTAATCTAGAGTTTAAATTAATATTTTTGGATTAAAAAATGGCTTTAAAAAAAGACACTAAAAAAGACACTAAAAAAGATTTTATAAATAATAAAGCAATGTTCGCTTATGGAGTTATTCAATTAGGTGCAAAAGTTGTATCTGCTGTTGCATTAGTAGCTATAGCTCTAGGCTTTTGCGCATTAAAACAAGAATCAAATTTCTTTAATGAATGTGTTGAAGAAATTAAAGCTACTGGTTCACCAACAGCTGATTCAGTTCGTTTTTGTACAGGTGGTTAATTATATGAAATAAAAGTAATATTTTCATTTGATTTATTCCTCCCACAATCAATTTAGCAATTAATTCTGAATCTCGATCTATCTACTTTAATAGCTCTACTGCCACAACAAGATTTCCTAATAGTCCGTTCAAAATATTTAGTTGTTCTTTACTACCAAATGCTATTAATACTTGACCTGGTTGAAGTATGAAATTACCTCCAGGATTAGTAAACAACTTTTCATTTTCTTTAATAGCTAATATTTTAGCTCCACTTTTTTTTCCTATTCCTAGTTCAGAAAGTGATCTTTTCTCTGCAGTTTCAAAAAGGCTGATATCGTTACTTAATTCAAATTCTTCAATTTCACATTCACTTCCTGCGAGCAGATCAAGAAAGTCAATAGCAATAGGTCTTAAAGCCATTGATGCCATTGCTCTTCCTGCTGCAATATAAGGGCTTACAACTATACTTGCACCAGCTAATCTCAACTTACTTGCGGCTTCTTCAGTTCCAGCTCTTGCAATTACTCTTATAGTGCTTCTTATCCCTTTAGCACTTAAAACAACATATAAATTTGCAGCATCATTAGGTAAGGTAACAACCAAACTTTTGCATTTTTCTAGTCCCGCTAGTTTTAAAGTCTCATCAAGAGTTGCATCTGCACAAAGAACTTCTAAACCATTTTCTTCAGCAATCTTTTTTCTATCTTCATCGCTTTCTACAACAATAATTGGAATATTTTGCGTTTTTATTTGGTTAGATATTTCCTGTCCTACCCTCCCATATCCGCACAAAATTACATGATTTTCCATTTTTCTAAGAATTCTTTTAAAACGTAATTCGTTTACTCTTTGAAAATAGCCGGATTCGAATAATCTAACAGCTTTTTGAAAGGTAAATTGAATAAAGATCAATCCGCCAACGATTACCAAAACAGTTACGATCCTGCCTTCAGGACTTAAAGGTTGAACTTCCCCAAAACCAATTGTGGTTATTGTGATAAGAACCATCCATAAGCAATCGCTCCATTCCCATCCCTCTGTTATTCGATAGCCAATTGCACCTAAAAAAAACAGAAAGAATAAAGAATAAATAAGACCAAACCAAGGCCTTAAATAGTCTTTAATAAAATAGAACTCAAATAATCTAAGCTTCATATCCCTTATTATCGTTAACTATTCAAAAATTTCAAAAAAATTTTCTATTATGTTCCTAAAACTATTTATTTGTTTGAGTGAAATATATATTAAGCAGGATAATAATATTTATTTTCGTAGCTGTATGCATTAAACAAATGATTATGGTCTCTGGTCTTATTTAGTTATTGATTCAAAAGCAATTCAAGGTTTTACTTGGACAGATTCAATTAGAAAATCAGAAGCTGTTCTTAACCAATCTGCTACTGTTAAACGAAGTTCAGGCTGAGAATATACAAGCGCAACGATAATTCCAACTAAGATTAATTTTACCATGGCATTTCAAATATTCTTATGAATTAAAGCACAACTATTTAATAAAAAGAACCTTAAATTTATAAAAAAGAGATTAATTACAATCTCTCTAATTGATTAAATAAATATTCCACTCTTCTAAGATTAACGCCTAAATCAGATTGACCTAATCTTGCGGCAGATCTTATTTGAATAATTCCTTTAGACCTGTCAACATAACTTCTGACATCAAGCTTCAAAATTTCAAGATCATCTGGAAATCTAAAAATCAAGCTTCTACAAACACCTCTCCAATAATTCCTTCCACTTTCAATAACTTCTGTACGAGGTAACCCTTCTGCTAGAGAAACGAGTTGAATGAACTTTTGATCAACATTGATTAGTTTCTTTTCTACTAAGACACTATTTAATGGATTGGTTATTGGAGCAAGACCCTGGATGGAGGAAACCATATTATTTAGAAACAATATTGATGTTCTAACCGATTTCATACACAAAGTGAGAGCCAAAAATAAATAATTTTCGGCGAAAAGTTATTTACATGTTGCGATTACTAAATTTATTGTTGAAAATTCTAAAATTTAAGATTTTTTATCGTCTTTTTCGATAGAGAGGGTTGTCTAGCTTCTTTACTATTTAGTTTCTTAACCCATAAAAAAACTACTGGCAATAACAATATTTCGACAATAATTCCAACCTTTAATAGACTCATTTTTTGTCCTCTTTTTTCTTATTGGTGCCCTCTATGTATGGCACAAGAATATTTAATAACCACTTTTTAAATGAACTCAACGGTTTCATAATCTATTTACTTGCCTCTTTTCCATAAACTCTTCCCTTTGATGAGATCCTCTATATTTGGCCATGCTGCTATTAACTCTTTAAGTGCTTTTCTATTAGGAGTATAAAAGATACATGATAATGCACTTATTACATAAAGTATGAACCACAACTTACTCTCTGAATAAGCTAAAAACAAAGAGAAAAGAAAACTTCCAATAAAGAAAAAGAAAAATAACCTATTTACTATCTCTAATGGGGTTCTTTTAAGCCTGTAAAATTTAACCTTTTTTTTGTCTGGTTCTGTATCTCTCTGAAATTTACTTTCGTATGAATTAATTATTTCTTCTTCTAGAACTTTTTCATACTCTAAATTATCAATTGGATCACTATTATCCTTTTTATTTTTCATTAAAATCACATAATAATCACAATATTAACTAATTTATTGTGTTTTAAAAAGTATCAAATTATATCTATATAAAGCTGTTATACAAACAGATCATGATTATGAAAATACTTCAAGATTGTCTTATTTATAAAAGATAAATTAGTCAAAATATTCTTTTTAATTTTCCCAAATCTTTCGGTCATTTAAAACAATCACTTCTATAAACTTAATAGCATTAATTAAATCGAGAGGCAATATCTAAATCTAGAGTTAAAATAGTTTAGAGATTTTAAAAATAATCTATATGCAAAGGTATTTGATTTCCTACGAATTCACAGATGGTGAGGATCAAGAAGAGGGGGCAGAAATGCTAATTAATTGGTACGAATCAGGTGGTCCCCAAAACAGACCTGAAAACTATGAGGTTCATTCTTGGATTTTTATGGTTCAAAATGGTATTGGACATTCTGTAGTGAGTGCAGATTCACTTGAGACAATTTGGAAGCAATGGCATCCCTGGAGAAGGTTAATGGATATTAGTATTCAGCCTTGTATGGATCTTGATGAGACGGTCGGATTATTCAAAAAACAAAAAATGAATACAAGAATGGTCTAAAAATATTTCTTAATTCTCTATAATAATTCTTTTTTTAGTAACAGCCAATACTACATACATAATCCTTTGCGTTAAAAAGGGTAAGATTTATTTTCCATGATGAATGATTCTTATCACATTTACTTCAAAGGAGAAATTCTTTTCAAGAATTTAAGTAAGGATGAATTCGAATTTGTTTGGGGAAAACTTTATACATCCTATATAAATGCCCTAAATAAAGAGCTAACTTTCGAATTAATTAGTGAAAACAATATTATGGAACCGGCCTTTAATCTTGAGCCATCTTACTAATTCAAGAATTAAATATTAATTCATGAATAAAACAAGAAAATCTGTTTCCCTTTTATTTTTAGAAACTCCTTTTCTTCTTTAGTAATATCCAAACCTATTTTATTAGCCTCAATTTCTACATTTGAACTATAAGTTTCATAGTTCTGATCTCTTTTAAATAGGGCGGCAATACCAATATCAGTTATGAACCAAATAAAGTGATAAGTTTCTCCGATTGGCTCTTCTTTTAAAGAATCAATAATCAGATCACTTGTTGAATCCATTTAATTTATTTATTTAGAACTTTTAATTACCCCCATTGCAATACCTTACTGCCTCAGAATTAGTTCCACCATCTTCAATAATTTCAGCGACACATTTATTGAAAAGTTTAGACTCTTTTTTTACTGAACAGAATCCAAAAGCAATCGCAGCTAAAGCTATTGCTGATACAAAACTAGAACCAAGTTGTATAAAACCATAGGCAAACAAACATAATGTTTTTCTTTCCAGAACACTTTTTAGTATCCTTTTTCTCTTCTGTCATTATAAAATTTTAACTTAATTTAATTTATGTGATTAATTTTAGATTTGAGAAATATTTCCATAGAGAAAACCGAATCAAGACTTAATTTGAACTAGTGAGACAAAAATTTTAAATTTCAAGTTTCCTTTTATTTTTCTTAACTTTAATTGTCAATTTGATACATCTTAAAGAAAAAACCTTTTTAATTATTTCTCAACAAAAGCTGCTAGGAAAGAAATTTTTTTCTGATTTAAAAAGGAATGATCCCATTGTTATAACAACAGATCATGATGCTTTTTAAACTATATTTAAACTTTTCTTAGTGAAGTATTAATACTTAGAAATTATTCCATAAAAGCTTGTTTTGATAATGCTCCCCGAGAGTTATCCACTTTTTAAGTGTTTTTCAACAGGGTTTTCCACAATATGTTGATTTAATTTAATTTTCTATGTGCAAAATAAAATATTATCTTTTTTTGAGTAAAAGACATCCACAATTTTTTTTGGGGATCATTATGCTTTAACTGTCTTTAGATAATTTTAAGTCTAATTTTATGAATTTAAAAGAGACAAAAAAGAATTTAACCTCTGAAATCAAGAAAGAACTGAAAAAATCTAACCTCGAAGTTCTTACTAATGAAAATGATTTTTTAGTAAAAAACCTTAAAAAGGCTGGATAATTAACAAGTCCTTAAAATATCTTTATTTTTATCAACAAATTTTTAAAGTTTTCCCTTAAGACAAATCAATTTTTTAATGTTCACCACAAAAGCTCTTTGGTTTTTTCAAATATAAAATTTCTATTAAATATACACCCTAAATCTCCTGATACTAAACATATAAAACAATTATTAGTTATATTATTTAGATCTCAATAAGAGATCTGATTAGAAATATAAACGGAAAATTCATATTTTTAAAATTATTTAAAAAGTTTATTTCCACTGTATTTGCAACGTATTCCTATAAATTAAATGAACACCCAAGAACTAAAAGTCAATTATAAAAAGCTTTTAAACAAAGCTAATCAAGCAAACGGTCGTAAAGAAACCATTTTTTACTTAAATCGTGCTGCTAAAATAAAGTCAAAACTCTACTCAACCACTAAAGTAAATTGCTTCAGATGTAATGGAGCAGGTTTTTTGAGGGTTTCATTAGATGAAACTAAAACCTGTTTATCTTGTTATGGTAAGGGTTTCTTAATTAAAGAAAATCAACAGCTTTAAAAAAAATTTGATTTATTAATGAAAGATCTCATTCAAGCTCATAAAAAATTAATTAAAACAGTCAAAGAGCAAATGGGTTTTTCAGATTATGGGATGTACTGGCTAGCCTTCCTCGAAGGTGGGTTAACTATTTGGTTGCTAGATAGAGTATTTTTTCACTGGTTAAAGTTTTAATTTTGATTTAGACAAAAAAATTCTGTAGATATTAAACGAATTAATTTATCGAAACCATTTAAAAAGTTGTAGCATAGTAAAAAACCGATATGCAATTACTGGGATTAATCCTTCTTCTAGCTAGTAGCTGGTATTTATGGAAATTAACATCAAACTTTCTTGATGAACCAACAAAAAAAGAGCTGACAAATAGTTTCAATAATCTCAAAAATAAATTCTCTGAGGGGAAACAAAACTTTTCTAAAGCAAAAATAAGTGAAGCTTGGGAAAAATACAAAGAAGAAGGTGGAGCATTATCTAATAAAGAAAAAAGCTAGTGGACTTTTTTATTATTACAAGCTTCACTAAAGATATTTCTAGAATTGATCTATTTGGTATTTTGATTGGTCATTTAATTTTTGGTGTTGCATTGACAAAGCTTTTAGATTGGACGTGGTTAAAGAACCTTATGAGTGAAGAAGAGAAAATAAGGATGCTTAAAAGCTATACATGGAAAGACTTATTAGTTGATGGAGCAATTATTACGGTAGTTATAGGAATAATCTTTTTAATAATTAGCATTTTTTTATAAATGAATGTAACTTACATCCTTTTATTTTTTTTAATGATATCAATCATGATTTTTACTCAAATAATAAATTCCTCCGACAAGAATCAGAATAAATGACAGAAGTAAGTAGCAACTCCTCAAGTGGATGGTATCTAATCGCTTTGGTGAGCACTTTATCTTTTTTAGCCTTGATATATTTCGGCCAAAAAAAATAGAGTACACCTTGAAAGATTTTTAAAATCAAAAAAAAACTCTGCAACTACTTGAGATGCAGAGCTTTTAATTATTAATTGACTTATTTATATAAATCTATTGATAATAAAACCTTTTTTCTTAATTAAAGAAAAAGAGACCGATGAATGTGATGAAGATACTGAATTCACGGCCCCTTTGATAACCGCATTTTTCGGTAGATACGACAATGAATCACCTCCTTTACTAATGTTTTTTTTAAGATAACTAAAAAAAATAAATAAGCAAAGAAATGCGTAAAAAATTTAAAATTTTTTTAACAAATTAACGATATAAATCTCTTCAATATCAAAGCTTAGATATTACCAAGGCAAAACTTCTCCTTTGGCATGCCAAAACGTACCTGAGTTTTCTTTATTTAGAGAATCAATACGTTTTAAAAGGCCATCCGCTGATTCTTCAGGACTAATTCCATTTCTTGTAAAGCCAGTCATTCTTGTACTTACTAATCCAGGATGCAAAATAGCTACATAAATATCTTCTCTTAATAAATCAATAGAAAGTGATTTTGCTGCCATCGACAAAGCAACTTTAGACATCCTGTAACCATAAGAACTTCCAGATGAATTATCTTCAATCGAGCCCATTCTACTAGTTATAAAAGCAACTTTAGAAGATTTTTTCAAAAGAGGTTTAAGTGATTGAGTGATAAATATTGGGCTTAATGCATTAACTTCAAATTGACGCAAAATACTTTTTTTATCTAAGTTTTCAAAAGAATTAAATTCATAAATTCCTGCATTATTAATTAAGCAATCTAAATTAACTCCAGATAGTTTTTTACATAAATTTGTTATTGACTCAACA
>QCDI01000018.1:0-11821 GCA_003280965.1 Prochlorococcus sp. AG-355-B18
GAAAGAGCGGTAACTATATTCTTAACGATATTATTAAGAGATTTTAATCAGAATTTAAAGTTAGGGACTCGCATTTTGAAGAAAAGAAAGAGAATATAAAGAAAAAAGGTAATTCCAATGGAATCAACCAAAATTCCAAAAAGGATTATTAAAAAACAGGTTAAAAAGAGAGTTATTAAGAAACAGCTTAAAAAGGTTGATAAAGCAATTGTTGAAATTGCGGAAATGAAATTTGAAAATTATGAAGAAAAAGAAGAAAAACTAGACGCGCTTGTTTTTTTAAAGAATCAAATATTGACGGAAGCGGAGGAGTTACTATGAACGGAAGACTAGACAAGGTTGCTATGACCAACAAACTAATGCAACTCAAGAGAGAACTTCACTACAAATGCGCGATTGGGGAAAAGGGAAAATGGGAATGTATAGGAGCAAATGATTATCTCAACAGAGTGTTTGATGTATTAGATGAGTTTTGGCAGTAAATACTAAACAAAAAAAAAGAATTGATATTGCAACTTGTTGGGCTACTAATAGAATTTCTGTTATGGATAATCTAGAAAGATATCAAGACAGTTATGCAATAGCAGAAGAATTTAGAGAGTGGATACTGCATATAGGAGAAAAGAATGAAAAGAATTATTAGACCAAAAAGTCAACGATTAAATGAAACGCTTAGCTTTATTTATTGTTTTCCCACTTATATTTGGTTTTGGAAACGATAAAGCAAGATTATGCGAAGACCTTAAATTTGCAATAAATAAATCAAAAAATGATTATCAGCAAAAAATATCATTTGCAAAACAAAGCAAAGAATTTGCTAATGATAAAATTACCAAAATTTATGCAATAGAAACAAAATGGGAGGATCTTTTTGATAGTCCTTATGAAATAGAAAGCTTATGTAATGAATATTTCTTAATAAAAGAATTTGATATTGATTTATCTAGTGAATGTTATTTGTTTGAAACTATCTTAAAAAGTGGAAATTATAGTGATGAAGATTTTGATTTCATGGCAGAAGAAAGAAGACAAAATGCTCAAGCTCTTATAGAAGAATTTAAAGCCAAATATGATCAAATTAATAAACAAGCAAAAGAAGATTATTTATCAGAACAAAAAGAAATGCAGAAAATATATCGAAAGAAAAAATGCGATTAAGTCACTTATGGTTTTTAAATGAAACGCTTACTACTGGCAGCTAAATTAAATAGGATTGAAAGTCGATCTAAATCTAAATTTAAAGATAAATTAAATGCTTTTTAAATTATCGTTTTTAAATTGAAATTATATTATTCAATTTTAGTTATGGCGTACTATCACGTTCATGGATTAATTCCTGATGGAATTTCTCAAGCTGAAGGTTACAAAATGTTTGAGCAATATATTGCTTCCGGTGCACCAATGGATAACTTTGAAGGATTTGAATTGATAAGTAGACTTCATGCTCCTGAAACCGGAGAAGTTTTTGTGACTTTCAAAGCTGATAATCACTTGGCAATATCTGAACATTTCGGAGTGTGGAGAGCAAAATTTGGCCTCGAATGGAATATCACTGCTGTTTTAAATGATGAAGAAGTCATTCAAAGAAATAAGCAGGTTGCGGATGCTGTTGCTGCGATGGGATAATTTAATTGAGTGACAGTCGATCTATATTGGAGGGATAAAATCCTCTTTTTACATTATTTATGTTGAGAAAAAAAGAAAAACAAACTTTAACAAGACTCTTCCTTTTAGGAGTTGGTGCTCCAATTGGACTTGATCGCTTTTACGAAGGAGATGTAACTGGTGGATTCTTAGCAATTTTGGGTTTTCTTGTCGCTTTGATAACAGTAGTAGGTTTGTTAGTTTGGATCTTTCCTTTTATTTCCAAAACTTTTCGTTTGCTAAGAGAATTTGAAGATGCGGAAGATTGAATGAAACGCTTACTACTTCCACTCCTAGCTACTCTCTCTTTAGCTACTGCTGTTGAAGCAAATCTTTTTCAAAAAGAACCTACTTATAAACAAATAGTCTCTCAATGCAAAAGACCAGGTTTGAAATATGCAGAATATAACGAAATTGGGATGACCCAATTTGCAAAAAATTACTTGGATCTTTGCATAAAGAAAGAAGCACAAAAAGTTTTACAGGCAAAATACAATAAATGTCTCAAAAAAAATAATGCTACTTTTTGCCAACTAACAACAAAGCTTGATCCATAAATGAAACGCATACTATTTGCACCGTTAATATTGCTTTTAACTGAAATTTCATTTGCAAAAGAGAAGCTGAATTATACAGTTACCTCTGATTCTCAGATACAAAACGTAAAAGGGAGTTTTGAAGCTATTGGAAATGTAGTTATTAAAAGAATTAATAATAATTTTGAAGCTTCCTCAAATAAGCTTTCTTACGATAAAGAAGCTAAAACTTTAAAGCTAGTTGGAAATGTAGTCGTTAAAAATTTAGAGTCTGATGAGGGTTTATCTATCCAGGAATCTTATGGTGATGAATTGACTATATTTACTGATACAGGACTTTATGAATTCAAATCTAAAACTAGTAATAGAGTAAAAACAAAACTTAAATTTTAAATGAAACGATTATTTCTCTTATCTCCAAAAATTAGTAATTGAAGTTTGATCTAAAATAAGGGCAATTAGCTTCTTTTTTTTTAATATGTTTATATAAATTCCTTAAGTTTATGCGTTCACTTTTATTATTGCCTTTGCTTTTAGGTTTTTCATTTCCAGCGAATGCAAAGTCAGAGACTTACTTTATTGATGTTTCAGCAGAAAGTATAGAAAACTATATTCTTAGTGGTAAAGATAAAAATGGATCTGTAAGTGGGAATGATCCTACAGTTACTGTTAATAAAGGAGATACTATTGTTTTTAATGTTGATGCGTTTAGTCATCCGTTTTATATAAAGACTGAATTTTCTCGTGGAGGCGGTGATCAAGTAACCAAAGGGACATTATCAGGTACCCCTGGAACTCAAGATGGAAAACTATCATGGAACACAACGGGTGTATCAGCTGGGAAATACTATTATGTTTGTTCTCCTCATGCACCTTTTGGGATGGGAGGCTCAATTATTGTTGAATAAATAAATGAAACGCTTACTACTCCCATTACTAGCTGCCCTCGCTTTACCAACTGCTGTTAATGCTGAAATATCTGATGAATTACATAAAAAATGTTTAGAAGCACGAGATTATGCAGGATGTGTGAAAACTAATAAAAAACTATCTCATAAAAAAGATAAGGAAATATCAGGGATTGGAATAAGGCTTTTTCTCAATAGTGACACTGCTGAATTAACTATTCAATCTGTAATAAATGATTCGCCTGCTGCTTCAGCTGACATTAAACCAAATGATGTAATCATAAAAATAGATGGCAAATCAACTAAAGGAATGGGTATAAATGAAGCTGTTTCTCTCATAAAAGGACCAAAAGATAAGCCAATTAAATTAGTTTTATCAAGAATTAATGAGGCAGGTAAAAAGGAAAAAATAAATGTTCGATTAGTAAGAGATACTTTTAAAGTCTCAACAAAAGACTATTTATATGAAGGTGATTTAAGGAGGCAATTAGAGTTTTTCTTTCCAGAAAATATAAAACAGATTTTTCCAGAAAATGATTCCTCGTCAAAGCTCAAAAAAGGAACTTCAATTTAAATTTCTGAATGAAACGCATACTCCTAGTTGAGCTTTTATTAGTTTTAATTACCATAATTTATGTTTCTCTAAACCCAATTTCAAGAATTTATATTGCTGATTATTTAGAAAAGATATCCTTATTTTTATTTAAAACAGTAAGTGAAGAAGATTTAAATAAGTGGTATGAAAAAAGAGATAAGTATGAATTACTTGAGAAATTAAGCGGGCCTTCTTATTGATAGATGAAAAAAAATATAAAAGGTTTTTTTTAACTAAAAAATATGCAATTAAATCTTAAAAAAGTTTGATTAATCAATCTATTTGCGCTTACTGCTTAAATGAAATTTAACAAGATTAGAAATTACTTAACCAAACCTTATATAGAATTTATATTTTTCTTTAAAACAAAAATTATACAATTTTGCATATTGTAACTAGTAATACAAATTAAATGAAAAAGTTATTTTCTTTTGTAATGGGGGCAGCTGTTATAGGAACAGCACTTGCACCTTCAGCAAATGCATGGTGGTGGGGTAAAAAAGGTTCTGAAAAGGCTTCAATTACTGTTTATACTGCTCTAGAGGATGACCAAATACCAAATTATCTAAAATCCTTTGAGAGAGATTACCCGAATATAGAAGTTAATATTGTTAGGGACTCAACAGGTATAGTTACTGCGAAATTATTGGCTGAGGCTGAAAACCCACAGGCAGATGTGGTTTGGGGTTTAGCTGCTTCAAGTTTATTAGTAGCTAATGATAGAGGTTTGATTCAAGGTTATGCTCCAAAAGGCCTTTCGAATGTTAAACCAAGCTTTAGGGATCCTGCAAAAAAACCTTCATGGGTTGGAATTGATTCTTGGATTTCTGCTTTTTGTGTTAATAAAATTGAGGCCCAAAAAAAAGGGCTATCAATACCTAAATCTTGGGCAGATTTAACAAAACCAGAATACAAAGGTCACATAGTTATGTCTAACCCTGCATCCTCTGGAACAGGTTATTTGTCAGTAGCTTCAAGATTACAAAATTTACCTTCTGAAGAGGATGGTTGGAATTACCTTGACGCTCTTCATACAAATATTGCTCAGTATATGCATTCTGGATCTAAGCCTTGTAAGGCTGCAGGTAAAGGAGAGTATCCAATAGGGGTTTCATTTGGTTACAGAGCTGTAAAACAGGTAAATATGGGACAACCAATTGAGGCTGTTTTTCCTAAAGAAGGTTCTGGATGGGATGTAGAAGCTAATGCCCTTATCAAAAAAGACAAAATAAAACCTGCTGCTAAGACTTTTCTTGATTGGGCAATTTCTCCTGAAGTCTCAAGAGAATATGCAAAAAGTTTTGCAATAACAGCTGTTGAAACTGATGTTCCGCTTCCTAAAGGTTTCCCTTCTAATCCAGAGAAACAGCTTGCAAAAAATGACTTACAATGGGCTGCTGTAAATAGGGAGAGAATACTAGCAGAGTGGACAAAACGCTATGATGGCAAATCTGCTCCTAAGTAAAAATTAAAAGCATATAAATAAATTCCATGAATTGCTAATTCATGGAATTTATCATCTAGATGAATAATTATTTTAAATTTAATGATTAAAAAAGAAGGAAGTTTTAAATATTTAGAAATCAAAAATATCAGTAAAAACTTTGGGGAAACATTCGTTTTGAAAAATATTCACTTGGATGTTTTTAAGGGAGAATTTTTATGTTTATTAGGACCAAGTGGTTGTGGAAAAACAACTCTGCTAAGAATAATTTCTGGCTTAGAGAGACAAACAAATGGCGATATTGTTCAAGATGGGCTTTTAATTTCTAATTCCCCCACTGAGAAAAGAGACTTTGGAATTGTTTTTCAGTCATATGCATTATTTCCAAACCTTAATGCAAAACAAAATATAGCTTATGGTCTTGAAAATAAAAAAATAAATAAAAAAGAAATTGAAAAAAGAACTAATAATTTAATTCGTTTGGTTGGATTAGAAAAAAATTCTGACCAATTTCCATCTCAATTATCTGGAGGTCAACAACAAAGAGTGGCTTTGGCGAGAGCCATGGCATTATCTCCTGGTTTACTTTTATTAGATGAACCTCTTTCAGCACTAGATGCTCAAGTTAGATCAAAATTAAGAAATGAAATTAAACTAATACAAAAGAAACTTAATTTAACTACTATCATGGTTACCCATGATCAAACTGAAGCTTTATCTATGGCAGATAGAGTTGTAGTCATGGAAAGAGGTCATATTGCTCAAATTGGAACACCTTTTGAATTGTATGAAAATCCAATTACACCTTTTGTTGCTGATTTCATAGGGAAGATGAATTTGTTAAAAGGTAAATATGATAAGAAAAATTGTGTTTTTTATTATCTTAATAATAGATTTTTAATTTCACAGAATACAGAATATTCATTTTTAGAAAACTGCTTGCTTGGTATTAGACCTGAAGATATTGAAATTATTGAGTTCAGAAAAAATATAGAAAAGGAAGAAAATATTCTTAGAGTAAAAATAAAAGAAATTACTTATTTAGGAACGATTTTTAGATTAACAGTAGTTTTAGAATCTAAGCTAGAAGAAAATATTTTTGTAGACGTTATTTCTAATCAAGTGATCTCTAATAATTTAAAAATTGGAGATTTTATAGATATTAAATTAAAAAAAGAAAAAATTAAATTATTTGAAAGTAATTTATAAGTCAATGTATTTTAAAAAAAATCTTAACAAAAGTTTTAACATCTTATTATTAAAAATTTTAATTATTTTTGTATTTATATTAGTTAGCTTTTTTATCATAATTCCTTTACTTCCATTATTCTTAAAAAGCTTTAGTGATAACAAAAATAATTTTATAGGATTAGAAAATTTTATAAACTATATTCAAAATCCATCCTTAACGCAATCCTTTATAAATAGCTTAAAGGTGGCACTTACTACGACTTTTTTTTCTGTATTAATTGGATTTATTTATGCTTATGCTCTCACGAGGACAAGATTACCATTTAAAAAATTTTTCAATACTTTTAGCTTATTTTCTTTATATATTCCACCCCTGGCTGTTGCCATAGGTTTAATTTATATTTTTGGAAAACAAGGTTTAATTACTCAAGGATTTTTTGGGACTATTCCTGGATTTGATATAAATCTATATGGTTTTAATGGAATAATTATAGGTGAAATTTTTTACTGCTTTCCTCAAGCTCTAATTATTCTTGTGTCAGCATTAAATCTTAGTGATCAAAGATTATATGAAGCAGCAGAATCTCTGAAAGCATCTCCACTTAGAAAATTCTTAACTATTACTTTACCCAATATCAAATATGGACTGATGAATTCATTTTTTATATGTTTTATTTTATCTTTTACGGATTTTGGAGTTCCTAAAGTTGTTGGGGGGAACTTTAATGTACTTGCTACAGATATTTATAAACAAGTTGTTGGTCAACAAAACTTTGCCATGGGAGCAACTATTAGTATCTATCTTTTAGTACCCTCAATTTTGGCTTTTCTAATTGATAAAAATTTCCAAAAGAATGAAGCATCTCTAATTTCGGGAAAATCTATACCGTTTAAACCAAGGAAGAATCTGATAGTTGATTCAATAATGTTTATTTTTTGCAGTTTAATTTTGATTTTAGTAATTGGGGTCTTTTCATCTATAGTATTAGCCTCGCTGGTAAAAATATGGCCATACGATATTTCTCTATCATTACAAAACTTTAGATTTTCTAATGTAGCTGGAAATGGTTATGAACCTTATTTTAATACTGTTTTCATGTCAATTTATACTGCAATATTTGGGACTATATTTGTATTTTTTACAGCTTATTTAGTAGAAAAATTTAAACCATTAAAAAAAATAAGAATGCTAATATACTTTTTTTCAACATTACCAATTGCAATTCCTGGCTTAGTACTTGGCTTATCCTATATTCTTTTTTTTAATAAACCTTCTTTCTCTGTCCCCTTTTTAGATTTTCAAATATTTAATCCTTTCTCATTACTTTATGGAACAATGGGAATCCTTGTATTAGCTAATATCATACATTTTTTCACAGTGTGTTTTATATCAGCAACAACAACTTTAAAACAAATTGATAAAGAATTTGAAGAGGTATCAGAGTCTTTAAAAGTTCCTTTTTATAAAACCTTTTTAAGAATAACGATACCATTATCACTCCCAACAATCTTAGAGATAGGAAGTTATTATTTTGTTAATTCAATGATAACTGTATCAGCTATTATTTTTCTCTACCCAGCAAAAATACCAGTTTCATCTGTTTCAATTGTAAACATGGATGATGCAGGAGATACAGCATCAGCGGCTGCAATGTCTACTCTTATCGTTTTAACAAGTCTATTCGTAAGGTTAATTTATGAATTTACTTCTAGGAATGTTTCGAAAAAATCTTCTGTTTGGATTAATCCATTAGAAACTTAAACACAACTTAAACTTAAATGAATAAACTCAATATTATGAAGAAAAAAATATGAAAATAAAACTTGTTATTTTTGATATGGCTGGCACTACTGTGAAGGATAAAAATGAAGTCACTGGATGTTTTTTAGAGGCCGCCTCAAGAACAGGTTTAAATACTAATAAAAATGAAGTTGATCGATTACATGGCATTCCAAAAAAGAAGGTCTTTCAATTATTATGGGAAGAGAGAATCGGTAAAGGTAGTAATAAATTTGAAACTTATGTGAATAAATCTTTTGAAACTTTTAAGGATATCTTAGAAAGTCACTATTTATCTACTGATATTGAACCAACAGAAGGCTGTCTTGAGTTATTTAGATCCTTAAAAACAAAAAATATTTTTATTGGATTAAACACAGGTTTTTATAGAAAAGTAACAAACATAATACTTAAAAATCTTGGATGGGATTTAGGACTTAATGATAATTATGTGGGAGGCTCATCTTCAATTATTGATGTATCAGTAACCCCTTCAGAAATTTATAATAACGAAGGCCGTCCTTCTCCATATATGATTCAAAAGGCAATGTATGTTTTAGGAATTGATGATCCTAAATCAGTAGTTGTTATAGGTGATACCCCATCTGATTTGAAATCAGGAGTAAGTGCAGGCTGTTTAAAATCTTTTGCAGTCACAAATGGAACTCATTCAAAAGAACAGCTTGAGGCTTATAAAAATGATGGACTTTTTTCTTCCTTAAATGAATTTTCATCTTACTTAAATCAATTTCTTGATGTCTAAAAATTGTAAAACTGATATAGCTATTATTGGAGCAGGTATTGTAGGTCTTGCTCATGCATTGTCAGCTTCAAAAAGAGGTTTTAGTGTAAAAGTTTTTGAGAGAGAAGAAAAAGCTATTGGAGCTTCAATAAGAAACTTTGGAATGATATGGCCAATTGGTCAACCTTTTGGAAAGCTATATAGTAGAGCTCTTAATTCTAGAAAAATATGGATTGAGACAGCCAAAAGCAGCGACTTTTTTTTAGATCAAGTTGGTTCAATTATTTTGGCATATAAAGAAGATGAATATCAGGTTATGAAAGAATATTGTGATTTGTCTAAGTTTAAAAATTCAAGTGCAGAATTACTTTCAATAAAGCAAATCTTTAATCTTAGCCCTTATGTTTTAAGTAAAGGATTAATTGGAGGATTGTGGAGTCCTACTGAAATGATTGTTGATCCTAGAGAGGCAATTAAAAAGATTACAATTTTATTAAAGAATAAATATGGAGTTGAATTTAATTTTGGTACAACAGTTTCAAGTGTTGAGCCAAATTTAGTAGTTACAAGTGATGGTAATAAGATTAATACAAAAAAAAGTATAATTTGTTCAGGAGCCGATTTTGAATCATTATTTCCTCAAGAATATAAGAAATTTCATACAACCAAAAGCAAGCTTCAAATGTTAAGAACAATTACTCAACCTAAAAACTTTAAGTTAGGACCTGCACTTTGTTCAGGTTTTACATTAACGCATTATGATTCTTTTGCTGAATGTTCATCAATTAATTCTTTAAAAGATAGATATAAAAAAGAGTTCCCTTTTGCAATTGAAAACGGAATACATATTATGATTTCTCAAAATGGATTAGGTGAAATTATTTTGGGAGATTCTCATGAGTATGGATTAACTTTTGATCCTTTTAATAATGAAGAAATAAATAAATTTATTGTCGATCAAGTTAAGAGTTTTATAAGTCTTCCTTCAATTGAGATAGCCTCAAGATGGAACGGAATATATCCTAAGTTAATAGGAGGAACAGAGTTAATAAAAGAAGTTGATGATTCAATCCTAATAGTCAATTGTTTGGGCGGTGCTGGAATGACCCAATCATTTGGACTCGCAGAAGAAATAGCTGAAGAATATTTAAATTTTTAGCTTAAAAAAATACTTTCAATTTTTGTAATAAAAAATTCCAATTCTAGGTTTTTAAAATTAGTATCTTTTGCCTTTTCATCTAATTCTCTAACCAATAAAATTTCATTAAAAAACTGATTTTTTTCAAAACTTTTTATTTCTTCCTTATTCATTTCACCTCCCTGAACCTTCAATGATGCTACTGAAGCTGATGAAAGTTTTGCAAAATAAGAAGAATCTTTTGTACATAGGTATCTTTTGGCATCAACATGCATTCTTACGCAATTAGTAATTTTATCTGAGAAAAAGTCCTTAATAAATTCTGCACCTATTTTTTCATGATCATTATATTTAGAATAGATATCTTGATCAAGAAGTAAATGACCTACATCGTGAAAAAGGGATGCGATAATGATTTCATCTGATAAACCGTTATTTACCGCATGAGTAGCGGATTGAAGCATATGATCTGAGACTGTTATTTCCTCACCTGCATATTGTTCTTTACCTTTCTGAGAAAATAAATAATTAATCATTCTAAAGAATTCTTTTTTATCCTTTAAATTTATATTTTTCATCAAATTAAGATGTGCCATTTCATTAAAATATATCTTATTAAAATAAAGGTTAATAATTTATATAATATGAAATAATGAAATCAGATTCTGAATCCAGAAAAAATCATATTTTTTTTAAGAGAGAAATTTTTGAAACCACTAAAAATGTAAATTTAAAAATCGAACATTTAAAGCTAAATAATTCCTCCATTGGGAGATATGGTTCTATTGACCATAATGGATCAACAATGGTGATAGCTAAGAATGAACAAGAAAAGATAATTGTTTTAAATCAATATAGATTTCCAGTTGAAGAATATATTTTAGAATTCCCATCAGGTACTATTAAAAATAATGAAAAGCCAATATCGACTATAAGAAGAGAACTCATAGAAGAGACTGGCTATTCTTCAAAAAGTTTCAAATATTTCGGAGAAATCTTTGAGTCGCCATCTTATTCTAATGAAAGAATACATTTGTTTTTAGCTAACAATATTTTTAAAGAGGCTAATTTATTAGATAAGGATGATGATGAGGAAATCGAAGTTTTATTTTTTAGTAAAGAGAAAATCAGAGATTTAATTTACTCTGGAGCAATAAAAGATTCAGCTACGATAGCCTTTTTTTTTAAAGTTTATGATTTAATCTAAATACTAATTTATTTTAAAAAAATAAATTTTTAAAAATATTTTTTATATCATTTACTGAATTCAGTATGAAATCTGCTCCTGCAATCTTTAGTTTGGATTCATATATTTCTCTCGCTTTTAAACTGTTTTTTAAATGCAAATGTGGTGGAGCGACAGCAAGACTTATGAATTTCTGCTCTGGAATTATTTTTCTTGAATTAATAATTGTTTTAACATCTGCTACCGTATCTCCAATATATGCTATGGGAGGAGCTGATCTTCCAAGCTCTTGATTAAGTAATTTTTTAGATAAATAAATGAAACCTTTAGGATCAGGTTTATCTGGAGCTTCTCCCATCGCGACTAGCGGAGGATTCAGAAGTTTTAATTTATTCTTTAATATATATTCAGCTGATGCCCTTTCTGCTCCACTTACAAAACCCCACAAAATACTATTTTTAGTTAGTTCGCTAAAAATATTTTTCTCGATAAGAATTTTTTCGTTTTTTATAAATCCTGTCCAAATTTCTGATTCTAGAGGTGATTTCAAACCAAAATATAAATTTTCAAAATGGCAAACTAATTCTTTCCTTGTTGGAGGTGTAATAGTTAATCTATTGCTTACTATGTGTCTTTTTATTAGTTCTAAACTTAAAT
>QCDI01000019.1:0-10698 GCA_003280965.1 Prochlorococcus sp. AG-355-B18
CCTAAATATCAATCCAAAAGTACTCCCAAATAAAACAAAAATTATTGAGTTTATATCCAAAATTTACATTTTTATCCAGCCTTTTGAAATCTTATTAGGATCATCTAAAAATTTATTGGAAGCTAATTCCACCCTAACCCAAATTTCACTTTCACTAACTTTCCAATCACGTAAAATTGATAAATTTGTACCTATATCAAGAACTAATAATTCTGTGGCATTAATTTCGGGAAAAGAATAAAGAGAAGTATTCGAACTCAATATAATTTCTTTTGTATTACTAGGAAACTTATATTGACTTAAACCCTTTTGAATACCCCCGGCTGGAAGAGTAATAGGACCAATTAATGCAAATACAATTAGACAAGTATTCTTCAGCAGATCATTAATCATATATCTAAAGTTGCCATATCTAAGTTACTACTATGCGTTTCAATAAACTCTCTTCTTGGAGCAACTTTATCCCCCATTAATATATTAAATATTCTGTCAGCTTCAAGTGCATCTTCAATTTCAACCCTCTTCATCATCCTAGTTTGGGGATTCATTGTTGTATCCCATAATTGTTTTGGCATCATCTCGCCTAAACCTTTGAATCTTTGGATATTGTAATTAGCATTTTCACCGAACCCTTCAATTGTATTTTTTAATTGATTCTCGTTATAACAATATTTATGATTTTTACCTCTTTCTACTTTATATAGAGGAGGGCAAGCTATATATATAAAACCTTTCTCAACAAGTTCTCTCTGATATCTATAAAAAAATGTCAATAATAAGGTTCTAATATGAGCCCCATCAACATCAGCATCAGTCATGATCACAACTCTATGATATCTCAAAGAGCTTACATCAAATTCTTCACCTTTTATTCCTAATCCTAGAGCAGTTATTAATGACTGAATTTCTGTATTTTTGTATATTTTAGTATCGTCAGTTTTTTCGATATTAAGAATCTTACCTCTGAGAGGCAAAATAGCCTGAAAATTTCTATCTCTTCCTTGTTTTGCTGAACCTCCAGCAGAATCTCCCTCAACGATATAAATTTCTGATTCAGAGGGATCTCTAGAACTACAATCAGCTAATTTACCTGGCAAAGTTGAACTTTCAAGTACACTTTTTCTTCTGACTAACTCTCTAGCCCTTCTTGCAGCTTCTGCTGCATTAAATGATTGAATTGCTTTTTCAAGAATCAAATCCAAAATTCCAGGATTGAATTCCATATATTTTGTAAGAGCCTCACCAATAAGAGAATCAACAATTCCTCTTACTTCAGTATTCCCTAATTTTGTTTTTGTTTGCCCTTCAAATTCAGGATCTGGAACTTTAACCGACAAAACCACTGTCAAACCCTCTCTTATGTTTTCACCAGCTAAATTTTTTTCAATATCCTTTCTTTTTCCCCTCTTTTTTGCGAGGTTATTGAAAGTTCTAGTCAAGACTGTTTTTAATCCTTCAATATGAGTGCCTCCATCAATAGTTCTTATATTATTTGCAAAACCTAAAATATTATCTGAATATACATCTGAACACCATTGCAAAGCTGCTTCCACATAAACATTTTCTTTTTGTGAGTCAACATAAATTATCTCTGGATGAATAGACTCCTTTTCTGCATTCATATATTGAACATATTCTTTAATACCTCCTTGATATAAGTAAATTTCTTCTTTATAAGATCCATCTGACAATTTATTTCTCTCATCTCTAAAAATAATTTTTACGCCGCCATTAAGATAAGCTAATTCTCTTAACCTAGATGAAAGAAGTGTATATTCAAATTCGATTCCTTCAGAAAAAATAGTTTTATCGGGCTTAAAACAAATGGTGGTTCCTTTCTTAAAAGGTTTGACAGACTGCTTTTTAGATTGCAATGTACCCTTTGATACCCCTTGTTCAAATCTTTGATTAAACTCACTGCCATCCCTATAGACAGTTACATTAACCCATTCACTTAAAGCATTAACTACTGATATACCTACACCATGTAAACCGCCTGAAACCTTATAACCACCACTTCCAAATTTACCTCCTGCGTGAAGAACAGTTAATACAGTTTCCAAGGCACTTTTTCCTGTCCTTGGATGAATATCTGTTGGAATACCTCTTCCATTATCCGAGATTAACGCTGATCCATCTGCTCTAAGAACTATTTCAATATGATCACAATGCCCTGCAAGAGCTTCATCAACTGAGTTATCAACGACCTCATATACAAGGTGGTGCAAGCCTTTTGGACCTGTAGAGCCTATATACATACCAGGGCGTTTACGAACTGGCTCTAACCCTTCTAAAACCTGAATCTGTTCCGCACCATATTCATTTGAGATTTTATTAGATCTTTTGTCCTCACTCATTTAATATAAAAAAAAAACATTAAACTTTTAAATTGTTACCTTTAAAAGGTCTTGGATTAAATTTAACACCGCAATAAGAGAAAGGCTCGCAGTCTATGAAAAATTTAATCTCTTTAATTATATAGGTAATATATTTTTCTTCAGAAATTCATATGTCTACTAATTCGCCACCTCTAGTAGTTTTAATTGGACCCACAGCAAGCGGTAAAACAGAATTAGCTATTGAAATTGCGGATTATTTTAAAACTCATATACACAATATCGATTCCAGACAAATCTATAAATCTATGGATATTGGAACAGCCAAGCCATCTAAGAATCAACAAAAAAAAATAAAGCATTTTTTAATAGATATTGCAGAGCCTATTAATCCAATTAATGTAAAACAATTTCAAGAAATAGCACAAAAATCAATAAAAAAGGAAATTAAACAAAATAACTTACCTTTTCTTGTTGGAGGAAGTGGTTTGTATATGAACTCAATAACAAAAGGTTTTTTTGTGCCAGATGTACCTCCGCAAAAACATTTGAGGGGACAATTAGAAAAACTTGGTCAAAGAGAATGTTGGGAGCTTTTAAAAAACTGTGATCCAAGAACAACAAAAAATATAAATTTTGCTGATCAAATCAGAACAATTAGAGCTTTAGAAGTCTTTTACGTAACAGGTAAACCTTTGTCTACTCAAAAAGTTCAAAAACCGCCTAACTGGAAGATACTAGAGCTTGGATTAGATAGAGATAATTTAAAAGAAAGAATTTCACAAAGAACAAAAAATATGTTTTTCTCTGGGATTGTTGAAGAGACGAAATATCTTATTTCTCAATATGGATCTGACATGCCAATATTAGAAACAATTGGTTACCGTGAAGCTAAGGATGTCTTAAATAATAATTTAACTATTGACGAGGCAATTGAGTTAACCACTACAAAAACTATCCAATTTTCTAAGCGACAAAAAACATGGTTCCGTAATAAAAATAATCCTATTTGGCTTAATAACAAAAACCTACTAAAAGATGCAATAATTAGAATAGAGTCTTTTTTAGGCTAATTTATAAACTTGCGGATCTTGTTCAAAATCCAATCAATTTTTTAACTAAACTGAATGCCACCACGCCCACGCTTTGACCGCCGCGCTCCAGTTAGAGAGCTCCCAAATATTAATGAAAGAATAAAATATCCTCAATTAAGAGTTGTTGATTCAGATGGGAAACAATTAGGTGTCTTAGATAGATTGAAGGCTTTAGAAATAGCCTCTCAAAGAGAACTTGATTTGGTTTTGGTAAGCGAAAAAGCAAATCCTCCGGTTTGCAGAATCATGGACTATGGAAAATATAAATTTGAACAGGAAAAGAAGGCAAAAGAAGCAAGAAAAAAATCTCATCAAACAGAAGTTAAAGAAGTAAAAATGAGGTACAAAATTGATAAGCATGATTATGACGTACGAATAGGTCAAGCAACTAAATTTCTAAAAGCAGGAGATAAAGTAAAATGTACTGTAATTTTTAGGGGTAGAGAAATTCAACATTCCAATTTAGCGGAAACTCTCCTTTTAAAAATGGCTGATGATTTAGAGGAGCAATCAGAAGTACAACAAAAACCAAAAAGAGAAGGGAGAAACATGATTATGTTTTTAAGTCCTAGAAAAACTCCCCTTGTCAAAAAAGACGCAGAATAAGAAATTATTATGGAAAAGCTATGACAAATGTTAAAGTGTCACTATAAATAAAATTAATTTATCAGGATTTTTCTAAAGTGAGATTCCATATTCAACAAGAAAGTGATATTCCAGCATCGACACAACTATACAACCAAATTTGCTTTGCAATAGCAGCAAGACATTATCCTCCTGGCCACAGACTTCCTAGTACCAGGCAACTTGCAATGCAGACTGGACTCCATCGAAACACTATAAGTAAAGTTTACAGACAACTTGAAATGGACGGAGTAGTTGAAGCTATGGCTGGATCAGGTATTTATGTAAGAGATAACCTTACCAAGAGAGATTTTAAAAAATCAGTTTACTCAAAAGACAAAATAAGAAAACCACCGGACCAAGAAGCAAAGAAGGCAATTGATA
The DNA here is from genome assembly GCA_003280965.1 of Prochlorococcus sp. AG-355-B18. GTDB lineage: Bacteria > Cyanobacteriota > Cyanobacteriia > PCC-6307 > Cyanobiaceae > Prochlorococcus_A. The sequence goes on from QCDI01000019.1 coordinate 4,439, forward strand.
ACTTAATAAATCTTGGCTGCACCTTACAGGAAACAAGGGAAATTTTAACCCATGAAATTGATTGGCGTATTAAATGCGGAGCAAGAATTATAGTAAGCACTCCTAGAGAAGATATAGGCGCTTCTATGCTGATAGCAGAAGATCTTTCTCCAAAAGTTGATGTACCAGTCGAAGTAGTTCCTATGGAAGAATTAGAAAAAGTTTTAAGTAATTCAAGTAATGGTACTATTGTCACAAGCAGGTATTTTTTACAGCCTCTTGAGAAAGTTGCTAAACAGCATGGAGTTCGTGCTATTGCAGTTGACTTGAGCGACTTTCAAAAAGAATTGAAAATTCTAAAAGAATTAAGTGCTGGCAGTTGTGTTGGTATTGTTAGCATAAGTCCTGGTTTATTAAGAGCAGCAGAGGTTATCATACACAGCATGCGAGGCAGTGATTTAATGCTTATGACGGCAATCTCAGATAATAACAGCAGATTACTATCACTTTTAAAGACTTCAAACCACATAGTGTGCGATTGGCCTAGTTTATCAGTTGTAGAAAACACATTATTAAGAAATCGTTCCCAGCTTATAAGATTACCCCAGATAATATGTGCTAAAAATTATCTGAGTATTGAAACTATAAATCAATTAAAAAAAGAAATCGGAGTTATTAATTAACAATCATGATGTTGAGAACTTTTAAATCTGATATTGATATTATCAAAGAAAGAGATCCTGCAGCTAGAGGAGTATTAGAGATTTTTCTTTGCTATCCTGGCTTCCAATCGATAGTTATTCATAGATTTACTCATAAATTATGGCAACTAAAAATTCCTTTAATTCCCCGGTTGTTAAGTCATCTCAATAGGTTAGTTACTGGAATTGAAATCCATCCTGGGGCCAAAATTGGTAAACGCGTTTTCATTGATCATGGAATGGGAGTTGTAATAGGTGAAACAGCTGAGATAGGGAATAATTGTTTACTTTATCAGGGAGTGACATTAGGAGGTACTGGAAAAAGCCATGGGAAAAGACATCCAACATTAATGGAAAATGTTGTCGTTGGAGCTGGTGCAAAAGTTCTTGGATCGATCATAGTAGGCTCTAACACACGCATTGGCGCTGGTTCAGTAGTTGTTCGTAATGTCGAAGGAAATAGTACTGTAGTTGGCGTTCCTGGCAGAGTAGTACATCAAAGTGGTGTCAAAGTTAATCCTTTAGCTCATTCTGCATTACCAGATGCAGAAGCTAATGTGATAAAAAATTTAATGGATAGAATTGACTCGCTTGAAAACGAACTTCTTAAATTACAAAAAACTTTAAAATGTCTTGCTAATTCAGAATCTATTGATATTTCTAAACTTGGAGATGCTCAAAACCTTAAAGACAAAGAGATTATCGAGTTTCTAGGAGATGATTAGAACTCGTTTTAATTTGTATCATCCTTGTCAGTTTTAGGTTGAAACATAAACATAGAATAAATAACATTACGTCTCATGTTAGTCATCATTTCGAGAAACATGTCATATCCCTCGTTTTTATATTCGATTAATGGATCTTTTTGACCATAACCCCTCAATCCAACTGATTCCCTCAAGGAATCCATTGATTGAAGATGTTCTCGCCATAAATTATCGATTTGCTGCAAAATGAAAAATCTTTCAGCTTCTCTCATCAATCCAGGACGAATCTTTTCTATTTGTGATTCCTTTAAATCATAAGCTATTCGCAACTGCTCTTGAAGATAGTTTTTTAATTCTTCTATGGAAAGTAAATTAATATCATCAGATTTAAGATCATCTAATAAATATATAAATTCTTTTACTTTAGAAATTAATTGATCAATATTCCATTCTTCAGGAGGAAGATCAGGATTAATATAAGCATCTACAATTTCAATCATTGTCCTTTCTCCATATCCTATTACTTGGCTCTTTAAATCAATTCCTTTCAATACTCTTAGTCTTTCACCATAAACTGCTTTTCTTTGATTATTCATTACCTCGTCGTATTCAAAAACTTGTTTTCTAATATCGTAATAGTAGGTCTCAACTTTCTTTTGAGCACTTTCTAGAGACCTAGTAAGCATTCCTGACTCAATAGGCATATCTTCATCAACCCTAAAGGCATTCATTAAATTTGCTACTCTATCACCTCCAAAAATCCTTAATAAATTATCATCTAAAGATAAAAAGAATCTTGTACTGCCAAGATCACCTTGTCTTCCTGCTCTTCCTCTAAGTTGATTATCCACTCTTCTTGATTCATGTCTCTCAGTACCAATTACATGTAAACCGCCAACTTCTCTTACTTTTTCTTCTTCATGAATCAAAACTTTTTCATATTCTTTTTTTACATCAGACAAAGATTCTCTCAAAAGCTTTATCGAGTTATCATCAGTTGGTGCTTTTTCCGCAGCTGTAGCTATCCTGTCATCAAGCTCCAAGACAGAAAGTTGTCTATCGCCCCAATTTTTAACAAGTTCATCAGATAAAAGAGATAGTTTCTTTTCAATTGCTTCATCTAGTTTGCAAGGGAAAAGACTTGTTGAAGAATTTGAAATGTTCTTTTTTAAATTTGAACCAGCTTTTGAAGAAAAACCAACCTTAGCTTTTGAATTTCTTTGTTTAGGTATTGGTGGCTTATGCTCATTATCAGGCTTGACTAACAAAGGAATTAAAATTTCTTTTAATTTAAGCCTCGCCATATAGTCACTATTACCGCCAAGAATTATATCTGTTCCCCTTCCAGCCATATTAGTCGCAATAGTTACAGCACCTGCTCTTCCTGCCTGAGCAACAATTTCTGCCTCACGTTCAACGTTCTCTGGCTTAGCATTTAACAAATTATGAGGGATTTTTTCTGCGGATAAAAGTGAACTTAGTAATTCACTTTTTTCAACACTTGTTGTACCAACTAAAACAGGTCTACCTTCTCTATGAATTTGTGCAGTTTCTTTTGCAACGGCTTTCCATTTACCAATCTCTGTCTTAAATACTTGATCAGACCAATCTTGTCTCTTTCTTATTTGATTTGTCGGTATAACTGTTGATTCTAATTTATAAGTTTTTTCAAATTCAACCTCCTCAGTTTTTGCAGTTCCCGTCATTCCTGCCAGACCAGGATATAAAAGGAAAAAATTCTGATAAGTTATGGATGCTAATGTTTGAGTCTCAGGCTGAATTTTAAGACTCTCTTTTGCTTCTATTGCCTGATGTTGTCCATCGCTCCAACGCCTTCCTGGCATTACCCTACCAGTAAATTCGTCCACTATGACAGCCTCATCGTTCTTAATAATATAATTTACATCTTTAATAAATAATTCTTTGGCTTTTAAAGCGTTAGTTATATAGTGCGCCCAAGGATCTTGCGGATTATATAAATCATTCACTCCCAAATACTCTTCACATTTTGCAAAACCCTGATCAGTTAATATACAACTTCTCTGTTTTTCATCAACTTCATAATCCCCTTCTGGATCAACACCATCTTTACTTAATTCTTTTGCTTTAACTAATTCCAGAGATAATTCCGCAGCTTTTTGATATTTTTCTTGTGGTCTTTCAACTTGGCCAGAAATGATTAAAGGCGTTCTTGCTTCATCAATTAATATTGAATCAACCTCATCAATTACGCAGTAATTAAATTTTCTTTGAACTACCTCACTAATATCAGTAGCCATATTATCTCTTAAATAATCAAATCCTAATTCTGAATTTGTGGCATAAGTTATATCACAATCATAATTTTTCTTTCTCTCAGATGGATTCATATCTTGCTGAATCAAACCAACAGATAAACCTAAAAAACGATGAACTTGTCCCATCCACTCAGCATCCCTTCTAGCTAAATAATCATTTACAGTAACAACATGAACACCTTTCCCCGTAAGAGCATTTAAATAACAAGGTAATGTTGCGACAAGAGTTTTTCCCTCTCCAGTCTTCATCTCAGCAATTTGACACTCATTTAAAACCATCCCGCCTATTAACTGAACATCAAAATGTCTCATATCAAGAACTCGTTTACTTGCTTCTCTTACGATTGCAAAGGCTTTAGGAAGAAATTCTTCTAGAAGTTCTTTTTGTTTTTTACAATCTAATTCTGCTGAAATATTTGATTTAAGATTTTGAGTTTCTTCTCTAAGCTCATCATCAGTCAATTGAGAAATTTCTTCTTCTAAAAAATTTATCTCTTCCACTATTGGTTGATAGCGCTTTAACTTTCGTGTATTCGGATCTCCCAACAAAAGTTTTAGCATAAGTCAAAGTCCTTAAAAAATCTATCTTATTACAAACATTATAAATTAGTGCGTTACAACAGAATGAAGAAAACTATTATCTCTTTATTTTAAAGAAACGATCGATTAAGGTATTTAGATTAGAGTCACAAAAATAACCTAACTGACATCACTTTTCAAAAATCTTTTTAATAAATGAAAAAAATATCTCTAATCAAACATACCAAAGGGGCTTTAGGGTTAAGGGTTTTTGGATTAGGTCCTAATCTTAAACCAACAAATGGATTAATTAAGCTACAAAAATTACTAGATAACAATGCTTTCTGGGCAAAAAATAGAACAATTAATGATTTAAAAAAATGTCTTGCTAATAGTGATGTCGTAATTAGTCTTTGGGTTGGTAAGGAAATAGTTGGTTTTGGTAGAGCTTTAACCGATGGGATTTATCGCGGAGTGCTTTGGGATATTGTGATAGATCAAAATCACCAAGGCAAAGGTTTTGGCACATTAATTGTAAAAAATATCTTATCTTCTAAAAAAATTAAAACCACAAAAAAATTATATTTAATGACAACAAATAAAAAATTGTTTTATTCTCAATGTGATTTTAAAGAAGTTACTTCTCAAAATTTATTGATTCGTGAAATATAAGGCACTCTATTTCTCAAGAAAACAAAATCAGGATATAAATTTACTATAAAGCCATCTTATAAAAGGTCCTAAAATAGGAACGGGTCCAAAAGTTGGACCGCAAAAATCAAAGTAATCTCTGTGCTCTTTGATTAATCCATTATCACCAAATAATAAACGAGTAGTTCCAGGATAAATAAATTCTTTGCCCATAATTTTTAGACCCATTGTCCACTCTACAAATCCACAATCGCCAGTAATGGAAATTGCATGAGTTTCTAAAAAAATATCGTCACATCTTTTAACTAGCTTTTCCTGAGCTTTAACATAAGAATCTAATCCCTCTGTTTCCTGAGTTGGGTCTGTAAAAATAACATTCTCATTATAAAATTCAGCCCATTTTTGTTTTGTTGGTGCATCTGTACCATAAGGTTTGGTAAATAATCCTTTCAAATCCTCAATAGAAATTACTCTTGTCATTACTAGATTTTTATTTAGATATTTATTTTAAAAGATACAAACATGAAAAGCGGATGAAGAGATTCGAACTCTCGACATTCTCCTTGGCAAGGAGATGCTCTACCACTGAGCTACATCCGCATAACTTTTTTATTTTATCTCAAAGAAGGGATCAATGATAGAAATAATTAAATTTTTTCAATTAATTTAAATTTTTAATTAAGGATCCCATCTCAATTGCTTGCAAAGCATAATTCCAACCAAGATTATTTTTAATCCCTGCTCTTTCTAGAGCTTGCTGCATAGTATCAGTAGTTAAGACTCCAAAAATAATTGGAACATTATTTTCATTTGAAACTTGTGAAATACCTTTGCTCGCCTCAGATATGACAACATCATAATGGGAAGTTTCACCACGGATCACAGCCCCTAGAGCAATTACGACGTCATAACTCTTTTGTTTCATGAGGGTTTTAGCTGCGATTGGTAACTCGAATGAACCAGGAACCCAAACTATATCTACTTGATTGCTCAATTCAGAAGTATCTAAACCATGTCTTTTTAAACAATCAAGACAACCAGATAGAATTTTATTTGTAATTAAATCATTAAATCTTGCTATTACAATCCCAACTTTTAAAGTAGATGCATTAGTAAAGGAACCCTCAAAAATAGCCATTAAATTTTACTTTGATATATTAATAGACTCTCACGAAAAGGTATTAAGTTCAAACTAATGAAGAAACTATCCCTGTAACAAAAACCAAAACAACCCAAACAGCAGCAATAGAGTAAATTTTTCTCCTACTTTCTCGCTGTCCTTCCTCAGTAGAGGGTTGAGTTACGTATAAAACGGGTACTCCAACTACAGCAATTAAAGAAGCAAATAATAGAGCATTTACGAAGAAAAAGTTAACAGCCTGCATAATTCAGTCTTAAGTTTCAAA
>QCDI01000020.1:0-8231 GCA_003280965.1 Prochlorococcus sp. AG-355-B18
TATCATTGAATTTATTATTTAATAAATTAATTAAATCTTTATCCAACTCAATTGCATGCAATTTTTTAATTTCTGAATCTAATAACTTATAGGTTAAAGCTCCTCTTCCCGGACCAATTTCTAAAATAAAGTCATTTGCATTAAGATCAGCAACTTCCTTAATTTTTTCTAATATTTTTTTATTTATCAACCAATGTTGCCCAAATCTTTTTTTTGGATGATGGTTTTTAAAATTCATCTAAAAGATAAATAATATGTTTAAATTAAATATGAATTTATTTAATCCTTTATATCATGAGCTTATCAAAAAAAAATTTAGATAAACTCAATAAATTTAAAAATAGTAAAAATTTAAATAATGATACTAGTAATATAAGTAATTACACAAAAACAGATAACAAAGATAATTCAACCAAAAATAAACTTCAAATAGAAGACCCCAATAAAATCTTCTATACGTTAATTGATAATTCAGAATCTTTAGAAGAGACTTCTAACGTTAATAATTCACTAAGAAAAAGTGAGCTTAATCAAATTAATACGAATTCTAGAAAAGCTAATCTTTCTAAGAAATTAACATCCGAAGAGGAACTATATGATGAATTTAATTATCTTCTTGATGAATAATTAGTTTTAATATTTACTTATGCTTCAGAGTAATAGATTAACAATTTATGCTATCGGCAAAATAAAGAAACTTTGGATTAGAGATGGAATTAATCAATACAAAAAAAGAATGCCTGAACTTATTATTAACGAGTTAAAGACTTTTAATTTAAATAATCTTAGATCCAAAAACAATATTATTATATGCCTTAGTGAAGAAGGGAAGCAGTTTAATTCAGTTGAACTATGTTCTTTACTCTTAAGTTTTAAAAATAAAAAAATTAATTTTTTGATCGGTGATACCGACGGAATTAGTGCAGATATAAAAGATAAATCAGATCTAATACTAAGTCTTTCTCCTTTAACTTTTCCTCATGAACTAGCTAGATTAATCCTAATCGAGCAAATCTATAGAGCTATTTCTATATCTAATAACTCCCCTTACCATCGTTCTTAAAAGATTAAATTTAATCTAAAATTAATCTATAAAAGTTTAACAACTAACTATTTTTGATTTTTTATTATATAGTACATATATACTATTAATTTAAGTCTTGGATTCTTTTGATTCAACTACTAAAAAGTTTAAAATCCCTTTATTAACTGATTCGGTATCAGCAGGATTTCCTTCTCCCGCAGATGACCATATAGAAGAAAATATTGATTTAAACGAACATTTAATATCTAATCCGTTTAGCACTTTTTTTCTTAGAGTTAAAGGCGACTCAATGATAAATGCAGGAATTAAAGATAAAGATTTAATAATAGTAGACAAGAGTTTAACCGCTAGGCCAGGGAATATTATCATTGCAATGATAGATGGGGAATTTACAATGAAAAGATTATCTATAAAAAATAATGAATTATATTTAAAAGCAGAAAATCATAATTATCCTGATTTTAGATTTAAAAACCATATTAATGTGCAGATATGGGGAGTTGTTATTTATTCAATACATAGCTATTTATGAAAATTTCAAGTAATGACGCGATAGCTCTTATAGATGCTAATAATTTTTACGCATCATGTGAACAAAATATTAATCCTCATTTAAGAAATAAACCAGTAGTAATTTTATCTAATAATGACGGATGTATCATTGCGAGAAGTCCTGAAGCGCGAGCTTTAAAAATTAAAATGGGAGCTCCGTATTTCAAGGTCAAAGAAAGGTTAAATAAATTAGATGTAGCAGTCTTAAGCTCAAACTACTCGCTTTACGGCGATATGAGCAAAAGACTAATGAATTTACTAAAAAATTACTGTCAACAGATAGAAATTTATTCTATTGACGAAGCATTTATCTCGATTTCTAGACCTAATGATAAAAATCTATATCCTTGGGCAAGAAGCATAAGATCATTAATATATCAGAATCTAGGGATTACCATAACAGTAGGAATAGGTGAAAATAAAGTAAGAGCAAAAATTGCCAATAGATTAGCTAAAAATATTGATTATTCAGCTGGAATATTTGATTTAGCTAGAACCAGAAATGAGAATAATTATTTGAAAATAATTAGTGTAGATAAGATATGGGGAGTCGGGAAACAAACCTCTAATTGGCTGCAAAGTAAAGGTATTAAAAATGCGAGAGAATTAAGAGATATGGAAGAAAATGAAATCATTAAGAAATTAGGCATCGTAGGGAAAAGATTGCAATTAGAACTGAAAGGTCATAGATGTCTGCCTATAGAAAAAAACAAGAAATCAAAAAAAGAGATTCAAGTGAGCAGGAGTTTCGGTACTCCTGTCACAAAATTAGAAGACTTAACTCAAGCACTTGCAATTCACGCAATAAAAGCGTCTGAAAAAATGAGAAGTCAGAATTTGCAATCATCTGATATTAGAGTATTTGCCAGAACCAGTAAATATTCAAGTCAAAATTATCAAAGAAGTGCTCATAGAAAACTTGTAAATGCTACAGATGACACAAATAATATTTTAAAAATAGTAGTTGAACTATCCAAAGAAATTTATAATCCCGAATATAAATTTTCAAAAGCTGGTGTTTTAATGCAGGATTTAACAAATAGCGAATATTTACAGCAGTCAGTTATCAATTACAAATCTCAGAAAGTCCTAAAAAAATCAGCAAATCTTATGAGAACAATTGATTTATTAAATAAAAAATATAATGACAATGCAATTACATGGGCTATTATAAAAAATCCACAAAGTTGGAAGATGAATAATAATTTCTTAAGTCGCTCGTCTACAACTGATATAAAACGGATCCCAACTATAGTTAAGTAAACAAAATAACATGGAATTTATATTATTTTTAAGCAAATTAGATAAAGAGATTCTTGACTTATTAATAAAAGCAAACTACATAGTTGAAGAAAATAAAATTGAATGTCTAATTAACAAAGATATAAAAGGATTACATAATTTTGAAGAAAATAAAATAATAATATGTACTGAAAATGCAAAAAGGAAAACAAATTATAGAAGCAAAAAGCGGGAACCAAACAAGGATAACTTCAAAACAGAAAGGGCAATAAGAAAAGCATTAAGACATGAAGCAACTCATGTGGTACAAAAATGTAATAACAATAAAATATTGGGGGATATAAAAAAATTAGAAAATAAATTACATCCAATGAAGAGAGAAGCATTAATGTTCTCTACCTCAAATTTTTCTGGAACTTATGCAAAAGAAGTAGAAGCTTATGTTCTAGAAGATAAACCCAAAAAGGTAAAAAACTTGATTAAAAAATACTGCCTATAAATTTAAATAAAACATGTTAACTAGCAATAAAATTGCCACAGCGTTGTTTGTCTAAAAAATTAATATGTTGTCTTTCTAAATAATATAATTCTTGAAATTTAATCGCATCTGAATTCAATTCCTTAAATAGATCATCTATTTCTTTATTGGTATTTGAGGAATCTGAAGACGGATTATCAATCAAGATAGATATACAATTTTCTAAAGTTTTCAATCTTTGAGATCCCCAGGATTCAATCAAGTGTCTACATCTTTTTAGAGAATTATATTTCTCAATAAGTGATAAAGTTCCAAGTAAATTGTCTTTAGGATTACTCAGCAATGTTAAAAACAACTCATTTGGATTAATAAAAATATTTATTTTATTTGATGAATCAGGATTATTAAGAGCTAAATAGTCAGGCAGAAGTGAAATTAAGTTAATGGATGAAAACTCTGTTTGATGAATTTGACTATTTGATTGTTTTAATTCATTTAAATAATTTAAACCCAAATTATTTTGTTCAATTTTTGAAATAGCTTCCCATAAATTTTGTATATATTTAGTATTAAAACCATTAATTTCTCTTTTGAGAAATTCATCGCGAATAAAAAGCCGAAGATCAGGACAATGCAAATAATAAAAAATTATTTCAGATTCATTTTTCTCACGCCGAGAAATTTCATTTGGTTGTTCAAATTTTTTTGATCTACCGTGCCAACGAAATCCCTTAACTTGATTACGTAAATCTTGTTCAAACTGAATCGCTAACCTTGCCTGCCCCATACTCAATCTTTCGGAAACTTTTTGTAAATAATGTGTTCTGGTTGATGATTGAGGTAATTTACTCAATAATTTCACCAATAATGAAATAACACTCTGGAAATTTTCAGACTTAGATAAATCTTTATCTTTAAAAATCTGATCAACCTCCCAATCAATCCAAAAGGATGAATTATCAATTAAGTTAAAATAATCTTCTGGAGTATGATTATTCAAAAATTCGTCAGGATCTTTAAAATCATTAAGTTGAAGAATCTTAAGATTAATTTGATCGTGGAGAGATAAGCTTTCGACTTCTTTTATAACTCTTTTTGTAGCTAATTTGCCTGCGTTATCAGAATCGAAATTCAAGATTATATTTTTATTATCTGTACATCTACAAAGTTGAGAAATTTGATACTTATTTAATGCGGTACCGAGAGATGCTACAGAATTAGTAATACCTTTTGAATGAAGAGAAATTACATCAAAGTATCCTTCAACAATAATAGCTTTATCTCTTTTTCTTATATTGCTAGATGCCTTATCAAATGCAAACAACATTTTCCCTTTTTCAAATATCTCTGATTCAGGAGAATTAAGATATTTAGGTTCCTGTCCATCAAGAGATCTTCCACCAAATGCGACTACTCTTCCTTGCATATCATGAATTGGAACTATTAATCTATTTCTAAAACGATCATAAATCTTGTCAGAATTATCTTTAGATATTGCAAGACCTGAAGCCAATATTTGATTAATAGGGAATTTTTCTACTACAGATAGATAGTTAAATAAATCATTCCATGAATTTGGAGCAAAACCCAATTCAAAGTCATCAATAATTTTATTACTCAAGTTTCTCTTGGATGTTAAATATTTCATGGCTTCAACACCTAGAGAATTATTTAATTGAGACTTAAACCAATTTTTTGTGACTCTTAGTATTTTATAAAGCTCTTCTTTTCTAGATAATTGTTTTTTATAAGCCTCTACTTGAGGACCCTCAAGATTTTCAACATTGATATTATTCTTCTTAGCAAGAGAAAGTACAACATCAGAAAAATTTGCACGAGTAAATTCCATTAAAAATTTAATAGAGTTACCACCAGCACCACAAGAAAAACAATAATAAAATTGTTTGCTTGGTGATACTGTCATAGATGGCTTAGTATCGTCATGAAAAGGGCAAATCCCAACAAATTCCTTGCCTTTTTTCTTAAGAACAATATGTTCAGATATAACGTCAACAATATCTGCCTTTTCCTTAACCTCTTGAATAGTTCTTGGGTGTATAGAATGAACCATCGAGATTTTATCAAAAAATAAATAATGATTTATTTGTTATAGATCAAAATCAAATAAGAATCTACTTAATTTCACAATAAAACTATTTTTATAATGATAAAAATCACAGAATTAGAAAAAAAATTTAATTCATTGAATAAATTTAATTTGGTATTTGCCTCATTCTTCTTTAGTTTGATGACATTGTGCGTAAAAAATATTGATAAAAGAATACCTATTTATGAATTAGTTTTATTCAGATCATTGATAAGTTTAATTATTACATCATCCATAATTAATCTAAAAAATATAAATCCTTGGGGCAAAAATAGACCATTACTTATCTTAAGAGGCGTTTTAGGAACTTTAGCTTTAGTTTGTATTTTTTATGCGATAAGAAATATGCCTCTTAGTATATCTACTGTTATACAGTACACGTATCCTATTTTTATATCTATTTTTGCTGGCATATTTATAAACGAAAAAATAACTAGGAATATAATTTTTGCTTTAATTATTGGCTGGATTGGTATATTAGTGATATTAAATCCAAGTCAATTATCAAATATAAACGTTGAAATTGAAAAACTTTCGATTTGGATAGCATTTCTTGGAGCAATTTGCACTGCATTGGCTTACGTTACAGTTAAGAAACTTTCATTTACTGAAGATGTTTATGTAATTATTGAATATTTTCCACTCGTTTCCTTTATAACTTTATTGCCAATAGTATTAATCAACTGGGTTACCCCAAATTGGAATGAATTAGTTTGGATAATTGGTATTGGCTTATTTACTCAGTTAGGTCAGACTTTCTTAACTATAGGATTAAAAAATTTACCTGCTTCTGAAGCTTCAACAATTAACTATTTACAAGTTTTATTCGGTTCAATTTGGGGGATTTTATTTTTTAATGAAATAATAAACATAAATTTTTTATTAGGTGCCTTACTAGTTTTATTAGGAACCACAATATCTACTACCAAAATAATGAAAAGCACATAGAATGTTAGAAGAATACAAAAAACGGTGAAATTTTTCTATTTAGCATTATTATTTTGTTTCTCTCCTATTGCTCAAGTTAATGCAACAACCCCAAAGTCAGTAACTTGTACCAGAACCGAATATAGAGAGGAGTATATACCGGGAACGAAATCAAATCCAGGCTACGTAAAAAGTTATGAAGTAGAGGTTGTAATACCTTGTGGAAGTCAAACTAAAGCTGAAAAAATAGATGATAATGACTGTAGTGAAGGGTCTGTTATTGGGGGTATTCTTGGTGCTGGAATTGCATTATCCTCCTCTAGAGGTAAAGATAGATTTTGGGCCGTACCTGCTGGCGGAACTGCAGGAGCGCTAATCGGATGTCAGGTGGATGGTGGTTAATTGATTAGTTGGATAAATGGAGAGTTGGTTGAATTGTGGCAAACTAATCAAAAATTTTTTGTTTTAATAAATTGTCAAGGCTTAGGATATGAAATACAAATACTAAAATCCTTTTTCCTCAAATTAAAAACAAATCAGATATCTAATAAAAACATAACTCTTTGGATAAAACATATTAAGAAAGAAGATACAGATTTATTATTTGGCTTTACATCTAAGAATCAAAAGGATTTCTTTATTGAAATTTTAAATGTTAGAGGTGTTGGATCTCAAATTGGTATGGCCATATTAAATAAATTTTCCATTAATGAAGTTATCAAAGCAATAAAAACACAAAACAAAAAATTAATTTGTTCCATACCTGGTATAGGGGAAAAAATGAGTGATCGAATAATTTTAGAATTAAAAAGTAAATTTAAAAGTGAAATGCAATTTGAAGAAGAAAAAGTCAAATATGAATTTGAGATTAACGATCCTGAAATAATAAAAATGATGGAGGACCTTAAGTTAACCCTTCAATCATTAAATTACAAAGATAAAGAAATAAATACTATTTTGCCCATTCTTATTAAAGAAGTAGATCTCTTTTCAAAAAAAGAAAATAATTTATCATTTGAAAATTTATTGAAATTATCTATGAATTATCTAGAGAAAGATAGTAGTAATTTAGCTATGTGACGTAGTATCATAGTTTAAAAGAAAATAAATTTATGTCATTAGATACAGCTGAAAAACAGAAGCTGATTGAAACTCATCAAATACATCCAACTGATACGGGTTCAGCGGAAGTACAAGTTGCAATGCTTTCTAAAAGAATATCGAAATTAAGTGACCACCTTCAAGAAAACATTCATGATTTCGCTTCAAGGCAAGGATTATTAAAAATGATTGGTAAAAGAAAAAGATTGTTATCTTATATAAAGGATAGTAATGTTCAGAAATATCAAGATCTAGTAAAGAAAATTGGAATCAGAGGATGATTTCAATTAATGAAAAAAAAACAATCAAAAAAAAAGACGCAAAATAAAAAGAAAAAAAATTATTCCGAGAAAACTGCGTTTGCTAATTTAGAAAAAACAACTAATACAGTAACTAGCCCAAAGCGGTCATCAAGTGGGATTCCTAAATATGTTGCTGATAGAATGGCAAGAAGAATATTTTTTACTGCAGGAATTCCGACAATACTAGGAATGTCGGTTTTTGTTATCAGCTACATTATCGTTACAAGAAATATTGCTGAAATACCTCCTTCGTCAACAATTGCAATTTCAGCGTTGTTTTTCTTATTAGGTCTAGCAGGACTAAGTTTTGGGATATTATCAGCCAGTTGGGATAAAGAGCCTGGATCATTTTTCGGTATTGAAAATATTCCAATGAATATACAACGAGCAAAAGCAGCTTTCAAACCTGCAACTCAAAATTTTGAAGAAAATGGTTAATTTAGGAAACTAAAGATTTCAAATTAACTTGGAATGATT
>QCDI01000021.1:0-7417 GCA_003280965.1 Prochlorococcus sp. AG-355-B18
CATAGCAGCAATTTCATTAGTCCATTTAGGCCATCGTGAAACCCATTCAGCATATGTGATATTTAAATAACCTAATCTTTTAGCTAATAAAATGCTCCAAAACTGGTCCCCACCTAGGAAAATAACTATCCCTTTTTTTGGCCAATCAGCAAAAGAATGTGGCTTTATTAATAATTTCCAAAAACTTTTGGATTTTGTAATTAATTCGAATTTATTCCATGAATTTGCAACTAAAAATTCTTTACCAGTGGCATTTGGGCAAGGAACAAGTACTAACCTAAGAGTGAAATCTTGTTTATCTTCATCACTTAATGATTTATTTATTTTGTTTAGCTCATCCACTACAGGATTTACCCATGTAGTTAATTCACCAGGACCATTGGAAATTATAACTACTGCAACTGATTCTTTTTTCATTGCAGTTTAACCATAATACATTAAATGCGGACGGCGAGACTTGAACTCGCAAGGCCGAAGCCACACGCTCCTTAGACGTGCGCGTCTACCAATTCCGCCACGTCCGCAAAGGGTTTTCAGCAGCCCAGGGATGCTTAAACCTTAAAAATATCATACATTATTGGCTGAATTAAGCAGGTAGTTCGAAAAGAGTTTTTTTGAATATGATGAATAATTTTTCTATTGCATAAAACAAATATTTATACATATGTAACGTTTTAGGTTGTATTGTAAAAAATGTCCTCTGATCACTAAAAAATTTTGTTGAATACTTTGGCAAATAATTTTTTATTTTAAGTCGTTTCATTTCTTCAATTTTATTTTCATAATGGTTGAAAAAGTTTTAATTGCTAATCGTGGAGAAATAGCTTTACGAATTGTCAGAAGTTGTAGAGAACTAGGTATTGCAACCGTTGCAGTTTTTAGCACTGTAGATAAAAAAGCATTGCATGTTCAGCTTGCTGATGAGGCGGTTTGCGTAGGAGATTCATTAAGTAATAAGAGTTATTTAAATATTCCAAATATACTTGCTGCTGCTACATCAAGAGGGGTTGATGCTATTCATCCTGGTTATGGATTTCTTGCGGAAAATGATAAATTTGCTGAGATGTGTAACGATCACGGCATAGTTTTTATTGGCCCATCTCCTAAAGCTATTAGATCTATGGGAGATAAATCTACAGCTAAAGAAACTATGGAAGCAGTTGGAGTTCCAACAGTACCTGGTAGTAAAGGCTTGTTATTAAATGTTGATGAGGCTTATAAATTGGCAGAAGATATTGGCTATCCGGTAATTATTAAAGCCACTGCTGGAGGGGGTGGAAGAGGTATGCGGTTGGTTGAAAGCTCTAATGATCTAGAAAAAATGTTTAAAGCCGCTCAAGGTGAAGCAGAAGCAGCTTTTGGTAATGATGGTTTATATATGGAGAAATTTATAAAGAAGCCAAGACATGTAGAAATTCAAATCTTGGCCGACAGGTCAGGTAATGTCGTTCATTTAGGAGAGCGAGATTGTTCAGTTCAAAGAAGACATCAAAAGTTGCTAGAAGAGTCTCCTAGTCCTGCAATTAATACTGAGCTAAGAAAAAAAATGGGTAACGCAGCTATTGCTGCTGCAAAAAGTATCGGCTACGAAGGAGCTGGGACAGTTGAATTTTTAGTTGATGATGATGATAATTTTTATTTTATGGAGATGAATACTAGGATTCAAGTTGAACATCCTGTTACTGAAATGGTTACAGGAGTTGATTTAATAGCTGAGCAAATTAAAATTGCAAGCGGAGCAAATTTGGAATTTAATCAGGACGATATCCATTTAAATGGTCATGCCATTGAATGTAGAATCAATGCTGAAGACCCTTCACACAATTTCCGACCTTCACCTGGAAAAATAACTGGGTGGCTTCCTCCTGGTGGCCCTGGTGTAAGGGTGGATAGTCATGTCTATACAGGCTATGAAATTCCTCCTTTTTATGACTCATTAATTGGTAAATTAATAGTCTGGGGAAAGGATCGTAATACTGCAATTAAACGTATGAATAGGGCTTTAAATGAATGTGCAGTAACTGGTATTCCTACAACAATTAACTTTCATCTAACCTTACTGAATAAATCTAAATTTAAGCAGGGCAAGATACATACTAAATATGTGGAAGAAGAATTATTGCCAAATTACTGAGAAATAATTAAATGATTCCTATGCAATATGTGTATGCAATGCAATTTTTATAAGCCCTTGCTGACCGACTAAAATTTCTCTTAAAAAGCTTATAACTCCGATCCAAATTACAGGTCCAACATCAACGCCTCCAATAGGAGGAATTAGTTTTCTTGTTAAATTAAGAATAGAGCTTGATGGTATTGAAACTAATAACCATAAACCTTTACTTAAATCAATTTTTGGGTACCAAGTCAGTATTAATCTTATTAGAAAAACTATAGTTAGATATGAGAGAGAAATTCCTAAACTAATATCTAAAATTTGAAGAGAGTTTACAAGCAAGAAATCACAATTATTTAATTCATCTTAATAAATAACCCATTGAAACGTATTTAATTCGTATTATAAATTGAGAATTTAATATTTAAAAAGTGTTTCAAATCTCGAATTTATTATTAGTCGCGGATTTTTCTGCTGAAGTTGCAAATAATTCCGCAGTGGGAATGATAGGTAGTTTTATTGCTGCTGCCTTACTTATCGTTATTCCAGCCACTGCATTTTTGATTTTTGTCAGCCAGAAAGATTCCCTCGATCGTACTTCTACTGGAAGACGCTAGTTTTTGTCGAAGTTTTAAGTACACTATATATAGGGGATATAAGAAACCCTTTAAAAAATAAATTTTTGGAGAAAGAATGTGGTCAATGCTAGTCTCAATTGGGCCAGTATTGTTGGTATAGTTCTCGCGGTATGTGGAGGAGGACTTTATTTTTTGAGGTCTTTTAAGCCTGCCTTAGCAAGGGATTATGATGTTTTCTTCGCAGCAATTGGACTTTTGTGTGGAGGAATATTATTTTTTCAAGGCTGGAGGTTAGATCCTATCCTTCAGTTTGGTCAGTTTTTACTTGCAGGAACTACAGTTTTCTTCGCATATGAAAGTGTGCGATTGAGGGGAGTTGCTACTGATCAAGCTAGAAGGTCATCTTATTTTGATGACGATCCTATTTCTGATGGTCCCAGAAATTCTAGAGGCCGATTTAATGATGATTATGATAGGTTTGAAGAATCTGAAAGACCATCCAGAAGATTTAAACCTCAAGAAGATGAATTTGAAGATGACTATATGGAAGGGAGATCTAGTAGGAGGAATGTTTCAAGAGCCATACCCTCTGCTGCAGCAAGCAGAAGTAGGCCATCTACAAGGGAAATAAGTCAGTTTGAAAATGACGAACCTGTAAGAAGGAGAAGACAGACTTCTGAAGATAGAAATAGTAAACAACCAGAAACAAATAACTTTGGTGAGAGAAGAAATTTATCTCGCGATGAAGTTAAAAAAGGGTCCAGACCCAGAATGAATCGTTCAGTTTCTAGAAAAGATAATATCTCTACTCCTGGTGGTTCTTCTCCATTAAGAAAGAAACCTACTAGATCCCCTATTAGGCAGCAAACTTCAACAGCTGAAGTAGAAGATGCATCATTTAAAGATGCTAATCAAGCCAAAAAACCACGTGAGACTCGCAGAGTAAGTTCCTCACCTAGATCAAGTACAAAAAATCAAAATAGTAGATATAACGTTGGAACAAATAAGAAGAAACCTAGAGATAACAGTTCTAGATTTGATGATTAATTATAAGATTCCTGCCCATTTTAAAAACGATTGTTTACTAAATAATTCAATCAATACTATTGCAAGGAAGCCAATCATTGCAAATCTTCCATTAGTTATTTCAGAATAACTACTCCATCCAAATTTATATTCATCTTTAATTTCTATAGATTTTTCATCTAATTTATTGTCTTCAATTGGTTCATTGATCTGATTCGGATCTTTTTGCTCTTCTATAAAACTCTCATTCTCTAAATTAGTTACTTCTGAGTTAGTTTGTTCTTCTCTAGGATTCATTTTTTTTACTAATCATTAAAATTATACTTATCAGATGTCAATAATTTCCAGTCTCCCTGACCATTTAATTCTAAAATATTTTCATGAAAATCTTTTAAGCTAGGTCTATGTCCAACACTAATAAGAGAAAGTTCTCGTTCCTTTAGTAAACTATATAGTTTTTTTTCAGTATCAATATCTAAGGCACTTGTTGCTTCATCAAGTACTGCAAATCTTGGAGAATTTAGTAAGAGTCTTGCAAAAGCCAATCTTTGTTGCTCGCCTAAGGAAAGAATTCGTGGCCAATCTTGTTTGATATCAAGATTAGGATACCGATCCACTAAAGTTTTTAAATTTACTTCATGAAGTACAGAAGTAAGATGTTCATCACTAAATTTCTTTACTTCAGTGGGATAACATAATTGTTCCCTTAAAGAACCAAGTAGCATATATGGTTTTTGAGGTATGAATAATAAATCCCCAATTTTTGGTTTTTTAATTACTCCCTGATCGGGTTCCCATAAACCACTAATCATTCTTAGTAAAGATGTTTTTCCGCACCCAGATGGTCCTACTACCAAAAGTGATTGATTATTGTCTATGCTCAAATTTAAATTTTTAATTATTGTTTTATTTGATCCTGGTGGGCAAAGGTCAGCATTATTAATAAGAATTGAGGGGTAATCTGAAATAACGTTTTGATTACTTGTTGGGTTGGTTTGACTAATGGATTCGACTTTTGATTGGAATCCTTCTAATCTGCCAATACCGGCAGTAAATTTTGCAAGTTCTTCGATTTGATTAACAATGAAAAATAACGAACCTTCAACCATTCCAAATGCAAAGCTTGCCTGAATAAAGCGTCCATAATCAATATCACCTTTAAAGTAAGGGATTGCCATTATTAAATATGGAAAGAAATTTCCAGCATAATTAATGGATCTTCTCATAACATCTATTATTACTCTCCATATAATCAGTAAATTAAAGTTTCTCACCACTTCTCCTAAGCGTCTTTCAGTTTCACTTCTCTCAGGATTCTCCCCAGAGTAAAAGGCTATTGATTCAGCATTATCTCGAATATGTACTAAGCCGTATCGAAAGTCTGCTTCATATCTGAGTTGATCAAAGTCAATCTTTACAAGATTTTTTCCAGCAATTAATAGGATAGAAGTTGCAAATGCGGCGTAACCAAATAAAGAAAAAGTAAGTGTTGTACTAATACTCCATAAAATAAGAATATTAAGTGAAAATGTTAGTAGGGCATCAAAAATACCTAATGTAAAAGAGAGACTTTGCCCGGTAAAAGCTCGGGTATCATCTGTGATTCTTTGATCGGGATTATCTACATCAGTTTGTTCTTCATCGTTGGGATTTAACTGGTAATAAGCTTTATTAGTCATATAATCTTTGACTAGACTTTTTGAAAGCCATTCTCTCCAAATTATTCCTAACTTATACGTAAAAAATATTTGGGAAACCCGTATTGGTAGAGCGACAGCGAAACAACAAGCGTAAATCCCCAATATCCGATAAAATCCATCTTCTTGTTTTTCTACTAAAGCATTTGTTAAATCTCTTGCAATGAATCCAATGCCTGCGTTTATTCCGTTTACAGCTAAAAGCATTAATACAATTATCGCAAGGAATAACCAATGTAACCATCTACGGTTTTTTAATTGACGTCTTAAGCTAAAAAAGCTTCCTGATCCAATTAGAAATAATGCAGAGAGAAGCAATCCCCAACTCCCAGCCCAAATTGAATTGACAGTACTTACTACACCTCCGAAATACTTTTCAAGAAAAATTGGTTGAAAGCTTTCAAAAAAACTTATTATTCCTGTAAGACCAACAAGCACTACTCCGCCAACACAAAATAAAAGAGAAATTAAAAGCCATATGAATTGGAATCCATTACATTGATCTATGGGAAGAAAAAACGGCTGAGATAGCTTCCTTAATTTTTGTAATTGGTACAGTATTTTGGATTTATTATTAACTGCTTTCTTCATTACTCGACTAGTGTTATGAAATAAATTATAACTTTTAGCAGTCTATTGACCAAAGCCAATAAATGAAAGTGCCCAGTCAGGTAAATTTAAGTAATTCAAAATTGTTGCATCAAATTCATGAACTTTTGGAAAAGATTTATCTAATGCCCACCATAGTAGAAAGGGTAAATTAAATAAAATTTGTAATTGCCACTTATAAGTTAAAACGTTCCAAATTTTTATTAACTTAGTTTTGAGTGAATCATCCAGCTCTTCCCAATTTTTCGAAATTAAATTGAATAAATTTTTAGATTTTGTATTTAAGGACTCTGGAGTATTCATTTTGTTTTTTATTTATTTATAACCCATTAATGTTTCTTTCGAGAGTTTTAACCTGGAGGCCAATTCATTTTTCTTCCAGATAAAAAATGAATATGTAAATGAAAAACTGTTTGTCCCGATTCTGCTCCAGTGTTAATTACTGTTCTCCAATTAGTTAAATTTTTTGATTTAGCTATTTTGCTACCAACAAAAAGTAAATGCCCTAATAAATTTGCATCTTGCTCAATACACTCTAATAAACTGATTATTGGTTTTTTAGGTATCACTAAAAAATGTACTGGAGCTTGTGCCTGGATATCATTAAACGCAATACAAAACTTATCTTCATAAAGCTTATCGCAGGGTATTTCTTCATTAATGATTTATTGAAATATTGTTGTTTCAGTCATTAAATTAATTAATTGAGATAACGTCTTTTTCGTTAAACCCTTCTTTTAAAAGTTCTTTGTTCAAATCATCTTTTGATGTAACCCTATCTACAAATAATATTCCATTTAAGTGATCCATTTCATGTTGAATACACCTCGCAAGAAGTCCATCTGCTTTCATTTTACGTGGTCGTCCCATTTCATCTCTAAATTTTAATTTTATAGTTGATGGTCTTACTACATTCAAATAGACGCCAGGTATACTCAAGCAGCCTTCTTCGTATGAATTTAGGGTTGTTCCAAAGTCTGTAATTTCTGGATTGATTAATATTAAAGGTTCTGCTGCTGAATCTTCAAAATTTACGTCTATGACAAGAAGCTCTTTGTTGATTCCAATTTGAGGAGCGGCAAGTCCAATTCCTTTAGCTGCATACATGCTTTGAAGCATTTCTCTAGCAAGTTTTCTAATCGATTCGTCAACTTTAGTTATTCTTTTGGAATTTTGTCTTAATACATCATCACCAAGTTTATAAATATCTAGAGATGGCTTACCTGGTTGTTCTTTTACAATTTTTTCTGCGTTTCCATTTGTTCTTGACTTTTTTGCAAGTTGTGAAAAATGGTTTGCCACGTTAAAAAAAAGGTTTTTACTTGAGAGTTAAGCTATAAAAATACTAGCACTTTAATTTGCATTCTTTATAGTTTTTTTAAATGAGTAAT
>QCDI01000022.1:0-4491 GCA_003280965.1 Prochlorococcus sp. AG-355-B18
CTCAAAAGAGTGGAATTCTCTAATAAGCAAAAATGAAAAGTTTGAAAATACTCCAATAAAGATTCAAAAAAAATTTGATAGAACTTTTACTCTTAAGAAAATCGAAAAAAATGAACTTTTGCAAGAGAAGAATGAATTGCATCAACAAATGCAACTTGTATTCGCATAAATAATTTCAACTAACAATCTTTTTATTGAATATTATTTTACGAGATCCAATTTTTTGTTAGATTAGTAGAAAGACAAGAAGGTTTTAATTTGGCTGTAGATCGAGAACTTTTAAAAGAGGTTACCCAAGAACTTTGGAATACTGTAAAAAAATTAAGACCAGAAATTGATCGGCAAACCCGACTTCAATTGGTTTTAAAGGCTTTATTGACTATTGGAGATTTGCCTGATCAAATGCAGGCTGCAATGGTAGTAGGAGTTTGTGCAGAAATGGATAAGAGTGATATTGATAATGTTGAAACTAATTCACAAACAAAAGATACAAGCGGAGTTGATACCTCTACAGGAAGAAAAGTTGTTAGAAGAAGTTCGGCTAAATAAACTTCAAAATTATCATCCTTTAATTTTCTTTGATTGGCTTTTATTAAGTCGATTGAATAAATAATAAGAAATTACAAGTAAAAGAGGGACAAATATTGAATGTAAAGTCATCATTAATTCCGTTTGGCCCATTCCTATAAGATTTGAATCGCTTGGAAGTTGCTCTGACCAAGTGCCAACTAAATGCCAGGCTTGAGGGATTGATAAGAAAAACATATAAGAGCAATAAGTTAAATTTATGTTCAGATAAAGATTATCATTATTGAATGTTTTTGACTTTTTTATTCTTATTTCTTAACTAAGTGATCGTAGAGTTATATAAATAACTTGACTCATAAATTTTATTTTTTAAGAAGAGTTTTAAATTCTTTTTTGCCAATAATTTTTTCAGCTGCGTAAGCACCGCTTGCTGAAACAGCAGGAATTCCAATACCTGGAAATGTACTTGCACCACAAGTAAATAAATTTTTTACTGGAGTTATGCAGCCTGGGAAAAGACCTTTTGCTGCAGATAATGCAGGACCGTAACTTCCACAATGGGTGTTAGTAAATTTTTTATGAGTAATTGGGGTCCCTAACATCTTTAAATCTATCCTTTCATCTATGTCCGGGATGAATTTTCGCACTGCATTAAGGAATATTGAACATCTTTCTTCTTTCAAATTTCTATATTCTAATTCCTTTGGATTTAAGTTTTCCCAAATTTCCCAAGGTTCATTTGCGGGAGTATATCCATGAAGAACATGTTTCCCTTTAGGGGCCATATTTTTATCTAAAACAGATGGGATTGAAAATACAGCTATATTTCTTTCTGCGGTTATACCTTTTTCCCACTCATCAACATGAATTGCATGTATTGGCAAATCTTCAAGACCATCAGCATCAAAACCTAGATGTATATGAAGGAAAGAATCACATTTATTAGGGTTCAAAATTTTTGTATTCCATTTTTTTGAAATTTCATTTGGAATTAACTTTTTTAAATTCCAAACATCAGTATTTGAGACAACAGATTCACAACTATAACTAGAACCATTATTAAGAGTTATACCTGTCGCTAAATTTTTATTGAAGTTAATTGTCTTTACTTTCGAGGAGAGAATTAATTCTCCTCCATTTTTTTTAAATCCATTAATTAAGGCTTTTACGATAGATTCACTACCTCCCTTAGGGTATTCAAGGTATGAATTTGGTTCAAACCATTCGTTAAATAAAGTAGCCATTGCAGCTGTATTTGTATCATGCATTGACATACCACTTATCAAAAAGCTCAATAAATCAACCCAATTTCTTAGAAAAGGATCCTCTAGATGATTATTTACTAAATTCCCAAAGCCCTTATTAATTTTTGGTATTTGATGGATATTAGGTAAAAATTTTGAGGTTAAATTTATTAAATCTAAGAAATTTATTGATTCGGGAGAAAATGTGAGTAAAGGTATTTCATTTATTATTTGGCTAAGAGGTTTTATTCCGGAGATAAATGATTCCCATTCTTTAACAGATTTCTCACCTCTTAAAGTTTTAATTGTTTGTTTAAAAGGTTCTTCTCCAACATCAAGATTAAAATTGCCTTCTGGGACAATTACTTTCCAACCTTTGTATTGAAATAATTCAACTTCTTCATCAAGTAATTTAAGAATTTGCCCTAAGGGATTAGTTGTCGGCCATTTACCTATTCCACTCCACAATGAAGGACCTGATTCGAAGGTGTAACCTTTTCTTTTGAAACTGTGAGCAACACCTCCAGGGTGGGAATGTGCTTCACACATAAGAACTTTTTTACCTGATAAAGCTAGAATCGAACCGCAACATAATCCGCCTATACCACTACCGACTATTACAACATCGTATTTATCCATTAAATATTTACTTTACTCTTCTTTTGAAACTAATTAGTTTTAGATAAATGTATTAGTTGAAGTTGTAATGCTTAGTACAACAGCTAGGAAAAATATGTAAGGGACTGCTTTTAGAGGAATGTATCCTTGGCTTTTAGAAATGAAATCCATTAATTTAGTTATTTTATGTAAATATAATAACGAGAACTTGTTCCTTATGTGTGCCTAAAAATTATTTTTTTAGAAATATATTGAAACAAAGAAATCTTTTTGGAGAGATTTTTTTAAGAACATTTTTTATGAAGTTATCTTAGTATTTGATTCTTAGATTAAAGTCTATTATGAACCCCTTTCCTGATATTAATGAGATAAAACTATTAGAAAAAAATTCTCAAAAGAATGGCAGTGGCATATCATATGAGGAATTGTTAGGAAAATGGAAGTTTCAGTATGTATGGGGAAAAAATTCAGATGAAATCAAAAATATACCCAGTTCGATTCTCCAAGTATTATCGGCAAGACTCGAATTAAAAAGTAAAAATAAAGAGGATCAAATAACTTATGAAATAAGAAATTCAATTAATCTCGGATTATTAAACATTGCCTTTACAGGAAAGGCAGAATTAAAGGGGCTTAGACCTTTGCTAACTTTTTATTTTGAAGAATTAATAATTAGTATTAGTAATTGGACAATCTTTAATAAGGAATTAAAAAAACCTGAAGATAAAAAAATGCCTTTTTTCTCACTTATAGGAATTAGCACTAAAGATAAATGGATGTGTGCAAGAGGTAGGGGCGGAGGGCTCGCGATATGGATTAAGTCTTAAATTTAGTGGTATTCCCCTGGATGATCGACTTTCCTTACGGTAACTCTATCAACTTTTTGTCCATTAAACCTTAAGAGATCATCTCCTGAAAAGTCATATCCTAAACGTTGTCCAATTAGTGCTACATCATCGGCTGTAGATGATGATGTGACCTGCTTTTTTAGGTCTTCATCAGATTGCATCTTAATCAAAAATTTTTTTATTTCAGAAAAACTCATTATTAGAATTTGATTGATTAATTTTAAATAATTTACAAAAATCTTCTTCTTATTGAGAACAAGATAAATAGATAATCACTATACTATTTCTATGACTTACTTATTCCTCTATGTAGTTGGCATAACTTTAATATGGTGGACATATCGTGTTGGTTGGCTTGAGGCGCTCAAAACAGTAATAAAAGTTATAGTTCCTTCTGCACTTATTATTTTATTTAACATTAAGGCTGGAAGACTACTTTTTAAAAGTCCCCTAGTCGGTTTATTAAGCGCTTTGCCTACCTCTATTTTTATTTTTAGAGGTTCATTGCCTTTAGTTAGTTATATTAATAATTGGATTGAAAATAAAATAAATAAGTATGATGATTCGGAAGTAATAGATACTGATTCTGTGCCTTTAGATGATTAATTCAATCAAAGCCAAGAAATAATTCTTTGTGTACAACAAGAACATCAAATAAACTTGTTTCATGAATAGGACTTAATGGAATTTTGTCTATATTAAATGCTTCTGCGCAAATTAAATGAGCATCCCATTTTGTATTGTGATCACTAATTTCAATTGACCACTCGATTACTTTTTTGAAATGATCTGGCATCTCTGAACCAATTTTTCTGCAAATTTGACATAGAACTGACAAAAGAGGAGGTTTTGATGGCCTTTTTAAATCTTTAATAAGACTTGGTTGTGTAAAAACGCTTGTATAGCGAATATAATCTATTAGTTCATATTCCTCTTTAGTGAGAGCTGCTCTATCTAACGCTCTTTCAAATTCTTCTATGGGAGTTATGGGCCTATCCAAGATATTAGTTGTAGCTTTTTTTATTTCTCTGAAAGATTCTTGTTTTCTGAATCTGGTTTTTCTTGACTAATTTCTTTTGTTTGATTGCTTTCTATAGATTTAGGAGATTTCTCTTTGTCTTCTTCATTCATAACTTGATCGATTTCATTTTGAAATTCATTAGAAGCTTTTTTAAGACTTTTCAAAGTTTTGCCAAGCTGTTTTCCTAATTCTGGAAGCTTTTTGGGGCCAAAAATCAAAAGAGCTAAGATAA
>QCDI01000023.1:0-2443 GCA_003280965.1 Prochlorococcus sp. AG-355-B18
CACGAGACCAATGGTCTAGTAAGTGTGACAGATCAGAATTTAACTGTAGATAGTGGATCTATAAGTGTAGCGAATGCAATTTTATTAGCTGCGACAACATCAGGAACAGTCACATCTGACATAGACACTACAGAGAGAGTTGATACTCTCAAAACTCTCTTTGATGCAGGCGAGACACATGCTTTAACAATAGTAATTAATGCTAATGATGCTACTGGACAAACTGCTGCGGAATATAATGCAATTAACAATGCAACCTCAGTAGCAGTTAATGCAGCGGCAGTTACATCTATAGCTGCAAGTCCGATATCAGAAATTGATACTTTATTAGCTGCTGCTGCTGGTGGAGAGATTACAGGTCTATCTAATTTAACTGAATTAATTATTAGTGATACTGGTACAGTTAATGCAAGCTCAATCAATTCGATTGTAACTAATGCAGACACTGTAAATGGTGGAGGTACAACAGCAGTTAATGTCGATTCTGCAACAGGAGTTACAGGTACCAAAGCACACTTCGATACTCTTCTAGCTCATGAAGGAAATAACCTGGTTACAAATTTAACTGACCAAGCTTTATTTGTTACTGGAGGAACAATAACTGTCGCTCAAGCCGATGTTATTAGTGCAACATCAACAGGAGTAACAACTGCAAGTATTACTACGACGGAAAGAGTTTCAGATTTAAAAACATTAAATTTAACCGGTGCTTCAGCGGATACTGCAAATGCTTACACCATCGTGATAAATGCACTTGACGCTGTTATTGCAGATGTGGCCGACTTAAACACTATCGATACTGCTACTTCAGTTGCAGTAGATGCTTCTGAAGTTACATCTATGACTGGTACTGCCTCGGCTCTTAATACTTTATATACAGCTGCTAGTAACGGAACTGTAACTGGAATAAACGCTACTGAGACTACAGTGCTCTCAAACGCAGGCGCTCCAATAAATGCTGGAGAAGTTCATACCTTAAAAAATACTATGGACACTGTAGCCGATGCTGCATCGGTAACAGTCGCTGCTATTGATGCCTCTGCTGTAACAAGTTTTACAGGAAGAGCTAATGATTTATTAGCTGTTTATGCAGCAGGAGCTTCTGGACATATAACTGGATTAGGAAATGAAGCGGTAACAATTAACGAAGCTGGAGCTGGTGGTGATGCAAAAGTTTCAGTAGCCGATGCAAATCTTATTGATTCCTACACAAGTGGAGCTATTACTGGAACAATACTCGAAACTGATTCAACTACTTTAGCTACTCTTAATAGCGATGCTGACAATACCAATTCTTATACCATAACTGTTACTGGCAATGCTGATGCTGGAGATCTTGTAACTTTAGAAACTAAAACAGCTCTTGAAGTAACAATGACTGGATTAAATACTGTCTCAGGAACACTTGCTGAAGTTGAAGCCTTATTTACTCTTCATGATGATGACAAAGTAAATCTTGGTGCATCTCCCTCCATCGCAATTACTCTTTCTGATACCAATGTTGCTGTTGCACAAGCCAATACAATTTCATCACAAACTTCTGGAGTTGTTACTGCTACTATTTATGAAGGTGATTACTCTACTCTCTCAACATTAACTGCAACAGGAACTGGAAATGAAAATGTTTATGCCATCACTACAACTGAAAACTTAACTGTAACTCAAGCTAATGCACTTCAGGCAAAAACAAATGGGGTTATTACTGCAACTATAAGCACTGGTGATATATCAACATTGAAAACCTTGACTGATGAGTTTTCCAATAATGTTTATACTTTAACCATTACTGATGGTGGAAGCGCAGCAGCTTCTGACATTAATTCAATAAAGGATGTTAATACAAACGGAACAATTACAGCTAGCAATATCACAACTGTCACTGGAACTGCGACTGATGTAATCTCTGCCTACTCCAATGTTAATACTGGCTTTGGTAATGAAGCTATAAATATCAATAGTGGGACTATTACTGTATCTCAGGCAAGATCACTTAATGGACTTACTAGCTCTACTGTTACTGGAGAAATCGTTAATACTTCAAGGATTTCAGAAATATTGGATAGTTCTACTGGTATTAACGAGTCTGGAGGCAGTAATGCTTATACAATCACTATTGCTTCCGCAGATGCAGCGGCATCTGCTTCTGATCTTAATTCAATAAATGATCTTACAACCGTTGCTGTTGATCTTACAAATGTTACATCTTTAACTTCCAGTAGCCTCACCGACCTTGGGACCTTAGCTACCGCTATTACTAATAACCAATTCACTAATGATACTGGTATTACTACAATTGCGGTAAGCGATACCACAATTGCTGCAGATACTTTAGCTGCAAGAATAGATTCATTTGACGCGATCAATGGTGGATCTACTACAGGGATGACTCTTGCCAGTGGAGCAACAATTAATGTGTCTTCTGCATCTGAAATTACAGAAATGT
>QCDI01000024.1:0-2122 GCA_003280965.1 Prochlorococcus sp. AG-355-B18
TTATTACTTCTTGCAGATTTCTTGAGTAACTTCCTTTTCTAGTAATTATTTTGTTATTTTTTTTAAGAGACTTTGTACTGACTAATAGTTTTTCACTTATCTCATGAATAGATGGAACTTCATTAATCCATGTTTTCTTGGACAAACTGTAATCCCTATGCTTATTTAAACCGTTAAAAACTTCTCTATTTCTTTTGTCATTTATATCTAACATCTCAATAGCTTGAGATACTGATCTCATTAAGCCATGTTTTGACAAATCATTTGTACTTACAAAACCGTCCCTATTGTCTTTGAAAATTCTTATTCCAGCACCCCGTCCAAATGATGGGCTTACACTCGTTATGTAATCCTCTTCAGCTAGTACACTTGCGTTATCAGTATTTTCTATAAATAATTCTATAAAATCAGCCCCGAGTCCAATTCCATAGAAAATGATTTCTTCTAATAAATCCTTATTACAACTTCCGAATTCGATTTCATTTGATTTGATTTGTGACGTAAGCATATGAGTCTATAAATTTACTCTATATAAAGATTATCTAATCACAGGTTGGAAATCTTTACTATCTAGAGGTTTTAACAAGTATAGTCTTAATAGCTGGTAACCGTTTGATAAATACTTGGGTAATTTCTTTAGTGTTTTAGATACTTTATTTCCATCGCTGTTAGCAATATCAGAAAGAATCTTATTATTTTCAACTATTTTATCTAATCTTCCATAAAAAGATTCATCATATACGTCTAAAACAACTGGAAAAACTCTAGCAGAAGTTTCATTTGTTTTATTAATAACATACTGGTCGTAATCTCTAGCATCTAATCCTAAAGAACTGTAGAAGTCTTTTTTTATTCCCAAATCCCTAGCATACATAGTCGCAAAAACGGCTAATAGAAAAAATCTTGACCATAATTTAGAAGTTAATGGAAGATTGTTTAAAAAGTATCTAAACCTATGAAAGTAGTCGAATAGAGGATGTGTAAAGGTAGAGCCTCCAATGGTTATTTTTTGACTTAGAGATTTGACAGTACGTGGTTGAGCTTTCATTAGTGCATCAAAGAAATCACCATGTCTATTTTCATCTTGACACCAATTTTCAAAGTAATTGAATAGTGGAAAAATCTTACTATTTGGATTTTTTTCAAGATGCCTATAAATTGCAATATATCTCCAATAGCCTATTTTTTCAGATAGATAAGTGGCATAAAAAATGCTTCTTGGTGGGAAATAGGTGTAATCTTTATTTGCCGTTAAAAAACCTAAATCCAACTGTAATCCAAAATCACTCATAGATTTATTCAAGAAACCTGCATGCCTAGCTTCATCTCTGGCCATATGAGCAAAACATTCAGCAAGAAGAGGGTTCTTGGCTTTGATCCTTTTGCTAAGCTCTTTGTAAAGCAAAAAACCTGAAAATTCTGAAGTACAACTTCCTTCAAGAAAATCTACAAATAGCTCTCTTGTCTCTGGATCTAATTTTTCTGCAGCACCATCAAATTCACTATTTCTAACAAAGTGATGCCTATTGTAATCTTTTCTAAATTCTTCACATATAGCTTCTAATTCCTCCTCGTTTATCGATAAATCCATATTTTCCATAGCCTCAAAGTCTGTGGTATAAAACCTTGGAGACAAAATTGTTTCTTTTGCCGGTACCTTTCCATTATTTACTTCTTTTTTATTTCTTGATTCAATAGTTGATTGAGTCATGTTTGATTTTATTTATTAATTCTATTATTTACTATTATTTGTATTTTCGAGGGAAAAGTTAACTTGGTGTTATTGTTTCTTTAATTAACCCCTATTAATTTTTGTCCATTTAATCTCTGCATTACACGTGAAATAATTAATTTAAGGGTTATTCTCTTTTCGTCGATGAGAAATGATTCGATAATACTAGGTTTTTGACTTGGTTTGGATAAAGAAATACTTTTTGATGAACTTATGTCTTCTTTCTCGAATGATAGCCAAAAGCTGCATGTATCTTTAATTTCACAATTTATTACCCAACATTTATCTCCAGCAATTGGTCTTTTTGTATTTTCAAGATTGATATTATTTACTTCTAACCCCCTTTGATTAATTTCTTGTATTAAGGAGGGTATAAGATGAATCTTGATA